>NZ_JACAFQ010000050.1 GCF_015354575.1 Pseudomonas sp. UFMG81
GTGCGTTACCGATTACCGATTGCCAGCGGCATTTGACCGAGACGCTGGTGTGCCTGAGCGAGCAGCGGACGCGGCGGGTGGTGGCTACGTTTCTGGAGATGGTGCGGGAGGGGGGGTGAAGTTCCGAGTTCCGAGTTCCGAGTTCCGAGTTCCGAGTTCCGAGTTCCGAGTTCCGCAATTTAGACTATTTGGGTGTTGGTATTGCGTGAATATCCGTTGGCGATGGAGACGCCTATTCACCTTTCCGCCCTTACGGCGGCTTACTTTTTTCTTGGAAAAAGTAAGCAAAACCGCCTGCTCCCATCATCCGGCCCCTACGCTTCGCTTCGGGGTTCCCTCACTCCGGCCTTGCTCCCGCGTGGACGCACCGAAGGGCCATCCATGGCCCATCGGTGCTCGATGGGCATCCATGCCCATCGCCCCGCTCCGCAAGTCCTACGCTCGGCCTCCTGAAGTCGCGTTTGGCGGTGACTGGACTATTGCGCGCTTAGAAGCAAGAGCAAGAGCAAGAGCAAGAGCAAGAGCAAGAGCAAGAGCAAGAGCAAGAGCAAGAGCAAGAGCAAGAGCAAGAGCAAGAGCAAGAGCAAGAGCAATGAGTGTTCAATTGTTATTGATGTATTGTTTGTAATGGCCTCATCGCCGGCAAGCCGGCTCCCACAGTGACCGCGTAAGTTTCGAGTTCAGCGCAGTACCTGTGGGAGCTGCGGTTCGCCGCTGCGACTTTCCAGCGATTGCAATTTGAAGTCCAACAAAACAATCAACTAGCGACAGCTGCGCCAATATAGGCGCCGCCCCTAACTTCGCGACTTCAGGAGGCCGATCGGAGGGCTTGCGGAGGGAGGCGACGGGCATGGATGCCCGTCGAGCACCGATGGGCCATGGATGGCCCTTCGGTGCGTACTCCCGGGAGCAAGACCGGAGTGAGGGAACCCCGGAGCGCAGCGCAGGGGCCGTATGAATGGAGCGAGCATTTTTTGGTTACTTTTTGATGCTTCAAAAAGTGACCCGCCGTAAGGGCGGAAAGGTGAATAAGCGTCACCAAAGCAAATGGATATGCTGGGAGTTATAAAAACCAATCCAAGCAATTAAGCAATTAAGCAATTAAGCAATTAAGCAATTAAGCAATTAAGCAATTAAATAAACTTGTAAGCAGACAAATAAGTGACAAGTGATTATTCATACCCCACCCCACCACGACCGTGAAAAAACCCTCGCCAACGCCCCCATCTCAGTGCACCCTGATATCTCCCCGCAAAAGGACCGGCACGACCCATGGCGAAATGGCTAGACGGCGGAGGCCTCATGGCCGATAGCATCCGCGATCACGACTGGGTATCGACCCCGCTCGGCCCACTGGACACCTGGCCCGACGTACTCAAGACCTCCGTCGCCCTGTGCCTGGCCTCGCGCTTCCCACAAGCCGTGCTGTGGGGCAATTCGCTGATCACCCTGCACAACGACGCCTTCACCCATATCCTCGGCGACAAACCCACCGCCCTGGGTCGGCCGTTCAGCGACGTCTGGCAGGAAGCCTGGAGCGAAATCCGCCACATGGCCCAGCGCGCCCTGGACGGCGAAGCGGTGTACATCGAAGACTTCCCACTGCTGATCGAACGCCACGGCAGCCCCGAACGCGCCTATTTCACCTTCTGCTACAGCCCCATTCGCGACCATGACGGCCGCGTCGTCGGCATGCTCGACACGGTCACCGAAACCACCGCCAGCGTGGTCGCCAACCAGCGACTCAACTTCCTCGACAGCCTCGGCCGCGCCGCCGCCAACGCCACCGACCCCGAACGGATCATGGCCACCACCACCCAGCTGCTGGGCGAGCACCTGCAACTGTCCAGTTGCGCGTACGCCGTCATGGACCCGGACGAAGACGGCTTCACCATCTGCGGCGACTGGGTCGCCCCCGGCTCGCCGCGACTGATCGGCCAGTACCGCCTGGCCGACTTCGGCCAGCTGGCGGTCAATCGCCTGCGCGCCGGCCTGCCCCTGGTGATCAACGACAACCTCACGCAGCTGGCGCCGCTCGAGTCGGCGACGTTCCAGGCCATCGGCATCACCGCGACCATCTGCATGCCACTGATCAAGGACGGCCACCTCACCGCGCTGATGGCCATCCACGACCGGCAGCCACGCAACTGGACCCACTACGAGCAAGCCCTGATCGGCGAGGTCACCGAGCGCTGCTGGGCGCATATCCAGCGCTTCCAGGCCCATGCCGAGGTCAACCAGGCGATGGCCGCCCTCGAAGCGCTCAACACCACCCTCGAACAACGGGTCGAAGAGCGCACCACGCAGTTGCTGCACACCGAGGCGGTGCTGCGCCAGACCCAGAAGCTCGAAGCCATCGGCCAGCTCACCGGCGGCGTGGCCCATGACTTCAACAACCTGCTGACCATCATCCGTTCGTCGATCCACTTCCTGCAGCGCCCGGACCTCGATGAAACCCGCCGCAGCCGCTACTTCAAGACCGTTGCCGACACCGTCGACCGCGGCGCCAAGCTGACCGGCCAGTTGCTCGCCTTCGCTCGCCGCCAGGCCCTCAGCCCGCAGGTGTTCGACGCAGGTCCCCGGCTCGAGGCCATGGCCGACATGCTCGACACCGCCACCGGCGCACGCATCCATATCCAGATCGAACTTCCCAAGCAGCCCTGCCACGTGCACGCCGACCTGGGCCAACTGGAAACCGCGGTAATCAACCTGATGATCAACGCCCGCGATGCCATGGCCGGCGAAGGCACGCTGTGCCTGCGCCTGGAGGCGGACAAAGCGCTACCCCTGCTGCGTGGCCAGGCCGCACAAGCGGGACCGTTCGCTGCGATCTCGGTGATCGACAATGGGGTCGGCATCGCCCCGCACCTGCTCGAGCGCATCTTCGACCCGTTCTTCACCACCAAGGCTGCCGGCCATGGCACCGGCCTGGGGCTGTCCCAGGTGTTCGGTTTCGCACGGCAGTCCGGCGGCGATGTGCAGGTGCACAGCGTCGAGGGCCAAGGCACCACCTTCACCCTGTACCTGCCACAAGTGCCCATGACCGAGGTGCAGGCCATCGGCCCGGGCACGCCGCTGGCCCCGCACGGCGCAAGGCGGCGCATCCTGGTGGTGGAAGACAACCCGGACGTTGGCGGCTTCACCGCGCAGATCCTGCGCGACCACGGCTACCAGATCAGCTGGGCAACCAGTGCCGAGGAGGCGCTGGGGCAGATCGCCACGGCGCAAGAGCCGTTCGATGCGGTGTTCTCTGACGTAGTGATGCCGGGCATCGGCGGCCTCGCCCTGGCCCGTGGCCTGCGCGACAGCCATCCGGCGCTGCCGGTGATCCTCACCTCGGGGTACAGCGAAGCCATCGCCGAGGGCGGGCACCAGGGGTTCGCATTCCTGGCCAAGCCTTATTCGGCCGAGCAGGTGTGCCAGATGCTGGGCAAGGTGCTGGGGGATACATGACGTATCGCGGGGCAAGCCCGCTCCCACAGTGAGGTTGTGGGAGCGGGCTTGCCCCGCGATAGTGCGCGCAGACCGATCAGGCCTGGGTGCTGACCATGCCGCCGGCGCTGCTGCCGCCGGTCTTGGTCAGGGCTTCGAGCAGCTCTGCGGTGGCCGCCTGGATCTGCCCGCTGAGGGTGGCGATATTGGCCTGCTGGGCGGTGATCGCCGCCAGCTTGGTGGCTTCGTCGGTCTTCTGCGCAGCGATCTGCGCCAGTCGCTTCTGCGCCTCGGCCAACTGCTTCTGCAGCTCTTTGATCATCTCGCGCATCTGCTGGATGTGCGCCGGCTCGCCACTGCCACCGCCCTCGGCCTTCTTGGCGTCCTGGGTCTTGCCCGTGTCACGCACGCCGCTCATGTCGACGCCCAGGGTCGCCTTGGCTTCGCCCTGCTCGCTGGCCTTGGTATTCGCGCTGGTGAGCGCGCCGATGTTCAGATTGCTGATACCTACCATGTCCTTTACCTGCCTTGGGTGGGTCCATTCGATAACCTGGCTATCGGCCATCTCGTGCAGAACTTGAACCACCGTTCAACGATAAATTTGCCCCCTCGCCATTCGTCCACCTGATACCCGAGCCCCGCCCGGGCGCACGTGCGCCGCCGGTGGGTCGATCCGATCAGCCCTGCAACGAGATGGCAATGACCAAGACCCGTTCCCGCAAAGCCCTGTACATCGGCCTGCCCCTGGCCCTGGCGGTCGCCCTGGGGAGTGCCGCCGGCTACTTCTACTGGCAGCAGGAGGCCGGCTACCCACGCAAGATCGTCCAGCAGGCCGACGCGCTGCACGAGCACATGCTGTCGTTCGACAGCCACATCACCGTGCCGCTGGACCTGGGCAGTGCCGGCAACGAGCTGGACAAGGACGGCCCGGGCCAGTTCGACCTGGTCAAGGCCAACCGCGGGCGCCTGTCGGGCGCGGCGCTGACCATCTTCGGCTGGCCGGAAATCTGGAACGGTGCCAACGCCCCGCACCGCCCTACCCCCGGCTTCGTCGATGCCGCGCGCAACGAACAGGAAGTGCGCTACAAGATCATCAGCGGCATGGTCCGCGACTTCCCCAACCAGGTGGGTATCGCCTACACCCCCGACGACTTCCGGCGCCTGAACGGCGAAGGCAAGTTCGCCATCTTCATCAGCATGCTCAACGCCTACCCGCTGGGCCACGACCTGTCGCAACTGGACCTGTGGGCCGCGCGCGGCATGCGCATGTTCGGCTTCAGCTACACCGGCAACAACGACTGGGCTGATTCCTCGCGCCCGCTGCCGTTCTTCAACGACAGCGCCGACGCCCTGGGCGGGCTGTCGCCGCTGGGCGAGCAGGCGGTCAAGCGCCTCAACGACCTGGGCGTGATCATCGACGTGTCGCAGATGTCCACCCTGGCCCTGGAAGACGTCGCCCGCCTGTCGCGCGCGCCCATGGTCGCCTCGCATTCGGCGCCACGGGCGCTGGTGGACATCCCGCGCAATCTCTCCGACAAGGAGATGCAGCTGATCAAGGACAGCGGCGGGGTGATCCAGGTGGTTGGTTTTGGCCAGTACTTGAAGCCGCTCGGCAAGCCGGTGCTGGACAAGCTCGACGCCCTGCGCGCGCGCTTCGACCTGCAACCGCTGCAAGGGCTGGCCAACGCCCTGATGCCGGGCGACGCGGTGATCGCCATCTGGCCCGAGGCGCGCTTCGGCGAATACGCAAGCTCGCTGTACGGCATCCTCGAAGAGGAGCCCAAGGCCACCCTCAAGCAATATGTCGATGCCATCGACTACACGGTGAAGAAAGTCGGCATCGACCATGTCGGCATCAGCTCGGACTTCAACGACGGCGGCGGCCTGGACGGCTGGAGCAACGTCGGCGAGATCCGCAACGTCACCGCCGAACTGCTCACCCGAGGCTACAGCGAAACGGATATCGCGAAGCTCTGGGGCGGCAACTTCCTGCGCGCCTGGGCACAGGTGCAAAAAGCCGCCCTCCCCGTCGCCAACCGTTGATCAAGGCCCACTACGTTCATGAGCAATCGCCGCAACTTCCTCAAGCAGGCCGGCCTGCTGGCCGCCACCCTGCCGATGCTGCCCCACGCCCTGGCCAACACCCAGGCCCCCGTCGCCCTCACCGGCAAGGACAAATGGCGCCAGCTGCGCAGCCTGTTCCCCCAGGCGCCGGAGGTGATCCACTTGTCCAACTTCCTGGTCACCACCCACCCGCGCCCGGTGCAGGAGAGCATCGACCGCTTCCGTGCAGAGCTCGACCGCAACCCCGCGCAGTGGATGGACTGGCACAGCCAGGCGGTGTGGAAGCGTGAAGCCGAAGTGCGCGACTGGGCCGCGCGCTACCTGGAGGTCAAGCCACGCCAGATCGCCCTGACCGGCAGCACCACCGAGGGCCTGGGCATGATCTACGCGGGGCTGCAAGTGGCGCCGCACCAGGAGATCCTCACCACCGAGCACGAACACTACTCGGCCAACACCAGCTTCGATTTGCGCCAGCGTCGCCAGGGCACCCAGGTGCGCAAGATCCGCCTGTTCGACGAGCCGTGGGACATCAGCACCGCGCGCGTGCTGGAAACCCTCGACAAGGCCATCCAGCCCAACACCCGCGTGCTGGCCATGACCTGGGTGCACTCGGGCAGCGGCGTCAAGCTGCCGGTGGGGCAGATCGGCGAACTGGTGCGCAAGCACAACCGCAACCGCGACGAGAAGGACCGGATCATCTACGTGGTCGACGGCGTGCACGGTTTTGGCGTGGAGAACGCACGCTTCGCCGATTTCAACTGCGACTACTTCATCGCCGGCACCCACAAGTGGATCTTCGGCCCGCGTGGCACCGGCCTGATCTGCGCCGCCAGCGAAAAGCTCCAAGAGCACCTGGTGCCGACCTTCGCCACCTTCTCCGAGGACGAGGACTTCGCCACCATCATGACCCCCGGCGGCTACCACGGCTTCGAGCACCGCTGGTCGGTGGGCAAGGCCTTCGAGCTGCACCTGCAACTGGGCAAGGCCGACGTGCAGGCGCGCATCCACCAGCTCAACGACTACTTCAAGGAACGCGTGCGGGAGAACAAGCAACTGCAATTGGTGACCCCGCGCGGCAACGAATACTCCGCCGGCTTCACCTTCTTCCGGGTCAAGGCCCAGGAAGACCAGGACCCGTACGCCAACTACCTGATCGAAAACAAGGTGATGGTCGACGCCGTGTACCGCGATGTCGGCCCGGTGATCCGCACCGCCCCGGGCCTGTTGAACAACGAGCAGGAGATCGACCGCACCCTCGCCCTGCTCACCCGCAAGCTCTGAAAGCCAAAGGAAGGAACTGCCCCATGCCAGTGAACCTGCTACGCCCGTTATCGCTGCTCGGCCTGCTCGGCTGCCTGCTCGCAGGCCCGGCGCAGGCCGCGCACGAACACAAGCCCGGCGAGGTGTTCAAGGACTGCAAGGATTGCCCCGAGATGGTCGTGCTGCCCGCCGGCAGCTTCCAGATGGGCAGCCCGCCCGATGAAGTCGGCCGCCAGGACGACGAAGGCCCGATGCACCTGGTGACCTTCAGCGACACCTTCGCCATCAGCCGCTTCCACATCACCGCCGGTGAGTGGCAGGCCTACCTCAAGGAGACCGGTACGGTCATCGCCGACGGCGACGACCGCCCCGGGCGCGAATGCAAGAACAGCATCCCGCGCTACAAGATGGGCCCGCGCCAACCGGCCGTGTGCATGAGCTTCAAGGATGTCGAGAACTATGTCGCGTGGCTGTCGAAGAAGACCGGCCACACCTACCGCATGATCAGCGAGGCCGAGCGCGAGTACGCCGCCCGCGCTGGCAGCACAGGGCCGTTCCCCTTCCCCATGGACCCGGGCGAGGACTACCAGATCACCCAGCACGCCAACGTGTATGGGCCGCGCGACGGCTACAGCTACACCGCCCCGGTGGGCAGCTACCCGGCCAACGCCTTCGGCGTCTACGACATGCACGGCAACGTCTACGAGTGGACCGCCGACTGCTACCACGACAGCTACGTCGGCGCCCCCAGCGATGGCAGCGCCTGGAAAGCGGCCAACTGCGAGCTGGTGCAACTGCGCGGCAACGACTGGGGCGAGGCGCCGGTGTTCTCCCGTTCGGCCAACCGCAACCAGACCTACCCCGAAGACCGTGGCGACTGGATCGGCTTTCGCGTAGTGCGTGAACTGCACGCTGAGAATCGTTCTAAATTGCACGGCTGACGGCTCGTTCTATCGGTGTACTTGTGCAGGACCGGGCGCCCCATGGGGCGCCCCACCTCCGACGAACCCGAGGAACCGCCCCATGAGCCAGACCCGCACCCCTGACACCCTCCACGACCTGATCGGCGTAGGCTTCGGCCCGTCCAACCTGGCCCTGGCCATCGCCCTGGAAGAACTCGCCGAAACCAACGGCTACGCCCTCGATGCGCTGTTCATCGACAAGCAGCGCGACTACCGCTGGCACGGCAACACCCTGGCCACCCAGAGCGAGTTGCAGATCTCCTTCCTCAAGGACCTGGTGTCGCTGCGCAACCCCACCAGCCCCTACAGCTTCGTCAACTACCTGCACCAGAAGCAGCGCCTGGTCGACTTCATCAACCTGGGCACCTTCTACCCCTGCCGCCTGGAGTACAACGACTACCTGCGCTGGGCCGCCGAGCACTTCGCCACCCAGGCCGCCTACGGCGAGCAGGTGCTGCGCATCGAGCCGGTGCTCGAAGGCGGGCGCATCGCGCACCTGGCGGTGATCTCCCGCGACGACAACGGCCATGAACTGCGCCGCCTGGCCCGTTCGGTAGTGGTCGGTACCGGCGGCACGCCGAAAGTGCCGGCGACCTTCGCCGCGTTCAAGGACGACCCACGGGTATTCCACCACTCCAGCTACCTGCAAAGCCTGGCCGCCCTGCCCTGCGCCGAAGGCAAGCCGATGCGCATCGCCATCGTCGGCTCCGGCCAGAGTGCCGCCGAGGCATTCATCGACCTCAACGACAGCTACCCGTCGGTGAAGGTCGACATGATCGTGCGCGCCTCGGCCTTGAAACCGGCCGACGACAGCCCGTTCGTCAACGAGATCTTCGCCCCGCAGTACACCGACCTGGTGTTCAACCAGACCCTGCCCGAGCGCAAGAAGCTGATCGACGAGTACCACAACACCAACTACTCGGTGGTGGACGTCGACCTGCTCGAGCGCATCTACGGCATCCTCTACCGCCAGAAGGTCGCCCACCAGTACCGCCACGCCGTGCTCTGCCGCCGCCAGGTGGAGGCCGCCACTGCCACCGCGCAAGGCATCGAGCTGACCCTGCAGGACCTGGCCACCCACCAGATGCAGACCCACCGCTACGACGCGGTGATCCTCGCCACCGGCTACGAGCGCCGCTCGCACCGCGACCTGCTGGCGCCGCTGCAACAGCACCTGAAGGACTTCGTGGTCGACCGCGACTACCGCGCCCTGGCCAGCGACGACCTGCAAGCGGCGGTGTACCTGCAAGGCTTCTGCGAAAGCTCCCACGGCCTGTCCGACACCCTGCTGTCGGTGCTGCCGATGCGCGCCAGCGAGATCGGCCAGTCGCTGTACCAGACCCTGGCCAGCCAGCGTGCCGGGCTGCGCGACGCCGTCGCGGCGCTTTCCTGAGGACGGCTGATGAGCTCCACTAAGGCAACCACCCGTGAACTGCTGGCGATCCTGCGCCCGCTGCTGCCGACCCTGGGGGTTTCGATCGTCCTGGGGATCGTCGGCGGCCTGAGCGTGACCGCCCTGCTGGCGCGGATCAACACCCTGATGCACAGCGGCGAGGCCATCGGCAGCGCCGTCATGCTCGGCTTTGCCGGGCTGTGTGCGCTGGCGTTGGGCTGCGCCATCGCCGCCAACATCGGCACCAACTACGTCGGCCAGCACGTGATCGCGCGCTTGCGCGTGGCGCTGGGCGGCAAGGTGCTGTGCGCGCCGATCGAACAGCTCGAACGCTACCGCAGCCACCGCCTGATCCCGGTGCTGACCCACGACATCGACACCGTCAGCGACTTCACCTTCGGCCTGCCGCAGTTGATCGTGTCGCTGACCGTGACCCTCGGCTGCCTGGGCTACCTGGCCATGCTCGACGGGCCGATGTTCCTGATCACCGCCAGCGCCGTGGTGCTGGGCTGTATCGCCCAGTACGTGGCACGGGCCAAGGGCATGGGCGGCTTCGAGGCCGCGCGCGAGGAAGAGGACCAGCTGCAGAAGTTCTACCGCGGCATGGCCGAGGGTGCCAAGGAGCTGCGCATGCACCGCCAGCGCCGACGCACCCTGTACCGCGAGCAGGTGATCCCCACCGTCGAGCGCATCGCCAAGCTGCAGATCCGCTCGGTGAACATCTTCCTCAGTGCCAGCACCTTCGGCTCGCTGCTGTTCTTCATGGTCATCGGCATCTGCCTGGGCCTGCAGACCTGGGGCGTACCGGTGCAGAGCAGCGTGCTCAGCGGCTTCGTCATGACCTTGCTGTTCATGAAGGGGCCGATGGAGTCGGTACTCGGCCTGCTGCCGCTGATCAGCCGCAACGCCGTGGCGCTCAAGCGCATCGCCGAGATGAACGCCGCCTTCTCCACCCCCGAGCCGCACCTGCTGCCCGACCGCGAGGCCGGCGAACGCCAGGCGCTGCACAGCCTGGAACTGCGCGAAGTCAGCTACACCTTCCCCAGCGTCGACGGCCTGGCGCCGTTTCGCATGGGCCCGCTGAACCTCAAGGTGCAGCCGGGTGAGCTGCTGTTCATCGTCGGCCACAACGGCAGTGGCAAGACCACCTTGATCAAGCTGCTGCTGGGCCTGTACGAGCCCGACGGCGGCGAGGTGCTGCTCAACGGCCAGGCGGTCGGCGCCGCCCAGCGCGACGACTACCGCCAGCTGTTCACCACGGTGTTCGCCGACTTCTTCCTGTTCCAGGAGCTGCTCGAACGCAAGGGCGTATTGCCCGAGCACACCCAGGCCTACCTGGAACGCCTGGAGCTTGCGCACAAGGTGACCATCCGCGACGGCGCCTTCACCACCACCGACCTGTCCACCGGCCAGCGCAAGCGCCTGGCGCTGCTGCACGCCTGGCTCGACGAGCGCCCGGTGCTGGTGTTCGACGAGTGGGCCGCCGACCAGGATCCGGCCTTCCGCAAGGTGTTCTACACCGAGCTGCTGCCGGACCTCAAACGCCAGGGCAGGACGGTGATCGTGATCTCCCACGACGACCGCTACTTCGACCTTGCCGACCAGCTGGTGGAAGTTCGCGGCGGCCAACTGCACCCCCTCACCGAACGCGCCTGAGCCCCAGGCGCGTTTTTTTTCGCGTTTGTGAAAAAAATGTTTTCCGGTTTCCAGAAGGCCATGCGTCTTCTTCTTGAATACGAACAACTCTCATTACCCAAAACTACAAGTTCCTTCGAAGGAAGCACGATGTCTGTCAAACACGCACTGTCACCTCTGGCCCTGGCCCTCCTGCTGCCATGCGCAGCCATCGTCCAGGCCCAGGAGATCCAGCTGAACATCCCGGCCCAGTCGCTGGGCTCGGCGTTGCAGGCCCTCGGCCAGCAGACCAACCTGCAGATTCTGTTCAGCCCCGACACCGTCGGCGGCAAGCGCTCCACCGCGGTCAACGGCCGCTACGAGCCACAGCAGGCCCTGCGCCTGATGCTGCAGGGCACCGATGTGCGCTACAGCGTCGACGGCTCGCAGGTCACCCTGCAGGGGCCCTCGAGCGGCGAAGCTCTGGAGTTGGGGAACGTCCAGATCGACGGCAAGGCGCTGACCGCCACTTCCGAAGGCACTCACTCCTACGCAGCCCAAGCCGTGACCATCGGCAAGGGCACCGAGCGTTTGAAGGACATCCCGCAGTCGGTGACCGTGGTCACCCGCCAGCGCATGGATGACCAGAACATGAACAACCTGCAGGACGCGATGCGCCAGGTCACTGGTGCCACCATCAAGACCTACAACACCGGCTCCAGCCTGAACGACGTGTACATGCGCGGCTTCCTGGTGGACCAGGTGCAGGTCGATGGCGTTTCGCAGATCACCGGCCAGGGCGACATGGCCACCAGCTTCGACCTGGCGATGTACGACCGCGTCGAAGTGCTGCGCGGCCCGAGCGGCCTGTACGCAGGCTCCGGCGAGCCGTCGGGGACCATCAACGTGGTGCGCAAGCGCGCCCTGGACAAGTTCGGCCTCAACGGTGAAGTGTCCGCCGGTTCCTGGGACCGCTACCGCACCATGGTCGACGTCACCGGCCCGCTGAACGACGCTGGCACCATCCGTGGCCGCGCGGTCACCGCCTACGAGAACAACAAGTCGTTCGTCGACCACGTCGAGAACGAGCGCCCGATGTTCTACGGTCGTCTGGAGTTCGACCTGGACCCGAGCACCACCCTGTCGATGGGCGGCGCCTACCAGAAGAACGACTCCACCCCGGCCTTCGGCCTGCCCGCCTACTCCAACGGCAAGCTGCTGGACGTGCCGCGCCACACCTACGTCGACGCCAAGTGGAACACCCTCAAGGAAGAAACCTGGGAGGCCTTCACCGAGCTCGACCACGCCCTGGACAACGGCGGCCAGTGGAAGACCTCGCTGACCTACCGCGACGCGCGCACCCCGACCCGCGAGTTCAGCTGGACCACCGACGGTGTCGACCCGACCACCAACACCGCCATGGCTTCGATGTACTCGTACTACACGCGCATCAAGACCCTGGGCCTGGACAGCTTCGTCACCTCGCCGTTCACCTTCGCCGGGCGCACCCACGAGTTCACCCTGGGTGGTGAATACCAGCACCTGGACAAGGCCTTCACCTACGGCACCGTGGATGCCGACGGCGACGGCTATGCCGATGGCTTCCCGATTGGTATCACCGGTGCCAACGACCTGCCGCACCAGGACATGCCGCACACCAACTTCAACTACTCCAAGAGCACCCAGTACGGCATCTACGGCCGCACCAAGCTCAACATCACCGACGAACTGGACGTGATCCTCGGCTCGCGGGTGACCTGGTTCGATGCCGATGCGAAGAACGCCAACACCTTCTTCAACAACTTCGGCAACCCGTCCACCGAAACCAACGCCAAGGCCATCCCGTACGGTGCCATCACCTACAAGCTGACCCCGGACCTGTCGGCCTACGCCAGCTACACCAGCGTGTTCCGCCCACAAAGCGAGACCGACGCCACCGGCAAGCAGATGGTCGGCCCGCACAAAGGCAAGCAGTATGAAGTGGGCCTGAAGCAGGAACTGCTGGACGGCCGCCTGAACGCGTCGCTGGCGATGTTCCAGATCTTCGACGAGAACCGCGCCCAGTGGAACGGCGTCAACGGCTACGAAGCCAGCGGCAAGGTGCGCAGCCAGGGCTGGGAAACCGAGTTGACCGGCAACCTGACCGACAACTGGAGCATCGTCACCGGCTACGCCTTCACCATGACCAAGCTGCTCGAAGACGACACCACCAACGGTGTGGCCAAGGGCAGCCAGTTCAGCACCATCACGCCGAAGCACAACTTCAACCTGTGGACCAAGTACGAGTTCCTCGACGGCTCGCTCAAGGGCTTCCATGTGGCCGGTGGTACCCGCGTGGTCAGCGCCACCCACTACACCCGTGGCGACGTTGATTTCGTCCAGGGCGGCTACGCGGTCAGCACCGCGCAGATCGGCTACAAGTTCAACGAGAACCTGAGCTCGACCCTGACCGCCAACAACATCTTCGACCGCAAGTACTACGACCGCGTCGACAGCGCCTGGGGTTCGAACTTCTACGGCGAGCCACGCAACCTGACCCTGACCCTGCGCGCCAGCTACTGATCGCAGGCAGGTAAAACAAAGCCGGAGTGCGCGCAAGCGCCTCCGGCTTTTTTGTGGGTGCGCGTTACTGCGGGAGCTGCGGTTCGCCGCTGCGACTTACCAGCGATGCGCCGCCGGGCGGCGCTCGATCGCGAGGGCGCTTAAGATCTGTCGGCAGGCGCGTGGTGGCCTACATGCGATCCCAAGACAGATACTTGGGCGCCATACCGCTGCCCCTCAATGATCAAACTCGCGCGGCACCCTGCAGGCGCAGTGCTGCCGCCTCAGCGGCTGTCCTGGCCGCCGAAGATGTTCTGCCGGCTGCGCGTGGTCTTGCCATTGCTGTAGCGCGTGTCCTGGCCACCGTGGATGTTGGCGCGACTTCTGGAAGTGCTGCCATCGCTGTAGCGGGTGTCTTGACCACCGTGAATGTTCGAATGGCTGGTGGAGGTGCTGCCATCACTGTAGCGGGTGTCCTGGCCACCGTGAATGTTCGCACGGCTGCTGGAGCGACGGCCATCGCTGTAGCGAGTGTCAAAGCCGCCGTGGATATTGCTGCGGCTGGACGATGTGGTGCCGTTGCTGTAGCGACAATCCTCGCCGCCATGGATGTTCGGCCGGCAGCTGTCGGCCAGGGCCGAGGCGCAGGGCAAGGCCAGCAGCAGCGCGAACAGCAGAGCCGCGGGTGTGCTGGCAATCGTAGGAGCCGGCTTGCCGGCGAACTGGCCTGTGCTGGCAAAATCAACCACGGCCTCACCCCGCCGCACGCGGCATCAGCTCATACGGGTGCTTCCACCCCGGCACCGCCTGGATCCGCTTCTTCCACGCCTCGATATGGGTGAACTCGGTCACCTCAAGCCCGGTGTCTTCGGGCATGAACACATACCCCGCCAGCGACAGATCGGCGATGGTCAACCGCCCACCGACCATGAACGGCTGCTTGGCCAGGTGTGCATCGACGATCTGGTATGCCGCCCGGGCGCGCTCGCGCAGGAACCGGGTGATGTCCGACTCGCCCATCTTCTTCAGGCAGAAGATGAACCGTAGCGCGGCGTAGTAGCTGGTGAACTTGTGGTTGTCGAACAGCATCCAGCGCCAGATCTCGCGCCGCTCGGCGTCATCGCGCGGACCATACTGGCCAGTGCGTTCGGCCAGGTATTCGAGAATCAGCGCCGACTGGGTGAGTTTCTCGCCGGCATGCTCCAGCACCGGCACCTCGCCCTGCTCGTTGACCGCCTCGCGCCAGTCCTCCCCGCGGGTCTGGCCGTGGAAGAAATCGACGAACACCGGCTGCCAATCCTGGCCGGTGAGTTCGAGCATCAGCGCGGCCTTGTAGGCGTTACCGGATTCTGCGAAGCAGTGGAGCCTGTATTCGGACATGAGCGTTCATTCCCTGGCGTTGCCGTGGCGGTGGACGCCACTGTAGCCGAGTTCGCCGCATCTGATCACGCTCCCTGTAGGAGCGGGCTGGCCCCGCGAACACAGGCAAAGCCTGTGCCATGCACCTGGGCGCCTGCCCGGTAACGCATCCCGAAGAGCCGGGTTAACACCCATAAAAATGCAAGACAGCGCTGTTCATACGCCACCATAGAGTTATAAGATAACGTTTCATTTGACATTCATTCTTGCCTGCGACCCTTGCCAATGACCAGCGCCACCGCCTCCCCCACCCTGCTCACCCAGCGCCTGCAGAGCATCGACGCCCTGCGCGGCCTGGTGATCCTGTTCATGCTGCTCGACCACGTGCGCGAAACCTTCTTCCTGCACCGCCAGGTCAGCGACCCGATGAGTATCGACGCCACCGACCCCAGCCTGTTCGCCAGCCGCACCCTGGCCCACCTGTGCGCCCCGGTATTCGTGCTGCTGACCGGGCTGTCGGCCTGGCTGTACGGCGAAAAACACCAAGGCCGTGGCGATGTGGCGACGTTCCTGTTCAAGCGCGGGCTGTTCCTGGTGGTGCTGGAGTTCACCCTGGTCAACTTCGCCTGGACCTTCCAGCTGCCGCCGAGCGTGATCTACCTGCAAGTGATCTGGGCCATCGGCGTGAGCATGATCGCCCTGTCACTGCTGGTGTGGCTGCCACGCCCGGCGCTGTTGGCAGTGGGTGCGGCGATCGTCGCCGGGCACAACCTGCTCGATGGTGTGCACTTCGGGCCGGGGTCGGCGCTGCACGTACCGTGGGCGATCCTGCATGACCGTGGCTGGCTCGAAGCGAGCGACAGCCTTCGCCTGCGCACCTCGTACCCGGTGCTGCCATGGATCGGCGTGATCGCCCTGGGCTACGGCATCGGCCCCTGGTTCGGCCGTGGCGCCGATGCCGCCACCCGCCAGCGGCGGCTGTTGCTGGCCGGCGCCGCCGCCCTGCTCGGTTTCGTCGTACTGCGCTTGCTCAATGGCTACGGCGAGGCGCCCTGGAGCGTATACCCGACGATCACACAGACACTGATGAGCTTCTTCAACATCACCAAGTACCCGCCGTCGCTGCTGTTCCTGGCCCTGACCCTGGGCGCCGGGCTGTTGCTGCTGCGCGGCTTCGAGCGTGCCGGCAGCGCCCGCTGGATCGGCCCGCTGGCCGTGTTCGGCGCAGCGCCGATGTTCTTCTACCTGCTGCACCTGTATGTGCTCAAAGTGCTGTACCTGGCCAGCGTCGCCCTGTTCGGGCACAACCACGGCGACTACTTCGGCTTCGACGGTATCGCTGCGGTGTGGCTGACCGCCGTGCTGCTGGCGATCGCCTTGTACCTGCCGGTGCGTTGGTTCGCCCGCCTCAAGGCCCGCCGTCGCGATATCGCCTGGCTCAAGTACTTCTGAAACCGGCCCGGAGGTGGCCATTGCCGGCCACCTTCCCCTCTTCTTCCCCTGGACGCTCTACCATGCCGCCGCGCGCCACCGCCCTGCTGTTCCTCCCGCTTGCATCCGCCACTTGCGCCTTTGCCGATTCCGCCCAGTCACAGGCCAACGGCTTCATCGACGACAGCACCTGGAACCTGCTCAACCGCAGCGTGTTCGACCAGCGCGACTACCGCCACGGCGGGCGCAATGGCGCCGCGCGCAACGCCTACAAACCCCGCACCGAGCGCAGCGGCAAGGCCGAGGAATGGGCCTACGGCTTGATGGGCACGTTCAACTCCGGCTTCACCCAAGGGCTGGTCGGCGTCGGTGTTGACGCCCACGCCTACCTCGGCGTGCAACTGGACAGCGGCGGCGGCCGCGCCGGCAAAGCCCGGTTGCTCGGTGTCGACAACGACGGGCACCCAAAGGATGAATACAGCCGGGCCGGCGCGGCGGTGAAACTGCGCATGGCCAACACCGTGCTGTCCTACGGCGAACAGCGGGTCAAGACCCCCGTGTTCAGCTCCTCCGACAGCCGCCTGCTGCCCGAGACCGCCACCGGTTGGTTCCTCACCTCCAACGAGATCGACCGGCTCAAGCTGGTGGCCGGGCACTTCACCGAAAGCACCGACCGCAACGCCAGCAGCCACGACCAGGGCTTCGTGGTGAACTACTCCAACGGCCGCCAGGGCAACACCCTCGACCTCGCCGGCGCGGTGTGGAGCCCCAGCGCCAATGCCAGCGCCAGCCTGTACACCTCGCGCTACGAGGACAGCTGGAACCAGCACTACCTGGGCAGCACGCTCAGCCATGCGCTCGACGCCCAGCGCAGCCTGGGGCTGGACCTGAACCTGTACCGCACCACCGACACCGGCAAGGCCCTGTCCGGGCGCATCGACAACACCACCTGGAGCCTGATCGGGCGCTATGCCCAGGGGCCGCATACCTTCAGCCTTGGCTGGCAGCAAGTGGATGGGAACACGCCGTTCGACTACGTGACACGGGGGGCGATTTTCCTGGGTAACGCCGTGCAGCTGTCCGACTTCAATGCGCCGAACGAGAAGTCGTGGCAGGCGCGCTATGACCTGAACATGGGGGTGTATGGCGTGCCGGGGTTGAGCCTGACGGCGTTGTATGTGCGCGGGTTCGACATTGATGGGACGCACGTGGATCAGCGCGGTGGGTATGCATATCTGGGGTATGGCAAGGACGGTCGGCACTGGGAGCGGGACCTGGAGGCGCGGTATGTGGTGCAAGCCGGGAAGGCCAAGGATACCGCCTTCTCGCTGAGGTACAACGTGCACCGGGGCAGTGCTGCTCAGGCTGAGCTGGACGCGGACCAGATCAGGCTGGCAGTAGAATGGCCAGTGGCTGGAAGGCTTTAAACACCCACTCAACTAAGGATCAGCGCGCATTCCTGTGGGAGCGGGTTTGCGAATCCCGTACTGCTACCAGTGGCTCTGAACTGACTCAGTCATTCTGCTTCGCGATCAGCCCAAAGCAGATGGGAGCCATGCGCAACTACGAGGAAATTTCCTACAATTGATAGTCATTCGCCATTAACTCGTTCTCGGAACCCCGCCCCAAGGGGTAGAATGCCGCAAAACCGGGAGCCGCAATGAACCAGGACCGCCTCAACCCCAGCGAAGACGATGCCATTACCGATGCCGCCGCGCATTGGTGCATGCGCCTGCACGCCGACGATTGTTCGGCGGCGGAACGCGAGGCGTGCCAGCGCTGGCAGGCGGCTGATCCGCGTCACGCCGCGGAATACCAGGCGATGCTGGAGATCTGGCAAACCGCCGACCTGTTGCCACGCAGCGCCCAGGTGGTCGAGTTCAAGCCCCGCCAACAGGCCCCCGCCCGTCACTGGCGGCCGTTCGCCTCGGCGGCGGCCATCGCCCTGCTCGCCCTGCCCCTGGCCGGCTGGGTCGGTTGGGAGCAAGGCTGGCTACCCAACAGTTACCAGCACTTCGAAGCCAGCAACCAGGTGCGCCAGGTTCAGCTGAGCGACGGCAGCCAGGTGGAGCTCAACCTCAACAGCGAGCTGCGCTTTCTCAATTACAAGGACGAGCGCCGGGTCAAGCTGATCAAGGGCGAGGCGTTCTTCAAGGTCGAGCACGACAGCAGCCACCCGTTCATTGTCCGCGCCGGCAACGGCCAGACCCGGGTCACCGGCACCCAGTTCAACGTGTGGAAATACGAGGACCAGGTCAAGGTGACGCTGGTGGAAGGCTCGGTGCTGGTCAGCAACGATGGCAACGCCGGCGGCTACCGCCTTGGCCCGGGCATGCAGGCCAGCTACCACAAGGGTGATTTCGAACCCTCGCTCAGCCAGAGCGACGACTTCGGCAACAGCCTGGCCTGGCGCAACGGCAAGCTGGTGCTGGACAACCTGACCCTGGCCCAGGCGCTGCCGGTGATCAACCGCTACCTGGAACAACCCCTGCGCCTGGCCGACGACAGCACCGCGAAGATCCGCATCAGCGGTATCTACAACACCCGCGAAGTGTCGCGCCTGGTCGATACGCTACCCAAGGTGCTGCCGGTGTACCTCACCCGCAGCAAGGACGGCAGCACCGTCCTCAACCGCATCGTCCCGCCCCCAAGCCNTCAGCCAGAGCGACGACTTCGGCAACAGCCTGGCCTGGCGCAACGGCAAGCTGGTGCTGGACAACCTGACCCTGGCCCAGGCGCTGCCGGTGATCAACCGCTACCTGGAACAACCCCTGCGCCTGGCCGACGACAGCACCGCGAAGATCCGCATCAGCGGTATCTACAACACCCGCGAAGTGTCGCGCCTGGTCGATACGCTACCCAAGGTGCTGCCGGTGTACCTCACCCGCAGCAAGGACGGCAGCACCGTCCTCAACCGCATCGTCCCGCCCCCAAGCCGCGGCTGAGGCCGCTCAGCGCGCGCCCTGTAGGAGCGGCCTTGCCGGGGCGCCGGACCGGCCGGAAAGGGGCGCGCAGCGGCCCCGGCGATCTTGGGCGTACTCGAGATCCTGGGGGCGCTACGCACCCCTTTCCGGCCGGTCCGGCGCCCCGGCAAGGCCGCTCCTACAGGCTGCGCGTCAATCCTACAACGTCATCGCCGCCAACCAGCCAAACGCCAGCAACGGCAGGTTGTAGTGGATGAAGGTCGGCACCACGGTGTCCCAGATATGGTGGTGCTGGCCATCCACGTTCAGCCCCGAAGTCGGCCCCAGGGTCGAGTCCGAAGCCGGTGAACCCGCATCGCCCAGCGCCCCGGCGGTACCGACGATGCACACCGTGGCCACCGGGTCGAAGCCCAGCTGCACGCACAGCGGCACGAAGATCGCCGCCAGGATCGGCACGGTGGAGAACGNAGGCCGCTCCTACAGGCTGCGCGTCAATCCTACAACGTCATCGCCGCCAACCAGCCAAACGCCAGCAACGGCAGGTTGTAGTGGATGAAGGTCGGCACCACGGTGTCCCAGATATGGTGGTGCTGGCCATCCACGTTCAGCCCCGAAGTCGGCCCCAGGGTCGAGTCCGAAGCCGGTGAACCCGCATCGCCCAGCGCCCCGGCGGTACCGACGATGCACACCGTGGCCACCGGGTCGAAGCCCAGCTGCACGCACAGCGGCACGAAGATCGCCGCCAGGATCGGCACGGTGGAGAACGACGAGCCGATGCCCATGGTCACCAGCAACCCCACCAGCAGCATCAGCAGCGCACCGACACCCTTGCTGTGGTCGATCCACTGCGCCGAGGCCTCGACCAGGGTCTTCACCTCGCCGGTGGCCTTCATCACATCGGCGAAGCCCGAGGCGGCGATCATGATGAAGCCGATCATCGCCATCATCTTCATGCCCTCGGTGAACAGGCCATCGGTCTCCTTCCAACGCACGATGCCCGACAGCGAGAAAATCAGGAAGCCAACCATCGCGCCGATGATCATCGAGTCCAGCCACAGCTGGATGACGAACGCCGCGGCGATCGCCACCCCCGCCACCAGCAGGGTCAGCGGGTTGTACTGCACGCTGACCTGCTCGACCTGCTCGATGCGCGCCAGGTCGTAGTCGCGCTTCTTGCGGTAGCTGAAGAACACCGCCAGCAACAGGCCAGCCAGCATGCCCGCCGCCGGAATGGCCATGGCGTGGGTGACGTTGACCCCGCTCACGTCCACACCCGCACGGCTGACGTTGGCCAGCAGGATCTCGTTGAGGAAGATGTTGCCAAAGCCCACCGGCAGGAACATGTACGGGGTGATCAAGCCGAAGGTGATCACGCAGGCGATCAACCGGCGGTCGATGCGCAGGCGGGTCAGCACATACAACAGCGGCGGCACCAGCAGCGGAATGAAGGCGATATGGATCGGCAGGATGTTCTGCGACGACACCGCCACCACCAGCATCAGGCCGATCAACAGCCATTTCACCTTGCCGCCGTCGGCGTGGCCCTGGCGGTCGATCATCGCCAGGGCGCGGTCGGCCAGGGCATGGGCCATACCGGACTTGGCGATGGCCACGGCGAAGGCGCCGAGCAACGCGTACGACAGCGCCACCGTGGCGCCGCCCCCCAGGCCGCCGTTGAAGGCTTTGAGCGTACCCTCGATACCCAGGCCGCCGACCAGGCCACCGGCCAGGGCACCGACGATCAGGGCGATGACCACATGCACGCGGGACAGGCTCAAGACCAGCATGATCCCGACCGCGGCAATCACTGCATTCATGGTGTGCAAACCTCTTTACGACAGACAAAAAGCGAGCGTTCCGGCGACAGCTGCACGCAGGCAGTGGCCGGACCAGGGGATGTTGTTATGAAGGGCGCACACTCTGAAGCACGGGCCAGCAGAAGTCAAAAGCGTCTGTGCCGCACCTTCCTGTAGGACATAGACGAAAGTCGCGGGATTAAATTGAACGTTTGAATAAAGAAAACCCCGCGCAGGCCGACACAGTCGGCAGCATCAAATCTATTACAAGGGATCCGCCCCCATGCCTTTGCTGCGACAACTCTCCATCCAATGGAAGATCACCCTGCTGGCCGGCCTGTGCCTGGCGAGCATCGTCACCCTGCTGGTCGGCCTTTCGCTGTACCGCATGGACCACAGCTCGGACCTGGTCAAGGCCAGCAGCATGCAGATGCTCACCGAGGCCGCGCAGTCGCGCATCGAGTCCCAGGGCGAGGTCCAGGCCCTGAACATCCGCCGCCAGTTCATGGACGCTTACCAGTACGGTGCCGGCTTTGCCCGCCAGGTGCTGTTCCTGCGCGAACAGGCCGAGAAGCGCTTCCTCGACGCCTACGACCTGCGCCAGGACATGACCGCCCAGGTGCGCGCCGCGCTGCAGGCCAACCCCGACCTGCTCGGCCTGTCGCTGGTATTCGAGCCAGGCGCGCTGGATGGCAAGGACCAGCTGTTCGCCGGGCAGGCGGAACTGGGCAGCAACGAGACTGGGCGCTTCGCCCTGTACTGGTCGCAACCACGCGCCGGCCAGCTGACCTCGATGGCACTGCCCGAGCACGACATGGCCAACACCGAGATAGGCCCCAGCGGCCAGCCGGCCAACACCTGGTGGACCTGCCCGCGCAGCACCGGCACGGTGTGCGTGGTCGAGCCGTACTTCTATGACATCGACGGCCAGCGCGTGCTGATGACCAGCATCGTGTTCCCGCTCAAGAACAACGGCAAGGTGATCGCTACCCTGTCCATCGACATCAACCTCAACAGCTTGCAGGCCCTGAGCGAGTCGGCCAGCCGCGGCCTCTACGAGGGCCGTACCACGGTCGGCATCCTCAGCCCGGTCGGTTTACTCGCCGGCTACAGCGCCGACGCCGGCAAGCTGGCCCAGCGCCTGGACCAGGTGGACGTCGCCCAGGGTGCGGAGCTGGTGCGCAAGCTGGCCGAAGGCAAGCTGCAGATCCTGCACGGCGAGCAGCGCCTGAAAGTGCTGGCCGCCTTCGAACCGATCCCCGGCGGCAAGCCCTGGGGCGTGCTGCTGGACGTGCCGGAAAGCGCCCTCACCGGCCCGGCCGAAGCCCTCAAGGACGAACTCGACGCCCTCAACACCAGCGGCACCTTGCTGGAGCTGGGCCTGGGCCTGGCCGCCGCCATCGCCGGCCTGTTGCTGGTGTGGCTGATGGCCCGCACCGTCACCAAGCCCATCCTCGGTGTGGCTGCCATGCTCAAGGACATCGCCAGTGGCGAAGGCGACCTGACCCGCCGCCTGCAATACGACAAGCGCGACGAGCTGGGCGAGCTGGCCGGTTGGTTCAACCGCTTCCTCGACAAGCTGCAACCGACCATTGCCGAGGTGAAACGCTCGGTGCAGGCCGCCCGCGGCACCGCCGACCAATCTGCGGCCATCGCCGCCGAAACCAGCGCCGGCATGGAGCAGCAATACCGCCAGGTCGATCAGGTGGCCACCGCCTCCCACGAGATGAGCGCCACCGCCCAGGACGTCGCCCGCAGCGCCGCCCAGGCGGCCCAGGCCGCGCGCGACGCCGACCAGGCCACCCGCGAGGGGCTGGCGGTGATCGAGCGCACTACCACCAGCATCGACACCCTGGCCGCCGACATGAGCAATGCCATGGCCGAGGTCGAGGGCCTGGCGCACAACAGCGAGAAGATCGGTTCGGTGCTGGAGGTGATCCGCTCGATCGCCGAGCAAACCAACCTGCTGGCGCTCAATGCGGCTATCGAGGCCGCCCGCGCCGGCGAGGCCGGGCGCGGTTTCGCGGTGGTCGCCGACGAGGTGCGCAACCTTGCCCGTCGCACCCAGGAGTCGGTGGAAGAAACCCGTCAGGTGATCGAGGCCTTGCAGGCCGGCACCCGCGAAGTGGTCGGCGCCATGGACAGCAGCCATCGCCAGGCCCAGGGCGGCGTCGAGCAGGTCGGCCAGGCGGTCACTGCGCTGCAACGCATCGGCCAGGCGGTGACGGTGATCACCGACATGAACCTGCAGATCGCCAGCGCCGCCGAAGAACAGAGCGCGGTGGCCGAGGAGATCAACAGCAACGTCGCCACCATTCGCGATGTCACCGAGTCGCTCTCCGGCCAGGCCAACGAGTCGGCGCGGGTCAGCCAGTCGCTGAACAGCCTGGCCAACCAGCAACAAGGGTTGATGGATCAGTTCCGCGTCTGACCCACCCTCACGCGGCCAGGGAGCGGCCGCGTGCACCGTGCCTCACAGCTCCTTCTTGGGCGAATGGAAGCGCCCCCCGCCGAGAATCCGGTCAAGCAGCACCAGTGCCCCCTCCACGTTCGGCCTGGCCCCCATTGGCAACACATCGGAGCCTGGGCCGGTGGCCTCCTCGTACCCCGCCTGCATGACCAGCAGGTGCAGCTGATTGACGTCCAGGTAGAGGTGATGCTGTTGCATGGCATAGGACTGGATCAGGCACAGCGCGCCTGCCACCAGCGGCGTGGCACTGGAGGTGCCGTTGTAGCGCGCCGTGTAGTCCCTGTCGTTGCCAGGCTTGTCCTGCAGGTCGCCGAAGCCGAGGGTCACCACGCCATCACCCCAGGCGTTGAGCATGCGGTAGGGGTAATGGTGGTTCGAAGCGGTGTGAGCCTTGCCCGTGACAGAGTCGCAGGCCCCCACCAGAATCACGTTGGCCTCACCATGGTCAATGTGGAAACGCCCCGCTGACAGATCGACCCCGGTAGCTTTCTTCGCGCCGCTGCGCGCATCGTCCTTTTCATGCCCGTTGCCGGCCGCACAGACGATTACCGCGCCCTTTTCGGCGAGCAGCTTCAGATGCGTCCAGAACATCTTGTTGTGCACGAAAGGCAGATTGGTGCCGGGCAAGTCATGATCGCGCAGCTGCTGAGGGATCACCACGATATCGCCTGCCGCCACCTGTTCGTGCAGCGCGCGCAGGACCCGCAATTCACCTTGGGCATTTTCCGCACGGGCATGGTGCACACGCACTTCACTGGCATGGCAAATCCCAGTGATGCCCAGCTTGCCTGGATTGGCCACGAGAATGCCGGTCGATGCGGTGCCATGCCGAGGGTCATCGTTGTTGCCCAGCTCGACGACATGCAAGTCTGGGTTGTGCCGCAAGTCTTCGTGCTGGGCGAACAGGCCACCGTCCACCAGGTGCACGCGCACGCCCTTGCCGGTTACCTGCTTGGCCCAGGCCTTGCGGATGTTCAGCCCGCGCTTGGTGCTGCCAGGCGCATCCAGGTAGGTCTGCAAGGCGCCGAAATCGGGCGTCGGCGCCTCGGCAGTGGCCGTGGGGAACAGCCGGTTGCCGAGCATCAGGCCCAGTTCGAACATCACGTTGTAGTGCCTGAGCTTCTCAATGCTTTGCAGCAGCGAGAAACCCTCGACCAAGGTCGGTTCCAACTGCACCGACTCGACATAGTCCAGTGCCGCCAGGGTATTGCCCAGTGCCAGGTAGGTGTCATTGAGCAGGCTCGGCAGGTGCTCGATCAGGTAGAAGCACTTCAGCGCGGCAGGCAGGTCACCCCCAGGGTGGTAGGGCCGCGCGACGATCAGCCGCCCGATCCCTGGCCAACGACGCACCAGCAGTGAGCGGGACTCGGGTTGCAGATCATGCTGGAACTGCTCGAAGCCACCCGCTGAAAATTCGACTACCAGCGGTGGCAATGCGGGTTGCAAATTGATCGCCGGGTGGCCCCCGAGCAGGCTATCGAATGATGTCGCCCTGCCCGTGCCCACCTGCTCCGCGCTTTCGACAGAGCGCTTGGCGCGCGTGATGAAACCGCCCAGTGGCACCTTGTCGAGAATCGACCGGGAAGCCTCCTCCTCGCCGATCACCAACACCAACGGCGCAAAGCTCTGCTCGCCACCGCCCGCAGCCTGGGTCAGGGTAACGCGCGGGGTGATGCTGTACTGGCCCGACAGCTGGGTGACGGTGAACACCGCCGGGCAACCCAGGTCAGCCAGCTTGCCGCTGCGCACATGGGACTGCACCGTCTGGTCGGCTAGGCGCTTGGGGCCCTGCGGGTCAACCCTGCGCAACACATAGTGGACCTTGTCGACCTTGCCCAGGTCCTTGCCCAGGCAGCGTACATGCAACTTGCCGTCGAAGCGGAAATTGCGAAAGTAGTTGAAACCAATATCGATACTCACCGTGCAACTCCTTGTCGCGCGATTGATTCAATTGTTTGTGACGCCCGGGGAGAGGGTCGGCGCCAACGCGGCGCAATGGCGCCTGACCGAAATCTCACCCGGCATGCCGATTCAACGATTGTGGAATCGTCCACCACCCAGGATGCGATCGAGCAGGTCGAGTGCACCATGCACATTGGGCCTGACGCCCATGGGCAAGGTGTCGTGTTGCGGCAAGGTGGCATCCTGATAACCGCTGGCACTCACCAGCAGATGCATCTGGTCACTGTTGAGGTAGATATGGTGCTGCTGCATGGCATAGGACTGGATCAGGCTCAATGCACCGGCCACCATCGGAGTCGCAGCGGACGTACCGCTATAGTAATCGGTGTAATCCCTGTCGGTGCCAGACAGGTCCTGCAGATCGCGGTCCACGACGGCGCCCAACGTCACGACTTCATCCCCCCAGGCATTGAGCATGCGGTGGGGATAGTTGTAATTGGAGAATGCTGAAGGCGTGCCATCCCGCGATTCACAGGCTCCGACCACAATGGCACCGGCATCACCGTGATTGTCGAAATAGCGCCAGCTGCCCAGGTCGACCCCCCGCCCACTCACCGCGCCTGTCGACCGGTCATTTTTCTTGTGGCCATTGCCAGCAGCGCAGACCACCACCGCTCCGCGTTCCACCAATTGCTTCATTGCATCCCACCAGAGCCACGAATGCAGGGTTGGCAGGCGCGTATCGGGGGCGAGGGGATCCGCGACTTCCCGGTTGAACACCACAACATCGCCCGGAATCACCTGCTGCATCAGGGCTTGCAACGTCGTTTGCGTCGGCGCCCGGTTTTGATACAGGTACAGCGCCGACTCATGACATATGCCGGTCGCGCCCAGGCCGTTCGCGCTCGCCACCAGGATCCCGGCCGACGCGGTGCCATGCACAGGATCGTCGTTGGGTTGCGACTCGACCAGGTGAATCAAGGGGTTGCCACGCAAGTCTTCATGGTTCGGACTGAGGCCGCCATCGGTGAGGTGCACGCGCCCCCCCTTGCCTTTCACGTCCTGTGCCCAAGCCCTGCGAATATTGAGGCCCTTGGTCTGCGGCCCAGGCGCATCCAGGTAGGTCTGCAGGTGTTCGTAATCGGATGTCGGCCTGGCGTTCTCCTCGGCTCGGTTACCAAGCACCACGGCGGTGCCGGTCAACAAGGTCGCCAGGCCGGCGGCGGCCGCCAGGAACACGTACGGGTCGCTTTCGGCGTCAGGCTGCAGGTGCACGCCTTCGACATAGTCCAGCCCTGCCAGACTCCTGCCCAGCGCGATGAAGGTATCGTTGAGCATGCTTGAGGGCTGCTCGATACGGTAGTAGCCCGCCAGCGCCTCGCTGCCTGCGGCCTGCTCGAAACAGGCTTGCCAGTGAATGATACTGGCAAGCCCTGGCCACAGGCGCAGCACCGCGCTGTCGGAAGGCGCTTGCAGGTCTGCCGCGAAGCGCTCGGCGCCGCCTGCGGCGAACTTGACCAGCAACGGCCCGAGCGCCGGCCTGCGATTGATTTCGGTGTGACCTACCAGCGGGCCTTGGTGCAGCTCGAAGGCCGCCGGCAACTTGCCCCCTGCCCCAGGCGCTTCACGCTTGCGTCGAGCAATGGAACCATCCAGCGGTACCTTGTCGAGGATCTTGCGATTGGACTCCCCCGGCTGAATGTCGAACAGCAGGGGGGCGAATGCCTGGCTACCGCCGCCAACACTGTCCAGCCAGGTCACGGTCGGGGTAACCGAAAATTGCCCGTCCAAGTCGGTGGTGCGGAAGGTGACCGGGCAACCGTAGTCGGCCAGCGCGCCACTGTCGGCCTGGGCGCGAGCGATGTGATCATCGAGGCGTCGGGGCTTGCCGCCTTCGATTTTGCGCAGCACATAGCGGACATGCTTGACCTTGCCCAGATCGACGCCCATGCAGCGTACGAACAGAAAGCGGTCAAAACTAAAATTGCGGTAATGCAAGAAGCTCAGGTCGTTATCCATGACATCCATCCTTGGTGGGTGAAAAATGGCGCACCTAAATGCGCCTGAACCTCGATGCTCGCATTGGCGTGCCAGCCGCGGCAGGCAGAAGCGATTCCCTGCCCACATGCCGCCTGAGCCGCTGGTCTACACTTGCCGGCTCACGGACCGGCAACCCACGAGGCGTCGATGAAGAAGTTCCCCACCTTGCTGGCCAGCCTGCTGCTGGCCTTCGGCCTGGCCAGCACCGACACGGCAGCCGCCGCAGAACCTGCCCCCATCCACTTCGGCGCCATCGGCTGGGAAAGCGGCGCACTGACCACCGAGATCCTGCGCCTGATCGTCGAGAAGGGTTACGGGCTGCCCACCGACACCCTGCCCGGCAGCACCGTGAGCATGGAAGTGGCGCTGGCCCGCAACGACCTGCAAGTGATCGCCGAGGAATGGGCCGGGCGCAGCCCCGCCTGGGTCAAGGCCGAACAGGCCGGCCAGGTGTTCGCCCTGGGCGACACGGTGAAAAACGCCGAGGAAGGCTGGTGGGTGCCGGCCTACGTGATCAAGGGCGACCCGGCGCGCCAGCTCAAGGCACTGGCCCCGGACCTGCACAGCGTCGACGACCTCAAGCGCTACCCGCAGCTATTCAAGGACCCCGAGGCGCCCGGCAAGGGTCGCTTCCTCAACAGCCCCAGCGGCTGGACCTCCGAGACGGTCAACAGCCAGAAGCTCAAGGCCTATGGCCTGGACGGCCTGTACAACAACTTCCGCAGCGGCTCCGGCGCGGCGCTGGACGCCGAAATAGGCTCGGCGATCCGCCGCGGCCAGCCGGTGCTGTTCTACTACTGGAGCCCGACCCCGCTGATGGGCCGCTACGAGCTGGTGCGGCTGGAAGAGCCGCCGTTCGACGCGGCCGCCTGGGCCACCCTCACCGATGCCAACAACCCCGCCCCCAAAGGCAGCCGTTCGCTGCCGGCCAAGCTGTCGATCGGTGTGTCCAAGGCGTTTCGTGACGCCCATCCCGAACTGGTCGCGGTGTTCGAAAAAGTCGACCTGCCCATCAAAACCTTGAACAAGGCCTTGGCCCTGATGAGCGAAACCCGCCAACCGCCGCGCGAGGCCGCCCTCGCCTTCTTGCGTGACAACCCTGCGGTGTGGAAGGCCTGGCTGCCCGCCGAAAACGCGGCCAAGGTCGAGGCCGGCCTGTGAGCGGCGGCTTCCCCGAAGCCCTGCAGCTTTCTTTCGCACCTTCGATCAACCGCCTGGTCGATTGGCTGGTGCTGCACTACGGCGATCATCTGCGCAGCATTTCCGACCAGTTGCTGCAACTGCTGGTGGGCCTGGAGCACCTGCTGCGCCTGCTGCCCTGGTGGTTGCTGTTGCTGCTGGTCGGCCTGCTCGCCTGGCACGCCAGCCGCAGCCTGCTGCGCGCCGTGACCCTGACCGCGCTGCTGGCGCTGATCGGCGTGCTGGGGCTGTGGGACAAGCTGTTGCAGACCCTCGCTTTGGTACTGGTGAGCACTGGCCTGTGCGTGCTGGTCGGGGTGCCGCTGGGCATCCTCCTGGCCACCCGGCCACTGGCCCGACGCCTGCTGCTGCCGCTGCTGGACGTGATGCAGACGCTGCCGGCGTTCGTCTACCTGATCCCGGTGCTGATGCTGTTCGGCCTGGGCAAGGTGCCGGCGGTGTTCGCCACCCTGGTCTACGCCTTGCCGCCCCTGGTGCGCCTGACCGAGCTGGGCCTTGCACAGATCGACCCGTCGCTGTTGCAGGCCGCCCACGGCCTGGGTGCCGGCCGCTGGCAACGCTTGCGGCGCATCGCCCTGCCACTGGCGCTACCGAGCATCATGGCCGGGCTCAACCAGTCGGTGATGATGGCCCTGTCGATGGTGGTGGTGGCTTCGATGATCGGCGCCCGCGGGCTGGGCGAGGATGTGCTGGCCGGTATCCAGACGCTCAATGTCGGCCAGGGCGTCGAGGCGGGGCTGGCGATCGTCGCCCTGGCGATGGTGATCGACCGTATCAGCCAGGCCTATGGCCGGCCTGGGCGATGAACCAGGCCCCACGGGATCAGCCACTCCCTTGCGGGGAGCTGGCTTGCCAGCGATGAGGCCAGCCCAGAAAATGCAGCTCAAATCGCCACCCCGGAACCCACCGCCGTGTCCCTCAAAGCCCTGCGCACCCTGGTGACCATTGCCCGCCACGGCACCTTCGCCCGCGCCGCCGACCTGCTCAGCCTCACGCCCTCGGCGGTGAGCCTGCACATCAAGACCCTGGAAGACGAACTTCAGGTCAGCTTGTTCGACCGCAGCCGACGGCAAGTGGTACTGACCGAGGCCGGGCAGTTGGCCGTGGCCCGCGCCGAGGCCATCCTCGCCGCCTACGACGAACTGGCCGACACGCTCGCCAGCGGGCCGGCCTTGCGCGGGCGGCTGCGCATCGGCGCGATCCACACCGTGCTGGCACGGCGCCTGCCACGGGCGCTGGTATGGATCAAGGCGCACCATCCGCAATTGCATGTGAGCGTGGTGTCGGGGATGTCGGCGGAGCTGGCACGGCGGGTCGAGGATGGCGAGCTGGACGCGGCGATCACCACCGAGCCGGTCAGCCCCTATCCGCAGAGCTTGCAGTACACGCCGCTGTTCGAGGACCGTTTCTGGGCCATCGCCAGCCCCGAGCTGGCCGGCCAGGGTGTGGCCGAGCTACTCGCCAGCCAGCCATTCCTGCGTTTCGACAAGCGCGCCTGGGCCGGGCGGCAGATCGAGCAGGAGCTGCGCCGCCAGCGCCTGACAGTCAGCGAACAGATGGAGCTGGACAGCCAGGAAGCGCTGGCGCGCATGGCGGCCATGGGGCTGGGCGTGGCAATCATTCCCATGAGCGACGACGACCTCGCCCGGTTGCCGCCGGCCAGTGTGCAGCCGTTCGGCGAGCCACAGCTGACCCGGCGGGTGGTGTTGCTGGAGCATGAGAAAAGCCAGCGCCGGCACTTGAGTGCGGTGTTGCGCACGGCGTTGGAGGGGTGAGCCCGGGGGCCGCTGTGCCGCCCTATCACCGGCAAGCCCCCCTCAAGCTTGCACCTCACCTGTAGGAGCGGCCTTGTGTCGCGAAAGGGGTGCGCAGCGCCCCCAGGATCTCGAATACGCCCAAGATCGTCGGGGCCGCTCTGCGGCCCTTTCCGACCGGTCCGGCGCCCCGGCAAGGCCGCTCCTACAGAGACCGCGCAAAATGTGGGAGCCGGCTTGCCGGCGATAGGGCTGCGCAGCAGCCCCAGCAACCATGAAGTTTTTCTCAACGGTCACTGCAGAAAACAGCGTTTTTTTCTGCGCACTCCCCTCCGCTACCCTGTGCCGGTACCTGACCAAGGACCGCCGACCATGCGCCACCTGCTGCTCACCACCCTCGTCCCGATCATCCTGCTCATCGCCCTGGGCGCCTGGCTGCGGGTACGCGGGTTTCTCGCCGAACACTTCTGGCCCGGCGCCGAGCGCCTGAGCTACTACGTGCTGCTGCCGTCGCTGTTCCTCCACGGCCTGGCCACCGCCAACCTCGATGGCGTGCCAGTGCTGGGCATGGTCGGCGTGCTGATGCTCTCCACCCTGCTCGGCGCCCTGCTGCTGGTGCTCTACCAAGGGGCCGCCAGCCACGACGGCGCCGACTTCACCTCGGTGTTCCAGGGCGGTGTGCGCTTCAACAACTACATCGGCGCCACCCTGGCCGCCGGCCTCTACGGCAGCGCCGGGATCGCCCTGGCGGCGGTGGCCAACGCCGCCATCGTGCCGCTGGTCAACCTGCTCTGCGTGCTGGTGTTCGCCCGCTTCAGCGCCCGTCACAGCTCGCCCGCCACGGTGTTCAGGGCGATCTTCGCCAACCCGCTGATCGTTGGCTGCGCCGGTGGCCTGTTGCTGCGGGTGACGGGCATCGGCCTGCCGGCGGGGCTGGAGCCAACCCTCAAGGCGCTCGGCCAGGCCGCCCTGCCCCTGGGCCTGCTGTGCGTGGGCGCGGCGCTGGGCGGGGCGCGCCTAGGGCAGCAGGTCAAGCCGCTGCTGGCCGCCTCGCTGTTCAAGTTCCTGGTCATGCCGGTCACCACCTGGGGCTTGTGCCGCTTGCTCGGCCTGGGTGGCCAGGCGGCGGTGGTGGCGGTGCTGTTCCAGGCCCTGCCCACCGCCTCGTCGTCCTACGTGATGGCCCGGCAGATGGGCGGCAATGCGCCGTTGATGGCCACCATCATCGCCCTGCAAACCGTGGCCGCCGCCGTCACCCTGCCCCTGGTGCTGAGCCTGACGCTGAATTGAGGCGGCACGGCTAGACTGTGATCAGCCCACCACACGGAAACACCGCCATGCGCCTCTCGTGGATGCTGTTCGGTTTATCGCTGGCCCTGCTCGCAGGCCCGCTCACCGCCGCCGACAGCCAGAAGGCCGCGGTTGCCGAAGACAAGGCGCAGGAACTGGAAAAGAAGGTGGTGGAAGACGCGCCGCCACCGAAAAAACAGGAAACCATCACCCCCACCGAAGTGCAGGCCGTCGACCCGGCCGGGCAGGCGCCGATGGACGACAGCATCACCTGCCTGGCACGGACCATCTACTGGGAGGCCAAGGGCGCCGACGCCGAGGACATGAGCGCGGTGGCCAGCGTGGTGCTCAACCGCCTGGGCCACGAGGGTTTCCCAAACACCATCTGCGGGGTGGTCAAGCAGGGTGTGGAGAGCAAGAGCTGCCAGTTCTCCTGGTGGTGCGACGGGCGCCCGGATCAGGTGGAGGAAGAACAACGCTATGGGGTGGCCAAGGAGATCGCGCGCAAGGCGCTGAACCAGCAGCTCAAGGACCCCACCGGCGGTGCGCTGTACTTCCATGACCGCACCGTGCACCCCGACTGGGCCAAGACCTACCGCAAGACGGCGCAGACCACGCATTTTCTGTTCTACAAGCCCAACCAGGCGCTGGCGCGCTGACGCACATTTTCAGGTGGGCGCACTGTTTTTTGTAGGAGCGGCCTTGTGTCGCGAAAGGGCTGCGCAGCAGCCCCAGGATTTCAAATACGCTTCAAGATTGCCGGGGCTGTTTCACAGCCCGTTCGCGGCACAAGGCCGCTCCTACAGATGATGGGTCACAACGCGGCCCTAGAAATCAATGCTCCCGGAGAACTTCACCAACCGTGGATCGCCTTGGGTCAGGTAGCCACCGTTGGCCGACGCCCAGTAGTTCTTGTCGGTCAGGTTCTCCACGTTGACCCGCAGCGTCACCGCCTTCTCCTGCACCTTGAAGCGGTAGCGCGCGCCCACGTCGAAGCGGTTCCAGGTCGGCAGGCTGAGGGTATTGGCCGGGTTGGCGTACTGCCCGCCGGTGCGCAGCATGCGCGCGTTGAGCGCCACGCCTTCAAGCCCCGGCACATCCCAGTCGACGCTGGCGTTGAGCTGGAAGGTGGGCACCCCGACGGCATGATTGCCGTCATTGTTGCCGCCCTGGGTGTTCTTCAACTCCGTGTCCATGCGCGTACCGCCAGCCATCAGGCGCAGGCCCTGCAGCGGCTCACCGAACACGCTGAGCTCCAAGCCCTTGTTGACCTGCTCGCCATCCTGGACGAACAGATTGCCCTCGACGAAGCCGTCGGTGGGCCGCTCGATGCGGAACACCGCCAGGTTGGCACCGAAGCTCTGGTAGTCGAGCTTGACCCCGGCCTCCACCTGCTTGGTCTTGGCCGGCGCAAACACTTCACCGGCATTGATCACCTGGCCGGAGGCCGTCGCGCCCTGGGCCAGGCCTTCGATGCGGTTGGCGTACAGCGAGATCGATGGGTTGAGCTTATAGACGATGCCGTACACCGGGGTGGTGACCGCTTCGTCATAGAACGCGTTGCGCCCAAGGTCCGGTCCTGGATTGTCGTAGGCGTAGCCCTCAACCCGCAGTTGCTGGCGACGCACGCCGACGGTGAGCAGCAGGCTGTCGTCGAACAAGCCGATGGTGTCGGACAACGCAAGGCTGCGGTTGCGGGTCTTGCCGGTCACGCCCGGGTCGTCCAGCTTGCCGCCGGTGAAGGTCGGGGTGGTCGGTTTGGGCAGCGGGTCGGTGTGGTAGATGTTGGTGTCTTGCGAGTTGTAGAAGACGAAGGCGTTCTCCTGCTGGGTCCAGATGCTCGCCGCACCCAGGTTCAACTGGTGGCTGACCGGGCCAGTCTGGAAACGGCCGTTGATGCCCGCCATGAAGGTGGTGTTGTCTTCGTTGTGCGGGATCTTCGAGCCGCCGATAGTGGCATCGCCGGTGGCCGCGTCGGTGAGGATCGGCGTGCCGTAGAAGCCATTCTCGTGGGTGTGCTTGACGCCGCCGGCCAGGTAGCCGCTCCAGTTGTCGTTGAAGTCGTAGTCGCCGCGGACCATGCCGAAGGTGTCCTCGGTCTCGGTCCAGGCCCAGTCCTGGCCGTAGTTGTGGTCGGCATCGGGCGCACGCGGAATATCGGTGAGGCCGGCGCCCAGGCGCACCGAGTTGCGCATGTGGTTGACCCGCTGCTTCTGGTAGCCGAAGTCGCCGGAGAGGCGCAAGTTGTCGCCCCGGTAGTCGAGCCCGGCGACGAACAGCTTGCTGCGCTGGTCCTGGTCATCGACCGCGGTCTCGCCCTCGCGCTGGGACAGGTTCAGGCGCACGCCGAAGCGGTTGTCGGCACCGAAACGCTGGCCGATATCCAGGTGCTCGCCGATACGGCCGTCGCTGCTGATGTCCTGGGTGTAGCGGCGGGTCGGCACGTCGCCGGCGCGCTTGGGCTGCAGGTTGACGTTGCCGCCCAGCCCGGTACCGGTGGGGCTGGCGCCGTTGAGGAAGGCGTTGGGGCCTTTGAACACCTCCACCCGCTCCACCGCGTCGGTAGAGATCATCTGCCGTGGCAGCACCCCATACAGGCCGTTGAACGCCACATCGTCGCCATTGAGCGGCAGGCCGCGAATGACGAAGACCTGCGACTGGTTGCCAAAGCCGAACGACTGGCGCACCGAGGGGTCGTTGAGCAGCACGTCGCCGATGTCCTCGGCCTGCTGCTCCTCGATCAGCTGCGAGGTGTAGCTGGTCATGGTGAACGGCACGTCCATCATGTCCTGGTTGCCCAATATGCCCATCTGCCCGCCACGTGCCACCTGGCCGCCGGCAAAGGCTTCGGGCGGCTCGTTGGCAGCGGGCTTGGCCGCCTCGGCATTGATCGCGGTGGGGTCCAGTTCAATGGCGCCATCGGCGGCATGGCCGTTGAACGCAACGGAACAGCAGACGGCGAGCAGGGTCGATTGATACGCACGTGCCATGAAACGGCTCCCGGTGGTGAGTGAGGGCCTTCCTGGCGGATGAGAAACTTAAGGTGATCGAGTGTTGTTTCTAGCTGATGTTGCGAATTATTACCAAACGATCGCACTTTCTTGCCGACCAGCGGTCTACCCCCTCTTTTGCCGCGCTCACCCATCAGCGCGGTCCCACACATCGCCGGGCCAAAAGCCTTGCGCTTGTGTAGGATGAGCAGCGCACCACCTGACGCTGCCAGTCACAGGGAGATCCACATGCGCGTCCCATCCGTTGCCTGCCTTATCGGCCTGTCGCTGGGCCTGTTCGCCGCCAATGGCGCCCAGGCCCTCACCGGCGAGGAGGCGCAACTGATCGATACGATCAACGTCTACCGCAGCCAGGCCCAGCGTTGTGGTGGCGAAGCCTCGCTGGAGCTGCCGCCGCTCAACAGCGACACCCGCCTGGCGCTGTCGCCGGAAGGCACCCGCGACCTGCAGCAGGCCATGAGCCGCGCCGCCTACCCCATGGTCAACGTGCAGGCCATCAGCCTGTCTGGCCCGCGCGATGCCAAGGCGGCGATGAAGGCCATCGAGGAAAGCTTCTGCCAGGTGGTGCTCGACCCGCAGTTCGTCGATATCGGCGTCAGCCAGGAAGGCCGCGACTGGCGCATCGTGCTCGCCCGGCCGCTGCTCAGCGGGCGCCTGGGCGACTGGCAGGCCGAGGGGCAGAAACTGCTGCAAGAAGTCAATGCCGCGCGCAAGGTGCCGCGCCAGTGCGGCGGCCAGCCCTACCCCGCAGCACCGGCGCTGGCCTGGAACACCACCCTGGCCGGGGTGGCCGCCGACCACACACGCCATATGGCCAACCAGAACTTCTTCGACCATATCGACCGCGACGGCCGCACGCCGGGCGACCGTGCGGAGCTGGCAGGCTATCAATACCGGCAGATCGGCGAGAACATCGCCGCCGGGCGCGACTCGGCGCGCAAGGTGGTCGATGGCTGGCTGGCCAGCCCCGGCCATTGCGCCACATTGATGAACGCGGATTTCCGTGAGATGGGCGCCGCCTACGCGGTGGACCCGAAGAGCGATGCGGGGATCTACTGGACCGGGCTGTTCGGCGCGGCGCAATAACCCACTGACGTCAGGCCTTGGCCGCCAGTTGCCGACGTATCTCGTCACTGGCGCCCTGAACCTGGGCGAGCATGGCGCGCAAACCCTGCACCTGGGCGTCGCGCTGCTCCAGTTGCTGCTCCAGCAGGCGTAGTTGCGCGGTGGCCTGGCGCTGCTCGGCCAGCAGTTTTGCGTTATCGCGGTGCAGGCGGGTCGCCTCCTCGTCCCGGGCCAGTGCCCCCTGTTGCAAGGTTTGCAGTTGCCCTTGCAACTGGCGCACCTGGGTCTGCACGCGGCGCTGTTCCTGCTCGCGTTGTTCGCGTTGATCGCCGCTGGCGACGCGGTAGTGCTCCAGGGCCGCGCACGCTTCCTGGTGCTTGGCCTCGAGTGCGCCAAGCTGCCGATCCCTGGCGGCCAACTGCCCCTGCAACTGCGTGAGCTGCGCACGCAACCCCGCTTCTGCGGCATCGATCCGCGCCCGCCCTTCAGCCTGCAACTGCGCCGCCAGCTGCTCCACCAGCCGCGCCAGGGGCGCGCTCAGGGTCGTCGTGCCTTCGCCTGTCGGCGTCTCGGCCAGCTCGCGCAGGTAACGGTGCAGGGTGGTCTTGGAGCCGGTGTTGCCCAGCTCGATACGTACCGCATCGATGCTCGGGTGCTCGCCCCGGGCCATCAACGCATCGCGCGCCCGCTCTACCATTGCCTTGCTGACGCCAACCCGGGCCATCGTTTCACTCCGCTGATTTCGTACCGTGCTACGTACCGTTCAAAACCGGCGAATAGTGAACCTGCGGCCAGGGGAATTCAAGGTGCGCAGCGCGTCAATCACCGAGGCTTTCGAGGAAGTCCACCGGCGGCACGAAGAACAGCCCACCGGTTACCGCACGGCTGAAGTCCAGCAGGCGGTCGTAATTGCCTGGGGGTTTACCGACGAACATGTTTTCCAGCATCTGCTCGATCGGTGCCGGCGAACGGGCGTAGCCGATGAAAAAGGTGCCGAATTCACCCGCGCCCGGGCGGCCGAAGGGCATGTTGTCGCGCAGGATCTTGATCTCCTGGCCGCCCTCCTCCAGCGTGGTCAATGCGCTGTGGGAATTACTGGGTTTTGTCGATTCGTCCAGTTCGATATCGGCAAGTTTGGTGCGGCCGATGACACGCTCCTGTTCGGCCGTGGACAACGCCTCCCAGCCGGCCATGTCATGCAGGTACTTCTGCACCAGGACATAACTGCCGCCGGTAAATGCCGGATCTTCGTCGCCGACCAGGGTGAACCGCGCCACATCCCGTGGCCCGGGGTTCTCCGTGCCGTCGACGAAGCCGATAATGCTGCGCATGTCGAAATAGCGGAAACCCTGCACTTCATCAACCACCGTCACCGCCTGGCCGAGGCGCTTGACCACCAGCGCGGCCAGCTCGAAGCACAGGTCCATGTGCTCGGCGCGGATATGCAACAGCAGGTCACCCGGCGTGGCGATCGCCTTGTGCTTACCGCCGTCGAACTCGCGAAACGCATGCAGGCCCGCGGGTCGCGGCGTACCGAACAGCCCTTCCCAGACCGCCGCACCGAAGCCGATGACACATGACAGGTTGCCCGACGGCACCCGCTTGCCCACCGAGCGCACCAGGCCGCCCAGGTCGTCGCACAGGGCGCGCACGGTGTCGCGGCTGTCTGATTCAGGATTCAGCGTGGCCACCAGGAAGATCGCGCTGCGGGTGACCGGACTGTCGACGGCCTGGGGTTCAATCGCCTGAGCATCCATTTAAGTCTTACCTTCAATACACGTTCTGAACTTGGGGTTTCACTAATGCGAGCAACTTGACGAACCTGTTCGGTATAGCACAGGTTATTGTTCGCAGCGCAGGTCATAGATGAGATCTATCAACTCATCCAACCTATCGATTTGACTGCGGCAATTTGCCTCATATAACTTGCACGCGTCTTCGAAGTTATCTCGAAACTGCCTGTCACCTTATCCCTGCTGCACTTCCCGCTCCTGTCCAACCCCGACCGCGGTTACGCCTGGCGTGCCGTCGCTCACGCGTTCGAGTTGCAAAAATGTCCGTCAATGCCCCCGCCCTGATCACCGAACTTGTTATCGAAGCCGGTACCAAGAAAGCCCAACTGCCCACCCGCGCGACCCTGATCCTGGGTTTTCTCGCCGGTGCGTTCATCTCGCTGGGGTTCCTCCTGGCGATCCACGTCAGCACCATGATCCCCGCGCCATGGGCCTCGTTCGGCACCCTGCTGGGCGCGGCGGTGTTCCCCATCGGCCTGATCCTGGTGATCCTGGCCGGTGGCGAGCTGCTCACCGGCAACATGATGAGCCTGCCGCTGGCCCTGTTCGCCCGGCGCATCAGCCTGGGCGCGGTGGCGCGCAACTGGCTGCTGGTGACCGCAGCCAACCTGCTGGGAGCGCTGTTTGTGGCCTATTGCTTCGGCCATTTGCTGGGGCTGACCGAAGGCCCCTACCTGGGCAAGACCCTGGCGGCGGCCACCAGTAAGGTCAACGCCGACTTCCTGCATGCGTTCGTCTCCGGCATCGGCTGCAACTGGCTGGTGTGCCTGGCGGTGTGGCTGTCGTATGCCAGCCGTGAAATGAGCGGCAAGATCCTCGGCATCTGGTTCCCGATCATGGCCTTCGTCGCCATCGGCTTCCAGCACGTGGTGGCCAACATGTTCCTGATCCCGGCAGCGATCTTCGCCGGCTACCTGAGCTGGATGCAGTTGGTGGAGAACCTGGTGGCAGTGTTTTTGGGCAATGCGGTGGGCGGGGCGATTTTCGTCGGGCTTGCGTATTACGTATCGTTCGGCGCCCCGATGGAGAAACAGGCCGCATTACCGTGAGGCGGGGTTCGCCGGCAAGCCGGCTCCTACGCAACAGTGGTAGGCGCCGGCTTGCCGGCGTAGCTGCTAGGCTCTGTACGAAAAGCCTTGATACTCGGTGATGCTGCGTTGAAAACAGCCTCGGAATGCTCATTTACAACCCGTAAACTCCGCTTCCTCGGCTGTTTTCGCCTTGCCTGACCTTCGTCTCAAGACTTTACGTACAGACCCTAGTGGTAGGCATCCCCCGGCTGCACCTTGCCGCGGAATACGTGGTAGCTCCAGAAGGTGTACGCCAGGATGATCGGGATGATGAACAGCGCCCCGATCAGCGCGAACAGCTGGCTGGTCAGCGGCGCGGCGGCCTGCCACAGGGTCAGGCTCGGCGGCACGATGTTCGGCCAGATGCTGATCGCCAGCCCCAGGTAACCCAGGAACACCAGCCCCACCACGGCAATGAACGGCATGTGCGAGTGACGCATGCGCAGGGTTTTCTGGATCACCACCACGGCCACCACCGCCAGCACCGCGATCAATGCCGAGCGCAGCCAGTGACTGGCACCGAACCAGCGTTGGGCGATGTCGTCATGCAGCCAGGCGGTCCAGGCGCAGATCACCACGATCACCAGCGCCAACAGGTAGGTCAGCGGGCGGCTGTAGTGGCGCATGCGCGATTCGAGCATGCCGTCGGTCTTGATCAGCAGCCAGGTGCTGCCCAGCAGCGCGTAGGTCAGCAGCAGGCCAACACCGCAGAACAGCGGGAACGGCGCCACCCAGTCCCAGCCGGAGCCGACGAACTGACGGTCCACCACCGGGATGCCGCTGATGTAGGTGCCGATGGCCACGCCCTGGAAGAAGGTCGCCAGCACCGAGCCGCCGATGAACGCCTTGTCCCACAGGTGACGCTTGCTCGGGTGGGCCTTGAAGCGGAACTCGAAGGCCACGCCACGGAAGATCAGCCCGGCCAGCACCAGCACCAGCGGCAGGTACAGGGCTTCGAGGATCACCGAGTAGGCCAGCGGGAAGGCGCCATACAATGCCGCCGCGCCGAGCACCGCCCAGGTCTCGTTGCCGTCCCACACCGGTGCCACGGTGTTCATCATCACGTCGCGATCGCTGGAGTCGCCGATCAACGGGAAGAGAATCCCCAGCCCCAGGTCGAAGCCGTCCATGATCACGTACATCATCAGCCCGAAGGCGATGATCACGCCCCAGATGACCGAAAGGTCGATACCTTGAATTGCCATTTGCCTGTTCCTTCTCAGTCGGCGACGGACAGCGGGCGACGCGCGGTGGCCAGCGATTCCGGTTGGTCGGGGCTCGGCAGTTCCTCGTGCGCGGATGGGCCCTTGCGCACCAGGCGCATCATGTAGCCGATCCCCACGGTGAACACCGAGAAGTAGATGAGCACGAAGGCCGCCAGGGTCAGGCTCATCTGCATGGCGCTGTGGTTGGAGGCCGCCTCGGTGGTGCGCAGCATGCCGTAGACCACCCAGGGCTGACGGCCCACTTCGGTGGTGAACCAGCCGGCCAGCAGGGCGATCAGGCCCGACGGGCCCATCAGCAGGGCGAACCAGAGGAAGGCGCGGTTACGGTACAACGCGCCATTGCGCCGCAGCACCAGGGCCAGCAGGGCGCAGGCCAGCATCAGCATGCCCAGCCCGGCCATGACCCGGAAGCTCCAGAAGATGATCGTCGAGTTGGGGCGGTCTTCCTTGGCGAAGCTCTTGAGCGCCGGGATCTGCTTGTCCAGGCTGTGGGTCAGGATCAGGCTGCCCAGGTACGGCACCTCGAGGCTGTAGCGGGTGGTTTCGGCGGCCATGTCCGGCAGGCCGAACAGCACCAGCGGCGAGGCTTCGCCCGGCTTGTTCTCCCAGTGCCCTTCGATGGCGGCGATCTTCGCCGGCTGGTGCTCCAGGGTGTTCAGGCCGTGGGCGTCACCGACCACCACCTGCACCGGCGTTGCCACCAGGATCATCCACATGCCCATCGACAGCATCTTGCGGATCTGCGGCGTGTTGCGCCCGCGCAGCAGGTGCCAGGCCGCCGAGGCCGAGACGAAGAACGCGGTGGAGAGGAACGCGGCCAGCGCCATGTGCGCCAGGCGGTACGGGAACGACGGGTTGAACACGATCTTGAACCAGTCCAGCGGCATCACCCGGCCATCGACGATCTCGATGCCCTGCGGGGTCTGCATCCAGCTGTTCGAGGAGAGGATCCAGAACATCGAGATCAGCGTACCGATGGCCACCATCACCGTGGCGAAGAAGTGCAGCCTGCGCCCCACCCTGCCCCAGCCAAACAGCATCACCCCCAGGAAGCCCGCTTCGAGGAAGAACGCGGTGAGCACCTCGTAGGTGAGCAACGGCCCGGTCACGCTGCCGGCGAAGTCGGAGAAGCGTGCCCAGTTGGTGCCGAACTCGTAGGCCATGACCAGGCCCGAGACCACACCCATGCCGAAGTTGACGGCGAAGATCTTCGACCAGAACTTGTACAGGTCCTTGTAGACCGAGTGGCCGGTTTTCAGCCAGCAGCCTTCGAGCACGGCCAGGAAGCTGGCCAGGCCGATGGTGATGGCCGGGAAAATGATGTGGAACGAGACCGTGAAGGCGAATTGCAGCCTTGCCAGGTCCAGTGCACTCAGATTCGACATGACGATATCCTTGTGGACAGGCAGGCCCCTCCCGGGCGGCGGCCGTTACGGCGCCGCACACCCAGGGGCCTGCAGTCGATTGATGAAAGCGTTCGGGGTTACGCGCTGACGGCGTGGATCAGGGCATCGGCCTGTGCAGGCTCGAGGCGGATGGCGACGAACTTCGAGGTCGGCGTGAAGGTCTGGTCACCATAGCTCTCCAGCGGTACCAACGGGTTGGTCTCCGGGTAGTAGGCGGCCGCCTGGCCAGCGGGGATGTCGTAGGCCACCAGGGTAAAGCCGCTGACCCGACGCTCCAGGCCGTCTTCCCACAGCGACACCATGTCCACCTTGTCACCGGGCGCGAAGCCCAGGCGCTGGATGTCGGCCGCGTTGGCGAAGACCACTTCGCGCAGGCCGAACACCCCGCGGTAGCGGTCGTCCAGGCCGTACAGGGTGGTGTTGTACTGATCGTGCGAACGCAGGGTCTGCAGGATCAAGTCCGGCGTCTCGCCACGGGCCAGCACCGTTTCGTTGACCAGTTGCGCCGGCAGCTGGCTGGCGGTGAACTGCGCCTTGCCACTGGCGGTGTTCCACTCGCGCTCGGCGGCGGCGTTGCCCAGGTAGAAGCCGCCCGGATGCTGCAGGCGCGCGTTGAAGTCGGTGAAGCCAGGGATGGTGTCGGCGATCAGGTCGCGAATGCGTGCGTAGTCGGCCACCACCCAGTCCCAGTCGATCGGCCGGTCGCCCAGGGTGGCCTTGGCCATGCCAGCGATGATCGCAGGTTCCGAGCGCAGCAGCGGCGAGCGTGGTTTGAGCTGGCCGTGGGAGATGTGCACCATGCTGAAGGTGTCTTCCACGGTCACACCCTGCGGCCCTTCGGCCTGGATGTCGATTTCGGTACGGCCCAGGCACGGCAGGATCAGCGCATCGCGCCCGGTGACCAGGTGCGAACGGTTGAGCTTGGTCGAGATGTGCACGGTCAGCTCGCAGTTGCGCAGCGCCGCATGGGTGCGTGGGGTATCCGGGGTGGCCTGGGCGAAGTTGCCGCCCAGGGCGATGAACACCTTGGTGCGGTACGCTTCCATGGCCTGGATCGCCAGCACGGCATTATGCCCGTGGCGGCGCGGCACCTCGATGCCGAAGCGATGCTGGATGTTGTCCAGCAGCCAGGTCGGCGGCTTCTCGTCGATGCCCATGCTGCGGTCGCCCTGCACGTTGCTGTGGCCGCGCACCGGCGACAGGCCGGCGCCCGGACGGCCGACGTTGCCGCGCAGCAGCTGCAGGTTGACGATCTCCTGCACGGTCGGCACCGAGTGGCGGTGCTGGGTGACGCCCATGGCCCAGCACATGATCACCCGTTCGGCCTTGCGGTACATGCGCGCGGCCAGCTCGATCTCGGCCTTGCTCAGGCCCGACTGCTCGACGATGTGCTCCCAGGAAGTGGCGTCCACCTGTGCCAGGTAGTCGTCCATGCCGTTGGTGTGGGCCTTGATGAAGGCGTGGTCGAACACCGGCGGCATGCCGTTGGCCTGGGCCTCGCGCTCCCACTGCAGAAGGAACTTGGCCATGCCGCGAAAAGCCGCCATGTCGCCACCCAGGGCCGGGCGGAAGTAGGCGGTGTTGGTCGGTTCGGAGCCATTGCTGAGCATTTCGAACGGGTGCTGCGGGTGCTGGAAGCGCTCAAGGCCGCGCTCCTTGAGCGGGTTGAAGCACACCACCTGGGCGCCGCGCTCCACCGCCTCGCGCAGCGGTTCGAGCATGCGCGGGTGGTTGGTGCCGGGGTTCTGGCCGATGACGAAGATCGCGTCGGCCAGTTCCAGGTCATGGAACACCACGGTGCCCTTGCCCACGCCGAGGGTTTCACCCATGCCCAGGCCGCTGGCCTCGTGGCACATGTTCGAGCAGTCGGGGAAGTTGTTGGTGCCGAAGCTGCGCACGAACAGCTGGTACAGGTAGGCCGCCTCGTTGCTGGCCCGGCCCGAGGTGTAGAAGTCGGCCTGGTCGGGCGACTCGAGGCTGTTCAGGTGCCTGGCGACCAGGGCGAAGGCCTCGTCCCAGCTGATCTCGACGTAGTGGTCGGTGCTGGCGTCGTAGCGCATCGGATGGGTCAGGCGGCCCTGGTACTCGAGCCAGTAGTCGCTCTGTTCGAGCAGCGCGCTGACGCTGTACTTGGCGAAGAAGTCAGGGTCGACCGAACGGCCGGTGGCCTCCCAGTTGACCGCCTTGGCGCCGTTCTCGCAGAACTTGACCATGCCGTTCTCGGGCGACTCACCCCAGGCGCAGCCCGGGCAGTCGAAGCCGTTGTTCTGGTTGGTCTTGAGCATCGCACGAACGTTCTTGACGGCGTTCTCGCTGCCCAGCCAGGCCTTGGTCACGCCCATCAGCGCACCCCAGCCGGCGGCCGGTCCGTTATAACTTCTAATATGTTCTTCGTCGCTCATCAGGATCACCCTTGGTCGCGGCAGGCTAATTAACACGTTCGAAGTTTCATTGAGTTCAAACAATCAACTTCGACACTGCTGACCCGTGCAGGCTATTTTCACGGTGCACTAGCGTCAAATCGAAAGTAATTAAGACTTCATTGGCAATCTCTATCACCGGCCGTGATAAGTATTTTTGATCACCTGGTCATTAAATATGATTGGACGCTGTTACCCGCACTTTCTAGTCTGCTGCCGCGCTCCAACTTCGCCTGATGAACCCGCGGGTATTGCCATGATCGTCCACGCCAAACCCAACCTGCTGAACGTGCTGATCACCCTCAAGGGGTCGATTGCCCGGCGCATTGCCCGGCGCACCCTGATGGTCAGCGCGCTGGCCTCGCTGATCGTGCTGGTGGAGACCCTGCACCCGGCCTTCTACGCCAAGGTCAATGCCACACCCTTCACCCTGTTGGGCATCTCGCTGTCGATCTTCATGAGCTTTCGCAACAACGCCTGCTACGACCGCTGGTGGGAGGGCCGCAAGGCCTGGGGCCAGGTGGTCATCGAGGTGCGTTCGTTCATCCGTGCCAGCTGCGTGATCGCCAACCCCGAGCAGCGCGCCCTGTTGCTGCGCGGACTGTGCGGCTACACCCATGCCCTCGGCGCACGGCTGCGCGGCGAGGACGAGCTCAGGGCCGCCACGCCCTGGGTCGGCGATGCCGCCAGCCTGCCGCCGCATAACCTCAGCGACGGCATCCTGCAATCGCTGGGCGCACGCATCTCGCGTTTGGCCCAATACCAGCAGATCAGCGAATGGCGCTACGTGACCCTGGAACAGCGCCTGCAGGGGCTGTCCGAGGCGCAGGCGGCCTGCGAGCGGATCAAGGCCACGCCGCTGCCCTTCCCCTACACCCTGCTGCTGCACCGCACCATCTACCTGTTCTGTGTGCTGCTGCCGTTCGCCATGGCCGAGCCGCTGGGCTGGCTGGCGCCGCTGTTCACCGCCATCGTCAGCTACACCTTTTTCGGCCTGGATGCCATCAGCGACGAGCTGGAAGACCCGTTCGGCCGTGACGAGAACGACCTGCCCCTGGATGCCATCGTGCGTACCGTGGAGCGCGACGTGCTCGGCGCCCTGGGCTGCACCGAGCTGCCACCAGCGCTGCAGCCGGTGGACCACATCCTCAGCTGACCCCCCGAACACCCTGCCCGCCCCGGCCAGCATCGCTGGCCGGCGGCGTTCGCGTGCGCGTCACCCCATCACAACAATGGAGCAGCCCCCATGCAACGCACCACCCTGTCCGTGGCCGTTTCCCTGGCCACCCTGGCGAGCCTCGCGCCCTTGTGCAGCCACGCCGCTGGTTTCATCGAAGACAGCAAGGCCAGCCTGGCCCTGCGCAACTTCTACATCGACACCGACAATCGCAACGGCAGCGCCGCGCCGAGCAAGCAGAACGAATGGGGCCAGGGCTTCATGCTCAACTACGCCTCGGGCTACACCCAGGGTACGGTCGGCTTCGGCGTCGACGCCCTGGGCCTTCTGGGCGTGCGCCTGGATGGTGGCGGCAAGGCTGGCAAGGCCAACGTCGAGCGCCAGCCCGGCACGATCTTCCCGCTGGAGCACGATGGTTCGGCGGTGGATGAGTTCAGCAGCCTCGGGCTGACCGCGAAGATGCGCATCGCCCGCAGCGAGCTGCGCTACGGCACCCTGCAGCCGAAGCTGCCGGTGGTGGTGTCCAACGATGCTCGCCTGCTGCCGCTGACCTATGAAGGCACCCAGCTGACGTCCAACGACTTCGCCAACCTGACCCTGACCGCCGGCCAGCTGGAGCACACCCGCGGGCGCAACTCCACCGACCTGCGCGCCCTGAGCATCGCCGGGGCCAATGGCAGCACCGCCAAGAGCCGCGACAGCAACCACTTCTACTTCGCCGGCGCCGACTACAAAGCCAGCAAGCAGTTGCTGCTGCAGTACTACTACGGCGAGCTGGACGACTTCTACAAGCAGCACTTCTTCGGCCTGGCGCACAACCTGCCGCTGGGGCCGGGCAACCTGAAGACCGACCTGCGGGTGTTCCTCAGCGACAGCGACGGCAAGAATGCCAGCGCCGCCGGGCGCCGGGACAACTACCTGAGCAGTGGCTATTACGGTGGTGAGGTGACCAAGGGTGAGGTGGACAACCAGGTGTACAGCGGCCTGTTCACCTACAGCCTGAGCGGGCACAGCCTGGGGGCGGGGTATCAGGTGCTGACCGGTGACAGCGACTTCCCGTACTTGAACCGGGGCGATGGCGAGGGCACCAGCACCTACCTGGTCACCGATGCGCAGTTGCTCAAGTTCAACCGGGCCGGGGAGCGGACCTGGCTGGCGCGGTATGCCTACGACTTCGCCGCTGCCGGGGTGCCGGGGCTGAACTTCAGCGTGCTGTATCTGAAGGGGAATTCGATCGACACGGCCCATGCTGACCGTGACGAGTGGGAGCGGGATATCGCGCTGAGCTATGTCACGCCGTCCGGGCCGTTCAAGGGGCTGGGGCTGGCGTGGAAGAATGCCAGCCTGCGCAGTGGGTTGCCCGCCGGGACCGTGGAGGGTTATGCGGCGCAGCGGGATCAGGATGAGAATCGGGTGATTGTGAGTTATACGGTGCCGTTGATGTGACGGGATTGGCGCGTCAGGGCTTCGCTCCTGACATTCCTTTCAAGGTTCTGATCGCTATCGCATGAGGGCGACCAAGGGCTTGCCGGTGTTCTTGCATCGCTCTTGAGATCGAGCGCCGCCCGCGCGGCGCATCGCTGGCAAGCCAGCTCCCACATCTGTTTCGGGCCAATCCATCCTGTGAGGTCTCCACTGTCCGCCTTGGTGCATGTCTTGAGTCATGTGGGGCGGCGGTAGCGTCCATGCAAAAACCGCGTCGTACAAACAGGGCGGACAGTGGAGATGGGCCAGGAGTAACTGGCCCGAAACAGATG
>NZ_JACAFQ010000051.1 GCF_015354575.1 Pseudomonas sp. UFMG81
CTCTGGTGTTCCGGTTGTCACGCCAGTGGCATTGCCGGGTAGCTATGTTCGGAAGAGATAACCGCTGAAAGCATCTAAGCGGGAAACTTGCCTCAAGATGAGATCTCACTGGGATCTTGAATCCCCTAAAGGGCCGTCGAAGACTACGACGTTGATAGGTTGGGTGTGTAAGCGCTGTGAGGCGTTGAGCTAACCAATACTAATTGCCCGTGAGGCTTGACCATATAACACCCAAGCAATTTGCAACTGCAGATTGTGGTGGTGAAGACGAAAGANCCGAAAGTTCGCAACTTCACAANNTCACATATCCGAATTGGCTGGGTTGTCTGCAAAGACAGACCGGCAACCGAATTTCTTGACGACCATAGAGCATTGGAACCACCTGATCCCATCCCGAACTCAGTAGTGAAACGATGCATCGCCGATGGTAGTGTGGGGTTTCCCCATGTGAGAGTAGGTCATCGTCAAGATTCATTTCGCAAAACCCCTATCTGCGCATGCAGGTAGGGGTTTTGTCTTTAAGTAGAGAGTACAGAGATTCGCTGACACGTCCTCGGGACGGTTCGGCACACAGGATTTCTTGACGACCATAGAGCATTGGAACCACCTGATCCCATCCCGAACTCAGCAGTGAAACGATGCATCGCCGATGGTAGTGTGGGGTTTCCCCATGTGAGAGTAGGTCATCGTCAAGATTCATTTCGCAAAACCCCTATCTGCGCAGGCAGATAGGGGTTTTGTCTTTTCCGCGTCAGGTAAATCCAGCTCACCCCAACCCGTAGGAGCCGGCTTGCCGGCGAACCTTACGCCGCGGTGCCAAAGCTGTTCGCCAGCAAGGCTGGCTCCTACGGATCGGGTTGTTCCAGATATAAAAAAGCCGCTCCATTTGGAGCGGCTCTTTGTTGCCAGTCGATCAGCTCAACAGATTCCTGACATTCCCCATCGCCTCATCGGCAAACCCCTGCAGAAACGCCTGGAACCCAGGCAACGCCTCTGGCCCGCCTTCCCATGGCTCGGCCTGGATGGTCCAGGTAGCACGGCTGTGATCGCTATCGATCGCGACTACCTCCATCGCCGCCCACAGGTTGCCGATATTCAAGCTGGTGTAAATCAGGCTCCAGGTCATATTCATCGCCTGCTCGTCCCGCGTATTCAGTTGCTCGATCACCACATTGCCATCCTTGAACAGCTTCTTGCGCACCGAACGCACGCCGCTGCCAGTCATTTCGATATGTGCCAGCGCTGGAATGAAGACCGGGAACCCTGCGAAGTTGCCGACGATGTTCCATACGCTAGCCGCCGGTGCGGCGATATCCACGCTGGACACTACCAGGCAGCCCTCAGGATTGCGGATCAGGGTATCGGGTTTGAGTGTTTGCATGCGGTATTGCTCCTGTTGATAAAGGGTCAGATAAAGCCGATGTCGGCCAGGTAGCGGCAGCCACGGCTGAGCAGCTCCGGGCTCTTGCTCGGATAGTGGGTGCCCATGCGCCGTACACCGGCACGGGCGTTGTCGTGGGCGATGCCAGAGATATCGCCGATGTCTTCCTCGAAGCCGTCCAGGTAGAAGCCGAGCACGTCATACAGCGCGTTACCGCGATCGACCCGGCTCAGTTGCTGTTGCCACTGTTCGATGCTGACAAGCTCGAACGCATGCCCCTGCTCGCCAAACGAGGCGAGATAGTCCCGCCAGCGAAGCGGCTCGGGGTTGTGCAGGTTGAACACGCACTGGGCGGCCTGGTGACGGCTGCTGTGGAAAGCGATGAAGCGGGCGAGGAAGTCCACAGGCATGAGGTCGAAGTCGATATCCAGGGCCGGTACCTGCCCCAGTTGCAATGACCCCTTGAGCATCAGCATCAGGCGGTTGCGTTGGGGCTGGCAGGCGCCTGTGCGGCTGTCGAAGGTGATGTTCCCCGGTCGGAACAGATTGACCCACACCCCCTGCTGGCGGGCGCGGCTGAGAATGCGCTCGCCGACCCATTTGCTCAGGTTGTAGCCATTGCGGATATACAGGGGCGGACTGCTCGCCGGGTCGTCCTCCAGTACGCGCCCGTCATCGTCGACAGCGCTACAGGCGGACAGCGTCGAGACGAAGTTGAACACCTTCTTGCGCCGTCCTTCGCACAGCCGCAGGCATTCGAACAGCGGTTCGATGTTGTCGGCGGCCAGCGCCTGGTAGTCGAGCACATGGTTCACCTGGGCGGCGTTGTGCAGCAGGGCGCCGTAGCTGTTGTCCAGGTAGTCGTAGTCGAGCTGGGACAAGCCCAGCCGTGTTTGGCGCAAGTCAGCCTCGAACACTCGCACTCGGCTCATATCCAAGACGATGTGGTTATCCTGAAGCGCCTGGGCAAAGCGTTGTTCAGCTGTCAGACCGCCGGCGCTGCGCACCAGGCAGGCTACTTCACTGGCCCCCCATTCCAGCAGCGCCTCGACTAGGTGCACGCCGAGGAAGCTGTTGGCGCCGGTGACGATTACCTTGTGCACGTCGCCCAGGCACTCTATCGGCAGCACCTGCAAGCCCAGCGCTCGATTGGCATCCTGTTCCAGGCGTGCCTGGGTGACCTGCGCCCCCTCGTCATCGCCGTCCAGCAGCGCGCCCAGGCGCTGCAAGGTCGGCTGTTCGATGAAGCGGTTGATGGCCACCCCCCGGCCGAACTGCTGGCGAACCTCAAGCAGCAGGCGCGACAGCAGGATCGAGTGGCCGCCGAGGTTGAAGAAACTGTCATCGATGGATATGTCGGCTTGCGGTAGCTCCAGCAGCTCGCTCCACAGGCTGCGCAGGCGATGCTCGCTGGCCGTGCGAGGCTGCATGTCCCGGCTCGCCGGCAGAGCCAGCGGGCGTGCTGCCAAGGCTGGGCGGTCCACCTTGCCATTGGCGGTGTAGGGCAGCTGCTCCAGCACCTGATAGAACATCGGGCGCATGTAGTCGGGCAGGTGCCGCTCGGCATGTTCGCGCAACCGACGCTCGGCATCGTCCTGTTCGGCCTGGGCGGCGAAGGCCAGGAGGCGACGCTGCGCATCGACCACCACCGCCACCTGGGCAAACAAGCGACTTTCGCGCAGGCAATGCTCGATCTCCTCCGGCTCCACCCGGAAACCGCGGATCTTCACCTGGTTGTCCTGCCGGCCACACAGTTCGATGCCCTGTGCCGTCCATTTGCCGATATCGCCGGTACGATAGGCCCGCAGCGAGCGACCATCGGGCAGCGTCAGTTCAACAAAGCGTGCGGCGGTCAAAGCTGGGTTGTTCAAATAGCCGACACCCACCCCAGGGCCGACGATGTACAGCTCGCCCGCCACCTGCTCCAGCACCGGCCGCAAGTGCTCGTCGAGGATCAGTACCTGGGTATTGGCGATTGGCAGGCCGAGGTTGCGATTGCTGTCGTTGGCAGCGAACACCCGGGTGGTGGCCAGCACCGTGGTCTCGGTCGGCCCGTAGATGTTGTGCATCCGGCACTGGCTGGAGAAGCGGGCGATGACTTCGGGCTCGCAGACATCGCCACCGGTGATCAGGTGCCGCAGGCCCAGGTGAACGCCACGCGGCAGGATGCTCAGCAGTGCCGGAGGAAGGAATGCATGGCTGACGGCCTGGCTGTGAATAAGTCGAACCAGCTGCTGCGGGTCTCGCCGCTGGTCTTCGCTGGGCAGCACCAGCTGCGCGCCACACACAAAGGTTGGCAGGACATCCAGCAACGAGGCATCGAAGCCGATGGTGGAGAACTGCAATACCCGGCTGTGGCCGTCCAGCTCCACATGAGTGCGGTACCAGGCGATGAAGTGCAAAAGGTTGCGCTGGCTGAGCAGCACGCCCTTGGGCTGCCCGGTAGTGCCGGATGTGTAGATGGCCACACAGGGCTGTTCCGGTTGACTCTCGCGCTGCGCCAGGCTCGGCAACGAAGTGGCATCGAGCGGCTGCAGGTCATGCACACTCAAGTGTGCAATGTCCGCAGGCACCTGGCCGTCGTGCAGTAGCAAGCAGGCACCAGCATCCTTGACGATACGCTGACGGCGTTCAGCCGGGGTAGCCGGGTCCAAGGGCAGGTAGATAGCTCCGCATCCCAGCAGCGCCAACAGGCTGGCGTACAGCTCCAGGGATTTGGCCATGCACACCGCGACCACCGGCGGGCATTGCCCACCCTCTGGTAGCAACGGCAGCAAGGCCTGCTGGATAGCCGCAGCGCGGCCATGCAACTGGCCGTAGCTGTAGTGCTGCCCTCCATGGCTCACGGCGGGAACGTCGGCATAGCGGCGCAGGCTGTGTTCAAGTTGTCCAATCAGGCTGCCTTCGGCCTTCTCCAGCAGGTCGGCCCGCAGGGTGCGATTGAACGGGTGCCGGTAGGCCAGGGTTTCCAGCCAGCCCAAGCCCTGCTCGCGTTCTTGCGCGCCGGGATCTACCGCCGGTGCCTCCAGCAGGTAATGCGGGTAGCGGGCGAAGCGGGTGACCTGCAACGCCACCTGGTCGCACAAGGCCAGCTCGGCGTCTTCACACAGTTGCCGGCCATTGCCAGAAGCCGACGCGTGCACCGGCACGCGGTCGATCAGGCGTTGGGCGCTGGCACTGCCGCACCAGCACAGCACCTCCAGGCGCGGCAGGGTTTCGGCGAAGCTGACACCCAGGCGCAGCCGCAGCAGCGGGGTGTCGCCCAAGCCCTGCCAGTGGTTGCTGGCAAGCGCGAGGCTACCGTCTTCCACTACCAAGTGCGGGCTATGGGCCAATTGCCCGTGCAAGGCCTCGCCGCTGTCGGCCATGGCGATACCATGGCCATGCTCGTCGAGTGACTTGGCCAGCTTCCCCAGCGCGAGGCTGGCGCCCACCAGAAGTATGTCGAGGCGTCTCATGAACGGGTCCTCATGGCAGATAGTCGCCAAGCGCGTCCTGCACGCAGGCCGACTCGAGCATCGAGCTGCCGCGGAAGAAGCGCAGGATGTTGCCCAGCAGGGGGTGCTGGTGATTGATCGGGTAGGCCACCCCCTGCGTTTCCTCACGCAGGGCCCGGCGTACGGGCTCGCTCACCGGCAGCGCGTCGATCAGGGCGAAATCGAAGGCCTGCTGGATATCATTGGTCAGGTATTGGGCCAGGAACACCGGCAGCACCTCGGCCAGCGCCTGGCGGTCGGCCTCTGGCGCCGCCTGCCAGTAGAGGCGGGTCAGCCGGGCCCAGAAGCTTGAGTGCCGCCCCTCGTCGAGCAGGTGGTCGGCCATCAGCCCCTTCACCGAAGGTTTTACTGATTCATCGCGGGCGAAAGCCGCGACATCATCCGTCAGGGTGTTTTCGGCGATCCCCACGCAGATCAGCTCCAGCGGATCACGCAGCGCGTCGGGTACCTGCGCCAGCGCTGCCGGGATCGCCCGGCTGAGTTCGATCTCCCGGGGCAGGGCGATCGGCTCGATACCGGTCAGGGCTATGGTCTGTTGCAGGAAGTCCATGGCCACCAGCGCGTGATAGTCCTCGTCGACTACCACGGTCATCGCGTCATAGCGGCAGGCGAACGGGAAGCGCACGGCGAAGCGGTCCTTGGCGATGCGTCGGGCAGTGCGGTCGACGATCTCGGTCTCGAAGATCACCACGTCATTGATGAATTTGTAGAGGCTTTGCACCAACACGAAATCGCGCAGGTGCGGGCATTCGCGCTGGAAGGTGGCGCCGAGCACCAACGGCTGGCGGCTGAGCGGGTAGATCAGCCGCTGGTCATCCTCCACCCGGCGCCGGGGCCGGGTGCGGATGGTGGCGCGCTCTTCCCAGGCATCGGCGAACGAGCGGTATTCGGCGGTGTTCATGGTGCGACCTCGGCGAGCTGGGCATGCAACGCGGCGCGCAGGCGGTTCCACAAGGCCATGCGGCTGTCGACTGCGGCGATGGCGGCGGCGTACACATCCTCCTGGCGCGCCGGGTCGTGGTCCACCAAGCGCGCCAGCAGCTCCTCGGCGGCCGGACCGTGGTCTTCCGAGTCCACCTCGATATGGCGTTGCAGGTAGTAACGGAAGGTAGGCGCCTGTTCGATGCCGATCCCCCATTCATCGAGGATCTGCTGGAACATCGCCGGGATGACGCTCTCGCGGCCATGCAGGAAGGCCGCGGCAACGCGGTGAGCGGGGGCATCCAGGGCCACCTCAAGGGTGTCGCGGACGAAATGCTGCGCCGCCTCGCTGGCCTCTGCGCGTTGCAAGGCGCTGACGGCATCGATGCCCTGGCGCTGCAGGGCGATGAAGCGCTCGATCGCCTGAGTGCAGGCACCCACTTCACGCATGGCGTCCAGGTACAGCTCGAAGTGGCTGTAATGCCCGTGGTCGAGACGATCGTCCGACTCCTCGCCCAGCACGATCTCGTTGATCAGGCGCGCGGCCGCGGGGTCGGCAGGGGGGAGCCAGGGCAGGCTGACACAGGTGAGCTCCTGTTGCAGGCGCTTGGTCAGCGACATGAAGTCCCATACGGCGAATACATGGGTTTCCATGAACCGCCGCAAGTTATCCATCGTATCGATTTCAGAAAACAACGGGTGCCGGGAAAGTTCATGTTTCTTATGGGTGAGGGTGCTCTTCAATGTGCTCATGTAAAGGTCCGTTCATTAGAAAGTTTCAGGCGTGGCAGACCCTGCGAATTGCCGATCCCCATACGCGGGGCGAGCGGATACCTCGAACGAAGTTTCGCAGTTAGGCAATGTGCGCAGGCTGTAGAGCGCTGTGTGGCCGGGCGTTCACGGTAGTGCCGGGCTTTTTTGCACACAACGCCATAGAAGTTAGAGCAAGGGCAAAGAGACTTGCAATTGTTTTTTTATTTATTTGAAAGTTTAACTTTTTCGTTAAAAAGAGTGTGCGCTAAAACTTATCTGGAAGTTTTATTTGGATAATAAGTACTCCTTCCGATAAATAAATATCAGAAAAACATAACGCAGAGTGAATGCCTCACTCGGAGCACTGATAAACGGGAGTAGGGGAGGTCGTACTGTTCAGGGGCGGCTGATCGTGATGCGGTCCTTGCCCCGGGGTCAGGCTCCTTCTGTTGGTGGACGTGATGCAGACAGCCAGGTCCGCTTGAGGTGATCAGCGGCCGCTGCGATGTGTAGAGTGTGCTCAAAAGGCGGGTACCGCCATGCCTTGTGGCAGGCGGAGTATGGGAAGTACCTCAACCGCGGCCAGGTTGGCCGCTGCAATTACTGCAGGCTGAGCAGCCGCAGGTGGGTGCTGACGATGCTCACCAGGCGTTGGTCGAGCAGAGGGGCATCGACGGCTTCGGCCGGAAGCTCAATCAGTTCCAGCTCGCGATGGGCCAGGTCCTGCCAACCGAGCATGGTGGGTAGCGATCCCGAAGGGTAGAGAACGGTGACCGGCACCTGGAGGCCATGCTCGCAAACGTCAGATGCGGCAGGACCAGGGCAGTCACAACCTGAAACAAAGAGATGCCGGGTCTGGCCAGGAAAGCGTTGCTGGGTCAGTTGCGTCAGCGCCAGTGCCAGGCAACCACCCTGTTGCTGGCCGAATATGGCATGAGGCTGTTCAAGAAATGATTCGAGGTGATCGATCAGGGTTTGCGTGGCGCAGATCTGGTCGGTGTGGGTGAGGGCGGTGATGTCGACGGCGACCAGCTCGATCGGCTCGCCCAGAACGTGGGCCCAGGTTTGATACCGGGCCAGCTGCCGGCGATCGCAGGCCAGGCATATCAGGCGAATCCTGGGCATTTCTCCCGGTGCTTCCCGTCGAGTATGCACTGCCATTCCTCTTTACCGCATCACCTGTCAGCGCTGTGCCTGGCTCAGCCGGCCGCTTGCCTGTCCAGGTAGTTCCTGATGGTCCGAGCAGCCGTGTTCAGATGCACTTCCAGCAGTCTTACCGCCTCATCCACAAGCTTGTCGCTGGCGGCATCGACCAAGGCGATGTGATCGTCCTGGGTGAGCTTGCCCAGCCCCATGGACGAGAGGTGGAAGCGCAGGAAGCGTTCTTCCTCGTTGAGCTCGATCTCGATCAGGCGCAGCAGCTTCTGGTTGTGCGCCTTGCTGTACAGCGTCATGTGGAACAAGCGGTTGAGCCGGCCGATCTCGGCGTGGCGGGTCTCGTTCTCCAGTTGCTGGATATAGCTGCGGGCGAGGGCGATGTCGTCGGCGTCGAGCAAGGGGATGGACTGGCGCAGGGCCTCGGATTCGAGGATCACCCGCAGCCCGTAGGTGTCGACCCCATCCTCGCCGATCAGCGGCGCGACCACGGCGCCCTTGTGCATCACCACCTGCAGCAGCGACTGCGCCTCGAGCTGGCGCAACGCTTCGCGCACCGGCATGCGGCTGACGCCGAACAGCGTGGCCAGTTCTTGCTGACGCAGCGCGGTACCTGGTGGAAGGCGCCCATCGAGGATGGCACTGCGCAGGCGCTCCTCGATCACACTGCGAGCCAGGTGCGCAGGGACCTGTTCGCTGCCCAGGACGGCGCTCAGGAGTTTGATTTTCTCAGCCACGCGGGGTCTGCCTCAGCAAGATTGGATCCAATAACCCTAGTGAGGGAAGGGGGCGGTTGTCAAACGCCTTGTGGAACGAGGGAGGTGGCACGGCCACACAATGACTATCGTGAAGCAAGTCGTCGGCCAAGGGAAGCCACCGCTATGGCCAGACGCCTGCATCAAAGGGCTTTGCCGACGGTTGGCGGGTGATCGCAAGGTGCCATTGTCTTTTATCGCGCTAGCCCGCACCATCGCTGTTTTCGACGAATCTGAACGGGTGTTCGCAGTGGCGATACCTTGGGCTCACACTGCGACCCTGCGTCGCCTCGGTATTGCCTTGTTGCTCGGCTATCTTTGGCTGGGCGGCACGCAGGCGGATTGGGACTTCTCCCAGATCAGCCGCCGCGCCCAGGCCCTGTACGGGCCCCTGGGGCCCGGCCAGGGCCGCATAGATGCCTGGCAGAACCTGATGGCGGCGCAAAAGCAGGGCAGCGAGCTGGAACAGCTGAAGGTCGTCAACCTGTTCTTCAACAAGCAACTGCGCTACGTCGAAGACATCGACCTGTGGCACGAAGTCGATTACTGGGCCACCCCGGTGCAGTCGCTGATCAAGGGTGCCGGCGACTGCGAAGACTACGCCATCGCCAAGTACTTCAGCCTGCGGCGCATGGGCATCCCCGCCGAAAAGCTGCGTATCACCTACGTAAAAGCCCTGCGCCAGAACCGGGCGCACATGGTCCTGACCTATTATTCAAGCCCACAGGCCCAGCCGCTGGTGCTCGACAGCCTGATGGACGCCATCAAGCCGGCCAGCCAGCGCACCGACTTGCTGCCGGTGTACGCCTTCAACGGTGAAGGCCTGTGGCTGACCGGCGCCGGCGGCAACAAGAAAGTCGGCGACACCAAGCGCTTGTCACGCTGGCAGGACTTGCTGAAAAAAATGCAGGCCGAAGGGTTCCCGGCCGAACCGGTTTACTGAAGGAGCACAGATGTCACTGTTCAAACAATTGCTGCTAGCCATTTGCCTGTTCCTGGTGGTCGCCTTCAGTGGCAGCTTCATGGTCAGCCTGGAAAGCTCGCGCAGCCAGTACGTCAATCAGCTGCGCTCCCACGCCCAGGATGCGGCCACCGCGTTGGCGCTGTCGCTGACACCGAACATCGACGACCCGGCCATGGTCGAGCTGATGGTCAGTTCGATCTTCGACAGCGGCTACTACGCAAGCATCAAGGTCGTCGACCTGGGCTCCAACGCCGTGCTGGTGGAGCGTCACGCCGAACCCGATAGCGGCGGTGTACCGGCCTGGTTCATCCACCTGATCGGCCTGGAACCGGCCGGTGGCGATGCCATCGTCAGCCGTGGCTGGCAACAGGCGGCGCGGGTTGAAGTGGTCAGCCACCCGATGTTCGCCCTGGCCAAGCTCTGGCAGAGCGCCTTGGGCAGCCTGGGCTGGTTGCTGTTGTGCGGTGCGCTGAGTGCGGTGCTCGGTGCGCTGCTGCTGCGCCGCCAGCTGCGGCCGCTGGACTATATGGTCGCGCAGTCCCACGCCATCGCCCGGCGCGAATTCCTCAGCCTGCCGGAGCTGCCGCGCACCCCCGAACTGCGTCGCGTGGTGCAGGCCATGAACCAGATGGTCGAAAAGCTCAAGGCATTGTTCAGCGAGCAGGCCGAGCGCAGCGAGAAGCTGCGCACCGAGTCCTACCAGGACAGTCTCACGGGCCTGGCCAACCGCCGCTATTTCGAAATGCAGCTCAATGCCCGGGTCAGCAACGTGGAGGAAGCCCGCGCCGGTTACCTGCTGTTGCTGCGTGTGCAGGACCTGGCCGGCCTCAACGCACGCCTGGGCGGCCAGCGTACCGACCAGCTGCTTCAGGCGGTGGGCGAGCAGCTGCGACGCACCTGTGCCAGCTACCCGGAAACCAACGACCTGATCACCCGCAGCCGCGGCGGCGAGTTCGCCGTGCTGGCGCCGGGCATGGTCCACGAGGAAGCGATCCAGCTGGCCCAGGCGCTGAGCACGACCCTGCAGAGCCTGCATCAGACCGGCGCCAGCGACGTCGACCCGGTGGCCTGCATTGGCCTGGCGCCCTACAGCCCCGGCGATGCGCCACAGGCCCTGCTCAAGCTCGCCGACGAGGCACTGGCCCGTGCCGAAAGCCAGCCGGAGCCGGGTTGGGTATGCCTGGAGCAGGGCGCTGCGGCCCAGGCCGCCGACAGTCATCATGCCTGGCACTCGCGCCTGGAGCAGGCGCTGGCCAAGGGGCAGTTCGAGCTGTTCTTCCAGCCGGTGGTGGACTGCCAGGTGCCGGAGCGGGTGCTGCATTACAAGGTGATCTCGCGTCTGCACGACGCGCAAGGCGAAGCCCTGGCCGCCGGGCGCTTCCTGCCCTGGCTCGAGCGCTTTGGCTGGATGGCGCGGCTCGACCTGCTGGTGCTGGAAAAGGTCCTTCGCCACCTGCGCGGCCATGACCAGGCGCTGGCGCTCAACCTTTCCGCCGCCACTCTGGCTGATCCCCAGGCGTTGCAGCGGGTCTACGAGCTGCTGGGCCAGCATGCGAGCCTCGGGCCACGCCTGACCTTCGAGATCGGCGAAGAGCAGCTACCCGAGCAAGCCGTGCTCGAACAGCTCACCCGCCGCCTGCGCGGGCTGGGTTTCAGCCTGGCGCTGCAGCGCTTCGGCGGCCGCTTCAGCATGATTGGCAACCTCGCCCACCTTGGCCTTGCCTACCTCAAGATCGATGGCGGTTACATCCGCAACATCGACCACGAGCGGCACAAGCGCCTGTTCATCGAGGCTATCCAACGTGCGGCGCACAGCATCGACCTGCCGCTGATCGCCGAGCGGGTCGAGACCGAAGGGGAGTTGAAAGTGCTGCGCGAGATGGGTGTGCAGGGCATCCAGGGGCAGTTGGTGGGCGAGCCGGCGCCCTGGAAAAATGCCTAGCTCAAGCCTGTAGTTGCACAGGATTCTGTAGGAGCGGCCTTGTGCCGCGAACGGGCCGCAAAGCGGCCCCACGGTATCACCGCTGTATCAATTATCGCTGGGGCTGCTATGCAGCCCTTTCGCGGCACAAGGCCGCTCCTACAGGAGAAATGCAAGCCATGAGGTGGAGCCGGCTTGCCGACGAAGGGGCGACCCTCAGATCAACCCGCCTTCCTCATCTTCCTCGATCAAATTGTTCAAGCTACCCAGCGCCTTGCGCGCGGTGGAGCGGTTGAGCAACTTGGCCTGGGCCCCCGGCGGCAGGTCGGTGATGCTGAACACGCCCTTGGCGGTCAGCACCTCGATCAGGTCCTCCAGCACCCGGATCATGTCCAGGTCGCTCTGCTTGAGCTGTTTGAGGCTGTTCTCGACCACATCGTCGGCGAACCACTCCTGGATCTCGGCATGGTCGGCCGGGAGGATTTCCGTGTACTCGGCATAGGGGGCTGCTTCTACCCGCGTCAACTGGCCAGCGTCGTCGCGTTGCACGTAGAACATGGCGTCTTCCCTCGTCACGATGAGTCCTTCTTGGTAGTCAGCAGCATAGGCAAAGTTCACCGGGCGTGTAGGCCCGGTGCACGAGTATGCGGGTACGGCAACGGCTGGGGAAGCCCATTGCCCCGCTGGCGGCCGTTGCCGGCCGCTGGCGGGGTAGGGGTCAGCTGTTGGAGTTGTCGATCTTGATGGTCGGGTCGCCACCGCTGATCAGCGAATTGATCGTGGTGTTCGACCAGTTCACGCCCTCGAGCTTGATGGTCACGTCGGCGTTGGCCAGGCCACCGGCGGCGTTGAGCTTGCCTTCGGTGCTCACCTGCAGGGTCGACTCGCCCCCCACCGTGGTGATCTTCAGGAAGTTGTCGATGGTGCTGGCCTTCTCGCCCTGCAGCAGGTCGCTGAGGTCGAGGCGGTCGCCTTCCTTGAAGTTGAAGTCCTTGATCACATCCTTGCCCAGGTCGCCCGCCTTCCACACGAAGGTGTCGGCGCCGGCGCCGCCACTGAGGATGTCGTCGCCCTTGCCACCGATCAGCGTGTCGTTGCCGGCACCACCGAACAGCAGGTCATTGCCTTCACCACCCAGCAGGGTGTCGTTGCCGGTGCCGCCGAGCAGGATGTCGTTGCCCTTGCCACCGTCGAGGTAATCGTTGCCGCCCTGGCCGAAGATCAGGTCGTTGCCCGCGCCACCCATCAAGGTGTCCGAACCGTCATTGCTGCGCGACACATCGAACTCGGTGTAGTGCTCGGTGACGTACTGGTGCATGGTGCGTGCGTCCACGGCACCGACATCGAGGCTCAGCTTGCCGGCGACATAGGCCTGGATCGCCTCGACACCGGTGCCTGCGATCGAGTCGAAGGTGACCAGGTCGCCGAAGATGATGTCGTTGCCATCGCCACCATCGACCCGGTCGTTACCCGGCAAGGTCGCTTCGGTATGGCCCAGGATCGCCTCGGCCAGCTTGCTCGGGTCGATGTTGGTCTGCGGTACGCCATCGGAGTCGAACGGCTTCAGGTCGCTGGTCTTGACGTCGCTGTTCAGGCCGATGGCCTCGACGTTGGACAGGCCCGAGAGCAGCTTGAAGCTGTCGGTCGCGTTGTTCCAGGTGGCATCGCTGGTGCTGCTGCCGCTGCCCGAACGCGAGGACAGTTCATAGCCACCGATACCGTCGGCGCGGATATCGCCCGACAGCGACGTGCGCCAGCCATTGTTGCCGTAGGTCTGTACCGTCAGGCTGCCGCCGCTGTCGATGGTGATGTAGTTGTAGTTGTCCAGGTACTTGCTGACGGTCACGCCGGCCTTGTAGTTGATGGACGCCAGGTAGTTGTCGAAGCTGGTGCCGGTGCTGCCCAGCGTTGGGTTGGGCTGCTCGCCGGACTGGTAGTAGGTCGGCTTGCCGTCGGTGATGAAGAAGGTCTGGTTGCTACCGGTGCTGCCAGCATCCTTGAGCCCCTGGAACCAGTTGGCGGTGGTCTTGAAGGCATCTTCGTAGTTGGTGCCGCCGTTGGCGTTGAGGGTGTTCAGCGCGCTCAACAGCTTTTGCAGGCCGGCGTCGTCCAGGGTCACCGAAACGGTGCTCTTCACCTGGGTGGCGAAGTCGACCAGCAGGATGTTCACCACGCCCGATTGGTCGCCCTTGACGCTGGCGGCCAGGGTCTTGAACACCGACTCCAGCGACTTCTTCGCCGCATCGACGCCCGACGAGCCCATGCTGCCCGAGGTGTCGACGATGAAGGCGATGTTGTAGTTCTGCCCCGGCACCACGTGCAGGCCGTTCACATCGGCTACCACCACGTCGTTGCCATCGGTGCCGGTGATGTTGTCGCTGTCCGAGGACAAGTTGCTGGTGCTGTAGACCTGCGGCGTGATGGTGACCTTGATGGTGCCTTCAGTGGTCGCGGTGCTGCCGCCGACGCTCTCGGTGGAGGTCGAGCTGACCTTCACGTCGAACTGGCCGTAGTAGTAGGCCGGCGGCTTGATGGTCAGGCTGCCCAGGTTCCAGCCGGTGACGTCCACCGCGTCCTTGCCGACGGTGAAGGTGTGGCCGGCGTTGTCGGCGATCACCGAGCCTGCCGGGATACCGCTGAGCTTGACGCTCAGGGTTTCGGAGCCATCGGTGTCGGTCAGGCCGGTGCTGATGCTCACCAGCTTGACCGGCGCGCCGTTCTCGCCGCCTTCGTTGAGCTTGTAGCCGTCGTAGTAGCCCTGCCCGTTGCTGCCGTGCAGGTCGGAAACGGTCACGCCAGCATTGGTCAGGTCGGTCACGCTTGGGTACATCGGGATGTTGGCGCTGTTCAGGTCGGTGACCGCGCCGTTGCCCACCTTGATGTTGACGTCCAGGCTGCCTGGCCCGGCCTGGTTGGCGTTGTAGATTTCCAGGGTGTAGTAGCCGCTCTTGCCCGGCGTGAAGCTGCCGGAAATGCTGCCGCTGCCCGAGCCCCAGGTGGCGCCGGCGACGTTACGGCCGCCGATGACGATCTGCAGGCTGTCGTCGGCCGTGCCGCTGAAGGTGTAGGTCTTGCCGGCTTCCAGGTAGATCAGGCCGGAGGTCTTGGAGCCTGTGCCCGCCGTGACGGCGCTGGCCGAGTCGACGGTGGTGACCGTCTCGCTCTTGCTGGCGCTGCCGGAGTTGGCGAACACATTCTTCAACGCATCGCCGGTGATGCCGTTGCCGTTGGTACCCAGGCCCGTGAGGCTGTTCCAGGTTTCCTTGAGCAAACCGAGCGAGTTGACGTTGTTGTTGCCGATGTTGAGGGTCGGCTGGTCCGCCACCGGGTTGATGTCGACCTTCAGCGTGGCCTCGCTGCCCGCGTCCTTGCCGTCGGTAGGCTTGTACTTGATCTGCGCGTAGTCGGCCTGCTTGTTGCCCACGCCGGTACCGCCATAGCCATCGGCACCCGACTGGTTGGCCAGCGGCACGAACTTCAGCTTGCCGGCGGCGATGTCGGCCTGGCTGATGGTCTGGTTGACCTTCACATCCACCCAGCTGGTGCCGTTGTACAGCTTCAGCGTGCCGGCATCCGGCAGCTTGGTGATGGTGATGCCCAGGCTGCTGGTCGGCGAGTCGACGTCGCTGACCTTGAAGTCGCTCCAACCCAGCGTCAGCTCGGTGTCCTCGGTGCCGGTCACTGCGCCGCCGGTGCTGGTCGGCGCATCGTTGACCGCCACCACGTTGATCGTGGTGGTCGCGGTGTTCGAGGTGTTGACGCCATCGGTCACGGTGACCGTGACGATGCGCGGCGTGGTGCTCGGGTCTTCGCTGTTGTTGATGAAGGTGATGTTCTTGATGGCCTGGATGTAGTCGGCCAGCGACGCCGTGCCGCTCAAGGTCAGGACCACTTTGCCGTCGGTGCTGTTGGCGTTGATGCTGATGCCGTTGACGCTGTTGCCCAGGTTGAGCGCATCGCCCGGCTGGCGGTTGGTCAGGGTCACCGTGGCACCGGTCAGCATCGAGCTGTCGAAGTCAGTGATCGACACGTCGATATCGCCGATCGATACGCCGCTGCCCGGCTGGTTCTCGGTGAAGGTGGTCTGGTAGTCGGCGCCGTTCTTGCCACTGGAGTCGTTGGCGTCCAGGTCCAGCACCGGGGCCGGTTCGAAGATCTGCGTGGTGACGCTGCCGGCGCCGCTGCTGATGGCCAGGTTCTCGAAGTTGCCGCCGCTGGCCGAGTCGATCTTCACGGTGAACTGTTCGGTGCCTTCGGCGACGTTGTCCTTGAAGGTCGGGATGGTGAAGGTGGCCGACGAGCTGTTGGCCTTGATCACCACGGTGGCCACGCCGGTGTAGTCCGAGCCATTGGCCGCGGTGCCGGTGTAGACCAGCTTGACCGTGACATCGGTCTTGGCCGGGTTGGTCAGCGTCAGGGTGTAGGTGGCGTTGTTACCCTCGGCGACCGCCGTGGTGCCGCTGATCGACAGGGTGGTGGTGTCGATGGTGTCGGCAATGGTGGCGGTGGTGGTTGCACCGGTCACGCTGGTGGCTTCGTAGTTGCCGCCGTTGATCGCCGTTACGGTGGCGGTGAGGGTGCTGGCATCGTTGTAGAAGTCCTCGCCGTTGGTGTTGGCGACGACCAAGGTGCCTTTGCCGGTGGCGTCGATGTTCACGGTGCGCGTCACGCCACCGACGTCGACGGTCAGGGTGGTGGTGCTGCCGGCCTGCGGCGGGTTGCTCAGCTGGAAGTTGAAGGTGACGTTGGCATCGCCCTCTTTCGCCGGGTTGGCGGTTACCGAGACGGTAGTGGTCTGGATGGTGTCGGCAACGGTCGCGGTAGCCGTTGCACCGGTCAGGCTGACGTTTTCGAAGTTGCCGCCGTTGACCGCAGTGACCTTGGCGGTGACCGAGCTGGCATCGAGGTACACGTCTTCGCCGTTGGTGTTGGCGATGACCAGGGTGCCTTTGCCGGTCGAATCGATGCTGACGGTACGGGTCACGCCGCCGACATCGACAGTCAGCGTGGTGGTGCTGCCAGCCTGCGGCGGGTTGCTCAGCTGGAAGTTGAAGGTGATGTTGGCATCGCCTTCCTTCGCTGGGTTGGCGGTCACCGAGACGGTAGTGGTCTGAATGGTGTCGGCGACGGTGGCGGTAGCGGTCGCACCAGTCAGGCTGACGTTTTCGAAGTTGCCGCCGTTGACCGCGGTGACCTTGGCAATAACCGAACTGGCATCCAGGTACACGTCTTCGCCGTTGGTATTGGCGACGACCAGGGTGCCCTTGCCGGTCGAATCGATGCTGACGGTACGGATCACGCCACCGACATCGACGGTCAGCGTGGTGGTGCTGCCAGCCTGCGGCGGGTTGCTCAGCTGGAAGTTGAAGGTGATGTTGGCATCGCCTTCCTTCGCTGGGTCAGCCGTTACCGCGACGGTGGTGGTCTGAATGGTGTCGGCGACGGTCGCAGTAGCCGTTGCACCGGTCAGGCTGACGTTCTCGAAGTTGCCGCCGTTGACCGCGGTGACCTTGGCGGTGACCGAGCTGGCGTCGAGGTACACGTCTTCGCCGTTGGTGTTGGCGACGACCAAAGTACCTTTACCGGTCGAGTCGATGCTGACGGTGCGGGTCACGCCGCCGACTTCGACGGTCAGCGTGGTGGTGGTGCCAGCCTGCGGTGGGTTGCTCAGCTGGAAGTTGAAGGTGATGTTGGCATCGCCTTCCTTCGCCGGATCAGCCGTTACCGAGACNGTAGTGGTCTGAATGGTGTCGGCGACGGTCGCGGTAGCGGTCGCACCGGTCAGGCTGACGTTCTCGAAGTTGCCGCCGTTGACCGCGGTGACTTTAGCGGTGACCGAGCTGGCATCGAGGTAGACGTCTTCGCCGTTGGTGTTGGCAACGACCAGGGTGCCTTTGCCGGTCGAGTCGATGCTGACGGTACGGGTCACGCCGCCGACATCAACAGTCAGCGTGGCGGTGCTGCCAGCCTGCGGCGGATTGCTCAGCTGGAAGTTGAAGGTGATGTTGGCATCGCCTTCCTTCGCCGGATCAGCCGTTACCGANACGGTAGTGGTCTGGATGGTATCTGCGACGGTGGCGGTAGCGGTCGCACCGGTCAGGCTGACGTTCTCGAAGTTGCCGCCGTTGACCGCGGTGACCTTGGCGGTGACCGAGCTGGCGTCGAGGTACACGTCTTCGCCGTTGGTGTTGGCGACGACCAGAGTACCTTTGCCGGTCGAGTCGATGCTGACGGTACGGGTCACGCCGCCGACATCAACAGTCAGCGTGGTGGTGCTGCCAGCCTGCGGCGGATTGCTCAGTTGGAAGTTGAAGGTGATGTTGGCATCGCCTTCCTTCGCCGGATCAGCCGTTACCGAGACGGTAGTGGTCTGGATGGTATCTGCGACGGTGGCGGTAGCGGTCGCGCCAGTCAGGCTGACGCTCTCGAAGTTGCCGCCGTTGACCGCGGTGACCTTGGCGGTGACCGAGCTGGCGTCGAGGTAGACGTCTTCTCCGTTGGTGTTGGCGACGACCAGAGTGCCCTTACCGGTCGAATCGATGTTGACGGTGCGGGTCACGCCACCGACATCGACGGTCAAGGTCGTGGTGCTGCCAGTCTGTGGCGGGTTGCTCAGCTGGAAGTGGAAGGTGATGTTGGCATCGCCTTCTTTCGCCGGATCAGCCGTTACCGAGACGGTGGTGGTCTGGATGGTGTCCGCAACGGTCGCGGTAGCGGTTGCACCGGTCAGGCTGACGTTCTCGAAGTTACCGCCGTTGACGGCAGTGACCTTGGCGGTGACCGAGCTGGCGTCGAGGTAGACGTCTTCTCCGTTGGTGTTGGCGACGACCAAAGTACCTTTACCGGTCGAGTCGATGCTGACGGTACGGGTCACGCCGCCGACATCGACGGTCAGGGTCGTGGTGCTGCCGGCCTGAGGCGGATTGCTCAGCTGGAAGTGGAAGGTGACATTGGTGTCGCCTTCTTTCGCTGGGTCAGCCGTTACCGAGATGGTGGTGTTATCGACCACGTCTTCAACAGTCGCGGTATGCGTGGCACCACTCAGATCAACGGCTTCGTAGTTGCCGCCCTCGACTTTGGTGACAGTGGCGGTGACTTCAGTCGGATCTTTGTAGAAGTCATTAGTGTTGCCGTTGGTGTTCGGCACATCCAGCTTGCCTTTGCCCGAAGCATCCACCTGGACGGTGTAGTCCTTGCCGCCCACATTGACGGTCAGGGTCGTGGTGCTACCCGCCTGCGGTGGATTGCTCAGCTGGAAGTGGAAGGTGACATTGGTGTCGCCTTCTTTCGCCGGGTCAGCGGTTACCGAGATGGTGGTGTTATCGACCACATCTTCAACGGTGGCGGTGTGCGTGGCACCACTCAGATCAACGGCTTCGTAGTTGCCGCCTTCGACTTTGGTGACGGTGGCGGTGACTTCGGTTGGATCTTTGTAGAAATCGTTGGTGTTGCCGTTGGTGTTCGGCACATCCAGCTTGCCTTTGCCCGAAGCATCCACCTGGACGGTGTAGTCCTTGCCACCAACGTTGACGGTCAGGGTGGTGGTGCTACCGGCCTGCGGCGGATTGCTCAGCTGGAAGTGGAAGGTGACATTGGTGTCGCCTTCTTTCGCTGGGTCAGCCGTTACCGAGACGGTGGTGTTGTCCATCACATCTTCGACGGTCGCGGTGTGCGTGGCACCGCTCAGATCCACGGCTTCGTAGTTGCCGCCTTCGACTTTGGTGACAGTCGCGGTGACTTCGGTCGGATCTTTGTAGAAGTCGTTGGTGTTGCCGTTGGTGTTCGGCACATCCAGCTTGCCTTTACCGGAGGCATCGACGACCACGGTGTAGTCCTTGCCGCCAACGTTGACGGTCAACGTGGTGGTGCTGCCGGCTTGCGGCGGATTGCTCAGCTGGAAGTGGAAGGTGACGTTAGTGTCGCCTTCTTTCGCCGGGTCAGCCGTTACCGAGATGGTGGTGTTGTCGACCACATCTTCGACGGTCGCGGTGTGCGTGGCACCACTCAGGTCCACGGCTTCGTAGTTACCGCCTTCGACTTTGGTGACGGTGGCGGTGACTTCGGTTGCATCTTTGTAGAAGTCGTTGGTGTTGCTGTTGGTGTTCGGGACGTCGAGCTTGCCTTTGCCGGAGGCATCGACGACCACGGTGTAGTCCTTGCCACCGACATTGACGGTCAGCGTAGTGGTGCTGCCGGCCTGCGGCGGGTTACTCAGCTGGAAGTGGAAGGTGACGTTGGCGTCGCCTTCTTTCGCTGGGTCGGCAGTAACCGAGACGGTGGTGTTATCGACTACGTCTTCAACGGTCGCGGTGTGCGTGGCACCGTTCAGATCANACGGTGTAGTCCTTGCCGCCCACATTCACGGTCAGGGTCGTGGTGCTGCCGGCCTGTGGCGGGTTGCTCAGCTGGAAGTGGAAGGTGACGTTGGTGTCGCCTTCTTTCGCCGGGTCGGCGGTGACGGTCACGGTAGTGTTATCCACCACATCTTCTACGGTCGCGGTGTGCGTGGCACCACTCAGGTCCACGGCTTCATAGTTGCCGCCCTCGACCTTGGTGACAGTCGCAGTGACTTCAGACGGATCTTTGTAGAAATCGTTGGTGTTGTCGTTGGTATTCGGTACATCCAGCTTGCCTTTGCCGGAAGCATCGACAACTACGGTGTAGTCCTTGCCACCCACGTTGACGGTCAGCGTAGTGGTGCTGCCGGCTTGCGGCGGATTGCTCAGCTGGAAGTGGAAGGTGACATTGGTGTCGCCTTCTTTCGCCGGGTCAGCGGTTACCGAGATGGTGGTGTTATCGACCACATCTTCGACGGTCGCGGTGTGCGTGGCACCAGCCAGGTCAACGGCTTCATAGTTGCCGCCCTCGACCTTGGTGACAGTGGCGGTGACTTCAGTCGGATCTTTGTAGAAGTCATTGGTATTGCTGTTGGTGTTCGGCACATCCAGCTTGCCTTTGCCAGAGGCATCGACGACCACGGTGTAGTCCTTGCCACCCACATTGACGGTCAGGGTGGTAGTGCTGCCGGCCTGCGGCGGGTTGCTCAGCTGGAAGTGGAAGGTGACGTTGGTGTCGCCTTCTTTCGCTGGGTCAGCCGTTACCGAGACGGTGGTGTTGTCCACCACATCTTCTACGGTCGCGGTGTGCGTGGCACCACTCAGATCAACGGCTTCGTAGTTGCCGCCTTCGACTTTGGTGACGGTGGCGGTGACTTCGGTTGGATCTTTGTAGAAATCGTTGGTGTTGCCGTTGGTGTTCGGCACATCCAGCTTGCCTTTGCCCGAAGCATCCACCTGGACGGTGTAGTCCTTGCCACCAACGTTGACGGTCAGGGTGGTGGTGCTACCGGCCTGTGGCGGATTGCTCAGCTGGAAGTGGAAGGTGACGTTGGCGTCGCCTTCTTTCGCTGGATCAGCCGTAACCGAGACGGTGGTGTTGTCCACTACATCTTCAACGGTCGCCGTGTGCGTGGCACCACTCAGATCAACCGCTTCGTAGTTACCGCCCTCGACTTTGGTGACAGTCGCGGTGACTTCGCTCGGATCTTTGTAGAAGTCGTTGGTGTTGTCGTTGGTGTTCGGTACCTCCAGCTTACCTTTGCCGGAGGCATCGACCACTACGGTGTAATCCTTGCCACCGACGTTCACGGTCAGGGTGGTGGTGCTGCCAGCCTGCGGTGGATTGCTCAGCTGGAAGTGGAAGGTGACGTTGGCGTCGCCTTCTTTCGCTGGGTCGGCCGTTACCGAGATGGTGGTGTTATCAACCACATCCTCAACAGTCGCGGTATGCGTGGCACCACTCAGATCAACCGCTTCGTAGTTGCCGCCTTCCACTTTGGTGACGGTGGCAGTGACTTCGGTCGGATCTTTGTAGAAGTCGTTGGTGTTGCCGTTGGTGTTCGGCACATCCAGCTTGCCTTTGCCGGAGGCATCGACGACCACGGTGTAGTCCTTGCCACCAACGTTGACGGTCAACGTGGTGGTGCTGCCGGCTTGCGGCGGATTGCTCAGCTGGAAGTGGAAGGTGACGTTAGTGTCGCCTTCTTTCGCCGGGTCAGCCGTTACCGAGATGGTGGTGTTGTCGACCACATCTTCGACGGTCGCGGTGTGCGTGGCACCACTCAGGTCCACGGCTTCGTAGTTACCGCCTTCGACTTTGGTGACGGTNGCGGTGACTTCGGTTGNATCTTTGTAGAAGTCGTTGGTGTTGCTGTTGGTGTTCGGGACGTCGAGCTTGCCTTTGCCGGAGGCATCGACGACCACGGTGTAGTCCTTGCCACCGACATTGACGGTCAGCGTAGTGGTGCTGCCGGCCTGCGGCGGGTTACTCAGCTGGAAGTGGAAGGTGACGTTGGCGTCGCCTTCTTTCGCTGGGTCGGCAGTAACCGAGACGGTGGTGTTATCGACTACGTCTTCAACGGTCGCGGTGTGCGTGGCACCGTTCAGATCAACAGCCTCGTAGTTACCACCTTCAACTTTGGTGACGGTGGCAGTGACTTCGGTTGGATCCTTGTAGAAGTCGTTGGTGTTGCTGTTGGTGTTCGGGACGTCGAGCTTGCCCTGGGTCGGCAGTAACCGAGACGGTGGTGTTATCGACTACGTCTTCAACGGTCGCGGTGTGCGTGGCACCGTTCAGATCAACAGCCTCGTAGTTACCACCTTCAACTTTGGTGACGGTGGCAGTGACTTCGGTTGGATCCTTGTAGAAGTCGTTGGTGTTGCTGTTGGTGTTCGGGACGTCGAGCTTGCCTTTACCAGTCGCATCCACCTGGACGGTGTAGTCCTTGCCGCCCACATTCACGGTCAGGGTCGTGGTGCTGCCGGCCTGTGGCGGGTTGCTCAGCTGGAAGTGGAAGGTNACGTTGGNGTCGCCTTCTTTNGCCGGGTCGGCAGTAATGGTGACGGTTGTAGTGCCATCAGGAGTGATGGTGTCTTCAACAGTAACGGTGTGCTTGGCATTGCCCAGGTCTACAGCTTCGTAGTTGCCACCTTCTACGTTGGTGACGGTAGCCGTGACTTCAGTTGCATCTTTGTAGAAGTCTTCACCGTTGGTATTCGGTACATCCAGCTTGCCTTTGCCGGAAGCATCGACAACTACGGTGTAGTCCTTGCCACCCACGTTGACGGTCAGCGTAGTGGTGCTGCCGGCTTGCGGCGGATTGCTCAGCTGGAAGTGGAAGGTGACATTGGTGTCGCCTTCTTTCGCTGGGTCAGCCGTTACCGAGATGGTGGTGTTATCGACCACGTCTTCAACAGTCGCGGTATGCGTGGCACCACTCAGATCAACGGCTTCGTAGTTGCCGCCCTCGACTTTGGTGACCGTGGCGGTGACTTCGGTCGGATCTTTATAGANTTCGGTACATCCAGCTTGCCTTTGCCGGAAGCATCGACAACTACGGTGTAGTCCTTGCCACCCACGTTGACGGTCAGCGTAGTGGTGCTGCCGGCTTGCGGCGGATTGCTCAGCTGGAAGTGGAAGGTGACATTGGTGTCGCCTTCTTTCGCTGGGTCAGCCGTTACCGAGATGGTGGTGTTATCGACCACGTCTTCAACAGTCGCGGTATGCGTGGCACCACTCAGATCAACGGCTTCGTAGTTGCCGCCCTCGACTTTGGTGACCGTGGCGGTGACTTCGGTCGGATCTTTATAGAAGTCGTTGGTGTTGTCGTTGGTGTTCGGTACATCCAGCTTNCCTTTGCCGGAGGCATCGACGACCACGGTGTAGTCCTTGCCGCCCACATTCACGGTCAGGGTGGTGGTGCTACCGGCCTGCGGTGGATTGCTCAGCTGGAAGTGGAAGGTGACATTGGTGTCGCCTTCTTTCGCTGGGTCAGCCGTTACCGAGACGGTGGTGTTGTCCACCACGTCTTCTACGGTCGCGGTGTGCGTGGCACCGCTCAGATCCACGGCTTCGTAGTTGCCGCCTTCGACTTTGGTGACGGTGGCAGTGACGTCGGTTGCATCTTTGTAGAAGTCATTGGTGTTGTCGTTGGTGTTCGGTACATCCAGCTTGCCTTTGCCGGAAGCATCGACAACTACGGTGTAGTCCTTGCCACCCACGTTGACGGTCAGCGTAGTGGTGCTGCCGGCTTGCGGCGGATTGCTCAGCTGGAAGTGGAAGGTGACATTGGTGTCGCCTTCTTTCGCTGGGTCAGCCGTTACCGAGATGGTGGTGTTATCGACCACGTCTTCAACAGTCGCGGTATGCGTGGCACCACTCAGATCAACGGCTTCGTAGTTGCCGCCCTCGACTTTGGTGACCGTGGCGGTGACTTCGGTCGGATCTTTATAGAAGCTCAGATCCACGGCTTCGTAGTTGCCGCCTTCGACTTTGGTGACGGTGGCGGTGACTTCGGTCGGATCTTTNTAGAAGTCGTTGGTGTTGTCGTTGGTGTTCGGTACATCCAGCTTGCCTTTGCCGGAGGCATCGACGACCACGGTGTAGTCCTTGCCGCCCACATTCACGGTCAGGGTGGTGGTGCTACCGGCCTGCGGTGGATTGCTCAGCTGGAAGTGGAAGGTGACATTGGTGTCGCCTTCTTTCGCTGGGTCAGCCGTTACCGAGACGGTGGTGTTGTCCATCACATCTTCGACGGTCGCGGTGTGCGTGGCACCGCTCAGATCCACGGCTTCGTAGTTGCCGCCTTCGACTTTGGTGACAGTCGCGGTGACTTCAGTCGGATCTTTGTAGAAGTCGTTGGTGTTGCCGTTGGTGTTCGGCACATCCAGCTTGCCTTTACCGGAGGCATCGACGACCACGGTGTAGTCCTTGCCACCGACATTGACGGTCAGCGTAGTGGTGCTGCCGGCCTGCGGCGGGTTGCTCAGCTGGAAGTGGAAGGTGACGTTGGCATCGCCTTCTTTCGCCGGATCAGCCGTTACCGAGATGGTGGTGTTGTCGACCACATCTTCGACGGTCGCGGTGTGCGTGGCACCACTCAGGTCCACGGCTTCGTAGTTGCCGCCTTCGACTTTGGTGACGGTGGCAGTGACTTCGGTTGCATCTTTGTAGAAGTCATTGGTGTTGTCGTTGGTGTTCGGTACATCCAGCTTGCCTTTGCCGGAGGCATCGACAACCACGGTGTAGTCCTTGCCACCGACGTTGACGGTCAGCGTGGTGGTGCTGCCGGCCTGCGGTGGATTGCTCAGCTGGAAGTGGAAGGTGACGTTGGTGTCGCCTTCTTTCGCCGGGTCAGCGGTTACCGAGATGGTGGTGTTATCGACCACATCTTCGACGGTCGCGGTGTGCGTGGCACCAGCCAGGTCAACGGCTTCATAGTTGCCGCCTTCCACTTTGGTGACCGTAGCAGTGACTTCAGTCGGATCTTTGTAGAAGTCGTTGGTGTTGTCGTTGGTGTTCGGCACATCCAGCTTACCTTTGCCGGAGGCATCGACGACCACGGTGTAATCCTTGCCGCCCACATTGACGGTCAGCGTGGTGGTGCTGCCGGCCTGTGGTGGATTGCTGAGCTGGAAGTGGAAGGTGACGTTGGTGTCGCCTTCTTTCGCTGGGTCAGCCGTTACCGAGATGGTGGTGTTATCAACCACATCCTCAACAGTCGCGGTGTGTGTGGCACCACTCAGATCAACGGCTTCGTAGTTGCCGCCTTCGACCTTGGTGACCGTGGCGGTGACTTCAGTCGGATCCTTGTAGAAGTCATTGGTATTGCTGTTGGTGTTCGGGACGTCGAGCTTACCCTTACCAGTCGAATCCACCTGGACGGTGTAGTCCTTGCCACCGACATTGACGGTCAGGGTGGTGGTGCTGCCGGCCTGCGGCGGATTGCTCAGCTGGAAGTGGAAGGTGACGTTGGCGTCGCCTTCTTTCGCTGGGTCAGCGGTTACCGAGACGGTGGTGTTGTCGACCACATCTTCAACGGTCGCGGTGTGCGTGGCACCGCTCAGATCCACGGCTTCGTAGTTACCGCCCTCGACCTTGGTGACAGTCGCAGTGACTTCGGTCGGATCTTTGTAGAAGTCGTTGGTATTGCTGTTGGTGTTCGGGACGTCGAGCTTGCCTTTACCCGTCGAATCCACCTGAACGGTGTAATCCTTGCCACCGACATTAACGGTCAGCGTAGTGGTGCTGCCGGCTTGCGGTGGATTGCTCAGTTGGAAGTGGAAGGTGACGTTGGCGTCGCCTTCTTTCGCTGGGTCAGCCGTTACCGAGACGGTAGTGTTATCCACCACATCTTCGACGGTCGCGGTGTGCGTGGCGCCACTCAGATCAACGGCTTCGTAGTTACCGCCCTCGACCTTGGTGACAGTCGCGGTGACTTCGCTCGGATCTTTGTAGAAGTCGTTGGTGTTGCTGTTGGTGTTCGGGACGTCGAGCTTGCCTTTACCCGTCGAATCCACCTGTACGGTGTAGTCCTTGCCGCCGACATTAACGGTCAGGGTGGTGGTGCTGCCAGCTTGCGGCGGATTGCTCAGTTGGAAGTGGAAGGTGACATTGGTGTCGCCTTCTTTCGCTGGGTCAGCGGTTACCGAGACGGTGGTGTTGTCGACCACATCTTCGACGGTCGCGGTGTGCGTGGCACCACTCAGATCAACAGCTTCGTAGTTACCGCCTTCCACTTTGGTGACGGTGGCAGTGACTTCGGTCGGATCTTTGTAGAAGTCGTTGGTGTTGTCGTTGGTATTCGGGACGTCGAGCTTGCCCTTACCAGTCGAATCCACCTGTACGGTGTAATCCTTGCCACCGACATTCACGGTCAGGGTGGTGGTGCTACCGGCCTGCGGCGGGTTACTCAGCTGGAAGTGGAAGGTGACGTTGGCGTCGCCTTCTTTCGCTGGGTCAGCGGTTACCGAGACGGTGGTGTTATCGACCACATCTTCGACGGTGGCGGTGTGCGTGGCACCGCTCAGATCCACGGCTTCGTAGTTACCGCCTTCCACTTTGGTGACAGTGGCGGTGACTTCGGTCGGATCTTTGTAGAAGTCATTGGTGTTGTCGTTGGTGTTCGGTACATCCAGCTTGCCTTTGCCGGAGGCATCGACGACCACGGTGTAGTCCTTGCCGCCCACGTTGACGGTCAGGGTGGTGGTGCTACCGGCCTGCGGTGGATTGCTCAGCTGGAAGTGGAAGGTGACATTGGTGTCGCCTTCTTTCGCTGGGTCAGCCGTTACCGAGACGGTGGTGTTGTCCACCACATCTTCTACGGTCGCGGTGTGCGTGGCACCGCTCAGATCCACGGCTTCGTAGTTGCCGCCTTCGACTTTGGTGACGGTGGCAGTGACTTCGGTTGCATCTTTGTAGAAGTCATTGGTGTTGTCGTTGGTGTTCGGTACATCCAGCTTGCCTTTGCCGGAGGCATCGACAACCACGGTGTAGTCCTTGCCACCGACATTGACGGTCAGGGTGGTGGTGCTGCCAGCTTGCGGCGGATTGCTCAGTTGGAAGTGGAAGGTGACGTTGGTGTCACCTTCTTTCGCTGGGTCAGCGGTGACGGTCACGGTGGTGTTATCCACCACATCTTCGACGGTCGCGGTGTGCGTGGCGCCACTCAGATCAACGGCTTCGTAGTTACCGCCCTCGACCTTGGTGACAGTCGCAGTGACTTCGCTCGGATCTTTGTAGAAGTCGTTGGTATTGCTGTTGGTGTTCGGGACGTCGAGCTTGCCTTTACCCGTCGAATCCACCTGAACGGTGTAATCCTTGCCACCGACATTAACGGTCAGTGTAGTGGTGCTGCCGGCTTGCGGTGGATTGCTCAGTTGGAAGTGGAAGGTGACGTTGGCGTCGCCTTCTTTCGCTGGGTCAGCCGTTACCGAGACGGTAGTGTTGTCCACCACATCTTCGACGGTCGCGGTGTGCGTGGCACCGCTCAGATCCACGGCTTCGTAGTTACCGCCTTCCACTTTGGTGACAGTGGCAGTGACTTCGCTCGGATCTTTGTAGAAATCGTTGGTGTTGCTGTTGGTGTTCGGGACGTCGAGCTTGCCTTTACCAGTCGAATCCACCTGTACGGTGTAATCCTTGCCACCGACATTAACGGTCAGGGTGGTGGTGCTGCCGGCCTGCGGCGGATTGCTCAGCTGGAAGTGGAAGGTAACGTTGGTGTCGCCTTCTTTGGCCGGATCGGAAGTAACGGTGACGGTTGTAGTGCCATCAGGGGTGATGGTGTCTTCAACAGTAACGGTGTGCTTGGCATTGCCCAGGTCTACAGCTTCGTAATTGCCACCTTCTACTTTGGTGACGGTAGCCGTGACTTCAGTTGCATCTTTGTAGAAGTCTTCACCGTTGGTGTTCGGTACATCCAGCTTACCTTTGCCGGAGGCATCGACGACTACGGTGTAGTCCTTGCCACCCACATTGACGGTCAACGTGGTGGTGCTGCCGGCTTGCGGCGGATTGCTCAGTTGGAAGTGGAAGGTGACATTGGTGTCGCCTTCTTTCGCCGGATCAGCGGTTACCGAGACGGTGGTGTTATCGACCACATCTTCAACGGTCGCCGTGTGCGTGGCCCCACTCAGATCAACAGCCTCGTAGTTACCGCCCTCGACCTTGGTGACGGTGGCAGTGACTTCAGTTGGATCTTTGTAGAAGTCGTTGGTGTTGTCGTTGGTGTTCGGCACATCCAACTTGCCTTTGCCGGAGGCATCGACGACTACGGTGTAATCCTTGCCACCGACATTGACGGTCAGGGTGGTGGTGCTGCCGGCCTGCGGCGGATTGCTCAGTTGGAAATGGAAGGTGACGTTGGTGTCGCCTTCTTTTGCCGGGTCAGCGGTTACCGAGATGGTGGTGTTATCGACCACATCTTCGACGGTGGCGGTGTGCGTGGCACCGCTCAGATCCACGGCTTCGTAGTTGCCGCCTTCGACTTTGGTGACAGTGGCAGTGACTTCGGTCGGATCTTTGTAGAAGTCGTTGGTGTTGCTGTTGGTGTTCGGGACGTCGAGCTTACCTTTACCAGTCGAATCTACCTGGACGGTGTAATCCTTGCCGCCGACATTGACGGTCAGGGTGGTAGTGCTGCCGGCTTGCGGTGGATTGCTCAGCTGGAAGTGGAAGGTGACATTGGCATCGCCTTCTTTCGCTGGGTCAGCCGTTACCGAGACGGTAGTGTTGTCCACCACATCTTCGACGGTCGCGGTGTGCGTGGCACCGCTCAGATCCACGGCTTCGTAGTTACCGCCTTCCACTTTGGTGACAGTGGCAGTGACTTCGGTCGGATCTTTGTAGAAGTCGTTGGTGTTGCTGTTGGTGTTCGGGACGTCGAGCTTACCCTTACCAGTCGAATCCACCTGAACGGTGTAATCCTTGCCGCCCACATTGACGGTCAGGGTGGTGGTGCTGCCGGCTTGCGGCGGATTGCTCAGCTGGAAGTGGAAGGTGACATTGGCATCGCCTTCTTTCGCTGGGTCAGCGGTTACCGAGACGGTGGTGTTGTCCACCACATCCTCAACGGTCGCGGTGTGCGTGGCACCAGTCAGATCCACCGCTTCGTAGTTACCGCCCTCGACTTTGGTGACAGTCGCAGTGACTTCGGTTGGATCTTTGTAGAAGTCATTGGTGTTGCCGTTGGTGTTCGGGACGTCGAGCTTGCCTTTGCCAGAAGCATCAACCTGGACGGTGTAGTCCTTGCCGCCCACATTGACGGTCAGCGTAGTGGTGCTGCCGGCCTGCGGCGGATTGCTCAGCTGGAAGTGGAAGGTGACGTTGGCGTCGCCTTCTTTCGCTGGGTCAGCGGTGACGGTCACGGTGGTGTTATCGACCACATCTTCGACGGTCGCCGTGTGCGTGGCACCACTCAGGTCAACCGCTTCATAGTTGCCGCCGTCCACTTTTGTGACAGTGGCAGTGACTTCGCTCGGATCCTTGTAGGCGTCGCTGCCGTTGGTGTTCGGCACATTCAGCGAGCCTTTGCCCGAAGCGTCTACCTGGACGGTGTAGTCCTTGCCACCGACATTCACGGTCAACGTCGTAGTGCTGCCCGCCTGCGGCGGATTGCTCAGCTGGAAGTGGAACACCACATTGGCGTCGCCTTCTTTCGCTGGGTCAGCGGTGACGGTCACGGTGGTGTTATCGACCACATCTTCGACGGTGGCGGTGTGTGTGGCACCACTCAGATCAACCGCTTCGTAGTTGCCACCTTCCACCTTGGTTACGGTGGCGGTGACCGTGCTCGGATCCTTGAAGGCATCGTTGCCATTGGTATTTGGCACGTTCAGCGTGCCTTTGCCGCTCGCATCCACCTGCACGGTGTAGTCCGTGCCGCCGACGTTGACGGTCAGGGTAGTGGTGCTGCCCGCCTGCGGCGGATTGCTCAGCTGGAAGTTGAACACGACATTGGCGTCGCCTTCCTTGGCCGGCTGCGCCGTGACCGTCACCGTGGTGGTGTCGAGGGTATCGGTGACCTGGGTCACGGCTGGCGTGGTGCTGGGCGTGACGATCAGGCCGTTGCCACCGCTGGTGCCGGTGATGGTGGTGGAGATCTGGCTGGCATCAAGGTAGGGCGTGTCGTTCGGGGCGATGCCGACATTGACGGTGCCGCTGGTCTGGCCCGCCGGGATCACGATGACTGCACCGTTGGACAGGGTGACGGTCAGGTCGCTCAGCGGAGCGCGGCCAACGGTGGCGGTATAGACGATGACGCCACCCGCCTCGGTGATCGAAGGGGTGGCGCTGAGGCTGATGCCGGTGGCGAAGGGCGTGTTCGTCGTCGTGGTGCCGGTGCCTGTACCTACGGCCGCGCCATTGAGGTCTACGCCGCCGATCTCTTGGTTGGCCAGGCCAGCAGCGAAGCCTATCGGGCCGGTGGGGAAGCCGATGCTCGGGTCGACCACGCCGGCGGTCTCCTCGAGCAGCACGAAGCTGTGCCCACCCCCCACGGCGCCACCGCCTGCTGCGGCCGGGCCTGCTGCAGTGGCTTCCAGCTCGGTGGTCGGGTCGGCGCCAGCGGCGATGGCCTGCTGCAATTCTTCAACCGACGGCGCTGCCTGGGCGGTTGCCTCGCTCAGGTCGGTGCTGCTGTCGGGGGCGTCAGCGCTCCACTGGGTGTCGCGGCCCAGGTCGAGCAGGCGGCCATCGGCCAGTTCGAGGGTGACAGCGCCGCCAGCGCCGGTCTCGACGTGCTCGCCGGCCAGCAGGCGATCGCCTTCGATCAGTACGCGTCGGATGCCTTCTGGGGATACCGCGATGACTTGGCCAATAATGCTTTTGACGATGGCAACAACAGTGCTCATTGGACTCTCCGGGCTACCCGTTCAGTGGGGCTTCCATGCCAGGCCGGCATTCGACGGCGGCGACTGATGGAATGTGTCGAAAATGTTTTTGACACTTAATGTGTCAATTTTACGTCTATAACGATTGGCTATTAACTTTATGCCAAACTATTGACCTTCTGGCAGCCATCCTAAACAATCGCCAAGGTAATGTCACATTGATATTTGGCCAGCTACAGCCCTTTCTTTCGTACTAGTCGCGCTGCCTGTTCGCAAGCTTCCTACCCAAAGAATCGGGTTGCCATTTTCCAAGGCAGGCACTGCCTCGGCTGTGATTTGGGACAACAGCTCTTTCGGGAACCAGCAAAAATGCGTGCGTCACTGTTTACCGCTCTTCCTTTAGCTCTCGCCGCTACGTTCGTTCAAGCACAAACCTTGCCCGAGGCCATGCAAAAGGCCCTTGAGGTGCACCCGGAAATCCAGGCCGGTGTGAACGCCCGCGTGGCCGCCGACTATCAATTGCGGGCCGCCAAGGGCGGCTATTTGCCGCGGGTCGACGTGACCGCCGGCTACGGCCGCGAGGGCACCGACAGCCCCAGCACCGGCAACCGCTGGGACACGCTCAACCGTGGCGAGTCGGCCATCCGCATGCGGCAGATGGTCTTCGACGGCTTCGCCACCTCCAGCGAAGTCGGGCGTCAACAAGCCACCGTCAACGCCCGGGCCTACTCCCTGCTGGGTACTTCCGAACGCACCGCCCTGACCGTCGCCCAGGTCTACCTGGACGTGCTGACGCGCCGCGAGATGGTGCGCCTGGCCGAAGACAACCTGCGCAACCACGACCGCATCCTCGACCAGATCAAACTGCGCACCAGCCGCGGCGTAGGCCGTATGGCCGACCTTGATCAGGCCGAAGCGCGCCAGGCCCAGGCGCGCAACAACCTGATCACCGAACAGACCAACCTGGCCGATGCCAACACCAATTACCTGAGCGTCGTCGGGCAAATGCCCGACGAGTTAAGCACGCCCGCGCCATTTGTCGACCTGCTGCCGGCCACGCTGGACGAGGCACGCCATCAGTTGATCGAGAGCAGCCCGATCCTGCGCTCCGCAGAGTCGGACATCGCGGCGGCGGAAAAACAATACGAAGCGGCGAAGTCTACGTTCTATCCGCGTTTTGATGCCGAACTCGGACGAACGGCCGACAACAACCTCGATGGCGCCGTCGGCCACAACAATGAATGGCAGGCCATGCTGCGGATGAATTTCAACCTGTACGCCGGCGGCAGCAACAAGGCGGACCTGGAATCCAAGTCGTACCTGGCCAACCAGGCCCTGGACATTCGCAACAACGCCTTGCGCCAGCTCAATGAGGAATTAGGCTTGGCATGGAATGCTCTGGAGAACGCCAATGCCCAGCGGCCGATCGCGCAGCAATATGTCGACCACAGCAACCGGGTGCGTACCGCCTACCAGCAACAGTTCGGCCTGGGCGAGCGCACCTTGCTCGACTTGCTGGACAGCGAAAATGAAACCTTCACCGCCCAGCGCCGTCTGGTAGAGGTGAAGAACATACAAATGTTTACTCAGTACCGAATCAAGGCGACCATTGGCCAACTGCTCAAGAGCCAGGGTGTCGTCGCACCGATGGCCTCCGTTGTGCAGAACGACCTGAAACCCAAGGTGAACCTGCCAGGCATGAACTGACAGGCGTCCCTTGGACCACCCCCGCAAGGATGAAGAGAGCGCCGCGTGGAATCCGAAGTCAGCCGAGTCCAGCTCAACCACGATCCACGCAGTCAGCATGACGATCCCTTGCTGGACAGTCTGCTGACCCTGTGTGTCCTGCACCAGAAGCCCGCCAGCCGGGCCATGCTGACCACCGGCCTGCCATTGCCGGCCCAGCGCCTGAGCCCCGAGTTGCTGCCCCGTGCCGCCGCCCGGGCCGGGCTGCAAGGGCGGCTGTTGCAACGCAAGCTGGAACAGATCCCGACCATCGCCATGCCGGCGATGTTGCTGCTCAAGGAAGGCCGCAGCGCCGTCCTGGTTGGCTGGGAGAGTGCCGACACCGCGCGCGTGCTGCTCAGCGAGAGTGACGGCGGCGAGGTGCTGGTCGCCCGCGAGGCGTTGCAGAGCGACTACAGCGGCAAGGTGTTCTTCGCCCAGCCGCAGCACAAGTACGACGTCAACCACGGCAACCTGATCCCGCGCGCCCGCTCCTGGTTCCGCGACACCCTGATGCGCAGCAAGTGGCTGTACATCGACGCCATCGCCGCGAGCCTGGTGATCAACCTGATCGCCCTGGCCGCGCCGTTGTTCGTGATGAACGTGTACGACCGCGTGGTGCCCAACCAGGCCACCTCGACGCTGTGGGTGCTGGCCGTCGGTATCGCCGTCGCCTACGTGTTCGACTTGATTCTCAAGGGCCTGCGCAGTTTGTGCCTGGACTTGGCCGGCAAGAAGACCGACCTGATCATCTCGGCCACGCTGTTCGAGCGCATCGTTGGCATGTCGATGAAGTACCGCCCGGCACGGGTCGGCAGCTTTGCCCAGAACATCCACGAGTTCCAGGGCCTGCGCGACTTCCTCGCCTCGCTGACCTTGACCAGCCTGATCGACCTGCCATTCACCCTGCTTATCCTGCTGGTCATCGCCATCATCGGCGGGCACCTGGTGTGGATCCCGATCCTGGCCTTCCCGCTGGCGCTGGGCATCGGCTACGCCTTGCAGAAACCGCTGATGTCGACCATGGAGCGCACCATGGCGCTGGCTTCCGAGCGCCAGTCGAGCCTGATCGAGACCCTCGCCGGGTTGGACGCGGTGAAGGTCAACAACGCCGAGAGCGAGCGCCAGTACATGTGGGAGCAGACCCTCGGCACCCTCAGCCGCCTGGAGCTGCGGGTCAAGGTGTTGTCGGGCCTGGCCATGAACATCACCCTGCTGATTCAGCAACTGGCCGGGGTGGCGATGATCTGTGTCGGCGTGTACCTGATCATTGACGGCAACCTCAGCATGGGCGGCCTGGTGGCCTGCTACATGCTCAGTGGCCGCGCCTTGGGCCCGCTGAGCCAGCTCAATGGCCTGCTGGCACGCTATCAACAGGCCAAGGTGACCATGGTCGCCACCGACCAGATGATGGAGCTGCCTCAAGAGCGCAACTTCGAGGAGCGCCCGCTGAGCCGCCAGGTGCTGCAAGGCGCCGTCGAGTTCCGCGGCGTCGAGTTTACCTACCCCAACCAGCAGAACCAGGCGCTCAAGGGCATCAACCTGAACATCCGCCCGGGTGAGAAGGTTGGCATCATCGGCCGCAGCGGCTCGGGCAAGAGCTCGTTGGCCAAGCTGATCGTCGGCCTGTACGAACCGGACAACGGCTCGCTGCTGGTGGACGGCGTGGACATTCGCCAGATCGACGTCAGCGAGCTGCGCCACAACATCGGCTACGTGCCCCAGGACATCCAGCTGCTGGCCGGCACCCTGCGCGACAACCTGGTCAGCGGCGCGCGCTACATCGAGGACGAGCTGATCCTGCAAGCCGCCGAGCTGGCCGGCGTGCATGAATTCGCCCGCCTGCACCCCGATGGCTACGAGCTGCAAGTCGGCGAGCGTGGCCAGAACCTCTCCGGCGGCCAGCGGCAGAACGTCGCCCTGGGCCGGGCGCTGCTGCTCAACCCGCAGATCCTGCTGCTCGACGAGCCCACCAGCGCCATGGACAACACCGGCGAAGAGCGCCTCAAGCAGCGTCTGAGCGCGGTCATCGAAGGCAAGACGGTGCTGCTGGTCACCCACCGCGCCTCGTTGCTGTCGCTGGTGGACCGCCTGATCGTCATCGATCGTGGGCAGATAGTCGCGGATGGCCCGAAAGCCGCCGTCATGGATGCGCTGAAGAAGGGGCAGATCAGTGTTGCATAAGCTGGATATGGGGCGTTTCAAGGACAGCCTGCGCCGCTATTTCAAAGGCTCCGAATCACTGGCCGGGCAACCGCTGCCCGAGGTCAACAAGGCACTGATCGAGGACGCCCCACGGGTGGTGCGCCTGACCATCTGGGGCATCATCGCCTTCTTCCTGTTCCTGATCGTCTGGGCCAGCGTCGCGCCCATCGACGAGGTGACGCGCGGGGAGGGCAAGGCCATCCCCTCGTCCAAGGTGCAGAAAATCCAGAACCTTGAGGGCGGTATCGTCGCCGAGATCTTCGCCAAGGAAGGGGAGGTGGTCGAAGTCGGCCAGCCGTTGCTGCGCCTGGATGAAACCCGCTTCGCCTCCAACGTCGACGAAACCGAGGCCTCGCGCCTGGCCATGGCCCTGCGCGTGCAGCGCCTGAGCGCCGAGGTGGAAGACAAGCCGCTGCAGATCGACGAAGAGCTGCGCAAGGCCGCCCCAAACCAGGCCGCCAACGAACAGTCGTTGTACCAGAGCCGTCGCCAGCAGCTACAGGACGAACTGGGGGGCCTGCAGCAGCAACTGGTGCAGAAGCAGCAGGAATTGCGCGAGTTCACCTCCAAGCGCGCCCAGTACGCCAACAGCCTGCAGTTGCTGCGCCAAGAGATCTCGATGTCCGAGCCGCTGGTGGCCCAGGGTGCGATCTCCCAGGTGGAAGTGCTGCGCCTGCGCCGCGCCGAAGTAGAGAACCGTGGCCAGATGGACTCCACCACCCTGGCCATCCCCCGCGCCGAGGCGGCGATCAAAGAGGTCGAGAGCAAGATCGAAGAGACCCGCGGCAAGTTCCGCAGCGAGGCGCTCACCCAGCTCAACGAAGCGCGTACCGAGCTGAACAAGGCCACTGCCACCAGCAAGGCGCTGGATGACCGCGTGCACCGCACCCTGGTCACCTCGCCGGTGCGCGGTATCGTCAAGCAGCTGCTGGTCAACACCATCGGTGGGGTGATCCAGCCGGGCAGCGACATCATCGAGATCGTGCCGCTGGACGACACCCTGGTGGTCGAAGCGAAGATCCTGCCCAAGGATATCGCCTTCCTCCACCCCGGCCAGGAGGCCACGGTCAAGTTCACTGCCTACGACTACACCATCTATGGCGGGATGAAGGCCAAGCTCGAGCAGATCGGTGCCGACACCATCACCGATGAAGACAAGAAAACCACCTACTACCTGATCAAGCTGCGCACCGACAAGAGCCACCTGGGCACCGACGAGAAGCCGCTGCTGATCATCCCGGGGATGGTGGCCACCGTGGACATCATGACCGGCAAGAAAACCATCATGAGCTACCTGCTCAAGCCGATCATGAAGGCCCGCAGCGAGGCCCTGCGCGAGCGCTGAGGACGCTCTCTCCTACGGGTGCACCCCAAACCCGTAGGAGCCAGCCTTGCTGGCGAACCTCACACATTCACCTCATATGAATATGCCGTAACGGTATTTAAATTCTTTTTCTTATTCCCATATAGTCACTCCACTGCGTACCTGCCGACCAATCGGCGCGCCGCACGACTCGAACCCACACGGGCAATCCCCGTGCGTTTCCGATCGTTGCGCGCCCTGATGTCGCGCACTTGCGTGGGAGTGACCAATGCCAGCCGCCTCGAACGCCTTGTCGTCCATCGACAGCGCCCTGCCGCAAACCTTTGAAATCCGCCCGTTCCCCGGTGCCGTCGGCGCCGAGCTGGTCGGCCTGGACCTGAGCCGACCGGTCAACGCCGGGGATTTCAACCGAATCCACCGCGCCCACCTGGACCATCACGTACTGGTGTTCCGCGACCAGCGCATCACCCCCGAACAACAGATCGCCTTCAGCCGCCGCGCTTCGGTGAGTTGCAGATCCACGTGCTCAAGCAGTTCCTGCTCGCCGGCCACCCAGAAATCCTCATCGTTTCCAACATCGTCGAGGACGGTCGCAACCTAGGCCTCGGTGATGCCGGCAAGTTCTGGCATTCGGACCTGTCGTACAAGGCGCTGCCCAGCCTCGGCTCGATGCTGCATGCCCAGGAGCTGCCCAGCGAAGGCGGCGACACCCTGTTCGCCGACATGCACAAAGCCTGGGACGCGGTGCCCGATGCCCTGCGCAAGGTCATCAAGGGCCGCGACGCTGCCCACTCCTACACCGCGCGCTATGCCGAGACCAAGTTCGAAGGCAACTGGCGCCCGACCCTGAGCGCCGAGCAACTGGCCCAGGTGCAGGAGGTCATCCACCCGGTGGTACGCACCCACCCGGAAAACGGCCGTCAGGCGTTGTTCGTCAGCGAAGGCTTCACCACACGCATCGTCGGCCTGCCCGACGATGAAAGCCGCGACGTGCTGCAGCAGCTGTACGCCCTGAGCGTGCTCGAGCAGAACATCTACCGCCACCAGTGGCAGCCCAACGACCTGGTGTTCTGGGACAACCGTTCGCTGATTCACCTGGCCGCCGGCTGCCCCGCGCACCTGCGGCGCAAGCTGTACCGCACCACCATCCAGGGCGACGCCCCGTACTGACGACTGAGGAACTTCATCATGCGCAACTCCATCAGCCGCCTGGCGGCAAGCATTGGCCTGGGCGCCAGCCTGGTCATCGGCAGCCTCGCGGCACCGACCGTGGCCCATGCCGAGGGCGAAATTCGCATTGCCGAACAGTTCGGCATCGTCTACCTGCTGCTCAATGTGGTGCGCGACCAGCACCTGATCGAGAAGCATGGCAAGGCGCAGGGCATCGACATCAAAGTCGACTGGGCCCAGCTGTCCGGCGGCGCGGCGATCAACGACGCACTGCTGTCCGGCTCGGTGGACATTGCCGGCGCTGGCGTCGGCCCGCTGCTCACCGTCTGGGACCGCACCCACGGTCGGCAGAACGTCAAGGCCGTGGCCTCGCTGGGCAACTTCCCGTACTACCTGGTCAGCAGCAACCCCAAGGTGAAGACCATCGCCGACTTGTCCGACAAGGACCGTATCGCCGTACCGGCGGTGGGCGTCTCGGTGCAGTCGCGCTTCCTGCAATACGCCGCCGCCCAGCAGTGGGGCGACAAGGACTACAACCGCCTCGACAAGTACACGCTGGCCGTGCCCCATCCGGATGCCACCGCCGCACTGCTGGCCGGCGGTACCGAGCTCAACGGGCACTTCTCCAACCCGCCGTTCCAGGACCAGGTGCTGGCCAACAAGAACGTGCACGTGGTGCTCGACAGCTACGACCTGCTCGGCCCCAACTCGCCGACCCTGCTGTTCGCCACCGAAAAATTCCGCCAGGACAACCCCAAGACCTACAAGGCCTTCGTCGATGCCCTGGCCGAAGCCGCCGACTTTGCCCAGAAGGACAAGGCGGCCGCCGCCGACACCTATATCCGCGTGACCAAGGCCAAGATCGATCGCAATGAGCTGATCAAGCTGATCGACAACCCGCGCTACGAATTCACCGTCACCCCGAAGAACACCTACAAGCTGGCCGATTTCCTCTACCGGGTCGGTGCGATCAAGAACAAGCCGGCGTCGTGGAAGGACTACTTCTTCCAGGATGAACACCCGCTGCAAGGGAGCTGACCGAGCATGACCGCCCCATTGCCAGGCCACGCGGCCAGCAACCTGAGCTGTGTCGCCAGCCCACCGCTGCTGGCGGTGGAGAACCTCAGCCTCGAATACCGCACCGCCCAACGCGTGGTGCGGGCCACCCACCAGGTCAGCTTCGAAGTCGACCGCGCCGACCGTTTCGTACTGCTGGGGCCGTCCGGTTGCGGCAAGTCCACTTTGCTCAAGGCGGTGGCCGGGTTCATCGAGCCCCGTGAAGGGCAGGTCCTCTTGCAAGGCCAGCCGGTCCGCGGCCCTGGGCCCGACCGGATCGTGGTGTTCCAGGAGTTCGACCAGCTGCCGCCCTGGAAGACGGTGAAGCAGAACGTGATGTTCCCGCTGCTGGTGTCCGGCCAGCTCAAGCGTGCCGAGGCCGAGGCGCGCGCCCTGCACTACCTGGAGAAGGTCGGCCTGGCGGCCTTCGCTGATGCCTACCCGCATACCCTGTCCGGCGGCATGAAGGCGCGTGTGGCCATCGCCCGGGCGCTGGCGACCCAGCCGAAGATCCTGCTGATGGACGAGCCGTTTGCCGCCCTCGATGCCCTGACCCGCCGCAAGATGCAGGAAGAACTGCTGCTGCTGTGGGAGGAGGTGCGCTTCACCTTGCTGTTCGTCACCCACTCCATCGAAGAGGCGTTGGTGGTGGGTAACCGTATCCTGCTGCTGTCGCCCCATCCGGGCCGGGTGCGGGCCGAAGTGCACAGCCATCAGTACGACCTTGGCAGCCTGGGTGGTAGCGACTTCCAAGCCAGCGCCCGGCGTATCCACCGCTTGCTGTTCGACGAAGCCGAAACGCAGGAGCTGGCCAGCGACCTCGGCTTCAACGATATCCGCATCGTCTACTGACAGGAGCCTTGGCATGACGACGACTGCTGTTCGCCAGGAATACCAAGTGCAGCTGCAACCCCTGCCTGGGGTGCCGCTGGAGCGTGATCTGCCGCTGGCCCAGCGCCTGTGGCAGCAAGGCTGGCTGCGCAAAGCGATTATCCTGGTGCTGCTGGCCGGGCTATGGGAGCTGGTGGCACGCTTCACCGACAACGACCTGCTGCTGCCAAGCTTTGTACAGACGGCCACGGCGCTGGGGGAGGGGCTGCTCAGCGGCGAAATATTCGCCAAGATCGGCGTATCGCTGGTGGTGCTGCTCAAGGGCTACTTACTGGGGATCGTCCTGGCCTTCGGCCTGACCAGCCTGGCGGTGTCGACCCAGCTGGGCCGCGACCTGCTGGGTACCCTGACCTCGATGTTCAACCCGCTGCCGGCCATCGCCCTGTTGCCACTGGCGCTGCTGTGGTTCGGGCTGGGCGACAACAGCCTGATCTTCGTGCTGGTGCATTCGGTGCTGTGGGCGCTGGCGCTGAACACCTACGCAGGTTTTCTCGGGGTGTCCGAGACGCTGCGCATGGCCGGGCGCAACTACGGCCTGCGCGGACTGCGCCTGGTGCTGCACATCCTGGTGCCGGCGGCGCTGCCGTCGATCCTCTCAGGGCTGAAGATCGGCTGGGCCTTCGCCTGGCGCACGCTGATCGCCGCCGAGCTGGTGTTCGGCGCCAGCAGCGGCAAGGGTGGGCTGGGCTGGTACATCTTCCAGAACCGCAACGAGCTGTACACCGACAAGGTGTTCGCCGGGCTGGCGGTGGTAATCCTGATCGGGTTGCTGGTGGAAGGGCTGGTGTTCAACACCCTGGAGCGGCTGACGGTGCGGCGCTGGGGGATGCAGCGCTAGTGTCCTGTCTCGGAAATACGTTCTCTTTTGGCGAGTGGCTTGGGTGTTCGGCCAAGGCGCCGCGACGAGTCATAGCAGGGCTATGGCGAGGAGTGGCAACGCCGGCCGGACGCCCAAGACGCCGCCAAAAGTGAACAGCCTATTTCCGAGACAGGACACTAGGGCAATCGGGCCGGTCATTTATGCAGCCAGCTCAGGAAACCGCCTTTCTTCACCACCGTCGGCTTTTGCAGCAACAGTGATTCACGCTTCTGCCGACGGAAACGCTGCAACTTGGTCAGCGCCGACTTCACATCGCCGCTCTGGACCAGGCAGCCGCGCATCTGCTCCTTGTCGATGCGGTACAACACGCAGCCGCTCAAGGCGCGGAACTCGACAGGTGACGCCTCGTCGTCCAGCAGGCCTTCGAGCGCCAGCACTTCCCCCGGCCCCATGCGCCCGCCCTCGATCAACCGCTCGCCATCGCGCACCGAGGCCAGCACCACCCCGCGGCTGATCAGCAGCACATGCTCGGAGCGCTCGCCGATCCCCAGGATCACCTGGTCGGCCGGGTATTCCACCGTGGTCATGCGCTGGCTCAGGCTGTCGCGCTCCTCGTTGCTCAGCGAGCGGAACACCCGCACTTCGTCCAGCAACTCGCGCTGGCGGCTGCGCGGTTGCGCGCCAAGCTCGAGGTTCCAGATCACCCCGCTGGCCTCCAGGTGGCGGTGGGCCAGGTCGAACAGCTGGTTGCGCACTTCGGTCTTGCGCGACATGTCGGCGATGAAACCGCTGGCCTCGTATTCCACCGCCTCCAGCGTCGAGGCTTTCACCGTCACCTTGGGCGCCGGCTTATCCAGCAGGATGCTGGTGCCTTGCAAGGTTTTCTCCAGGGCGTCGAACACATGTTGCGGGCGCACCTTGGCCGGCACCACCACGCTGATCGACACCCCGTGCACCTCGGCCGGGCGGCTGAAATTGAGGATCTTGGCCTTGGCCGCCACCGAGTTGGGGATCACCGCCAGGCTGCTGTTGCCGGTGATCAGCCGGGTGGCGCGCCAGTCGATATCCACCACCTTGCCCTCGGTGCCGTCGATGGAGATCGCATCGCCGATCTGGTACGGCCGCGTGGTGTTCAGCACGATGCCCGAGAACACGTCGGCCAAGGTGCTCTGCAAGGCCAGGCCGATGACGATGGCCATCACCCCCGAGGTGGCCAGCAGGCCCTTGACCGGCAACTGCATCACATAGGCCGCCGCTGCCACCGCCGCGACCAGGAAGATCAGCGCCCCGACCACATCCTGCAACAGGCGCCCGCCGTGGCTGCCACGCGCCACCAGCAGCAGCCCGAACACCACCGTCACCGTACGCGCGCCGAACAGCCACCAGCCGATCGCCAGCACCGTGGCCAGCAGGTTGCGTGACACATCGTCAGCCCAAGGGGCGGGTTGCAGCGGGCTCATGCCGGCGGTCAGCAGCACGGCGCTGAACAGCAGGAAGATCAGCAGGCGCGAGGCGATGCGCCAGACGTGGTGATGCAGCGGTATCAACTGCCACAGCAGCAGGTCCAGGAAGATCAGCAGGATGCCGAGCAACAGCGGGTAGGACTGGATGAGGGCCAGCATGGTGGTCTCGGTGCGGGGGAGGGCTGATGGGTAGTAATAGAGCAGGTTGAGGGGGCAGGCAATGGGGCGGGGTTGTAGCGGATGGCCTGTTCGCGGGTAAACCCGCGAAGAAGCCGCGCACTTCATCGTTCATAAAACAGAACGCTAAAGCCAATTTCCGCTATCTACCGCCCCAAAGGTGTTGAATCTAATCTTTGCTCATCAACGCGAAACATCCAACGCACAGCAAACATTCAAACCCTTGGGAGCAACGACCATGAGCAAATTCACCTACAACCGCCTGAACAAAGACGACGCCGCCGTCCTGCTGGTGGACCACCAGGCCGGCCTGCTGTCGCTGGTGCGCGACATCGAGCCGGACAAGTTCAAGAACAACGTGCTGGCCCTGGCGGACCTGGCCAAGTTCTTCAACCTGCCGACCATCCTCACCACCAGCTTCGAGCAAGGCCCCAACGGCCCGCTGATGCCAGAGCTCAAAGCCCTGTTCCCGGACGCCCCGTACATCGCCCGCCCCGGCCAGATCAACGCCTGGGACAACGAAGACTTCGTCAAGGCGGTAAAGGCCACCGGCAAGAAGCAGCTGATCATCGCCGGCGTGGTGACCGAAGTGTGCGTGGCCTTCCCGGCGCTGTCGGCCCTGGAAGAGGAGTTCGAAGTGTTCGTGGTCAATGACGCCTCCGGCACCTTCAATGCGATGACCCGCGACGCCGCCCACAACCGCATGAGCCAGGCCGGAGCCCAGCTGATGACCTGGTTTGGTGTGGCCTGCGAGTTGCACCGCGACTGGCGCAACGACATCGAAGGGCTGGCGGCGCTGTGCTCCAACCACATCCCGGACTACCGCAACCTGATCACCAGCTACAACGCCCTGACCGCCAGCAAGTAAGCCGCCCCGCCAGGCGCCAGCCCGGCGCCTGGCCTCACCCCGCTCAAGGTACAGCGCGATGAACAACAGCACCGTGGTCACGCTGGTCATCCAGCACAAGGTACGTGCCGACGCCCTGGTGCAGTACGAAGCCTGGCTTCGTCACACCGTTGGCGTGGCCCGCCGGCAACCGGGGCACCTGGATGTGAACGTGATCCGCCCCGACGACGGCGGCCGCCAGTTCACCACCGTGGTGCGTTTTGCCGAGGCCGGCCAGCTACAGGCCTGGGTCGACTCCGCCGAGCGCCAGGCGTTGGTGGCGCAAGTGCTGCCGTTGCTGGAGGAGGGTGACCAGACCCAGGTGCATGACGATGCGGAGTTCTGGTTCACCCCGGCCAGCAGCGGGGCGACGCCCCCACCGCGCTGGAAGCAGGCCGTGCTCACCTACCTGGTGATCTGCCCGCTGACCCTGCTGGTGCCGATGCTGCTGGCGCCGCTGTTCGAGCGCTTTCCGCTGCTCGGGGGCCGGCTGCCGAGCAACCTGCTGGTCAACCTGTGCGTCATCCTCCCGGTGGTGTTCTTCATCATGCCCTGGGTAACGCGCCGCTGCGCCGACTGGTTGCGCCGCTGAGCGCCTGTGGCAATCCGTTGCTAGCCTTCAACCGCCTGCCGAAACCACCCGGACGGAGAACACCATGAGCCAGGACCCCACCGACCAGAGCCGCCGCACCTTCCTCGCCAAAAGCACCGTGCTGGGTGCCGCCGGCGCGCTGTGGAGCGCGCTGCCGTTCACCGATTCCGCCCATGCCGCCGTTTCAGGAGATCCCATGTCCGCCGACCTCATTCTGTTCAATGGCCGACTGCACACCGTCGACCGTGAGAAACCCCAGGCCAGCGCCGTCGCCATCAAGGACGGCAGGTTCATCGCCGTGGGCAGCGACGCCGAAGCCATGGCCCACAAGGGCACCCGCACGCAGATCATCGACCTCAAGCAGCGCACGGTGATCCCAGGCCTGAACGACTCGCACCTGCACCTGATCCGTGGCGGGTTGAACTACAACCTGGAGCTGCGCTGGGAAGGCGTGCCGTCGCTGGCCGACGCCCTGCGCATGCTCAAGGACCAGGCCGAGCGCACGCCGACCCCGCAATGGGTGCGGGTGGTCGGCGGCTGGAACGAGTTCCAGTTCGCCGAAAAGCGCCTGCCCACCCTGGAAGAGATCAACCAGGCCGCGCCCGACACCCCGGTATTCATCCTCCACCTGTACGACCGTGCGCTGCTCAACCGCGCCGCGCTCAGGGCGGTCGGCTACACCAAGGACACCCCCAACCCACCCGGTGGCGAGATCCAGCGCGACAAGTTCGGCAACCCCACCGGCATGCTTATCGCCCGGCCCAATGCCGCGATCCTCTACGCCACCCTGGCCAAGGGGCCGAAGCTGCCGCTGGAGTACCAGGTCAACTCTACCCGCCAATTCATGCGCGAGCTCAACCGCCTGGGCCTGACCAGCGCCATCGATGCCGGCGGCGGCTACCAGAACTACCCTGACGACTACCAGGTGATCCAGGAACTGGCCGACAACCACCAGCTCACCGTGCGCATCGCCTACAACCTGTTCACCCAGAAGCCCAAGGAAGAACTGGCCGACTTCAAGAATTGGACCCAGAAGGTCAAGCCGGGCGACGGTAGCGACTTCCTGCGCCACAACGGTGCCGGCGAGATGCTGGTGTTCTCCGCCGCCGACTTCGAGGACTTCCTCGAACCGCGTCCGGATTTGCCGCAGACCATGGAGCAGGAGTTGGAGCCGGTGGTGCGCCACCTGGTCGAGCAGCGTTGGCCGTTCCGCCTGCACGCCACCTATGACGAGTCCATCTCGCGCATGCTCGACGTGTTCGAGAAGGTCAACCGCGACATCCCGTTCAACGGCCTGCCGTGGTTCTTCGACCACTGCGAGACCATCACCCCGAAGAACATCGAACGGGTGCGGGCGTTGGGCGGTGGCATCGCCATCCAGGACCGCATGGCCTTCCAGGGCGAGTATTTCGTCGAGCGCTACGGCGCCAAGGCCGCCGAGGCCACCCCGCCGATCAAGCGCATGCTGGCCGAGGGCGTGCCGGTGGGCGCGGGCACCGACGCCACGCGGGTGTCCAGCTACAACCCCTGGACCTCGCTGTACTGGATGGTCAGCGGCAAGACCGTGGGCGGCCTTGAGCTGTACCCGGACGGTGGCCTGAGCCGCGATGTCGCGTTGCAGCTGTTCACCCACGGCAGCGCCTGGTTCTCCAGTGAGCAGGGCAAGAAAGGGCAGATCAAAGTGGGCCAGCTCGCCGACCTGGCGGCGCTGTCGGCGGACTACTTCAGTGTCGAGGAAGAGGCGATCAAGTGGATCGACTCGGTGCTGACCGTGGTCGATGGCAAGGTGGTGTATGCCGCGGGTGATTTCGACAAGCTGGGGCCGGCGCAGATCCCGGTGGTGCCAGAGTGGTCGCCAGTGGCGAAGGTGCCAGGGCACTGGCGCGCGGGCGCGCCGCTGGCCGCCGCCGTGCACCAGTGCGTCGGGCCTTGCGGGGTGCATGCGCACAGCCATGAAAAGGCACGGCATTCCAGCGTACCGGTGAGTGACTTCCAGGGGTTCTGGGGTGCGCTGGGTTGTTCGTGCTTCGCGTTCTGACGTTATTTTGCTGGCCCATCGGCTACCACATCCCTTGGGCTTGCACAGGCTCTGTGTAGGAGCGGCCTTGTGTCGCGAAGGGCTGCAAAGCAGCCCCGGCAATATTCGCCACTCAGGTGAAACCTGGGGCCGCTTCGCAGCCCTTTCGCGACACAAGGCCGCTCCTACAGAAGGTCAGTGCAAGGCAATTGACTGTGCTGTCTGTGTGGGTGCGGAATTGCCTGATGCCCCCTCAAGCCATATCGCTGATCGCGAACTCCTCGGCCAAATGGTCGATCAACGACCGTACCGACGGCAGCAACCCCCGGCGCGACGGGAAGATCGCATGGACGATGCCGCAGCGCGGGTTCCACCCCGGCAGCAGTTCCACCAGCCGCCCTTGGGCCAGGTCTTCGCGCACGGCCACGCATGGCAGGTGCGCGATCCCCACCCCTGCCAACACGAAATGCCGCAGCGCGAACAGGTCGTCGGTGACCATCCGCGGCGTGTGCGGGATCACCAGGCTGTGGCTTCTGTCCTCGCCCTGGAACAGCTCCCATTGGTACTCGCGCTGGGCACCCCCCCAATGCAGGCTGGGCAGCGCGCTCAGTTGCTGCGGCGCGAAGCCCTGCGGTAGCTGCGCCAGCAGCGACGGATGCCCGACCAGGCACTGGGTGCTGTTGCTCAGCACCTTCATCACCATGTCGGTGTTCTCCAGCGGCGGGAAGCGCACCCGCAACGCCACGTCGAAGCCCTCGTGCAACAGGTCGACCCGGCGGTTGGTGCTCTCGATGAACAGCTCCACCTGCGGGTACTTGAGCATGTAGCGAGTGAGCATCGGCCCGACCCAGGAGTTGAGCAGGGTGGTGGGGCAACTGATGCGCACCAGCCCGCGCGGTTCGCTGCGGTTGCGCTCGATGATCTCCGCCGCGCCCTCGGCCTCCACGCGCATGGCCAGGCAACGGTTGTAGTAGGCCTGGCCGATCTCGGTCAGCGAACAGTGTCGGCTGGTGCGGTGCAGCAGGCGCACGCCCAGGCGTTCCTCCAGGTCGGCGATGCGCCGGCTGAGCTTGGACTTGGGCATGTCCAGCGCCCGCCCAGCCGGGGCGAAGCCACCGTGCTCGACCACCTGGGTGAAGTAGTAGAGGGAGTTGAGGTCTTCCAATGCAGTTCTCCGGTTGTTGAGCTGGCCAGCGCGATCGCTGTGGGAGCGGGTTTACCCGCGAAGCCTTCACCGCCCGTCTATCGTTCATAAAACAGAACGCTAAGGCCAGTTTTTGCAGTCTACCGCCTCAAAGGTGATGAATCTAATCTTTGCTCATCAACGCGAAACACCCAACGCACGGCAAACATTCAAACCTTTAGGAGCAACGACCATGAGCAAATTCACCTACAACCGCCTGAACAAAGACGACGCCGCCGTACTGCTGGTGGACCACCAGGCCGGCCTGCTGTCGCTGGTGCGCGACATCGAGCCGGACAAGTTCAAGAACAACGTGCTGGCCCTGGCGGACCTGGCCAAGTTCTTCAACCTGCCGACCATCCTCACCACCAGCTTCGAGCAAGGCCCCAACGGCCCGCTGATGCCAGAGCTCAAAGCCCTGTTCCCGGACGCCCCGTATATCGCCCGCCCCGGCCAGATCAACGCCTGGGACAACGAAGATTTCGTCAAGGCGGTGAAGGCCACCGGCAAGAAGCAGCTGATCATCGCCGGCGTGGTGACCGAAGTGTGCGTGGCCTTCCCGGCGCTGTCGGCCCTGGAAGAAGAGTTCGAAGTGTTCGTGGTCAATGACGCCTCCGGCACCTTCAATGCGATGACCCGCGACGCCGCCCACAACCGCATGAGCCAGGCCGGTGCCCAGCTGATGACCTGGTTTGGTGTGGCCTGCGAGCTGCACCGCGACTGGCGCAACGACATCGAAGGGCTGGCGGCGCTGTGCTCCAACCACATCCCGGACTACCGCAACCTGATCACCAGCTATAACGCGCTGACGGCGGGTGAGTGATCGAAACGCTTACCAAAGGCCGGCATCCTCCAAGGATGCCGGCCTTTGGTTTTCAGGGGGCATGGTGCTCATTGTTCCATTAGGTGATTTTTTGTTAGTCAGCAAATGTGATCATGCCAGCGGAAATTAGAATCCAGACAAACCCAATGGCGGTGAGCCAGAAGGCACTCAATATGCGGAATTTGAGTCCTTTAGGCATGGCGGCGTACTCTCCTGCGTCTAGCATGTTTTTTCTGATGCTAAACATCGGAAAGACCAGGGTCGCGGACAGTCTGGGAATCAGGATTGATCTGAAGCGCGGAGAGCCATAGTGAAGACTTTTGCTTAATGGATCCAAGTTAATGCTCTTTGAAAGTGCTGTCGTTAGGGTGTGGAAGTCTTTGCTGTGGGCTATGTAGCTGCTCATGATCAATCCGATGCTGCATAGGCAGAATGGTGTTACTAATAGGCTCAGGGTTAGCCCGACTTGCCAATAGTCAGTGCTAGTCAATTGAAAGCCCATCACTGCGTGCTACTTTTAATTAGGGTGTAAGTAATGGCGCCCCAGAGAAAGCTTACAATGGTCAGCCAGGTTGCAATAACCATTCGTTTTCGCAAGAGTGTCGGGAAGGCCGCGTATTCCTCAGGGTCAAGCATCTTATTTCGAATGCTGTATTTTGGGAAAAGCATCACGGCGCAAAGGCGGTGAACGAGATGGCACCTGAATTTTAGGAATCGCGAATTGAAAGATCCCCCTAAGGGGTCGAGCTCGATAGTTTTGGGTAGCGCAGTTATGAGGGTGATGAAGTCTTTTCCGGCTGCGATATGCGTACTCATTAGGACGCCTATTGTGCCTAGGACTATAGGTCCGGCTGAGAGAATCAAGCGTATGGCTGGAGGTAGGTTCTTGAAGTCTTGAAGTGATGTGATCATGTCGTTGCGGTACCTTCAAGTGTTCTAGTGATGAAATATCGCGAGGAGTAAAAGCCATGAAACGCTTAAAAGAAGCAGCCATGAAGCGATTCTCATTCTGAGCTTTAGGTATGCGGGAAGATTTTTAGCGTCATTAGCGTTTAGAAGGCCGCGCTTCACAAAATAGGAAGGGTGAAGCACAACCCCACTCAGCATTGATACCACGGATATTTTCGACTTTAGACTGCTCATTCCCCATGTTTGAATCGCAGTTACAAGGCAGTGGCTGTTCCTAAGGGAGTGTATCAATATATAGAATTGGCCTGAGCGGGCTAGCTGTACAGTCATTAAGAATCCACTAAGTCCTAGGGTAAATGGTGTTGCTAAGATTATGAGTTCAAGTGTTTTTCTTGATATTTCAATGTTGTTCAAGGAGCTCATAGATAACCTCTCCAGTCTTTTCACCACTGTGCATCCCGACCAAGCTCATTGCTAGGGAGCTGATGCCTACCACTACGACTGAGCATGCAGGCGCGCCGGCGCCAAGGCCTAAGCAGGCATACCCTGCAATTTTGCCACCCACAGCCCCGCCCGCGGCCCCTCCAATTAGGCCGCCCATAAAGCTCCCGGTCTCGGTAAATCCTATTTTGTTACAAGCCTCTTTATTGCCTGCGGTGCAAGCTTCATAAATTTTTAAGAACGAACTTGCTCCTCCCAGTGCTACACCCACTCGGCCACCCGCCTTAAGGTATTTCGACATGCTTGCCAGTTTGTCAAGATGGGTTGCATACCCTGGGATATCGCCAGCTATGCCTGCTTTGCTCCAATGGTGCACCAAACTTTTACTGGATAACCCCAAGTCCCGACGTAGCGTTTCGTATGTGCCAAGGTTTAATTGTTTATTGAGGAAGCTTGTTCTTAGTGTTGTGTCCAGCGTGTTGAAGAGCTTCTTTCTTTCTGCGAAAAAGATATCGCTTTGAAGGTGACCGTGTTTGCGGAACTGATCTTGGTGTAGCTTTTCTATGTGATGTAATGTGTCCTTCAACTCACTGAGGGACTTCGCCATAACCGCCTGGCTAACTCCCATGGCTAAGCTCACATCGCTGAGTAACCCGGCTATCTCCGCTTGATGACGCATCATGAAGTTGGCCTCCTCGTGAGAGAGGTCAGTTAGCGCCGCTCGTGCCCTGTTCGCCGCAGCCATCAACTCGGCCTCCTCACGCGTACAGGCATGCCCGTTGTCCGGGTCGCCGATCACGAAGATCTCACCCGCCTTGAACCCTTGCGCATAGGTCGGGTTCAGGCGCTGCAAGCGGGCGATGGGCAGCGAGCCGTGGCCGTCGGTCAACCGCAGGATCAGCTCCGGGAACGAACTGCTGCGCTGGACGATGTGGAAACCGGGCTCAAGCCCGCCGGGTGTCGCCGTGGCATGGGCGGGGGTGAAGGCTTGTTGGGGC
>NZ_JACAFQ010000052.1 GCF_015354575.1 Pseudomonas sp. UFMG81
CGTAGTCCGGATCGCAGTCTGCAACTCGACTGCGTGAAGTCGGAATCGCTAGTAATCGCGAATCAGAATGTCGCGGTGAATACGTTCCCGGGCCTTGTACACACCGCCCGTCACACCATGGGAGTGGGTTGCACCAGAAGTAGCTAGTCTAACCTTCGGGAGGACGGTTACCACGGTGTGATTCATGACTGGGGTGAAGTCGTAACAAGGTAGCCGTAGGGGAACCTGCGGCTGGATCACCTCCTTAATCGACGACATCAGCCTGCTGATGAGCTNCCACACGAATTGCTTGATTCATTGTGTAAAGACGATGCTGTAACGCGACCCTGTTATAGGTCTGTAGCTCAGTTGGTTAGAGCGCACCCCTGATAAGGGTGAGGTCGGCAGTTCAAATCTGCCCAGACCTACCAATTACTTGGTGCGGCCTAAGAATACGGGGCCATAGCTCAGCTGGGAGAGCGCCTGCCTTGCACGCAGGAGGTCAGCGGTTCGATCCCGCTTGGCTCCACCACTCTTTCAGGTTTCGCAGCACTGCTCAGAACTTAGAAATGAACATTCGTNGATGAATGTTGATTTCTGACTTTTGTCAGATCGTTCTTTAAAAATTCGGATATGTGATAGAAATAGACTGAACACCAGTTTCACTGCTGGTGGATCAGGCTAAGGTAAAATTTGTGAGTTCTGCTCAGCAATGAGCGAAATGCGAATTTTCGGCGAATGTCGTCTTCACAGTATAACCAGATTGCTTGGGGTTATATGGTCAAGTGAAGAAGCGCATACGGTGGATGCCTTGGCAGTCAGAGGCGATGAAAGACGTGGTAGCCTGCGATAAGCTTTGGGGAGTCGGCAAACAGACTGTGATCCAGAGATCTCTGAATGGGGGAACCCACTCAGCANAAGCTGAGTATCTTGTACTGAATACATAGGTGCAAGAGGCGAACCAGGGGAACTGAAACATCTAAGTACCCTGAGGAAAAGAAATCAACCGAGATTCCCTTAGTAGTGGCGAGCGAACGGGGACCAGCCCTTAAGTTGGTTTGAGATTAGTGGAACGCTCTGNGATGAATGTTGATTTCTGACTTTTGTCAGATCGTTCTTTAAAAATTCGGATATGTGATAGAAATAGACTGAACACCAGTTTCACTGCTGGTGGATCAGGCTAAGGTAAAATTTGTGAGTTCTGCTCAGCAATGAGCGAAATGCGAATTTTCGGCGAATGTCGTCTTCACAGTATAACCAGATTGCTTGGGGTTATATGGTCAAGTGAAGAAGCGCATACGGTGGATGCCTTGGCAGTCAGAGGCGATGAAAGACGTGGTAGCCTGCGATAAGCTTTGGGGAGTCGGCAAACAGACTGTGATCCAGAGATCTCTGAATGGGGGAACCCACTCAGCACAAGCTGAGTATCTTGTACTGAATACATAGGTGCAAGAGGCGAACCAGGGGAACTGAAACATCTAAGTACCCTGAGGAAAAGAAATCAACCGAGATTCCCTTAGTAGTGGCGAGCGAACGGGGACCAGCCCTTAAGTTGGTTTGAGATTAGTGGAACGCTCTGGAAAGTGCGGCCATAGTGGGTGATAGCCCCGTACACGAAAATCTCTTATCAATGAAATCGAGTAGGACGGAGCACGAGAAACTTTGTCTGAACATGGGGGGACCATCCTCCAAGGCTAAATACTACTGACTGACCGATAGTGAACCAGTACCGTGAGGGAAAGGCGAAAAGAACCCCGGAGAGGGGAGTGAAATAGAACCTGAAACCGTATGCGTACAAGCAGTGGGAGCCTACTTTGTTAGGTGACTGCGTACCTTTTGTATAATGGGTCAGCGACTTATATTCAGTGGCGAGCTTAACCGAATAGGGGAGGCGTAGCGAAAGCGAGTCTTAATAGGGCGCTTTAGTCGCTGGGTATAGACCCGAAACCGGGCGATCTATCCATGGGCAGGTTGAAGGTTAGGTAACACTGACTGGAGGACCGAACCGACTACCGTTGAAAAGTTAGCGGATGACCTGTGGATCGGAGTGAAAGGCTAATCAAGCTCGGAGATAGCTGGTTCTCCTCGAAAGCTATTTAGGTAGCGCCTCATGTATCACTGTAGGGGGTAGAGCACTGTTTCGGCTAGGGGGTCATCCCGACTTACCAAACCGATGCAAACTCCGAATACCTACAAGTGCCGAGCATGGGAGACACACGGCGGGTGCTAACGTCCGTCGTGAAAAGGGAAACAACCCAGACCGTCAGCTAAGGTCCCAAAGTCATGGTTAAGTGGGAAACGATGTGGGAAGGCTTAGACAGCTAGGAGGTTGGCTTAGAAGCAGCCACCCTTTAAAGAAAGCGTAATAGCTCACTAGTCGAGTCGGCCTGCGCGGAAGATGTAACGGGGCTCAAACCATGCACCGAAGCTACGGGTATCACCTTTGGTGATGCGGTAGAGGAGCGTTCTGTAAGCCTGTGAAGGTGAGTTGAGAAGCTTGCTGGAGGTATCAGAAGTGCGAATGCTGACATGAGTAACGACAATGCGAGTGAAAAACTCGCACGCCGAAAGACCAAGGTTTCCTGCGCAACGTTAATCGACGCAGGGTTAGTCGGTCCCTAAGGCGAGGCTGAAAAGCGTAGTCGATGGAAAACAGGTTAATATTCCTGTACTTCCAGTTATTGCGATGGAGGGACGGAGAAGGCTAGGCCAGCTTGGCGTTGGTTGTCCAAGTTTAAGGTGGTAGGCTGANATCTTAGGCAAATCCGGGATNTCAAGGCCGAGAGCTGATGACGAGTGCTCANTAGAGCGCGAAGTGGTTGATGCCATGCTTCCAAGAAAAGCTCCTAAGCTTCAGATAACTGGGAACCGTACCCCAAACCGACACAGGTGGTTAGGTAGAGAATACCAAGGCGCTTGAGAGAACTCGGGTGAAGGAACTAGGCAAAATGGCACCGTAACTTCGGGAGAAGGTGCGCCGGCGAGGGTGAAGGACTTGCTCCGTAAGCCCATGCCGGTCGAAGATACCAGGCCGCTGCGACTGTTTATTAAAAACACAGCACTCTGCAAACACGAAAGTGGACGTATAGGGTGTGACGCCTGCCCGGTGCCGGAAGGTTAATTGATGGGGTTAGCGCAAGCGAAGCTCTTGATCGAAGCCCCGGTAAACGGCGGCCGTAACTATAACGGTCCTAAGGTAGCGAAATTCCTTGTCGGGTAAGTTCCGACCTGCACGAATGGCGTAACGATGGCGGCGCTGTCTCCACCCGAGACTCAGTGAAATTGAAATCGCTGTGAAGATGCAGTGTATCCGCGGCTAGACGGAAAGACCCCGTGAACCTTTACTATAGCTTTGCACTGGACTTTGAGCTTGCTTGTGTAGGATAGGTGGGAGGCTTTGAAGTGGGGACGCCAGTTCTCATGGAGCCATCCTTGAAATACCACCCTGGCAACCTTGAGGTTCTAACTCAGGTCCGTTATCCGGATCGAGGACAGTGTATGGTGGGTAGTTTGACTGGGGCGGTCTCCTCCCAAAGAGTAACGGAGGAGTACGAAGGTGCGCTCAGACCGGTCGGAAATCGGTCGTAGAGTATAAAGGCAAAAGCGCGCTTGACTGCGAGACACACACGTCGAGCAGGTACGAAAGTAGGTCTTAGTGATCCGGTGGTTCTGTATGGAAGGGCCATCGCTCAACGGATAAAAGGTACTCCGGGGATAACAGGCTGATACCGCCCAAGAGTTCATATCGACGGCGGTGTTTGGCACCTCGATGTCGGCTCATCACATCCTGGGGCTGAAGCCGGTCCCAAGGGTATGGCTGTTCGCCATTTAAAGTGGTACGCGAGCTGGGTTTAGAACGTCGTGAGACAGTTCGGTCCCTATCTGCCGTGGACGTTTGAGATTTGAGAGGGGCTGCTCCTAGTACGAGAGGACCGGAGTGGACGAACCTCTGGTGTTCCGGTTGTCACGCCAGTGGCATTGCCGGGTAGCTATGTTCGGAAGAGATAACCGCTGAAAGCATCTAAGCGGGAAACTTGCCTCAAGATGAGATCTCACTGGGATCTTGAATCCCCTAAAGGGCCGTCGAAGACTACGACGTTGATAGGTTGGGTGTGTAAGCGCTGTGAGGCGTTGAGCTAACCAATACTAATTGCCCGTGAGGCTTGACCATATAACACCCAAGCAATTTGCATGGTAGTGTGGGGTTTCCCCATGTGAGAGTAGGTCATCGTCAAGATTCATTTCGCAAAACCCCTATCTGCGCATGCAGGTAGGGGTTTTGTCTTTGCGCGGTAAAAATCTTACCCTCCGGTAGGAGCCAGCCTTCAACCGCGCGCCAGTTCAGCCAGATGCACCGTGGCCTCTTCACTTTTGAGCACGAGCACGTCCCCCTCCAGCGAATCCAGCACCACTTCCGACGTATTTCCGATAAGCGCTCCGGAAATCCCAGTGCGCGCCACGGTGCCGATTATAGTCACCACCGCATCAAGCTTTTTCTCGGTATAGGGGATCAACACATCTGCCGGCCCCTCGGCGATGTGCAGGCGATCCTCGCTGATATCAAACTCGGCCTGGAACGCTTTGCAGGCCTCGCGATAGCGCTGCTCGATGGTCTCGGTAAGCTGGTACACCGGATCCGACGCCGACAGCATGGGCGAGGGGTGCGCGCTGATCACATGCAGTTCACCCTTGGCCAAGCCGGCGATCGAATACCCATGGTCGATGATGCTGGTATGCAAACGGCGATGATCCTCGTCCTGATTGCCTACATCCACAGCAGCCAGGATCTTGCCACCCATCCAGGGCCGCTCACTCTTGACCATCAGCACCGCGCTCGGGCACTGGCGCAACAGTTTCCAGTCACTGGGTGTGAGCAGCGCCTTTTTCAGCGGATTGTCCGGCCGGTGTTCCTTGATCACCAGTTCGCAACCCTCTGCCTGCTGCACGGCGATGATCGACTCGTGCAGACTCTCATGCCAGTTCTGCTCATGGGAAACGTTGTCGTACCCATCGTCATGCAACTGGCTGCTGAGCAGGCTGAGCAACGCACTGTGGTCATGCTTCTTGTCGCACATCAGCAAGTGCAGGCGAGCACCGGTCACGCCTGCGATCAATTTGGCGCGGGTCAGGGCGCGGCTATGGGCATGCTCGGGGTCGAGGACGACAAGGATGCTGCGGACGGCTTGCATGGGCGTGAACTCCCTTCAAAGGTGGCGGCCAATGCCTGACTATAGACGGCGCCCCTCGTACCGCCGTTTGATGTGCATCAAGCATAGTCACTGGCACTCCCCGCCGCCGCCGGTATAATCGCCGGTCCTGTCGCTATCCTTCTTGATTGTGAGTGTTATGTCCCAGATTCCTGAAATCGACGCCTTCCTCGGTTGCCGCACCCCAGATGCCTGGATCGAGGCGGCGCTGGCTGACCAGGAAACCCTGCTGATCGATCACAAGAACTGCGAATTCAAGGCCGCCAGCACGGCGCTGAGCCTGATCGCCAAGTACAACACGCACCTTGACCTGATCAACATGATGTCGCGCCTGGCCCGTGAGGAACTGGTGCACCACGAGCAGGTATTGCGCCTGATGAAGCGCCGCGGCGTACCCCTGCGCCCGGTGTCGGCGGGGCGTTATGCCTCGGGCCTGCGACGCTTGGTGCGCGCCCATGAGCCCGTCAAACTGGTGGATACGTTGGTAGTAGGTGCTTTCATCGAGGCGCGTAGCTGTGAGCGTTTCGCCGCGCTGGTGCCGCACCTGGACGATGAGCTCGGCACGTTCTACCACGGCCTGCTCAAGAGCGAAGCGCGACACTACCAAGGCTACCTGAAGCTGGCCCATGTATATGGCGATGAGGCGGAGATCGCCCGGGTGGTCGAGCAAGTACGCGAAGCCGAAGCCGAACTCATCACCTCGCCAGACCAGGAGATGCGCTTCCACAGCGGCATCCCCATGGCCCACGCGGCCTGATCGCCAGGCTACTGACGACGCCCCAGCAACAGGCCCACCACCAGCCCGAAACCTGCCGAAACCGCCACCGTCTGCCAGGGGTGACCGCCAAGGTACTGCTCGGTGGCATCGACCACCGGCTGCGCCTTCTGGCCCAGGCGGCTGGTGGCATCACGGGCTTGGCGCAGCTTGAGCCCCAGTTGTGCGCGTAATCCTTCGGCCTCTTCGCCGACCAGCGAGGCGCTGTCGCTGAGCAACTTTTCCGACTCCTCGATCAACACCTGCAATTCACTGAACACCTGGTCCTTGATCTGGTCACTGTCGTTCTGAACGGTGGATTTCCTGGCCATGTACACGTCCTCGTGGAGGGTGGGAGTTGAACAGTGGATGCCGTGGTGCCGGGAAAGTTGCAGCGGCTTACCGGGGTGGCGTCGCTACAGTGTAAGATAGCGGCCATTTTCCAGCGGCAGGTATCACCCATGAGTTTCAATCTGGCCAACATGAGCTTCGCAGAGCGCGCGCAGATCGAGGCTGAGAAGGCGCGGTTGTACGAGTACTGGCAGAGCAACCTGGGCAAGGCCAAGGGTGAAGCGGGGCGGCTGATTGCAGAAAAGCCGCGACGCAAAGGCAAGTGGGCGGAGTGGGTACGTGCCGAACTGGATGGCATGACACCGCCCGAGTTCACCCAATTGGTGCGCAGCGAAGTCAACAAGCTGATGGCCGCCGCCAACGCTGGCCGCTGAGTCAGGTCCGTACTCAGCCAGCACCTGTGCCCGCCAGGTCGAGCCATTCCTGCCGAGTGATCTCCCACAGCTCCTGCGCCAGGCAACCGCTCACGAAGTGGCCTTGCCCCGTGCGCAGCAAGCGCATGCCACCGCGCTGGGAAACACGCCTGGACGCTTCGTTGGGCGCTGCCTTGGGCACGCGCATGACCTCGCGCTGCAAGGTGTTGAACCAGAATGCGTCAACCACCGCGCAGGCCTCGGTCATGTAGCCCTGGCCCTGCATCGCAGGCGCCAGCCAGAAACCGCGGTTGTTGTCGGGCAGGTCCATCAGGCTGATGCTGCCGATCATCTGCTGAGGGCGTTCGAGCAGGCGGATCGACCAATGCCACTCACGCCCGGCAGCGATCGCCGGCAGGCAAACATCGCGCAGGTAGCGCAACGCTCCATCCTCCGGGTACGGCCACGGCACCAGGGCATTCAGGTAGCGCACCACTTCCCAGTGCGGGAACAGTTGCTGGATGGCCTCGGCGTCGCTCAGTTGCAAGGGGCGCAGCAGCAGCCGGGCGGTTTTCAGTTCAGGCGTAGAAGCCATTGGTAGGTCCTTTACCCATCCAGGATGTTTACCAGCCGGCTGCCGTGGCAGCAGGCAGGTCCAGTTTGCCCTTGTCGGTGAAACGCACGGTGCCCAACGGGCCGCCAGCCAGTTTACCGCGCAGCACATAGGGCAGCCCTTGCAGCGAGTCTACCCGGCTCAGGCCGTAGGCCTGGCGCAGAAAGGCGAAAGCGGTGACGCTCACTGGCACCACGATCACGGCTTCGTCGTAACGGCCGATATGCCCACGTTGGTCACTTACGCCAGCCGCCAGGGGCTGGTCGTTGACTTCCAGGTTGAGCGCAACGCCATTGAAGTCGACCGGCGTTTCATTGGGGTTCTGCACGCGGATCTTCACCGCCATGCGCAGTTCCAGGTCCTGGCCGGGCAGTGGATCGATGCCGATCACACTGATGTTCAATGGGTCGCGGCCTTGCAGCAGCGCGCAGGCATTGAGGCCAAAGGCCAACAGCAGGATCAGGCAGCAGCGGACAAGCATGGCGTTCATAGCCTCGGCTTATGGTCGAGCCTGCAGTGTGGCAAAAGCACGGCGGCGTTGAAAGTACGGTCCGTTATGAAAGATACTGTTTCTCATTAACGCCCGATAATCCTTCCCGACGGCTTTTCACCTACCGATGCTGACGTCTCCCGTGTCTGGGCTGCTGGCAAGTTTCCAGGAGCACTACGACGACCTGCTGCAGTTCCTGACCCGGCGCATGCGCGACCGCCAGCGCGCCGCCGACGTGGCCCAGGAAACCTACCTCAAGCTGGTCAAGATCGACGAGCAGGCCGTCCAGGTGCTGCATGCCCGCAGTTTCATCTTTCGTGTTGCCGGCAACCTGGCCATCGATGCCCAGCGGCGCGAGCAGCGCCTGGCCGCCAGCCACGACGACAGCGATGGGGCAGGGGAGGTCGCCTGCCCGGCGCCCGCGCCGGAGGCGGCGTTGCTTGCCCGTGAGCGCTTGCAGATACTCGACCAGGCGTTGTTGCAGCTCTCTGACAATGCACGCCAGGCGCTGCTGCTCAACCGCATCGAAGGCCTGACCCAGGCGCAGATCGCACAACGGCTGGGCGTTTCCGAGAGCATGGTGGCAAAATACATCGGCCAGGCCCTGCGCCACTGTCGCGACTGGCTCAAGCACAACCATGACTGACGCCGCCATGCCCGTACCTCACCCACTCAGCAACCTTTCCGACGATGCCCTCGACTGGCAGGTGTTGCTGCATTCGGGCACTGCCACTGCCGCTGACCAGGCACGCTACCAGCGCTGGTGCCAACTGAGCAGCGCCCATGCCGAAGCGGCGCGCGAAGCCGAGGCACTGTGGCAGGACCTCGGGCACACACCTACCGCTCAAACGCTGTCGCCGCCTGCGGCACCGCGCACGTGGCGCAGGCTCTCGGCGATCGCCGCCTCGCTGGCCATGCTTATGGCCGGCTACGGCGCCTGGCAGCAGGTGCCGGTATGGCGTTCGGACTACCACACCAGCGTTGGCCAGCGGCAGAGCCTTACCCTCGCCGATGGTTCACGAGTGACCCTCAACACCGGCAGTGCCCTGTCGGTGGCGTTCAGCGCCGACCAGCGCAAGGTGGTGCTGGAGGCCGGTGAAGCCCTGTTCGAGACCGTCGATGATCCCCGCCCCTTCGTGGTCGAGGCCGGCGGCGCCCCGGTGACCAGCAGTGCGGCAGTATTCAGCGTACGTCGCCAAGCCGAGGGCGACCGCGTGCTGTTGGCCGAAGGTGAAGCACGGGTTGGCGAGCAGCCCCTGCAACCCAGCGCGGATGCGCGCACCCAGACCGCCTGGCAGCGGGGCAAGCTGATCTTCAACGGCAAGCCGCTAGGCCAGGTGCTGGCTGAGCTCGAGCGCTACCAGCGCGGGCGCATCCTGGTGCCCGATCACAAGCTGGCGGCCCTTGAAGTCAGTGGCGTGTTCGACCTCGACGATCCCCATGCGCTGCTGCGCACCCTCGAGCAGCGCTATGGCCTGAAGGTCACCTACCTGCCTTTCCTGGCCGTGGTTTATTGACCCCGTTAAAGTAAATCGAAATTTTTTTCATTTCGTACTGCAAGTTCATCCAAGCCAGATCGTCGTAGTGGCACTGATCAGCCACCCATTCCCACTTACGACTGTCTGGAAGCTCATTCGTGAAGGCTACGCCAACCCGTTCGCACCGCTTCAAACATGCCTTGCTGTCCTGCACCGCCCTGGCCACCCTGGCCGGCCCGCTGCTCGTCGCCGCCGCCACCGCAACGCCCGGCAGTAACGTCCAGGCCCGAGAGGTACAGCTCGACCTGCCGGCCCAGCCGCTGGACCAGGCCCTGACCCAGTTCGCCGACCAGGCGGGGCTGCACCTGCTGTACACCACCGACGATGTCGCCGGCCTGCAAAGCCCGGCGCTCAAGGGCGGCTACAGCCTCGAACAGGCGTTGCAGCAGTTGCTCGCCGGCAGCGGTGTGAGCTACCGGTTCAACGACACACGTACGGTCACCCTGCGCAAGGCCGCGCCCCAGAGCGTCAGCCTCAAGCCCATCGAGGTCAGCGTGGCCGCGCGCACCAGCACCGCGATCAGCGAAATCCCCGGCACCGTCTGGGTGGTCGACCAGCAGCAGCTGCGCGAGCAGATCGACAGCGGTGTCAGCCTCAAGGAGGCCATTGGCAAGCTGGTGCCGGGCCTCGACCTAGCCCCGGAAGGCCGCACCAACTATGGCCAGAACATGCGCGGCCGCGATGTGCTGGTGATGATCGACGGCGTCAGCCAGAACAGCTCCCGGGGCCTGTCGCGCCAGTTCGACAGCATCTCGCCGTTCAACGTCGAGCGCGTCGAGGTGCTGTCCGGCGCCAGCGCCCTATACGGTGGCGGCGCCACCGGCGGCATCATCAATATCGTCACCAAGAAGGGCGAGCCCGGGCCGCTGCGTTTCGAGACGCAACTGGGCGCCAGCAGCGGCTTCAACAACAGTGACGACCTGGCCACCCGTGTCGCCCAATCGATCAGCGGCGGCAACGAGCGGGTGAATGCCCGGCTGGGCGTTTCCGGCGAACAGAACGAAGCGTTCTATGACGGTGCCGGCGAGCAGATTTTCATCGACAACACCCAGACCGACCTGCAATACAACCGCAGCCTCGACATCCTCGGCACCCTCGGCCTTACCCTCAGCGATGAGCAGAGCCTGGACCTGCTGGCCCAGTACTACGACTCCGGCAACCACGGCAGCACCGGCATCTACTTCCCCAACCTGAAGTACAACGCACCCTCCGACCTGGAGGATGCCGAACTGCGTGGTGGCTACTCGTCCGACCTGCAACCGCGCACCCGGCGCCTGCTGCTCAATGCCAACTACCACCATAGCGATGTGCTGGGCCAGGACTTCTACCTGCAGGCTTCGTACCGCAAGGAAGATGACAACTTCTATCCATTCCCCTACTACAACACCGGCAAGCCCACCGGCTCGCGCGGCGTGTACTTCGCGGGCTCGCAGCAGAACTTCGAGGTCACCAGCTTGAAGGCGCTGTTCGCCAAGCAGTGGGATACCCTCAAGCTCACCTACGGCGTCGACCTCGACCGCGAGCGCTTCAACGCCGAACAGACCACCTTCGATGCCCGCACCTCGTCCGCCAGTGGCGGCCTGGAGCTGGACGAAGCGAGCAAGGCGGCGCGCTACCCCAGCTACCGGGTCGATGGCGTTTCGTTCTACACCCAGCTGGACTGGCACCTCACCGACAACCTCACGCTCTCCGGCGGCGCTCGGCGCCAGCTGATGGACGTCGATGTCAGCGACTTCAAGAACGTCCCCGGCGGCAGCAACGACTACCAGGTGAACCTGTACAACCTGGGGGCGATCTACGACTTCAAGAACGGCCACCAGCTGTGGACCAACTACGGCGAGGGCTTCGAACTGCCCGACCCGGCCAAGTACTATGGCAAGCCCGGCCTGTCGGTGGCCGACAACCCGCTGGCCGGGATCAAGAGCCGCCAGGTGGAGATGGGCTGGCGTTACGCCGACCTCGATTGGAACGCCCAGGCGGCGCTCTACTACACCTGGTCGGACAAGGTCATCAGCGTCGACAGCAGCACCTTGACCATCAATGTCGATGACCAGAAGCGTCGCGACTACGGTTTTGAAAGCGCGCTGACCCGTTACTTCCAGAATGGCTGGGAAACGGGCGGCACCCTGCACTTGGTGCGCTCCGAAGAAGAGGCCGCCGATGGCGACTGGGTCAAGCGCGACGCGCGCTATGCCTCGCTGTCCAAGGCCACCGCCTTCGTCGGCTGGAAAGGCGACGGGCGCAGCGCGCGGTTGCAGGCCAACCACGCCATCACCCTCAAGGACGACGCCCAGCACCAGATCGACGGCTACACCACCTTCGACCTGCTGGGCAGCCAGGCCACCGGGTTCGGCACCTTCAGCGCCGGCATCCAGAACCTGTTCGACAAGCAATACAGTACGGTGTGGGGCCAGCGGGCGACGCTGTTCTACTCGCCGACCTACGGGCCAGCGTATCTGTATGACTACCAAGGGCGCGGGCGCACCTATACCCTGACCTGGGCCTTGGCGTACTGATCACCCGTTCGCCGGCAAGCCCCACCCGGTAGCACGCCCCCCTGTAGGAGCGGGCTTGTGGCGCGAAAGGGCTGCAGAGCAGCTCCATTCTTTTGTGTCGCACAATCAATTGCTGGGGCCGCTTTGCGGCCCTTTCGCGGCACAAGGCCGCTCCTACAAAAAGCCTGCGCATGACAGATGCTCCTTCGCGTGAGCGCACCTCCCCGTAGGCGCCGGCTTGCCGGCGAACCACTCTCAATCGAACGCCCCCAGCACATCCTCCACGAATGCCCGTTGTGCCTCCCCCGGCTGTTGTCCGCGATGCCGCGCCAAGGTAAACGGCACGACGAAATCCAACGCCGGATCCAACGCCCGCAACAACCCCTGTGCCTCCCACGGCGCTGCGTAGTGGCAGGGCAGGTAACCGATGTGCCGCCCCGACAGGATCAGTGTCAGGGTGCTTTCGATCTGTTCGGACAGGGCCATGCTGTGGCGGCTGTGGAAGGGCTCACCTTGCTTGACGAAGCGATAGGGGTGGCGGACCTGGTCGGCGTCGAGCAGCTGCTCACGATTGACCACGACCGCCTCGAACAACCGGTGGCCCAGGCCACAGTACAAACGTTGGCGCTCATCAAACAGCGGCTGATAGTCGAACGCCGCCTGGTTGCCCGAAAAATAGCTGATCGCACAATCCAGCCGTTGTTCCAGCAACAGCCGTTCGAGCTCCGCTGGCGGTGCGCTGATCAACTCCAGTTGCACCGCCTCGTCGCGCTGGCGAAAGCGCGCGATGGCCTGGGCGATGCGCAGGGTCACGCTGCTGTCCTGGTTCTCGGCAAGGCCGATGCGCACGCTGCCCAGCAAGCGCCCGGCCACGCCATTGGCCTGTTGACGGAACTGCTCGATCTGCAGCAGCAGGGCGCGGCTTGCCTGCAACAGCAGCTCGCCTTTCTCGGTCAGGCGAAAGCCGCCCTTGCCCCGGCTGCACAGGCGATAGCCCAGGCGCGTCTCCAGCTTGGCCATCTGCTGGCTGATGCTCGGTTGGCTGAGCCCAAGCACGCCCTGGGCCGCACTGAAGCCACCGGCCTCGACTACAGTGACGAACAGCCGCAGCAGGTGCAGGTCCGGGTCGTGGAGTTGTCCGAGCATCACATTGCTCCTGGTGAATGTCAGCTTTACACAGTTGCCATTTTTGCAATGTAACCCGGCAGGCATGCTGGCGGCATCCACCCATTCGCCGAGGTGCCCGCCATGCGTCGAACGCTGTGCTTGCTGTCCCTGCTGATCGCCCTGCCGCTGCAGGCCGAAGAGAAGGTCGTCAACCTCTACAGCTGGGCCGACTATGTCGCCCCGCAAACCCTGCAACGCTTCGAGCAGGAGACCGGTTACAAAGTCCGCTATGACACCTTTGACACCACCGAAGTGCTGGAAACCAAGCTGCTCACCGGCCGCAGCGGTTACGACGTGGTGGTGCCGTCGGCCACCGTGCTGGCCCGTGCGCTGCAGGCCGGCGCACTGCAACCGCTGGATGCGCAGTCGATGCCGGGCTACGCCAACCTCGACAAGGACCTGCTGAGTAAACTGGCCGAAGCCGACCCGGGCAACCGCCATGCCGTGCCCTACACCTGGGGCACTCTGGGCCTGGGGATCAATGTCGAAGCCGTGCGCCAGCGCCTGGGTGATGTGCCGCTGGACAGCCTGGACCTGCTGTTCAAGCCCGAGTACGCCAGCCGCCTCAAAGACTGCGGGATCGCCATGCTCGACTCGCCGCAGGAGGTGATCGGCCTCACCCTCAATTACCTGGGCAAGGACCCCTACAGCCAGGACAAGAAAGACCTGGATGCCGCCCAGGCCCTGTTGAAGCAGTTGCAGCCCTCGGTCAGCTATGTGGCCAACGGCCGCCAGATCAACGACCTGGCCAACGGCAGCGTGTGCCTGGCGCTGACCTACAACGGCGACGCCGCCACCGCCGCCGACCAGGCCCGCCGCGCCGGCAAGCCGTTCGAGCTGATCTACCGCATCCCCCGCGAAGGCACCCTGGTGTGGCAGGACAACCTGGTGATCCCCAAGGATGCCCCGCACCCCGAGGCCGCCCGGGCGTTCATCGCCTTCATGCTGCAACCGGAATCGGTAGCGGCGCTGACCAACACGCTGTTCTTCGCCAACGCCAACCAGGCCGCCACGCCACTGGTGGACGAAGCGATCCGCAACGACCCGGACATCTACCCCCCGGCCGAGGTGCGCCAGCGCCTGTTCGCCGACCGCAGCATGGCGTTGTCCGACCTGCGCCAGCGCAACCGCCTGTGGACCGCCTTCCGCAGCCGCCAATAACAACGAAAAACCAAGGAGACAAACCGTGGATCTCGCCCAGGACAACGACCAGGCCATCACCCGCGACAGCCTCTACGGCACCGCCGCCGAGAGCACCTACGCCGGCATCACCAGCTTTTCCCGGCGCCGCTACAGCCGCGACCTGCGCGGCGTCGACGTGGTGGTCAGCGGTGTGCCGTTCGACACTGCCACCAGCAACCGCCCGGGGGCGCGCTTTGGGCCGCGGGCGATCCGCGCTGCCTCGGTGCAGCAGGCCTGGGCCCGGCATTGGCCGTGGGCGTTCGACCCGTTCGACCACCTGGCGGTGATCGACTATGGCGATTGCGCCTTCGACAGCGGCACGCCTGAGTCGGTGCCCGACAGTATCGAAGCCCATGCCGAACGCATCCTCGACGCCGGTTGCGCCATGCTCACGCTGGGCGGCGACCATTTCATCAGCTACCCGCTGCTCAAGGCCCACGCCCGTCGGCATGGCCCGCTGGCGCTGATCCACTTCGACGCCCACAGCGACACCTGGCCAGACGAGGAGGGCAAGCGCATCGACCACGGCACCATGTTCTGGCACGCCGCTCGTGAAGGGCTGGTGGACCCGGCGCGCTCGGTGCAGATTGGCCTGCGCACCACCAATGACGACAGCCAAGGCTTCACCATCCTCGATGCCCGCCAGGTGCATCGCCAGGGAACCGAGGCGATCATCGCGGCGATTCGCCAGCGGGTAGGGGACATGCCGGTGTACCTGACCTTCGACATCGACTGCCTGGACCCCGCCTACGCGCCCGGCACCGGCACCCCGGTCTGTGGCGGCCTGAGCACGGTGCAGGCGCTGGAAATTCTCGGTGGGCTGCGCGGGATCAACCTGGTGGGCATGGACCTGGTGGAAGTGGCGCCAGCCTATGACCATGCCGATATCACCGCCCTGGCCGGGGCAACCCTGGCGATGGAAATGCTGTGCCTGTATGCGGCGCGGCACAAGGTGGACTGAATCCACGCTAGGCGATCGCGGGGCAAGCCCGCTCCCACGATATCGCCTTCAGACGTGGGAGCGGGCTTGCCCCGCGATGCGTTGGAAGGACCATACTGAAACATCACGAATCAACTCGACCCGCATTCACGCTTTTGTGTCGAACCCTGCGCGCCGTAGGCTATCCAACCCTGGAGCGCGCCTTTTCGTACCGGAGGTGAAGCATGAATCCCACACTGCCAACCCTGGCCCTCGGCCTGTTGCTGGGCCTGCCCGTGCAGGCCGCTCCTGTCGCGCCGTTGAACCTGGCCGCCAACGACGTCAACAACCCCTACAACAGCCCGATCATGCGCGCCAACCCCAACAGCCGCCAGGGCAGCGTGCCCGCCACGCCCCCCGTGCGCGGCCCCTCCACGCAACCCAACCCACGCCCGCCGACCCTCGACAACCGCGGCATCGGCAATGGCGACAACCTGCGCCGCGAGCAACAGGCGCCGCATCTGGAACCCACCCGGCCATCGCGCGATTCGCTACGCGTGCCCTGAGCCCACTCGAAGGACCCGAGCATGACGCCACGCACCTGGTTGGCCACCCTGGCCGCCGCCAGCCTGTTTCCCCTGCTGGCCCACGCCGCCGCCGAGCGGCAGTTCGCCAGTGAAGAAGGCCAGCTGACCGTCAGCACCGTCGCTGACGGCCTGCGCAACCCTTGGGCGCTGGCCTTCCTGCCGGGCGGCAAGGACATGCTGGTGACCGAGCGCCCGGGCAACCTGCGCATCGTCAACGCCGAAGGCAAGGTCGGCCCACCGCTGTCCGGCGTGCCCAAGGTCTGGGCCGAAGGGCAGGGCGGCTTGCTCGACGTGGTGCTGTCGCCCGAGTTCGCCAAGGACAATACGGTGTACCTGTCGTATGCCGAAGAAGGCAGCGACGGCAAGGCTGGCACCGCAGTTGGCCGTGGCCAGCTGTCGCAAGACCGGGCGCGGCTGGAGCACTTCACGGTGATCTTCCGCCAGCAGCCAAAATTATCGGTGGGCAATCACTTCGGCTCGCGCCTGGTGTTCGACCGCGACGGCTACCTGTTCATCGCCCTGGGCGAGAACAACCAACGCCCCACCGCGCAAGACCTCGACAAACTGCAAGGCAAGATCGTGCGCATCCTGCCCGACGGCGAAATACCCAAGGACAACCCCTTCGTCGGTCGCGACAAGGTGCGCCCAGAGATCTGGTCGTTCGGCCACCGCAACCAGCAAGGGGCGGCGCTCAACCCCTGGACCGGCAAGCTGTGGACCCACGAGCACGGCCCGCGCGGCGGCGACGAAATCAACATCCCCGCGCCCGGCAAGAACTACGGTTGGCCGATCGCCACCCACGGCATCAACTACTCGCTGCTGCCGATCCCCGAGGCCAAGGGCAAGCATGTCGACGGCATGGTCGACCCGCATCATGTATGGGAAAAGTCGCCGGGCATCAGTGGCATGGCGTTCTACGACAGCCCGACGTTCAAGGCCTGGGACCACAACCTGTTCATCGGCGCGCTGGCCACCCAGGAGCTGATTCGCCTGCAGCTCAAGGGCGACAAGGTGGTGCATGAAGAACGCTTGCTCGGCGAGCTGAAAGCGCGCATCCGCGACGTACGGGTGGGGCCGGATGGCTACCTCTACGTGCTGACCGATGACAAGGATGGCGCGGTGTTGAAGGTGGGGCTGAAGGAAGGCTGATCGTTCTTGCGAGCTTGTGGGAGCAGCTGTCTTACGCAGCTTTTCTGTAGGAGCGGCCTTGTGCCGCGAAAGGGCTGCAAAGCAGCCCCAGCAATCTTGCGCCAACCATAAATCCTGGGGCTGCTGTGCAGCCCTTTCGCGGCACGAGGCCGCTCCTACAGCGTCTATGGAACCCAGGTGGGCGCTGGCTTGTCGTGACGACGAACCGCAGCGATGGAGCCGAAACTGACGTACCATGCCTCGCATGACTCCTGAATCGCTCTACCAGCAAGCCCTCAGTGAGCGCGGCTTCGTCCCCGACACCGCCCAAGCAGCCGCTGTCAGCGCGTTGCAAGCCTGCTTCGACGCCCTGCGCCAGGGCCGACCCACTCAGGGCCTGTACCTCTGGGGCCCGGTCGGCCGTGGCAAGACCTGGCTGATGGACCTGTTCCACCGCTGCTTGGAGGTCCCGGCCCGGCGGCAACACTTCCACCATTTCATGGCCTGGGTCCACCAGCGGCTGTTCCAGCTCAACGGCACTGCAGACCCGCTCAAGGCCCTGGCCAGCGGGCTGGCCGAGGACATCCGGGTGCTGTGCTTCGACGAACTGTTCGTCAGCGATATCGGCGATGCGATCATCCTGGGCCGTCTGTTCCAGGTGCTGTTCGACCACGGCGTGACCATCGTCGCCACCTCCAACCAGCCTCCGGGCCAGCTCTATTGCGACGGTTTCAACCGCGAGCGCTTCTTGCCCGCCATCGCCGCCATCGAGCGGCACATGCACGTATTGGCGGTAGCCGGGGAGCAGGACCACCGCCTGCACCCGGGCGCACAACGCCAGCGCTACTGGGTTGCCGAAGCGGGGCAGCCGAGCGCACTGGACGCGGTGTTTAGCCAGTTGAGCCTGGGGGCGGGTGGCAGCGATCAGGCGGTGCAGGTCGGCACCCGGCAGATCAGCACGGTGCGCCATAACGCGCACGTGCTCTGGTGCCGCTTCGCCGACCTGTGCGAGCAGCCGTTGGCGGCGATGGACTTCATGGCCCTGTGCGATCGCTTCCCGGCGATTCTGCTCAGCGAGATCCCGGCCCTCAGCGGTGTGCCGCAGCCCGGGCGCATCGCCCGTGGCACCGAGGATGGTGCCGCGCGGGTGGAGGCCGGTGACCGCCAGTTACCGACTCTGGCGCCCAAGGATGAAAGCGTGCGGCGCTTCATCGCCCTGGTGGATGAATGCTACGACCGCCGGGTAGCGCTGTACCTGGAGGCCGAAGTTCCCTTGGATGCGCTCTACACTCAAGGGTATCTGGCGTTCCCGTACCAGCGCACCCTGAGCCGGCTACGGGAGATGCAACTGCAACGCTTCGCCTGAAGGAGCCGACCATGCAGCCGCTGTCGCATCACCTGCTGACCCAGGCCTACAACAATGGCTGGGCCAACCACCGCCTGTACAAGGCCTGCCTGCAACTGACCCAGGACGAGTTCGTCGCCCCCCGTTGCAGCTTCTTCCCCTCGATCAAGGCCACCCTCAACCACCTGCTGACGGTGGATTGGTTCTACCTCGATGCGCTGGAGTGCGAACAGCGTGGCGAAGCCCCCGACCCGGACGGCGAACGCTTCTTCCAGCCCGAACAGCCGTACGCCACCTGCACCGACCTGCACGGGCAGCAGGCCCAGGCCGATCAGCGGTTGATCGCCTATTGCCTGAAGTTGAGCGACGACCAGCTGGGGCGATACGTGAGCATCGTGCGCCCTGACCGGGTGCAGCGCGAGCAGCGGCTGCGCTTGCTGGCGCACCTGTTCGAGCACCAGATCCACCATCGTGGGCAGGTTCACGCGATGCTCAGTGACACGGCGGTGAAACCGCCGCAGCTGGATGAATTTTTCTGCGAGGAGGAGGCCGATTTGCGGGCCGATGATTTCGCCGAATTGGGTTGGAGCGAAGGGCAGATCTGGCGATAGAGCACCGTATCAATCGCGGGGCAAGCCCGCTCCCACAACCTGCCGCGTTTCAGGTCGTTTGTGGGAGCGGGCTTGCCCCGCGATCGGGTTATGGCTTCAACCATCCAATCAAGGCGTGGTGGAACTTGCCTGGCGCCTCGATCTGCGGCGCATGCCCCAACCCCTCGAACGTTACCAGCTCGCCCTGGGGCATCATCTTCGCCACCCGTGGCCCCAGTTCCTTGTACTTGCCCAGGGTCGCCTTGACCTCGGGCGAGGCGATATCGCTGCCGATCGCCGTGGTGTCCTGGTCACCGATCAACAACAGCGTCGGCATTTGCAGATCCTTGAACTCATGCACCACCGGCTGGGTGTAGATCATGTCGTAGATCAGTGCCGAGTTCCACGCCACCGCCTCGTGCCCCGGGCCCTTGTTCAACCCCACCAGCATCTGCACCCAGCGTTCGTACTCGGGCTTCCAGCGCCCGGCGTAATAGGTGATGCGCTCGTAGTTGCGCACGCCCTCGGCGTCGAGCTTGAGTTCGCGGGCGTACCACTGGTCGACCGTGCGGTAGGGCACGCCAAGGGCTTTCCAGTCTTCCAGGCCGATGGGGTTGACCATGGCCAGGCGCTCCACCTGTTGCGGGTACATCAGCGCGTAGCGGGTGGCGAGCATGCCACCGGTGGAATGGCCGACGACGATGGCCTTGTCGACCCCAAGCTTCGCCAGCAATGCGTGGGTGTTGTCCGCCAGTTGCTGGAAGCTGTACTGGTACTGCGCCGGCTTGCTGGAGGTGCAGAACCCGACCTGGTCCGCCGCGATCACCCGGTAGCCGGCCTGGCTCAGGGCATCGAGGGTGGTTTCCCAGGTAGCGGCGCAGAAGTTCTTGCCATGCATCAGCAGCACGCTGTGGCCATTGGCCTTGCCCTTGGCGGGCACATCCATATAGCCCATCTGCAGGGCCTGGCCCTGGGACTGGAAGTCGAAGTGTTGCAGCGGGTACGGGTAGGCGAAGCCTTCGAGCTGCTTGCCATAGGTGGGCGATTCAGCGGCGAAGGCGCTGCCTGCAGCGAGGCAGCTCAACGCCAGGGCGGTTACGCGCAGCATGGGGGCACTCCGTGTCGGGCCATGTAGGAAACGGCGACTGTAGCAGTGAGAGGCCCGCACCAATCGTGAAAGGTGTTACCCGGTGTGAAACCAGCCCAGGGTGATCATCGCCACCACGATGTAACGCCCGCCCTTGGCCAGGGTGACCAGCAGCAGGAAGCGCCAGAAGGGTTCACGCATGATCCCGGCGATCAGGGTGAGCGGGTCGCCGATCACTGGCATCCAGCTCAACAGCAGCGACCACTGCCCCCAGCGCTGATAGCGCTGCTGCGCGCGTTCGAGCTGGCTGGTGCTGAAGGGGAACCAGCGCCGCTCGCGCAGGTGCTCGATGGCTCGGCCCAGCCCCCAGTTGACGATGGAACCCAGCACATTGCCCAGGGTGGCGACCAGCAGCAGGGTGGCCCAGGCCTCGGGCTGGCGCAGCAGCAACCCGACCAGTACGGCTTCCGATTGCAACGGCAGTAGCGTGGCGGCACCGAAGGCGCTGAGGAACAGCGCCCAGAGGCTGAGCATCAGTAGTTGGCGACCACGGTGTCCTGGCCATTGCGGGTCACGCCGATGACCTGGTAGGCGTCCTTGCGCTCACCCATTTCCATGCCAGGCGAGCCCACGGGCATGCCGGGCACGGCCAGGCCCTGGAGGTCGTCGCGCTTGGCCAGCAGGCGCACCTGCTCGGCCGGTACATGGCCTTCGACGAACTTGCCGTCGATCACCCCGGTGTGGCACGACGCCAGGCGCGGTTCCACGCCCAGGCGCTGCTTGACCGCGCTCATGTTCGGCTCGACGTGGTCGACGACGGTAAAACCATTGTCGCTCAGGTGTTCGATCCATGCCTTGCAGCAACCGCAGTTGGGGTCGCGGTACACATCGATGGTTTGCGCCGCCTGGGCCAGGCCGGTGATGGCCAGCAGGCCGAGGGTGAGCAACGGTTTGCGCAGCATGGGGACACTCCTGTGGAACAAGACACGATAGTTCAGCCGCCATGGCAGCGGGCTGGCCCCGCGATGGTCGCAGCCTGGGCCTGTCAGCTACCTGAAGCCAGGATTACAAATCTGTCAGGCAGTGGCCTGGCCGCTGTCCAGGTCGCGCATCAGCAGGCCGTACTCCAGCGACACCTGCTCGGGGATGGGCAAGTACACCACATGGCCATCGCCCGGCGCCACCTCGATAGCCCGTTGCTGGCGGTCGCACAGGCGGTGCAGGTCGAAGTGGTAGTTGCCGCGCGGGGTCATCAGCTCCAGGTGGTCGCCCAGCGCGAAGCGGTTCTTCACCTTCACCTCGGCCAGGCCCTCCACCCGCACACCGGTCAGTTCGCCAACGAACTGCTGGCGCTCGGACACCGAGTTGCCACGCTGGTAGTTCTGGTACTCGTCGTGCACGTGGCGGCGCAGGAAGCCCTCGGTGTAGCCGCGCTGGGCGAGGGATTCGAGGTTGTCCATCAGGCCGCGGTCGAACGGCCGCCCGGCCACCGCGTCGTCGATGGCCTGGCGGTACGACTGCACGGCGCGCGCGCAGTAGAAGTGCGATTTGGTGCGGCCCTCGATCTTCAGCGAGTGCACGCCCATGCGCGCCAGGCGTTCGACGTGCTGGATGGCGCGCAGGTCCTTGGCGTTCATGATGTAGGTGCCGTGCTCGTCCTCGAAGGCGGGCATGGCTTCACCCGGGCGGTTGCTCTCCTGAAGCAGGAACAGCTGCTCGGTGGGCGCGCCGATACCCAGCGTGGGCTCGTATTCACGGACGATATCGCCGGTGGCGTTCTCGGTGGCGGGTGTCGCCTCGTACTTCCAGCGGCAGGCATTGGTGCAGGTGCCCTGGTTGGCATCGCGTTTGTTCAGGTAGCCGGAGAGCAGGCAGCGCCCGGAATAGGCCATGCACAGCGCGCCATGCACGAACACCTCCAGCTCCATTGCCGGTACTTGCTGGCGGATCTCCTCGATCTCCTCCAGCGACAGCTCCCGCGACAGGATTACCCGCGTCAGCCCCATCTGCTGCCAGAACTGCACGCTGGCCCAGTTCACGGTGTTGGCCTGCACCGAAAGGTGGATGGCCATCTGCGGGAAGTGTTGGCGTACCAGCATGATCAGCCCCGGGTCGGACATGATCAGCGCATCCGGGCCCATCGCGACCACCGGTGCCAGGTCCTTGAGGAAGGTCTTGAGCTTGGCGTTGTGCGGGGCGATGTTGACCACCACGTAGAAGCGCTTGCCCAGGGCGTGGGCCTCCTGGATGCCCAGGGCCAGGTTGGCATGGTCGAACTCGTTGTTGCGCACCCGCAGGCTGTAGCGCGGCTGCCCGGCGTAGACTGCATCGGCGCCATAGGCGAAGGCGTAGCGCATGCTCTTGAGGGTGCCGGCAGGGGCGAGCAGTTCGGGCTTGGCGGAGGAGGTCATGGTGCGCACCGGGGGCAAAAGGCGCGGATGCTACGGCCATGGCGTGACGCGGGTATTGATCTGGGTCAACGGCACTTTTGCCATTGTGCCGCGCACTAAAGTGTTGAGCCCCTGAGGAACGCCCATGAACGAAACCGTGTTGCAGAACAAGGCCCTGACCGCACTGTTGGCGCTGGTGACCATCGCCTTCATCTGGATCCTCCTGCCGTATTTCGGCGCGATCTTCTGGGCGGTGATCCTGGGTATCCTCTTCGCCCCGTTGCAGCGTCGCCTGCTGCTGCGCCTGGGGGGGCGGCGCAACCTGGCCACCGCGGTGGCCCTGGCCGTGTGCCTGCTGGTCGCGGTGTTGCCGGTGATCATCATCAGCATGCTGCTGGTGCAGGAGGGCGCGGCGTTGTACCAGCGCATCGAGAGCGGCCAGCTGGATATCGCCGGCTACATCGAACGCGGCAAGGACATGCTGCCGGCCTACGCCCAGCATGGCCTGGACCGCATGGGCATGGGCAACCTCGACGGCCTGCGCGACAAGATCACCAAGTGGGCGACCCAGGGCAGCCAGTACCTGGCAGGCCAGGCGTTCAGCTTTGGCCAGGGTACCTTCGAGTTCCTGGTGAGCTTCGGCATCATGCTCTACCTCTTGTATTTCTTCCTGCGCGAGGGCGCCGAGGTGGCACGCCGGATCCGCCAGGCGGTACCGCTGCCCGAACAGCAGAAGCGCCGCCTGCAACTGAAGTTCAAGCGCGTGGTGCGGGCCACGGTCAAGGGCAACCTGCTGGTGGCGATCACTCAGGGCGCGTTGGGCGGCCTCATCTTCTGGGTGCTGGACATCCCCAGCGCGCTGGTCTGGGCGGTGCTGATGGCGTTCCTGTCGTTGTTGCCGGCGGTGGGCGCGGGGATCGTCTGGGCGCCGGTGGCGGCGTACTTCATCCTCACCGGGGCGACCTGGCAGGGCATTGTGCTGACTGCGTTCGGGGTGCTGGTGATCGGCCTGGTGGACAACCTGCTGCGGCCGATCCTGGTGGGCAAGGATACGCGCATGCCGGACTACCTGGTGCTGGTGTCCACGCTGGGCGGGCTGGCGGTGTTCGGGCTCAATGGCTTCGTGATCGGGCCGTTGATCGCGGCGTTGTTCGTGTCCAGCTGGGCGATCTTCGTCTCGACCAAGCCGCAGGTCCAGTTGCCGTCGTAAAAGGGGGCTGCTGCGGTTCGTCGCCACGACAAGCCGGCTCCTACGGTGATGTGTTGAACCTGTGGGGGCAACTGTCCTGTTCTGCTGTTCTGTAGGAGCGGCCTTGTGTCGCGAAAGGGGTGCGCAGCGCCCCCCAGGTTCTCGAGTACGCCCAAGATCGCCGGGGCCGCTCTGCGGCCCTTTCGCGGCACAAGGCCGCTCCTACAGAAGGCGTCGGAGTTCCCGGATCAGCGGAAACTGTAGGAAACCCCCACATACGCTCCAAACCCTTCCCCAGGCGTCGAGCGGGCGATGTCCTTGCCAGCATCGTCATACCCCGGCGTCACCGTCGCCGCATAGCGCTTGTTGGTCAGGTTGCGCAGGTCCAGCCAGGTCTGCCAGTCGCGCTTGGGCGAGTCCCAGCCCAGCCGCGCGCCGAGCAGGGCGTAGGCGTCGGCGTGGTAGCTGTTGGCATAGTCCACCTGCACCTTGGAGGCCATCTGCGTGTTCACCCCCGCGTAGAAGCCCGCTGGCCAGTCGTAGCGCAGTTCGGCCTGGTAGTAGTGCATGGGGATGCCAGGCAGGCGGTTGTCGCCGAAGCGGTCGTCATCGCGGTAGTGGAAGTCGCTGAAGGTGTAGGCCTGGCGCAGGCTCAGCGTGCCGGTACCGGGTCGCTCCCAGAGGGTGCTGTCCAGGCCGGCCTCGACGCCCTGGTGCACGGTGGCGCTGGCGTTGAACTCCTTGGCCGGCAGGCCCGGCACGATCTCCACGGCCAATAGCTCATGGCGCACCTGCGCGTAGTACCAGGCCAGGTCCCAGCGCCCCAGCGCCGAATCACCGCGGGCACCGAGTTCCAGGGTGGTGGCGGTCTGGTTCTGCATCTCGATCGGTTGGGTGGCCGATGTCGAACTCCAGATCAGCGACCACGGGTGCGGTGGCTCGACCGAACGGCTGAGGTTGCCGTATACCTGCAGGTCCGGGCGGATGTCGTAGCGCAGGCCCACCCGTGGTGCATAGTCCCAGTCGTGCTGGCTGACCTTGCCGCCTGTGGCCGGGTAGCTCACGTCGCTCTCGCGCCGGGTATAGATCATCGCCAGGCCCGTGGTCAGCCACAGGTCGGGGATCAGCTCCAGGTCGTTGCCCGCATGCAGCACGGTGTCCGAGCCCTGGTAGCTGAAATCGCGGCTGCGGGCGCCGAAGTTGTCGCCGCCGCTACGGGCGAACTGCGAGGCGCCGCTGTTGGGCAGGTGCTTGGTGGTGCGCCAGCCGACGGTGGTCTTGCTCTCGTGGCCGAACAGGGTGTCGCGCCGGATATAGTTCAGGGTGCCGCTGACATCGGTGTAGGCAACCTTCAGGCGCATCGGGCCTTCGCGCAGGTCCATCGGGTAGTCGTGGTAGACCAGCCCCGCTTCCAGGCGCGAGTCGTCGTCGAGGAAGAAGGTGGTCTTGTTGCCCACCCAGGTGCTGCCCGGTTGCGGGCGGCTGTCGTCGCGGGCCAGGTAGGCGGCGTTGGCGGCGCGCGGATCGTGCTTGATCTGGTCCTTGGTCAGGCGCCCGGCCAGGTCGTTCTCGGTCTCGCGGTAGCGCAGGTAGAAGCGCGTCTCCAGGTTCGGGTTGAAGCGGTAGCCGATGTTGGCGGCGATGCCCTTCGCGCTGCCGCTGCTGTGGTCCTGGTAGCCGTCGTATTCCGAGTCGGTCAGGGCCACGTAGTAGTCAAGGTTGCCCAGCACCTGGCCGCTGCTGATGTGGCGGTGCTGGTAGCCACGGCTGCCGGCCTCGTAGCGCACCTGCAAGGGCGCGGCATCGTAACCGGTGTGGGTGACGTAGTTGATCGCACCCCCCAGGGCCAGCGAACCCTGGTCGAAACCGTTGGCGCCGCGCAGCACTTCGGCGCGGCTCAGCCACAGCGGCTCGAACAGCTCGTAAGGCGTGCCACCCGGGCCGGTCAGCGGCAGGCCGTCAAACATCGTGTACACGCCAGAGCCGTGGGCGCCCGGCGCACGGTTGATGCCCGAACCACGGATCGACAGCTTGATGCCGTCGTTACCCGCCGACTGGGCGAACACGCCCGGCTGGTAGGCCAGCACGTCCTGGTTGCTGGCCACCCGGCCCTGACCCACCTTGTCCATGTCCACCAGGTTGCTGGCGCCGGGGATCTCGTGCAGGCGCTCGGCGGCGGCTTCCAGTTCGGATTGCTGCTGATCCTGGATCAGCACCTGGTCGAGCTCGATGCGGTTGGCGGCTTGGGTGGTGCCAGCGACGAACAGGGCCAGCAGGGAGTAGGGGAG
>NZ_JACAFQ010000053.1 GCF_015354575.1 Pseudomonas sp. UFMG81
GGCCCCGCCCGCCCCCCAGCCAGCGCGGCAGTAAACGACGCACCGTCTTCGCTACGCGACGCGGCAAAACTACGGCCACCATCCCCGCTGCGCACTTGCAGGCCATCGAGCCCTACCGCTAGAACATCCTCGCCCTGCACCGCAATCGCAGTGATCGAACTGCGACTGTCGAGCGCAATACGCTGCCACGACGTCCCCTCGGCCGAACCACGCAGCAACGTGCCGCGCTGCCCCCCTACCAGCAGGCTGCCATCGGCGAGCACGGCGCCTGTCCACAACGTGCCCTCGTACCCGGTGTCCAGGTAGCGCCATGTCTGCCCGCGGTCGTCGGAGCGCAGCAGTTGCCCACGCTCAGCAGTGGCATAGAGCGTGCCGTGGCGACCAACGAACAGGCTCATCAGGTTGAGGTCGGCGCGACTGGAGCCTGCCGGAGGCGGCAACCTACGTTCGCTCCAGGTCGCACCGCCGTCGTCGGTGGTCAACACCAACGACCAGAGGCCCACCGCCACACCCCGTCGAGCGTCGAAGAAGTGCACGGCGAACAGTGGCCTGTCCTGGTCTTGGCTCAGGCGCTGGACCTGCCAGCTTTCACCGCCGTCGGTGCTGGCGAGAATCGCCCCCCAATGCCCCACCGCCCATCCATGGCTGGCGTCACTGAAACTGACCGCGGTCAGCGGGCTGGAAACCGGCACGGAGCGGGCCTGGCGGTAGCTGCGCCCGGTGTCGTCAGACAGCAGCACCACCCCATGATCCCCCACCGCGACCACCCGTTGTGTCGCCCAGGCGGCACCCAGCAGCATCGCCTGCGAGGCATGCGCCACCGGCACTGCCGGTACCGCTTCCAACGCGCAGGCCAGCGACGACGCCACGCTCAGCACAACGCCCAGGACTGTGTTCAGGTATCCCATACCGTTCTCCTCAATGCGCCAGCGCGCCGATCATGCGCACCGGGCGCTTGCGCGGGAACACCCGCTCCAGCCAGACCGCGAACGCCGGCAACACCGTCATGGCCATGACCATGTTGATCATGAACATGAAGGCCAGCAGCTTGCCCATGTCCGCCTGGAACTTGAGCGCGGAAAACGCCCAGGTGGCCACCCCCACCGCCAGGGTGATGGCGGTGAAGATGGTCGCCACGCCGACCTCGCGCAGCGACAAGGCCACCGCAACGGCAATCGGCTGGCCATGGGCCTGGTGCAACTGGATGCGGTTGTAGATGTAGAAGGCGTAATCCACGCCGATACCGACCGCCAGCACCATCACCGGCAAGGTGGCGATGGTCAGGCCGATCTGCAGCTCTTTCATGAACCAGTAGCCGATGAAGGTACCGAGGGTCAGCGGCAGGCAGCACACCAGCACCGCGCGCAGGTCGCGGTACACCACCAGCACCAGCAAGGCGATGGCGGCGTAGACGTACAGCAGCATCGGCGTCTCGCTCTTCGCCACCTCCTCGTTGATGGCGGCGATCACCCCGGCGTTGCCCGAGGCCAGGCGCACGGCGACACCCGGCAAGGGCTGCTCGGCACGGAACGCCTTGGCCGCCTCGATCACCCGGCCGATGGTGCTGGCCTTGTGGTCCGCCAGGTACAGGTGCACGGCGGTCATGCTGCAATCGCCGCGCATCAAGCCCGGCGTACGCGCCACTTCGGCAGCCAGGGACGAATAGTTCATCGCATCGATCGGCACCGCGCTCATCTTCGGGTTGCCTTCGTTGTAGCCCTCGTTGAACTGGCGCATGGCCGTGGCGAATGACGCCACCGAGAGCACCCCCGGTACCCCTTCCATCGCCCAGGCGAAACGGTCCTGGTATTGCCCGAGCTCGACGTCTTCGCAAGCGTTGCCGCCCCCCGCCTGCAGCCGCCCAGGCTGCACTTCGAACACCACGCTGAGCCAGTCCAGGCCGATGTCGTAGTTGCTGGCGATGGCCAGTGCGTCGCGGTTGAAGCGCGAATCTTCCCGCAGCTCCGGCGCCCCCGCCTGCAGCGAGCCGACCACGCGGTCGTGGCTTTGCCACACGGCGGCGGCAAACACCAGCAGTGCGAGTACCATGACCCAACGGGCATTGCGCCACTCGGCCAGCTTCGCCAGCCCCTCCAGCCAGCCAGCGCGGCGCTGGCGGGAAGCCTCCTCGGCGGCTGCATAGCGCCCGTCGACCTTCAGCATCGAGGCCACCAGCGGCAGCATCACCAGGTTGGTGACGATCTTGAAGGCCACCCCGAGCGACGCGGTGATCGCCAGCTCGCGCACCATGGGGATGGGAATCAGCAGCAAGGTCACGAACGACACGAAGGCTGTCACCAGTGCCAGGCTGCCGGGCACCAACAACCCCCGGAAGCTCGAGCGGGCCGCCGTCTCGACCGTGCTGCCCGTGGCGATTTCGCGGACGATGTAGTTGATCTGCTGCACCCCGTGGGACACCCCGATGGCGAACACCAGGAACGGCACCAGCACCGCCAGCGGGTCGAGCCCGTATCCCAGCAGGCGCAAGCTGCCGAACTGCCAGACCAGCGAGGTCAGCGAGCACCCCAGCGCCAGCAAGGTGAAGCGCAGCGAGTGGCAGTACCAATACACCGCCACCGCCGTCAGCAACAGCGCCAGCAGGCAGAACTCCAGCACCGCCGCCGCGCCGTCGGCGATATCGCCGACCTGCTTGGCGAAGCCGATGATCTGGATCTCGAAGCCTGCATCTTCGAAGCGCTGGCGGATCTGCGCCTCCAGCACCCGGTTGTAGGCCACGTAGTCCAACTGCGCGCCGTTGCCGTCACGCTCGTTGAGCTCGGCGGTGATCATCGCGCTGCTCTGGTCCCGTGACACCAGGGTGCCGATGAAACCACCCTGGGCGGTGGAGTCGGCGATACGCGCGATGATCGCGGCGTCCAGGCGCTCGGGCGTCACCGTGCCGGGTACCAGCGGGTCTGCCCGAAAGCCATCCTCGGTGATTTCGTTGACGAACGCGTTGGGCGTCCACAACGAACGCACGCTGCTGCGCGAGATGCCGGGCAGGAACATCACCGCCTGGGTGACATCGAACAAGCGGCGCAAGCCCGCCTCGGTCCAGATGCTGCCTTGCCGAGCCTTGACCACCAGGGTCAGGCGGTTGGCACCCAGCAGGTCGCCGCGGTACTGCTTGAAGGTTTCCACGTACTCGTGGCCGATCGGCAGTTGCTTCTCGAACCCGGCATCCATGCGCAACTGCACCGCGAACCAGGCCATGGCCGCAGTGAACAGGGCCAGCAGCGTCAGCACCAGGCTTCGGTGGCGGAACAACCCGGCCTCGATGCGCGGCAGAACGCCGCGCACCGGCCGCTTGGTCAAATCGATAGACATGTTCACGGCAAGCCTCACAGAGTGCGCGAAAGAACCAGGCCGACGTAATCACGGTCACGCAGCAGCTGGTCGTACGCCGTGTCGCCGCCCATGAACTTCGCGTAGTTGAACGAGACCTGCCAACTGGCCGGGTTGCGCACGAAGTTCAGGTACAGGTTCAGGCTGCTGGCGTCCTCGGTGAAGGTCGCCGCCAGGTTGGGCGTTCGCCCGCCCAGCGAGCGCGAATAGAAGATCCCCGGGGTCACCTGCCAACCCGGCAGCAAGGTACCGTCATAGGTCAGGCTGAAGTCCAGGTTGATCCCCGACGAGGTCTTGTCGCCATGGGCCTTGGGTGCGGTGGCAGGGTCCAGCTGCCAGGTGTTGGCGCCAGCCGCGATCACCTCGCCGTTGTAGCTGTCATGCAAGCCCGGGTACTTGATGACCACCAGTTCAGTCAGCAAGGTACCGGTGCTCGCGCCGGTGAAATCCAGCAGCATGGGCGAGTTCGACGGGGTCATGCTGTACAGCCCGGTGAGGTGCCACTGGAATTTCTTCTCGTCCTTCCAGCACTTGCCTCCCTGGTTGTTGCACAGGTCCAGCACGGGGTTGAGCGGCACCGCGTCCTTGGGGCGGTAGGACAACTCGGTCCCCACCGCCCAGTCACCGATCGGCATGTTGGCACTGATGCCGTAGAGCATCCGGTCTTCGGGGTAGACCCATTTCTGCGACACGGCGAAGGTGTCCGGGTCCAGCAGTTGCGTGGTCAGCGAGGGCAGCTTGTCGTGGTAGCGCAGCACATACACGCCGAAATTGACGTCACTGTCCTGCGGCTGCCAGCGCAGCGAGAGGCCCCACTGGCCACTGTCGCGGGCATTCTTGTCGTCGAACCCGTAGGACTTCATGCCCTTGCCCAACGCCGAGGTGTAGGACCAGTAACTGCCCACCGGCGGCAGTTCGCTCTTGTTCCAGGCGAACTGGTAGTAGGCCTCGATGTTGACCCCGGCGCCGAGCCCCGAGGCGACACTGAGCATGGGCGCCGGCAGCACGGCCTCCTTGAGCTGCACACCGGGGCGTGACAGGGCCTGCACATCGTAGGCGTTGGTGTTGTTGATACCGCCCTGCACGAACAGGCTTTCGCCCCAGTTGATCACCTGGTTGCCCAGCCGTGCGCGCACCCGCTGGTCGCCCACATCGAAGCCCTTGCTCACCCACAGGTCGAGCAGGCGCGCCTTGAACTCAAGGTCATCCCGCGCCGAGCGGGTCAAGCCATCGCTGCCCACGTCCGCAGGCGTGTTGAATGACAGCGCGCCCGTGGTGTCGCTGGCGGCGAAATCACGGATCCAGCTGCCCCGGGCCATGAAGGTGAAATCCTCGGGCATCTTGAGCAACAGCTCGTGGGTGCCCTTGAGGTAGTGGGTGAACAGGTCGCCCCGGTCGTAGTTCAAGTCGCCCTGGTCTCCGATGCCCGAGGTCTGCGCCAGGCACCCGGCGGGTGGATGATGGCCGGTGGCACCCTGGTTGATCAGGTTGCAGCCCCGCGATTCGGTACGCACGCCCATGCCGTAGGCGATCGTCGAGTCGAACGAGCCCCTGATGGATTCGGTTTCGAAGGTGAACCCCATGGCCAGGGGAGTCATGCACGCGATAGCAAGGCCTGAAGCTTTTGTGATTGTTGTTTTCATGTCGGCGCTCGTAGGGTGAAGGATCAACGTTCGCTGATGGCCCGCAGATTGTCGGAGGTGTAGAAATCACGCTTGAGGCGTGGGTTGCCCGAGTCCTCGGTCAGCCAGCGATGGTCCTTCTTGCCCACGCCGATGGAGGTCATGTCGTAGAGGTAGCGGCCATCCACCAGGTTGTACTGGGCCTGGGCCTCCATGTCGCAGGTGCCGGTCTCGTACACCGGGATGGTGTAGCCCTCGCGAACTTTCCAGATCTGCCCCTGCTTGTCGTAGTCGACCGCCATCAGGCCGTTCCAGCTGTCCTCGTCGATGTAGTACAGGCGCTTGGGCGCCTGGTGGCGCATGCCCTGGCGCACGTTCGCCTCCACCACCCACACCCGGTGCAGCTCGTAGCGGCGGGCTTGGGGCGCGATGGCGCTTTGCTGCGCCACGTCCTCGATGCGCGCCGAGCCGTCGTAGGCACCGAACGAGTTGTACGGCACCAGCAGTTCCTGCTTGCCGATCAGCTTCCAGTCGAAGCGGTCCATGGGGCCGAAGAAGATGTTCGATTCATCGATGGTGTACTGGTTGTCCAGGCCGATCTGCGGCGCGTCGTAGGAATACGAAGGCATGCGCCGTACACGCCGCTGGCCGGGGAAGTAGTAGAAGGTGCTGGCCTGCTCGCCGGCCTTGGTGGTGACCACCCCGGCCTGGCCCGCCAGGGCAGCCGGCTCGTTGTAGTTGAAGTAGGTGGCCACTTCGAGGCGATCGAACGACGAGAACAGCGCACTGCCCTTCTGGCCCCACGGGGTGTACATGAACCAGTCGGTGGAGGTGCGCAGCCAGCTGCCGCCCGCCTCGCGCGGCGACAGCCCGGATACGGTCTTGGCCATGTCGAAGCCGACGCCGCGGTAGCGCATCTTCATGTTCCACATGACCTCGGCGCCGGTCGTGGGCATGGGGAACGGGATGCCGGGAACGTGGGCGTCCTGCAGCGCCAGGCCTGCGGAATCCAGCGTGGCGAAGCCGACATTCTTGCGCGTGTTGTCAGTCACGAAATCCGGTGCGCCGCAGGTACGGCGGGTCGGGTAGACGTCCATGCGATAACCCGGGATTTTCTTGAACAGCTCCAGTTGGCCCGGGGACAGCTGCTTGGCGTACTGCGCCACGTTGCCGGCATCGATGCTGTACAGCGGCTTGTCATCCTTGAACTTCCACAGCTGGCCGCGCACCTGGCCGTAGCTCCACCCGGTATCCTGCTTGCCGGGGGCCACCCAGGCGGGGATCGTTCCGTTGGCGTTGGCGGCTGCCTCGCCGCCCAGCGGGGTCAGTTTGCCACCCAGTTGCGCGGCATCGTTCCCGGCAGCCTGCACTGAACCGATGACGGCCAGGGCCGCGAACGCCATTACCAACGGCCGGGTTACCGCGATTGAGGCAAGGCCGACATCAAGGCGCTGAATCACATCTTTCATGGGAAGTTCCTCACGGGCTTTGAGCTGCGGCCGGCCGTTTTTTGCAACAGGACGGGGCGGCGGCAGGTCTGGTCAACGGCCTGGTCACGTACCAGGGCATTGGGCCCCGAGCAAACCACATGCCAATCTTTGTATTGGATTTTTCCTTTTATTTATCAGTTATTTATATTTTTTATAACAATTGCTATGTGATACCTAAGAACACAGTCGCGCACCTGGATGAAACACCCCGTGCACTGGAAATGTGAATTTACGAAACATTTGTTACTTCAAATTATCGGGTGCTGCTGAGCAGTAAGCGTTTCATGCTCTGACGGCTACCGAATGAGGGCGGCCATGTGCTTGTCGATGGTTTTGCAGCGCTCTTGAGATCGAGCGCCGCCCGCGCGGCGCATCGCCGGCAAGCCGGCTCTCACCCTGAAGCTTGCACGTCACCTGTAGGAGCGGCCTTGTGTCGCGAATGGGCCGCAGAGCGGCCCCGGTGATCTTGGGCGTACTCGAGATCCTGGGGGCGCTGCGCACCCCATTCGCGACACAAGGCCGCTCCTACAGATTCGTGCGCAAGGCAGTTGCTCCCGCATCTGTTTCGGGCCAGTTATGCCAGCGCCGCCGCGGCTGTCCGCCTTGTTTCTATGACGCGGTTTCTGCGTGGACGCTACCGCCGCCCAATACTCGAATCTGCGGTATCGTTGCACCATCGCCGCAAGCCGCGGACTTGACCCTTTCGGAGACCAGCATGCTTCGTGTGTTTGAACGATGGCTCGACCCCTTCCCACCGGATGAAGTACCACCACCCCCCATGGGCCTGCTGCGCTTCCTCTGGGCCTGCACCCGGGGTGCCCGTGGCTACATCCTCGCCCTCGCGCTGCTCAGTGCCGGCGTGTCGATCTACGAAGCCTGGCTGTTCGCCTTCCTCGGCCAGGTCGTCGACCTGCTCCCAGCCTGGCAAGCCGGCGGCAGCGCAAGCGGTGAAGAGAGCCGCGTGCTATGGGGCATCGGCATCGTGCTGGTGACCAGCATCGGCCTGGTGGCGTTGCGCACGGTCATGCAGCACCAGGTGCTGGCGATCAACCTGCCGCTGCGCCTGCGCTGGGACTTCCACCGCCTGATGCTGCGCCAGAGCCTGTCGTTCTTCTCCGACGAGTTCTCCGGGCGGGTCACCACCAAGGTGATGCAGACCGCGCTGGCCGTGCGCGAGGTGCTGTTCACCCTGATCGAAATCCTCCCCGGCATTGGCGTGTACTTCATCGCCATCATCGCCCTGGCCGGCGGCTTCGCCTTGAAGCTGATGCTGCCGTTCCTGGCCTGGGTCGCCCTGTTCGGGCTGGCGATGCTGTACTTCGTGCCGCGCCTGGGCAAGGTCGGCCAGGAGCAGGCCCATGCGCGCTCGTCGATGACCGGGCGCATTTCCGACGCCTACACCAACATCACCACGGTGAAGCTGTTCTCCCATTCCAGGCGCGAAGCGCACTTCGCCCGGGCGGCCATGGAAGACTTCAAGCTCACCGGCTTTCGCCAGATGCGCCTGGTCAGCCAGTTCGAGATCGTCAACCAGGCACTGGTGGTGGCCTTGATTCTCGGCGCGGGCGGCTATGCCCTGTGGCTGTGGCACCAGGGCCAGGTGGGTGCGGGCGCGGTGGCGGCGATTACCGCCATGGCCCTGCGCATCAACGGCATGTCGCACTGGATCATGTGGCAGATGACCTCGTTGTTCGAGAACATCGGCACCGTGCAGGACGGCATGGCCACCCTGACCCGTGGCCCCAAGGTGCAGGATGCACCGAACGCTGGCGTGCTGGTCACCCAAGGCGGCGCGGTGACCTTCGACAAGGTGAGCTTCAACTACAACGGCGAACGCCAGGTGCTCGACGACCTGAGCCTGCACATCAGCCCCGGCGAGAAAGTCGGTTTGGTGGGCCGCTCGGGTGCCGGCAAATCCACCTTGATCAACCTGCTGCTGCGCTTCTATGACGTGAACAGCGGCAAGATCCTGATCGACGGGCAGGACATCGCCCAGGTCACCCAGGACAGCCTGCGCAGTGCCATCGGCATGGTCACCCAGGACACCTCGCTGCTGCACCGCTCCATCCGCGACAACATCGCCTACGGTCGCCCCGACGCCAGCGAGGCGCAGATCCACCGCGCCGCCGCCAATGCCCAGGCCGACGGCTTCATCAACCAACTCAGTGACCGCCAGGGCCACAGTGGCTACGACACCCTGGTGGGCGAGCGCGGCATCAAGCTGTCCGGCGGCCAGCGCCAGCGCATCGCGATTGCCCGGGTGATGCTCAAGAACGCCCCGATCCTGCTGCTGGACGAGGCCACCAGCGCGCTGGATTCGGAAGTCGAAGTGGCCATCCAGGAAAGCCTCGACGACATGATGCAAGGCAAGACCGTGATCGCCATCGCCCACCGGCTGTCCACCATCGCAGCCATGGACCGGCTCATCGTCATGGACGAGGGGCGCATCATCGAACAAGGCACCCATGCCGAACTGCTGGCCAGGAACGGTACCTATGCGCGGCTGTGGCAGCACCAGAGCGGAGGGTTCCTGGGTGAGGACCAGGGGCTGGTCGAGGCGGTGGAGTAGGTTCACCCCCGCCGCAACCACGCGATGAACTGCGCGAACAACGCCGACTGCGAATTGATCGCAAGCTTCAGGTACAGGTTCCTGCGGTGCATACGCACCGCCTCCGGTGAAATCCTCTGCTCATGAGCTGTGGATTTCACCGAGTGACCCTGCAGGACCCTCTGCGTCACCTCGCGTGACATCAACTTACTCTTTACACGCAACGTTAAAGTGCCGCTGCTCTTCGAACGAGTGTGCCTGATGAATTTCAACTATGACGGCGCTTATCATATTTTTCCTACAGCCCCGTGGAATAAAATCCCACAGCACATGCAGCACTTCGCACCGAACTTCTGCTTGATTACTCAGGGTGGTCTGTTACGGTCACTCAACGCCAAATACAAGCCTCCCCGGGCGTTCAGTGCCTGGCCAAGTGGCTGGTTGGCGGGTGGGCACAACGATAAAGGACAACGTCCAAGCCCAATCTCTGCAGAAGTGCCGTGAGCATGCTCACAGACAGCAAACGATATGCATCAAGCTGAGCGATAACTTACAAGAACGTATGGGTCAGGCGATTGATCGCCACGCAGCGCCCGCATTATCGAGGACTTTCTATGCGACCGCAGTACGAACCCGCCTGGGTTGAAAGCACGGCCCAGGCCAAGTGGCTTGACGATGAAGTATTCAAGGCTGTCGAAGATGAAACTCGGCCTAAGTACTACGCCTGCTCCATGCTGCCCTACCCTTCTGGCAAGTTGCACATGGGGCATGTGCGCAACTATACGATCAATGACATGTTGGCCCGCCACTTGCGCATGAAGGGCTACAACGTGCTGATGCCGATGGGGTGGGATGCATTCGGTCTTCCCGCAGAGAACGCCGCGATGCAATCGGGCGTATCGCCCGCGCAATGGACACGGATGAACATCGCCGACATGAAGTCGCAGATGCAACCGTTGGGGCTGGCGTTCGACTGGTCACGGGAAATCGCCACCTGCGATCCCGACTACTACAAGTGGAACCAGTGGTTCTTCTTGAAGTTGCTGGAAAAGGGTGTCGCCTACAAGCAGACCCAGATCGTCAACTGGGACCCCGTCGACCAGACCGTACTGGCCAACGAGCAAGTGGTGGATGGCCGTGGCTGGCGATCGGGCGCCCTCGTCGAAAAACGCGAGATTCCCGGCTACTACCTGCGCATTACCCAGTACGCAGAAGAACTGCTGTCGGCCATCGACACCCTGGACGGTTGGCCGGACATGGTCCGCAGCATGCAGCGGAACTGGATCGGCAAGGCCAGTGGCGTGCGCCTGGCCTTTGCCCACACGGTCAAGCACAGCAACGGGCAATTGATCGACGCAGGCAGGCTGTGGGTGTTCACCACACGTGTCGATACCCTGATGGGCGTGACGTTTTGCGCCGTATCACCCGATCATCCACTGGCCAAACGCGCCACAGAGCTCGACCCTGGGCTTGAGCCGAACGTCCAGGCATTTCGGCAAGCGGCACAGGCCAGCCCCGCCGCTGGCGCGCAGGCCAAGCTTGGTGTCCCGAGCGGCCTGCATGTCGAGCACCCATTGACTGGCGAGCCGATCGCGGTGTGGATCACCAACTACGTGGTGGGTGAGTATGGCGAGGGAGCCTTGATGGGGGTGCCGGCCCACGATCAGCGCGATTTCGACTTTGCCCGTCAATATGACTTGCCGGTACACCCCGTCATCGCCTTCGAAGGTGCGCCCTACGACGCTGCGACCTGGTCGGATCGCTACGCCAGCCGCGAAGGTCGCCTGATCAACTCGGGCAGCTACGATGGCCTTACGGTGGAACAGGCATCCCAGGCAATCGCCGATGCCCTGGCCGAGCAAGGGCGTGGCGAGCTGACCACTACGTGGCGCTTGCGTGACTGGGGAATTTCCCGGCAGCGCTATTGGGGCACCCCGATTCCGATCATTCACTGCGAACACTGTGGCGATGTACCAGTGCCCTACTCCGACCTGCCGGTGGTCTTGCCGCACGACTGCATTCCCGACGGCAGCGGCAATCCTTTGTTGCAGTGCGAAGCGTTCCTTCACGTAGCGTGCCCTCGCTGCGCCGCCCCCGCGCGGCGGGAAACGGACACCATGGACACCTTCGTCGACTCGAGCTGGTACTTCATGCGCTACTGCGATCCTGACTGCCACACCAACATGGTAGGGCCAGGCCATCGGTACTGGATGCCCATCGACCAGTACATCGGTGGCATCGAGCATGCGGTGCTGCATCTGCTCTATGCCAGGTTCTGGACAAGGGCGATGCGCGACGAGGGATTGGTGGACTTCAGCGAACCGTTCAAGAACCTGTTCACCCAAGGCATGCTGCTGCGCGACAGTTACTACCGCAAGGCCGAAGACGGTAGCCGCCGATGGTTCTACCCCTCGGAAGTATCGGTGCAATACGATGAAAAAGGTCGCCCGATCAGCGCGACAGCCATCGAAGATGGCTTGCCCGTCACCCTGGGTGGCGTGGAGAAGATGTCCAAGTCAAAGAACAATGTGGTCGAGCCCAAGGACATCATCAACCGCTTTGGTGCCGACACCGCCCGCTTGTTCACCATCTTCGCCGGCCCACCTGACCAGAGCACGGTGTGGAGCGACAGCGGTGTCGAAGGGGCTTATCGCTTCCTGCGCCGTCTTTGGAGTTTCGCCGCTGAAAAGCAGGAGCGCTGGAACCAAAGCGACGACCTGGTGGCAACTGCCGTACAAGACCGCCAAGTGCGCTTCAAGACCCATAGCCTGCTGCAGCAAATCAACAACGATTATGAACGGCTGCAGTACAACACCGTCGTATCGGGTGCAATGAAGTTGTTGAAGGTGCTGGAGAGTGCACCCGACGCGGGTCGCCAGGTTTGCCAGGAAACCCTGTCCATCCTCTTGCAGGTCCTGCATCCTGTGACGCCGCATATCACCCAGGTGCTCTGGCAGGCATTGGCATTCCCCGGCGAGATCTACGACAGTGCCTGGCCGACCCCGGACAGCGATGCCTTGAGGCAGGACGAGGTGAAGTTGATGGTGCAGATCAATGGCAAGCTGCGCGGCGAGATCCAGGTCCAAGCCGATGCAGACCATGACACGATACGTCACCAGGCGCTGTCCGATTCGGCCTTGAGCAAATATCTGGAAGGGGCGGGAAAGATGATTGTCGTACCTAACCGATTGGTGAACTTCATCGTCTGATTGTTCAGCTGGCCCCAGCACATGGAAATGCCGGCTTTCTCGCGAAATGCCGGCTTTTCGTTCAACCTCAGTAAACGACCCTGCTGCACCCTCGAGGTATAAGCGCTTTACCACGTGCCTGCCGTAGTCTGCGCAATCAGCGTCGCGCAGAGCCTTCGCTCACCCCCGCCGCAACCACGCGATGAACTGCGCGAACAACTCCGACTGCGAATTGATCGCAAGCTTCAGGTACAGGTTCTTGCGATGCATGCGCACCGTCTCCGGTGAAATCCCCAGCTCATGGGCGGTGGATTTCACCGAGTGGCCCTGCAGCACCATCTGCGCCACTTCACGCTCGCGCTCGGTCAGCACCCCGCAGCCGAAGCTGTCGAACGCGGCCTGCACACTGCCCTTGCCCTCCGGTGGCTGCACCAACCCGTGGCGGGCGAAGCGCAGCAGCAGCTCGCGCACCATCGGCTCGACCGCCTGCAACAGGTGCAGTTGCGCCTCACCCAGGCGCGCCCCGCTGCAACCCTGGAACAAGCTCAGGGATATCTTGCTGTCGTTCTCCAGGTCGACGATGAAGTAGCTGTCTTCGCTGCAACCGGTGCCCAGGTAGTAGGCCTTGTAGTAGTCGCTGTCGAAGAAGTTGTCGGGGGCGATGTCTTCCAGGTGATAGAAGCCCTGGGCCAGGCCCTTCTGCACCGCCAGGCAGAACGGGTCGAGCAGGTAGCCGGCGGCGAAATAGCGCTCCAGCACCGCCTCGTGATAGCGGTCGGGAATGCCCTGCTGGTACAGCAGCTGTGGCGGCAGGCCCTTGCGTTCGAGGCTGATCAGCATCGACTCGGCGCCCACCAGTTGGCTGATGGCGGCCGCCAGCCAGGCCAGCGCATCCGGGCCCTCGCTGTGGGCGAAGGCCTGTTGCAGGGTGCTGTGCCATTGCTGCAGGGCATGAAACGGCAGGCTTATTGTGGTGTTGTCATGTGCTCGGCTCATGCCCCGCAGTCTACCGGCCGGGGCATGGGCGCGCACCTGTGGCTGCAGGTTGCTCATCGGCCGTGGTACAGGCCCTGCTCGGTCAACTCCCGCGCGACCTCGAGGATGCAACTGCGCAGGGTGTCGACGATCTGGGCCACCTGGGCATGGGTGATGATCAGCGGCGGCGACATCACATTCAGGTGCATGATCGGCCGCACCAGCAGGCCCTTGGCCTGGGCGCGCACATGGATACGCTCGCCGATGTTCACCGCGTCCGGGAACAGCGCCTTGGTCTGCTTGTCGGCCACGAACTCGACGCAGGCCATCAGTTTCATGCAGCGCACCTGGCCCACCAGCGGCAAGTCCGCGAGTGTTTGCAGTTGCTGCTCCAGGTAGCTGCCGACGTCATTGACATGGGCCAGCAGGTTTTCCCGCTCGATGATCTCGATGTTCTTCAGCGCCGCCACGCAGCATACCGGGTGCCCGCTGTAGGTGAAGCCGTGGGTGAAGCAGCGGCCTTTGCCGGGCTCGGCGATCACGGCCCAGATACGCGCGGAGAAGATGCACGCGCCTAGTGGCAGGTAGGCCGAAGTCAGCCCCTTGGCCGTGGTGATGATGTCGGGCGTGACGCCGAACAAGGCCTCGGAGGCGAAGAAGGTACCCAGGCGGCCGAACGAGGTCACCACTTCATCAGCGACGAACAGGATGTCGTAGGTCTGGCACACCTGCCACATGCGCTGGAAATAGCCCTCGGGCGGGATGATCACCCCGCCCGAACCCATGATCGGCTCGGCAAAGAAGGCCGCGACGTTGTCGGCGCCCAGGGAGAGGATCTTGTCCTCGAACTCGGCCACCAGGAAGTCGAGGAACTCGGCCTCGTCCATGTCGTCCGCCGCCCGGTAGAAGTTCGGGTTGGACACGTGGTGGATCAGCTCGTGGGCGTAGTCGAACTCCGGCACCCGGTCGGCGGCCTTGTTGCCGATCGACATGGTCAGGCAGGTGGAGCCGTGGTAGGCGTTGTAGCGGGCGATCACATGCTTCTTGTGCGGCTTGCCACGGCAGTTCTGGTAGTACTGGATCAGCCGGTAGGCAGTGTCCACTGCGGTGGAACCGCCGGTGGTGAGGAACACATGGTTGAGGTCGCCGGGCGCCAGGCTGGCGAGCTTCTCGCACAGTTCGATGGCCTTGGGGTTGGCCATGTCGGAGAACGGGTTGGAGTAGGCCAGCTGGCGCACCTGGTCGGCGATGGCCAGGGCCATTTCCTCGCGGCCCAGGCCGATGTTGGTGCACCACATGCCGCCGACGGCATCGAGGAAGCGGTTACCCTCGGTGTCCTGGATGTAGGCGCCTTCGCCGGCCTGGATGTTCAGCGCGCCCTGCTCGGCGTGCTCGTCGAACACATGGTAACCGTGCATGTAGTGGGCCTTGTCGGCCTGCACCAGGCGGTCGTTGGGCGAGGCGTCGGCCAGCTTGCGAATGGGGGTAGCCATGAGCGATTCCTTGTCGAAGCGATACGGTGAAAGGTGTCAGATGCCGGTCTTGACCGTGCTCCAGACCCGGGTGATGGCGCGCATGGCCTGCGGGTCCTGGGCTTTCTGGGTGAACAGGCGCTCACGGGTCTGCGCGTCCGGGTAGATCGCCGGGTCGTTGCGGATATCGGCCTGCACCAGCGGCGTGGCGGCGGCGTTGCTGTTGGCGTAGTGGATGTAGTTGGTCACCTCGGCCATGGTCTTGGGCTGCAGCAGGTATTCGATGAAGCGATGGGCGTTGGCGGCGTGGGGCGCGTCGTTGGGCAGGTAGAGGCTGTCGAACCAGATCAGCGAGCCCTCCTTGGGGATGAAGAACGCCAGGTTGATGTCTTTCTTCGCCTCGACGGCGCGGGCCTGGGCGGTGGCGTAGTCGCCGGACCAGGTCAGGGCCATGCACACATCGCCGTTGGGCAGGCTGGTGAGGTAGTTCACCGAGTCGAATTTCTTGATGAACGGGCGGATGCCCAGCAGCAGGTCCTGGGCGGCCTTGAGGTCGCCGGGGGTGGCGCTTTTCGGGTCCTTGCCCAGGTACTTGAGGGCCAGCGGGATGACCTCGCTGGGGGCGTCCATCAGGGTCACGCCGCAGTCGGCGAAGCGCGAGACGATCTTGGGGTCGAACAGCATGGCCAGCGAGCCAATGGGCGCGTCGGGCATGCGTTGTTTGATCTTGTCGACGTTGTAGGTGATGCCCGAGCTGCCCCAGGTGTAGGGCGCCGAATAGACCATGCCGGGGTCGTAGGCTTGCATGCTCTGCACCACGTGCGGGTCGAGGTTGGCCCAGCTGGGCAGCTTGCTCTTGTCCAGCGGCTGGAACACCTTGGCCTTGATCAGCGGCGGCACCAGGGAGGCGTTGAGCATCACCAGGTCGTAGCCGGAGCGGCCGGTGAGCAGCTTGGTCTGTACCGTTTCGTAGCCGTCGAAGGTGTCGTAGATGACCTTGATGCCGGTTTGTTTTTCGAAATCGGCGAGGGTGTTTTCGCCGATGTAGTCGGTCCAGTTGTACAACCTGAGTGTATTGCCGGTGTCTGCCTCGGTCGCCAGGGTGGCGGTGGCGGTGCAGCACAGCAACAGACTGGAAATCACCTTGAATGCCTTGCGCATAGCAACTCCATCATGTGATCAGGATCGGCTCGGGTGAGCGGATGGGGTAACTATCGGGGGGTTGGAGGATGGGGGCCATACCCCGAATGGGTGGGGGCGATGGGATTTTGTGTCGGGCCAACAGGGCGGACAGTGGAGATGGCCCAGGAGTAACTGGCCCGAAACAGATGTGGGAGCTGGCTTGCCAGCGATGCGCCGCGCGGGCGGCGCTCGATTTCATAGGCGCAGCAAAAACACCCGCGAGCACCTGGTGGCCATTACCCAATACTCCGCCATGCACCTGGGAGCCATTACCGAATCCTGATACAGCAGTGTCAACAGTGTGACGCCCAACAGCCTGTCTTGAGATCGCATGAGGGCCACCAGGTGCATGACGGCAGCCTTGCAGCGCCCTCAAGATCGAGCGCCGCCCGCGCGGCGCATCGCTGGCAAGCCAGCTCCCACAGTTTGTTTCGGGCCAGTTTTGCCTGTGAGATAGGCAGCGCCTGCCCTGTTGGCATGGCGCGATTTCTCGGTGCGCGCGGCTATTGCTGCGCCAGTGGATACAGCGCCTCATCAAATTGCTCGAGCCGCGGGAAGGCCATCGGCAGATCATCCGAGAGATGCTCCAGGCGCTGCTGGTAACTGCGCAGGAAATCCTTGCGCGCTTCATCGCTGATATACGGCACATGCCACGCCACGAACGGCTCCAGCACCTCGAAGCCGACATACGCCAAGGTACCGCGCAGGATCGGCCGCAACATGTCTTCCAGCGGCCCATGGATCGCCCCTTCGCCAAACATGTGCTCACGCCCGCCCAGGGTCACGGTCACCAGCGCCCGCTTGCCCGCCAGCCCGCCCTGGTCATAGAAGCGCTTGCCGCCGTAGCACACCCCCGACACCAGCACCCGGTCGATCCAGCCCTTGAGCATGGCCGGCGCCGAGAACCAGAAAATCGGGAAGTTCAGCACCAGCAAATCGGCCCACAGCAGCTTGTCCAGCTCCTGCTGGATATCCGGCGCAATGGACCCGCTCTTCACCCCCAGCCGTTGCTCCAGCGCATACACCAGGTACTCCGGGTTCTCCCGATGGCTGAAGTCTTCGGCGCTGGCCACCGGGTTCCAGCCCATTGCGTACAGGTCGCTCACCTGCACCTCATGGCCCTGGGCACGGAAGGTCTCGGCCGCCTGGTCACGCAGCGCGGCGGTGAAGGATTGCGGCTCGGGATGGGCGTGAACGATCAGTACTTTCATGGGGGTTCCTTAAACGGTTTCCAGGGGAGATTCGGTTTTACGGGCCGCCAGCAAACGGTCGAGCCAGTCGGGGTCCATCTCCGGCTCGCAGGAGAACAGCAAGCCGGTGTAGTCGCGGTACGGCGGCCGGAAGATCGCCTCGCGGCTGCCGTGGTCGACCACCCTGCCCCGCTGCATCACCAGCACCTCGTCGGCGATGGCGCGCACGGTGGCGACGTCGTGGGTGATGAACAGGTAGGCCACGCCCAGCTCGCGCTGGATGTGGTCGAGCAGTTTCAGCACACCCTCGGCCACCAGCTGGTCGAGGGCCGAGGTCACTTCGTCGCAGATGATCAGCTGTGGCTCGGCCGCCAGGGCGCGGGCGATGCAGATCCGCTGCTTCTGCCCGCCGGACAGTTCGCGTGGCAGGCGGTCCATGTACTTGGCCGGCTCCAGGTCGATCATGCGCAACAGTTCGGCGACCCGTTCGCGCAGTGCCTTACCCTTCAAACCCAAGTAAAAATTCAGCGGCCGGCCAATGATGTCGGCAATGCGCTGGCGTGGGTTGAGCGCGGTGTCGGGGATCTGGTAGATCATCTGGATGCGCCGCAGCTGCTCCTTGCTGCGTTGGCGATAGTCCGCCGGCAGCGCCTCGCCCTCGTACAGCACCTGGCCCGCGCTCGGTTGCAGCAGGCCGCTGATCAACCGTGCCGTGGTGCTCTTGCCGCTGCCCGACTCGCCGATCACCGCCAAGGTCTGGCCGCGATACAGCTTGAGCGAGACGTCGTGCAGCACCGGCTGCTGGCCGTAGCTGGCGTCGACCTTGCGCACTTCCAGCAACGGCTGTTCATCCTGCGGGCAAGCCTTGGCCGAGGTGTGGAAATTGCGCACCGCCCACAGCGACTGGGTGTAGGCCTGCTGCGGTGCGCTGAGCATGGTGCGGGTCTGCGCCTCCTCTACCAGGCTGCCATGGCGCAGCACCATGATCCGGTCGGCCATCTGTGCCACTACCGCCAGGTCGTGGCTGATGTACAGCGCGGCGCTGCCAAAGGTCTTCACTGCATCGCGGATCGCCGCCAGCACCTCGATCTGGGTGGTGACGTCCAGCGCCGTGGTCGGCTCGTCGAAGATGATCAAGTCTGGGTGGCAGGCCATGGCCATCGCCGTCATCACCCGCTGCAACTGGCCACCGGACAGCTGGTGCGGGTAGCGCTGGCCAATGTGCTCGGGGTCTGGCAGGCGCAGGATGCGGTACAACTCGACCGCCTCGGCCTCGGCCTGGGCACGGTCGATGCCGCCATTGATCACTGCGGTTTCCACATGCTGGTCGATCAACCGGTGCGCCGGGTTGAACGAAGCCGCCGCGCTCTGCGCCACGTAGGCGATGCGCAGGCCGCGCAGCTTGCGCAGTGTTTCGGGGCTGGCCTTGAGCAACTCGATGCCACCGAAGCACACGCTGCCGCCGGTGATCCGGCAACCGTCGCGCACATAGCCCATGGCGGCCAGGCCCAGGGTGGACTTGCCAGCGCCGGACTCACCGATCAGGCCCAGCACTTCACCGCGCTTGAGCGTCAGGTCGATGCCCTTGATCAGCGGGTGCCAGGCATTCTCGTAGTGGCCTTCGATACGCAGGTCGCGGATCGTCAACAAGGTGTCTTGGCTCATGTTCAGCACTCCTTCAGGCCACTGGACAGGTGCAGCACCCAATCGACGACGAAGTTCACGCTCACCGTGATCAACGCCACCGCCAGGGCCGGCAGCAGCGGGCTGACGTCACCGAAGGTGATCAGCACCGCGTTGTCGCGCACCATGCTGCCCCAGTCGGCGGTCGGCGGCTGGATACCCAACCCCAGGAACGACAGGGCGCTGATGAACAGGAAAACGAAGCAGAAGCGCAGGCCGAACTCGGCGATCAAGGGCGCGGCGGCGTTGGGCAGCACTTCCCGGCTGACCAGCCACCACAGCCCCTCCCCGCGCAGCCGCGCGGCCTCGACGAAGTCCTGCACCACCACGTTCATCGCCACCGCCCGCGCCAGGCGGAACACCCGGGTGGCATCGAGCAGCGCGATCACCAGCACCAGCGAGGTCGCCGTGGTGCCGACCACGCTGAGGATCAGCAAGGCGAAGATCAGTTGCGGGATGGCCATCAGGATGTCCACCACCCGTGACAGCCCCTGGTCGATCCAGCCGCCCTTGATCGCCGCCACCAGCCCACACAGGCCGCCCAGCAAGAACGCCAGGGTGGTGGTCAGGAAGGCGATACCCAAGGTGTTGCGGGCGCCGTACAGCAGGCGGCTGAACATGTCGCGGCCGAGGTTGTCGGTACCCAGCAGGAACTCCGGGCCCCAGGGCGCGAAGCCCTCGCCCACCACCTGGGTTTCGCCGTAGGGCGCCAGCAGCGGCGCGAACAGCGCCACCACCAGGTAGGCGACGATCACCAGCAGGCCGAACTTGGCGCTCAGGGGCGCGCGCAGCAAAGGTGTGATCAGGCTCATGGTCTACCCCTTCGGGTGCATCAGGCGTGGGTTGCTGGCAATCGACAGCACGTCGGCGCCGGTATTGAGCAGGATGTAGGTGCCGGCGAAGATCAGGCTGCAGGCCTGCACCACCGGGATGTCGCGCTTGGCCACCGAGTCCACCAGCAACTGGCCCAGGCCCGGGTAGACGAACACCACTTCCACCACCACCACGCCCACCACCAGGTACGCCAGGTTCAGCGCCACCACGTTGACGATCGGCGCCAGGGCGTTGGGCAAGGCGTGCCGGAAGATGATCCGCGCAGGCGACACGCCCTTGAGCCGGGCCATCTCGATGTACGGGCTGGCCAGCAGGTTGATCAGCGAGGCGCGGGTCATGCGCATCATCTGCGCGATCACCACCAGGCTCAGGGTCGCCACCGGCAGCAGCGAGACCTCCAGCACCTCACCCAGCGACGCCCCTGGTGCCAGGCTGGAGATGCCCGGCAGCCATTCGAGCTTGACCGCGAACACCAGGATCAGGATGTAGGCGACGAAGAACTCGGGGAACGACACCGCGCTCAGCGCGCTGGTGTTGAGCAGCCGGTCGAACCAGCTGTTGCGGTACAGCGCTGCGAACATGCCCAGCAGCAACGCGGTCGGCACCGAGAACAGCGCCGCCAGCAGGGCCAGGCTGAAGGTATTGCCCAGCCGTGCGCCCACCAGCTCGACGATCGGCCGCTGGTTGGCCAGGGACACGCCCAGATCGCCGTGCAGCAGGCGCCAGGCCCACTGCACGAAGCGCTGCACGGGCGACAGGTCCAGCCCCAGTTGGGCGCGGAACGCCGCCACGGTTTCTGGGGTGGCCGACTGGCCGAGCATGGCCTGGGCGATATCGCCCGGGAGCATGCCGACGGCCAGGAAGATCACCACCGACACTGCGAACAACGACAACAGGCCCAGCGCCAGGCGCTGCAGCAGTAGCTTGCCAAGGGTATTCACCATTGCACTCCTTCAACGCACGCGAAGTTCAGGCCTGCCACCAACGCTCGATCACCCGCAGGCCGTCGAGTTCGCCGTAGGGTGCGGTCTGCCCGCCATGCACCACCCGGGTGGAGCGCGCAGCCACGGAGCTGGCGAACAGCGGCACGATGGCCCCGCCGTCATCGCGGCACAGCGCCTGCATCTCGTTGTACATCTCGCGGCGCAGCGTCTCGTTCATCTCGCCGCGGGCGGCGTTGAGCAGTTGGTTGAAGCGCGGGTTGTCCCAGTGGGTCTCGTTCCAGGCCGCGCCCTTGGCGTAGCCGATGCTGAACATGCGGTCGGCGGTGAGGCTGGAGTACCAGAACGAGGTGGTGAAGGGTTGTTTCATCCAGACGTTGGAGAAGAAGCCATCGGCCGGTTCGCGCACCACGTCGATGTCGATCCCGGCCTGGCGCGCCTGCTCCTTGAACAGCACCGAGGCGTCCACCGCGCCGCTGTAGGCGGCGTCGGAGGCTTGCAGGCGCACCTTGAGGCTGTCCATGCCGGCCTGGCGCAGGTAGAAGCGCGCCTTGTCCGGGTCGTAGGCGCGCTGCTCCAGGGCCGGGTTGATGAAGCGGTTGGCCGGTTGCAGCGGGTGGTCATTGCCGACCTGGCCGTAGCCATACAGCACCGAGGCCAGCAAGTCCTGGCGGTCGACCGCATGCTTGAGCGCCAGGCGCACGTTGTTGTCCTTGAACTGCGCGCTGTCGGTGAGCATCGGGAAGGTGTAGTGCTGGGCGCCCTTGGTTTCCTCGATCACCAGCTTCGGGTTGCGCTTGAGCAGCGCCACGGTCTTGAGGTCAACCTTGTTGATCACATCGACCTTGCCGGTGACCAGCGCGTTGACCCGCGCGGCGCCGTCGGCGATGGCCAGCAGCTCGGCGCTGGCGAAGTGCGCCCTGCCCGGCTTCCAGTAGTCCGGGCTGCGCTCAAGGTCCATGCGTACGCCCGGTTCGAAGCCCTTGATGCGGTAGCCACCGGTGCCGATACCGGCCTGCCAGTCGGCCAGGCCGTCCTTGGCGGGCATGATCACCAGGTGGTAGTCGGCGACCACGTAGGCGAAGTCGGCGTTGCCTGAATGCAGCTCGAATACCACGGTGTCGGGGGCGCTGGCGTGCACCTGGGCGACATCGCCCAGGACGGTCTTGGCGGCGGAGGTGGATTTTTCGCCCAGGTGGTGCTGGATCGAGGCGACCACATCGTCGGCGGTGAGGGTCTTGCCGTTGTGAAAGGTCACGCCCTGGCGCAGGGTGAAGGTCCAGGTTTTCGCGTCCGGGCTCGAGACCCAGCGCTCGGCCAGCTCAGGGATGGCGGTGCCGTCCACGGCGATTTCGGTGAGGGTGTTGTACACCGCCGAGAAGCCGATGAAGGTGAAGGTGTCGACCCAGGAACCCGGGTCTTTCGAGTCGGTGGTGCTGCCCCCCGCCAGGCCCAGGCGCAGGGTGCCACCGGGTTTTGGCGTGGCCTCGGCGGCATGGCCGTTCAGTGGCAGGCCGAGGGAAAACGCCCCGGCGATGGCCGCGGCGGCGGCGCTGTATTTCAGGAAGTCCCGGCGCGGCAAGCCGCCGTCGAGGATGGCCTGAGGACTGTTCTTGTTGTTATCGCTCATGCATGTGCCCCTGTTGAACCGTAAGGAATTGTTGTTCGGTCAAAGCGGAGTGCGTAGAAGCTGTGTATTATTTGTAATTGTTACCGTAACAAATACATTAGCAGCACGACAAGCTGTTTTCCGCAGGGCCCATGCAGGGCTTTTTCATCGTGTACCATCAGCGTTTTCGCAGGGAGCCACTACCTCCATGAGCCAGTCGACCCGCCTTATCACGGCTTCGTACATCCTCTCGTTCGTGGCGGCCAATGCCCCGCAGAAGCTGCGCACCGAGACCATCGCCAAGTGGGTGAAGGTGCACCCCACCCGCGTACGCGGGCTGGTGTCGCAGATGGTCAAGGCCGATATCCTCACCTCGTACCGCGGCGCCCAGGGCGGCGTGACCCTGGCCCGCCCGCCACAGCAGATCACCCTGCGCGAGGTGTATGACGCGGTGCAGGAAAGCTCGCTGATCGCCGAGAAGATCGACAACCCGTTTGCCGGGATGGAGGATCACTGCAAGGTGTTCGAGGTGTTCACCCGGTTGTTTGCCATGCTTGAGCAGAACATGCGGCTGGATCTGGGGACGATTACGGCGGATCAGTTGTTTGTGGCGTTTGATACGTCGCAGGAGCAGGTTGTGTAGCGGCAAACCTCGAAGCCCACCGAGAAATCACGCCAGGCCAACAAGGCGGACAGTGGAGACCTCACAGGCATAATTGGCCCGAAACAAATGTGGGAGCCGGCTTGCCGGCGATGCGCCGCGCGGGCGGCGCTCGATCTCATAGGCGCTGCAAAAGCACCGGCAGGCACATAGTGGCCCTCATCTAATATCCCGCCATGCACCTGGTGGCCATTACCGAATCTTGATTTCACAAGCCCAACAGTGTGATGCCCAAGCGCCTGTCTTGGGATCGCATGTAGGCCACCAGGTGCCTGGCGACAGATGTGCAGCGCCCTCAAGATCGAGCGCCGCCCGCGCGGCGCATCGCTGGCAAGCCAGCTCCCACATTTGTTTCGGGCCAATTATNCCTGTGAGCTCTCCACTGTCCGCCTTGGCGCATGGCTTGAGTCATGTAGGTATTGGGGGTCTAAAACTGAATTGCCTTGGTTTCTACAAATTCACCCAACCCCTCCTCCCCCCACT
>NZ_JACAFQ010000054.1 GCF_015354575.1 Pseudomonas sp. UFMG81
GGGTTTGCGGTGGTGGTGGGGGTGTTGCTTTGTAGGCCGTTACCGGGTGGGGCGGTGAGATTGGTTGCTGAGTGAGATGAGGAGGCGGACCCTTGGGCGCTCTGATGGTGACTTGGTCCCGACTTAGTCCCAACTTGGTCCCGAGAGACGCGCGCTTTGCACTTGAGGTCCGTGACGATTTTTCCCGTTAGTGGAGTTTGACTCGTTGAGTCGGCGTGCCGGGGGAGTTGAATTTTACGGCTATGCCGATGAAAAATAAAAGAATCGTAAGCGCTCCATGAATGTAGTGGTTTACTAACCCCGGACACCCATTTAGGCGAGCTGATCCGGTCTCCTTGAGCCGATGGTGCGATGGATAGCGGACCTTCAAAGCAGGTAAAGTAGAGGATTGATTTGCCGTCTCTTGGAACCTCTCCGAATGCCTCTACTGTCTTGGTTCAACCGTGATGCCGACCTGACGCGGGCTGCCCTTGCGCCTTACCGTCTGCTTGAGCCGGTTGCTGAACTGTCTCATGGAGAGCCGGACTCTCCGAACATGCTCATTGAGGGCGACAACCTTGACGCCTTGAAAGCCCTGCTGCCGTACTACGCTGGTCAGGTGAAATGCATTTTCATCGACCCTCCGTACAACACGAAATCAGCGTTCGAACGGTATGACGACAACCTAGAGCATTCGAAGTGGTTGTCGATGATTTACCCCCGGCTGGAGCTTCTGCGGGAGCTGATGAGTCAGGAAGGCTCGATCTGGATAACCATCGACGACAACGAAGCTCACTACCTGAAAGTCATCTGCGACGAGATTTTCGGTCGGAAGAATTTCATCGCTGAAATCATTTGGCAAAAGCGCACATCACGCGAAAACCGGGCGGCTGTCGGCTCGTCTCATGACACGATGCTTGTGTACGCAAAAATGGAAGCGTCCAAGTGGAAGAAGTACCGGAATCTGCTTCCGTCCAACGATAAAGGCTACGGGAATGCCGACCAAGATCCTCGAGGACCTTGGCGATCTATCCCTTTTTCCGCGCAGGGATTCCGACCTAATCAGATGTACCCAATTACCAGCGATTCAGGCGATGTGCATCTGCCGCCGAAAGGTCGGTGCTGGGGCGCGGTGGAATCTGTGTTCAATCGATACCGCGAAGAAAACCGTGTCTATTTCCCCAAGGATGGGAAAGGTAAACCTCGTATCAAGCGTTTCCCATGGGAGGATGAGGGGCTGGTGCCCATGACCCTTTGGCATGCTGCGGATGCCGGTACTACCGAGGAAGCCAAAAAGGAAATCTTGGCTCTGTTTCAGGATGTGGAAGCCTTCGACACTCCGAAGCCTGAACGCCTGCTGAGGCAAGTTTTGGAAGTGGCGAGTAAACCCGGTGATCTGGTACTCGACAGCTTTCTAGGCTCTGGCACAACTGCTGCCGTGGCGCACAAGATGAAGCGTAATTGGATAGGCATTGAAATGTCTGCGAACGCTCGGCTTTTCTGCGGTCCACGACTCCAGAAGGTCGTTGACGGGGAGCAAGGCGGTATTTCTGAAGCTATGGGATGGATTGGAGGCGGCGGTTATCGCTATTACAAGCTTGGAGTTCCTGTCTTCGATGACTCCGGTCACATCAGAGAAGGTATTTCCTTCGAGCAATTGGCGGCTCATGTATGGTTCGCTGAAACCGGCACCGCTCGGTCGTCATCCGTCGAAAAATCCCCTTTCCTTGGTGAGCATCACGGTACGTCTTACTACCTCCTATTCAACGGCATTCTCGGTGATTTGACTGCGGCTGGCGGCAACGTCTTGACCAAGCGGATTCTCAAAGCGTTGCCGAAGAGTGATGGTCCTATGGTGATTTACGGAGAGGCGTGCGCAATGTCATCTGAGCTTCTTCTGGAATCGAAAATCACCTTCCGGCAAACCCCATACGACATTAAGGCTCGTTGATCATGGCTCTGACGCTAAAGCTTTACCAAAACCGCGCATTGTCGAGCCTTGAGAAATTCCTCGACGTGGCTCGTCTGGAAGGACCATCAAAGGCGTTTGAGCAAACCGTTGATGACGGGCTTGTCAGCGACTACAAGCTGATGCCGGGTTTGCCTGAAATCCCTTATGTTTGTCTCCGCATCCCTACGGGTGGTGGCAAGACGGTGATGGGTGCCCACATCATCCAACTCTGTGGTTCGTCCTACCTCGAACGTCAGTACCCTGTCGTTCTGTGGATGGTCCCAACGACTCAGATCAAGACCCAAACTATAGAAGCGTTTCGTGACCATCGTCACCCGTATCGCCAAGAGCTTGATGACGCCTTTGGCGGTCAGGTTGCAGTGTTCGACGTAGCGGAGTTCACGCGGATTCGTCCGGCAGATCTGGTCACTAAGGTTTGTGTGGTTATCTCCACTGTTGCAGCACTGCGTGTCGATAAAGAAGAAGGTCGAAAGGTCTACGAGCATCATGAAGACCTTGAGGGGCATTTCACAGGTGCTGCGAGTCAGCTCGAACACCTTGATGAAGGAAAAGACGGGAAAGCGGTCGCGTCATTTGCAAACCTTCTCAAGCTTCATGGTCCGCTGGTTATCATGGACGAAGCACATAACGCTACAACGCCGCTTTCATACACTGTCTACGAGCGTCTTGGTCCAAAGGCAGTGGTGGAGCTTACAGCCACTCCTGATGTGTCCAGTTCGAACGTACTGGTCAGCGTCTCTGCATTCGAGTTGAAGGCAGAGAACATGATCAAATTCCCTGTAATCCTCAAGGAGCACAACGGGGAATGGCAGGTTGCGGTCAGCAGTGCCGTAGCACGGCGAAAAAGCCTCGCCAAAGCCGCGCTGGATGAACCTGAGTACATTCGTCCAATCCTGCTAATTCAGGCTGAAAATGCCAAGAGCGAAGCCACTGTTGAAGAAGTGAAACGGCACCTCATCAACACTGACGGTGTGGACGAAAAAGCGATTGCTATCGCGACGGGCACCACGCGGGAAATTGACGGAATCGACCTCTTTGCCAATGACTGTCCTATTGAAGTCATCATCACCAAGCAGGCTCTGAAAGAAGGTTGGGACTGCTCATTTGCCTATGTCTTATGCTCGGTAGCGCAGGTCAAATCTGACAAGGATATTCAGCAGCTTCTTGGTCGTGTTTTGCGCATGCCGTATGCCGTTCCTCGGCGTCAGGACGCCATGAGCAAAGCGTATGCTCACGTCACCACAGATACGTTTGGACGGGCTGCAGGTGAGCTTACACAGTCACTCATCAACATCGGCTTTAACCCGATGGAAGCTGCTGCCGCCATCCGCAAGGAGAAGACTCCTGAGCTGGCACTGCAGGGTGGTCAGATTGGTACTCCTGAGCTTCCTGTATCTCGGGTCTTCGTAGCGAAAGCTCCTGACTTTTCGAAGATTCCGGAGCGTGACCATGAGCGGGTTCAGTTTGTGCTGGATGCTGATGGAATCGGCGGTGTCGTTGAGTTGAAAGACGAACTCGACCTACTGACCGTCGAAGCTATCGTTTCAACCGTAACGGGCAAAGAGAAGAAAGCGGCGGTCGCTGCTGAGGTAGAGCGGCATCAACAAGCTACCGTGGCTGCGAAAGCTCCAAGTGAAAGGGGCGTGGTATTACAGGTTCCCCGGCTTTATTCGGTGGAGCAGGGTGAGCTTGAGCTTGTTGACCGTGGCGCTGTTTCAGCAACGTTTAGCTGGGATCTACTGGCGTCACCACCTGACCTGTCGTCCTTCCGCTTCGACGAATCAAGCATGACGTTCGAGGTGTATTTGGATGAGAAGACCGTACAGTTCCAGAACGTGAAGGACGATGTTCAGACCTACCTTCCCGGGTTCGCGCAGGACCGCTCTGTATCGGACCTGATTGGCTGGTTGGATCAGGAAATCCGTGAGCCATCAATCAAACAGCCAGTGCTTCGCGAATGGTTGCGCCGAGCCATTATTGGACTGTTGGAGGATCGCGGCTTCTCGCTGTCGCAGCTCCTGAAAGGTCAGTTCATTCTTCGCAGGAAGCTAGGTGAGCAGTTGCTGCTGGCGAAGAAAAACGCCTATGACAAGGGGTTCCAGCAAGCTCTGTTCCATGACGATTTGGAGCTGGTCACTTCGTCAGAACCGGACCATGCGTTTACCTATCCGGCAGACATGGCGCTGTACCCGGCTACCTCGTACTACGCTGGGTCATTCAAGTTCAAGAAGCACTACTACCCATTCCCCGGCATGCTGCCATGGAAAACGTCGAAGGGCGAGGACGCGGAGGAATACCTCTGTGCTCAGGCAATTGAGCTGTTGGATGAAGTCGATACCTGGGTACGGAACCTCGTTCACGCTACACAGTTCTGGATGCCTACCGCGACTCAGCGAACCTACCCTGATTTCGTGGCGCGCTTGAAGGATGGACGCCTCTTCGTGATCGAGTACAAGGGCGGTGACCGTGTGAGCAACGACAATAGCAAAGAGAAGCGCCTGATCGGTGAGCTTTGGGCTAAAAAATCGGGCGGTAAGGGCGTGTATCTCATGGCGCAGAAGATGGATGAGCAAGGGCGTGGCTTGCGCGAGCAGCTACTCAACGCCATCAAAGCAGCGTCCTGATGTTCAGTGTGGCGGCTCAGGTTTCTAGGCTTTGAGCCGTCATAGGTCAATGACCGTGAGCGTCCGCCCAACTCACCTTGCGTCAGTCAGACTGGCACCCACTGATGCGGCAGCAACTGCCCGATCTCACTGGCCCGCTGTGTCGGCAGCCGCGTCAGCACATCTTTGAGATAGGCATACGGATTATGCCCATTCATGCGTGCCGATTGAATCAGGCTGGGAGCCAATTGGTACGGTGCTGTTTAACCCTGACCGAGATCAACAGCACGAGATGCAAGCCGCATAGCTGGATGGTTGACGCGACAACTACCTTGAAAAACGCCGAGGGGAGCGCGCGAACGTGCATCTGACGATGTAGACACTGGACGAACTGGCCCGAACGCTGATAGAGCATTACCCAGCTACCGATCCGGAAACCAAGCGATTGGTGCCGTTGACGTACTTCTACATGCCTGTGTGAAGCGCCTAGCCAGGGTGACGATCATCAGGCACAAAAAAAGACGCCCGAGGGCGTCTTTTTTTTCGGATTTGGTGGGCCGGGGTAATTTGAATTTGCTAAGTAAGTTATTGATTTGTAACATTAATATAAGTTTTTGTTTTTTGGTTGGAATACCAATTGGAATACCGTGCGGAATTGCACGCCACTTGACTACCCGTTTGCATTCGATCTGACCGCCTATTGCATCGGAGTTAGCCAGCACGCTTCGTAACCATGATTGGCAGTGAACTGCCTATAGTTGCCGGTGGCAACAGGCTGCAAATGCCAGTGCCTACCAGACTTCCCTGCTGCCATTTCGCTCACCCTATCAGACTCCCCTCGGACGACGGCCGGGTTTGGATTCTGCTGATTGGCGGTGGGCCAGGTTCGCCCCAGCAGGGTGTCGATTCGGCATCCTTGATAACACTCAGCACGCACTAGACGGGGGACTTGGTCCGTTAAGGTACGTATCTTTTTGCTATCGAATTGGCTGGTACCCCTGTGGATAACTGCAAAAAATGCTACCATTCCGTCGAGTATCGGTGACTTCCGTTGGCTTTTTCCGTCTAACCTAGGTACCGATTTATCCCGCCAGTAGTCCGCTCATAGGAGGAGGGACCATGACCAATATTCAGAGTCTCTACTCCGCCTTAAGCGCCCATGGGCTATCGAAGCAGAAGATTGCGAGGATCCTTCCCGAGTGGTGGTCCGAGGAACTCGAAGCCTCCCCCGGTGGTGCTCAGCGTGCAAAAATCTATCTTGCGAAGGCCCTTAGCTTGCAGATTCGCGCGTTCAGCGAGAGCCCTCCGCGCGTCGAATTTGATGTTCCCGGCGAGAAGCGATTTAAGCTTTCGGCTAAAACCTCAGAAGACGACGTGTCGCTAGCTGTTGCTTTGGCCCGAAGCGCGTCGCGGATCGCGATATCCGCCCTGGATCGGGAATATCAAGCGCCTCCAGCAAGCGCTTCTGCCATCAGAGAATATATTCTGAGTACTGGTGCTAAGTGGGTCGGCTTGTCTGAGATCATTGATGCATGCTGGTTGCATGGAATACCTGTGCTGCATCTGGCATCGCCATTGCTGGCTAAGAAAAAAATGGACGGTATTGCCATATCTGTTAATGGCCGGCCTTCAATCGTCCTGTCAAACGTGCGGAAAAATGGTTTCCTGCTTTTTCACTTGGCACATGAGCTGGGGCATATCGCATTAGGCCATTTGAGTGAAAATAGCGCTATCGTAGATGACGATTTCGAGGATCAGGCTACTCGATCGAAATCTGCTGACGAGACGGCTGCGGACCGTTTCGCTTTGGAATTGTTAACTGGCAATCCCGATAGTAGCCTGACGCTGCGGCAAAAGATGAAAGCCCAGCCTTTGGCTGATCTTGCGCGAAGAACTGGTGAGCAGCGGAAAATTGACCCTAGCCATTTGGTCATGAGCTGCGCCCATAACGACAAAAAGTATTATGGGCTTTACGTCGGTGCGGCGAATATCCTCGGTGCCGGAGTTGAGGATCAGTCGGTGATTACTGGGAAGGTTTTTCACAATCTTTCCCCAGGCCTTGCACCCGATGCTGAGCACTTGCTGCGGAATCTTATCGCATAAATGATTCTGCTCGCCGACAACGACATTCTTATCATGCTTGCTCAGTGTGACCTCGTTGACGAGGCGCTATCCGTATTTCAGTGCGGGCTCAATGAGTGTTTTGTCGTTGGCGCTGCACCGTATTCCCTATATCTGAACGATCCTCAGAAATGCTACGACAAACGTCTGGGAAACCATGCGGCGTTTGATCGTCTTGCCGGATTGGTGAGCTCTTGTCAGAGGCTCGGCGCTTCAGATGAGAACATTGATCTTCTTGAGGCGTTAACGCGTATTGACGGCGTGGACGACGGAGAGCTTGAGCTGTTCATGCACGCTGATAGCCTGCACCGCAATCATCAGCAATACACACTCACTACGGGTGACAAGCGTTCTCTAAAATCGCTGCTTGCATCTGAATGTACGCTCGCGCTCCCCTCATTGTTTCAGCGAGTAGAGTGTTTAGAGTCGCTCCTGCTCAAGGCGATATCGCTGTATGGCCATGCTCATGTCACCAATAAAATTGGGCGAGGTCATGCCACTACTACCAGACAAGATAGGTTTGCTCAGGTGCTACGAGTCGCTTTTGGTAATGAGCGGAATGAGGCAGCTACACGTGAAGCACTCAACTATTACATGCAGGACGTTGCCTGCTTTATTAGGCCCTGATCTGACTCAGCGGCTGAATTCACTATTGGCAAAGTCATAGACGTCCATGTTCGACTCGCCTTTGATTCCTTAAGCTTTCCCCATCCGCTTCCAGATCAGTAGAGCAGTGAGTCGATAGTAATATCGGGTTGAGTCTGAGTGGTCTTTCAGGTGCTGAGTGAAAAACCAGCGCACATGCTTGAGCTGCCAGGTCCAGGGATTGTCGCGTTGCCAGCGCTTTTGAATGGCCGCTTGCATCATTCGGGCTTGCCGTAGGTGTCGTTGCTGGGTGGCATTCGAGCCGGTTAGCACACCGCTCAGGAACAGCGCCATATCGAAGGGTTTGGTCACGCTCGACCTCCAATGTAGGCCGACATCACATCGATCCGGTTATGCCCGAGCTCAAGGCTGATCTGTTGCCGCGCCTGATGATCAAGGTCGCGGTCAATGCGATAGCAGTGGCCACCATTGATCGGTGCGGCGTGGCCAGTGAGCTGCTCGTAACGTTCGCAGGCGTAAGCCGCTCGCAGTTCATGAAAACCCTTCAGCCCGTTTTCATGCAACGTTTCACGGGCGGGGAGCACGGTCTGTTGCAGGAATGCGGCATAGCTTTCGTCTCGGGCCAGCAAGTTGCGGCTGCGCGGCGGCGACGCATGACGAGCCAGCTGCAGCGCCGCCTTCACCGCCGCATTGGCCACGACCCATCGCGGCGCTGAAGCGCCTGAACGACCGCCTTTGGTACCGTCCTGGATATTGATGCGGCCGAGGCGCTGGGCCTCGCGTTGCAGTCGTGGCAGGTCAGCCAGGATCGCTTCGCGCAGGCGCATACCGGTTGTTCGGGCCAAAAGGACAATCGCGGCCACCCGCACGTGTTGCAGTTCGCCCAGCGCCTCGAGTACTCGCTGCACCTGCTGACGGTCTTGGCCATCCGGCGCGCGGGTGCGTACGCCCGAGCGCTGCTGGCCTAACGCCTGGCTCGGGCTGGCGATCCTCACGTCCTGATCACCGCGCAGCGCAGCGAGGGTGCGGTTGACGCTGCTCAGGCGGTTCTGCGCGGTCGCGATGCAGAGTTCACCTTGCTGGATCTGCTGGCGCAGGTACGCGGCGTAATCTTGCAGCGTCTGTCGATTGATCTGACGCGCATCGTTATAACCGGGGCCGTCCCCTGACCGACACCAACGCACGAACGCTTGCCAGCGATCGCTATGCGCTTTGACCGTGGCAAAGTGGCCGCCAGCAAACAGATCCTTGAGCGCTTGTGGGCCGGCGTAGCTCAGCTGGCGTCCGTAGCCAAAGTTGCGCCCATCACGCCGACCGACCAAGGCCATCGTCATCACCGTTTTCGTTTGTTTGCAGAAAGAGCAACAAGGCTTTCCAGTGAGGGCTTAGCCTGTCTACCTGCTGCCAGTGTGTCGGGCGGATCAGGAGGGAGTTCTCCTGATGTTGCAGCAGTGCCCCTTCCTCACGCAGTTGCTCAATCAGCAGAACGATGTAGGCAGGGTCCGTGGGGGATGTGGCGACAGCGGCGACAGTGGCGACAACCCGCGTCGTTTCTGACCTGGGGCGTGGCGACAGGGTGGCGACAGAAGCGGCGACACGTCGCGATTCTTGCGGCGGTTGATGTTGCGCTTGGTAGCGGCGCACCGCGTCATTGAGGCGGAACATGGCGGACCTCGAAAGTTTTTCCGTCGCGGCTGCTCAGCCAGCGATGGGTGATCAGCACGACCAATAAAGAGGCGGTATGGTCAGCGCTCTTGCGGGCAAAACGAGGGCCGTTGCGATTGACGTCGCGGATGGTGAAGTGGGTCCAGCCTTTCTGCACCAACCAGCGCAGCAGTCGATCCGCCTCTTCGCGTCGGTTATTGACCGGCTCCTGTTCGGTCAAGCGCTGGATCTCAGCCAGGTAGTAATCCATCAGCGTGGAGGCGCGCTGGATGTGTGCCTCCTCCAACGAGCTGGCCTCTTCCACCATGGCCAGCACGCCCGCGATACGCAGTACATTCGCCGCCGCCTTGCCCGCGACAGGCTGGATGCCGGCCAGCTCGCCGAACTCGCCAGACTGACATTCGATGGTGTCGTGAATATCAATCCAGGCCCGACGGGCACGGGCAGTCAGCTCCAATGTGGTGGGATTGAGTGAGCCATCCCTGTGAAGCGACCAGGGCTGTTGCAGCAGGGCGGTGATCCGCTTTTGGTAGTACTGGACTTTGGCATCCCGGCTCAGGTCGATCGCCTTGTAGAGCCGCTGGCCGACCAGGCGCTCGGGCCAACTAATCAGGCAACGACCGAGGATGCCTTGGCCATTGATCACCGGGTCTTTGAACAGCTGGTTGGCCAGGTAGGGCTGCAGCATCAGGTGCAGGCTGAGGCGGCGATCATAGGCACGTAAGCTTTCCCCTGCCATGGAGCGCGCCCGGTCGATCGGGCTGCCATCCCAGAGTGTCGACAAGGTGGTGATCGCCTTGAGCAGGTTCTCTTTACTCATGGTGCTGCCGCCCAGGAACTGGCCCCCTTCATCATTGAACAAGCCCATGCTGGGCAAGCCATGGCACAGGCTTTTGACCAGGGCCTCGATGGTGGGCTCGGCAATGATCAGTCTTGGCGGTACCGGTTCGGATAACTCACCGCCTTCCACCTCCGCGTGTTTCTTTGAGGTTTTGGGTTTGGCCATGATACTGGTAGCGGCGCGATAGGCTTTGAGCTTCTCCGCATACAGGGTCCACTGCAGACGTTCCCAGTCGCGCGCAGCTTTCAGTGCCAGTTGATCCACTGCGCTTTTGCGATCACCCGAGGACGCCACCGTCAGGAGGTAGAGGGACAGCGGATAAGTTCGGCCGTCGAGTTGGACATTGGCATGACCCTGGCTCACCAAGGCAGTGGTAGCCAGCACCGATTGCGCGGCCATTGCGCAGGGCACGCCGATCACCTCGGCCAGTCGTTGGACCGTAGGGCCCAACAGTTCTCCAAGTGCTTCGACCGGGTAGGGCAGTGGCGCCTGCTGGTATTCCAGCAATGGTTGTGGTGGCTCGAACGCTTCGCACAGTTGCATCGCTATTCTCCTGAAATTATCGACTTCGTCCTCACTCATCCCGCCACGGTTGTTGAGTGGTATCAGGGATCAAGGCCCCTGCGACCTGTGAGGGTTGTCCACTTACGCGGGACTGACGGCTCCTTACGACCGGGAGCTTGGGCATCTCATGATCTGGCCTCCTGAACACCGATAGCGGTGGGCGGGTGGAGGCTGCACTAGCTGACGGAGCCGGTGCCGCGAGATCCTGAGTCATTTGAAGGCAGTGAAGCGATGACCGGGCATGCCTGACTGTCAGTCAGGTGCAGTCCATTTCTTGTGCTGCGGCACTGTCATCTGCATCGCTGTTGCTGGTGACTTCGGTGTTTGTCACGCCGATTGTCACGAGGGGAAAGCCGCAAAGCCCCGTGCGATCAAGGCTGCAGCAGTGTCAGAAGCGCCCGTCTCTTTAGGCAAAGAGACGGGCAAAAGGTTGGCGCAAGAAATGGCCAAACAGATAAGTTGCTGCAGAGCAGCCAGGAGGGGGCATGAGTTGCCGCAGTGGGCATTCTGGAAGATTGGGCATCCATCACATCGCTGTGACCGTGCGAGCCGCCGGACGCTAATCGCACTTCGGGAGAACCACCACGATGTGGCGTAGCCTCAAAGGTTCTGGCTACCTGGGTTGCTGCCAACGGCAGCGCTTTGAGTCTTCTTTCTATCGTCTGAGTATGGTTGGGTCAACCGGATTGCGCGCAGTCGATTGGGCCAACTAGCGGTGCTGGAATGCCTTGGTCGTGAGTGGCGTTGGATAGACGATGAGCCGTTCGTCGTCTTTTAAATGTGAGCCCCAGCGCATGGGAATGCGGAGCCTTCCTATGCGCTGGGGCTTGGCGGAGGAGCGCAGACATACAGGAGGTTTGGCGGCAGTCGCCACTTCTGTCGCCATGCTGCGCGCCACTTATTACGTGGATTGTCGCCAGTGTCGCCGCTGTCGCCACAGAACTGTCACTGCGTTTGAGGCGTTACGTCTAACGGTGCCATCCGTTGAGTGCTTAGCGTATTGGTACGGCGTTGCGGTCCTGCGTTTGATTGATCGCAGATGCCAGCAGGCTGCCAGTGGCAGCCTTCTGGATATGCTCACTTTACCAAGCCATCATCGGGCGGCGGCGTTCTATGTCGTCCGCGCGGTTGTACCTGACAGCCTAACCCGCTAATCGTTACACTGCGTGCACCTTGTCAGACCGGCGTTTTCCCGGCTTGGCCTATTGCACGCAGTGTTGCTGCGCTGGGCAGTAAACCTATTATTCAATTCAGGCAGTCATAAGCAGTGATCACAGGCGCTATCAAATCCCAAGTTGACCAGATCTGGAATGCGTTCTGGAGCGGCGGTATTTCCAACCCTATGGAGGTCATCGAGCAGATGACCTACCTGCTGTTTATCAAACGCCTCGACGAGTTGCAGACGGTTAAAGAGCGCAAGGCTGCGCGCACCGGGCAGCCGATTGATAATCCGATTTTCAGTCCCTACCAGGCGCATTTGCGTTGGGCGGCGTTCAAGGCGCTGGGTGATCCCGCCAGTTTGTACGCGCTGATTGCCGACAAAGTATTCCCTTTCATCAAGTCGCTGGGCGGTGAGGATGGCGAGTCCACCTACGCAGGGCATATGAAAGATGCGCGTTTCACCATTCCCAACCCGGCGCTGCTAGCCAAGGTGGTGGACATGCTCGATGCCATCCCCATGGAAGATCGCGACACCAAGGGCGACCTCTACGAATACATGCTCGGCAAAATCGCCAGCGCCGGGCAAAACGGTCAGTTCCGCACGCCCCGGCACATCATCAAGCTGATGGTCGAGATGATGGCGCCCAAGCCGTCGGACACCATTTGCGATCCGGCCTGCGGTACCGCTGGTTTTCTGGTGGCGGCTGCCGAATACCTCAACGCCCACCACAGCCACGAGCTGTACCAGGATGCAGCCAGCGCCAAGCGTTTCAACCACGACACCTTCCACGGCTTCGACTTCGACAGCACCATGCTGCGCGTTGGCTCTATGAACATGCTGCTGCACGGCGTGGAAAACCCGGCGATTGAAAACCGTGATTCGCTCAGCGAAGGCCATGCCGGCGTTGAAGGGCAGTTCAGTTTGATTCTGGCCAACCCGCCGTTTGCCGGCAGCCTGGATTACGAAAGCTGCGCCAAGGATCTGCAGCAAATTGTTAAAACCAAAAAGACCGAGCTGCTGTTTCTCGCCCTGTTCTTGCGCTTGCTCAAGGCCGGTGGCCGCGCCGCCGTGGTGGTTCCAGACGGCGTGCTGTTCGGCTCCAGCAAGGCACACAAGGCGCTGCGGCAAATGTTGGTGGAAGAACACAAGCTCGACGGCATCGTCTCCATGCCCTCCGGCGTGTTCCGCCCCTATGCCGGGGTGTCCACCGCCATTTTGCTATTTACCAAAACCAACTCCGGCGGCACCGATCACGTCTGGTTCTACAATATGCAGGCCGACGGCTACTCGCTGGACGACAAACGCAACGAACTGGACGCGAACAAGCACGAAAACAACAACCTGCCGGATATCATCAAGCGCTGGCACAATCGCAACACCACCGTCGGCCTGGATCGCACCGCCCAGTGCTTTCTGGTGCCCAAGGCGGAAATTGTCGGCAACGACTACGACCTGTCGATCAATCGCTACAAGGAAGTGGTGTACGAAGAGGTACAGCACGAAGCGCCTCAGAAGATTTTGGCTGAGCTAAAGGCGCTGGAAGCGGAGATTATCCGGGGGATGGATGAGTTGGAGGGGATGTTGTCATGAGCTGGCCTACAGCTCGTCTTAGCGAGTGCATTGAGTCTGCATCGTCCGGATTCGCCAGCGGCGCGATTGACCCAGAAGGTGTCGCGCAAATCCGAATGAATAATGTTGGACTCGATGGGCGCCTTAATTTCGACAAAATAAGATACGTGCCCAAGAGCACCATGAAGATTGAGAAGTTTTTACTTGCAGATGACGATGTTTTATTCAATGCAACCAATAGCCCGAACTTGGTAGGTAAAAGTGCACTCATTCGCGGCCTTCCTGAGTCGTTTGTGTACAGCAACCACTTCATTCGCATCCGGACTAACCGTAGCAAGCTTGAGCCCGGCTTCCTTGCTAGATGGCTAACGGCACAACAGCAGGAGGGGCGTTTTGAGCTGATGTGCAACAAATGGGTCAATCAAGCATCTGTTCGCCGTGAAGACTTGCTCAACCTTGCTCTGCCGCTTCCGCCCCTGCGCGAACAACGCCGCATCGCAGCGATTTTGGACAAGGCTGATGCGCTGCGCGCCAAGCGCCGCGAAGCCATCGTCAAGCTAGATCAGCTATTGCAGTCCTTATTTCTAGAAATGTTCGGCGACCCGGTGACTAATCCGAAGGGCTGGCCAATTGTTGCATTGTCCTCCTATGGCACCGTCGCGACCGGGAACACACCTCCTCGATCTAAAGCAGAAAACTACGGTACCGGCATCGAGTGGATCAAATCAGACAATCTGAATACGCCGCATGATTACGTCACAAAAGCAGATGAGCAGCTCAGTGATGTGGGGGAGCGGACGGCAAGAGTCGTATCCTCCGGCAGCGTGCTTGTGACCTGCATTGCAGGAAGTTTGAGTTGTATTGGGAACCTGGCAATAACTGATCGCCGCGTTGCCTTCAATCAACAAATTAACGCCATAACCCCGCATAGTGCGCCGTCGGAGTTTCTTTACTTTTTGCTGAAAGCTGCCAAGCCATTGATACAAGGCGCATCTACGAATGGCATGAAAGGTATGGTGAACAAATCGAAGTTCAGCGCGATCCAGGTGCCTGCACCCCCCATCGAGCTGCAGAAAGAGTTTTCTCGCAGTTTTCTTGAAATGCACAAGCTTCGTTCATTGGCGGATGCTGCATTAGCGAAACAGGAAACCTTGCTCGCAGGTCTGCAGCAACGCGCATTCGAAGGAAAACTCTAACTCAGTCGTCAACCAGTGCCCCCGGCACACCACGGAACAGGCAATCCCTATGGCTCAATGCTTCCCCGCCCGTAGTGCCTGCCGCTTCGACACCCCCGGCGAACGTCGCCTGGCGGAGCGGGTGGAGAAGAAGCTCGAAGACGATTCCCTATACTGGTTCAATATCCCGGTGGGGCCAAAGGCCTTGCAGCGGACGTTGTGGTCATGCACCCGCTGCGCGGGGTGCTGAAGGTCAAGGACTGGAAGCTGGACACCATCCAGAGCATGGATCGCGGCCAGGCGAAGATCTTTGCAGATGGCCAGCAAAAAAAACTAGAAGAACCCGATGATGCAAACACGGGCCTACGCCATGTAAGTGGTGATGAAGCTGCAACGGGGCCCTGCGCTAAAACAGCCCGCCGGTTCGCCCCGGGCCGACAAGCTGATCATGCCGTTTGGCTGAGGCGTGGTGCTGACCGCGATTACCCGCATCTGCGACGAGCAAGGCCAGGGCGGCGCGCTGGATGATATGGCGGTGATCTATCGCAGCACCGCTCAGGCCCAACACATTGAGCGCGCCTTGAGCGAGGCCGGCATCGCCTTCGCCTCGGGCGAGTCGGCCAAGTGCGGTGGCACGTTGTATGGCAGTGAGGAGTCAGTCAAGATCGTTAGCATGCATTCGAGCAAGGGCTTGGAATTCGGTTTGGTGTTGATTCCCAGTCTGGATGACATGCGGGGGCAAAGAAGCCGACGAGGCGCGTTTGCTGTATGTAGTCGTGACTCGCGCGATTGATCGGTTGGCGATGGCCTACCGCAAGCCTTCCAGCTTTGCCCGCAAGATTCAGGAATCAATAGGCAGCGTGCGCCAGCACCTGGACGAGATGGACTCACAGAAGGTAGCCCGTTGACATGAGCAACTTTGAATTTCTCATCCCCGAATTTAAAGCGCTGTTTGAGCCGGCCAAGGGGGCGGAACACCTGGTGTATTCCGATCCGCGTGCCTGCTGCATGCGTACCCGTCATGCGCTGGAGCAGACGGTGCACTGGCTGTACGAGCATGATCGAGACCTGCGCATGCCTTACGATAACGGCCTTAATCTGCTGCTGACTCAGGTGGAGTTCGTTCGCCTACTGCCTCCGCAAATTCATCAAAAGACGCGCTTGATTCAGAAGTTTGGTAATCATGCGGTGCATTCCAATCAAGCGATTGGCTACAGCGATGCGATGAGGCTGGTACGCGAGCTGTTTCACGTATTGTTCTGGCTGGCACGCACTTATACCCGCGCCAGCGACCCAAAAAGTATCGACGCTTCGTTTGACGAAAAACGTGTGCCTCAGCTCGTTAGCATGAATGAAGCAGTTGCCTTTACCCGTGCGGAACTGAAAAAGCAGGAAGCCAAATTCCAAGAGCAGATTGCAGCTCAACACGGCACCCTTGAAGCTCGCGAGACGGCGATTGCCGAGCAAGCCGCAAACCTTAGTGAGCGCGAGGCGCTTCTGGCGCGACTTGATGCTGAACTCGTTGCCACCCGTGCAGCGCTGGCCCAGGCCAAGGCGACGAATATCGCCGTGCCAGATAACCATGATTACGACGAGGCCGACACCCGTCGTATGTTTATCGATGTGTTGCTGCGCGAGGCCGGTTGGGAATTGGGCAAAAACGCTGACGCCGAAGTGCCAGTGAGCGGCATGCCCAACGGGCAGGGCGAAGGTTTTGTCGATTACGTACTGTGGGGGGCCAACGGCAAACCGTTGGCTGTGGTGGAAGCCAAGCGCAGCTTGAAGGACCCGGACGTGGGGCAGCAGCAAGCCAAGTTGTACGCCGATTGCCTGGAAGCCGAGAAGGGCCAGCGGCCGCTGATTTTCTACAGCAACGGTAATCACACCTGGCTCTGGGACGACCGCCGTGCGCCGCCACGCGAAGTACAGGGTTTTTACACCCGGGATGAGCTGGAATTGGCTATTCAGCGGCGCAGCCTACAAACCGACTTGCGCGTACTGCCGATCAATAGCGAGATTGTTGAGCGGGCATATCAACACCGGGCGATTCGAGCGATGACCGAATCACTGAGTCAAGGCCGCCGCGCCGGCTTGCTAACCATGGCCACCGGCACTGGCAAGACGCGGATGTCGATTGCCTTGATCGAATTGTTGATGCGAAGCAACTGGGTCAAGCGTGTGCTGTTTCTCGCTGACCGGGTAGCCCTCGTAAAACAAGCTGCAAATGCCTTTAAGGAGTTCCTGCCGGACTCCAGTCCGGTCAATCTGGTCACCGACAAGAACGGCCAGGGCCGGGTGTATTTGTGCACCTATCCGACCATGATGGGCCTGATCGAACAGATGGAGGGTGACCGTCGCAAATACGGTGTTGGACACTTTGACCTGATTGTGATCGACGAGGCACACCGCAGTGTGTACCAGAAGTACGGCGCAATTTTCCGTTACTTTGACAGTTATCTAGTGGGCCTGACCGCCACCCCGCGTGACGAAGTCGATCGCGATACCTATCACCTGTTCGGCCTGGAGACCGGAGTACCAACTGATGCCTACGGTCTGAATGAGGCGGTGGATGACGGTTACCTAGTGCCACCCAAGGCGTATTCGGTGCCGATCAAGTTTGTCCGCGAAGGCATCCGTTACGACCAGCTCAGCGATGATGAGAAAGAGCACTGGGAGTCGCTCGATTGGGGCGATTACAGTGCCGAAGGTGATGCACCTACAGAGGTGTTAGCGTCTGAGGTCAACAAGCAGCTATTTAACGAGCCAACCGTTGACCTGATGCTCAAGCACTTAATGCAAAACGGTCTGACGGTGGAGGGCGGCGACAAGCTTGGCAAGACCATTATTTTTGCGGTGAACCAAAAGCACGCCGATTTTATCGCCCGGCGCTTCAATCATCATTACCCGCACTTTAAGGGTGAGTTTGCCCGGGTTATCACCCATGCGGTGAGTTATGCGCAGACTTTGATTGATGACTTCAGCAGCAAGCTGAATAAGCAGCCGCAGATCGCCATTTCAGTAGATATGCTCGACACCGGCATCGATGTACCACAGGTTTTGAATTTGGTGTTCTTTAAGGCTGTCCGCTCAAAAGTTAAGTTTTTGCAGATGATTGGTCGCGGCACACGACTGTGCCCGGACCTGTTTGCGCCGGGCGTGGACAAGCGTGAGTTCGCCATATTCGATTTCTGCGCAAACTTCGAATACTTCAACGAAAATCCTAAGGGCGCACTGGGCGGTATGGCCGAGCCTTTGGGTAAGCGGTTGTTCAAAGCACGGCTAGATCTGCTGTCGTTGTTAGCTCCGAAGGACGTTCGCAAACCTGGTGATCTGGCGGAAACCAGAGGTCAGTACGATGCCTTTGGCGAGCTGCACATAGATTTGACTAACGAGCTGCACGATGAAGTCGCGGCAATGAATACAGACAACTTCATCGTGCGTACCGAGCTGGAGCATGTGACCCGCTTTGCCGAGCGTGAAGTTTGGAATGCGCTGGATGATGCAGCGTTGAGTGATCTGCGCAGTCATGTCGCTGGCTTGCCAAGTGAGCGGGCTCCAGAGCACATCACCGCTAAGTTGTTCGATCTGCTGTGCCTGAATTTGCAGCTAGCGTTAATTCGCTCGACCAGCGACTTCGTGACGTATCGTGACAAGGTGGTCGAGCTGGCCAGCCAGTTAGAAGTGATGGAGAGTATTCCGGCAGTGCATGCTGAACTTGCGTTGCTTCAGGACGTGCAAACCGAAGAGCACTGGCAGGACATCCGATTGCCGATGCTTGAGAAAATGCGGCGCAAGATGCGTGAGTTGATAAAGTTTATCGAACGCCGTCCGAGCAACCCCGTTTATAGCGTGCTGAGCGACGAGATTGGTGAAGCGACTGTAGTCAACCTGAAGGATTTCAATACCGGCATCAACCTGGAGCAGTACAAGAAAAAGGTTGAAGCCTATATCCGTAGCAATGAGAACCATGTCGCCATCGCTAAGCTCAAGTTTAACCGGCCGCTAACGCCAAGCGATCTGAGCGAGCTGGAGTATTTTGTTTACGAGTCGGAACCGGTTCAGAGTCGTGAGCAGTTCGAACAGTGCTACGGTACTGACCAACCGCTGACACTATTGATCCGATCACTGGTAGGCTTGGACCGCAATGCAGCAAAAGAGGCTTTCGGTCAATTCCTCGACGAAAACCGCTACAGCAGTCAGCAGATTCGGTTTGTTGAAATGATCATCGAGCGCCTAACCCGACAAGGTTTAATGGAGGCGGGTCAACTTTATGAGCCGCCTTTTACCGCGCTGCACCACGAGGGATTAGACGGTGCGTTTGGCGATGCGGATGCCAACGCGATCATTTCCGTGATCGCCTCAATCAAACGCAGTGCGGCAGCTTGATGGCGACTGACTCAATCGTGCGCGCTGGCCGGTTTGTGCTAGCGGTGAGGTTATAGCGTTTGGCTAAGCGCGTGGCGACAGTCGCCACTTCTGTCACCACGCTGCACGCCACGGATTACGTGGGTTGTCGCCGTTGTCGCTATCTGGTGAGTCCTCAACGTATCGGCACGACGTTGCGGTCCCTGGTTTGATTGATGGCAGATGCTGACAGGCTGCCGGTGGCCGCCTTCTGGATATGTTCACTCCACCAAGCCATCATCGGACGCCGGCGTTCGATGTAATCCGCCCGGTTGTAGGCGCTTCGAACTTCGTCTTTATCGACATGCGCCAGCGCGACTTCGATCAGCTCCGGATCCCAGCCATGCTCATTCAGGATGGTACTCGCCATCGAGCGCAAGCCGTGGCTGACTAGACGGTCCTGAAAGCCCATGCGCTTCAACGCCATGTTGGCGGTCTGGCTATTGGCATGGGTGCGGGGGTTTCTATCTGAGGGGAACACGAACTCTCTGTTACCGCTGAGTTGCTTGAGCGTCTCCAGTAACGAAAGTGCCTGATCGGTAAGAGGGATTGTGTGCGCCCGACGCTTTTTCATACGCTCTGGCGGAATGGTCCAAATGCGCTTGTCGAAGTCGATATCTGCCCATCGTGTGGAGGCTGCTTCGGCAGGGCGGGTCATCGTGTGCAACTGCCATTCGATCAGGCAGCGGGTCGTGCGCTTGATGCTGGCGTTCGCGATTTCCATCATGAGCTCGGGAAGCTCCTCAGGCGGTAGCGCAGCCATGTTCTCTTTCTTGGGTTTCTTGAATACCGCCCGAATTCCATTGAGGGGGTTCGCCAATATTAGCCCGGAGTTGACCCCGTAGGTCATGATCTCGTTGAGTCGTTGGCTCAATCGTTTCACAGTTTCGAGGCTCCCTTTGGCCTCGATTGGGCGAAGGATCTTGATAACCATCGGAGCAGTGATTTGAGAGAGCGGAGTTGTTTTCATGCTTGGGAAAACATGAAGCGTCAGCGATCTCCAAATGTCTTCAGCGTAGGCTTTGGTTACGGAGTCTTTCTTCAGCTCGAACCAGGCGGTGGCCACCTTTTCGAAGGTGTGTTCAGTCTCAGCAAGCTTGGCTTGCCTGACCTCATCACGTTGGACTTTGGGATCAATGCCCAGGGCGAGCTGCTCGCGCGCCTCAACGGCTTTTTTTCGAGCGTTGGCTAGCGAGAGGTCGGGGTATGGACCGAGGGCCATGTTTATACGGCTTCGGGTCAATGGTTCGCGGTAGTTGAAATTCCACATCATTGAGCCGCTGGCTCTGACGCGAAGCTGAAGGCCGTCACCGTCGCTGAGGACGAAATCCTTCCCGGTTGGCTTGACCGCTTTGAGCTGGCGGTCGGAGAGGCGGGTTGCTTGAGTAGGCATGAGAGCTACCTCCGGCACCGTTTTGGTATCCTAAAAATAGCACCCGGTAGCCCGGGATACCACCTGGGATACCAAACCGGCTGGAACTCAAAAAACCTCTATGGCCCTCAAAAGCGCTGTAAGTCATTGATTTTAAGGAGTTACAGGCACAAAAAAAGACGTCCGTGGACGTCTTTGTTTGATCATTTGGTGGAGCCGGGGGGATTTGAACCCCCGTCCGCCAGTACTCCGCTGTCGGTACTACATGCTTAGCCGTGTCTATTGAGTTAATCCGCAGCCGCCCGACGGGCAGGGTGCTTTGGACGAGTTGGGTAAGTTTTAGTCGCTTCGCCCCCAACGTGCTGCACGACGATCCTGTTCTGTATGACAATCATTTCGGGTTTACAGGCATCCCCTGATGATTGCTGGAGCCGAAGCTACCAGGAGAGCGGGCTCAGCTGCTTACGCAGCGAGAGCGTAGCCCTCGTAGTTTTCGTCATTGGCAACTATAGAAAGTTGCAACAGTGGATTTACGAGTTCTGTTACCAACTCGGCATGCACCTAGAGTTTCGCTACCGGCGTCGAATCCTAATCGGCCCCACACTCAGCTCTAGCTGACCGTACCTTTCGGTACGTGAGGCGGAGTATACGCCCTTGAGCGGGCGGCGTCGACTGTCGCCGCCCGTGCAGGGCTCAGGCACCGCTGCCGCCGGTGCTGCCACCGCCTTTCTCGGTTTTTTCCAGGCGCTCCAGCACCTTGCTGGTGATGGCGATGCACTCCTTGGTATCACCCGAGGCCTGGGCGGCCTTGGCCTTGTCTACGTGTTCGGTGACGGCTTTGTCCAGGCCTTCGGAACTGGCGCCGGCAGTGGCCATGGCGTCGTCGATCTTCTGCAGGTTGAGGGCGCACAGGTCATCGGCGGCGAACACAGGCGAGGCCAGCAGGGTGGCGGCCGCGAACAGGGCGGATAGCGCAGTACCTTTCATGGGTGTCTCCTTGTGAGGCCTCGGGGAAGTGGGCCTGTTGGGTGGACCACTGGCGAATCGTGGGGGTTCCATTTGGGTGAAGGCCTCGAATCGCCGGCAAGCCGGCTCTCACGGGGTGAGGGCCGGGCTTGCGTTTGGGGTTAGCGGGGCAGGCTGGTTTCCATTTCGTCGATCAGGGTCTTGGCCAGAGCGCTGAGGATGCGGGCGGAGCTGCCGGCTACCAGGTCGCCTTCCATTTCGGCTTCGGTGGTGAGGTGGCGGATGCAGCCGAGCAATACCGAGAGCTCGTCGAAGGCGTGCTGGAAGGGGATGCCGGGCTGGATGCGGTAGAGCTCAAGGCTGGGGGTGACGCCTGCAGTGGTGGCGTGGTCGGGTTGGGTGGTCATGGCTGGGCTCCCGTTTCGCGGCGCACCAGCGGGTAGAGCAGCTGGTTCAGGTAGATGCAGGTGTTCAGCAGGGTTTTGCGCTGCTCTTCGCACTCGGTGTCGAAGTAGAGGTCGAGGACTTCGCGTAGGCAGTCCATCAGCGAGGTGGCTTCGGTGCGGGCGGCTTCGGGGGTTAGGTCGGGGGAAACGGTGAGGTAGGGGAAGAAATGGGG
>NZ_JACAFQ010000055.1 GCF_015354575.1 Pseudomonas sp. UFMG81
CCCCCCACTCGCGCCCATTCCCCGACTGCTTGTACCCGCCAAACGGCGCCTGGTAATTGAATGCCCCGCCATTGACGAAACACTGCCCGGCGCGCAACTGCCGCGCCAGTTGCATGGCCTTGTCCCGGCTCCCAGCCCACACCGCGCTGGACAGCCCGAACGGCGAATCATTGGCCAGGGCAACCCCTTCAGCCTCGTCGGCATAGGGAATCAGGCACAGCACCGGCCCGAAGATCTCCTCCTGGGCAATACGCATACGGTTATCGACATCGGCAAAGATCGTCGGCGGCACATAGAACCCACGCTCGAAACCTGGCGCCGTTTCACCACCACACAACAGCCGCGCGCCCTCCTCCTGCCCAATGCGGATGTACTCCTGCACCGTACGCCGCTGCCCCGCCGAACACATCGGCCCAAGGAAGCTGCGCGGATCCTGCGGGTCGCCCATCACCAGCCCGCGCGCCTCGTCCACCGCGATGTCCAGCGCCTCGGCATAGCGCGATGCCGGCAGCAGCATGCGGGTCAGCGCGGTGCAGGTCTGCCCCGAGTTGATCATCACGTCCTGCACGCCATAGCGCACCGCCGCGTCCAGGTCGGCATCCGCGGTGATCAGCAGCGGCGACTTGCCGCCCAGCTCCAGGCACACCCGCTTCACCGACGGTGCCGCGGCCTGGGATACGCGCACACCCGCGCTGGTAGAGCCGGTGAACGAAACCATGTCCACCTGCGGGTGCCGCGCCAAGGCCTCGCCGACTTTCGAACCCGGCCCGCTGACCAGGTTGAACACCCCGGCCGGCAAGCCGATGGCCTCGATCATCTCGGCCAGCAAAAACGCGTGCAGCGGGGTTTCCTGACTGGGCTTGACCACCACGGTGCAACCCGCCGCCAAGGCCGGTGCCAGCTTGCCGATCAACTGGTGCAGCGGGTAGTTCCACGGGTTGATGAACGCACACACGCCCACCGCCTCGCGGTACACCCGCGAATTGCCGACCTCGCGCACTTCGTCCATCAACCCGGCCAGCTCGATGTACTGCTCCAGCCCAACGATCGGCCCGTCTACCTGCACCGGCCGGCACCACTGCACTGGCATGCCTAGCTCGGCGGTGATCACAGCGGCCATCTCGTCGGCTCGGGCCTTGAGCTGCTCGGCCAGGGCACGAATGTAGCCGGCGCGCACGCTGGAGGGGGTTCGCGACCAGTCGGCAAACGCCCGGCGGGCCGCCTGTACGGCCCGCTCCACGTCCTCTTCATTGCCCAGCGGCACCTTGCCGGCGACCGCTTCGCTGGCCGGGTCGACCACCTCGGCCATGCCCTGCCCCACCGACGGCTGCCAACGGCCATCGATGAACAAACGGCTGTACTCACGCATTGCGCTGCACCTCCATCAGTTCGCCGGCACACAGGGCGATACGCCGGCAGGCTTCACGCAGCGGCTCGGTGCCGAGCACCAGGCCCAGGCGGATATGCCCGGTCGCGCTGGGGCCGAAGGCTTCACCGGCCAGCACCGAAACCCCATGCAGATCGAGCAGGCGGTTGGAGAAGTCCTGCGCACTGAGCCCGGTCTCGCGAATATCGACCATCACGAACATCCCGCCGTCGGGTTTGAGTGCACGCACGCCCGGGCAATCGGCCAGGCTCGTGCACACCAGGTCGCGGCGCTGGCGATAGGCCTCGCGCATGCCGTCCAGCTCCGGCAGTGGTTGCTCCAGCGCAGCGACCGCAGCGTCCTGGATGAAGTCCGGCGAGCCGTACAGCATGCACAGCGCCAGGTTTTCCAGGTGCCCGGCCAGGGCCGGCGAGCCTACCACCCAGCCCACCCGCCAGCCGGTCATGGCGTGGGACTTGGACAGGCTGTTAAGCGTTGCCGTGCGCTCGGCCATGCCCGGCAGGCTACCGGGGCTCACATGCTCGCCATCGAACAGCAACTCGCTGTACACCTCGTCGCTGATCAGCCACAAATCATGACCGATGCACAGTTCGGCCAACGCCTCCCAGGTGCTGCGCGGCAGGCTGGCGCCGGAGGGGTTGTGCGGGCTGTTCAGCGCCAGGGCGCGGGTACGCGGGGTGATTCGCGCAGCCACATCCTCGGGCTGCACACGGAAGCCATGCTCGGGCCGCACCGGCACCGGTATCACTTTGGCCCCACAGGCGCCGAACACTGCTTCGTAGGTCACATACATCGGCTCGGCGACGATGACTTCATCGCCCGGCTCCAGTACGCACTGGGCCACGCAGAACAGCGCACACTGCGCTCCGGCCAGCACCGTCACCTGGTCGGCCGTCACCGCCTGGCCGCTGCGCTGCTGGTGCCGCCGGGCGATGGCCTCGCGCAGGCTGCGCTTGCCGCGCACGTCGGCGTAGTGGGTATTGCCGGCCTGCAGGCTGGCCATGGCGGCCTGGACGATGGGCGCCGGGGTGTCGAAGTCCGGGTCGCCCACCGACAGCAGCAGCACGTCGCGGCCTTGTTCGAGCATGGCCAGGGCGCGGTAGTGGATCTCCCAGGCGGCGGCGCCGTCACCGGCGATCCGTTGGGTCAGGGAAGAAAAACGCATGGCAAGTATCCTGTTGTGCGGGATGGCCTCAGCGCGCGCAGGCGTGCTTGAGCTCGATCAGGGTCACGCCGTTACGGGCAAAGCCGCCGCGTAAATCCCGTTGCAGTTCATCGAGGCTTTGCGGCTGGGTGACCGTGCAACCGAACGCGCGGGCTAAACCTGCGAAGTCCGGGTTGCGCGGCAGCACGCCGATGGGCTCGATGTCCAGGTTGAGCATGTCGTCGCGGATCTGCCCCAGGGCGTCGTTGTTCCACAACAGCACCACCAGCGGGCGGTCCAGCTCTTCGACGGCGGTGGCCAGCTCCTGGGCGGTGTAGAGGAAGCCACCGTCGCCCACCAACACCAGGCCCGGGCGCTCGCCGCTGCCGAACATGCCGCCGATGCCGGCCGGCAGACCGTAGCCGAGGGTGCCGTAGCCGGTCGGGTGCAGCCAGCTGCGCGGCGCGCGGCTGTTGAACACGTAGTTGCCGGTGTAGGCCAGTTGGGTCATGTCGGTACTGATGAAGGCGTTGTCCGGCAACTCGGCGGCGATGCGGTCGAGGATGGACTGGTGCAGCGCCTGCAACGGGCCATGGCTGGCCAGCACGGCTCGGCGCAGTCTGGCCACCGACGCGTTCGCTTGCGTGGCATCGCGCAGGCTGTCCGGCAGCTGTTCGAGCAGCGCGGCCACGGTTTGCTGGGCATCACCATGCAGTGCCACCGCACAGGGGTAGAAGTCATTGAACTTGCGCGGGTCGATATCCACCCGCAGGAGCTCGCCGTTCAGTGGCAGGCGCTCGCGCCAGAAGTCGGTGTCGGCCATCTCGGTGCCAACCGCCAGCACCATGTCAGCCTCGCCGATCAGGTCCCAACCAGGCTCGACGCACAGGCTGGAGCCGGCGTTGAGCGGCGAGTCCAACGGTGCCAGCCCCTTGCCGGCGACACTGGTGAAAAACGGTGCGGCCAGCCGCTTGCTCAGCAGTTGCAGCTCCGCCGCAGCGCCCAGCGCACCACCACCGGCAATGATCATCGGGCGTTTGGCGGCCGCCAGTTTGCTGGCCGCCCGTTCCACGCTTTCAAGGTTCGCCGGGCCGCGACCGGGGCGGCGCACCACTTCGCTGCTCCAGTCCCGCGCCACTGGCGCTGCCAGCACATCCAGCGGCACCGAGATATGCACCGGGCGTGGCCGTTCGCTGTCGAACACGGCATAGGCGCGGGCGATCAGCTCCGGCAGGTCTTCGGCCTTCAAGGCCACCGCCGAGAACGCGGTGATCGGCGCGGTCATGGCGCGCTGGTCCTGGGTCTCGTGCAGGCAGCCCCAGCCTTTGCCCAGGCTCGCGGTGTGGTTGACGCTGGAAATCACCAGCATCGGGATCGAGTCGGCATAGGCCTGGCCGATGGCGGTGGCGGCGTTGGTCACCCCGGGGCCGGTGATGATGAAGCACACCCCGGGCTTGCCGCTGACCCGGGCATAGCCGTCGGCCATGAAGCCGGCGCCCTGCTCGTGGCGGGTGAGCACATGGCGGATGCCGCTGCCGGGCAGCCCACGGTACAGCTCCAGGGTGTGCACCCCGGGGATGCCGAACACGGTGTCGACGCCGTAGTTGGCCAGCAGGCGCACCAGGGCCTGGCCGCCGGTCAAAGTGTTGTTCGTCATGTTCATGTCCTTACACCTGGCCGAGGCGGATCAAGGCATCGACCGCTGTGGTGCCATTGGCACCGACCATCAAGGGGTTCACATCCAGCTCCAGCAGCTGGCTGGCGTTCTCGCAGGCGTAGTCGGCCACCGCGCGGATGGCCGCGACCAGCGCGTCCAGGTCGGCTGCGGGTTTACCGCGAAAGCCCTGCAGCAAGGCGGCGCTGCGCAGGCCGAGCACGGCGTTGCGGATGGCGCCGTCGGTGGTCGGCAGCAGCAGGCTCTTGCTGTCCTTGAGCAGCTCGACGAGGATGCCGCCGGCGCCGATCACCAGCGCCAGGCCGAAGTCCGGTTCGCGCTTGATACCCACGATCAGCTCGGCCAGAGGGGCGCTGGCCATGGGCTCGAGCAGCACCTGGTCGAAGGCGACACCGGGCGCGTAGGCGGCAATGCGCGTGCGCATCTGCTCCAGCGCCCGGCTCAGGGCCGCTTCGTCGCCCAGGTTCAGCGCTACCGCGCCGGCTTCGGTCTTGTGCGGCAACTGCGCACTGACGGCCTTGAGCACCAGCGGGAAGCCTACCTTGCGCGCATCGGCCAAGGCCTGCTGCGGGCTGCTCAACACGCCGTTCGGCACGGTCAGACCAAAGCCACGCAGGGCCTGCTTGGACGCCCACTCATCAAGCAGATGGCTGTCACTGCCAAGTGCCTGCGGGCACAGCGGCACCAGTGCCGATTCGCCCAGGGCCAGCAGCGCCTCGCGCTTTTGCGCATAACGGGCCACCCGGCCCCAGGCCGCCAGGCCATCCTCCACCCCTTGTAGCGCCGGCACACCGGCGGCGTGCAAGCGTTCACGGGCGCTGGCCGGCAGCAGTTCGGGGAAGGCCGAGGTGACGAAGCCGGTCTTGCCGTGGCGCACCAGCGCCTCGCAGAACAGCTCCAGCAACAGGTCGCACTCCTTGCGCTCACCGGTGAACTCGGCGGGGTAATCCAGCACCAGCATGGCCGCGTCGGCGTCGCTGCGCAGGGCGCTGTCCAGCATCCGTTGCTTGGCCGGGCCATCACCCCAGATGGCAGTGGTGAAGTCCAGCGGGTTGACCAGGTTGGCGTAGGCCGGCAGTACCTGGGCCAGTTCATCGACCTGGCTGCTGTCCAGGGCCGGCAGGCGCAGCTGGTTGCTTTCGCTGTAGTCGGCGATCAGGCCGGCATCGCCGCCCGAACAGGCCAGGGCGATCAGGCTGTCGCCCTTGGGCAGGTTGCCGCAGGCGGCGGCCTTGAGGGTTTCGACAAAGCTCACCGGGCCGCTGACACGGATTACCCCAAGGCGCTCGAACAGGCTGTCGTACAGCGCATCGGAGCCGGACAGCGAACTGGTATGACTCAACGCCAGCTCGGCACCGATCTGCGACACGCCGGTCTTCAGCGCAATGATCGGGATGCCCTTCTCCAGCGCCTTGTGCGCGGCGCGGGCAAAGCCCGGTACGTTCTTCAGCCCCTCCAGGTGCAGGCCGATGGCGGTGACGCGCGGCTCGTCGAGCAGCACGTCCATCAGTTCGGCGATGCCCAGCTGCGCCTGGTTGCCCACCGAGGCCATGTAGGCCACCGGCAGCGAACGGTCGCTCATGGACAGGTTGTAGGCGAAGTTGCCGCTCTGGGTCAGCACTGCTACGCCCTTGTCCACCGCCTTGCCGCCGTGGGCCACGGGCCACAGGGCGGCGCTGTGCAGGTAGTCGAGCAGGCCGTAGCAGTTGGGCCCGAGCAGGGCCATGTCACCGGCGGCGGCCAGCAGCTGCTGTTGCAGGGCCTGGCCTTCGGCGCCGCTTTCGGCGAAGCCCGAGGCATAGCAGATCGCCCCGCCCGCGCCTTTTGCGGCAAGTTCGGCGACGCAGGCCAGGGTCAGTTCGCGGTTGGTGGCGATGAATACCGCGTCCGGCGCGCTGGGCAGCTCGGCGACGCTGCGCACGCAGGGGACGCCGTCGATGCTGTCGTGCTGCGGGTTCACCAGCCACAGCTGGCCCTGGTAGCCGCCGTCGGCGCAGCGCTTGAGTGCGCGGGCCATGCTGCGCCCGCCGATGAAGGCCAGGTGCCGGGGCGCCAGCAGGCGTTTGAGGTTGTCACGAATGGCGTTGGACATGGCGAGGCTCCGGTCAGCGCAGCAACGGGCGCAGCAGTTCGCGGGAGATGATGTGGCGCTGGATCTCCGAGGTGCCTTCCCAGATCCGCTCGATCCGTGCGTTGCGCCAGATACGCTCCACCGGCCCTTCGTCCATCAGGCCCATGCCGCCGTAGATCTGCACGGCCTCGTCGGCCACCTTGCCGAGCACTTCGCTGGCGAACAGCTTGGCCATGCCGGCCTCGCCGTCGGTCATGCTGCCCTGGTCCATCTTCCAGGCGGTGTGCAGGGTCAAAAGCTCCGCGGCGCGGATCTGCGTGGCCATGTCGGCCAGCTTGAACGACACCCCTTGATAACTGCCGATCGCCTGGCCGAACTGCTTGCGGTCGGCGGCCCACTGCAGCGATGCATCCAGCGCGCGCTGGGCCTGGCCGACGCAGTTGGCGGCGACCATCACTCGGCCTGCGGTCAGCCAGGCGTTGGCCACTTCCCAGCCCTTGCCGACTTCGCCGAGCACCTTGCTCGCCGGCACCCGGCAGTCGTCGAAGAACATCTCGTAGGTGTGGTAACCACGGTTGCTCACGCATTTCGGCCCACGGCGGATGGTCATGCCTGGGGTGTCGCGGTCGACCAGGAAGGCGGTGACCGCGTTGCGCTTGCGACCGTTGTGCTCATAGGTGTCGGTGACGGCGAAGACGATGGCGAAGTCGGCGTGCCCGGCATGGCTGATGAAGTGCTTGCTGCCGTTGAGCACGAAGTCGTCGCCCTCGCGCAGGGCGCGGGTCTTGATGGCGTTGGCATCGGAGCCGGCACCGGGTTCGGTCAGGGCGAAGCAGTCGATCTTCTCGCCCTGGATGCACGGCAGCAGGTAGTCGTCGATCTGCTGGCCGGTGCAGGCCATGAGGATTTTCGACGGCCGCGCGACGAACACGTGCAGCGCCCAGGAGACCTTCGACAGCTCGCGCTCGATCAACGCCTGGGACAGGTAGTCGAGGCCGCCGCCGCCTACTTCCTCGGGCATGTTGAAGGCGTAGAAGCCAGCAGCGATGGCCTTGCCACGGATCTGCGCGGCGAGTTCGGGGGAGACTTCGTCAGCGCGGTCCACGGCTTCTTCATGGGGCAGCAGCTCTTTGGCGACGAAGCTGCGGACGGCATCCACCAACATTTCTTGTTCTTGGGTCAGTTGGAAATTCATGGCCTGTTCCTGGGTAACCGGGGGAAAGAGGGAGTGCTTACTTGCCGGTGAAGCGTGGCGCGCGTTTTTCAGTGGCGGCGCGCAAGGCCTCGGCGCCGTCTGCGCTGCGCCCGCAGAGCAGGCCAGCGGCGAGTTCCGCGCTGAGCTGTTCGCCGAGGGTGCGCTGGGCGCCGTCGCGGATCAGGCGTTTGGTCTGGGCGTGGGCGAAGGTCGGGCCCTGGGCCAGGCGCGCGGCCAGTTCGGCAGTGGCCGTGGCCAGTTGCTCGTCGGCGACCACTTCACCGACCAGGCCGGCGGCCAGGGCACGCTCGGCGCCCCACAGTTCGTCGAGGAACAGCAGGCGCTTGGCCTGTTCGCTGCCAATCAGCCGTGGCAGGTGCCAGCTGGCGCCGGCGTCCGGCGAGTAAGCCATGCTGGTGTAGCCAGCCTTGAAGCGGGCGGATTGCGCGGCCAGGCGCAGGTCGCAGCACAGCGTCAGGTCCATGCCAGCGCCCACGGCGGTACCGTTGATGGCGGCGATGGTGGGTTTGTCGAGGGTGTGCAGGCACTGCATCAGGGCGTGGGCGGTTTCGGTCCAGCCGTAGGTTTCCAGGGCGCCACGGGCTTCGGCGTCGGCCCATTCGGCCAGGTCGGCGCCGGCGCAGAAGCTGCGGCCAGTGCCGGTCAGTACCACCACGCGCACGGCTCGGTCGCTGTTGCAGGTGTCCAGGGTGGCGTGCAGGTGCTTGAGGGTCGGGATGTCCAGCGCGTTGCGCTGTTCGGGGCGGTTCAGGGTGATCCAGGCGACGCCGGCTTCAACCTGGATGAGTAGGGACGACGGAGCAGTCATGACGGGCCTCGGATTGTTGTGATTGTGCTGAGGGTGGGTGACTTGAGGGGCATGCTAAACGAGTGTTCAACAAGGAGGCAATTGGGGGATTGGGCGGTGTTACAACTTCGAACAAGTGGTGGAAAATCTGGGTAAACAGCGGGATCGCGTTTGGGCTACCAGGCGCATGGCGACAGGTTTGCAGCGCTCTCAAGATCGAGCGCCGCCCGCGCGGCGCATCGCTGGCAAGTCGCAGCGGCGAACCGCAGCTCCCACATCTGTTTCGGGCCAGTTATGCCTGTGAGGTCTTCACTGTCCGCCTTGGTGCATGCCTTGAGTCATATGGGGCGGCGGTAGCGTCCACGCAGAAACCGAGTCGTACAAACAAGGCGGACAGTGGAGATGGACCAGAAATAACTGGCCCGAAACAGATGTGGGAGCTGGCTTGCCAGCGATGCGCCGCGCGGGCGGCGCTCGATCTCAAAAGCGCAGCAAAAACATCGGCGGACACCTGGTGGCCCTCACTCAATCCCCTGCCAGGCACCCGCCAAACCTCCTCAAGCCACCGGCACCTCCACCGCCACCCCCTGCCGCCTGCGCTGCACCACGAAATACGCCGCATAACACAGCGCAATAAACCCAAAGCCCCAATACAGCGAAGGCCGCTGGGTCTCATCCATCGCCAAGAACACGAACAGCGAACTGCACAGTGTGATGCACAGCAGCGGCACCAGCGGGTACAGCGGCGCACGGTACTTGAGGTCGCTCAGCTGCCCGCCCTCCCGCAGGAACTGCTGCCTGAAGCGGTACTGCGCCAACGCAATCACGATCCAGGTCACCGTCCCCGCCATTCCGCTCACCGCCATCAGCACCATGAACAGGGTGTCCGCGGCGACGAAGCTGGTCATCAGCGACACCAAGGCGAAGCACAGGGTGATGAACAGCGCCCGCAGCGGTACGCCACGGCTGCTCAGCGGCGACAGGCTTTTCGGTGCCATGCCGGTCTTGGACATCGCCCAGAGGATGCGGGTGGAGGCATACAGCCCCGAGTTGCCCACCGACAGGATCGCGGTGAGAATCACGAAGTTCATCAGGTCCGCCGCATAGGGGATGCCGACCATGTCGAACACCTGCACGAACGGGCTTTCCATCAGCCCCGCCTGCTGCCACGGCACGATCGCCGACAGCACCACGATGGCCAGCACGTAGAAGATCAGCACACGGAACACCACGTTGCGCACCGCCCGCGGGATGCTTTTTTCCGGCTGGTCAGTCTCGCCCGCCGCCACGCCCATGATCTCGCAACCCTGGAACGCGTAGACCACGGTCATCATCACCGCGAACACCGCCGACAGGCCATTGGGGAACAGCGAATCGCCGATCAGGTTGCTCATCATCGGTGCCGGCGCCCCGCTGGTCAGCGGAATGGCACCAAAGATCACCAGCACCCCGACGATGATGAAGCCGAGGATCGCCGCCACCTTGATGCCCGAGAACCAGTACTCCGCCTCACCGAAGGCGCGGGTCGCCAGGGCATTGATACCGAACAGCACCGCGACGAACAGCGCCGACCAGTACCAGATCGGCACCTCGGGGAACCAGCGCACCATCAGCATGCCGGCGGCGGTGAATTCCAGGCCCACGGTAGTGGCCCAGCTCATCCAGTACACCCAGCCGATCATGAAGCCCGTGGCGGGCCCGATGAATTTCGTCGCATGGGCCTGGAACGAGCCGGACACCGGCATCTGCACCGACAGCTCACCCAGGCACACCATCACCAGGTACATCAGGAAACCGGCCACCAGGTAGGCCAGCACCGCGCCCAGCGGCCCGCCCTGGTTGATGGTCACACCCGAGCCCATGAACAGCCCGGTGCCGATCACGCCACCGAGCGAGAGCATGAAGATGTGCCGGCTCTTCAATGCCCGTGTGAGTTGGATACCTTCAGCTTTACGGCCTTTCATTATTGTTATCTCCAATAAGCCTTTAGGGCCGCGTGTGCAGCGGCTGCCCCGATTATTGGAAGGCGATGTAAGGCCCGGTTGATCGTGAAGATCGAAGATGTAAAAAGTCGTAAGTTTTTTGTCGCTCAGGCTGCCAGCAGTTCGGCCAGGCTGTTTTCGGCGCGCAGCAATTGCTCGCGCAGCGTCGTGGCAGTGGCCTGCACCACCGCTTTGTCACGTGCCAGGGCGCGCTCTTCAAGGCTGCGCAAGGTGGCGGCCAGCCCGCACAACCCCATGGAATCGCTGCTGCCGGCCAGGCGATGGGCCAGGTGAGCCACCTCGGTGCAGTCACCCGCCTCGACCGCCTCGAGCAACGCCTGGCGGTGCTGGTGCAACGCGTCACGCAAGCTGGCCAGCAGCCCTTGCAGCTTCTGCTCGCCAAGCAAGGTGCGGTGGGTCTGCAACAGGTCATGATCCAGCCACAGGGCAACTGCCGGCGGTCGCTGCGGGTGCTGCCCGCCAAGGGCCTGGCGAAGGGTGGCAAGTTTCAGCGGCTTGCCCAGCACGCCCTGCATCCCCGCATCCAGATAGCCACGCACCACCCCGGGCTGAACGCTGGCGGTCAGTGCCAGGATGCGCGTGTCACGGTTGGGCGAATCGCCGGCGCGCAGCTGCCGACACAGCGTCACGCCACTGATCCCCGGCAGGTGCACATCCAGCAGCAGCAGGTCGAAACGCCGCTGGGCGCACAGTTCAAGCCCCTGCTCGGCATCCTCGGCCAGCCACACCCGGTGGCCATCGCGCGCCAGCAGCCCGCTTGCCACCTCTCGATTCAAGGCCACGTCTTCCACGACCAGAATGTCCAGGGGCGCCGTGCTGGTAGCGTCAGCCTGATTGACCGGTGCTGCCTGCGGTGCCTCAAGGTCGAGCTCGAACCAGAAGCAGCTGCCCTCCCCCTCGCGGCTGCGCACGCCGATCTGCCCACCCATCTGCTCGACCAGGTGCTTGCTGATCGCCAACCCCAGGCCCGTGCCACCATAGCGCCGCGCGACCGCCTCGCTGGCCTGGACGAAACGCTCGAATATCTTTGGCTGCATCGCCTCGCTGATGCCGATGCCGTCGTCGGTCACGCTCAAGCGCACGCTCTGCCGGCCAGCGTCGTCCTGCAAGACCTGCACCTGCACCAGGATTTCACCGCCCTCGGTGAACTTGATCGCGTTGGCCAGCAAGTTGCTCAGCACCTGGCGCAGGTATTGCTCGGCGCCGCGTTGGTGGGCTGCCAGCCGCGGGTCTATGCGGCACAGCACCACGCTGTCGTTGGCCAGCGCCCGGGGCTCAAGCAGGGTCAACACTTCATCGCACAGCTGACGCAGGCAGAAGTCGACGCTTTCCGGATGGCTTTCGCCTTCTTCGAGGCGCGCGAAATAGAGCACCTCATTGAGGATGCCGAGCAACCCTTCGCCGGCCTTGTACAGGGCCTCCAGGCGCTTGCGATCCTCTGCCGCCAGCCCTGCCCCACGCAGCAGTTCCGCCATGCCGAGAATGCCGTTGAGCGGTGTACGCAGCTCGTGACTCATGGTGGCCAGGAAGCGCGATTTGGCCAGGTTGGCCGCCTCGGCGTCGTCCTTGGCGCGCAGCAGGCTGGCGGTGCGCCGCTCGACCTGCTTCTGCAATTCGTCGCGCTTGTCCTGCAAAGCCAGGCGATCGCTTTCGCGGCGCTCGATATCGCTGAGCATCGCCCGGCGCATGTCATCCAACGCCAGCGCCACGCTGTCGATCTCGTCTGCATGGGCAGCGCGGCGTTTGTTCAGGCGCAGCGGCTCGTGCCACTGCCCGGCACCGATACGCCGGGCGAACTCCGCCATGACTTGCAGGTGGCGGGTCACCAGCCGGTAGAACAGCCCGGATAACGCCAGCGCCAGCCCGCAGAGAAACACACCCATCCACAGCAGGCTGGTCAGGCCGGTGGCGAACAGGCGCCGATGCACCGCGCCCAGGTCGATGCTCACCTCAAGCTCGCCCAGGTGCCGGGAAGGCCCGGAAGGCGGCTGGAAATCCAGTGCAAAGCGCTCCACCCGCAGCGGCCCCTGCGGTGCCGGGTCACCTTGCTGCAAGGTGAAGTCGTCGCTGTTGAGCCTGACCCGCGCCACATCGGAAAAATCCACCAGCCCGCGCAACTGCACGTTCAGCTGCTCCTGGTTCAGGTCCCACAGGCTGCGCTCCAGGCTGGCCAGGTAGCCGGCACGGATCAGCTCCATCCGCCCATCGATGTCGCGCATCTCGCGGCGGTACTCGAAATACAGTTGCACGCTGCTGGCCAGCACCGTGAAGCACAGGCTGAACAGCAGGATGAACAGCAGCAGCCGACGCAGCAGGCCACCCGGTTGCAGGCGCATCATGGCTGCCTGACCATGTCGCGATAGGTGACCTCGCTTTCGTGCAGCCAGCGCGCAAGCTCGCCGCTGTCGGTCATTTTCTGCAATTGCTCGTCGATTTCTTGCATGCGCTCACTCAATGGCGAATGGCGCGACACCGCCACGCGCAGGTAGTCGACGCTCAGCGCAGGCCCCAGCGCGACAATGTCCCGGGCACCTTGCAGGTGCTCGACGAACAGTTGCCCGGTGCGCCGCTCCTGGATCACGAAATCGATGCGCCCGCGTATCAGCTTGCCGAAGTTCTGCCCACTGTCCGACACCCATTCGATGTTCTGGTGCCTGGCCACGAAACGGTCGAATTCGGCGCCGTAGCTTTCGCCGAACAGCAGCCCGCCACGGTACTGGGCCAGGTCCTCGAGCTTGTCGAACTGCAGCGGCCGCTGGCGGTTGGCGAACACCGCGACTTCCTCGCGCAGCACCGGCACCTGGGAAAAGCGCATGGTCTGGTCACGCTGTTCAGAGGCATAGGCCAACACTACATCCACACGCCCTTCGGCGGCGTCGATCAAGCAGCGCTGCCAATTGCCCAGCACCACCATCTCGACGTGGTAGCCCAATCGCCCGAACAACTCGCGCACCACCGTCGGCGCCAGGCCGCGCGGCTGTTTGCCATCGCTCCAGGACACCGGGGGATACACGGGGTAATCGCAATAACGGATAGTTTCGACGGCCTGCAAGATGCCGCTGAACAGCAGCACCAGCAGGCCGAGCAGGCCCCGGGTCACGCCGCCACGCTGGCGGTGAACAGGTAGCCGGCACCATGGATGGTGATGATCAGTTCGGGCTCGGCCGGGTCATCGTGCAGCTTGCGCCGCAGACGGCCAACCAGCACGTCGATGGAACGGTCGTTGGGCACCCATTCGCGGTTGCGAATCTGGTCCATCAGCTGGTCGCGGGTCAGGGTGTGGCCGCTGTTGCGCAGGAACACGCTGAGCAACTGGAACTCGCCATGGGTCAGGAGGGTTTCGCCGCCCTGGGCATCGATCAGGCGGCGGCGGTCGCAGTCCAGGGCCCACTCGCCGAACTGCTTGAGTGCGGCGCTGGCGGCTGTGGCGGGCTTGGCGCCCTGGGCGTGGCGTACACGGCGGATCAGGTTCTTGGCCCGCGACACCAGTTCGCGGGGGTTGAGCGGTTTGCTCACGTAGTCGTCGGCGCCGCATTCCAGGCCGACGATGCGGTCGATGTCGTCGTTGCGGCCGGTGATCAGGATGATCCCCACTTCCGAGCGCACCCGCAGTTCGCGGGTCAGGGTCAGGCCGTCCTTGCCCGGCAGGCGGATATCCAGCATCACCAATTCCACCGGCTGCTCGGCCAGCAACGCTTCGGCCTGTTCCGCGGTGGCGGCGCAGTGGACGGTATAGCCTTCCTGGGACAGGTAGGCCTGGAGCAAGTCACGAATCAGCGGATCGTCGTCGACGATCAGTACCCGAGAGGTCATTGCGTTTGGTCCTGAGTCGCCCGTGGGCGCGTTTCTTATTAGAGTGGGCCAAGACTAACGATTGCTGAACGGTCGATCAACAGCCCCCGGCCGGCAGGGTGAAGCGTTGCCGACCGCCGGCCTGCAGGCCGTCGACCCAGGCTTCGCAGATCTGCACGCCCTGGGCCGGGGTGAAGGTGCCGGGGTTCAGGCCCGACTCCAGCCACAGGCCGTCGAGCAGGGCGCTGAGGCTGATGGCGGCGAGGTCGGCGTCGAAGCCTTCCCAGCCCTCCTCCCGCGCCAGTTCACTGAGCAGGGTGCGCAGTTCGCGGCGGTACTCGCCGTAGGAGTGATCGTGTACCTGATTGATCGCCTCGGCGGTTTTCACCGCGCCCCAGAACGCCAGCCAGGCATCGAGCAGTTGCGGGTCGAGCAACTCGGCGCTGAACGAGCCCTGAAAGAACGCCGACAGCCGCTCGCGGGCATTGGGCGCCACCTGGTCCATGGCCTCGCGCAGCAGCTGCATCACCCGGCCGGTGACGGCCATGTAGGCCTCGGCGACCAGTTCGTCCTTGCCGGAGTAATGGTGGCTGATCAGGCCGACCGAAACGCCGGCCTCGGCGCAGATCTTGCGGATCGAGGCGCCCTGGAAGCCATGGCGCTTGAGGCAGGCCAGGGTGGCCTCGACCAGATTGGCCTTGCGCAGTTCGGGCAGCATGCGGCTGAAGCGGGCTTCCTGGGACATGGGCGGGTCTCGTGGCGGGATATGCAGTTGAACGACTGTATAGCAAGTCAGACGACTGGCGAAACCCCGTGTACAAAAGCCAGTGGGAGCCAATGTTTTGTACTGCCTGTGCGGGCCTCATCGCTGGCAAGCCAGCTCCCACCTCGACCGAGTTGCCTTCAAGTCATGCGCCCCCTGTGGGAGCTGGCTTGCCAGCGATGAGGCCCGCACAAGCAATGCAAGACCGTTGTTCAATCGCGATAGCCTGGCGCCACCTTGTCCAGCAAGCGCAACAACGCCGCCCAGGCCAACTGCATCGCATCCGGATCGGCCAACTGCCCTTCCTCCAACGGCCGCCCGGGGTCGTTGAACTGCCGCTCGGTATGCGCGCACACCGCGTGGGGCGGCAGCAGCAGTTCACCGCCGGCCTGGGCCGCCAGCTGGATCTCGCAGGCTTTCTCCAGGTAGTACATGCGCATGAACGCCTCGCTCACGCTGCGGCCCACGGTCAGCAAGCCATGATTGCGCAGGATCATCACCGGCTGGGTGCCCAGGTCCGCCACCAGCCGCTGCTGTTCGCTCAGGTTCAGCGCCACGCCTTCGTAATCGTGGTAGGCCACCTTGCCGTAGAACTCCATGGAGATCTGGTTCACCGGCAACAACCCGCACGCTTGCGCCGCCACTGCGCAACCGGCGCGGGTATGGGTGTGCAGCACGCACTGCGCGTCTTCCCGGGCGCCATGGATGGCGCTGTGGATCACGAAGCCTGCCGGGTTCACCGGGTAAGGCGACGGTTCTACCGCACGGCCCTGCAGGTCGATTTTCACCAGGTTTGACGCGGTGATTTCATCGAACATCAAGCCGTAGGGGTTGATCAGGAAGTGATGCTCCGGCCCCGGCAGGCGCACCGAGATATAGGTGAAGATCAGGTCGGTCATGCGAAAGTGCGCGATCAATCGGTAGCAGGCTGCCAGCTGTTCACGCAGTTGTTGTTCGGTATACATCGTCACGAAAGCGCTCATCGGCGGGCCTTCTTTGTTGTTTTCATAGATTCCCCCTGCGGCGGGATGCTGTCGAAGCTAGACAACGACCAGTAAAAAAACAAGTTGATTTTTTACTATCAGTACACTTTCATGAAAAAAAGCACATTCCGTAGGTGCCAGCCTTGCCACGCGGCTGGCGCTTGCGGACAGGGTCGAAAACAACAACAAGCCGGAGCCTGCCCGCATGTCGATCGCCTTCCCGCACCTGTTCGAACCCTTGCAGATCCGTGGCAAGCGCCTGAAAAACCGCATCATGTCCAGCGGCCACGACACCTCCATGCCCACCGACAACCTGGTCAACGAACGGCTGGTCGCCTACCACCAGGCCCGTGCCGAGGGCGGTGTCGGCCTGATCGTGCTGCAGGTAGCCGGGGTACACGACAGCGCCCGCTACACCTCCCACGTGCTGATGGCCACCGACGACGCCTGCATCGACGGTTACCGCCGCCTGGCCGAGGTCTGCCATGCCCAGGGCACCGTGGTGCTGTCGCAGGTGTTCCACCCCGGCCGCGAGATCATGGAGTCCGCCGACGGGCTGCTGGCGGTGGCCTACTCGGCTTCGGCCGTGCCCAACGAGCGCTTCCGGGTGATGCCCCGCGAACTCGACCAGGCGATGATCGACGACATCGTCGCCGGCTACGCGGCCGCCGCACGGCGCTTGCACCAGGCCGGCATCGACGGGGTCGAGGTGGTCGCCAGCCACGGCTACCTGCCCGCGCAGTTCATCAACCCCCGAGTCAACCGCCGCACCGACGGCTACAACGGCGACCTCGAACAGCGCCTGCGCTTTTTGCGGGAGATCCTTGCAGCCGTGCGCGCCGCCACCGATGAACAGTTCATCGTCGGCCTGCGCATCAGCGCCGACGAGCGCGATGCCGAAGGCCTCACCGAGGACGAATCGCTGGCCGCCGTGCAAGCCTTGCAAGCGAGCCTGGACTACGTGCACATCGTCGCCGGCACCTCGGCCTCGCTCGGGGGCGCGATCCACATCGTCCCGCCGATGGCCATCGAAGCGGCGTACCTGGCCCGCGAAGCCGGCACCTTCAAGGCGAGCCTGCAGATCCCGCTGTTCGTCACCGGCCGCATCAACCAGCCCCAGGAAGCCGAACTGATCCTTGCCCGCGGCCAGGCCGACGTGTGCGGCATGACCCGCGCGCTGATCTGCGACCCGCAGATGCCGAACAAGACCGCCAGCGGCCGCGCCGAAGACGTGCGGGCCTGCATCGCCTGCAACCAGGCCTGCATCGGCCACTTCCACCGCGGCCTGCCGATCTCCTGCATCCAGCACCCGGAAACCGGCCGCGAGCAACAGTACGCAAACCTACCCCCGGCCACCGTGCGCAAGCGTGTCATGGTGGTCGGCGGCGGACCGGCCGGGATGAAGGCCGCCGCCGTGGCGGCGGCACGTGGGCACCAGGTGACGCTGTACGAAGCCAGTGCGCAACTGGGCGGCCAGGTGCTGCTGGCGCAGCTGCTGCCACGGCGCAGCGAGTTCGGCGGCGCCAGCACCAACCTGCAACGGGAGATGCAACTGGCCGGCGTCGAAGTGGTGCGCAACACCCGTGTCGACCGCGCCCTGGTGGAACGCGAACGCCCCGACGCGGTGATCGTCGCCACCGGCGCGCAACCCTACTGGCCGGCCTTCGAGCGCGGCGGCGAGCTGCAGGTGGTCGATGCCTGGCAGGTGCTGCGCGACGAGGTGACGCTCGGCCGTTCGGTACTGGTGGTGGACTGGCGTTGCGACTGGATCGGCCCTGGTATCGCCGAGCGCCTGGTGCGCGCCGGGCACCAGGTGCAGCTGGCGGTCAACGGCACCCATTGCGGCGAGAGCCTGCCGTTGTATGTGCGCGACCAGCTGGCCGGCGAGCTGCACAAGCTGGGCATCCCCATCACCCCCTATGCCCGCCTCTATGGCTGCGACGACAACACCGTCTACCTGCAACACACCGCCAGCGGCGAGGCGATGCTGTTCGAGGGCATCGACACCCTGGTGCTGTGCCAGGGCCACCAGCCGGTCGATACCCTGGCCGAGCAGATCCAGGACCTCGCCCAGGTGCTGCGCATCGGCGACTGCCTGGCCCCGCGCACCGCCGAAGAGGCGATCCATGACGGGTTGAAGGTCGCCGCCGCCCTGTGAGCCTGTTTATACTCCCGGACTTTGCCGGGCCGACGGGAAGCCGCCATGAATCGCCATATCGCCAAAGCGCCGCCACCTGCCGAGGACGGCAGCCCCGCGCCGCAGTTCCTCGGCACCCGCATCCGCGGCCTGCGCAAGCGCCGCGGCATGACCCTGGCCGAGCTCGCCGAACAGAGCGGGCTGACCGCCGGCTACATCAGCCAGCTGGAACGCAACCTGTCGTACCCGTCGATCCCGGCGCTGTTCAATATCGCCCGCACGTTGGGGGTGACCATCCAGTGGTTCTTCGCCAGCGAAGCGGCCACCGCCCCGGAAGACGAAGGCTATGTGGTGCGCAGGAACAGCCGGCTGAGCGTGCATTACGAAGATGGCATCGTCGACCAGCTGCTTACCCCACAGCCCAACCGCGAGCTGGAAATGCTGCACTCGCGCTTCCCCCCGGGCACCTACAGCGAACAGAGCTACAGCCATGACGGCGAGGAAGCCGGCTACCTGTTGTGCGGGACCTTCGAGCTGTGGGTCGGCGAGCGTCATTTCCAACTGAGCGAAGGCGACAGCTTCAGTTTTTCCAGCCAGGAACCGCACCGCTACGGCAACCCTGGTGATGTCGATGCCGTGGTGATCTGGGTGATCACCCCGCCGACCTTCTGAGCCCACGACAATAACAACAGAGGCACACCCATGACCGACCAGATCCTGCGCGAACTCGACGAAGGCCTGCTGACCCTGCGCCTGAACCGCCCGGACAAGCTCAATGCACTGAGCAACGCCATGTACAGCCGGCTGGCCGAGCTGTTCGAAGCGGCCAACGAAGACCCGCAGGTCGACGTGATCGTGCTGACCGGCAGCGCTACGTGCTTCACCGCTGGCAACGACCTGGAGGACTTTCTCGACGAACCGCCCACCAGCCTCGACGCCCCGGTGTTCCGCCTGATGCGCGCGGTGCTGGCGCTGGACAAGCCACTGATCGCCGCCGTCGCGGGCCCTGCAATCGGTATCGGCACCACCGTGCTGTTGCACTGCGACCAGGTGCTGGTCACCCGCGATAGCAAGTTGCGTACGCCGTTCGTGCCGTTGGGCGTGTGCCCGGAATTCGGTGCCAGCTTGTTGTTGCCACGCCTGTTGGGGCATGCACGGGCCGCGCAGCTGTTGCTGTGCAGCCAGTTGCTCACGGGTGAACAAGCCGTGCAGTGGGGGCTGGCCACCGAGTCGTTCGAGGACGGCGCGCAGTGTCAGGCCGCCGCCGTGAAGCAGGCCCGGCGCCTGCAACAGCTGCCGCGCGACGCGCTGCGCATCAGCAAGCGCCTGCTCAAGGATGCGCACCGCCAGGAGCTGGCCACGACCGTTGAACGTGAAAGCCTGGCTTTCATCGAGCGGTTGCAAACGCCCGAGGCAAAAGCAGCGTTGCAGGCGATGGTCAAGCGTTGAGTACCCGCATAACGGCCCTGTAGGAGCGGCCTTGTGTCGCGAAAGGGCCGCGAAGCGGCCCTGTAGGAGCGGCCTTGTGTCGCGAAAGGGCCGCGAAGCGGCCCCAGCAGTCTAGAGGCGTACTTGAAATCCCGGGGCCGCGAAGCGGCCCTTTCTGACCGGTCCGGCGCCCCGGCAAGGCCGCTCCTACAAGCCTATGTGGTATCAGCGCGCCGCCCAGGCATTGAAGCGCTCTTCCAGCTCTTCACCATGGTCGACCCAGAACTCCGCATTCACCAGCTGGGCATCGGCCAGGTTGGCGGGCGCCGTGGGCAGTTGCTGCTGGATCTCGACCGGCAGCCCGTTCAACGCCGCGGTGCGCACCGGGCCATAGGGAATGTGGCTGGAGAAGGTCTGCTGCGGCCCGGTCTGGCTGGCGAAGGTGATGAACTGCTGAGCCAGCGCCTTGCTCTTGGAGCCGCGCACGATGGCCCAGTGATCCGGGTCGTACAGGCTGCCCTGCCAGACGATGCCAAGCTTCGAGCCGTCCTTCTGCGCCGAGGCGATACGCCCGTTGTAGGCGGCGGACATCACCACGTCCCCGGCCACCAGCCACTGCGGTGGTTGCGCGCCGGCCTCCCACCACTGGATGTTCGGCTTGATCTGGTCGAGCTTGCGGAACGCGCGATTGACCCCTTCGGCCGTCCCCAGCACCTTGTACAGGTCCTCGCGGGCGACGCCATCGGCCAGCAGCGCCACTTCCAGGGTGTACTTGGCACCTTTGCGCAGCCCACGCTTGCCCGGGAAGCGCTGGGTGTCCCAGAAATCCGCCCAGGACGTCGGCCCGGCGGCGAGCTTCTGGGTGTTGTAGGCCAGCACCATGGACCAGACGTAACTGGCCACGCCACACTCGCTCACGGTACCGGGCAGGAAGTTGGCCTGGTCGCCCAGCAGCGCCGGGTCGATCCGCTCGAACAAGCCCGCCTCGCAGCCACGGATCAGCTCAGGGCTCTCGACTTCCACCACATCCCACGACACATGGCCGACATCGACCATGGCCTTGATCTTCGACAGTTCGCCGTTGTATTCGCCCGCCACCACCTTGCCCGCCCCGCTCTGCTCGAAGGGCTGGAAATAGGCGGCCTGCTGCGCCGCCTTGGTGGCGCCACCGAAGGAAATGACAGTAAGGCTGGGGTTGGCAAAGGCTGGAAGGCTGGCAGCGGCAAGCACTGCAAGGCCGAGCGACGCGGTAATCGTACGCATGAGAACTCCCTCACGATTTATGGTTGTGTGTATCGAGGCAGTTGGGCCAGCGGGCCCTGGTAGGCATCGCCCGGTAGCGTCCGGGCGTGATTTCTTGTTGTTGGCGAGCGCATCGACCGCGTTGGCGATCAGCAGTCACGGCCGATGGTGCGCCACTCTCGCGGGGAGGAAAATTATTAAAAATGTTCTCGAGCTATATGAAAAAGCTGTTCAACGGCGTTCGCCCCGTTGCCATCAGAGGCTCACCCCCAGCGCCCGACGCAGCTCATCCCCCCGTTGCTCATCCGCCGCGCTGACCAAGGCGAAGTTGTAATCCCCATGGGACCAGTACCGTGCCTCCAGCCCGCCATCGGTCCGCTGCCCGCTGGGCATGCGCGCAAAATGCTCCCCGGGCGAACGCAGGAACAGGCTGATCCGCTGGCCCTTGCCATCCTCGAACACCAGCAACGCCGCAGGTCCCGCCTCGTTGCTCAACAACCGCGCGCCGACCGGCTGGAAGCCATAACCGCTCAGGTCCGGCAATGCCCCTACCCGGTTGAAATGCCGCCCCAACCAGGCCTGCAACTGCCCCGGCTCCTGCGCCCGAATGTCCAATGTTCCGGCATCGGCGAACATCCGGTGCGCCTGCACCGCATCCGCCATGGGCAATACGCTCGCCATGCTCACCTCCCGCGCCTGCCAGCCACCCAGCCCCCCCAGC
>NZ_JACAFQ010000056.1 GCF_015354575.1 Pseudomonas sp. UFMG81
CTGTGGAAAAGGTCGCGCATTCTACCCCAGCGGGCGCTGCACAAGCACTGAGCAAAAAATGATCAGTCTTCCGCAGGCCATGCCAGCAAAGGGCTGTAGCCGCTTTCCCGCAGCTTATCCACAGGCGGTTCCACAGTCATTGTGAACAACCGATGACACGTGCCGCGCTGTGATGGAGGATGCCATGGCGCCGCGCCAGGGCTTCGCGGTCCTTGCTGTAGCCGCCGCCGATCACCCCCACCACCGGGATGTCGCGGCCCAGACATTGGCGCAGCACCAGTTCGTCGCGGGCGGCCAGGCCGGCATCGGTCAGTTGCAGGTAGCCCAGGGCATCGTCCTTGTGCACATCCACGCCGGCGTCATACAGCACCAGGTCGGGCTGGTACAGCGGCAGCAGGTAGTTGAGGGCGTCCTCCACCACCTTGAGGTAGGCACTGTCGTGCATCCCCCGTGGCAGCGGGATGTCCCAGTCGCTCTGGGCCTTGCGCGCCGGGAAGTTCTGCTCGCAGTGCAGCGACACGGTGATCGCCTCAGGGGTGTCGTGGAGGATGCGCGCGGTACCGTCGCCCTGGTGCACGTCGCAGTCGAAGATCAGCACCCGGTGCACGCGGCCGGCCTCCAGCAGGTAGCGGCTGATCACCGCCAGGTCGTTGAAGATGCAGAAACCGGCCGGGTGGTCGTAGTGCGCATGGTGGGTGCCGCCGGCCAGGTGGCAGGCGACGCCGTGCTGCAAGGCCAGCTCGGCAGTCAGCAGCGAGCCGCCCACGGCGCGCACGGTGCGCCGGGCCAGGGCCTCACTCCACGGCAGACCGAGGCGGCGCTGGTCCTCGCGGGACAGCTCGCCGTTCATGTAGCGCTCGATGTAGGCGCGGTCGTGGGCCAGGGCGAGGATGTCGTTGGGGCAGATCTCCGGGCGCAGCAGCGCCGCGTCGGTGGTCAGCCCGCTGGCGACCAGGTGATCGCGCAGCAGGCGGAACTTGTCCATCGGGAAGCGGTGGTCCGGCGGGAACTCGGGGCTGTAGTCGTCGTGGTAGATCAGCGGCAGGGGCATGGCAGTGTCGTGAGGTGGGCCTGTGCCGATCTTGCCAGTTTTGTGCGGGGCGTGTCGGCTCATTCCCTGTAGGAGCGGCCTTGCCGGGACGCCGGACCGGCCGGAAAGGGGCGCAGAGCGCCCCCAAGATCTGTGGTTTGACACAATATCGCTGGGGCCGCCTTGCGGCCCTTTCGCGACACAAGGCCGCTCCTACAGGGCGGCGAAACCAGTGAACGTGATGCGTTACTTGCCGGAAGACGCCAACACCCGCTGCCAGTCCGGTTCGTTCATGCGCCCGAGGATCCGGGCCTTGCCCTGTGCATTCACCGAAACGAACAGCGCGCTGGCATACCCGCTCTCGCGCTCACCGCCCGGCACATGCTGTTGCCGGGCAAAGTGATCGATGCAGCCGTTGTGGGTCACCAGCACCAGGTTGTGGCCGGGCCGCTTGCGGGCCAGTGCTTGGTCGGCGAACTGCTTGTCACAGGTTTCCAGCCAGTCCTGGCTGGTGGTGTCCTGGCCCAGCAGGAAATGCGCCGTCTGCCGGGTACGCAGTTTCGGGCTGCTGAAGGCGTCGGCCCCGGCCAGGCCGAGCTGCTGCAGGCCCAGACCAACTCGACCGGCTGCTTCACTGCCGGACACCGTGATCCCGGTGGGGTCGCCCAGGCAGGGCCCCGGGGCGCTGTCGCAGCGTTCGGCGTGGCGGATCATCACCAGCACCGCGCCGTCCTGCCACTGTTGCAACAAGCCACTTTCGCTCAGCTGTCGTTCGTTACCAAGGTCCACAATGTGCGTCCTCGTCGCCAGCCAGGTGCCCGCCCCGGCCAGGGCGACGAACAGGCCGAAGGCGGCACCGATCACGCTGCGTGAGCGGCGCCGCCTGGGGGAGGCCGGCAGGGCAGGGGTGTTCAGGGTGTCGCTGGAAAGCATGCGTCGCTCCGATGGCCGCTGTAGTGGCCGGCATTCTGCGAAGCGGCCTGTCGGAGTGCGGTGAAGTGGATGTGAAAAAAACATCGGGCAGCGGCGGCCTGGATGAAACTTCATTCACCGGCCTACGCTGTACACTGCCAGACCGCGATTCCGGAGCCCCTCTGATGACCCCCATCCTCGAACTGGAAAGCGCCCGCCTGGTGCTGCGCCAATGGCAGGACGAAGACCTGCGCGAGTTCGCCGCGTTGTGCGCCGACCCCCAGGTGATGCGCTATTTCCCCGCCCCCATGACCCGGGTGGAGGCCGCCGCGCTGATCGGCCGGATCCGCGGCCATTTCAACGAGTACGGTTTTGGCCTGTGGGCCCTGGAGCGCAAGGACAGCGGCGCCTTCATCGGCATGACCGGGCTGCTCAACGTCAACTTCGACGCACCCTTTGGCCCTGCGGTGGAGATCGGCTGGCGCCTGGCCCGCCGTCACTGGGGGCTGGGTTTTGCCAGCGAGGCGGCGTGGACCAGCCTGCGTTGTGCGTTCGCCCAATTGCACCTGGACGAGGTGGTGTCGTTCACCACCGAAACCAACCTGCCGTCGCAGAAGGTCATGCAGGCCATCGGCATGCAGCAGGACCTGCACGGCAGCTTCGAACACCCGCGCCTGCCCGCCGGCCACCCGCTGCGTCCCCACGTGCTGTACCGCATCGACCGCGCGCATTGGCAGGACACCCTGCGTGCCTGACGGGGATGCCCCTCGACGATGCTGCCGACAAACCCTGTATCATTTGCCGGTATAACCGCGCCGTAATGCCTTGCCAGGAGAACCTCCCATGAGTCACGTACTGGACGACCTTGTCGACCTGTTGAGCCTAGAGTCCATCGAGGAGAACCTGTTCCGCGGCCGTAGCCAGGACCTGGGCTTCCGCCAGCTGTACGGTGGCCAGGTGCTGGGCCAGTCGCTGTCGGCCGCCAGCCAGACCGTCGAAGACGCCCGCCACGTGCATTCGCTGCACGGCTACTTCCTGCGCCCGGGCGATGCCAGCATGCCGGTGGTCTACTCGGTGGACCGCGTGCGCGACGGCGGCAGCTTCAGCACCCGGCGGGTGACGGCGATCCAGAAGGGCCAGCCGATCTTCACCTGCAGCGCCTCGTTCCAGTACGACGAAGACGGTTTCGAGCACCAGGTGCCGATGCCCGACGTGGTCGGCCCGGAGAACCTGCCCAGCGAAGTCGAGCTGGCGAGTGCTATGGCCGAGCACCTGCCCGAGCGCATCCGCGACAAGGTGCTGTGCGCCAAGCCCATCGAGATCCGCCCGGTCACCGAGCGCGACCCGTTCAACCCCAAGCCGGGCGACCCGGTCAAATACGCCTGGTTCCGCGCCGACGGCAACCTGCCGGACGTCCCCGCGCTGCACAAGTACCTGCTGGCCTACGCCTCGGACTTCGGCCTGCTGACCACCGCGCTGCTGCCCCATGGCAAGTCGGTGTGGCAGAAGGACATGCAGATCGCCAGCCTCGACCACTCGCTGTGGTTCCACCGCAACCTGCGCGCCGACGAGTGGCTGTTGTACGCCACCGACAGCCCCTGGGCCGGCAATGCCCGTGGCTTCTGCCGTGGCAGCATCTTCAACCGCGCCGGGCAACTGGTGGCTTCGTCCACCCAGGAAGGGTTGATCCGCCACCGCAAGGACTGGGCATGAGCCTGGGCGATATCCGCCATTGGGTGTTCGACATGGACGGCACCCTGACCGTGGCCGTGCATGATTTCGCGGCCATCCGCGAGGCCCTCGAGATCCCGGCCGAGCACGACATCCTCACCCACCTGGCGGCGCTGCCGGCGCAAGAGGCGGCGGCCAAGCATGCCTGGCTGCTGGAGCATGAACGGGACCTGGCGATTGCTTCGAAAGCTTCGGAAGGGGCGGTGGAGCTGGTGCGTGAGCTGGCCGAGCGTGGTTGCCGCCTGGCGATCCTGACCCGCAATGCCCGCGAGCTGGCGCATGTGACCCTCGACGCCATCGGCCTGGCCGACTGCTTCCCGGTCGAGCACATTCTCGGGCGTGACGAGGCGGCGCCCAAGCCCAACCCGGATGGCCTGTTGCAGATTGCCCGGGCGTGGGATGTGCGGCCCGAGCAGATGGTGATGGTGGGCGATTATCGCTTCGACCTGGATTGTGGGCGGGCCGCCGGAACCAGGACTGTGCTGGTCAACCTGCCGGACAATCCCTGGCCGCAACTGGCTGACTGGCATGCGGCGGATTGCCGAGCGCTGAGGGCGTTGCTGGGCTGATGGCCCTTGCCGTGATCCCCCTGTAGGAGCGGCCTTGTGTCGCGATCGGGGTGCGCAGCGCCCCCAGGATCTTGAGTACGCCCAAGATCGCTGGGGCCGTTCTGCGGCCCATTCGCGACACAAGGCCGCTCCTACACCGGCGATACCTCCGGCAGCCGACTCAGACCTGTCTAAGCTGCACTGCACCCTTTCCCCTGCGACGGAGACCCACCCCATGAGCACCAAGGCCATCTATGTCGGGCCCGGCGGCGGCTACGACAAGGTCCAGGTCGGTACCTGCGACGTTGCCGCGCCGGCGGCCGGCGAGATCACCGTGCGCCTGCACGCCAACTCCCTCAACTACCACGACTTCGCCGTGGTCAGCGGCATGTGGGGCCCGAGCGAACGTCGCATCCCCATGGCCGATGGCGCCGGCGAGGTGATTGCGGTCGGTGCCGGGGTCAGCGAGTTCAAGGTCGGCGACGCGGTGGTCAGCACCTTCTTCCCCGACTGGCTCGCAGGCGATGCCCAGGTCGAAGGCTTCGCCAGCGTGCCGGGCGATGGCATCGACGGTTATGCCCGTGAGCAAGTGACCGCCCGAGCCACCTCGTTCACCCTGGCGCCGCAAGGCTATAGCCATGCCGAGGCCGCCACCCTGACCACCGCTGGCCTCACAGCCTGGCGCGCGTTGATGAGCGACGACCACCTCAAGCCGGGCGACACGGTGCTGGTGCAGGGCACGGGTGGCGTCTCGATCTTCGCCTTGCAGTTCGCCAAGCTGGCGGGTGCCACGGTAATTGCCACCTCGTCCAGCGATGCCAAGCTCGAACGCCTGAAGGCCTTGGGCGCCGACCACCTGATCAACTACAAGACCACGCCCGCCTGGGGCGAGCAGGTGCGCAGGCTGACCGGCAACCGGGGTGTCGATCATGTGATCGAAGTGGGTGGCCCGGCCACGCTGGAGCAATCGATGATCGCCGCGCGCATTGGCGGGCATGTGTCGCTGATCGGCATCCTTACCGGCGTGGCGGGGCAGTTGCCGCTGGTGCAGGCGCTGGTGCGGCAGATTCGCCTGCAAGGGGTGCTGGTGGGCAGCCGTGCGCAGCAGCAGGCGATGGTCCGCGCCATCGACGCCAACGGCCTGCGGCCGGTGGTGGACAAGCATTTCGAGCTGGAGCAGATCGTCGAGGCGTTCCGCTACCAGGAGAGCAACCGGCATTTCGGCAAGATCTGCCTGAGCTGGTGAGCGCACAAGCTGTAGGAGCGGCCTTGTGTCGCGAAAGGGTCGCGCAGCGGCCCCGGCAATCTCGGCGGCGCCGCTGAAACCTGGGGCCGCTACGCGGCCCTTTCGCGGCACAAGACCGCTCCTACAGAGACCGCGTTACCATGATGTTTAGTGGGCCGGTCACTCCATTCCTGCTTCGGGCACCAACCGATCCCGGCTGTTGGACAGGTGCAGGCACACCGCTGCCCGCGCCGCGTCCGGGTCCTGGCGGCGGATGGCATTGAGGATCGCCTCGTGCTCCAGGTTGGCCAGGTAGGCATGCCGGGCCAGCCGGGCCCCGGCGCGCTCGGCCTGGGCGATGCGGTTGCGTGGGATCAGCGCCGTGCCCAGGTGCGCCATCATCTCGCCGAAATACAGGTTGCCGGTGGCCTCGGCGATCAACAGGTGGAAGCGCCGGTCGGCCTCGATGCAGCTGTCGCCGGCGGCCGCCAGGTCCTGGTAGTCATCCAGTGCCTGACGCATCTGCGCCAGGTGGCGGTCGCTGCGGCGCAGGGCGGCGAGGGCGGCCGCCTGGCCTTCCAGGCCGATGCGCAGCTCCAGCAGGTCGCGCACACTGGCCGCGCTTTCCGCCCCCACCCGCAACCCCGACTGGGCCTGGCGCTCGATGACGAAGGTGCCGATGCCGTGGCGGGGTTCCACCAGGCCCGAGGCCTGCAACTTGGACAGGGCTTCACGCACCACGGTGCGGCTGATGCCGTGTTCGCGCACCAGGGTGTTTTCCGATGGCAAGCGGTCGCCCGGCCTGAAGGTGCCCAGCAGGATCTGCTGGGTCAGGCTGGAGACCAGGTCGTGGGCGCGGCTGTGGCCGCGTTTGCGCGGGGTGTCGTGGGTATCCATGGAGGCAAGGGCACAAGTGAATGGCGGGTCAGCCGAGCCTAGCAGGCTTGCTTGTACGACAAGTTAAAAAAATGAAAATAATTCGCCATGAAATTGCTCATGCAATGGTTGAAATTACTTCACTTGTTTTGTGTTTTTCGCTGCTTTTAGCTGATTTATCTACTTGTATTTTGCCTTTTGCTGACTGTTTTCGACCTTGTCGTACAACTTCCCAGCGCATATGCTTCATTCCACCTGGATGTCAGACAACAGGGCGAATCGCCGTTCGCCGACCGTCCAGTGACCCGCACAAAAACAATTAGTGGGAGAAGCATTCGTGAACCACACCCTCGATCCGTCCGCCGGGCGCGACGATGTACTGGGCAGCGCCGTGGCCAAGGTCAAGCGCCATGTGCTGCCACTGTTCGTCATCATGTTCATCGTCAACTACCTGGACCGCGTCAACATCGGTTTCGTCCGCCCGCACCTGGAAAGCGACCTGGGCATCAGCGCGGCTGCCTACGGCTTCGGCGCCGGGCTGTTCTTCATTGGCTACGCGCTGTTCGAAGTGCCGTCGAACATGCTGTTGCAAAAGGTCGGCGCGCGCCTGTGGCTGACCCGCATCATGTTCACCTGGGGCCTGGTGGCCACCGCCATGGCCTTCGTGCAGACCGAAACCCAGTTCTATGTGCTGCGCTTTCTGCTCGGGGTGGCCGAAGCCGGGTTCTTCCCCGGGGTGATCTACTACTTCACCCGTTGGCTGCCGGGCGCTGAGCGTGGCAAGGCGATCGCCATCTTCCTCAGCGGCTCGGCGTTCGCCTCGCTGATTTCCGGGCCGCTGGCCGGGGCATTGATGCAGGTGCAGGGGCTGGGCATGCATGGCTGGCAGTGGATGCTGTTCATCGAGGGCATGGCCTCGGTGGTGCTGTGCTTCTTCGTGTTCTTCTGGCTCGACTCCAAGCCCCACGACGCCAAGTGGCTCAGCCGCGCCGAACAGGACGCGCTGGTGGCGGCCATCGACCAGGAGCAGCGCGAGCGTGAAGCCGGCGGGCCGGCCAAGGTCTCGGCCTGGCGCCTGCTCAAGGACCGCCAGATCGTGTTGTTCTGCCTGATCTACTTCTGCATCCAGCTGACCATCTACGCCGCCACGTTCTGGCTGCCCAGCATCATCAAGCGCATGGGCGACCTCAGCGACCTGCAGGTGGGCTTCTTCAACTCCATCCCCTGGCTGATCTCGATCATCGCCATGTACGCCTTCGCCGCCTGCGCCAAGCGCTGGAAGTTCCAGCAGGCCTGGGTCGCGGCAGCGCTGCTGGTGGCCGCCTGCGGCATGTTCATGTCGACCACTGGCGGGCCGGTGTTCGCCTTCGTCGCCGTGTGCTTCGCCGCCATCGGCTTCAAGGCCGCCTCGTCGCTGTTCTGGCCGATCCCCCAGGGCTACCTGGATGCGCGCATCGCCGCGGCGGTGATTGCCCTGATCAACTCGGTGGGCAACCTCGGCGGGTTCGTCGCCCCCACCACCTTCGGCTTGCTGGAACAGCAGACCGGTTCGATCCAGGGCGGCCTGTACGGCCTGGCGGTGACCTCGGTGCTGGCGGCCATCGCCGTGTTCTTCGTGCGTACCCGGGCCAAGGCTGCTGCTGACCAAGACCTCAAGGCCGCCTCGGCCAACTGATTGCGAGAGAGACCTTATGAATATGCAAACCAGTCCACAGGTTCACCTGGGCACCCCGGTGGTCACCGAACTGCGCGTGATCCCGGTGGCCGGCCACGACAGCATGCTGCTCAACCTCAGCGGCGCCCACGGCCCGTACTTCACCCGCAACGTGGTGGTGCTGCGCGACAGCGCCGGCAACACCGGACTGGGCGAGGTGCCCGGTGGCGAACACATCCGCCAGACCCTGGAAGACGCGCGCAGCCTGGTGGTCGGCCAGCCCATCGGCCATTACCAGCGCGTGCTCAACGCCATGCGCCAGGCCTTCGCTGGCCGCGACGCCGGTGGGCGCGGCCTGCAGACTTTCGACCTGCGCATCACCGTGCATGCGGTGACCGCCATCGAAGCGGCGCTGCTGGACCTGCTCGGCCAGCACCTGGGCGTGCCCATGGCGGCGCTGCTGGGTGAAGGGCAGCAGCGCGAGGCGGTGAAGATGCTCGGCTACCTGTTCTACATCGGCGACCGCAGCCGCACCGACCTGGCCTATCGCAACGAAGCGGACGCCGACAACGACTGGTTCCGCCTGCGCCACGAACAGGCCATGACCCCGGAGGCGGTGGTACGGCTGGCCGAAGCCGCCCAGGCCCGTTACGGCTTCAACGACTTCAAGCTCAAGGGCGGCGTGCTGCGCGGCGAGGAAGAGATGGAGGCGGTCACCGCACTGGCCGAGCGCTTCCCCGAGGCGCGCATTACCCTCGACCCCAACGGTGCCTGGTCGCTGAAGGAAGCCATCGCCCTGTGCCGTGACAAGCACGCGGTGTTGGCCTATGCCGAAGACCCGTGCGGCGCCGAGAACGGTTATTCGGGCCGTGAGGTGATGGCCGAGTTCCGCCGTGCCACCGGCCTGCCCACGGCCACCAACATGATCGCCACCGACTGGCGGCAGATGGGCCACGCGATCCAGTCGCAGGCGGTGGACATCCCCCTGGCCGACCCGCACTTCTGGACCCTGCAGGGCTCGGTGCGGGTGGCGCAGATGTGCCATGACTGGGGCCTGACCTGGGGCTCGCACTCGAACAACCACTTCGATATCTCCCTGGCCATGTTCACCCAGGTGGCCGCCGCCGCGCCCGGCGACATTACCGCCATCGACACCCACTGGATCTGGCAGGACGGCCAGCGCCTGACCCGCGAGCCGCTGCGCATCGTCGACGGCCATGTGCGGGTGCCCGAACGGCCGGGGCTGGGGGTGGAGCTGGACGAAGACCAGTTGGCCAAGGCCCATGAGTGCTACCGCAACATGGGGCTGGGCGCGCGTGACGACAGCGTGGCGATGCAGTACCTGGTGCCGGGCTGGGCGTTCGACAACAAGCGGCCTTGCCTGGTGCGTTGAGGCCTGCTCAGGCCTCATTGCCGGCAGCCGGTTCCTGTGGGAGCTGGCTTGCCAGCGATGGGGCCAATGCAGCCTGCACAAGATTTTCCTGCTGCAACCCGGCGTCTTGTACGTTGGCCAGGCGTAGGCAGACGCCTGTGCAGCACCGCCCCGGCATTCCGGGGCTTTTTTGTTTCCGCCGGCAAGCCGGCGCCTACGAACCGCATCCGTAGCAGATCCCCCTGCGCTGTTGCGCAGGGAACATTGCCAGCACCCGCACCGCTCCCACATCTTGCGCGGTCTCTGTAGGAGCGGCCTTGTGTCGCGAAAGGGGTGCGCAGCGCCCCCCTGGTTCTCGAGTACGCCCAAGATCGCAGGGGCCGCTTTGCGGCCCTTTCGCGACACAAGGCCGCCCCTACAGATTCATGCGCAAGACAGTTGCTCTCACAGCGACCTCCTTGAATCAGAGAATGAGAGCCGGTGTTGCCGGCGAATAGGCCGGTACCGTCAATAAAAGGACGCAAACAGGCATGCCAGAGGGGTTGACTGACGCACACGGGCACGTGGTGTCGTGATCGAACAGCTCCCTGACGTTTTCGAGCATTTTGCTCGCGCCGCGCCCGGCTTAAAGTGGGCCCGCACTTCACCGGTGCGTCGCCCAGGCGCGTGAGACGCCTGCAACAGAGCGTGCGCGCCGTACCCACCTGCATTCGAGGAGCCCCTTTCGCCTACGCCTGCCCATCCCTTCCTTGTGTCAGTAAAAAGAGAACAACATCCATGAACACCGTGGGATCCGATGGCAACCTTGCTCAAGGTTTCAAGCCACGTCATGTAACGATGCTGTCCATCGCCGGCATCATCGGCGCCGGGCTTTTCGTCGGCTCCGGGCACGCCATCGCGGCGGCCGGGCCCGCCACCATAGTCTCTTACTTCGTGGCCGGCACCCTGGTGGTGCTGGTGATGCGCATGCTCGGCGAAATGGCCGTGGCCCACCCCGACACCGGCTCGTTCTCCACCTACGCCGACCAGGCCATCGGCCGCTGGGCCGGCTACACCATCGGCTGGTTGTACTGGTGGTTCTGGGTGCTGGTGATCCCCATCGAAGCGCTGGCCGCCGGGCACGTACTCAACGCCTGGTTCCCCCAGGTGGACAGCTGGATCTTCGCCCTGGCCTCGGTGCTGCTGCTGGCCTGCACCAACCTGTTCAGCGTGGCCAAGTACGGCGAGTTCGAGTTCTGGTTCGCCATCCTCAAGGTCACCGCGATCCTGGGTTTCATCGGTCTGGGCTTCGCCGCGTTGATGGGCTGGCTGCCCAACCGTGAAGTCAGCGGCCTGAGCACGCTGATGGCGGAAAACGGCGGCTTCACCCCCAAGGGCTGGTCGGCAGTGGTGGGGGCGTTCATCACCGTGATGTTCAGCTTCATCGGCACCGAGGCGGTGACCATCGCCGCGTCCGAATCCAGCGACCCGGCGCGCAACATCGCCAAGGCCACCCGCTCGGTGATCTGGCGCATCAGCACCTTCTACATCCTGTCGATCTTCGTGATCATCTCGGTGGTGCCGTGGAACGACCCGCAGCTGGCGGTGGTGGGCTCGTACCAGCGCGCGCTGGAAATCATGAACATCCCCAACGCCGCGCTGATGGTCGACCTGGTGGTGCTGGTCGCGGTGACCAGCTGCATGAACTCGTCGATCTACATCGCTTCGCGGATGATGTACTCGCTGGCCAAACGCGGCGATGCGCCCGCGCTGTTGAAGAACACCTCGAAGGTCGGCGTGCCGCGTGCCGCAGTGTTCGGCAGCACCCTGATCGGCGCCGCCATCGCCATCCTCAACTACTTCGCGCCCAAGGGCGTGTTCGAGTTCCTGCTGGCCAGCTCCGGCGCTATCGCCCTGCTGGTGTACCTGGTGATCGCCATCTCGCAGCTGCGCATGCGCGCCCGCCTGGAGCGGGAGAACGCCAACCTCAAGTTCCGCATGTGGCTGTTCCCGTACCTGACCTGGGCGGTGATCCTGTTCATCAGCGGCGCACTGGCGGTGATGATGTTCACCGAGGAGCACCGGGCCGAGGTGACCGCCACGTTGAGCCTGGCCATCGTGATTTCGTTCCTGGGCATCGTCACCAGCCGTGGCCATGGGCGGGCGGTGGGGGTACGTTCGCCGGGGTAGTGGCCACTGGCCCTTACGCCAGGGGCGGGCGCGGCGCATAATGGCGCTTTTTTGCCCCGCCCAGCCGCGCTGGCTGGCGGCAGCACCAGCCAGGGAAGTGTGTCGATGAGCGTCGCGTTGCAGGAAGCGGCCCGCCAAGTGCGGGCTGCGGTGAAGGTGGCCACCGAGGGCCTGGTGGGCCGTGAGCAGTTGGCCGAACTGATCGTGCTGGCCGCGGTGGCCCAGGAGCACCTGCTGGTGGTCGGGCCGCCCGGCACCGCCAAGAGCGCCGTGGTGCGCCGCGTGGCCCAGGCCATGGGCGGGCGTTACTTCGAATACCTGCTGGGGCGCTTCACCGAGCCGTCCGAGCTGTTCGGCTCCGTAGACCTGCAAAAACTGCGCGAAGGCCGGGTCGAGACCGACACCACCGGCATGCTGCCAGAAGCCGACATCGTGTTCCTCGACGAGGTGTTCCTCGGTTCCACCGCCATCCTCAACACCTTGCTCGGCGTGCTCAACGAGCGGCGTTTCCGCCGGGGCCACACCCAGGTCGACTGCCCGATGCGGGTGTGCGTGGGCGCCGCCAACGGGCTGCCGGACGATGAAGCGCTGGCGGCGTTTGGCGACCGCTTCCTGCTGCACCTGTTCGTCGACAACGTGCCGGACCACCAGCTGGAGGCGATGCTCGCCGGTGGCTGGCAGGCCGAGCGTCGGCCGGTGCAAGCGCTGCTGCAACTGAGCCAGCTCGACGAACTGGCCCGGGCCGCGCGCGAAGTCGACCTGCAAGCCGTGCGCCCGGCGCTGGCCAATGCGATCCGCCAGCTGCGCGAAGCGGGGCTGCGCCTGTCGGACCGGCGCATCGTCAAGTCGCAACGCCTGATCGCTGCCGCCGCGGTGCTCAACGGGCGCAATGCGGCGACCGAGGCCGACCTGTGGCCGCTGCTGTACGTGCTGCCCACCGAGCAGGCCCAGCAACAAGGCCGTGAGGTGCTGCACGCGCTGCTGGCGCTGTGTGCCAACCATCACCTGTACAGCGCCGTGGAAGAGGTGGCCCTGCAACCGCTGTCGCGGGTGGCGCGCCTGGTGGACGCGGCGGGCGCTTGCCTGGCGCAGGACGCTGCCAGCGTGGCGGCCGAGCGCGAGCGCCTGCTGCGCGAGATCGACGCCAACTTCACGGCGGCCAGCCTGCCCGCCGAACTGGCCGAGCTGCGCGTGCGCCTGGCTGGCCATACGTCGTTCGCCTCGTGAGAGCCCCGGTGCGCCAGCCCTGGCGCTGGCAACCCCGGGTGCAGCCGCTGGAGCCTGGCGCCGCCGTGGCCTGGGGCGAGGCGGCCGGGCGCTTGCTGGCGCGCCTGAAGGCATTGCCTGAAACGACCCTGCGCAAGCTCCAGGCCACCGCCGGCGAGCAGGTGCTGATCGTGACCGGCCTGGCGGACGACTTGCCGTGGGTCGAGGGCATCGAGTACGCCGCCCAGGCCACGCAGGCCCCCGACCTGTGGCTGCCGGTGTTGTGGCAGCCCGACGTGTGCCCGCAGCTGTTGCGCCAGGCGCTGGCCGCCCGCTACCCACGCCTGCCGCTGTTGCTGTGGCCCGCACCTGGGCGCGTGGTGCCGCTGGACCGCCTGCTGCCATTGAGCCTCGCCCATCACCTGGGGCTGATCGAACAACAGTGGAGCCGCCATGCAACTGCCTGACGCCTTGCACCCCTGGCAGGCCTGGCTGGCACAGCTGGACCCTGCCACCTGGCCCGTGTTCGCCGACCTGCTGGGCCGCATCGAGCCCTTGCTCGGCCCGCTGCGTGGCCGCCAGCCGGGGGGCGAGCCCGAACCCGACGGCCTGGCCGACCTGCAGCGGCGCGGCAACTACGCGCGCCTGCTGAGCAGCGAATGGCTGCTGGCCGAGGAAATGCCCGATGAATTCCTGCGCCGCGCGGTGGCCAGCGAGCACCTGTTCCTGGCCCCGGAGCTGCGCGCCCGGCAGAGCGACCGGCGCATCGTCGCGCTGTTCGATGGCGGCCCCCTGCAATGGGGCGCACCGCGCCTGGTGCACCTGGCCATGCTGATCCTGCTGGCGCGCCGTGCGGCGGCGGCCGGGGCGCAGCTGTTCTGGGGCATGGCCCAGCGCCCGGGCACGCCCGGCAAGCTGAACGGCATCGCTTCGTTGAACCGGCTGATGAGCCAGCGCACCCAGCAACCGGTGACCGCCAAGGACCATCAGGCCTGGCAGACGCTGCTGGCGGCCGAGGAGTGGCAAGGGGCCGAGACCTGGTTGATCGGCAACGGCGAGCGGGGCCCGCACCTGGACCACTGCATGCAGATCCAGCGCAGCCTCGATGGCCAGCACCTGAGCCTGACGATCAATGCCGCCAGCCGCCGCAGCCTGCGCTTGCCGGTTCCGCCGGCCAAGGTTGCCGAGCGCCTGCTCAAGGGGCAGTTCGATACCGCCAGGGTGACGTCCGATGAGCCACAACAGGGCCATTGGCGTGTGGCGCTGACCCATCCGCCGGTCATCGCGCCGAACGGTACGCAGGTGGCGTTGATGTTGCTCGACGAACCGGGTTGCCTGGTGTTCCGTGTGCCCAAGGTCGAGCAGAAAAAGCCACAGATGGGCCGCCGCCAGTACTGGCGCGCAGGCCAGCAACCGGTGGCGGCGGCGTTCATCGGCAACAACTTCGGTGCCGTGCTGTCGGACGGCCCGCGCCTGCACTTCTGGAAAACCTGGCCCCTGCACCGCGCGGTCGACAAGCCCACCCGCGAGCAACTGCTGGTGCCCTTGGGCACGGCGGCGCTGTTGCCGACCGTGTGGCTGGCGACGAAAAACGAGCGCTCGCTGCTCTGCCAGGACAAGGACGGCCGCGTGGTGCGCTGGCATGCGTTGGCCAAGGGCGACACGGTGTTGCAGGCGATAGCGAGCAATGCCTGGGGCCTGACCCAGGTGAGCCAGGAGTCGGCGGCTTTCGTCGAGTTGGAGGCGGGGCTGGTGTACCTGCGCCAACGCTACGCGTCGGGCGACTGGGGGGCACGCCTGGCCCTGGGCAAGGCCAGCGGCGTGCAGCAGGTGTTGTTCGCCGGCAGCCCCGGCAAACGGCAGGCATTCGTACCCTGCGCCTTGCAGGAAGTGAAGGGCGGCGACTGGCGCATCCATGAGCACCCCGGGGACTTCCAGCGCTATCGGCAGGTCAGGTTGGCGGGCAATTTCAAGGTGGTCGGCCTGTTGCACGACGAGGCCGTCCGCCGTTCGAGCCTGGTGTTGATCAGCGGCGTTGGCGACAGCGTGAGCCTGTATGCCGATGGCCAACCACAGCCGTTGCTGACCACGACCGCGCCGATCGTGCGCCACAGTTTTTGCACGGTCAGCGGCTTGCTGGCCCTGTTGACCGAGCAGCGTGAGTTGATAGTGCTAGATGTGCGTGCGCGCACGGTGCGGCTGCAAGTGAGTTGCCGCGGCATGGCTGAGGAGGTAGCGCATGCTTGAACAACCGCGTTTCCCTGTGCGTCGCCCGCTGCTGAGCGGGCGCCAGGCCGTGGCCGGGCTGTGGTTGCCGGCGCAGTGGTACAGCGAGGCCGAACGCAATCGGCTGTTGATCCGTGACTGGCAGGCGGGGGCCGCGGCCTGGCGCTTCGCCGAGGGCGACCTGCTGCGCTGGCCACAGGCGCAGAGCCTGGTGTGCGAGACGCTGAGCGGTTGGCCGCTGGTGCTGGTCGGGCAGACCTTGTGTTCGGCGCCCCTGGAGGAGGACGAGCGGGTAGGCCTGCCGTTCGCCGACCTGTGGCTGGTGCGCGACGCCAGCGTGCAGGCCTTGCGCCTGGCCGATGCCGCGCCGCTGACGCCGGGCCTGTGGCTGGACGTCGACACGCTCGCGTGGTGCGACACCTTCGATTGCAGCGGCGCGGTGCCGCCGCCGGCGGTGGTCGAACTGGAGGCCAAGCGCGACGTGCGCGAGATCCTCGGCAATGTGGTCGGCCAGGCCGATGCCGAGCGTGACGTGGTGATGAAAGCGTTGCGCGAGCAGCAGGCGGCCCCCGGCAAACCCAGCCAGGGGGCAGGGCAGCCGTTGGGGCAGTTGCCTGACCGGTGGCGGCATGTGGCCTGGGTGGCGGTCGCCGTGGTGCTCAGTGTCGGCCTGACCCTGCTTATGCATGCCGTGCTGTCTCGGCCCCAGGCGCTCGAGCCGATGCAAGCGAGCGTCTATTCCCAGCCCATCGGGCTGTGGGGCGAGCTCAAGGTGCAACTGCTGTTCGCCCTGCTGGGCCTGCTGGCGCTGTACGACGTCATCCGGCGCCGACGCCAGCCCCAGGGTGGCGATGCAGCCAGGCCCGTGCCAACCCAGGCCTGGGGCAACCAGGCGCCGCCCCCGCGGCGTGAGCCAGGCCATACCAGGCCCGGGCCGCTGCGGCGCTGGCTGACCCGCCTGGCCAATGCCGCGCGCCTGGACCGGCTGTATGGCAAGCGCCAGGCCGAATACCTGCAACGCATGCTCAACCTGTTCGAGGACGGCGACCTGCAGGAAGCCCTGCGCCACGCCATCCCCCTCGATGCTGGCGCCCAGTCGGCCCGCCAGGCGTACGGCACGCCCAAGCGCCGCACCGACCTGGAGTTGCGTCAGCGCCAGGGGGGCGGCAGCGCGATCGGCCTGGCCGACGATGTCCACGACCACCTGCGCAGCCTGTACCGGCGCAGCTTCGAGCAGCTCGACCGGCAGGGCAAAGTGGACGAGGCGGTGTTCGTGCTGGCCGAGCTGCTTAATGCGCACCAGGAAGCGCTGGACTACCTGGAGAAACACCAGCGCCATCGCCAGGCGGCCGACCTGGCCCTGCTGTGGGACATGCCGGCGGCGAACATCGTCCGCCACCTGTGCCTGGCCGATGATTGGCCGCTGGCCCTTCAGGTGGCGCGCCGCGACAAGGCGTTCGCCGCCGCGGTGAACCTGATGCAGCAGAAATGGCCCGAGGCGGCCCGGCGCCTGCGCATCGAGTGGGCCGAATCGCTGGCCGGCGAAGGCCACTGGCTGGAAGCGGTGGACGTGATCTGGAGCCTTGCCGATCAGCAGGCCCGCGCGCGCCAGTGGTTGCTGGATGCCGAGGCCGGTGGCGCGCCGCTGGCAGCGCAGGCGCTGGTCAAACGGTTGATCCTGCTGCCAGACAGCCTCGTGGACTGTGAAGCCCAACTGCTGGCGCTGCGCGACGACCCGGCACGCCAGGCCGAGCGCGCGGCAGCGGCCCAGGCGCTGTTGGCCAGCAAGCGCCAGAGTGCGTCGAGCAAACTGTTCGCCGGGGCGTTGCTGGGCCCATTGGTGGTGGACCGCCAGTTGGCCCCGGCGCAATTACGCCAGCTGGCCAAGCTCTGCGACGACCCGCTGCTGACGGCCGACCTGCCCAAGCTCGACCTCGGCCCTGCCGGCCATCAGCGTTTGCAGGAGGTCGAGCAGCCCTTGCAGTGGCAGGCCCCCAACCCTGGCGCCCAGGCCATCGTCGATGCGCGGGCGCTGCCGGGCCAGCGCCATCTGCTGGCGCTGGGTGAGGCCGGGGTGCTGCTGGTCGATGCCCAGGGGCAGCGGCTCCAGCATTTCCCGGTGCCGGCCCGGCACCTGGTGATCAGCACCAGCGGCCAGGTGGCACTGGCGGTGATCGACCGCGGCGCCGTGCAGCGCATCGCCCGGTTGGACCTCACGCGGCGCACCTGGCAAGAGCTGGGCGTGTTGAGCATGCAGCACTTCAGCCGGCACTTCGATGGCCGCCACTGGCTGGTCGGCAAGGCCGACGAAGTACGCCTGGTGGATATCGAACAACGCTTCGCCACAGTCTGGCATGTCGACCGCCTGCCTGGGCAGATCGTCGACCTGCGCAGCGATGAACAGCGCGAGTGCCTGATGCTGGCCAGCCCCGAGGGCAAACTGGAGCGCTGGACCTACAGCCTGCCTGCCCGGCGCCTGCAAGCGCGGGACCCGGTCGAGCCCAGCCAGCGCGAGGGCATGCGCACGGTGGCCGGCACCATGGCCGAGCTGTTCGAGTACCGGGTGGAAAGCCAGGCCAGTACCGGCGTGTCGACGCTGATCGCGGTGCGCTGTGGTGAAGACATGCGCCGCGCATTGCCGGAGGTTTCACGCCTGGAGTTGCAGGCGCTGGATACCGAGGCGCTGGAGCAGGTGGAGCTGCACATGGGGCTGCAATGGGCGGTGGTGATCCATCCGACCTTGCCGGGTGGGCGACTGGCAAGTTTCCACCGGCGCAGCGACGGGCGCTGCTTCGCGCGCCTGCAATGGCCAGCCCAAGGCGAGGTGCGGGTGATCAACCAGGGGCGCCACTGGCTGTTGTTCGATGGGCAAGGCCGGTTGTTTAGCGTCGACGTGGAGAACGCCTGGCCTCAGAACCTGGCGCTGTGCTGAGCCGATGCGTCTTGCAACACAAGCGTTGCCTGCGTGCTTGGGCGCGGGGGGTAGACTTGCCAGCTTCCCGACCTGCCAAGGAGCCATCGCATGGGAACGAAGTCGCAAGGCGCCGACGCGCCAAACCCGCTGAACGTGGTCGAGGCTGACCGTTTCGATGAAGTGCTGGTGTTGATCTGCTCGGCTCGCCAGCGTGCAGTGCAGGCGGTGAACACGCAGTTGATCGACTTGTACTGGCAGGTTGGGGCATACATCAGCCACAAGCTGCAGAGCGCCGAGTGGGGGGATGGGGTGGTGAGCTAACTGGCGGAACATCTGGCGTTGACCCAGCCGGGGTTGCGCGGATTCACCCGCGCCAACCTGTTCCGCATGCGGCAGTTCTACGAGGTTTACCGCGGTGACGAAATTGTCGCACCACTGGTGCGACAATTGCCGTGGAGCCACAACATGATGGTGCTGGGGCAATGCAAACGCCCCGAGGAGCGGGCGTTCTACCTGCGCATGGCCATTCAGGAAAAATGGTCCAGGCGCGAACTGGAACGCCAACTCAAGGGCGCGCTGTTCGCCGAATACCAGACCCAATTGCCCGACAAGGCCCTGCTGCAGGCCAAGCTGCAGGCGTTCTATGCCCTGGATGCCGCCCGCACCGCATCGATGTAGCGCATCACCGCCGGGGCCTTTTCGAAACGCCGGTGCACCAGGCTCAGCCAGGAGCTGGCCTGGCAATCGTCGATCTCGCGATAGCTGACCTGCGGCAGGCTGATGCGCCGCACCACCGACGCCGGCACCACCGCCATGCCCTGGCCCAGCGAGACCAGGGTGAGCACTGCCACCAGGCTGCCGGGCTGCGGGCCGAGCTTGGGCGTGAAACCACCCCGGGCCGCGACCTCCAGCGTGCCCGAGATCTGCTCGGGGAGGATGAAGGTCTCATCGGCCAGGCGCGCCGCAGCCAGGTGCTTGAGCTCGTTGAGGCGCGAAGCGGCCGGCAGCGCCAGGACGAAGCCTTCCTCGTGCAGGGCGATGGCTTCGAGGCCGTCTGGCAGCTCCATGGGCGAGCGCACATAGGCCAGGTCCAGCTGGCCGTCGCGCAGCAGTGTCGGCAGTTCGAGCATGGGCGCTTCGCGGATGTTCAGGCACACCTCGGGGTAGGCCTCGCCGAAGCGGCTCACCTGCTGCTGCAAGACCCCCGAATAGGCGGCGGAGGCCACATAGCCCAGCTCGATACGGCCGCGCTCACCACGGGCGGCCCGCTGCGCGCCCAGCTGCGCGGCGTCGAACTGACGCACCGCCTGCTCGGCCTCGACTCTCAGTGCTTCGCCGGCGGCGGTCAGGCGCACCTCGCGCTGGCTGCGCTGGAACAGCAACACCCCAAGCTCTTTCTCCATGTCCTGGATCTGCCGGCTGAGCGTGGCCGGGGCGATGCCCAGCTGCTCGGCAGCGCGGGTGAAATGGCCGTGGCGGGCGACGCTGAGGAAGTAGCGGAAGTGGCGGATTTCCATGGGGCCTCGTTAGCCGCAAGCGAATGACGCAGGACGCAACGGCTAACAAGCCTGGCGCCCGACGGCGTTATGGTGAGGGCAACACTACAAGGCTGACGCCGTGGCGGCAAAGCCCGGTTCGAACGCTGCGCAGCGGGCAGACGCGCACCCCTGTGGGAGCCGGCTTGCCGGCGATGAGGCGCGCAGCGGCTCCACGACGACCAGCCACCGCCCGGAGCCTTGCCATGCCCACCACGCCTTCAGCACGCTTCACCCTGTTCACCGCCTCGGCCGTCTGCGCCCTGATCATCCTCGACACCAACATCGTCGCCGTCAGCCTGCCCAGCATCGCCCGCGACCTGTCCGGCTCGTTCGCCGACATCGAATGGGTGGTCAGCGCCTACCTGCTGGCCTTCGCCGCCTGCCTGCTGCCCGCCGGCAGCCTGGCCGACCGCTTCGGCCGGCGGCGCATGCTGCTGCTCGGCCTGGCCCTGTTTGGCGCCGCCTCGTTCGCCTGCGGCGCGGCCCCCACCTTACTGTTGCTCGACCTCGCCCGCGCGGCCAAAGGCATAGGCGCCGCGCTGCTGCTGACCGCCGCCCTGGCCGCCATCGGCCACCGCTTCCACGAACCGCAAGAACGCCTGCGCGCCTGGGCCTTCTGGGGCGCGTGCATGGGCGCCACCATCACCTTCGCCCCCCTGCTCGGCGGCTTGATCGCCAGCACCCTCGGCTGGCGCTGGATCTTCTACATCAACCTGCCGCTGGTGGCCGTGCTGGCGCTGATGGTGCTGCGCAGCGTCGAAGAATCCCGCGACATCGCCGCCGCCCGGCTCGACCCCCTGGGCAGCCTGACCTTCGCCGGCAGCCTGGGTTACCTGATCTGGGCGCTGATCGACGCCAACCGCGTGGGCTGGGACAGCGCGCCGACCTTGGGCCGGTTGGTGATCGCGGCGTTTCTGTTTGGCTTGTTCGTGATGGTCGAGCGCAGCCAGGCCCGGCCGATGATCGATTTGCAGCTGATGCACAGCGGGCGGTTCATTGGCGCGTTGCTGGGGATGTTCGCCTATGCGGCGTGTGCCCAGGTGATGATGACCCTGCTGCCACTGTACCTGCAGAACGGCTTGCAGTTGAGCGCACTGCAAGCAGGGGCGGGCATGCTGCCGTTTGCCGTGGCGATGCTGCTGACGCCACGGCTGGGCATGCGCCTGGCGGCGCGGTTGAGTGCGGCGCAGGTGTTTGCCTTGGGGCTGGTGTTGGTGGGGGTGGGGAACCTGGCGTGTGCCTGGGCGGTTGGGCGCGGTGGTTATGGCGCCTTTGCCCTGGCCAGCGTGGTGCTGGGCGCGGGAGCAGGGCTGCTCAATGGGGATACGCAGAAGAACATCATGGCGTGTGTGCCGCGAGAGCGGACGGGGATGGCTTCGGGGTTGAGTACGACTACGCGGTTTGGGGCGATTGTGTTGGCCATTGCCGGGCTGGGTGGGGTTTTGGCGGCGCGCAGTGAGGGGTTGTTGCGCGAGG
>NZ_JACAFQ010000057.1 GCF_015354575.1 Pseudomonas sp. UFMG81
AGAGCTCAGCGGCAGGCCTTTACGCGTAGCATCAACCCAGTTGTCGAGCGTTTTGACGGACATCTCAAGCTGACGTGCAGCTTCAGTTCTGCCAACGCTTTCGGCTAGAGCTACGGCTTGCGTTTTGAACTCATCGGTGTAGTTGCGGCGAGTACGTGGGTACATGGCGACCTCCAAGAGAACGATGTAAGTATCGCTTCTTGGCGTCCGTTGTCAGGGGACAGGCCCAGCAAAACCGCCTGCTCCCATCATCCGGCCCCTACGCTGCGCTNCGGGGTTCCCTCACTCCGGCCTTGCTCCCGCGTGGACGCACCGAAGGGCCATCCATGGCCCATCNGTGCTCGATGGGCATCCATGCCCATCGCCCCGCTCCGCAAGTCCTACGTTCGGCCTCCTGAAGTCGCGTTTGGCGGTGACTGGACTATCGCGCGCTTAGAAGCAAGAGCAAGAGCAAGAGCAAGAGCAAGAGCAGCGAGTATTCAATTGTTATTGATGTGGTGTTTGTAATGGCCTGTTCGCCGGCAAGCCGGCTCCTACGGGCGGGGTGTGCAATTAAAAGTTCGTACACCGTAGGAGCCGGCTTGCCGGCGAATGCAATTTGATANCACCGAAGGGCCATCCATGGCCCATCGGTGCTCGATGGGCATCCATGCCCATCGCCCCGCTCCGCAAGTCCTACGTTCGGCCTCCTGAAGTCGCGTTTGGCGGTGACTGGACTATCGCGCGCTTAGAAGCAAGAGCAAGAGCAAGAGCAAGAGCAAGAGCAGCGAGTATTCAATTGTTATTGATGTGGTGTTTGTAATGGCCTGTTCGCCGGCAAGCCGGCTCCTACGGGCGGGGTGTGCAATTAAAAGTTCGTACACCGTAGGAGCCGGCTTGCCGGCGAATGCAATTTGATACCCAACACAACAACCAACTAGCGACAGCAGCGCCAATATAGGCGCCGCCCCTAACTTCGCGACTTCAGGAGGCCGATCGGAGGGCTTGCGGAGGGAGGCGACGGGCATGGATGCCCGTCGAGCACCGATGGGCCATGGATGGCCCTTCGGTGCGTACTCCCGGGAGCAAGACCGGAGTGAGGGAACCCCGGAGCGAAGCGCAGGGGCCGGATGATGGGAGCGAGCGGCTTTGCTTACTTTGGCCAAGACCAAAGTAAGCCGCCGTAAGGGCGGAAAGGTGAATAAGCGTCACCCAAGCAAACGGATATGCCCACAACTTCCAAAACCAACCAACCAACTAACCAACTAACCAACTAACTAATCAACCACAATCAGGATCATAAAACCGCCAGAAAACAAAACGCCCCGGCAAGCCGGGGCGTTTGTTGGTTCAGCGGTCAATCACCGCGCGTAGGTCATCAGCACATCGGCCGCCGTCTGGCTATCCACCCCCATCATCACGCTAAGCGCAGTAACGGTCAGAATAGAGAAGCCAAACACCTTGCGCGCCCACTTGCTGTCATCCTCGGCCTTGTAGCCACCCCAGGCCATGTACAACCAGTACAGACCCATGGCAGCCGCCACGGCAAGGTAACCCAGGCCAGCATAGCCGCCCAGGGTGAGCATCAAGGTAGCAAGCACGAAGGCCAGCACGTACAGCACGATCTGCTTCTTCGCCGCGAGGATCCCACGTGCCACCGGCAAGACCGGGATGTTGGCAGCGCTGTAGTCCTTGAAGCGGAAGATGGCGATGGCGAAGCTGTGCGGCATCTGCCACAGGCTGAACATCACCAGCAGCGTGACTGCAGCCAGGTCGAAGCTGTTGCTTACAGCGCAGTAGCCGATCACCGGAGGCATGGCACCGGACAGGCTGCCAACCAAGGTGCCGTGCACCGATTTGCGCTTGAGCCACAGGCTGTAGAAGCCGACGTAGACCACGAAGCCAACCAGGGCGCAGAACGCCGACAGCGGGTTGGCCTGAACATACAGCAGGCTGAAACCGGCCACCCCGAGCAGGGTGGCGTAGGTCAGCGCGAGGGGCAGCGACATGCCGCCCTGCACCATGACGCGGTTCTTGGTGCGCTCCATCTTGTGGTCGATGTCACGGTCGATGCAGTTGTTGAACACGCATCCGGACGCCACCACCAGCGAAGTACCGATCACCACCGCCAGGAACAGGGCGAAGTCCACATGGCCCTTCGCGGCAAGGAAGAAACCGCCTGCCACGGAAAGCACGTTACCGAAAATGATCCCCGGTTTGGTGATTTGGATAAAGTGCTTCACGGACATGCAGTCTTACCTCACTTGGCCATCATTTCGTAGTGGATGCTGAACATGATCCACAGCGACAGGCCGACCAGCAGTGCAATTACCAGTACGGTGAACAGGAACGTCGACACGTTGGAGCGCTGCTCTTTCGAGCGGTCCATGTGCAGGAAGTACACAAGGTGTACCACCACCTGGATGACGGCCATGGCCACCACGATCAGGACGGTCAGGTTCTTCGGCAGGCTCGGGAACATCACCAGGCCGAACGGGATAGCGGTCAGGATGATCGACAGTACAAAGCCGATCATGTAGGACTTCACGCTACCGTGATTGCCTTCGTGATGAGTGTCGTGTGCGCTAGCCATTACAGAACTCCCAGCAGGTAGACGACGGTGAATACGCAGATCCAGACCACGTCGAGGAAGTGCCAGAACAGGCTCAGGCAGCTCATGCGGGTCTTGGCGGTCGGCGTGATGCCGTGCTTGTTGATCTGGTACATCATGATTGCCATCCAGATCAGACCAGCAGTCACGTGCAGGCCGTGGGTACCGACCAGCGCGAAGAACGCCGACAGGAAGCCACTGCGCTGCGGGCCGTAGCCTTCGGCGATCAGGTGATGGAATTCATAGATTTCCATCGCGATGAACGCTGCACCGAACAGGAAGGTCACGGCCAACCAGCCCAGTACACCGGCTTTCTTGCCGTCGAACATCTTCAGCATGGCGAAGCCGAAGGTGATCGAGGACAGCAGCAGGAACGCGGTTTCGACCAGCACGAAGTCGAGCTGGAAGATGTCGTGACCCGACGGGCCGCCGGCGAAACCGCCGGACAGCACCGCGTAGGTGGCGAAGAGCGACGCAAACAGGATGCAGTCGGTCATCAGGTACAGCCAGAAACCGAGGACGGTCATCTGGCCCGAGTCGTGGTGGTGGTCATCGTGAGCATGGTCATGACCATGCGCGCCACCGTGGATTACTTGACTGGACATTGATTACACCCGTTCAAACGATTCGACACGTGCGCCGCCGGCAGGCAGTACACCAGCCTTGGCCAGCGCCTTCATGCGCTCGCCTTCGATGCGCGCCACTTCTTCGGCCGGAACCATGTAGCCCTGGTCGTCACGTGCAGCGTGGCGAACGAAGACCGCGATGGTCGCAACCAGGCTCGCGCCCACCAGCCACCAGATGTGCCAGATGAAGGCGAAGCCGAACACGGTCAGGAACAGACCCATGAACAGGCCGGTAGCGGTGTTGCTCGGCATGTGGATCGCTTCGTACTTGGCCGGAACCTTGTACGCAACGCCGGCTTCCTTGGCTTCGTGCCAGGCGTCCAGGCCAACTTTCTCAGGCATGTGAGCGAAGTTGTAGAACGGCGGTGGCGACGAAGTGGACCATTCGATGGTACGGCCGCCCCATGGGTCGCCAGTGACGTCCATGTTGTCTTTGCGGTCGCGAACCGATACGTAGATCTGGATCAGCTGGCAAGCGATACCGAACAGGATCAGCACGGCGCCGACCACGGCTACGTACAGGTAGGGTTCCCACAGTGGGTTGTCGGAGTGGTTCAGACGACGGGTCATGCCCATGAAGCCCAGGGCGTACAGCGGCATGAACGCAACGTAGAAGCCCGACAGCCAGAACCAGAAGGCAGCTTTGCCCCACTTCTCGTTCAGGGTGAAACCGAAGGCTTTCGGGAACCAGAAGGCGAAACCGGCGATGTAGCCGAATACCGCGCCACCGATGATCACGTTGTGGAAGTGAGCGATAACGAACAGGCTGTTGTGCAGAACGAAGTCAGCACCTGGAACGGCCAGCAGTACGCCGGTCATGCCACCGATGGAGAAGGTGACCATGAAGCCCAGGGTCCAGAGCATCGGTGCGGTGAAGCGCACACGGCCTTGGTACATGGTGAACAGCCAGTTGAACAGCTTCACACCGGTCGGAATGGAGATCAGCATCGTCGCCAGGCCGAAGAAGGTGTTGACGCTGGCGCCGGCACCCATGGTGAAGAAGTGGTGCAGCCAGACCGCAAAGCCAAGGATGGCGATGGCGCCCGATGCGTAGATCATCGAGTGGTGGCCGAACAGGCGTTTGCCAGAGAACGTCGAAGTTACTTCCGAGAACACGCCGAAGGCCGGCAGGATCAGGATGTAAACCTCAGGGTGACCCCAGGCCCAGAACAGGTTGACGTACATCATCGGGTTCCCACCAAGCTCGTTGGTGAAAATGTGGAAGTCCAGATAACGGTCAACAGTCAGCAGGGCGAGTGCGGCGGTCAGGATCGGGAACGAAGCGACGATCAGCACGTTGGCCCAGGTGCAGGTCCAGGTGAAGATCGGCATGTCCATCAGCTTCATGCCAGGGGCGCGCATCTTCATCACGGTGACGAGGAAGTTCACGCCGGTCAGTGTCGTACCCAAGCCTGAGAGCTGTAGCGCCCAGATGTAGTAGTCGACACCCACCCCAGGGCTGTACTGGATGCCCGCCAGCGGCGGATAGGCAACCCAGCCGGTCTTGGCGAATTCACCAACGCCCAGCGAGATGTTGACCAGCAGCACGCCTGCCAGCAGCAGGTAGAAGCTCAGGGAGTTCAGGAACGGGAAGGCAACGTCACGTGCACCGATCTGCAGCGGAACCGCAAGGTTCATCAGGCCGGTGAAGAACGGCATCGCCATGAAGATGATCATGATCACACCGTGGGCGGTGAAGATCTGGTCATAGTGTTCAGGCGGCAAATAGCCTTCGGAGCCACCGGTAGCGGCAGCCAGCTGGGTACGCATCATGATGGCGTCGGCGAAGCCGCGCAGCAGCATGACCATCGCGACGATGATGTACATCACGCCGATTTTCTTGTGGTCGACCGTGGTCAGCCACTCGGTCCACAAGTAGGTCCACTTGCGGAAATAGGTGATGGCACCAACGACAGCGATACCACCGAGCGCGATCATGGCAAGCGTCACCATGACTATCGGCTCGTGATACGGTATCGCCTCCAGAGTTAATTTACCGAACATCTCTTACTCCTCTGCACCGGCAGCTGGTTGCATACTCGATTCCACACCCTTGGTGGTGGCCAGGTCTTTGCTGCCTGCTTCTTCGTGGACCGGCTTGCCGCGGTTCATGCCTTCGTACTTGTCGACGATGCGCTGGAACTGGTCAGCCGGAGCCTCGCTGTACAGCGCGACTGGGTTGTTTTCGCTTGGTTTGGCCAGGGCTTCGTATTCGGCCTTGTCCAGCTTCTTCGGCGAGGCCTTCACTTGCGCGACCCATGCATCGAAGTCAGCTTGCGAAGTGGCGGTTGCCTTGAATTTCATACCGGTGAAACCGGCGCCGCTGTAGTTGGCGCTGATACCGTCAAACACACCGTTCTCGTTGGCGATCAGGTGCAGTTTGGTGGTCATGCCAGCCATGGCGTAGATCTGGCCGCCCAGGCCCGGGATGAAGAACGAGTTCATCACGGCGTCCGAGGTGACGCGGAAGTTGACCGGGGTGTTAGCCGGGAAGACGATCGTGTTGACCGTGGCAATGCCTTGTTCCGGGTAGATGAACAGCCATTTCCAGTCCAGCGCGACCACGTCGATCTGCACCGGCTTCACATCGGAATCCAGTGGACGGTACGGGTCCAGCTTGTGGGTGGAGTGGTAGGTGACATAACCCAGGGCGATGATGATCAGGATCGGGATGATCCACACCGCAGCTTCGATCTTGGTCGAGTGCGACCAGTCGGGGGTGTAGGTGGCGGCCTTGTTGGAAGCACGGTACTTCCAGGCGAACGCCAGGGTCATGATGATCACGGGAATAACCACCAGCAGCATCAGGCCGGTGGCGATCAGGATCAGGTTCTTCTGCTCAATGCCGACCTGGCCCTTAGGGTCGAGCAGGGTCCAGTTGCACCCACTGAGTAAAAGCATGCCTAAAAAGGGCAATATGCCAAACAGTCTGGGGTAACGCTTTTTACTCATCTCACGACCTCTAGATCAGCTTGCTTCAATGCAATTTGTGTTTTGGTCGCCAACACTTCGTCCTGCCAAGTGCGGCATTTCGCGCCCGTACTCGCTCCTGCCCGGGGTCCGACTGCTGGACCTTGGCTTCAAGCGAGTTAGCGGTGCTTATGGTTTCGTAGGCAACAGGCCTGTACTTCAGACCAAGTCCATTTGGTGCGGGAAAACGCGGAGGGGTGTCCGCCCGGATCGCCGTTGGGCGAAACTTGTCGAAGTCAGCAAATGGAAAGCGCAGCGGCTTCCATCAATCCTGCGACTCGCAAGCAGTGCCGAACGGAAATTGGGGGCGATTGTAGATAGGTCGATAGACCTTGACTATGACTTATTGAGCAACAGTCTTTTACAGGATCTGCAACAATAGCGCTCAAAAAATCAACTTCGCGACAGTTTGTCGCACCCCGCTTGATAGCCCTGAAACCCTCGTAGCGCAAGGCTTCGAGCTTGACCTGAATCAACTGCCTGCGGCGTCGTGCGCCTTATCCGACACTGTAATAGACCCAGGTCAATTCGGGACTTTGGTCTAAGCGCGACGTCGGTTTCGGTAGATCCCCAGGGGCACCAGGATCGACGTCAGGACGAACGCCACCAGCGCCCATTGCGCCAGGGACAACCCAAGAATCGGCGGATAGGGGGTGGAGCAGAAACCGTCGACCTGGAACGCCAACGGCCAGAGCTTGGCCAGCGGCAGGTCGTCGACGATCGGCTGCAAGGTGTCGATGCCGCAGCTGACCATCGGGTTGGCGAGTATATACACATGGTTGCCGGCTGCAACGATGCCGCCAATGGCGCTGAGCACTACCAGCGCCTCGAAGAAGGTCAGGCTCTTGCGCCCGGGCATGGCCGCGGCGATGAAGGCGAACAGGGCAATGAACAGCAGGGCGTAGCGTTGCAGGATACACAACGGGCAAGGGGCCTCGCCCAGTACCACCTGCATGTACAGGGCACCGCCGATCAGCGCCAGGCAGATCACGCCGAGGAGCACCAGGAAGCGCCGTTCGCGGTTCAGGCGCGATGAGAGTTCGTTCATTGCCGATTCCTTCGATGGAGTGTGGCAGCGCTGGCTGCCCGAGGGGCGCCAAGTCTACACGCTGGAGATGACGGTTGGTTGCGTCGAGCAATGGCGTGCGCGGCTATCCACTGATGACCTAGGACCGGGCGGGCCGGTTTCGGTTCAACGACCGCGTGAAATACACCGCGGCCCGAGCGCCGGGCAGGGGCAGGTCCCTCGACACTCGGGAGTGAAGGATACAGTGATTAAAGGAGGATTAACGATGAAGGCGGGTGTCACCGCGTTCATCCTTCCTTATATAGAAGAAGGGGTTGGGCCCAATCGCTGCGGTTCGGCGCTCGGCCCGTTCGGCCCCGCATACCGAATGCAGATGTCCGTTTCGTTCTCGATTACCCACGGGCAGGAGCATGGCATGAAGGACCGGCCAGGCTGAACGCCGAACCGCAGCGATTGGGAGGGATGCGGTAATCCATCGCGGGGCAAGCCCGCTCCCACACAGTCAACTTCGACCTTGTGGGAGCGGGCTTGCCCCGCGATGAGAGAAGCGAATTACTCCAGCGCCGCCGCCGGCCCGAAGAACTCGTAGCGGCTCTGCCCTTCCGGTACGCCAAGTGCCTTGAGCTGGCGCTTGATCGCCGCCATGAAGCCTTTCGGCCCGAGGAAGTAGGCATCCACGTCACGCTCGCGCGGCAGCCACTCGCCCAGCAGGTCCTGGTCCAGCAGGCCTACCGCGTCGGCACTGCGGCTGCCATCGTCCTCGGCATAGCAGTAAAAGCGCTTGAGCTGCGGATGACGCGCGGCCAGCCCATCGATCCAGTCAGCGAAGGCATGCACCGCGCCATTGCGCGCGCAGTGGATGAAGTGCACCGGGCGCTCGGTCTTCAGCGCCGCCTCGAGCATGGCCAGGGTCGGGGTGATGCCCACACCACCGCTGATCAGCACCAGCGGCTTGTCGCTGGCGGTCAGGGAGAAGTCACCCGACGGCGGGAACAGCTGCAGGGTATCGCCGACCATCAACCCGTCATGCAGGTAGTTGGAGACCTTGCCCCCCGCCTCGCGCTTGACGCTGATGCGGTACTGCTCGCCATCGCACAGGGCCGACAGCGAGTAGTTGCGGCGCTGCTCCTGGCCATCGATGTCCAGTTTCAAACCGATGTACTGGCCAGGTTCGGCCTTGAGCACCGGCTTGCCGTCCACTGGGGCGAAGTAGAACGAAACGATCTCGCTGCTTTCCTGCTCGCGGCGCACCAGGCGGAATTCACGGGTGCCGCGCCAGCCACCGGCAGCCTCTTCCTTCTGCTTGTACAGGTTCTCTTCGGCACCGATGAGAATGTCGGCCAGTTGGCCGTAGGCGGCAGCCCAGGCGGCGATCACCTCGGGGGTGGCGATGTCCTTGCCCAGTACTTCCTCGATGGCGCGCAGCAGGCAACTGCCGACGATCGGGTAGTGCTCGGGGAGGATCTGCAGGGCCACATGCTTGTTGATGATCTGGCCGACCAGGCCGCCCAGCTGTTCAAGCCTGTCGATATGGCGGGCGTACATCAGCACGCCGTTGGCCAGGGCACGTGGCTGGTCGCCGCTGGCCTGGTGCGCCTGGTTGAACAGCGGGCGAACCTCGGGGTACTCGCTGAGCATCAGCTTGTAGAAGTGGGTGGTCAGGGCCTCGCCACCGCTTTCCAGCAGAGGGACAGTGGCCTTGATGATTGCACGTTGTTCGGCATTGAGCATTGCGACAACTCCTGAGCCTATGGCTTCGAATGGTTGCGTAGTTCTTTTCAGCAATCGTGCCAACTTTAATCTTCAATGAAATCAGGGCTTTCAACGCTCAAGTGTCAAAACGACACACTCAGGCGTATAGTCATTCCGACCAACAGGAGTCCATATGACTGCAAAGCCCCTGCTCACCGCCCTCCTCCCCCTGGTCAGCGACCTGTCGTGCGACCTGCCCGACCAGGAACGCTACCGCCGCCTGCTCCAGGCCATGCGCGGGCTGCTGCCCTGCGATGCTGCGGCGCTGTTGCGGCTGGACGGCGAATGGCTGGTGCCGCTGGCGGTGGATGGTTTGTCCCCGGATACCCTCGGCCGACGCTTCCGGGTCAGTGAGCATCCGCGCTTCGAGGCGCTGCTGAGCCGGCCAGAACCGACCCGCTTCCCCAGTGACAGCCCGCTGCCAGACCCCTACGACGGGCTGGTCGATGCCGCCCATGTCGACCTGGAAGTGCACGACTGCATGGGCTGCCCACTGATGGTCGACGAACAGCCCTGGGGCCTGCTGACCCTCGATGCCCTCACCCCCGGGCAGTTCCAGAGCCTGGAGCTCGACGCGCTGCAGGCCTTCGCCAGCCTGGCCGCCGCCACGGTGACCGTGGCCGAGCGCATCGAACACCTGGCGCTGCGCGCCGAGGACGAGCACCAACGCGCCGAGGTATACCGCCAGGCCAGCGGCCAGGATCGCGAACTGATTGGCCAGAGCAAGGCGCACAAACGCCTGGTCGAGGAGGTCCGCCTGGTGGGCAGCAGCGACCTGACCGTACTGATCACCGGCGAGACCGGCGTCGGCAAGGAGCTGGTGGCCCAGGCCCTGCACCGCGCCAGCAAGCGCGCCGATAAACCACTGATCAGCCTCAACTGCGCCGCGCTGCCCGACACCCTGGTGGAGAGCGAACTGTTCGGTCATGTCCGCGGGGCCTTCACTGGCGCCCATGGCGAGCGGCGCGGCAAGTTCGAGCTGGCCAACGGCGGCACGTTGTTCCTCGACGAGGTCGGTGAACTGCCGCTTGCGGTTCAGGCCAAGCTGCTGCGGGTGTTGCAGAGCGGCCAGTTGCAGCGCCTGGGCTCGGACCGCGACCACCTGGTGGATGTACGGCTGATCGCGGCGACCAACCGTGACCTGGCCGAAGAAGTGCGCAATGGCCAGTTCCGCGCCGACTTCTATCACCGGCTCAGCGTGTACCCGTTGCAGGTACCCCCGCTGCGTGAGCGCGGCCGCGATGTGTTGATGCTGGCCGGCTACTTTCTCGAACAGAACCGCTCGCGCCTGGGGCTGGGCAGCCTGCGGCTGTCCAGCGATGCGCAACAGGCGCTGCTGGCCTACGACTGGCCGGGTAACGTGCGTGAGCTGGAGCACCTGATCGGGCGCTCGGCGCTCAAGGCGCTGGGGCAGCATGGGCAACGGCCGAAGATCCTCACCCTGGAAGCGGCTGACCTCGACCTGCGCCCAGCCTTGCCGGCGGTCGTTGCACCCTCCCCTGCCACGCAGCCAGAGGTATCCCTGCCGCAAGGTGGATTGCGTGAGGCGGTAGATGAGTATCAGCGGCAGATCGTCGAGGCATGCCTCAAGCGCCATGGCGACAACTGGGCTTCTGCGGCGCGTGAATTGGGGCTGGACCGGGCCAACCTGAGCCGGTTGGCCAAGCGCTTGGGGTTGCGCCAGTAAGGCTTGCACGCCACCTGTAGGGGCGGCCTTGTGCCGCGAGAGGGTCGCAACGCGGCCCCGGCGATTTCTCCTTCCGCGCTGAAATCCTGGGGCTGCGCTGCAGCCCTTTCGCGACACAAGGCCGCTCCTACAACGTGCGTGCAAACCCGGCAAATGTGACCCTGAATAGCAAACTAAGCTAAAGCCTGACGTCAAAAAGCCGATAACCCGGCATCCTCCCATTCCTGCATAAAGGTTGCCCATGGCCACGCAAAAAGCCCGTGCGGACTCGCTGTCGCTGCTGCTGTTCACCCTGCGCAGCGGCAAGCTGATGGCGATCAACCTGCTCAAGGTCAGCGAGATCATCCCCTGCCCGCCGCTGACCAAGCTGCCGGAAGCCCACCCCCACGTCAAAGGCGTGGCCACCCTGCGCGGCAATTCGCTGTCGGTGATCGACCTGTCCCGCGCCATCGGCGAAATGCCCCTGGCCGACCCCGACGGCGGCTGCCTGATCGTCACCGAGATCAGCCGCTCGCGCCAGGGCCTGCACGTGCAGGCGGTGAGCCGCATCATCCACTGCCTGAGCACCGACATCAAACCGCCGCCGTTCGGTTCGGGCAACCGCTCGTTCATCACCGGCGTGACCCGGGTCGATAACAACCTGGTACAGGTGCTGGACATCGAAAAGGTCATTCACGGCATCGCCCCACCGCAGCATGAGCCACATCCCGGCGAAGTCAGCGAGGAAGACGCCAGCCTGCTGGCCGCCGCCAATATCCTGGTGGTGGACGACAGCCAAGTGGCGCTGCAGCAGTCGGTGCACACCCTGCGCAACCTGGGTATCGACTGCCATACCGCGCGCAGTGCCAAGGACGCGATCAACGTGCTGCTGGAGCTGCAGGGCACGGACAAGGAAATCAACATCATCGTCTCGGACATCGAGATGTCCGAGATGGACGGTTTCGCCTTCACCCGTACCCTGCGCGAAACCCCGGACTTCCAGCACCTCTACATCCTGTTGCACACCTCGCTGGACAGCGCCATGAGCGGCGAGAAGGCCAAGGCCGCAGGGGCCAATGCGATCCTGACCAAGTTCTCCTCGCCGGAGCTGACCAACTGCCTGGTGACGGCGGCGCGGGCAGTGGTTTTCGCCGAGCACTGAAACATCAAGTCAGGAATTGCCTGACTTGATGTGGGAGAAGGTTCGGGCATAATTCGCGCCCTTCGGATCTTCATGGCCGGTATCGCGTATGAAATACCTCAGTTCTCTCCTGATCGGCTGCGCACTGTTCAGTGGCGTGGCCCACGCCTCCAGCCCTCAAGCCTGGAACGACCAGCGCCAACAGATGCTCAAGGCCTGCCTGAAGGCCAGCCAGTTCAAGGACGCCCACGCCCTGGGCAAACCCGCCGAATTCGATGACCAGGTTGGCTACAGCGCGCTGCTGATCGAAGGCGTCTACCCACAGAAGCACATGAACAACCGCTCCGGCACCGAGCTGTGCCTGTACGACCGCCAGCGTCAGCAGGCAGTCGTCACCGAGTGGGAAGCGGGCAAGCAGTGAGCGACGACCTGCGTTTCGCCTGTACCGGCTGTGGCAAGTGCTGCACCGGCCACCATGTGCCGTTGACCCTGGCCGAAGCACGCCAATGGGCGCAGGCCGGTGGCCAGGTGGTGGTGCTGGTCGAAGGTTTCGTCGCCGATGGGCCGGGCATGCCGGCGGATCAACGCGAGCATGTGCTGCGCCGGTCGTACCCGGTGCGCTGTGGTGAAGGCGAGTTGCGGGTGTCGGTAACCTTCGCCGCGTTCAACCCGGGCCGCTGCCGCAACCTCGACGAAAACGACCTGTGCACCATCTATGAAACCCGCCCGCTGGTCTGCCGCATCTACCCGGCCGAAATCAACCCGCACCTGCCATTGCGGCCTGAGAACAAGGACTGCCCGGCCGAGGCGTGGGTCCAGGGTCCGCAGTTGATCCACGGTGGTCAGCTCCAGGACGCCGGGCTCAGAGCGCTGATCGAAGCGTCGCGCCAGGCCGACCGTGAGGATATCGCGGCCAAGGTCGCGATCTGCCAGGCGCTGGGGATCACCACCAGCGCGCTCAAGGGCAATGGCTTCACCGCCTGGTTGCCGGAGATGAGCGCGTTTGCCGTGGTGCTGCAGACGGTGCCGGCAGACAGTGGTGCCGAGTGGCAGGTGCATGTGCCTGACACGGTAACGGCAGCGACCTTGCAGGATCATCACCTGCAGACCACTTCAGAGCCCCCGGTCTACTTCGCCTACATCGGTTTCTAATGGCCCAATCGCCGGCAAGCCGGCTCCCACAGGTGTAGTGCAGGCCCCGTGGGAACAACTGTCTTGTACTGCCTGTACTGGCCTCATCGCTGGCAAGCCAGCTCCCACAGTATTGCGCATGGTTTGAAGGCAGCGCGCTTGAGGTGGGAGCAACTGTCTTGCGCAAGATTTTGTAGGAGCGGCCTTGTGTCGCGAACGGGGTGCGCAGCGCCCCCAGGATCTCGGGTACGCCCAAGATCGCCGGGGCCGCTCTGCGGCCCTTTCCGACCGGTCCGGCGCCCCGGCAAGGCCGCGCCTACAGAGACCGCGCAAGATGTGGGAGCCGGCTTGCCGGCGATTGGCCAGATCAGGCAACACAGAGCACACTCACTGACACCGCCGCCAGAACTCATCCGCCAGCCGGCGCAGGTCTTGCGCCAGGTCCGCCACGTCACTGGCGCTGCCGTGGCTGCGCTGCCCCACCGCCACCGTCGCCTCGCTGGCCTGGCGGATGCTGACGATGTTGCGATTGATGTTCTCGCTGACCTGGCTCTGCTGCTCCACCGCCGCCGCGATCTGCACACTCATCGCGTTGATCTGGTTGACCCGCACGCTGATGCTGTCCAGCGCATCGCTGGCCAACTGCGCCTGTTCCACGCTATGCCCGGCATGGGTACTGCTCTCGCGCATCACCTGCACCGCGGCACGGGCACCCTCCTGTAAGGCGGTGATCATGTGCTGGATATCGTGGGTGGACTGGGCGGTGCGCTGGGCCAGGCCGCGTACCTCGTCGGCGACCACGGCAAAACCACGCCCCTGGTCACCGGCACGCGCCGCCTCGATGGCGGCGTTGAGCGCCAGCAGGTTGGTCTGTTCGGCGATGCCGCGAATCACGTCGAGCACCCCGGAAATTTCGCTGCTGTGGTTTTCCAGCTTTTGGATCACCTCGCTGGCCTCCACCAGCGAGCCGGCCAGGTCCTGAATGGCGCAGCGATTGCGGTCGACCAACTGATGGCCGGCCTGGGTTTCATCCTCGGCCTGGTCGGCGGCCATCGAGGCCATCTGCGCGCTACTGGCCACCTGAGCAACACTGGCGCTCATCTGGTGGATCGCCGTCGCCACCTGGTCGGCCTCGTTCTGCTGCTCCAGGCTGTTGGCATGGCTGCTGTGCAACGCCTCGACCAACGAGCCGGAGTGCCCGGCCAGGCGTGACGAGGTGTCGCCGATACGCCCGACCACTGCGCCCAGTTGCGCCTTGAGCATGCGCATGGCGAACTCGATCTGGCCCAGGCCGTCGCGACGCCCGGTGTACAACCGCTGGCTCAGCGGGTTGTCGGCAATGGCCAAGGCCTCGCGACGCAGCCGCTCATAAGGCCGCAACAGCAGCCAGACCGCCAGGCTGCTCAGGCCCGCCGCAACCAGCACTTCGAGCAGCGACAGCAACAGTGGCGCACCCTGCCACCACTGCGCCACGCCGATCACCGACGCCAGGACCAGCCCGACTGCCAATGCCAGCCGTGCGCCCAAGCCGATGACCGGCAAACGCTCGCGCCAGCTGCTGCGCCCTTCACGCAATCGCGCATAACAACGCTCGGCCGCCTCCACTTGCGCCCTGCCGGGCTTGGTCCGCACCGACTGATACTCCAGGGTCTGCCCACCACTGCTGATCGGCGAGACGAACGCGCTCACCCAATAGTGATCGCCGTTCTTGCACCGATTCTTCACCAAGCCCATCCACGAACGCCCGGCCTTGAGCGCTTGCCACATCTGGGCGAATGCCTGGGGCGGCATGTCCGGGTGGCGGACGAGGTGGTGAGGCTGGCCCAGCAGTTCCTCGCGGGAGAAACCGCTGACCCGCAGGAACACGTCGTTGGCGTAGCTGATACGGCTGTCCAGGTCGGTGGTGGACAGGATGTTGGCGTCGCCGGGGTAATCCACTTCGCGACCGGTAACGGGCAAATTGCACTTCATCGGAGGCACTCGTTGTTATGGGGAACAGCGGCAGGGCGTCCGAGATTAGTGGCAATTTGCGATCAACTGTTGATCCAGCGCAGTCTTCTGGTGCTCGACGCCTCATTTGTAGGTCAGGGTGAAACCCAACGAGGCGTTGGCCACGCCCCCCACCGGTGTGTCCGTGCCCACCTGGATGTAACGCGCCGCCATGGGGATGTTGAGGTCGCCGTTGGTCATGCGCACCATCTGCACCTCCTCGGTCAGCGGCATGGGGGTCAGGTCGGCTTTGAGTACCTGCACAGCAACCCCGGTAGCGTCGGAATCGGCATTCAAGCCAAGGAGGCCGCGCTGCGCGTCGAGCACACTGGAGCCATTGCGCGGGTCCAGGCGCAGGGCGGCAAAGTTCTGGTTGCGCGGGTTCGTGCCGGCCTGGCAGGCCTGCACCGGTACGTTGAATGTCTGGGTGTCGGTGACACTGCCCTCACCACGGAACTGGCCGGTACGCCAGGTGCCCATCGGCACGGTAACCTGCGTAGCCGGGGCACCTGGCAGGCCACACATCGCCACGTTGATCGAGCCGGAGGTGATCACCATCTCCATCACCCTGCCGCCAATGTTATTGGTGAGCTCGGCCAGGATGTGACCGGCCAGAGGCTGCACGCCCATGTCCGCCTCGACGGGGCCAATCTTGATGAAGCGGTAATACAGCCCCGAACTGATGATCCCCAACCAGACACCGGGGGTGTCATGCGTAGCGTGGTGCGGAACCCCCCAGCCCTGAAACCCCTCTCTCGGAACTCTCGTCCAGCGGTTATCAACACTGCCACCACTCATATGCCCAGCCACTACAACCCCAATGCCTGGAATACGCGTCTGGAGAATGACGTCGCCTGGAGGTACCAGCGGGGAGTTGAAAATTTTTGGCAAGGGCGAGTCTACGTCGAAACGCGAACCCGGCTTGCAGGTTATCCCGGTCGGATGGAACCGCTCGCTTCGCAAGTGAGGTGACGCCTTGATCACGGTGCCGATCGGCGCATCTCGTCCGATGAACAGATCCCCCACGTTCACTTCCCTTCGCACGAAGAAACCGGCTGGAAAATCGCACGCCACTGCTTGTAGCGGCAACCACAACGCCATCGCTACGCTCCAGACCACGTTGTACTTGCAAGACCTTGCCATTTTTTCTACTCCCCTTACCTTCATTCATTTGAGCATCGGCTGTGTGTGCATCACGCCTTGCGGTCCATTCCATGGGTGTTACTTGTAGGTCAGGGTGAAACCCACCGAGGCATTGGCTACACCGCCCACCGGCGTCTGGTTGCCCACCTGGATGTAACGCGCGGCCATGGGGATATTGAGGTCGCCATTGCTCATGCGCACCATCTCTACCTCTTCGGTGAGCGGCATGGGCGTGAGGTCGGCCTTGAGTACCTGTACACCGACACCCGTGGCGTCCGAGTCGGCGTTCAGCCCCAGGATGCCGCGCTGGGCATCGAGCACACTGGAGCCATTGCGCGGGTCCAGGCGCAGGGCGGCGAAATTCTGGTTGCGCGGGTCGGTGCCCGCTTGGCAGGCCTGCACCGGTACGTTGAATGTCTGGGTGTCGGTGACACTGCCTTCACCGTGGAACTGGCCGGTACGCCAGGTGCCCATGGGGACCATGACCTGGGTGCCAGGGGCGCCCGGTAGGCCGCACATTGCTACGTTGATGGATCCGGAGGTGATCACCACTTCCATCACCCTGCCACCGAGGTTGTTGTTAAATTCGGCAAGAACATGCCCGGCCAGGGGCTGAGTCCCCATCCCAGCATCGACCGGGCCGATCTTGATGAAGCGGTAGTAAACGCCGGCAGCCAAGATCCTGACCCCGATACCAGGATTTAGCACGGCGTGGTACGGAATTCCCCAGTTCCTGTGGCCTTGCCCAGGCACGATCGTCGCGTATTCGGCGTATTGCGGCATCATAGAACCGGCAACCACTACCCCGACACCAGGAATGCGGGTCTGAAGGATGACATCTCCGGGGGGGACCAGCGGTGAGTTGAAGATTTTAGGCAAGGGTGAATCAACATCAAAACGCGCCCCCGGCCTGCATAAAATGCCAGTTGCGTGAAATCGCTCACTGGTCATGTAAGGTAACGCCTTGATCACTGTTCCGATCGGCGCATCCCGCCCAATGAAAAGATCGCCCACACTCATTTCCCACCGGTGGAAGAACCCCTGCGGGAAATCACACCCCAAGGCCTGCAACGGCAGCCACACGCTTACTGCCATCGCCCAGCCCAACTTAGATTTGCAAGACTTCGCCATCGTGACCTTCCAATGCTGAGATTTACTTGGGTGTCGCGTCATCGCCTCGGCAAACCTGAACCACCCAACGCCACATCGCCCACCCGGCAGACGCTGTCCACCTGGCGATAACCCTGCGTCGGAGCTTCGCCCGTGGCCGCCACCAGCACCCGGCACTGATCACGCAACGACCGCCCCCAGCGCACGGTCACCGCACCAGCCTCGCCCTCCAGCGCCAGCAGCACCTGGCCACCTGGCCCCACCACACCGACCGTGCGCTGCTCGCCATCCACCACCTGCGCGCCGAACGGCGGCAAGCCACCATCCTCCAGGCGCAGATTGAGCAGTACCTTCTCCACCCGCTGAGCGGCGAATTCGGCCTTGACCACCGCCCCCCGGCGCGGCACCACGTTGGTTACGCCGTTGTCGATTTCGGTGTGGTGGTCCAGCCCCCCCGTGTCCAGGCTCACGCGGTTCTTGCGGTAGGGGGTGAGGTAGGGGATCAGCGCATAACCGTCGGCGTTGGTCTTGGTGCCCGGGGCATTGGCTAGCCCAACATTCGGCGTGTCGGGCACCTGCACCAGCCCCACGGTTTCGCCGAGGGTGTGCCCAAGGGCGACGCCACCGCCGTGCGCCAGCAACGAACCCGAAGCACTGAGGTTGACTTGCTGATAATGCTCGCCAGCACTCACTCCAGCCCCCAACTGGGCGAACGGTGCCAGGTAATTGAGCGACGCCGAGCCACTGCCCCCGGAGCGCTCGGCATGGCTGGCATCGACCGCGTAGTTGAGGTTGCCGCTACGCCCCCGGTAACCGGCCCGCTGATCAAAGCTGCCGTCGTTGTTGCGGGTCAGCGCCAGGCTGCCGCTGCCACCACCGCCCAGCGGGATGGAGACGTTGAAGCTGATGAAGCTCGACTGGCCGAACGAATCCACCAGGCTCTTGCTGGCGTACACCCCATAGCTGACGCCACGGTAGACGGTGTTGACGCCCAGTTGCAGCTGGCGCTCGCGGCGCGAGGTGTTCCAGTAGTCCTGCTGGCTGAGGTTGAGATAGAGCGAGGTGTTGCCGAAATTCTGGTTGATGCTGGCCTGCACCCGGCTGCGCTTGGTCATGCGGTTGAAGTCATCGCCCTGGTGCTGCCACACCGCTTCGCTGAAGTCGCGGTAGCCTTCGGTCGAGTAGCGGTAGCCGGCGAAGCGCACCGACGTGCCGGTGGCGAAGGCCTTGCCGTAGCGGATGCCATAGCTGCGCCCTTGATCGGTACGCCCGTCACGCCCTTCGGTTCGGGCCTGGGTCAGGTCCAGCGAGAGGGCACCGTAGCTGCCCAGGTTCTTGCCCAGGCCCAGTTGCGTGGCGCGGTAGAAATCGTTGCCCAACAGCCCGCCCGATACCGTGTAGTCGTAGGGCAGGCCATAAGCCAGCGTGGCTTGCGCCAGCCCCGGGCGGTTGCCGTATTCATCGACGGCGTTGTATTCGCCGAAGGTCAGGCCGTAGCGCCAGGTGTTCTCACGCAGCAGGTTGCCCAGGGTCGCGTAGGGTTGGGTGAAGCGTCGCTCGCGGCCATCGGCCTCGGTGATGATCACCTCCAGGTCGCCACTGCCGCTGGACGCATTCAGGTCGTTGATCTCGAACGGCCCGGGCGGCACGAAGGTGGAGTACAGCGAGTAGCCGTTGTGGCGCACCTCGACCCGCGCGCGGGTTTCCGCCACGCCGCGGATCACCGGGGCGTAGCCCTGCATCGAGTCGGGCAGCATGCCGATGTCGCTGGCCAGCTGCACGCCGCGAAACGGCAAGCTGTCGAACACATCGCCAGCGGTGAAGCTTTCGCCCAAGGTGAAGGTGCCGAGGCTGCCGGGCAGGTCGGTCTGGGCGTAGCTGGTCGAGCGCTGCCATTGTCGGCGCCCTTGCTGGTCCTGGTTATAGTTGCCGCTGGAGCGCAGGCGCCAGCCTGCGAGGTTCAGGCCACCACTGAGATAGAGGCTGAACTGGTTGTGATCGCCCTGCCCGGCGGTATGGCCCTGGGTGCCGGTGAACTGGTAGTTGAGCAAGCCGGCGTTGATCCCCGCGTCCCACTCCTCGGGCGCCACGTAGCCCGCCGCATCGCGACGCAAGGCCACCTGCGGCACGCTGATGTCGAGCGCCAGGTAGGCGGGGTCGAAGCTGACCAGCGCCCCCTCGATCACCCCTGGCAGGTCGACGCAGTCGAGCCTGTCGAGCTCGACCTGGTCGACGAACGCGGCCAGCTTGACGCCCATGCCGTCGAGCATCGCCGGGCTCAGGCAGGCACGTACCTCGCCATGGCCGGCATCGTCGAAACGCAGCTCGCGGCGGTCATAGAAGCTCTGGTTGAGGCGAATGCTCACCCGGTGCAGCCCCGGCGCCACCTGGGCGTTGTGGGCAATGGCCTCCAGGTCCAGGTTGGGGCCTGCCGAGCCACCGCCGAAAGGCTGCATGAAGCTGCTGTCGAACGTCGCCGCCTGGGTGACAGGCATGCTGAAACCCATCAGGCAGGCGAGCAGGGCTGGGCCGCCGGCATGCAGCCGGTGGCAGGAAGTCTTGGGCATTGCAGTTACTCGATGAGGGTACGGGCGAAAGTCAACGTGCAGCGCTGAGGCTGACCCGTTCGGGCTTGGTGTAGCCGCCGTAGTCGTTGATCACCGAGAACTCGACGCTGCTGGGCGTCCAGCCCAGGCGTGGGGCGATGGCGTACTGGCGGGACGAGAACGGCGCGACCATCACCGGCTTGTCGATCTCGCTGTCGCGCTTGCCATCGGCGACCTTGATATGGATGAACGAAACGTGGAACGGCGTTGGGTTGTGCACCTGCAATTGCGGCTGCCCGGCCTCCTGGCGAACGGCCCACTCTAAGCGGGGCAAGGCCTCGAGCAGGCTGCCTTGCAGGCCCTTGGGCCGGTAGAACAGCTTGATCCGGGTGCGCAGGGCGATCTTTAGCGTATTGCCCTCATCAGTGCTGGACGCCGGAATTTCCTGGGCATTGAAGTAGAACACCGACTCGCGATCCGCCGGCAGGTCGTGGGCGGTGGGTACGATGCGCACCATCTGCTCCTTCATCGCATCCAGCCGGAACAACGGCGGCGTGGCGATGAACGGCGCGCTGATGGCATGGTCGTCTTCTTCGGTGTTGATCCAGGCCTGCACCGCGTAGGGCTTGTCGGTGCCGTTGCCGGCGGTGATCGAGGCATCGCGCTTGCTGGCGTCGAAAATGATGCGGGTGCCGCTCAGGGTGACCCCCGCCTGGGCGGCAGCCGGCAACAGCGCCAGCAGTAACGTACCGGCAAGCAGCCGCTGTGGATAAGTGCGTAACATCACAGACCCCTGTTCGGTTCGAGGCAAACTGCGCCCTCGGGCGAGAGCGCAGATAGAGCCGGCGTTACTGGATGTTTACGGTGAACTGCGCCTTGGCGTTGGCCGGGCCAGGCGTGGCCGCGCCCGTGGCGATGTAGTTGGCGGTGAAGCGCAGGGGTTGAGCGAGGTTGGCATATTCGCCGGACGGCTCGGAGACCGGCAGCTCGGTGCCGGAGTAGTCACGCAGTTGCACCGCCACGTTGCTGGCCGCGCCCGCGACCGGCTCCAGCGCCAGCCACTGGCCCGCCGCGCCGGCAGAGCCGGTGATCGGCAGGAAGGTCACGGTGGCGGCCTTGCCAGTGATGTCGCAACCTGGGTCGCTGGCGTCCACCTGCAAGGTGAACGAGCCACCCCCCGCCACATCGCCGGCCTTGGCCAGGCTGCTCACCGGTACCTGGTCGCCCAGCTTGACCACGCCCTTGGCACCGCCGGTGCCATTGCCGATCTCGATGGCGCAGGTGCTGTTGATGATGGTGCCTTCGAAGCTGATCTCGCCGTCGGCAGCCTGGGCGAACTGGGTCGCGCCCACCAATGCCAATGCGGCGGCCAGGCCGCTCAAGGTTACCTTTTTCATGGATGCTCCCTTTCTTGATACTGCGCGTTGTGCGCTTGTATGGTCCGTGCAACGGCAACCGATCATGGCTACCGGATACGGGGGCCATGATGCCGGGCTCCTCGAGACAGCTCAGGTCGAAACGGAGCAAGACCACGGGAACGATTTCCCAAGCCATGCGGGAAATTTCCGACGACAGATGAAGCTGACAGTCGTGTCAGCCAGCGGTCACGCTGCTGACCCGCTGAACAGGCTATAAGAGACTCGACCCCTTCCCCGAACCGGCCGCCCCGACATGACC
>NZ_JACAFQ010000058.1 GCF_015354575.1 Pseudomonas sp. UFMG81
ATCAAGGTACGAACACTCAGGCCGTGAAGACCTTGCCTTCGAACTGCTGGGCAACGAAGTCCCAGTTGACCAGGTTCCAGAACGCCTCGACGTACTTCGGACGCAGGTTGCGGTAGTCGATGTAGTAGGCGTGTTCCCAGACGTCGCAGGTCAGCAGCGGGGTGTCGCCGCTGGTCAGCGGGCAGCCGGCGCCGATGGTGCTGGCCAGGGCCAGGGAGCCGTCGGCCTTCTTCACCAGCCAGCCCCAGCCGGAGCCGAAGGTACCAACGGAAGTCTTGGTGAACTCTTCCTTGAACTTGTCGAAGGAACCGAAGGCGGCGTTGATGGCGTCGGCCAGGGCGCCGGTCGGTTGGCCGCCGCCGTTTGGCGACAGGCATTCCCAGTAGAAGGAGTGGTTCCAGATCTGAGCGGCGTTGTTGAAGATGCCGCCCGAAGAGCTCTTGACGATCTCTTCCAGGGTCTTGCCTTCGAATTCGGTGCCTGGGACCAGGTTGTTCAGGTTCACGACATAGGTGTTGTGGTGCTTGTCGTGGTGATACTCCAGGGTTTCCTTGGAGATGTGCGGCTGCAGGGCATCGTGGGCATACGGCAGCGGCGGCAATTCAAAAGCCATGGTGGATCTCCTGATTCAGGTCTGTTCGCGGTTTGCGCAAGGCCGATCACGGGCGGCCCGGTGAGCGTCGGCGAGTTTGTACTCTTTGCGACGCAAGGGCTGGATCATAGCACCGGGCCCGGCGCATAACCACGCAACAACTATAGGGAATAGAGGTTCCAGAGCGGTTTGGCGGGTGCCGGCCGGTGATGGTCCTTTCCAGGCTGGTGAGCGGACGCCGGCCCCTGTAGGAGCGGCCTTGCGTCGCGATCGGGCCGCAGAGCGGCCCCGGCAATCTCTACAGCAAGGCTGAAATCCTGGGGGCGCTGCGCACCCCTATCGCGACGCAAGGCCGCTCCTACAGGAGCCATGCAGGCCTGATATCAGTTGAAAATCAATTGCGCCGCCACCGCGAACATCATCACCGCCACCATCAGGTCGAGCATCCGCCAGGTCGCCGGTCGCGCCAGCCAAGGGGCCAGCCATGCAGCACCCACGGCCAGGGTGGTGAACCACAGCAACGAGGCGCTGGCGGCACCGGCTACATAGGCCCCGGGCACCGTCTGCTGGGCGCCGAGCGAACCGATCAGCAGCACCGTATCCAGGTAGACGTGCGGGTTGAGCAGGGTCACCGCCAGGGCGCTGAGCAGCACCGCGCGGNCGGTTTGCGCAAGGCCGATCACGGGCGGCCCGGTGAGCGTCGGCGAGTTTGTACTCTTTGCGACGCAAGGGCTGGATCATAGCACCGGGCCCGGCGCATAACCACGCAACAACTATAGGGAATAGAGGTTCCAGAGCGGTTTGGCGGGTGCCGGCCGGTGATGGTCCTTTCCAGGCTGGTGAGCGGACGCCGGCCCCTGTAGGAGCCATGCAGGCCTGATATCAGTTGAAAATCAATTGCGCCGCCACCGCGAACATCATCACCGCCACCATCAGGTCGAGCATCCGCCAGGTCGCCGGTCGCGCCAGCCAAGGGGCCAGCCATGCAGCACCCACGGCCAGGGTGGTGAACCACAGCAACGAGGCGCTGGCGGCACCGGCTACATAGGCCCCGGGCACCGTCTGCTGGGCGCCGAGCGAACCGATCAGCAGCACCGTATCCAGGTAGACGTGCGGGTTGAGCAGGGTCACCGCCAGGGCGCTGAGCAGCACCGCGCGGCGCGAGCGCACGCCCTGGCCCTCCTGGTGTTGCAGGCTCTGCTTGGAGCAGGCGCTACGCAGTGCCTTGGCGCCGTACCAGATCAGGAACACCGCGCCACCCCAGCGGGCTACCGCCAGCAGCGTCGGGTTGTGCGCCAGCACCGTGGCCAGGCCGAACACCCCGGCGGCGACCAGCAGCGCATCGCAGACGATGCACAGTGCCGCCACCGGCAGGTGGTGCTCACGGCGCAGGCTCTGGGCCAGGACGAAGGCGTTCTGCGCGCCGATGGCCATGATCAGGCCGAAGGCCACCAGCATGCCGTTGAGATAGCTTTGCCACATAGCGGGAACACTCCACGGGCGCGAGCGTTCTAGCCCGCGCGGATTGCAAGAAAGATGTGGCGATTGTGGCGGTTGCGCCTGTATAAGAAAAACAAATAGAGCTGATCACTCATTAGAGAAATCGATGTTCGACTACAAACTGCTCGCCGCCCTCGCCGCGGTGATCGAACAGGGTGGCTTCGAGCGTGCCGCTCAGGTGCTGGGGCTGTCGCAATCGGCCATCTCCCAGCGCATCAAGCTGCTCGAGGCTCGGGTCGGCCAGCCCGTGCTGGTGCGGGCCACGCCACCCAGCCCGACCGAGGTCGGCCGACAATTGCTCAACCATGTGCAGCAGGTGCGCCTGCTGGAACGCGACCTCCAGCGCCAGGTGCCGGCGCTGGACGAGGAGGGCATGCCGGAGCGCCTGCGTATCGCCCTTAACGCCGACAGCCTGGCGACCTGGTGGGCAGGTGCGGTGGGGGCGTTCTGTGCCGAGCAGCAGGTGCTGCTCGATTTGGTGGTGGAAGACCAGGAGGTTGGCCTCAAGCGCATGCGTGCCGGCGAGGTGGCCGCCTGCCTGTGTGGCAGCGAGCGCCCGGTGGCGGGGGCGCGCAGCATGCCGCTGGGGGCGATGCGCTACCGGGCGCTGGCCAGCCCGGCGTTCATGGCGCGCTATTTCCCCAACGGCTTCGAGGTTCGGCGGTTGTCGCGCACCCCTGCGGTGGTGTTCGGCCCGGACGATTTCCTGCAGCATCGCTACCTGGCGTCGTTGGGTATCGAGGATGGTTTCCTGCATCACCTGTGCCCCTCGTCCGAAGGCTTCCTGCGCATGACCGAGGCCGGCATCGGCTGGGGGCTGGTGCCGGAACGGCAAGCCGGCGAACAGCTGGCGCGGGGTGAGTTGGTGGAAATTTGCAGCGATACCCCTATCGATGTGCCGCTGTACTGGCATCATTGGCGCAACGGCGGGCAACTGCTCGCCCAGCTGACCGAGCACCTGCGCCACTCGGCCCAGGACTGGCTGGTGCCCTTGTAGGCCGATCAAGCGTCAGTTGCATCCGAAATATGGCAAGGCGGAGTCTTACATGCGAATTCTGGTCACCGGCGCGAGCGGTTTCATCGGCGGACGCTTTGCGCGTTTCGCCCTGGAGCATGGCCTGGAGGTGCGGGTCAACGGTCGGCGGGCGGAGGGCGTGGAGCACCTGGTCAAGCGCGGGGCGCAGTTCATCCCAGGCGACCTGGGTGATGCCGAGCTGGCCCGGCGCCTGTGCCAGGGGGTGGACGCGGTGGTGCACTGCGCCGGCGCGGTGGGGACCTGGGGGCGTTACCAGGATTTCCACCAGGGCAACGTGGTGCTCACCGAGAATGTGGTCGAAGGCTGCCTCAAGGAGCATGTGCGACGCCTGGTGCACCTGTCGTCACCGTCGATCTACTTCAATGGCCGCTCGCAACGGGATATCCGCGAGGACCAGGTGCCGCGCCGCTTCCACGATCACTATGGGCTGACCAAGCACCTCGCCGAGCAGAAAGTGTTCGGCGCCCAGGAATTCGGTTTGGAGGTACTTGCCTTGCGCCCACGGTTCGTTACCGGGGCTGGCGATGCGAGCATCTTCCCGCGGCTGATGCGTATGCAGCGCAAGGGGCGGGTGGCGATCATCGGCAACGGCCTGAACAAGGTCGACTTCACCAGCGTGCACAACCTCAACGAGGCGTTGCTCAGCGCGCTGTTCGCCGAGGAGCAGGCGCTGGGCCAGGCCTATAACATCAGCAATGGTCACCCGTTGCCGCTGTGGGATGTGGTGAACTACGTGATGCGCCGCATGCAGTTACCGCAAGTCACCCGCTACCGATCCTACGGCCTGGCCTACAGCCTGGCAGCGCTCAATGAAGCGGCCTGTCTGCTCTGGCCCGGGCGTCCGCAACCCACGTTGACGCGCACCGCCATGCAGGTGATGAGCACCGATTTCACCCTCGACATCAGCCGTGCGCGCCAGTACCTGGACTATCGCCCACAGACCGATACCTGGGCCGCGTTGGATGAATTCTGTCATTGGTGGCAGGCACAGCCGGGCCAGCAGTGAACCCAGGGCCGGGTTGATGGTCATCAGTGCGCCGCTTCGGCGGTTTATACTCATGCCTCTTTGCTACCACAGTGGTTGAATGCCCCCATGCGTAACGACGCCCACGACGATTTCGACGACGTGCCCACCCTGCGTGCCGGCACCCCCGATGACGACGAACTGCTGCCCGCCCACGTGGCGCGCAGCCGGCAGAAGGCTGCGCGGCCGCGCAGCAATGGCCCGCTATGGACGTTGCTGGGAGCTTCGTTCATTGCCTTGGGCGGGCTGGGCTGGTGGAGCTTCCAGCAGATCTCGCTGATGGAGCAGCAATTGATCGCGACGCAGGAGAGCTTTGCCCGCATCAGCGAAGAGGCCGCCGGGCGCTTGCAGGCGATCAGCGGCAAGGTCGATGCCAGCGAATCCACCAGCAATACCGGCAGCGAGGCGCTGAAGCTGCAGATTCGCCAGTTGCAGGCCAGCCTCACCGAACAGGGCAAGCAGCAGCAAGGGGTTGCCGGCCAGGCGGGCGACCTGGGCAAGCGCCTGGAGCAGGTGCTCGCCGATACCCGTGAACAGCAGAAGGCGGTGACTGAGCTGCAAAGCCAGTTGCAGGCGCAGTTGAAGGCGGTGAACAGCGAGCTGGCGGCGCTGAAGTCGGGGCAGGTAGACGGTGGCAAGCTCGATGGTCAGCTCAAGAGCCTGAGCAGTGACGTGGCGGCGCTGAAGAAGAGCAACCCGAGCGCTGCGCTGGAAAGCCTGGAGCAGGACATGCTGGTGCTCAAGACTCAGGTCGAGAACCGTCCGGCACCCTCAGCCGGCGGCGCTTCGGTGCAGGAGTTCGACGCGTTCCGCGGGCAGATGACCCGCACCATCAACACCTTGCAGAGCCAGATCCAGAACCTGCAACAGCAGATCAACGCGCGCCCCTGAGCAGTCCGCAAGCATGAAAAAAGGCGCCCGAAGGCGCCTTTTTTCATGGCTGTGAAAGCGATCAGCCGATCGCTTTGGACGCCAGCCAGAACAGGCCGGCGGCCAGGCCCATCGTGGCAGGCAGGGTGAGTACCCAGGCCAGCAGGATGGTCTTCACGGTGCCGCCTTGCAGGCCGCTCTTGTTGGCGACCATGGTACCGGCCACGCCGGACGACAGCACATGGGTGGTCGACACCGGCAGGCTGAAGATGTTGGCCATGCCGATGGCGCACGCCGCGGTGATCTGCGCCGACATGCCTTGTGCGTAGGTCATGCCTTGCTTGCCGATCTTCTCGCCGACGGTCAGTACCACGCGCTTCCAGCCGACCATGGTGCCCAGGCCCAGGGCCAGGGCGACCGCAACGATCACCCAGAACGGGGCGTACTCGGTGGTGGCGGTGAGGTCCTTGCGCAGCTTCTCCAGGTCGGCCTTTTCACGGGCTTCCAGGCCTGGCAGCTTGCCGACTTTTTTCGCCGTGTCGTCCAGGCACAGCAGGTAGCGGCGCACTTCGACGCGCTTCTCGGCAGTCAGGTCGCGGTAGTCGGTCACACCTTGCAGCGACGATTGCAGCGCGGCGATGGTCGGCTCGGTCTGCTGCGGGTTGCAGCTGAACTGCTCCGGCAGGTCGGTCGCCTGGGCCTTGCCCAGCGCCAGGAACTCACCCAGCGTCGCGGCGTTGCGCTGGTAGAACTGGCTCATGTGCAGGGTGGCGTCGCGGGTGCGTTCGATCTGGTAGGTGGTGCTGTTCAGGTCGAGCACGAACTTGGCCGGGACGATACCGATCAGGACCAGCATGATCAGGCCGATGCCTTTCTGGCCGTCGTTGGAGCCGTGCACGAAGCTCACACCCATGGCTGAGATCACCAGCACCAGGCGGTTCCAGAACGGCGGGTGCTTCTTGTCGTCGAGCTTGCGGCGCTGGTCCGGCGTTTTGTGCATCTTCGACAGCGGACGCCACCATTTCAGGCCAAGCAGCACCAGCGCGGCAACGGCGAAGCCGGCCATGGGCGAAAGCACCAGCGACATGGCGATGTCGATCGCCTTCTGCCAGTTGACGCCGTCACCCAGCGGGATGTCGCTGATCAGCGCGTTGGCCAGGCCCACGCCGAGGATCGAGCCGATCAGGGTGTGCGAGCTGGAGGCGGGAATGCCGAAATACCAGGTGCCCAGGTTCCAGGTGATGGCCGCGGCCAGCAACGAGAAGACCATGGCCAGGCCGTGGCCGGTGTTCACATTGATCAGCAGTTCCACCGGCAGCAGGTGAACGATGGCATAGGCCACGCCGACACCACCGAGCAGCACCCCGAGGAAGTTGAACACCCCGGAGAAAAACACGGCCAGGTGTGGTGGCATGGCTTTGGTATAGATGACGGTGGCTACCGCGTTGGCGGTGTCATGAAAGCCATTGATGAACTCGAAGGCGAGTACGAAGGTCAGAGCGAGCATCAAGCTCACGACGACCCAGGCATCCAGTCCGCTGAATAAATCGATCATGAAGGTTGTCTGGCGGTCTTAGGGGGGGCGGATTATGCCAGAAAACCATGGCAATCGATGCACCTGCGGCAGACCGATGGCACGCATCGCGAAGCGAGCAAGGGGTGTGGCTATGTGCCTGTATTTGCCGAAAATTCACCAAATGATCGCGAAAATCTTTCAAAAACAATCAATTAGGCAGATGTTGCCTTGTCGGATCTGATTCAAACGAACGTATGAATTTTGTGTGATTCCATTTCATGCAAGGCCGTGCCGGTAACGATGCCCCACGCCAGCGGAGGCTGTCCGATGGCGCGGTGATATCAATCAGGCGGGGTCGTCGTCGCTGCGCAGGTCCTTTTCCATCCGTTCCAGTTCCTGGGCGAACGCCTGGTCGCGAATGGTCGCGCGTTTGCGCCAGGGTTTGCGTTCCGGTTCGGGTTGCGCCGCGTAGGTGGTGACTTCACCACCGTATACATCCTTGTAACGTTCAGCCTGGCGCTCGAGTTCCGCGCGCAGTTCTTCTTTCGTCACAGTCATACCTGAGAAGTTTGAAGTTTGGCGCTGGTGGTAAATACACGGTGAACGTGCAGGCTTGCCCCATCCAGCGCAAATGTCCGTCGCCGCAATGCCCGAGGCAGAGGCTTCTAAGTGTGGGCGTGACGGAAGTGAGTTGATTGGATCCGTGATATCGATCAACAACCAACGCCAGCGATTATAGCAACCCGCAGGGCGAAGGCCATTGTTCTTTACCGGATACTGACAGCACCTTGCAACATGCCCAATGTGCGGGCAGGCAACGTTACATACAAGACGGAATAGGCTGCGACTGGTTGTTGGAAGTTCGTTTGCGTGCGTCAGAAACAAAAACGGCCTCGCGGGTGGGCGAGGCCGTTGCCTGGGACTTCTACGGTGGGTACCTGACCAGTCTCTCCAAAGAAGCCACATGTGGCTGGGGAAAGGTATAAGCAAAAGTGTCAGCGGTCAATTGCGATTATCGGCCGTTCGTTCGATAATCGCACAAGCGACCGATTTTTTTGAGGTGTTTCCATGAGCGACGAAACCCACGGCCCTGTGGCCGACGAACCCGAGCGAAACGTCAGCCCGGCCTTGGCGCCACCGATCGTGGCCTCGGCGGCCAAACGCATCCAGGCCTTCACCGGCGACCCTGACTTCATGACTTCGCTGGCGCGCGGCCTGGCGGTGATTCAAGCGTTCCAGGAGCGCAAGCGTCACCTCACCATCGCCCAGATCAGCCACCGTACGGAGATCCCGCGGGCGGCGGTGCGGCGTTGCCTGCACACGCTGATCAAGCTCGGTTATGCGACCACCGACGGTCGCACCTATTCGTTGCTGCCCAAGGTGCTCACCCTTGGCCATGCCTACTTGTCCTCGACGCCGCTGGCGGTTTCGGCGCAGCCCTATCTCGACCGTATCAGCGACCAGTTGCACGAGGCGGCCAACATGGCCACTCTCGAAGGTGACGACATCCTCTATATCGCCCGCTCGGCCACGGTCGAACGGTTGATTTCGGTGGACCTGTCGGTGGGCGGCCGGCTGCCGGCCTATTGCACCTCGATGGGGCGCATCCTGCTGGCGGCGCTGGACGACGCCAGCCTACACGAATACCTCGATCGGGCCGACCTCAAGGCCCGTACCAGTCGCACCCTGCATGACCCCGAGTCGCTGTTCGCCTGCATCCAGCAAGTGCGCGAGCAGGGCTGGTGCGTGGTCGACCAGGAGCTGGAGCAGGGCCTGCGCTCGATTGCCGTGCCTATCTATGACGCCTCGGGCCAGGTGCTGGCGGCGCTCAACGTCAGCACCCATGTCGGCAGGGTCAGCCGCAGTGAACTGGAGCAACGCTTCCTGCCAATCCTGCTGGCGGCCAGCCGCGACCTTTGCCATCAGTTGTTTGGTTGAGCGCCTGCCGGGGGGCGCTGTGCGCCCCATCGCTGGCAAGCCAACTCCCACAAGTGCCGGGCAGAAGCCATGCATGTGGGAGCTGGCTTGCCAGCGATGAAATCGATGCACCGAAATCGAACAGGGGAAAAGTTTCCTGTTCGATAAACGCACAATGTCGTGTTCGACGAATTGCGCACGCCCGGCCCGCTGATTAATGTCTGTCGCACAAGTCGGCTGTGCCGACCTGACAATAACAACAGGCCAAAAGGGCTCCTTCGATGATTACCCATCTTTTGCAATCGCGGCCGCACCCGCGAACGCAACCGCTTAACTCCGGCTGAACAAAGGCTGTTGTTTCTCTGCGAAACTTTCCGCGCCTGCGCATCGCGTGTACGCAGTTGCCTGCCTGTGCCTTTCTTCCGGATAACAACAATGAACAAACCGCAATCAACCGTCGGCAACTGCCTCGACGTCCAGTCGTTCATCAACGCCCAACCGTTGTCTCGTTATCAGTGGCGGGTGGTGATCCTTTGTTTTCTGATCGTTTTCCTCGATGGCCTGGATACCGCTGCCATGGGCTTCATCGCCCCGGCGCTGTCTCAGGAATGGGGTATCGACCGCGCCAGCCTCGGGCCGGTGATGAGCGCTGCGTTGATCGGCATGGTGTTCGGTGCCCTGGGCTCCGGGCCGCTGGCCGACCGTTTCGGGCGCAAGGGTGTGCTGGTGGGCGCGGTGCTGGTGTTCGGTGGCTTCAGCCTGGCGTCGGCTTATGCCACGAACGTCGACCAGTTGCTGGTGCTGCGCTTTCTCACCGGCCTGGGCCTGGGCGCAGGTATGCCCAATGCCACCACTTTGTTGTCTGAATACACCCCCGAGCGCCTGAAGTCGTTGCTGGTGACCAGCATGTTCTGCGGCTTCAACCTGGGGATGGCGGGCGGTGGCTTCATTTCCGCCAAGCTGATCCCGGCCTACGGCTGGCATAGCCTGCTGGTGATCGGTGGCGTGCTGCCGCTGTTGCTGGCGGTGGTGCTGCTGTTCTGGCTGCCGGAGTCGGCGCGTTTCCTGGTGGTGCGCAACCGCGGCACCGACAAGGTACGCAAGACCCTGGCGCCGATCGCCCCCGCGGTGGTGGCCGAGGCGTCGAGCTTCAGTGTGCCCGAGCAGAAGGCGGTGGCGGCGCGTAATGTGTTCGCGGTGATTTTCTCGGGTACCTATGGCCTGGGCACTGTGTTGTTGTGGCTGACCTATTTCATGGGCCTGGTGATTGTCTACCTGCTGACCAGCTGGCTGCCGACGCTGATGCGCGACAGTGGCGCGAGCATGGAGCAGGCTGCATTCATTGGCGCGCTGTTCCAGTTCGGTGGCGTGCTCAGTGCGGTGGGCGTAGGTTGGGCCATGGACCGTTTCAACCCGCACAAGGTGATCGGCATCTTTTATCTGCTGGCTGGCGTGTTTGCTTACGCGGTAGGCCAGAGCCTGGGCAATATGACACTGCTGGCAACCCTGGTACTGGTGGCGGGCATGTGCGTCAACGGTGCGCAGTCGGCCATGCCGTCGCTGGCGGCGCGCTTCTACCCCACCCAAGGTCGCGCCACCGGCGTGTCGTGGATGCTCGGCATCGGCCGCTTCGGCGCGATCCTCGGTGCCTGGAGCGGGGCGACCCTGTTGGGGCTGGGCTGGAACTTCGAGCAGGTACTGACCGCACTGCTGGTGCCAGCAGCGCTGGCGACCGTGGGCGTGGTGGTCAAAGGGCTGGTGAGCCACGCCGACGCGACCTGACCTTCTGTAGGAGCGGCCTCGTGCCGCGAAAGGGCCGCAAAGCGGCCCCAGCGTTACCACATGGATTACCGGGGCTGCTGCGCAGCCCTTTCGCGACACAAGGCCGCTCCTACAGGGTCTTGTGTTGCATTGGGAAGATGGATAGCGGGATAACATTTTGTTCGATAATCGCACATAAGTGCGATTATCGGATTGTCACCACCCCGCTAGCCTCCTTAATCTGGACCCATCGCAGCGACGCATGGGCCCGCTGCTCACTGACCCGGCTCGTCCTGACCAGGAGTCTCCAATGGCAGCAATCCTCTCGCTTCACGATGCCGTGAAGCAGTTCATCCAGGATGGCGACAGCGTCGCCCTCGAAGGCTTCACCCACCTGATCCCGACCGCCGCCGGCCATGAGATCATCCGCCAGGGCAAGCGCGACCTCACCCTGGTGCGCATGACCCCGGACCTGATCTACGACCAGCTGATCGGTGCCGGCTGCGCGCGCAAGCTGATCTTCTCCTGGGGCGGCAACCCGGGCGTGGGTTCGCTGCACCGCCTGCGTGACGCGGTGGAGAAGCAGTGGCCCCACGCCATCGAGATCGAAGAGCACAGCCACGCCGACCTGGCCAACGCCTACGTTGCTGGAGCCTCCGGTTTGCCGTTCGCGGTACTGCGCGCCTACGCCGGCTCCGACCTGCCCAAGGTCAACCCACTGATCAAGAGCGTCACCTGCCCGTTCACCGGCGAAGTGCTCGCCGCGGTGCCTTCGGTGCGCCCGGACGTCACCGTGATTCACGCGCAGAAGGCCGACCGCAAAGGCAACGTGCTGCTGTGGGGCATCCTCGGTGTGCAGAAGGAAGCGGCCCTGGCGGCCAAGCGCTGCATCGTCACCGTCGAAGAGATCGTCGATGACCTCAAGGCCCCGATGAACGCCTGCGTGCTGCCGACCTGGGCGTTGAGCGCGGTGTGCCTGGTGCCGGGTGGCGCCCATCCTTCTTACGCCCACGGTTACTACGAGCGCGACAACCGCTTCTACCAGGCCTGGGACCCTATCGCCCGCAACCGTGAAACCTTCAGTGCCTGGATCGACACCTACATCCGTGGCACCCGTGACTTCACCGAATTCCAGGCCAAGCTGGCCAGCACCGCGGAGGCCGCGCAATGAGCTATTCCACTGCCGAAATGATGACCGTCGCCGCCGCCCGTCGCCTGCGCAACGGCGCTGTCTGCTTCGTGGGTATCGGCCTGCCGTCCAAGGCCGCCAACCTGGCACGCCTGACCTCGTCGCCCGATGTGGTGCTGATCTACGAGTCCGGCCCGATCGGTGCCAAGCCTAGCGTGCTGCCGCTGTCGATCGGTGACGGCGAGCTGGCCGAGACCGCCGACACCGTGGTGCCCACCGGCGAGATCTTCCGCTACTGGCTGCAAGGTGGGCGCATCGACGTCGGCTTCCTCGGCGCTGCCCAGGTTGACCGCTTCGGCAACATCAACACCACCGTGGTCGGTGACTACCACGCTCCCAAGACACGCCTGCCGGGTGCCGGTGGGGCGCCGGAAATCGCCGGTTCCGCCAAGCAGGTGCTGATCATCCTCAAGCAATCGCCCCGGGCCTTCGTCGACAAGCTCGACTTCATCACCTCGGTCGGCCATGGCGAAGGCGGCGACTCGCGCAAGCGCCTGGGCCTGCCGGGCGAGGGCCCGGTGGGTATCATCACCGACCTGTGCATCATGGAACCCGAGGCCGGCACCCATGAGTTCGTGGTCACCGCCATCCACCCGGGTGTGACCCGCGAGCAGATCATCAAAGCCACCGGCTGGGCGATTCGCTTTGCCGATGACGTGCAGGAAACCGCCGCCCCGAGCGACGTCGAACTGACCGCACTGCGCGACCTCGAAGCCCGTACCGCCGCTGCCCATGGCCAAGTGGCAGGAGAAGCCTGATGCGTGACGTATTCATCTGCGACGCCATCCGCACCCCGATTGGCCGCTTCGGCGGCGCCCTGGCCGGCGTGCGTGCCGATGACCTGGCGGCGGTGCCGCTCAAGGCACTGATCGAGCGCAACCCGAGTGTGCAATGGGAGCAGCTCGATGAAGTGTTCTTCGGTTGCGCCAACCAGGCCGGCGAAGACAACCGCAACGTCGCGCGTATGGCCCTGCTGTTGGCTGGGCTGCCGGACAGCGTGCCGGGCGTGACCCTCAACCGCCTCTGCGCTTCGGGCATGGATGCGGTCGGCACCGCTTTCCGCGCCATCGCCAGTGGCGAGATGGAGCTGGCGATTGCCGGCGGCGTCGAGTCGATGTCGCGTGCGCCGTTCGTCATGGGCAAGGCCGAGAGCGGCTACTCGCGCAACATGAAGCTCGAGGACACCACCATCGGCTGGCGCTTCATCAACCCGTTGATGAAAGCGCAGTACGGTGTCGATGCGATGCCCGAGACCGCCGACAACGTCGCAGATGATTACCAGGTGTCGCGTGCCGACCAGGACGCCTTCGCCCTGCGCAGCCAGCAGAAGGCGGGTGCCGCACAGGCCGCGGGCTTCTTCGCCGAAGAGATTGTGCCGGTGCGCATTGCGCACAAGAAAGGCGAGACGGTGGTCGAGCAGGACGAGCACCTGCGCCCGGACACCACACTGGAAGCGCTGACCCGGCTCAAGCCGGTCAATGGCCCGGGCAAGACCGTCACCGCCGGCAACGCCTCGGGGGTCAACGACGGTGCCGCCGCGCTGATCCTCGCCTCGGCTGAAGCCGTGAAGAAACATGGCCTGACCCCACGTGCCCGGGTACTGGGCATGGCCAGCGCTGGTGTGGCGCCACGGGTGATGGGCATCGGTCCGGTGCCGGCGGTGCGCAAGCTGACCGAACGCCTTGGCATTGCCGTGGCGGATTTCGATGTCATCGAACTCAATGAAGCCTTCGCCAGCCAGGGCCTGGCCGTGCTGCGCGAACTGGGTGTGGCGGACGATGCGCCGCAGGTGAACCCCAATGGCGGGGCCATTGCCCTGGGCCACCCGCTGGGCATGAGTGGTGCGCGGTTGGTGCTGACGGCGTTGCATCAGTTGGAAAAGAGTGGCGGGCGCAAAGGCCTGGCGACCATGTGCGTGGGCGTTGGGCAGGGGTTGGCGTTGGCCATCGAGCGGGTCTGATCCGAAGCACAGTGCTTGTGTGTAGGAGCGGCCTCGTGTCGCGAAAGGGGGGCGAAGCGCCCCCAGGATCTTTGCACCACCTTTATATCGCTGGGGCTGCTTTGCAGCCCTTTCGCGACACGAGGCCGCTCCTACAGACAAGGTGCAGCGTGATCCCGATAGCGGAACGAGTGTGTAACCAGGTATGTCTAGAATTACCTGTGACCCTCCAGGAGTAAACGCACCATGACCTCAACCTATTACACCGGCGAAGAGCGCAGCAAACGCATCTTCGCCATCGTCGGTGCCTCGTCGGGCAACCTGGTGGAATGGTTCGACTTCTATGTCTACGCCTTCTGTGCCATCTACTTCGCCCCGGCGTTCTTCCCCTCCGACGACCCCACGGTGCAGTTGCTCAACACGGCCGGTGTGTTCGCCGCAGGCTTTTTGATGCGTCCCATCGGCGGCTGGATCTTCGGCCGCCTGGCCGACCGCCACGGGCGCAAGAACTCGCTGATGATCTCGGTGCTGATGATGTGTTTCGGCTCGCTGATGATCGCCTGCCTGCCCACCTATTCGAGCATCGGCACCCTGGCCCCCGCGCTGCTGTTGCTGGCGCGTCTGATCCAGGGCCTGTCGGTGGGCGGCGAGTACGGCACCACCGCCACCTACATGAGCGAAGTGGCATTGCGCGGCCAGCGCGGCTTCTTCGCTTCGTTCCAGTACGTGACCTTGATCGGCGGCCAGTTGCTGGCGGTGCTGGTGGTGGTGATCCTGCAGCAACTGCTCACTGAAGACGAGCTGCGCGCCTGGGGCTGGCGCATCCCGTTCGTGGTCGGTGCCATCTCCGCGCTGATCTCGCTGATGCTGCGCCGCTCGCTGCACGAGACCAGCAGTGCCGAAACCCGCAAGGACAAGGACGCCGGCACCATCAAGGGCCTGTTCCGCAACCATACGGCGGCGTTCATCACCGTGCTTGGCTACACCGCCGGTGGCTCGTTGATCTTCTATACCTTCACCACCTACATGCAGAAGTACCTGGTCAACACTGCCGGCATGAACGCCAAGAGCGCCAGTTTCGTGATGACCGGCGCGCTGTTTCTGTTCATGATCTTGCAGCCGCTGTTCGGCATGCTCTCCGACCGCATTGGCCGGCGTAATTCGATGCTGCTGTTCGGCGCCCTGGGTACGATCTTCACCGTGCCGCTGCTGATGGCGCTGAAAACCGTGAGCAGCCCGTTCATGGCCTTCGTGCTGGTGACCCTGGCGCTGTGCATCGTCAGTTTCTACACCTCGATCAGCGGCCTGGTGAAGGCCGAGATGTTCCCGCCGCAGGTGCGCGCGCTGGGGGTGGGGCTGGCCTACGCGGTGGCCAACGCGGTGTTCGGTGGTTCGGCCGAATACGTGGCCCTGGGCTTGAAGACCCTGGGCATGGAGAACACCTTCTACTGGTACGTAACGGCCATGATGGCGATCGCCTTCCTGTTCAGCCTGCGCCTGCCCAAGCAGGCGGCGTACCTGCACCACGATCATTAAGGACGTTGCATGAGCAATCAGTTGTTCGACGGCTACTTCACCGCCCCGGCCATGCGCGCGATCTTCAGCGACCGTGGCCGCTTGCAGGGCATGCTCGACTTCGAGGCTGCGCTGGCCCGGGCCGAAGCCGCCGTCGGGCTGGTGCCGCCTGCGGTGGTGCCGGTGATCGAGGCGGCCTGCAAGGCCGAGCGCTACGATGTGCCGGCCTTGGCCGATGCCATCGCCGTGGCCGGCAACTCGGCGATCCCGCTGGTCAAGGCGCTGGGCAAGGTGATCGCCAGCGGCGTGCCCGAGGCCGAGCGCTACGTGCACCTTGGCGCTACCAGCCAGGATGCGATGGACAGTGGCCTGGTGCTGCAGTTGCGTGATGCGCTGGCGTTGATCGAGCGTGACCTCGGTGCGCTGGCCGACACCCTGGCCCGCCAGGCCTTGCTGCACGCCGACACACCGCTGGTGGGGCGTACCTGGTTGCAGCACGCCACGCCGGTCACCCTGGGGATGAAGCTGGCGAGTGTGCTGGGTGCCCTGACCCGTCATCGAGAACGCCTGAAGGAGTTACGTCCGCGCTTGCTGGTGCTGCAGTTCGGTGGCGCCTCCGGCAGCCTCGCGGCGCTGGGCAGCAAGGCCTTGCCGGTGGCCGAGGCGCTGGCCGAGCAGCTGAAGCTCGCACTGCCCGAGCAGCCCTGGCACACCCAGCGCGACCGCCTGGTGGAGTTCGCCTCGGTGCTGGGCCTTGTCGCCGGCAGCCTGGGCAAGTTCGGCCGCGATGTCAGCCTGCTGATGCAGACCGAGGCGGGCGAGCTGTTCGAGCCTTCCGCACCAGGCAAGGGCGGCTCCTCGACCATGCCGCACAAGCGCAACCCGGTGGGTGCGGCCGTGCTGATCGGCGCTGCCACCCGCGTGCCCGGCCTGGTCTCGACGCTGTTCAGCGCCATGCCCCAGGAGCACGAACGCAGCCTGGGCCTGTGGCACGCCGAGTGGGAAACCCTGCCGGAGATCTGCTGCCTGGTGTCCGGCGCGCTGCACCAGGCCCAGGTGATCGCCGAGGGCATGCAAGTGGATGCCGCCCGCATGCGCCGCAACCTCGACCTCACCCAAGGGCTGGTACTGGCCGAGGCGGTCAGTATCGTCCTGGCCCAGCGCCTGGGCCGCGACCGCGCCCATCACCTGCTGGAGCAATGCTGCCAGCGCGCGGTGGCCGAACAGCGCCACCTGCGCGCCGTGCTGGGCGACGAGCCGCAGGTCAGCGCCGAGCTGGCCAGTGATGAACTCGATCGCCTGCTCGACCCAGCCCATTACCTCGGCCAGTCTCGCGTCTGGGTGGCGCGCGCCGTGGCCGAACATCAACGTTTCACATCCTGAAGGAGACCGCTGTGGCGCACTTGCAACTGGCCGATGGCGTACTGCATTACCAACTCGAAGGCCCGGTCAATGCCCCGGTGCTGGTGCTGTCCAACTCGCTGGGCACCGACCTTGGCATGTGGGACACGCAGATCCCGGCCTGGACCGCGCATTTCCGCGTGCTGCGCTACGACACCCGCGGCCATGGCGCATCGCTGGTCAGCGAGGGGCCGTACAGCATCGAACAACTGGGCCGTGACGTGCTGGCGCTGCTCGATGCGCTGGATATCCCCAAGGCTCATTTCGTCGGCCTGTCCATGGGCGGCCTGATCGGCCAATGGCTGGGTATCAACGCCGGCGCGCGCCTGCTCAGCCTGACCCTGTGCAATACCGCGGCGAAAATCGCCAACGACGAGGTGTGGAATACCCGCATCGACACGGTGCTCAAGGGTGGCCAGCAGGCCATGCGTGACCTGCGCGATGCGTCCATCGCCCGCTGGTTCACCCCGGACTTCGCTGCCGCCGAGCCTGCGATCGCCCAGCGCATCACCGAGATGCTGGCGCACACCTCGCCCGCCGGCTACGCGGCCAATTGCGCCGCCGTGCGTGATGCCGATTTTCGCGACCAGCTCAACCGCATCCAGGTGCCGACCCTGATCGTCGCCGGCAGCGCCGACGTGGTGACCACGCCGGAGCATGGCCGCTTCATGCAGGCGGGCATCCTGGGCGCCGAGTACGCCGAGTTCCCGGCGGCGCACCTGTCCAATGTCGAGATCGGCGAGGCCTTCAGCCGTCGCGTGCTCGACTTCCTGCTGGCTCGCTGAGGCATCCGCCATGGACGAGAAACAACGTTACGACGCCGGCATGCAGGTACGCCGGGCGGTGCTCGGCGATGCCCATGTGGACCGCAGCCTGGAGAAGCTCAACGACTTCAACGGCGAGTTCCAGGAAATGATCACCCGCCACGCCTGGGGCGATATCTGGACCCGCCCGGGGTTGCCCCGGCACACCCGCAGCCTGATCACCATTGCCATGCTGATTGGCATGAACCGCAACGACGAGCTCAAGCTGCACCTGCGCGCTGCGGCCAACAATGGCGTGACGCGCGAAGAGATCAAGGAAGTGATCATGCAGAGTGCGATCTACTGCGGCATCCCGGCGGCCAATGCCACCTTCCACCTGGCGGAGTCGGTGTGGGATGAGCTGGGGGTTGAGTCGCGCCAGTGAAGTGAATCGGTGTCGCCCTCATCGCCGGCAAGCCGGCTCCCACAGGAGCCGGTGTTTGCTGCTCTTGTGGGAGCTGGCTTGCCAGCGATGAAGCCCACGCAGCGCCAATGTCAGACTGCGGCTTTCTTCTGACGGATTGCCACCGGCCCGGCATTGGCCTCCACGGCCTTTTTCAACTCACCGCACAGCCCGGCCATGAACGCCAGCTCCGCCACCACGAACAATGGCCCTATGATCAGCCCGCTCAGGTCATCGACGAATGCCGGCTTGCGCCCTTCGTAAGCATGCCCGACGAACTGGATGATCCAGCCCACCACGAACGCCCCCAGCCCGGCGCTCAGCCACAGCCCGGTACTGTGCTGCGCCAGCGCCTGTCCGGCCCACAGGCACAGCCCCAGCAACAAGCCCATCACCAGCCCGAAGCGCGTGTCCAGGCGCAGGTAGAACCACACCGACCAGGTGGCCAGCAGCAGCGCCGGCGACAGCCAGAAGCCGGCCACGTCCCAGCCGGGGCGCGACAGCAGGATGCTCACCGCCAGCACGATCAGCGGGATGCCGACGAAGTGGGTGGCGATGTTGCGCGGGTCACGGTGATACGCCGCGTATTGACTCAGGTGTTCGACGAGGTTTTTCATTGTTGTTCCTCCATCAGGGGTAGGCGCAGCTTGCCCCGTCCATCCGATGTCGTCTGTCGCCTGGCCGACAGAGTCCGCTTTGCGAGGTGACATGCCCGATCCACGTAGTCAGTTGCTGCACGGCCAGTGGTTCCGGCAGTTGCCCGTTACCGTTCAGGATAGCCTGCTGGCCCTGGCCCGAACCCGTGAGCTGGCGCCGGGGCAATGCCTGTTCCAGCGCGGTGACGCGCCGTGTGGCCTGTATGCGGTGCTTGAAGGCGCCATGCGCGTGGGGGCGGTCAGCAGCGAGGGCAAGGAGGCACTGTTGACGCTGGTTGAGCCACCTTACTGGTTTGGCGAGATCAGCCTGTTCGATGGCCAGCCGCGCACCCATGACGCCTTCGCCGAGGGCGCCACACGATTGCTGTGGATCCCGCAGGCACCCTTGCTCGAATGGCTGGCAGGTGAGCCTCGGCACTGGCGTGAACTGGCCCTGCTGATGAGCCACAAGCTGCGCTGGGTGTTCGTCGCCCTGGAGCAGCAAAGCCTGTTGGCCGCCGCCCCACGGGTGGCGCACCGCCTGTTGCAGATTGCCGAGGGCTACGGCGAGCGCGATGTCGCCCAGTGGCGCTTGCAGCTGTCGCAGGAGCAGTTGGCGCTGATGCTGTCGTTGTCGCGCCAGACCATCAACCAGATCCTCAGGAACCTCGAGCAATCCGGCGTGGTGCGCCTGGGCTATGGCGAGGTGGAGATTGTCGATGCCCAGCGTCTGCGGGCAATGGCGCAGCATCCAGGCTGACCAGGGTGTCGATCATCGCCCTGGCTGCCGGTGACAGGCGATAGCCGCTGCGGCTGATCACCCCGCAACGCACGCTCAGCACTTCCAGGCCCGGCGGCAGGTTGCGCCAGTGCAGGCGTACCAGGCTGCCGGCGGCCAGTTCCTCGCGCACTGCCTCTTCGCTGGCGGTGCCGATGGCATCGCTGGCCAGTACCACGCTGCGCAGCACCGCCAGGTGCTCGGTCTGCAGGTGCGGGGTGAAGTCGCTGCGCCCACTGAGGTTGGCCAGGCGCTTGCGCACCCCGGGGGCGAGCAGGGCGCTGGCCAGGGGGTAGGCGAACAGGTCGTTGGTCGACAGGCTGTCCTTGGCCAGCAGCGGGTGGCCGGGGCGGCAGAAGAACAGGCCGGGGCGTGGGGTGAGTGGTTGGGTGTGGAAGTTCGGGTCGGCTTCGAACGGACGGATGTCATCGACGAAGAATTCGATCTGCTCGCGGCGCAGGGCCTGGCCCAGGCGTTCGGCATTGTCCACCACCAGCGCTGTGCGGATGCCGGGATGCTGCTCGAGCAATTGCCGCAATGCTTGCGGCACCAGGTGCACGGCCAGGGCGGGGCCACTGCCGAAGTGCAGCTCGCCGGCGTCGAGCTTGGTCATCTGCAAGACCTCGTTGTTCAACTGCGCCGCGCCCTGCACCAGGCGCCGAGCATGTTGCAGCACCACCTGGCCTTCGGGGGTGGGGGGCAGGGCCTTGTGGCCGCGGTCGACCAAGGGGCAGCCGAAGGTGTGTTCGAGGTTCTGGATGGCGCGGCTGAAGGCTGGCTGGGTGATGCCCATGGCTTCGGCGGCGCGGACGAAACTGCGGTATTCGGTGAGGGCGATGAAATAGCGCAGTTGGCGGAGGTCCATGCTCGGGCTCTGGTGCGGGGGTCAGGGCTCGGTTTTAGCTTTTGTTACATATAACGTCAAAGAATGTTATTTGATTTATATATTCATTTTTGTTCTTTGTTGTTATTGCCGGCCTCTTCGCGGGCAAGCCCGCTCCCACAAGGTTGCGCACAATCCTGTGGGAGCGGGCTTGCCCGCGAAGAGGCCGGGCCTGCTACAGCAGATTCAACGGATAACTCACGATCAACCGGTTCTCATCGAACGCATTGGTGCTGTAGTCCCGGCGCATGGTGGAGTTGCGCCATTTCAGCGACAGGTCCTTGAACGTGCCCGACTGCACCACATAGGCCAACTCGGTTTCCCGCGCCCATTCCTTGCCATCGTCCACGGTACTGGTGTGCACGTTGTCGCCCTTGATATAGCGGTTCATCAACGTCAGCCCTGGAACACCGACGGTGACGAAGTTGAAGTCGTGGCGCACCTGCCAGGAACGTTCCTTGGCATTGTCGAAACTCGAGTTGAAGCTGTCGTTGGCCAGGGTGCCGCCGCTGGTACCGTTGACCCGCATCCAGGCATCGTCGCCGCTGACCTTCTGCAAACCGACATAGAACGTGTGGCCCTTGTAGCGCGCCGAGAGCATCGCCGAAGCGGTGCGGTTGTCCAGTTCGCCGGCACGCTCGCTGCCGTCTTCCTTGCCGATGAAGTAGCCGAGGTTGGCGCCCAGGGTCCAATCGCCCAGTGGCTGGCTGTGCACCAGGTTGAGGTACTGCTGGCGGTAGATATCCTTGAGCCGGGCGTCCCACAGGCCGACCATCGTGCGCTTGTCGTTGAAGCTGTATTCGCCGCCGGCGAAGTTGAAGCGGTCGGAGGTGATGCCGGCGCGGCCCTGCATGAACATGTCTTCCATGCTCGCGTCGTTGCGCGGGCTGTTGCCGCGGAACTGGCCGGTGTAGACGGTCAGGCCATCGATTTCCTTCGAGGTGAGCTGGCCGCCACGGAAGGTCTGCGGCAACGAGCGGCCATCGTCCGAACGCAGGATCGGCAGCACCGGCATCCACTCCCCAACCTTCAGTTCGGTTTGCGACAGCCGCGTCTTGAACGCCACGCCCAACCGGCCGAAGTCATCGGCCGGGCGGCCATCGTCATGCACCGGCAGCAGGTGGGTGCCGGCCGTGCCCTTGCCACCGTCGAGCTTGACCGAGTACAGCCCCAGCACGTCGACGCCGAAGCCGACGGTGCCCTGGGTGAAGCCGGAGCGGGCGTCGAGGATGAAGCTCTGGGTCCATTCTTCGGCCTTGCCCTGGGGGTTGGCCGGGTCGACGAAGTTGCGGTTGATGTAGAAGTTGCGCAGGTTGAGGCTGGCCTTGGCGTCCTCGAAGAAGCCGCTTTCGGCGGCCAGGGCGGGCAGGGCGCAGGACATGGCCAACAGGCCGGGCAGCAGCTGGCGTGCGGGGTGCAAAGTGCTCATCTGTGGTGGATCTCTTGTTTTTATTGGGTGAGCCGGGGCGCTGCGGGTGCGGGCCGCAGGGTGGGCATCTTTTTGAGAGAACATGTGCAACGTTGCGTGGGCGATGG
>NZ_JACAFQ010000059.1 GCF_015354575.1 Pseudomonas sp. UFMG81
GCCCCGCCCCCAGCAGCGCCCGCCCCAGTGGCGAGCCCCAGTTGATCAACCCTTGCGTTGCATCGGCCTGATCCTCACCCACCAGTTGCACCTGATGCGCCTGGCCGTCCTCATCGACAAACCGCACCCGGCTGCCAATCTGCACCTTCTGCGTAGACGTGGCGGCTGGCACCAGCTGCGCGCTCTGCACCCGGGCGTTGAAATAGCGCAGGTCGCGTTCGGTATCGGCTAGCTGCTGTTTGTCGCCGTGTTCACCCTGGGCCTGCAACTCGCCACGCCGCGCATTGAGCGCGGCGACGCGCTGATGCAACTGTTCCATGCCCGTGGCCGTGACATAGTTGGGCTGGTCGCTGACACGCCGTTCCACAGGCTGGTCGGCCTGGGCGGCGGCCTGGTCTTCGTTGACGAATGCTCGGCTCATGCGGGCCTCCTTGTACTGGAGACCATGGTGGCAGGTCGCGGGTTGCAGTGGTTGTCCGTTTGCGACGTCAGTTATGGCGATAGGCGCGAGCGGCGTCGCGGTCCTTCTCCTGTTGCCAGTCGCGGTCGCGTTCGTCCCAGTAGCGCTCATGGTACTGGCGCTGTTCTTCGCTGTTCTGCATGGCCTGGCACTGGCGGAAACCGTCATCCCAGCCGCTTTCGTACTGGCGGTTATGCAGGTAGCGCGGGACGTCCTTGCTAAAGTCCCCGGCCATCAGGCCGGCGGCCTGGCGACCACTGCTGCAGCCGTCCTGGAAGCCGTCGGCGTAGGCGGGGGGATAGCCTTGGTCGAGCATTTGCTCATGGGTGGTTGCGCAACCCGCCAGCAACAACACGACACACAGGCCCAGCCAGTACCGCGACATATCCACAAGACCTTTTGAAGTGATGATGGAAAGTCTAGGGGGTGGTTTGTCGGGCCAACGTCAAATCAGTGTCAAAGAGTCGGTGGGGCAACAGTGGTCAGCAAGGATCGCGGGGCAAGCCCGCTACTACGCTTGCCCCGCGATGTCTCAATACTGATACCACTTCAACTCCAGCATCACTTCGTTCTGCGCTGTGGCCAGATGGCTGAACTGCCGCGAAGCACTCAACCTCAGCCCTAGGTTCTGGCTGAGCTCCCACTGCTGGTTCAGGCTCACGCTGCGCCGCACCTCGCCATTGGTGAAGTAGTCACCCTTGGCCTCCAGCGTCAGGTTGCCCAGCGGATTACGCCACAGCAGCCCTCCATTGAACCCGGCCGCCGGTGAAACGAACTCGGCGAAGTCGTTGTGATGCTCCACACGTACCGTGCCTAGAGCGAAGCCCAGCAGCTCGTCACTCAGTTGCCAGGTGCTGCCGGCACCGCCATTGACATGGCTCACCAGCACCTCGTCGTCATGCTTGCCCGGTACCCGCTCCAGCCCGCCCGCCACCTGCCAGGACCAGGGCTTGAGCAGCTCGTTGCGCGGCGTCAGCGAGCGAATGGTGGCCAGGTCAAGGCGCTGTACCTGCCAGTCGTTGCCTTCGTATTGGCGCAGCTTCAGCTGGAGGATCTCGATCTGCGCACCGAGCGGGAAGCTGTACATATTGTCGTTGAGGTCGTGGTAGGCCATGCGCAGGCCGTACTCGGCGAAGGCGCGGTCTTCACGGGTACCGACCCCCAGTTGCCAGGTGCGGGACTGGTGGCCATCCTCGGGCAGGCCGGGGCGCTCGATGTCCAGCGGCGGCGGCGGGTTCCGGTTGATCGCCCGCAACAGCTCGAAGCTGCGCGCGGCCTGGGCCGGGTCGCGCTCCTGGCCATTGGCCCGGTAGCGTTCCAGGCGGTAGGCGGCATCCTGTACCAAGGCCTGGCGGTCGCGGGGCAGGGCGGTGAACTGGGGGCTTTGCAACTGTTCGGTGTCGGCGCTGAGGGCCAATACCTGCTGTTTCTCCGTGGCGTCCAGCGGCTCGGCGCGGGCCAGCAGTTCGCGCTCGCGCGAGGGGCGATAGCGCACATCGGTGACCAGCCCGGACTGCTTGACCGCCTTGACCGTGTCGGTGGGGATGGCGGTCAACGCGAATTGCGAGGTGAGGTCCAGGCTCGGGCGCGCCACCTGCAACAGCTCCAGCAGGCGGTAGGAGCAGTTCTCGTCGAAGAAGAAGTAGTCGAACTTGATCTGCTTGAGTTCCCACACATGCTCGACCATGCGCCCGGTCTCTTCCGGCGTCAGGTCCAGCTGGTACTCCCACAGGTCGCGGTTTTCCAGGCTGCGGTATTCGGACAGTTTTTCCTGGTAGGGCATGATCGCGAACAGCCCGGGGTAGCCGCCCATCAGGCCCTTCCAGGCGTAGAGGATGCTGTTGTCACTGCCTTCGATATAGGCGCCGAAATTGATCGCGTAGCTGAGCAACGTGGTGTCGTCACGGCGGGTATTGGACTGGTCGATGCGCAGCAGGGTGTGGCCGAACATCGACGACGGGCTGTTGAGGTAAGCCGCCGGGAAGATCAGCGTCGCACTGTGCGGGTCGACCGATCTGTACCAGGTCGCGAACTCCTGGCAATTCGGCTTCGGCAGGCCAGTCAGGCCAAGCTGTTCGGTCAGCCAGCGGGTGCGGGCGGGGAACACACACTGCGGGTGCTTGTCGCCCAGGCTCGCCGGGGCGTACAGCGCCTCGACCGTGGCCTTGAGCTCCTGGTCCGGGTGGTGCGCACCGTCCTCGGCGAGGAAGAAGCGTCTGTCGTCCACATAGCTGCGCCAACCGCCGAGCTTGGCGGTTTCATAATGGCCCAGGGCGATCCAGTAGGGCGTGGCGGCCAGCTGTTGCAGGCGGGCTGGGTCGAGCTGTGGTGCGGCGTGCAGCGGTGCGCTGACGATCAGCGCCAGGGTTGCGAGGCGTTTGAGCATGTCGGGCAACTACATCCTGATGATGCCGGAAGGTGAATCGCCAAACCCGCCCCGCTGCCGGGGCGGGAGGCGCGGGACTCATGCCTCGGTGGCGTACTTGGCCAGTTGCGGGTCGCTCTTGAGCACCGCCAGGGTGTTGCTGTGGACCGTTTCGGCGGTCACGTTGGCGCTGCTGAAGATCTGCTGGAAGTGCTCGTGGGTGACGGCGGCGAAATGCGCGCGGTCTTCAGGGGCTACACCAAGGACCACGGCATAGGTGGTCAGGGCTTCGCCCTGGCCCTTGGCCATGTCTTCGGAGAGCTCGTTCATCATGCCGTTCATGGCGAACCAGGATTTGCCGCCATAGGTGAGGGCGGCCTTGGTCGAGCAGCCGTTGGTGCCCGAGGTCATGCCGAAGGTGGCGTTGCCGGAGGTGCCGTTGGTGGTGGAGGCCAGGAAGTGCGCCGGGGTGCCACGCTGGCCTTCGAACAGCAGGTTGCCCCAGCCGCAGTTCGGGCCACCGGGCGCTTCGGCCATGGCGTTGATAGAGACAGCGGCGAACAGAGTACCCAGAAGAATCCGTTTCATAGCGTTGTTCTCATTCTCAAGTGTCGTACCAATGGTCAGGGGTCTGGCAATGCGCTTGCCAGGACGGGAAGTCTTTCCACCCTCCCGCGCAGCTTGGAGTTTAGGCACGATCCAAAGGTTGCGTTATTTATTGCGAAAAATTGCTTGCGCGATCGCCTTTGTTGGGCTGCGACATAAAGTCCCGCAGAGCCTTGCCGCTGCGCGCTGGCGGCGCCAGAATGCTTTCCATCCGCCCCGCCGAAGTAAGGAAACCCAATGCCCGATCCTGTCGCCTCGCGCCTGCGTCTCGCGCCCGAAGCCCTGACCCGGCGTTTCTCCGCTGAACAGTTTGCCTTCTCCAATACTGATGATCTGGAGCCATTTCGTGGTGTGCTGGGCCAGGAACGTGCCGTCGAGGCCCTGCAATTCGGCGTGGCGATGCCGCGCCCCGGTTACAACGTGTATGTGATGGGCGAGCCCGGCACGGGCCGTTTCTCGTTCGTGAAGCGTTATCTCAAGGCTGAAGGCAAGCGCCAGGGCACTCCCGCCGACTGGCTTTACGTCAACAACTTCGAGGACTCTCGCGAGCCGCGGGCACTGGAACTGCCTGCTGGCACCGCACATGACTTCATCAGCGACATGAACGGGTTGATCGACAACCTGCTGGCCACCTTCCCGGCGGTGTTCGAGCACCCGTCCTACCAGCAGAAGAAAGGCGCCATCGACCGTGCGTTCAACCAGCGCTATGACCGTGCGCTGGACGTGATCGAGCGGGCCTCGCTGGAAAAGGACGTGGCCCTGTACCGCGACAGCAGCAACGTCGCCTTCACCCCCATGGCCGACGGCAAGGCGCTGGACGAGGCCGAGTTCGCGCAACTGCCTGAAGAACTGCGCGAGCGCTTCCATGAGGATATCGCCGAGCTGGAAGAGCGCCTCAACGACGAGCTCTCCAGCCTGCCGCAATGGAAGCGCGAGTCGAACAACCAGCTGCGCCAGCTCAACGAAGAAACCATCACCCTCGCCCTGCAACCGCTGCTGGCGCCGCTGTCGGAAAAGTACGCCGAGAACGCCGCTGTCTGTGCCTACTTGCAGTCGATGCAGCTGAACCTGCTGCGTACCGTGGTCGAGCAACTGGTCGAGGACAGCAAGACCGACGCCGCAGCGCGCAAGATGCTCGAAGAGCAGTACGCCCCCAACCTGGTGGTCGGCCACTGCGGCAATGGCGGTGCGCCTGTGGTGTTCGAACCGCACCCGACCTACGACAACCTGTTCGGCCGCATCGAGTACAGCACCGACCAGGGCGCGCTCTACACCTCCTATCGGCAGCTGCGCGCGGGTGCGCTGCACCGTGCCAACGGTGGTTTCCTGATCCTCGAAGCCGAGAAGATGCTCGGTGAGCCCTTCGTCTGGGATGCGCTCAAGCGCGCCTTGCAGTCGCGCAAGCTGAAGATGGAGTCGCCGCTCGGCGAGCTGGGGCGTGTGGCCACCGTCAGCCTGACGCCGCAGATGATCCCGCTCAGCGTCAAGCTGGTGATCATCGGCTCGCGCCAGCTGTACTACGCGCTGCAAGACCACGACCCGGACTTCCAGGAGATGTTCCGGGTGCTGGTCGACTTCGACGAAGACCTGCCCATGGTCGATGAGAGCCTGGAGCAGTTCGCCCAGCTGTTGCGCACCCGCACCAACGAAGAGGGCATGGCGCCGCTGACCAGCGATGCGGTGGCGCGCCTGGCCACCTACAGCGCACGCCTGGCAGAAAACCAGTCGCGCCTGTCGGCGCGCATCGGCGACCTGTTCCAGCTGGTCAGCGAAGCGGACTTCATCCGCCAGTTGGCCAATGAAGACATGACCGACGCAGGCCACATCGAACGTGCGCTGAAGGCCAAGGCCACGCGCACCGGGCGGGTGTCGCAGCGGGTGCTCGACGACATGCTCGCCGGGATCATCCTGATCGACACCGAGGGTGCGGCGATTGGCAAGTGCAACGGCCTGACGGTGCTCGAGGTGGGCGACTCGGCGTTTGGTATGCCGGCGCGCATTTCCGCCACCGTCTACCCCGGCGGCAGCGGCATCGTCGACATCGAGCGCGAGGTCAACCTTGGCCAGCCGATCCACTCCAAGGGCGTGATGATCCTTACCGGCTACCTGGGCAGCCGCTATGCCCAGGAATTCCCGCTGGCGATCTCGGCGAGCATCGCCCTGGAGCAGTCCTACGGCTACGTCGACGGCGACAGCGCCTCGCTGGGTGAGGCCTGCACATTGATCTCGGCGCTGTCACGCACGCCGCTCAAGCAGTGCTTCGCCATCACCGGCTCGATCAACCAGTTCGGCGAGGTGCAGGCGGTCGGCGGGGTCAACGAGAAGATCGAAGGCTTCTTCCGCCTCTGTGAGGCCCGCGGCCTGACTGGCGAGCAGGGGGTGATCATCCCCAAGGCCAACGTCGCCACCTTGATGCTCGACGAGCGCGTATTGCAGGCGGTCGAGGCCGGGCAGTTCCATGTCTACGCTGTCAGCCAGGCCGATGAGGCCCTGAGCCTGCTGGTGGGCGAGGAGGCTGGAGCGCTCGACGACAAGGGCGACTTCGCTGAAGGTAGCGTCAATGCCCGCGTGGTAGAGCGTCTGCGGGTAATTTCCGAGATGATCAGCGAAGAAGAGATCAAGGAAGCCGAGAAGGAGCGGTTGGAGGAGATGGTCGCCCAGGCCAAACCTGCATAAGTCAATAAACCGGCGCTGGAGGCACAGTGCTACCGTTCAGCGCCGGTTTTTTTACTTTTCCGCCGATCAGCTAAAGTGGAACCAAGGGACAGCAGCAGGGTTCAGGATGGAAACAGCCCGAGTGCTTCGGGTTGAACTGGGCTTTTCAGAGGGGACGCCGCCATGCGCAACCTCAGCCTTACCCGCCAGTGCCTGGGCCTGGTGACCCGCATCGAATGCAGCATTCGCCCATTGGCCGGCGACAACGGCATGTGGACGTTACTGTTCGCCGCCGGCATGGCCGGTGAGCAACCCTCGGCGATCAAGGCCCAGGGGCCGTTCCATGGCCCTCTGGTGGCCGAGTCGGTGATGAACGCCATCGTTGACAGCCTTACCCTCCATGGCTATCAGGTTGCCGAGGATCCGCAGATCTGGTGCCTGCATTTGCAGGCGCAATTGCGCAAGATCAACGGTGAGCGCTGCCGCAACCTCGGGGATTATCAGTTCCATCCTGAGACCTGAGCTTATGCTTGTCATGGCCCTATCGCCGGCAAGCCGGCTCCCACACGGACTGTGCTGACCTCAAGGCTTGCGCAATCCCTGTGGGAGCCGGCTTGCCGGCGATTGGATCTCAGGGGAGTGTATCGGTTACCTGCGGCAACCCACCGCAGGCTTTTGCTGTCACAGGTGGCTGGCTATACTCGCGCACGTTTTTTCAGTCACCTCACGAGTCCCCCACTGTCCATGGAACGTATCCTCGAAAATGCGATGTATGCCTCGCGCTGGCTGCTCGCCCCGATCTACTTCGGCCTCTCGCTTGGCCTGCTGGCACTTGCCCTGAAGTTCTTCCAGGAAATCATCCATGTGCTGCCCAATGTCTTCAGCCTGGCCGAAGCCGACCTGATCCTGGTTATCCTCTCGCTGATCGACATGTCGCTGGTCGGCGGCTTGCTGGTGATGGTGATGATCTCCGGCTACGAGAACTTCGTCTCGCAGCTGGACATCGACGACAGCAAGGAGAAGCTCAACTGGCTGGGCAAGATGGACTCCTCGTCGCTGAAGATGAAAGTCGCCGCATCCATCGTTGCCATCTCCTCGATCCACCTGCTACGGGTGTTCATGGATGCGCAGAACATTTCCACCGAATACCTGATGTGGTACGTGATCATCCACATGACCTTCGTCGTCTCGGCGTTCGTCATGGGTTACCTGGATCGCCTCACCAAGCACTGATCCGTCTGCTCTCATCGCGGGGCAAGCTTGCTCCCACGAAGCCTGTAGCGCTTTGTGGGCGCGGGCTTGCCCCGCGATGCTTTTCAGCTCCTGACGGACGGTGGCTTGTACTTTCAGCAGGGCTGTACAAAAAATGAGCACTCATGCGTGGTTCCCGCAGCGAGGTACGCCCATGAACCTGCATCAGCTCAACTCCGAGGCCAGGGCCGGCCATGTCGACGAACTCAACCTGATCGCCATCGAAGGTGGCGATTATCTGCTCGAAGCCCGGGTCAAGGGGCGGGCCCACCCCCTGGATGACACGCGCGGCCAGCGATTGCGTGTGCATTCGGTCGAAGACGCCCGCAAGCTTCTGCAAACCATCCCCTTGCTGTCGCTGAACCTGGTGCACTGGTCCGTGCAGGACGAGATGTGCGGCATGGGCACGCACCCGGAAGAAGACCTCAAAGTCCCGATTTCCCAGCGTTCGGCCTGGTAGCTGCTTCGCGCGGCACCAGTGTGCTAGGCTGCTCGCCCTTTTCATCAGGGCGCGGATGCAGTGCGCCCTCAAGCGGAGCAAGCCCATGTCCGAACTCAACCTGTCTACCGACGAAACCCGCGTCAGCTACGGCATCGGCCGTCAGCTGGGTGGCCAGCTGCGTGACAACCCACCACCAGGCGTCAACCTGGAGGCCATCGTTACCGGCCTGACCGACGCCTTCAATGGCGCCGAAAGCCGCGTCAGCGAAGCCGACCTGTCGGCTGCTTTCAAGGTTATCCGCGAAGTCATGCAAGCCGAAGCGGCTGCCAAGGCTGAAGCTGCTGCCGGTGAAGGCAAGGCTTTCCTGGCCGAGAACGCCAAGCGTGACGGTATCACCACCCTCGCTTCGGGCCTGCAATTCGAAGTGCTGACCGCAGGTGAAGGCGCCAAGCCGACCCGCGAAGACAACGTGCGCACCCACTACCACGGCACCCTCATCGACGGCACCGTGTTCGACAGCTCCTACGAGCGCGGCCAGCCGGCCGAGTTCCCGGTTGGCGGCGTGATCGCTGGCTGGACCGAAGCCCTGCAACTGATGAACGCCGGCAGCAAATGGCGCCTGTACGTGCCGAGCGAGCTGGCCTACGGCGCCCAGGGCGTTGGTAGCATCCCGCCGCACAGCGTACTGGTGTTCGACGTCGAGCTGCTCGACGTTCTGTAATACTGCTATCGCCAGCAAACCGGTTCCTGTGGGAGCCGGCTTGCCGGCGATGAGGTCGGTCCTGCCGGCCTCAATTCCAATCCGTTCCCCCAGGGCGCAATGCCCGTGCATAGCAGAACAGAAACAGGTTCCTCACCAGCTCCTTGAGCACCCCCGGTTCACTCGAATTCAACCCCATCAGGTCCAGGTCCCCCTGGTCACGTAGCTCGTCAAGTGCGTCTTCTTCGAGCACGGCGCACACTTCGCCAGTCTCGCGATGCAGGATGCGCAGGTAAGGGTGGGGGCGGTCCAGCCAGGCGTCGATCAGATAGGTCATGGCTATTCTCCTTGGATAGCGGTTCCAATGAGAATAATTCTTATTATCAAAATAGCAAGTAACAATTGGAAGAAATCTTGCGGGTGGTGCAGGCGATCCTGTTGCAGGATCTATCAGGGCCGCCCGGCGGGCAGCCCCGAAGAGAAGGGTCAGACCTTGCGCACGAACTCGGACTTGAGCTTCATTGCGCCGATGCCGTCGATCTTGCAGTCGATATCGTGGTCGCCGTCGCACAGGCGGATGTTCTTGACCTTGGTGCCGACCTTGACCACCAGCGAAGAGCCCTTGACCTTGAGGTCCTTGATCACGGTGACGGTGTCGCCGTCCTGCAGGACGTTACCCACCGAATCCTTCTTCACCACGTCGTCGCTGGCCTCGGCTTCGCCGATTTTCGACCACTCGTGGGCGCATTCGGGGCAGATCAGTTGAGTGCCATCCTCGTAGGTGTATTCGGAGTTGCATTGGGGGCAGGGCGGCAGAGTGCTCACGGGCGTTCCTTAACGTACAGGCGGGTAAAGGCGCACATTGTATAAGGTTTTGCCGCTGAAGTGTGTTTTGCCGCTGCAAAAGCATTCGCGGGCAAGCCCGCTCCCACAGGTTTGGCGTTGAACCTGTGGGAGCGGGCTTGCCCGCGAAGAGGGCGACGCGATTCGGCTTAGTGCGTGCGCGCTACGGCAAACTCGCTCAGTTCCACCAGCGCATCCCGGTACTCACTGGCCGGCAGCACTTCCAGGCAGGCAATGGCGCGGGCGACGTAGTCGCGGGCCATTTGCGCGGTGTAGTCGAGGGCGCCGGAGGCCTCTACGGCAACGCGGATCTGCTCCAGGTCCTCGAGGCCGCCTTTCTGGATCGCCTTGCGCACCAGGGCTGCCTGTTCGGGCGTGCCTTCGCGCATGGTGTAGATCAATGGAAGCGTAGGCTTGCCTTCGGCCAGGTCGTCACCGACGTTCTTGCCCAGGGTTTCCGAATCGCCCTTGTAGTCCAGCAGGTCGTCGACCAGCTGGAATGCCACGCCCAGGTGGTCGCCGAAGGTGCGCAGGGCTTCGCGCTGTTCGTCAGTAGCCTGGGCGAGCGCGGCGGCGCTGTGGGTCGAGGCCTCGAACAGCATCGCGGTCTTGCCGCGGATGACGTCCATGTACACCTCTTCGGTGGTGCTGGCATCGCGTACCCGCGACAGCTGCAGCACTTCACCCTCGGCGATCACCCGGGTGGCCTTGGAGAGGATCTGCATGACCGGCATCGAGCCCAGCTCGACCATCATTTCGAACGAGCGCGAATAAAGGAAGTCGCCCACCAGTACGCTCGGGGCGTTGCCCCACAGGGCGTTGGCGGTGGAGCGGCCACGGCGCATGCCGGACATGTCGACCACGTCGTCGTGCAGCAGGGTGGCGGTGTGCAGGAACTCGATGGTCGCCGCCAGCAGGCGCAGGTCGTCGCCTTCGCGGCCCAGGGCCTTGCCGCACAGCAGCACCAGCAGCGGGCGCAGGCGCTTGCCGCCAGCGGAGGTGATATAGTCGCCGATCTTCGATACCAGCGGCACGCGCGAGGTCAGCTGCTTCTTGATGATCTCGTCGACGGCGCTGAAATCGTCAGCTACCGCGCGGTAGAAGGATTGGGGTTGCATCGGCTGCTCCATTGAGGTTGCGCGGCATGCTAGGTCGCAGGTATCGGTGTGTCAAGGCGCGGTGGCCGTGGCCCCGGGCCGGTACTTGCAAGCATTTATGGGGTTGCGTACAATCGCGCACCCTAACTTCCTGGGCAGCACCTGCCTTACGCAATTGCACCGGGCCGTTCCAGCCCTATGCAGCCATGCCAGCCAATACTCATCATATAAAGCGCTGGGTGAGCAGGATTATCGGAGAAATACCATGTCTTACGCAGTAATCGTTACCGGCGGCAAGCAGTACAAAGTCGCTGAAGGTGAATTCCTCAAGATCGAAAAGCTGGAAGTCGCCACCGGCGAATCCGTGACCTTCGATCGCGTTCTGCTGGTTGCCAACGGTGAAGAAGTCACCATCGGCGCACCAGTCGTCGCCGGCGCCAAAGTTGTTGCCGAAGTCGTTTCGCAAGGCCGTCACGATAAAGTACGCATCATCAAGTTCCGTCGCCGTAAGCACCACATGAAGCGTATGGGCCACCGCCAGTGGTTCACCGAGATCAAAATCACCGGCATCCAGGCTTAATCCCCTAGATCCCCTGAATTTATTTGGAGAATTGAACCATGGCTCACAAGAAGGCTGGTGGTAGTACCCGTAACGGTCGCGACTCAGAATCGAAACGCCTTGGCGTGAAGATGTATGGCGGTCAGGTTATCAAGCCTGGCAACATCATCGTCCGTCAGCGCGGCACCGAATTCCACGCTGGCTACGGCGTTGGCATGGGCAAGGATCACACCCTGTTCGCCAAGATCGAAGGCGTGATCAAGTTCGAGAAGAAAGGCGAGTTCATGCGCCGTTACGTGAGCATCGTCGCCGCTTAATCGCGACGCCGCTCCAGAAGCCCCGTCATGCGACGGGGCTTTTTCGTTTGTAGTGAGCCTCTTGCAAAGCTGTTTGTATGGGCTGCCGGCGTTGGGTTCTGATCGTACGGGGCCGCCGCGCTCATCTTTGCAAGAGCCTCAGGGTTTTCTGGTTTTCGACTCGTCAGCCGACGAGAGGCGGTATTGAATGAAGTTTGTAGACGAAGTATCCATCCGGGTAAAAGCGGGTGACGGCGGCAACGGTTGCATGAGCTTCCGCCGCGAGAAATTCATCGAGAACGGTGGCCCCAACGGCGGTGACGGCGGCGACGGCGGCTCGGTGTACATGGTGGCCGACGAGAACCTCAACACCCTCGTCGACTATCGCTACACCCGCCACCACGAAGCCCAGCGCGGCTCCAACGGTGGCAGCACCGACTGCACCGGCAAGAAGGGCGATGACCTGTTCCTGCGCGTGCCGGTCGGTACCACGGTGATCGATGCCTCCACGCAGGAAGTCATCGGCGACCTGATCACCCCCGGCCAGAAGCTGATGGTCGCCCAGGGCGGCTGGCACGGCCTGGGCAACACCCGCTTCAAGTCCAGCACCAACCGTGCGCCGCGCCAGACCACCCCAGGCAAGCCGGGCGACCAGCGCGACCTGAAGATGGAAATGAAGGTCCTGGCCGACGTTGGCCTGCTGGGCCTGCCGAACGCCGGCAAGAGCACCTTCATCCGTTCGGTCTCGGCCGCCAAGCCGAAAGTCGCCGACTACCCGTTCACCACCCTGGTGCCCAACCTGGGTGTGGTCAGCGTCGACCGCTGGAAGAGCTTCGTCATCGCCGACATCCCCGGCCTGATCGAAGGAGCTTCCGAAGGTGCCGGCCTGGGCATCCGCTTCCTCAAGCACCTGGCCCGTACCCGTGTGCTGCTGCACCTGGTCGACCTGGCGCCGCTGGACGACAGCAGCCCGGCCGATGCCGCTGAAGTGATCATCAACGAGCTGGCGCAGTTCAGCCCGGCGCTGGTCGACCGTGAGCGTTGGCTGGTGCTGAACAAGGCCGACATGATCATGGACGACGAGAAGGATGAGCGCGTCAAGGAAGTGGTCGAGCGCCTGAACTGGGACGGCCCGGTGTACGTGATCTCGGCCATTGCCAAGCAGGGCACCGAGAAGCTCAGCCACGACCTGATGCGCTACCTCGAAGACCGCGCCGACCGCCTGGCCAACGATCCGGCCTACGCCGAAGAGCTGGCCGAGCTCGACCAGCGCATCGAAGACGAAGCCCGTGCCCAGCTGCAGGCCCTGGACGACGCCCGCACTCTGCGCCGCACCGGCGTCAAGAGCGTGCACGACATCGGCGACGATGACGACTGGGATGATTTCGAGGACGACGAAGACGGCCCGGAAATCATTTACGTGCGCGACTGATCGGTTGCAGTACACTAAACGCCGCTCTCTGGAGCGGCGTTTTTGTATCCACTGTATCTACAGATTCGACATAGGTTGGAAGAGAAGATGCGAAGCAAGGTGACTGGCGCCAAGCGCTGGGTCGTGAAGATCGGCAGCGCGCTGCTGACCGCCGACGGCAAGGGCCTCGACCGAGGCGCCATGGCGGTGTGGGTCGAGCAGATGGTGGCCCTGCGCGAAGCGGGCGTGGAACTGGTGCTGGTCTCCTCCGGGGCCGTGGCAGCGGGCATGAGCCAGCTGGGCTGGACCACGCGACCGAGTGCGATGAACGAGTTGCAGGCTGCCGCCTCGCTTGGCCAGATGCGCTTGGTGCAGGCCTGGGAGTCTAGCTTCGGCGAGCATGGCAAGCACACCGCGCAGATCCTGCTGACCCACGACGACCTTTCTGACCGCAAGCGTTACCTCAACGCCCGCAGCACCCTGCGCACCCTGGTCGACCTGGGTGTGGTGCCGGTGATCAACGAGAACGACACCGTGGTCACCGACGAGATTCGCTTCGGCGACAACGACACCCTGGCCGCGCTGGTGGCCAACCTGGTCGAGGCCGACCTGCTGGTGATTCTCACCGACCGCGACGGTATGTTCGACGCCGACCCGCGCAACAACCCCGAAGCCCAGCTGATCTACGAAGCCCGCGCCGACGACCCGTCGCTGGACGCCGTGGCCGGCGGTACCGGCGGCGCCCTGGGCCGTGGCGGCATGCAGACCAAGCTGCGCGCCGCGCGCCTGGCGGCCCGTTCCGGTGCCCACACCATCATCATCGGTGGCCGTATCGAACGTGTGCTGGACCGGCTCAAGGCCGGTGAGCGCCTGGGCACCCTGCTGTCGCCCGAGCGCGGCATGCTCGCCGCGCGCAAGCAGTGGCTGGCCGGCCATCTGCAGACCCGTGGCACCCTGGTGCTCGACGACGGCGCCGTGCAGGCCCTGCGTCAGGCCAACAAGAGCCTGCTGCCAGTCGGCGTGAAGACGGTGCAGGGCAGCTTCCGCCGTGGCGAGATGGTGGTCTGCGTCGGCCCGGACGGTTTGGAAGTGGCCCGAGGCCTGGCCAACTACAGCGCGCTGGAAGCACAGAAGATCATCGGCCAGCCGTCCGATGCCATCGAAAACCTGCTGGGCTACAGCGCCGAGCCCGAGCTGGTGCACCGCGACAACCTGGTCCTGGTCTGAAGGAGATCACCGTGCTGAAAAGGATGTTTGCCGTGGCCGCCCTGGCGCTGCCGATGCTGGCCGGGGCCGAGGAGATCGGCCAGGTGTCCACCGTGTTCAAGTTCGTCGGGCCGAACGACCGTATCGTCGTCGAGGCATTCGACGACCCCAAGGTCGATGGTGTGACCTGCTACCTGTCGCGGGCCAAGACCGGCGGCGTGAAAGGTGGTTTGGGCTTGGCCGAAGACCGTGCCGAGGCGTCGATCGCCTGCCGCCAGGTCGGGCCGATCCACTTCAAGGGTGACTTGAAAGATGGCGAGGAGGTGTTCAAGGAGCGCACCTCGCTGGTGTTCAAGACCATGCAGGTGGTGCGTTTTCTCGACAAGAAGCGCAATACGCTGGTGTACCTGGTGTACAGCGACCGCTTGATCGAAGGCAGCCCGCAGAATGCGGTGACGGCGATTCCGATCCTGCCTTGGGCACAGCAATAACCTGCTAGAAACAATCGCGGGCAAGCCCGCTCCCACAGGTACTGCATCAACCCTGTGGGAGCGGGCTTGCCCGCGAATGGGGCCGCAACGCGGCCCCAGCTACCTCAGGCCAGCTCCTCGGCCTCATCCTCGCGCACGATGGCCTTCACCTCGTCGCGCCGGCTGATGTACTTCCAGTCCGCCTCGTCGATGTAGATGCCATTCGGCCCGCTGCCACCTTCCAGATCGATCGCCACCCGCGCCGACACCTGCGGCTTCACGCTCGCCAGGATCGGCACGAAGCCCAGCTGCTGGCTGGTCTCCAGCAGCGCCGCCTGGTTGCGCTCGTCGATGTCCGCCGCCTCATCGAGGTAGTAGGGCAGGCGGATGCGCCCGGCCAGGTCGCGGTCCATCAGGTGCAGCAACAGGTACATGTTGGTCAGCGCCTTGATGGTCATGGTGGTGCCGTTGGACGCGGCGCCGTCGATGTCGGCGTGGATCACCGGCTGGCTGTTGATCTTGGTGATCTCGAAGGCCAGTTCGAACAGGTCCTTCAGGCCCAGCTGGTTGTGGTTGGCCGCCACCAGCCGCGCCAAGTACTCCTTGGCCTCTTCGTTCTTGTGATCCTGGTCGCTGTTCTGGGTCAGGTCGAACACCGACAGAGTTTCGCCTTCTTCGTACTGGCCGGCGCTGTGGATGATCTGGTCGATGTGCTTGAGCGCTTCCTTGTTCGGTGCCAGCACCACGCGGAAGCTCTCCAGGTTGGACACCTGGCGCTTGTTGATCTCGCGGTTGAACAGCGCCAGCTGGTGCTCGAGGCTGTCGTAGTCGCTGCGGATGTTACGCAGGGTCCGGGCGATGTCGGTGACCGCCGCGCGGCGCGCCTTGGCCAGCGTCAGCGCTTCCTCGGTGCGGTGCGAGTAGGCGTTGATCAGCAGCTGCAGGCGGCGCTCCATGTCGTCTTCGCTGTCGAACTTGGCCACGCCCTTGAGACGCACCTGGGCGTACAGCGCCTCGATCTGGTTGTCCACGCGTTGCAGCGCCTGCCAGCTGTCCTGATAGTCGTTGAGCAGCGGCAGCAGGTTGTCCATGGAGTCGTCGATCGCTTCCATGAACGGCGTGCCAAACGGCAGGTCGGCCGGCAGCAGCTGGCGACGACGCAAGGCATCTTCCAGGGTGCGCTGCTTGGCTTCCAGGTCGGCGATCTGCCGGCCCACCAGTTGTAGCTTGGCGGACAACTGCTGGACGCGCTCGGTGAAGGCGTCGCTGGAGCGCTTGAGCTCGTCCTGGGCGGCTTCCAGCTGGCCCAGTTGCTCCATCTTCTCCGGCTCTTCGGCGGCCAGGGTTTCGGCGCGACGGAAGTCTTCCAGGGCCTTCTGCGCATCCAGCACCTGCTGGTACAGCGCTTCGGTCTGCGCCTTGCTGGCGGCGCGGTCGAGGGCCACGGCCTGTTGGGTCTTGAGCTGCTTGAGCTCTTTGTCCAGGCGCTCTTTCTGGTCGCGCAGGGCGGCGCGGTCGGCCAGGGCCTGCAAGGCCGGTGGGTCGATGTGGGAAATGTCGATGGACAGGCCCGGCACTTCGAAACGCTCGCCCTTGAAGCGGTCGAGCACGCCTTCCAGGGTTTTCACCCAGACATCGCTGTCGTCCAGTTCGATGCCGCGGTCACCCAGCGGCAGGCTGAACAGCGCGCCGTTGAACAGGCGCATCAGGCGGTCGACATCCTGCTGCGAGAACTCTTCGCGCAGGCGGGCGTAGCTGTTGTTGTCGGCGTGGTCGAGTTGCAGCTTGACCGCCTTGACGCGCTTCTCGAGGTCGCGCACGCGCTCGTCGAGGTCTTCGGCGGAGAACTGCCGCGACTGGGCCAGTGCACCGGCCAGTTCATCGTGGGCGTCCTTGGCGGCCAGCAGCTGCTGTTCCAGCACCTTGACGTCGGTAACCAGGGCGAAGCGGTGCTTGAGCACCGACAGCTCGCCGAGCCAGCGCTGGATGCCAGTGATTTCCCGCTCCAGGCGCATCAGCTCCTGGGTGCCGCCGCGCTGGTCGTTTTGCAGGCGGTCCTGCTCGCCACGATAGTGCTCGGACTGGATGACCAGTTCTTCCTTGCGCGCCATGGCGTATTCCTGCCAGGTGCCCAGCAGGTTGTCGAGCAGCGGCGAGATGCGGTGCAGCTTGCCGCGCAGGATGTCGCGCTGGGCCACGCCACCGGCCAGGGCCTCGACCAAGGGGCCGGCCGCGACCAGGGCGTTGTAGTCGCCCTCCATGCGGCGCACATCGCGGAAGGCTTCTTCGCAGGCGGCGATGTAGTCGACGCTGCCCGAGCGCAGACTGTGCTCGAAGGCGTCGAGGAACAGCTGCTTGAGCTTGGCGGCGGTGATCTCGCGCATGTGCAGCAGGTTGATGAACAGCGCGCGGAAGGTCTTGAGGCTCTGCTCGCTGGTCGAACGCAGCGGGATCAGGGTGAGGTCCAGCGGCACCGAGGTGTGCCCACCCACCAGCAGGCGGCGCAGTTCGTCCGGCTTGAGCTCGTAGGCTTTCAGGCCGTTGCGCTCGAGGTTGGTGAACAGCTCTTTCTGGCGCAGGCAGGTGTCGTCTTTCTGGTAGTGGGCCAGGTCCAGCTGGCCCTGGTAGGCGAAGAACTGGTGGCCGAAGCCGCCCCCCGGGCCGCGGCCGACCACACCGATTACGTGCGGGCCGTGGGGCAGGTTCAGCTCGCAGAGGATGTAGCTGGTGTCGCTGGCGAAGTAGAAGCGCCGCGACTGCTCCAGGCTGTACTTGCCGAAGCTCATGTCCGACATGCGCGCCAGGATCGGGAACTGCAGGGCGTTGATCGACGCCGATTTACCCAGGTTGTTGGCGCCATAGACCGACAGCGGGTGTTCCAGGGGGAACAGGCCAAGGCTGTAGCCGGCGGTGTTGAGCAGTGCGAAGCGGCGGATGCCGTAGCGTTCCTGGCTCATGCGTCAATCTCCTGTTGCTCTTCGCGGATCGCCCGCGCCAGGGCGTCCTCTTCGCTCTCCTCGCCATCGAATGGGGTGAGGTCCAGCGGGTCGTCGGTGCGGTTGAGTTCTTCGGGTGTCTCTTCCACCACCAGTACCGGTACCGGCAGCGGCAGGTCGCTGTGCAGGGTGGCGGCCAGGTCGCGGTCCTGCTGCACCGACAGGCACACGTCGAGGAAGCGGTGCATTGGCGGCAGGAAGCGGTAGATACCGCCTTCTTCGTGGGCGAAGCCAAGCTGGGTCATGCGCCGCAGGATTTTCTCTTCCAGCTCCTCGACGGTCTGCACTTCGGCCTGGAAGAACAGGTCGCGGTACTTGTCCAGCAGCGAGGGCAGCTCGTCGCGGCCGATGCTGCCGCCGTCGAGCACGGTAATCGGGTCGCGGCCCTGGTCGGCCAGGTGCTCGACCAGGATGAAAGTGAACAGCGACAGGCGCTGGGCGGTCTTGTTGACCTGCGCGGCGGCCTGCTCGGGGACGAAGTAGTAGAAGCCGCGGGTGTCGCAGACCAGCTCGAAACCGAGGGCCTTGAACAGGGTGCGGTACTGGTCCTGGAAATTCGACAGCTGGGCGTACAGCTCCGGGTCGCGGCGGCTGACGTGGAAGCCCTTGAACAGCTCGCGGAAGATCGGCGCGAGCTGGGACAGTTCGGAAAGATCAAGATGCATTGGCTGGGCTCGCGGTGGATTCGGTGGTAGCCGGTGCTTGTTCACGGCTGGAGGTCAGGGCGAAGGAACGCAGGCTGACCAGGTGTTCGCGGGTGAGGTATTGCTGGCGGTCGAGGCGCTGGCGGCCGAAGCGCTTCTCGCGCGACAGGCGCGAGAACCAGTACAGCAGCTCGTCGGTGGCGCCTTCGGGCTCCTGCTCCAGCAGCCAGACCATCAGGTCCGGCAGCGGCAGGGCGTCTTCGCAGCGCTCGAGCATCTCCTTGACCGTGCGCGGCGCGCGGGGCAGGGGGCCTTTGTGGGTCTTGTGCGCCTTGGGGAAGCGGGCCGGTTTCGGTTCGAAACGGGCCAGGGCGTACACGTAGGCCTCGACCTGGCTGGCGCTGCCGAGGAAGGTGCTTTGCGGGCGGGTGAACATCGGCATGGCCGCTTGCGGTACGGCGTCGATACCCTTCTTGCGGATCACCGACAGCGCCAGCGCCGCGCCACGGGTCACGGCGTTGTGCCGGCGCGCTTCTTCACGCAGCGGCAGCAGCAGCTCGCGGGCGTGACGCAAGGTGAGCTGGGCGCTGGTCTGCATCTCGAGAATGCGCGCGTGGGTGCGCAGCAGCATGTCGTCGTCGACCAGGTGGCCCAGGCGCGCCTGCTCGCCCAGCAGGCGCAGCAGCACGGTCTCGACCTTGCGCACGCCCTGCTCGAAGGCGCCGTCGGCGTTGACCAGCTGGATCATCGGCTCGACGTACTCGTCCCAGGTCGCCAGTACTTCGGCGTAACGCTGGCGCAGGGGGATCTGCCGGTTGCTGGTCTTGGCCCGCTCGGCCACGGCCACCAGCGCCTGCTCATCGTTGTCGAGCTTCTTCAGCACGTCGCGCACGCGCATGTCGAGCAGGCGCAGCTGGCGCGCCAGGTCGTCGCTGTCGCGGTTGTCGAAGGCGTCCTGGATATGCCCGGCCAGGCGCTCCAGGTGGCGCAGGTAGGCTTCGATCTCCAGGCACAGGCCCAGCCGGTGTTCACGGCGCAGGTAGGCGAGGAAGTCGTGGATCTGCGCGTTGAGCTCGAAGCGGTTCGGGCTCTTGGCCACCGGGACCAGGATGTCCAGGCGGATCCATACGTCGAGCAGTTGGGTGATGTCCTGCGGGGTGCTTTCCACCTGCTGGCGGGCCAGCTGCTGGCGCAGCTCGACCAGGCTCAGGGTGCCCTGGTCGAAACGCTCGCACAGCGGCTCGATCAAGGCCCAGTGTTCGGCTAGGGCGCGCAGGACGCGCTTGGGTTCGATCATTGGCGGGTCGACTCGTTGCCAAATAAAAGGCGCGATTGTACTGCATCCGGGGGGGAGGATTTCACCCCTTGGTCTGTAATGGGGGNTTGCCTGCGATTGGGCCGGTACAGGCGATAAATTCCGCCAGCCTGTTGCAGCGCGATCTCCCCAACGGCGTTAGAATGCGCGACTGATTTCTCCCCGGATGCCCGCGCCTTGTTGATCGAGTCCCGCCGCCGCGCCTACCTGTCCGCCATGCAAGTGGTGCACTGGCTGCCGCACCGGGACCAGGACAGGATGTCCAGGCGGATCCATACGTCGAGCAGTTGGGTGATGTCCTGCGGGGTGCTTTCCACCTGCTGGCGGGCCAGCTGCTGGCGCAGCTCGACCAGGCTCAGGGTGCCCTGGTCGAAACGCTCGCACAGCGGCTCGATCAAGGCCCAGTGTTCGGCTAGGGCGCGCAGGACGCGCTTGGGTTCGATCATTGGCGGGTCGACTCGTTGCCAAATAAAAGGCGCGATTGTACTGCATCCGGGGGGGAGGATTTCACCCCTTGGTCTGTAATGGGGGATTGCCTGAGGTTTTGTGGGGTTTTCACTGGCCCAATCGCAGGCAAGCCAGCTCCCACAAGGCCCGCGTTGCTCTTGTGGGAGCTGGCTTGCCTGCGATTGGGCCGGTACAGGCGATAAATTCCGCCAGCCTGTTGCAGCGCGATCTCCCCAACGGCGTTAGAATGCGCGACTGATTTCTCCCCGGATGCCCGCGCCTTGTTGATCGAGTCCCGCCGCCGCGCCTACCTGTCCGCCATGCAAGTGGTGCACTGGCTGCCGCGCGCCGAACTGCCGTTCGCCGCGCCGTCGCGCCCGGAATTGCTGTTGCCGGTGGCACCCGTCGAGGACATCGAGTTCGACGTGCGCCCGGCGGCCTCCAGGCCAGTGCCCAGCGAAGCCC
>NZ_JACAFQ010000006.1 GCF_015354575.1 Pseudomonas sp. UFMG81
CCCATGCCCCAACCCATCCCCCTCAAGGACCACGAAACGGAAAAAGGCCTGGTCAATCGCCGGCTGCTGGCCTGCGCCTTGCTGGTCATGAGCCTGGTGGCGGTGCTGATCAGTCGGCTCTACGTGCTTCAAGTACTGCAGCACGACCAGCAGAGCGCGGTGTCGGAAAACAACCGCGTGCACGTGCTGCCGATTCCGCCCGAGCGTGGGCTGATCTACGACCGCAATGGCGTGGTACTGGCGGACAACAAGCCCAGCTTCAACCTGAGCATGACCCGCGAGCGTGCCGGCGACTCGGCCAAGGTGCTCGATGCGCTGACGGGGATCCTGGGCCTGACCGAAGACGATCGTCACCAGTTCGACAAGGACCTGCGCCGTGGCCGCAAACCCTTCGAGCCGGTGACCCTGATGGTTGGGCTGAGCGAAGAACAGATCGCCCTGATCGCGGTGAACCAGTTCCGTCTGCCGGGGCTGGAGGTCGAGCCGCAGTTCATCCGCGAATACCCCCTGGCCGGGCACTTTGCCCATTCGGTGGGCTATGTCGGGCGGATCAACGAAAAGGAAGCCAAGGCCCTCGACAACACCGAGTACCGGGGCACCCAATCGATCGGCAAGACCGGCGTCGAGCGCTTCTACGAGAACGAGCTGCACGGCCATGTAGGCTACGAAGAGGTCGAGACCAACGCTCAGGGCCGGGTGATGCGTGTGCTGCGCCACCAGGCGCCGGTGCCGGGCAAGGATATCGTGCTGAGCCTCGACGCCCACCTGCAGCAGGCCGCCGAGAAGGCCCTGGGCGACCGCCGTGGCGCGGTGGTGGTGCTTGACCCGGCCAACGGCGACGTGCTGGCAATGGTCAGCAACCCCAGTTTCGACCCCAACCTGTTCGTCAAGGGCATCAGCTTCAAGGAATACTCGGCGCTGCGCGACTCGATCGACCGGCCGCTGTTCAACCGTGTGCTGCGCGGCCTCTACGCCCCGGGCTCGACGGTCAAGCCGGAAGTGGCCATCGCCGGCCTCGACAGCGGTGTGATCAACCCGGGCAGCCGGGTGTTCGACCCCGGTTACTACGAGCTGCCCAACTACGACCACAAGTACCGCAACTGGAACCACAGCGGCGATGGCTGGGTGGACATGTACACCGCGATCATGCGCTCCAACGACACCTACTTCTACGACCTGGCGCACAAGCTGGGCATCGACCGCCTGCACGACTACATGGCCGAGTTCGGCCTGGGGCAGAAAGTCTCGCTGGACATGTTCGAGGAAGCGCCTGGGCTGATGCCGTCGCAGGCCTGGAAGCGCGCCACCCGGCGCCAGGCCTGGTTCCCCGGCGAAACGCTGATCCTCGGCATCGGCCAGGGCTATATGCAGGTCACCCCGCTGCAGCTGGCCCAGGCCACCAGCCTATTGGCTAGCAAGGGGGCCTGGCACCGCCCGCACCTGGCGATGACCATCGGCGGCCAGGCGCCCGTAGACCCCAACCCGATGCCGGACATCGTGCTGCACGACAAGCGCGCCTGGGAGCAGGTCAGCGTGGGCATGCAGATGGTCATGCACGACCCGCGCGGCATTGCCCGCGCCGCCGCCGCCGGCGCCCAGTACCGCATCGCCGGCAAGAGCGGCACGGCGCAGGTGGTGGCGATCAAGCAGGGCGAGCGTTACAACCGTAACAAGACCCTGGAACGCCACCGCGACAACGCCCTGTTCGTCGGCTTCGCCCCCGCCGACCACCCGGCCATGGTAGTAGCGGTGATGATCGAGAACGGCGAGGCCGGCGGGCGAGTGGCGGGGCCGGTGGTGCGTGAGGTGATGGATGCCTACCTGCTGGATGACCAGGGGCATCTGAAGGGGCAGTATGCAGGCAATGGCGCACCCACCAAGCCCCACACCTGAGAAGCTCCTGTCATACTACTCGCAGCCAGGCAATCAACCTTGGGCCGCTCGGCTCTCAAGCTCTGCGCGGTAGCTGCGCAGCGACGCGATGCGCCGCGCGCTGGCGGCTTCGCGCTCCTCCACGATCACCTTGAGCTGGTAGGACGCTTGCTCCAGGTAGGCCTCCAGCTTATCGCCGGTGATGTAGGTGCCGGAGAGGCTGTTCAACTTGCTCCAGCCGTCGTTGAACACCTGCACGAAGTCTGCCGAAATGGCGCCCACCGCCAGCCACTCGGCGGCCTGGGTAACGAAGAACTGGTCAGTGGACAGCACCAGCTGCGCCAGGCGGTTACGCCGCAGCGATGCGCTGTTGCCCGCGCGCTCGTAATCCTCCACCCGCTCCAATGCCTCATCGATGATCAACTGCATGAAATCGGTGAAGGACTTGAAGAAGAAGGCAATCTCTTCGACGATCTCTTTGCTGCGCTTGAGTGCCGCCACGCTGAGGTTCAGCGACTTCACTGCCAGCTCGATGCTGCTCTGTTCGCTGCGCTTGCCATCGAGCAGCACAGTGATGCGCACAAGCTCTGCGGCCTGTTCGCGCCTGACGGCTTCGTAACGTTCCACATTGCCGAGCATCTGCTGCTCGAGCTGGCGCAGCGACGACGCCTGATGCTTGAGCTGCGCGCCAACCTCACCCACGGCCTCTGACAGCTCGCGCAACAGCGCGCCCAACTGCTGCTCGACACCGCCGAGCCGCTCCTGGGCCGCACGCAACTCACCACGCGTGCGCTCAAGGTGCTTGTCCAGCTCCTCCAAGGCCAACTCGCTGCCAGCCGCTTCGCGTTGTGCCTCGAGCTCGGCGATGGTGCGCTGCAGATCGGCGACGCTTTTCCCGTGGGCTGTGCGCTGGGCTTCCAGGCTGGCTTTTTCTACCAGCTTGGCCGGGTCGGCATTCGCACCGTGCTGGTTGGCGAGGGCCCCGACAGTGGCTACACCGAGCAGCGCGGAGCTACCACCGGTGGCGCCCATGGCAGCCAGCGGAACGACTGCCGACAGCACTTGGGTGACGCTTTTGAGCAGCGACGCCCAGAACGCCTTCTGTTCGGTGCTCTTGGCCTGCAGGCCATACTCGCGGGCCAAGGTGTCGAAACGCTTGATCTGCTCCTGCAGTGCGCTAACCAGGCTGTCGAGCTCCTCACGCCGGGCGCTGGCTTCGACGATTTCCTGCTTGATCTTGCGATTGGCTTCGAGGGTATCGCTCAAGGCGATTTCGCTGCTGGCCATCACTGCTTCTACATCGCGCAGAATCTGCTCGTAGTTATCGACGATGGTCACCAGGCTGTCGCGCACGCCTGATGCGGCGTTGGCGATGTAGCGGGCCATTTCCAGCAGGTCGCCGCCGACGAACGCACGGATCTCCTCGCCATCGTTGCCTTCCTTCACATCCAGCCAGTCTGGCAAGACCGCGCTTAGCCGAGTAACGATGTTTCTGGCGATCCGAACGGCGCCATTGATGGTGCGCTCGCTTTGCTGCTGGGCCTGGATCAGCCGGTTCATGATGCTGGCGATGCGTACGCGGATCGCGCCCTGCGCTTGCGGGGTGGTGTTATAGGCGATGTACAGCAGTTCGATGGCGTGGTCGGTGTCGGTCTTGGCGCGCTCGACCTGGTAGTTGCCCTCGATTTTCTGCTTGAAACTGGCCACCAGCGGCGATTCGGCACCGGGCAGCCGCAGCGGCTCTGCGCTGGCAATGCTCTGAACCTGCTCGGAGATCTGATTTTCCAGCAGGACATTTCGGTTGGTGAACGAGACGATTTCAGACATGCATTACATCCTTAACAAGTCGGTCAGTAACCGCTGGCGCAGCAATTGCCTATCAGCGGCATGCATGCCTGGCCTTGATCACCCTGTGTGACGGTGATGCAAGACCAGGCAGGACCAATGTGCGCGCTTTGCCCCTACCGGCTTAAGCAGGAAACAATCCCGTTGTGCGTAGGTAGTAGCGCGCTTCCGGGTAGGACTTGGCTAGAGAACTAGTCGGAACCGAGCAAGAATGCGCAGTCATTTTCCCAATCGCTGGGGTAGCGCACGTCTTCGGCCCGCAATGGCGGCCAGGCGTCGTAGAGCAGTCGCTGACTGGCGTCCAAGGCATCGCGCAGAGGCTTGCGCAAGGGTTGCAACGCTTGGGCGTGGCATTCGGCCTGCTCGCCTGGCCGGCTGGCACAGTCCTCCAGCGCGTAGCCGAAGTCGTCGAGCAAGGTGAAATTGGCCTGTTTTCGCGCGCGTGCGGTGCTGAGGAACGGCTTGATGATCGCGATGCCACGCTCGGCGTGACGTGCGATGGCGAGGCTGCGCTGAATGTTGCTGTGCTCCTGTTCAAGGCCCTGGAAGTACAACCGATGCTCGGGCCTGGTGGGCGGGTAGCCGTAGCGTGCCTTGGCGTCTTCCAGCACGCGCAGGGCCTCGCGCTCCATCTGCTCCAGTTGCGGTCGTCGGCGCAATTCATCGCCGAAATCGCTTTCCACCTGGGCGATACGGTCGATCATCCGCTGTTCGAAACCTTCAAGACGGCTTTGGCACAGGTTCATGCGTTGTTGCAGCGCCTGGTCCGAGGCACTGCTGGAATCCGCTGCGCCCTGGGCATTGGCCGATGCCAGGCAGGCCCAGGCCAATCCGAGCAGGGCCCGGGCCACGGGGTAACGGTGCTTGTTGCAGTTCATGGCGAATCTCCATTAGGGGGGTCTGCATTGCACCCGTCATGCAGAAATCGCAACAAGCTGGAACCCTTGCCCTGCAAAGGGCGCCAACAGCCAGGTCGCTGCGTGAGCGAACCACTGAGGGTAAAAAATCGTGCGTATAATCGCGGCTTTTTCCGACTGCGATTTACCCTTCATGAAAAGACTGTTGTACGCAGCATCCCTGCTCTTCGCCCTCCTCCCCCCCGCCTTCGCCACCCCGCCGGCGACCTTCACCGAAGCCAAGGTCATCGCCAAGCAGAAGATCTACCTCGACCAGGCCAACAGCCCGATGGGTGAACTGTACTGTGGCTGCAAGTGGACCTGGGTGGGCAAGTCCGGTGGGCGCATCGACCCAGCCTCCTGCGGTTACGAAACCCGCAAGCTGCAAAGCCGTGCCGAGCGCACCGAATGGGAACACATCGTCCCGGCCTGGACCTTCGGCCACCAGCGCCAGTGCTGGCAGAACGGCGGGCGTGAAGCCTGCGTCGACAAGGACCCGGTGTTCCGTGCCATGGAAGCCGACCTGTTCAACCTCTACCCCTCGGTGGGCGAAGTGAACGGCGACCGCAGCAACTTCAACTACGGCATGGTCGCAGGGGTTGCGCCGCAGTACGGCCAGTGCACGACCAAGGTCGACTTCCAGCAGAAGGCCGCCGAGCCCCGCAATGAAGTCAAAGGCCTGGTGGCACGCACCACCTTCTACATGTTCGATCGCTACCAGTTGAGCATGTCGCGCCAACAGCAACAGCTGCTGATGGCCTGGGACAAGCAATACCCGGTGACCGCCTGGGAGAAAGAGCGGGACCGACGCATTGCCGCGGTGATGGGCCATTCCAACCCGTTCGTCACCGGTGAACGCCATTGGACGCCGGGCTACAAGCCCGCCGGCGCTGGCGCGGTAGTGGCAAGCAGCGGGCGTGGGGCCAGCGCGGCGACCAAGCCAGCCCAAGCCGGTACAACGGTGCAAGGCGCCGTGCTGGGCAACCGCAACAGCCAGGTGTACCACCTGGCCAGCGGCTGCCCGGGCTATGCCCAGGTGTCGGCGAAGAACCAGGTGGCGTTCGAGTCCGAAGCCGCCGCGCAGGCGGCCGGTTACCGCAAAGCCGGCAACTGCAAGTAACCCCGACGCGGGCTCCCGGCGCATCAGGTGCCGGGGGCCTTGCGTGGTCTGATGCTTGACGTATACGTCAAGCACACTTTAGGTTAGCGCTGATCCCACCCCCGAGCATCAGCATGACCAGCCAGACCTACAGCATCTCCGACCTGTCCCGCGAGCTGGACATCACCACCCGCGCCATCCGCTTCTACGAGGAGCAGGGCCTGCTGAGCCCCGAGCGCCGAGGCCTGGAGCGCATCTACTCGGCCCGCGACAAGGTGACCCTCAAGCTGATCCTGCGCGGCAAGCGCATCGGTTTCTCGCTGGCCGAGTGCCGTGAGCTGATCGAGCTGTACGACCCCTCTGGCGGCAACCTCAAGCAGCTCAACAGCATGCTTGGCAAGATCGCCGAGCGCCGCGCCCAGCTGGAGCAGCAGATGCTCGATATCCAACAGATGCACCTTGAGCTGGACACCGCCCAGGAGCGCTGCGAGCAGGCCCTGGCCGCCACCTTGAACCAGCAGCCCCACAACCGTTGACCCGCCACAGGAAGCCCGCCATGTCATTGCCCAAGAACGTCCGCCTGGTCGAAGTCGGCCCGCGCGACGGCCTGCAGAACGAAGCCCAGCCCATCAGTGTCGCCGCCAAGGTACGGCTGGTGGACGACCTTACTGACGCGGGCCTCTCCTACATAGAGGTGGGCAGCTTCGTCTCGCCCAAGTGGGTACCGCAGATGGCAGGCTCGGCCGAGGTGTTCGCCGGGATCCAGCAGCGCGCGGGGATTACCTACGCAGCGCTGGCCCCCAACCTGCGCGGTTTCGAGGATGCCCTGGCGGCCGGCGTGAAGGAGGTGGCGGTATTCGCCGCCGCGTCCGAAGCCTTTTCTCAACGCAACATCAACTGTTCGATCAGCGACAGTCTCCAGCGCTTCGAGCCCATCATGGAAGCGGCGCGCAGCGCGGGTGTGCGGGTGCGTGGCTACGTGTCCTGCGTGCTGGGCTGCCCGTATGAGGGCAAGGTCAGTGCCGAGCAGGTCGCCCCGGTGGCCCGCGCCCTGCACGACATGGGCTGCTACGAGGTGTCGCTGGGCGACACCATCGGCGCCGGCACGGCTGGCGACACCCGCCGGTTGTTCGAGGTGGTATCTCGGCAGGTGCCACGCGAGCAACTGGCCGGGCACTTCCACGACACCTACGGCCAGGCGCTGGCCAATGTCTATGCCAGCCTGCTCGAAGGGATTGCTGTATTCGACAGCTCCGTGGCCGGCCTGGGCGGCTGCCCGTACGCCAAGGGCGCCACCGGTAACGTCGCCACCGAGGATGTGCTGTACCTGATGCAGGGCCTGGGCATCGAGACCGGCATCGACCTCGACCGCCTGATAGCCGCGGGCTTGCGTATCAGCGAAGTGCTGGGCCGGCCAACCGGCTCACGTGTGGCACGGGCGCGCAGCAGCCAGTGAGTCATACGGCTGTCACACAGGTGTGGGTGGGAGTGTTACCGGCCACACCGGCGGCAGCAAAAAATCGGGTAACAGGGAAACAAATCGACAAAATTTCAGGTGCCAGGATTTTTACCAATCTGGTCAAGCTATTGATTTTAAAGGATTTTTAAAAGTTGGCACGGCGCCTGCTATATCTCTGGCACAACAAGAACAAAAAAACAGCGACATCTAATAAGAACAACATGTAACGGCTCTGACATAACAAGAACAACACGGCAGAGGCGTAGCAAGCAGATTTTTTTGGAGTCGACGTGCTTTCCAGGGAAGCTTTCGCAGAAAAGCCCCGCAACCTGACAAAGAACAATAAAACTACCTGCGAGGTAGCGGCAGTCACGGTTGGATCACACGTTGGATGAACGCAGGTCAGCGCTCAAAAAAATACGTTTGCTCTTGGCCCCGTCTGGGGGCCCCGCGATTCAGAGGCACAGGCCGACAAAAACAACAACAGGCCCCGTCTCCAATAATAAAAAAAGAGCAGGCAACAACGCTTATGAGGGGAGCTTCGGCTCCCCTCAGTGCTTCCTGCCACCCTCCTCCTCGCTTTTCTCCTCGTCAGCCCCCTCAAGCTTGTCCACCAGCAGCGGCATGGTGCCCAGCACCAGCAACGCCAGCACCGTGCTGACCAAGGCCGTGGCCTCGCGCCCCATGCCGGCAGCGGTACCGATGGCGGCGGTCATCCACAACCCGGCGGCGGTAGTCAGGCCTTTCACATGGCTGGTGTCCCGGCCGTTGCCTTTGAGGATGGTGCCCGCCCCGAGAAAGCCGATACCGGCGACGATGCCCTGGATTACCCGGCTGAGCGCCTGCTCGTCGGCGCCCGCCATGCTCGGCGCCAGCACGAACAGCGCAGCGCCCATCGACACCAGCATGTGCGTGCGCACCCCGGCCGACTTTCCCTTGCTTTCGCGCTCGAAGCCCAGTACTGCGCCCAATATCGCGGCCATCATCAAGCGCACCAGAATCCGCGTTATTTCGCGCTCGTCGGTGATATCGGCAAATTCGGCCTGGATGGTCGAGAGGATCGTTTCCATAGTGCTCTCCTGCAACGCCGCTATCGCGGGGCAAGCCCGCTCCCACGTGCCATGGTTTTGTGGGAGCGGGCTTGCCCCGCGACAGGGCCCTTACTGAAGGTGACCGCACGCATCATCGCGAGTGCCGCCTGGCAGAAAGACGGAGCATCCCTACCCGGGCAGCGGTCACACCCTATAACCGCCCCCGGAGGACCACGCCATGCCCATCGAAGTCGACGAAACCACCCGCCATTGCACCCTGATCGGCGACCATGTTCGCCTTGAAGGTACCGGCCCCGAGATCGAGATCGTCACCGACGAACAGCTGCGCATGTCGGTGGCGATCCTGGCCGGCGAGCGCGTGCCGATCACCGAAGCCGAGGCCGACGCGCTCACCGTGGCAGGTGCGGTGGATAGCCGCAGGCATTTGAAGACCAGCGTGCCAGGCTCGGTAATCTAAGGGCCTTGGGCTCGCAAGGGACAATCTGATACGGTTTTTATCGCCATAGCTGAGTCTGTGCTGCAAACAGATCGAGGGCCATAGTGCCCGGGCCTGATCGAGGCCTGATGAGCGATGAACCATGAGCGACAGAATTCCCTTCCGAGTCATCGAGATTGCCCCCGCCGCCGTCAACAAGAGCAAAAGCCATCACGACGGCGGCATTCACACCCGCAGCTTCAGCGGCTTCTACCGCAACCTGCGCATCGCCTTCGCCGGGCTGTTGTTCCTGCTGTTCTTCGGCACCGCCTGGCTGCAGTGGGACGACCGCCAAGCGGTGTTGTGGGACTTGGCCGAGAGCAAGTTCCACATCTTCGGCGCGACCTTCTGGCCGCAGGATTTCATCCTGCTCTCGGCGCTGTTGATCATCTGTGCCTTCGGCCTGTTCGCCATCACCGTGTTCGCCGGCCGCGTGTGGTGTGGCTACAGCTGCCCGCAAAGCACCTGGACCTGGCTGTACATGTGGTGCGAGAAGGTCTGCGAAGGCGACCGTAACCAGCGCATCAAGCTGGCCGCCGCGCCCTGGAGCCTGAACAAGCTCGCCCGGCGCAGCCTCAAGCACACCCTGTGGCTGGCCATCGGCCTGCTCACCGGGCTGACCTTCGTTGGATACTTCACCCCCATCCGCCCGTTGGCCGCCGAGCTGTTGAGCCTTGAACTGGGCGGCGTGGCACTGTTCTGGGTGCTGTTCTTCACCGCCGCCACCTACATCAACGCCGGCTGGCTGCGCGAGGCGGTGTGCATGCACATGTGCCCCTATGCGCGCTTCCAGAGCGTGATGTTCGACAAGGACACCCTGGCGGTGGCCTACGACCCGAGCCGTGGCGAAGCCCGTGGCCCACGCAAGAAAGGCAGCATCCCCGGCGAGCAGGGCCTGGGCGACTGCATCGACTGCACCCTGTGCGTACAGGTGTGCCCTACCGGCATCGACATTCGCGATGGTTTGCAGATGGCCTGCATCGGTTGCGCGGCATGCATCGACGCCTGCGACGGGGTGATGGACAAGATGGGCTATGCCCGTGGCCTGATCGGCTACAAGTCCGAGCACAACCTGCAAGGGGGCACCACCCACTGGTTGCGCCCTCGCCTGCTCGGCTATGCCGCGGCCTTGGTGGTGATGATCGGCGCGCTGATCATGGCCCTGCAATGGCGCCCGATGGTGTCGATGGACGTGATCAAGGACCGCGGCCTGTTCCGCGAGAACGCCTTGGGCCAGATCGAGAACATCTACTTGCTCAAGATCATCAACAAGACCCCGCAGGCACAGCACTATCGCCTGCGCCTGGTGGACGCCGATGGCTTCGAGCTGCACGGTCGCACCGAGTTCACTATTGCCGCTGGCGAGATGAGCGAACTGCCGGTGTCGGTGGCGATGCTCGCCGACCGCCCGCAAAGCAGCTCCCAGGAGCTGGCCTTCGAAATCCAGGACAGCGACCAGCCCGGTGTGCGCAGCGTCGCCCGCAGCCGCTTCGTTGCACCGATGAATCGCTGATCCCTTACACTGACTTTCACCTTGCCCGTGCAGAACACCATGAAACGCTACGAACGCTTTGCCGACGACATCGCCGAACTGATCCGCACCGGGGTGCTCGGCCCCGGCCAGCGCGTGCCCTCGGTGCGCTACGCCAGCCAGACCCACGGGGTCAGCCCCTCCACGGTGTTCCAGGCCTACTACCTGCTGGAACGCCGTGGGCTGATCCGCGCCCGCCCGCGCTCGGGGTATTTCGTCAACGCCCACGCCCCGCGCCCGTTCAACGAACCCCAGGCGCAGGTGCAGGCCACCGAATCCACCGATGTCGATGTCAGCGGCCTGGTGTTCTCGATCCTCGACTCGATCAAGGACCCGCATACCGTGCCGTTCGGCTCGGCCTTCCCCAGCCCGACGCTGTTCCCGCTGCAACGCCTGGCCCGCTCGCTGGCCAGCGCCAGCCGGGCCATGGACCCGCGCATAGTGGTCACCGACCTGTCGCCGGGCAACCCGCAGCTGCGGCGGCAGATCGCCCTGCGCTACATGGTGGGTGGGCTGATGCTGCCGATGGAGGAGCTGCTGATCACCAACGGTGCACTCGAAGCCCTGAACCTGTGCCTGCAAGCCGTGACCCAGCCAGGCGACCTGGTGGCCATCGAGGCGCCGGCGTTCTATGCCTGCCTGCAAGTGCTCGAACGGCTCAAGCTCAAGGCCGTGGAGATCCCGGTGCATCCGCGCGAAGGCATGGACCTGGCCGTGCTGGCACAGACCCTGGACAAGCACCCGGTGAAAGCCGTGTGGTGCATGACCAACTTCCAGAACCCGGTGGGTGCGAGCATGCCCGAGGCGAAGAAGCAGGAACTGGTCGAACTGCTGCGCAAGCACCAGGTACCGCTGATCGAAGACGATGTGTATGCCGAGCTGTACTACGCACAGCAAGCGCCGAAACCGGCCAAGGCCTTCGACACCGAGGGCCTGGTGATGCACTGCGGCTCGTTCGCCAAGAGCCTGGCCCCGGGCTACCGCATCGGCTGGGTGGCTGCCGGGCGTTTCGCGCAGAAGATCGAACGGCTCAAGCTGATGACCTCGCTGTGCGCCTCGATGCCAGCCCAGGCGGCGATCGCCGACTACCTGCAACACGGTGGCTACGACCGCCACCTGCGCAAGCTGCGCTACGCCCTGGAGGGCCAGCAGGTCAACATGCTCGCGGCCATCGCCCGGCACTTCCCGGCCCAGACCCAGGTCAGCCACCCCAGCGGCGGCTACTTCCTGTGGCTGGAGCTGCCCGAGCGCATGGACGCGCTCAAGCTGTTCCACATGGCGCTCGCACAAGGCATCAGTATCGCCCCGGGGCCGATCTTCTCGCCCACCCGGCGTTTCGGCAATTGCATCCGCCTGAACTATGGCAGCCCCTGGGGCGACGGTGCCGAACAGGCCATGGAGACCTTGGGGCGTATTGTACGATCGTTCTAGCCGTCGCTGGACCCGCAGGCTACAGTTGCGCCATGCCCGCCCTGACGCTGGACCCCTGCATGCCTGCCACCGACCTGAGCACCTTGCAGCAAGAGTTGCATACGCTGCGCCAACGCATCGCCGAACTCGAGGCACGCCAGCACCAGCCTCCCGATATCGACGATACGCTCTACCGTTTCCTGTTCGACACCATGGACGAAGGCTTCTGCGTCATCGAGTTCTTCGACGGCCCGCACGGGCCGTTGAGCGACTACGTGCACATCCTCGCCAACGCCGCCTATGCCCGGCATGCCGGCATCCCCGATGTGGTTGGGCAGAAGTTGCGCGAGATGGTGCCAGACGAGGCCGACGACTGGGTGGCGCGCTACGGCGAAGTGCTGCGTACCGGCACGCCGTTGCAGTTCGAACAGGAGCTGGTCGCCACCGGCAGGCTTTTGTCGGTGACCACTTTTCGTATCGAACCGGCCGCGAAACGCCAGGTAGCCGTGCTGTTCAAGGACGTCACCGAACGCCGTCGGGCGGACAAGGCACTGCTGCGGCTCAATCAACAGCTGGAACAGCGGGCTGATCACAGCCAGGCGGAGCGTCGCCTGTTCGCCGAGCTGGTCGATCACAGTGTGGCGAACGTGCATGTCCTGGATACCAAGCTGCGCTGGATGGCCATCAATCAGCAGGCCCAGCGGGACTTCCAGCGCCTTTTCGGCATTACTCCGCAGGTGGGCGACAGCCTGATCGACATGCTTGGTGAACACCCTGACACGTTGGCCGAAAGCCTGGCCCTTTGGCGGCGCGCCCTGGCCGGGGAAACGTATGTGGAAACGGGCACGTTTCCTGCCGGCAATACCACGAACCATTTCGAACTGCGCTTCAACCCGCTGCGCGGCCCCGCCGGCGACATCATGGGGGCCTACCTGTTCGCCTACAACATCACTGAGCGGGTCGCCGAACAGCAAAAGCTGCTCAAGGCCGAAGAGGCTTTGCGTCACGCGCAAAAGATGGAGGCAGTGGGGCAGCTCACCGGAGGCATCGCCCATGACTTCAACAACTTGCTCGGCGGTATCCTCGGCGCCCTGGAACTGATCCACCAACGCCTGGAGCATGCCCGTCATGACAGCATTGCGTTGTTTCTCGACACCGCGCGCGATTCGGCCAACCGGGCAGCCACACTGATCCAGCGGCTGTTGGCGTTTTCTCGACGGCAAACCCTGCAGCCGCAATCGACCCAACTTTCCCTGTTGGTGATCGGCATGGAGGAGTTGATCCGCCGCAGCGTGGGCCCCTCGATCGAATTACGCAGCCATTTCGGCGGTGACCCATGGATGGCGTTCATCGACCCACCACAGCTTGAAAGTGCACTGCTCAACCTGTGCATCAACGCCCGTGACGCCTTGCCGGCAGGCGGCCGTATCGATATCCGCTGCGACAACATCACCCTGGGCGCGGAGCAGGCCCGTTCACTGGACCTGGACGCAGGCCAATTCCTGCGCCTGAGCGTCGAAGACAACGGCAATGGCATGACCACGGAGGTCGTTGGCCGCGCCGTGGATCCGTTCTTCACCACCAAGCCGTTGGGCCAGGGTACGGGGCTAGGGCTGTCGATGGTCTATGGTTTCGTGCGCCAATCTGGCGGCCAGTTGCAGATCACCTCAACCCTGGGGGCAGGCACCCGTGTCGAACTCTACCTGCCCCGCCATCATACGCCCGCCGTCCTTCGCCCCAGCCATCAACCCTTGCCGCAAATACGTGCCAACGGCGAACAGCGAATCCTGCTGGTGGAGGACCAGGCCGCCCTGCGCACGGTGATTGCCGATGTGTTGGAGGACCAGGGCTATCAGGTCGTCGCTTGCGAAAACGGTCCGTCAGCCTTGGCCCGCCTCGATGACGGCTACGTCCCTGACCTGCTGATCAGCGATATCGGCCTGCCGGGTGGGCTGGACGGGCGCCAGGTCGCCCAGGCATCGCGAGCCCGCCACCCTGGCTTGCCGGTACTGTTCATAACCGGTTACGACGAAAGCGCCGCCGAGGCTGACGGTGTCCTGCCACCCTCGACCTGCGTGATGACCAAGCCGTTCGAGCTCAATGCGCTGACCCTGCAGGTGAGTCAATTGCTCAGCGCCCACCCCCAAGATCGATGAAGCTGCCGGTGGAATAGGACGCCTTATCCGACAGCAGCCACACGATCGCCTCGGCGACTTCCTCGGGGCGCCCGCCACGGCCCATGGGCAGGCCGGGCTCGAGCTTCGCGACCCGGTTGGCATCGCCACTCAGGGCGTGGAAACCGGTGTGGATGTAGCCCGGGCGCACGCCGTTGACCCGCACGCCCTCGCCCGCCACCTCCTTGGCCAGGCCGATGGTGAAAGTGTCGAGCGCCCCCTTGGAGGCGGCATAGTCGACGTACTCGTTGGGCGAGCCCAGGCGCGCCGCTACCGACGAGACATTGACGATCGCCCCGCCCTGCCCGCCATGCCGACGCGCCATGCGCAACAACGCATGCTTGGTGCAGAGCATCGGCCCGACCACGTTGGTCTTCATCACCTTGAGCAGGCGGAACTCGGACATGTCCTCGACCCGGCTCTGCGTGGCGATGGTGCCAGCGTTGTTGACCAGCGCGGTGACCGGCCCCAGCTCGTGGTCGACGCGCAGGAACAGTTGCACCACCTCGTCCTCGACGCTGGCGTCGGCGCGCACGGCGATGGCCGTGGCACCCAGCGCGCGCACCTGCGCCAGCACCGCTTCGGCGGCCTGGTCGTCGGTGTGGTAGTTGATGCAGATGCGGTAGCCCTGTTGCGCGGCCAGCACCGCGGTAGCGGCACCGATGCCCCGGCTGGCGCCGGTGATGACGATGACCTTGTCCATTTATCTGCCCCGTCGACTAGGAAAAGGCTTACAAGACTAGGGGATAAACACCCCTGACGACAACGGCGCGTAATGCGCCCAGGCGATCTCAGCCATGCACCCAGCGTCGGTGCAAGCCGCGCGCCACAGCATCGAGCATGAACCCCAGCACGCCAATCAGTAGCACCATGGCCATCAGTTCGGAATACGCCAGGCGGTCGCGGGTATCGAGGATGAAATAGCCCAGGCCCGCACTCACCCCGAGCATCTCGCACGGCACCAGCACGATCCACAAAATGCCAATGGCCAGGCGCACGCCGGTCAGCACATGGCCGATCACCCCTGGCACGATCACCTTGCACAAGGTCTCCCAGCGCGTGGCGCTGAGGCTGCGCGACAGCTGCAGCCAGCGCGGGTCGAGCTGGCGCACCCCGGCGGCGGTGTTGAGCAAAATCGGCCACAGCGCGGCGAAGGCCAGAAGGAAGTAGATCGGCTGGTCGCCCACCCCCATCAGCATCACCACCACCGGCATCCACGACAGCGGCGAGATCATCCGCAGGAACTGGAACGCCGGGGTGGTCGCCGCCTCCAGGTGCCGGTAGCTGCCCACCAGCAACCCCAGCGGCACGCCAATCAGCAGCGCCAGCAGCAGGCCGATGAGGATGCGCTTGAGGCTCACCCAGATGTGCCCGTACACCTCGCCCTGCCCCAGCAGCTCGACCAGGCTGTGCAAGGTGGCCTGGGGCGAGAAGCGCGCCGACAGGCCATCGGCGGCGCCAAACAGCTGCACCCCCGCCCACCACAGCAACAACAGCAGCGCCAGGCCGGCCAGGCCCAGGGCTCCCGGTACGACATACCTGTGCATCAAACCGCGAACTCCTCGCTGCGCTGGAAGTTCTCGGCGATGCCGAAGGCTGCCGGGCCACCCACGGCGGCGATGGCGTTGCGCACGAAGCGGTCATCCACCAGGTCGCGGGCCACGTGCGCGGGGTCGAGCCCGGCGAGGAAGCCGCTCTCGCCTTCGATCAGCGTGCCTTTCAGGCGCTTGACCAGCTCCTCGGTGTAGCTGGGGTACGGGTAGGGCTGGAAGTCGATGCGCTTTTCATCCCATTGCTGGTGCTGGATGGCGCCACTGGCGATGTAGCCGGCACGGTCATCGGCGCCGGGAGCCAGCACCTTGGTCAGCACCGCCGGCTCGTGCGGGGTGTACTTGTTGGGGCCGGCCTTGGACAGCAACGCGGCGGCCTCGGCGCGGTGCTCGCGGGTCCAGTGCTGGGCCTTGACGATGGCGTTGACCACCTTCTGCGACCACTCCGGGCGGTTGTTCAGGTCGTGTTCGTGCATGAACACCACGCAGCAGGCGTGGTTGCGCCACACATCGCCGGTGAAGCGCTGCACGCGGCCGACCTTGAGATTCTCGGCCAGGGCGTTGAACGGCTCGGCGACGATGTAGCCGGCGATGCGCTTGCTGGCCAGGGCCGGTGGCATGTCCGACGGCGGCAGCACCAGCAGGTTGACCTCGTTGGCGGCCAGTTGCGCGCTTGCGGGTTTCGACACCGGCGTGAGGCCGTTGTCGTTGAGCATCTGTTGCAGCACCACGTTGTGGATCGAGTACCAGAACGGGATGGCCACGGTCTTGCCACCGAGCTGCTTCATCTCGGTGATGTCCGGCGCCACGGTCAAGCCCGAACCACCCACATGGTTCCAGGCCACCACCTTGGCCGGCACCTTGCTGCCATAGCGCGCCCACACGGTCATCGGCGACAGCAGGTGGATCACGTTGACCTGCCCGGAAATGAACGCCTCGATCACCTGGGCCCAACTGCGCAGCAGCACCGGGCGCTCGGCCTTGATGCCCTCGGCCTCGAACAGGCCGTTGTTGTGCGCCACCAGCAGCGGGGTGGCATCGGTGATCGGCAGGTAGCCGATGCGCACCGGCGCGTCGGGCTCGGCGGCGGCGCGCGCCTGCAGGCTCGACAGCAGCGGCACGGCGCCGGCGGCGGTGAGCATGGCACTCAGCTTGAGAAAGTCGCGACGGGACGTCGAGGAACAGCAGTCATCCATGCACATGGACAGCCTCCGAGGGCAAGGGGGTTGGGGTGGGTTCGGCTGTGCGGCTTGCCCGCCGTAGGGTCTTGAGTATGTCGATACGCAGCGCGCCCAGCTCCTCGACCCGCTGCGCGCGCGGCTGCGGCAGGTCGATGCGCCATTGGCCGAGGGTGCGCGCCGGGTGGTTGCCCAGTAGCAGCACGCGATCGGACAGCAGCAGGGCTTCGTCGATGTCGTGGGTGATCAGCACGGCGGCCGTGTTGTGGGTGGCGATCAGTTGCAACAACAGTTGCTGCATGTCTGCACGGGTCACTTCGTCCAGCGCGCCGAACGGCTCGTCCAGCAGCAGCACTTCGGGTTGGCGGGCCAGGCAGCGAGCCAGCGCGGTGCGCTGGGCCATACCGCCCGACAGTTGCGCCGGGTACTGGCTGCGGGCGTGGGCCAGGCCCACCGCCTCGATCGCGTGGTCGATGCGCGCTCGCCGCTCGCTGGCCGCAAGCCTGGGCTGGCGGGCGAAATCCAGGCCGAAGGCGACGTTCCTCTCCAGGTTCAGCCAGGGCAACAGGCTGGGGTCCTGGAACGCCACCGCCAAGCGCGGGTGCGGGCCCTGCAACGGCTGGCCGTGCAGCGTGACGCTGCCGCTCTGGGCTTGCTGCAGGCCGGCCAGCACCCGCAACAGGCTGGACTTGCCGACGCCGCTGGGGCCGAGAATGGTGACGACTTCGCCCGGTGCCAGGCTCAGGTCGAACTGCTCCAGCACCGCCTGCCAGCTACCCTCGCGCGGGTAGCCCAGGCGGATGTCGCGGGCTTCGAGTAGCGCTGCGGTCATGCGGCAGACGCCTGGCGTTGCAGTTCGGCGCGCAACTGCACCAGGCTCGGGGTGACGATCGGCACGAACGCCGACTCGCGCCAGCGACGGGCGAAACCTTCGCCATAGGCGGTCAGGTAGGCCTTGCCACCACTGGCCTGCAACTCCAGTTGCACGGCGTCGGCGGCGCTTTCGGCCAGGGTGATGCGCAGTTTGAACAGCGCTGCCGGCTGCTTGAGGAAGCGGCCTTCGAGCAGGCCCTGCTTGAGTTCGCCGACGGTGTTCTCCAGGCGCTCCTGAAGGACCTGGCGCGCCTCTTCGAGGAACGAGCCGCGCCCTTGCAAGTGTGCCTGCACTTCATCCAGGGCGCGCCGCGCCAGGCCGATGGCCATGCCGCACTGCAAGGCCAGGAACGCCGGGCGCACCTGGGGCAGGAACTCGCGGGCATTCTCGTGCAGCAACCAGTCACGGCTCAACTGCACCTGGTGGAACGCCAGCGCAGCAGTGTTGCTCGACTGCAAGCCCATCAGTTGCAGGTCTTCGGAGCGCTCCAGCCCCGCCGCCTCGGAGGGGATGGCCAGCACGAACGGCGCGCCGCCGGCATTGTCCTCGATGGCCGCGGCCACCACGAAACCGCTCTTGCGCAGGTTGGTCACCCAGTGCAGGCGCCCTTCCAGCGTCCAGCCCTCGCCCTCGGGGCGGCCACGCACTTGCAATGCCTCGATGCCCGAGAGGTACTTCATGGCGTTGGACAGCCCGGTGGCGCCGGCCAGCTCACCCTTGAGCAGGTCGGGCAACAGGCGTTCGCGCAGCTTCTGGTTAGGGCTTTGCAACAGGTATTCGATGAAGGCGCGCTGGCCCCAGCAGACGAAGGCCGCAGCCAGCGAACGGCTGGCGATGGCGGCAATGGCTTCGACCGCGTCGGTGACTTCGCCGCCCGAGCCGCCGAGGGCCGGGTCGACACCGATGCGCAGCAGTTGCGACTCGGCGAGGTGCGCCAGTACCAGGTGCGGGTCGCACTGGCCCTGGTCGATGGCCTCGGCATTGGCATCCAGCCAGTGGCGAAATGCAGAATCAAGCATGTCCCTACTCCTTTTGAAACGCCGGGCGCGCCGGCATCAGGCCTCGATCAGGCCGAAGGCTGCCAGCGGTACTTGCCGAGCTCGTCGTTGAGCGGCGTCTGGGCGAACACATTAGCAAAGTTGCACAGGGTTGCGAGGCTCACACCGAGAATCACTTCCAGGGCGTTGCCTTCGCTGAAACCAGCGTCACGGAACGCCTGGTACGTGGCATCGCCGACGTTGCCGCGGGTGGCGATCACTTCGCGGGCGAAAGCGGCCAGGGTTTCGTAGCGGGCATCGGGCAGCTCACCACGGGCACGCAGGGCGTCGACCACGTCCTGGGGCAGCTTGGCCTTGTTCAACGCCACGGCGGTGTGACCGGCGACGCAGAAGTCGCAACCATGCTGGGTGGCGGCAATCAGTTGCACCACTTCGCGCTCGGCCAGGGTCAGCTCGGACTTGCCGTTGAGTGCCGAGACGGTGACATAGGTTTCCAGCGCGGCCGGCGCGTTGGCCAGGATGCCCAGCAGGTTGGGGATGAAGCCCGAGTTCTTCTGCGCGTTCTCAAGGAATGGACGTGCGGCTTCCGGAGCGGTCTGCAGGCTGTGTAGAGTGATGCGCGCGGACATGGAGTGGTCTCCTTTGATGTAGGTCGCTACAGTCTGTTGGTTATAAGAAGTTGCATCCATATTCATCAGTCGCCTTTCCTTGCTCTTGAGTCCTTGCATTAGATGATTTCATCCAGCCACCTCGTCGATTGGTTATTAGAAGGCCTGGAGCTCGATGCCAGCCTGTTCCACGTCGGCCGCTACTGTGGCGGCTGGCATGCCAGCACCCAGGGCATGGGCCGGGCCAGTTTCCACCTGGTGGTGCAGGGTCAGTGCTGGCTGCATGTCGAAGGCCATGGGCAAGCGGTGAAGCTGGAGCGTGGCGATGCCGTGTTTCTGTTACGTGACATGGCCTATCGGTTGTCCGGCGACGAGCACGCCGCCGACGCTTGCGCCCAACCCCGGCGGACCATGCAAGCGCTTGAGCTGGAGGCTGGCGACGGGGTTGGCCTGGTCTGTGGCTTCTTCCATTTCCATTCGGGGCTGTCGTCGTTGATCGTCGAGGGTCTGGCCCACTGGATCCTGCTGCGCGCCAGCGACCCTTCCGGCAGCGCGGCGCAGGCGCTGTTCGGGCTGATCCTGGACGAATGCCGGCGGGCGCCACAGCCCTCGCAAGTAGTGCTCGAACGCCTGACCCACCTGTTGTTCCTGTATGTGCTGCGCCAGCAGGTGCATGCCGACCAGCCCCTCGGCGGGCTGGTCGCCCTCGCCCGCCAGCCGGCGTTCGCCGGGCTGCTGGAGCGCTTGATCGAGGCGCCTGGGCAGGCCTGGACCCTGGAGAGCATGGCGGCTTGCACCGGGCTTTCGCGCTCGGCGTTCTTCAAGCGTTTCAACGAACTGGCCGGGCAGTCGCCGGGGCAAGTGCTGCTGGCCCTGCGCATGCGCCTGGCCAGCCAGCTGCTCAAGGCCGGCAACACCGTCGAACAGGTGGGCGCGCAGGTGGGGTATCAGTCGGTGGCGGCCTTCACCCGGGCATTCGCCAAGGCGGTGGGGGTACAGCCAGGGGCCTACCGCCGCCAGCATGAGGGGCGCGACAGCTGAAACTCAGCCGCGCCGTTGCATCCACGCCGCGCCCAGCCCGCTCAGGCAGATGATCGCGATACCCAGCAAGCTGGTGGCGTCTGGCACCTGGCCGAAGATCAGCAACCCCAGCAACCCGGCGAACACGATCTGGCAGTAGCTGAACGGTGCCAGCAGCGCTGGCGCAGCCAGGCGGAAGGCCTGGGTCAACAACAGGTGCGCGGTCATGCCACAACCGCCCAGCGCCAGCATCAGCAGCGCGTGGGGCCAGCTGGGCAGTTGCCAGAAGAACGGCACCATCGCGCTCAGCACCAGGGTGTTGCACAGCCCTGCGTAGAAGTTGCTGGTGGTCGGGCTGTCATGGGCCGCCAGCTTGCGCGTCAGCAATTGATAGAAGCAAAAACCCAGGGCCGAGCCGAACGGGAACAGGATGGCCGGGGTGAACATCGCCCCACCCGGGTGCACCACCACCAGCACCCCGGCAAAGCCCATCACCACTGCCGCCCATTGCCCCGCCGTGACCCGCTCCTTGAGCAGCGGCACCGACAAGGCGGTGACCAATACCGGCGCGAGGAAGTTGACCGAAGTGGCCTCGGCCAGGGGCAAGTACTGCAGGCCGGCGGTGAACAGCAGGCTGGTGCTGAGCAGGCTCAAAGCGCGCAGGGTCTGCAACAGCGGGCGCCGGGTGCGCAGCACGGCCAGCCCTGCCCGGGGCAGGAAGATCCCGGCCATCAGCAGCGTGTGCACCAGGTAGCGGGCCCACACCACCATGACGATCGGGTAGAGCCCGCCGAGGAACTTGGACAACGCATCGTGGCCGGCGAACAGCAAGGTGGCCAGTACCACCAGGGCGATGCCGCGCAGCGGCTGGTTGACTCCGGACAGTGGCGTGCTGGAACTCATGAGGCCCTCGGGCGCAGGCCCTGGCATGGTGCCTGGGCGTGGGGCGGATTCTAGAAGAGAACGGCCGACGCTGACCAACACTTCTGTACTGGCTGGTACATTCTGTTCGCTGATCGACCACTTTTGGTGTTGCTGACCGAGGCTTGTCGATGGTTTTGCAGTGCTCTTTAGATCGAGCGCCGCCCCACATCTGTTTCGGGCCAATTATGTCTGTGAGGTCTTCACTGTCCGCCTTGATGCATGTCTTGAGTGATGTGGGGCGGCAGTAGCGTCCACGCAGAAACCGCGTCGTAAAAACAAGGCGGACAGTGGAGATGGNNCAGGAGTAACTGGCCCGAAACAGATGTGGGAGCTGGCTTGCCAGCGATGCGCCGCGCGGGCGGCNCTCGATCTCATGGGCGCCGCAAAGCGCTCGCCGAACCCGTGGCGCCCCTCACGCAATCACCTTGAAAGGCATGCCCCTCAGATCGCCTGCACCGCCAGCAGCTCGGTGAGCACCTCGGCCAGCGCCTTGACCATCACGTCCGCCGTGGGCCGGTGGACGATGACGATTTCATAGCTGTCCACCTCCGGCAGCCCCTGTTCAGCGCCCAGCACCCGGTGCTCGGGGCTCGCCGCGCGTGGCGGCAGCAGGCTGACACCCATGCCATCGGCCACCGCCGCCTGGATGCCGCTGAGGCTGGAGCTGGTGAAGCTGCGGCACCGGGTCGAGCTCGAAGGCCGGCATGCGCGCGCTGTCGATCCACTGCAAGCGCTCGGGCCAGCAGGCCACGCCTTCGCGGCTGTTGCGCCGCTGCTTGAGCAGCACCAGGTCAAGCTCGCCGTTGTCATAGGCCTGGCTGAGGTCGCGGCACAGCCCGCTGGTGACCTCCAGCTTGACCTGCGGGTGGCGCCGGCTGAACGCCGACAAGGCATTGGTGGTGCGCCCGCCAACGAAATCCTCGGGCACGCCCAGGCGCACGGTCATCCCGACCATGGCGCCAGCCAGGGCTTCGAGCATCTGGTCGTTCAGCGCCAGCATATGGCGGGCGTAGCCGAGCAGGGTCTGCCCGGCATCGGTGGGCAGTACGTCACGATTGCCGCGCACCAGCAGGCGGTGGCCGACCATCTCTTCAAGGCGGCGGACCTTTTGGCTGATGGTCGACTGGGTGGAGTGCAGGCGTGCGGCCGCAGTGGTGAAGCTGCCGCAATCGGCCACCACGACGATGGCGCGCAACAGGTCGAGGTCGAACAGGGCTCTATTCGATTTAACGCTGGTGGACATCTTGGTATTCAACTTCTGAATGCAGAGCCTGACTTCTATCATGCCCCTGTGACCCCGGCAACCATGCGCAAAACCACTGGGTTGCATCCAGAACATTCACTTCTGGCATTGGGGCGAATTGCCTAGGATTGGGCAGGTCCTGCGAGGAAACCACGATCATGCGAATGCCCATAGCCACGCTGTTGCTGGCCCTGTCTGCCAGCCTTGCCGCCCATGCCGAGAGCCCGCCGATGAATGCCCGACTGTTCGATGCCGCACGCCAGGGCAATGTTGCCGTCATCCGCCAGGCCATCGATACCGGCGCGCCCCTCGAAGCCCGCGACGATCAGGGCCGTACCGCGCTGTTGGTGGCCACCCACGCCAACCAGGTGGCCGCTGCACAAGTGCTGATCGAAGCGGGTGCCGACGTCAATGCCAAGGACAACATCCAGGACAGCCCGTATCTGTATGCCGGCGCCCGTGGCCTGGACGATATCCTGCGCCTGACCCTCGCCCATGGCGCCGACCTCAAGAGCACCAACCGTTACGGCGGCACCGCGCTGATCCCGGCAGCCGAACGCGGGCATGTGCAGACCGTGCAGATGCTGATCGACGCCGGAGTGGACGTGAACCACCTCAACCGCCTGCACTGGACCGCGCTGCTGGAGGCGGTGATCCTCGGTGATGGCGGCCCGCGGCATGTGGAGATCGTGCGCCGGCTGCTGGCGGCCGGGGCGGATCCGGCGATTGCCGACAAGGACGGGGTGACTGCGCTGGAACATGCGCGTCAGCGGGGGTATGGGGAGATGGTGACGTTGCTGGAGCGCTGATTCGCTGTAGGAGCGGCCTTGCCGGGGCGCCGGACCGGTCGGAAAGGGCTGCGCAGCGGCTCCAGGTTCCCGAGTTGCCGCCACTGTTGCTGGGGCCGCTGTGCGGCCCTTTCCGACCGGTCCGGCGCCCCGGCAAGGCCGCTCCTACAACATTTGCGCAAGCCTCCGGGGTAAGGGCTCCGCCAATTCGCCCCCTTTTACTCCACCACCTCGAACGGCAGCCCCACGTAGTTCTCGGCGATGTTCACCCTGCCGGCCTCGGAACCGAGGAAATACTCCCGGTCCGCCTCCTGCATCTTGCGGTCCCAGTCATCCTGATGCTCGCCGAAATCATGCAGCAGCTGGGTCATGAACCAGCTGAAGCGCTCACCCTTCCACACCCGGCGCAAGGCCATCGGGGAGTACTGGGCCAGCAGGTCGGTGCGCCCTTCGCGGTACACCTTGACCAGGATCCGGTACAGGTAATTGACGTCCGAGGCCGCCAGGTTCAAACCCTTGGCGCCGGTGGGCGGGACGATATGCGCGGCATCGCCGACCAGGAACAGCCGGCCATGCTGCATGGGCTCGACCACATGGCTGCGCAGTGGCGCGATGCTCTTCTCCAGCGCAGGGCCGGTGACCAACTGCTGTGCTACCTCTTCGGGCAGGCGCGCCTTGAGCTCGCCCCAGAAGCGCTCATCCGGCCAATCCTCCACCCGCTCCTGCAACGGCACTTGCAGGTAGTAGCGGCTGCGGGTCTGCGAGCGCTGGCTGCACAGTACGAAACCGCGTTCGTGATGGGCGTAGATCAGTTCGTGGTTGACCGGCGGGGTGTCGGCCAACAGCCCGAGCCAGCCAAACGGATAGACCCGCTCGTACTCCTTGAGCACACCTGCCGGAATGCTCTGCCGGGCGACACCGTGGAATCCATCGCAACCGGCGATGTAGTCGCACTCCACGCGATGCACCTGGCCGTCCTTTTCATACGTCAGGTAGGGCTGGTCGCCATCGATGGCGTGAGGCTGCACGTTGCTGGCCGCGTAAATGATCGGCGCCCCGCCCTGCGCGCGGGCCTGCATCAGGTCGCGGGTGACTTCGGTCTGGCCGTAGACCATGACGGTCTTGCCGCCGGTCAGGGCCTTGAGGTCCAGACGTTGGCGGCGCCCACCGACCAGCAGTTCGACACCTTCGTGGACCAGCCCTTCGCGGTCCATGCGCTCGGCCACGCCGGCCTCGCGCAGCAGGTCGACGGTGCCCTGCTCGAGCACCCCGGCGCGGATGCGCCCAAGCACGTAGTCCGGGGTCTGGCGCTCGACGATTACGGTGTCGATGCCAGCCTGATGCAGCAGCTGACCCAGCAGCAGGCCGGAGGGGCCTGCGCCGATGATTGCAACCTGAGTCTTCATTGTTGTTGTCTCTGTGTGCTGTTACGGTTACCTCCTGCATTTTTACGGGCTACACAGGCCGTAAAAGTGTGCTAATCGCTGAGAAAACTGCACTTTTACAAAAACGGTTCGATTAACGGACAAGGCAGCCCCATGCCCAGCCCCCTCCCCGGCGTCCCGCTGTTCCAGCTGTACGGCGAAAACCACGCCTGGCCCGGCACCGACCTGCTGCACTGCGAGTCGATCCCGGCGCGCAGCCGCCTGCACCACTGGGAGATCAAGGCGCACCGCCATGCCGAATTGTTCCAGTTGCTCTATGTACAGCGCGGCGAGGCGCAGGTGCTGATCGAGGGCGAATCCAGCGTGATTCGCCAACCGGCGATCCAGGTGGTGCCACCGCTGACCGTGCATGGCTTTCGCTTCAGTGCCGACATCCAGGGCCATGTGTTGACCTTCGGCACGGCGCTGGTGGCCGACCTTGAGCAACGCCTGGGCGCCCCCTTGAGCGTGTTGGCCACGCCTGGCTGCTACCCGCTGGGGCAGGATCGCCAGCGCCTGCACGCGCTGATCGACACCTTGCAGCAGGAATACCAGGGCAACGCGCCAGCGCGGGCGGCGCTGTTGCAGGCGTTGGTCACCGCGCTGATGGTGTGGATCAGCCGCCAGGGGCACGGCCCGGCGCCACGCACCCGCGGCGAACGCGACCGCCACCTGTTCGGCCACTACCTGCGCCTGGTCGAGGCGCACTACCGCGAGCACCTGGCGGTGGAGGCCTACGCCGCGCGCCTGGGCATCACCAGCCTTCAACTCAACCAGTTGTGCCGCGCCCTGGCCGGGCAAACCGCCTTGCAGGTGGTGCACCAGCGCCTGCTGCTGGAGGCCCGGCGCAACCTGGTGTACACCCGCATGAGCATCGGCCAGCTGTCCGACAGCCTGGGGTTCAGCGACCCCACCTACTTCGCGCGCTTCTTCAAGCGCCTCGCCGGGCACACCCCAAATGCCTACCGGCGCACCGCGCAAGCCGAGTGATCATTGCAGCGCTGCAATGATCCAACTGCGTCGTTAAATATTATTGACCTCCACCCCCGCCAAACCCTTGTCGGCCAAGGCTTGGACTGGCTACAGCCCCCGAAAAACGGCGCCTGGACCCTGCGCCACTCGTTTGACATATCGAACGGCTCTGGCAAGCTATCACTCAGGCCCCGACCGGTATCGCCTGCAAGACGAGCCGGCAGTGCTCGGGGTTACAGGCTGCACCCAAGGCCCCAGCCGTGCGCCTGCACAACAACGACAGGCAAGACCTGTCCCAAGGTGACATATGTCCAACAGCAACATTGGCAACAAGCAACCTTCCCTGCGCAAACCCGTCGTCCTGATGACCATGGGCAGCCAAGAGCGCAAAGGCCATGACTACCAGGTCATGACCCACAAATACATCAACCCGCTGGTCGAGTTCTCCGGCTGCGTCCCTGTTCTGGTGCCCACCTGCTGCGGCATCGAAGACCTCGAGACCTACCTGGACATGGCCGACGGCGTGTACCTGACCGGCGCGGGCAGCAACATTGACCCAGCCCTCTACGGCCAGGACAACCAGACCCCCGGCAAAGGCCAGGACAAGGACCGCGACCTGTTCGACATCCCGCTGGTCAAGGCGGCCCTCAAGCGTGGCCTGCCGATTTTCGGCATCTGCCGTGGCATGCAGGAAATCAACGTGGCCCTGGGCGGTGACATCTACCAGAAGGTCTACGCCGAGCCTGGCTTCAACGACCACCGCGAAAACCCGGAAGACCCGGTCGAGGTGCAGTACGCCCAGGTGCACGGGGTGAAGATCAAGCCCGGCAGCTGGCTGCGCGAAACCCTGGGTACCGACGAGATCCGCGTCAACTCGCTGCATGGCCAGGGCCTGCGCAACCTGGGTGCTGGCATCGAGCCGATCGCCCATGCCGAAGACGGCCTGGTCGAGGCGATCCACGCCCCAAGCATTTCGCCCTTCCTGTTCGCGGTGCAGTGGCACCCGGAATGGCAGGCGGCGAAGAACCCTGATTCGATCAAGATCTTCCAGGCCTTCGGCGATGCTTGCCGTGCCCAGGTCCGCAAATCCCAGGTCAAGCACCACCAGGCTGCCTGACCCAACCAAGCTTCGTTAGCTTTGATCGCGGGGCGGCGCAAGGTCGCCCCCGCTTCCCACGGTCACCCTCTGCTGGTCCCAGAACACTTCCCGTGGCAGCGGGCGGCGGGCTTGTGCCTGTCTCCGCGATCGTTTTTTCTTGCCCCCAAGAGATACGATGACTTCCAAGTCAACCGTATGCATGCCTGCCCCTGTCCGACTGTTATCTCCCCCGTCCGGCGCACCCCTGCACTGTAGGAGCGGCCTTGTGCCGCGAAAGGGCTGCAGGGCAGCCCACCCAGCCATCTGTGTAGCCCCAGGCATTCACGGGCCGCTTTGCGGCCCTTTCGCGGCACAAGGCCGCTCCTACAGGGAATGTGCATGGCCGCGTTTTGCGGGCCTGCCCTGATCATGCCGGTCCTGAAAATTTATGCGTGCAGGGTCTAGTCATCGCACAAGTTGTACGATAACTTATCTCTCACCTTGGTACACCACCTCTCCCCAAGCGCCACAGGATGCCCATAACAATGAATCCACAAGAACTGCAATCCATCCTCTCCCACGGCCTGCTGTCGTTCCCTGTCACCGACTTCGACGCACAGGGCGACTTCAACCCGGCCGGGTACATCAAGCGCCTGGAATGGCTGGCCCCTTACGGCGCCAGCGCGCTGTTCGCCGCCGGTGGCACCGGTGAGTTCTTCTCGCTGGCCGCCAGCGAGTACAGCCAAGTGATCAAGACCGCGGTCGACACTTGCGCCACTTCGGTACCGATCCTTGCCGGTGTCGGCGGCTCGACCCGCCAGGCCATCGAATACGCCAAAGAAGCCGAGCGCCTGGGCGCCAAGGGCCTGCTGCTGCTGCCGCACTACCTCACCGAAGCCAGCCAGGACGGTGTTGCCGCCCATGTCGAGGCGGTGTGCAAGGCGGTCAACATCGGCGTTGTCGTCTACAACCGCAACGTCTGCCGCCTGAATGCCGACCTGCTGGAAAAACTCGCCGAGCGCTGCCCGAACCTGATCGGCTACAAGGACGGCCTGGGCGACATCGAGCTGATGGTGTCGATCCGTCGCCGCCTGGGCGATCGCTTCAGCTACCTGGGTGGCCTGCCCACCGCCGAGGTGTATGCTGCCGCCTACAAGGCCCTCGGCGTGCCGGTGTATTCCTCGGCGGTGTTCAACTTCGTGCCCAAGACCGCGATGGACTTCTACCACGCCATCGCCCGTGACGATCACGCCACCGTGGCCAAGCTGATCGACGATTTCTTCCTGCCGTACCTGGACATCCGCAACCGCAAGGCCGGTTACGCCGTGAGCATCGTCAAGGCTGGCGCCAAGATCGCCGGCTACGACGCAGGCCCGGTGCGCACGCCGCTGACCGACCTGACCGCGCAAGAGTACGAGATGCTCGCCGCGCTGATGGACAAGATGGGCCCGCAGACCCTGTAAGCCCTGATCGCTGGCAGGCCGGCTCCCGCAGGAGCTGGTTTGTCGGCGATAGGCCGCAGTGCGGCCCCGCGCCCTGCCCTGGCGCCCATACACAAAACCGACCCCGCACAAAAATAACTAGTGGGAGTAACCAGCATGCAAGCGACGAAAAAGACGCATGTGCGCTACCTGATCCTGTTGATGCTGTTCCTGGTGACCACCATCAACTACGCCGACCGCGCCACCATCGCCATTGCCGGCTCCAGCCTGCAGAAGGACCTGGGCATCGACGCGGTCACCCTCGGCTACATTTTCTCCGCTTTCGGCTGGGCCTACGTGGCCGGGCAGATCCCCGGCGGCTGGCTGCTTGACCGCTTCGGTTCGAAGAACGTCTACGCCTTCAGCATCTTCACCTGGTCGCTGTTCACCCTGCTGCAGGGCTTCGTCGGCGGCCTGCCGGTGGCCTGGGCGGTGGTGACCCTGTTCACCCTGCGTTTTCTGGTCGGCTTCGCCGAAGCCCCGTCGTTCCCCGGCAACGCACGCATCGTCGCGGCCTGGTTCCCCACCCAGGAGCGCGGCACCGCCTCGGCGATCTTCAACTCGGCGCAGTACTTCGCCACCGCACTGTTCGCCCCGATCATGGGCTGGATCGTCTTCAGCTTCGGCTGGGAACATGTGTTCGTGGTCATGGGCGCGCTGGGCATCGTGTTCTCGGCGGTGTGGCTGAAGACCATCTACAACCCCCGCCAGCACCCCCGCATCAGCGCCAGTGAACTTGAGCACATCGAGCAGAACGGCGGCCTGGTGGACATGGACCAGAAGCGCGGCAGCGACGGCCCGAAATGGGGCTACATCAAGCAACTGCTGACCAGCCGCATGCTGCTGGGCGTGTACCTGGGCCAGTACTGCATCAATGCCATCACCTACTTCTTCCTCACCTGGTTCCCGGTGTACCTGGTGCAGGAACGTGGCATGACCATCCTCAAGGCGGGTTTCATCGCCTCGTTGCCGGCGGTGTGCGGCTTCATCGGCGGCGTGCTCGGTGGCGTGCTGTCGGATTGGCTGCTGCGCCGCGGCAATTCGCTGACCTTCTCGCGCAAGCTGCCGATCGTCTGCGGCCTGCTGCTGTCCACCACCATGGTGTTCTGCAACTACGTCGACGCCGAGTGGATGGTGGTGGGCTTCATGACCCTGGCCTTCTTCGGCAAGGGCATCGGTGCGCTGGGCTGGGCCGTGGTGGCCGACACCTCGCCCAAGCAGATCGCCGGGCTGTCGGGTGGCCTGTTCAACACCTTCGGCAACATCGCCTCGATCACCACGCCGATCGTCATCGGCTACATCATCAGCGCCACCGGCTCGTTCAAGTGGGCCCTGGTGTACGTGGGCGCCAACGCCCTGGTGGCGGTGTTCAGCTACCTGGTGATCGTCGGCCCGATCAAGCGCATCGAGCTCAAGGACGGCCCAAAGCCGCAACCCGCACCGAGCGCTGAGCTGGCAGGTTCGCGCCAGTAAGTGAAAGACGCCGGCACCCAGGTGCCGGCGGCAGTTTCAAAGCCTGAGAGCAAAGACAAGAAGGGCCTGACCATGCAGTTGATCGAACACTCCGAATCGCCCCGCTACGTCCGCCTGCACGATGACGACAACGTCGTGGTGGTGGTCAACGACGGCGGCCTGGGCGAAGGCGCTCGTTTCGCCGATGGCCTCACCCTGATCGAAGGCGTGCCGCAGAGCCACAAGGTCGCCACGGTCGATATCCAGCAAGGCGACCCGGTACGCCGCTACGGCCAGGTCATCGGCTATGCCCGCGAATTGCTGCAGCAAGGCAGCTGGGTCAAGGAAGATCAGCTGGACATGCCGGCCGCGCCCGAGCTCGACAGCCTGCCGCGCTGCGACGCCGTGCCCGCCGCCCTGCCGCCGCTCGAAGGCTTCACCTTCGAGGGCTATCGCAACGCCGACGGCACCGTCGGCACCCGCAACATCCTCGGCATCACCACCACCGTGCAGTGCGTGACCGGCGTGCTCGACCATGCGGTCAAGCGCATCCGCGCCGAACTGCTGCCCAAATACCCCAACGTCGACGACGTGGTCGCCCTCACCCACAGCTATGGCTGCGGTGTGGCGATCAACGCTCGCGATGCCTACATCCCGATCCGCACCGTGCGCAACCTGGCGCGCAACCCCAACCTGGGCGGCGAAGCGCTGGTGATCAGCCTGGGCTGCGAAAAGCTCCAGGCCGGCCAGGTGATGCACGAGGGCGACCCGTCGGTGGACCTGAGCGAGCCGTGGCTGTACCGCCTGCAGGACGCCTCGCTGGGCTTCGTCGAGATGATCGAGCAGATCATGCAACTGGCCGAAACCCGCCTGAAAAAACTCGACCAGCGCCGCCGCGAGACCGTACCGGCCAGCGAGCTGACCCTCGGCATGCAGTGCGGCGGCAGTGACGCCTTTTCCGGCATCACCGCCAACCCGGCACTGGGCTACGCCGCCGACCTGCTGGTGCGTGCCGGCGCCACCGTGCTGTTTTCGGAAGTGACCGAAGTGCGCGATGCCATCTACATGCTCACCTCCCGCGCCGAAACCCCCGAGGTGGCCGACGCGCTGGTGCGCGAGATGGACTGGTACGACCGCTACCTGCAACAGGGCGCCGCCGACCGTAGCGCCAATACCACGCCCGGCAACAAGAAGGGCGGGCTGTCGAACATCGTCGAAAAATCCCTGGGTTCGATCGTCAAGTCCGGCAGCGGCGCCATCCAGGGTGTGGTCGGGCCAGGCGAGCGCGTCTCACGCAAGGGTTTGATCTTCTGCGCCACCCCCGCCAGCGACTTCGTCTGCGGCACCTTGCAGCTGGCGGCTGGGATGAACCTGCACGTGTTCACCACCGGGCGCGGCACGCCGTACGGCCTGGCCATGGCGCCAGTGGTGAAAGTGTGCACCCGTACTGAGCTGGCCCAGCGCTGGCCGGACCTGATCGACATCGACGCCGGGCGCATTGCCACCGGCCGCTCGACCATCGAAGAGCTGGGCTGGGAGCTGTTCCGCTACTACCTGGACGTAGCCAGCGGCCGCAAGCAGACCTGGGCCGAGCAGCACGGGCTGCACAACGACATCACCCTGTTCAACCCGGCACCGATTACCTGATGAATCCTGGGGCTGCTGCGCAGCCCTTTCGCGACACAAGGCCGCTCCTACAGGCCTGCGCGGTCCCCTGTAGGAGCGGCCTTGTGTCGCGAAAGGGGCGCAAAGCGCCCCCAGGCCCCACACCCAATTCCCCCGACAGGAGCACTTCCAATGCCTGAGATCCTCGGCCATAACTTCATCGCAGGCCAGCGCAGCGCCGCAGGTACCCAGCGCCTGCACAGCCTGGACGCCAGCACCGGCGAAACCCTGCCCTACAGCTTCACCCAAGCCACCGAAAGCGAAGTCGACCAGGCCGCCCAGGCCGCCGCTGCCGCCTTCGCCGAGTTCCGTCAGCTGCCCCCGGCCCGCCGCGCCGAATTCCTCGACGCCATCGCCGCCGAACTGGATGAGCTGGACGACAGCTTCGTGGCCATCGTCTGCCGCGAAACCGCCCTGCCCGCCGCGCGCATCCAGGGCGAGCGCGGCCGCACCAGCGGCCAGATGCGCCTGTTCGCCCAGGTACTGCGCCGTGGTGACTACCTGGGCGCACGCATCGACCTGGCCCTGCCCGAGCGCCAGCCCCTGCCGCGGGTGGACATCCGCCAGATGCGCATCGGCGTAGGCCCGGTGGCGGTGTTCGGCGCCAGCAACTTCCCGCTGGCCTTCTCCACCGCAGGTGGCGACACCGCCGCCGCCCTGGCCGCTGGCTGCCCGGTGGTGTTCAAGGCCCACAGCGGCCACATGGCCACCGCCGACCTGGTCGGTTGCGCGATCGTGCGCGCCGCCGAGCGTACCGGTATGCCCAAGGGCGTGTTCAACATGGTGTTTGGCGGTGGCGTGGGCGAATGGCTGGTCAAGCACCCGGCCATCCAGGCGGTCGGTTTCACCGGTTCGCTCAAGGGCGGCGACGCCCTGTGCCGCATGGCCGCCGAGCGCCCGCAGCCGATCCCGGTGTTCGCCGAGATGTCCAGCATCAACCCGGTGATCGTCCTGCCGGGCGCCCTGGCCAAGCGTGGTGAAGCCATTGCCCGTGAGCTGGCCGGCTCCGTGTGCCTGGGCGCCGGGCAGTTCTGCACCAACCCGGGCATGGTCATCGGCCTGCAATCACCCGCCTTCACCCAGTTGCTGGGTGAACTGGGTCAGCACCTGGACCAGCAGGCCGGGCAGACCATGCTCAATGCCGGTGGCCTGCGCAGCTACGTCGGCGGCCTTGAGCACCTGGGTGCCCATGCGGGGATCGAGCACCTGGCCGGCCAGGCGCAACAGGGCAACCAGGCCCGTGCCCAGCTGTTCAAGGCCGACGCCAGCCTGCTGGTGAACGCCGACCCGTTGCTGCAGGAAGAAGTGTTCGGCCCGGCCACCGTCGCTGTCGAGGTCAACGACAACGCGCAGCTGCGCGCCGCCCTGCTCGGCCTGCGCGGCCAACTGACCGCCACCCTGATCGGCGAGCCGGAAGACTTCGAGGCCTTCGCCTGGCTGGTGCCGCTGCTGGAAGAGAAAGTCGGGCGGATCCTGGTCAACGGCTACCCCACTGGGGTCGAGGTGTGCGATGCCATGGTGCATGGCGGGCCGTATCCGGCCACCTCCGATGCGCGCGGCACCTCGGTGGGCACCTTGGCCATCGACCGCTTCCTGCGCCCGGTGTGCTACCAGAACTACCCGCAGGCGCTGCTGCCGGAGGCGCTGCGTGATGGCAACCCGCTGGGGCTCAAGCGCTTGGTGAACGGCCAATGGAGCGATGCGGCAATCTGATTGCCACGCGACATGAAAAAGCCCCGCATTCGCGGGGCTTTTGCTGGATGCAAGGTAATGTTTGTGGGAGCGGACTTGCCCCACCCTGAAGTTTGCACGTCACCTGTAGGAGCGGCCTTGTGTCGCGAAAGGGCCGCAGAGCGGCCCCGGCGATCTTGGGCGCACTCGAGAACCTGGGGGCGCTGCGCACCCCTTTCCGACCGGTCCGGCGCCCCGGCAAGGCCGCTCCTACAGCACTCGAACTCAGGCGCCCTGCGCCTCGGCCGCCTCATGCGCCTGGCGCAGGCGTTCGCGGCTGTTGCTCAGGTGCAGGCGCATGGCCATCTTCGCCCCCTCGCTGTCATGTCGTGCAATCGCCTCGTAGATCGCCTCATGCTCGTGCATCAGCCGGCCCATGTAGTGAGCCTGGTCGTCATGGGCCAGGCGCGCCGAATTGAGCCGCGTACGCGGAATGATGCTGGTGCCCAGGTGATTGATGATGTCGGCGAAATAGTGGTTGCCGCTGGCCTGGGCGATACGCAGGTGGAATTGGAAGTCCGCCGACACCGCATCCGAGGCGTGCGCCGCACCTTCGTTCAGTTCGTCCAGCGCGGCGCGCATGCCAGCCAGTTCCTCGTCGCTGCGCCGCTGTGCGGCCAACCCGGCGGACTCGATCTCCAGGGCGATGCGCAACTCCAGCACTGCCAGCACTTCGCGCAGGGTGACGATGGTTGCCGGGTCGATACGAAAACCCGCCGCGCTCGGCGCATCCAGTACGAAGGTGCCGATGCCGTGGCGGGTCTCGACCTGGCCCGCAGCCTGCAACCGCGAGATGGCCTCGCGCACCACGGTACGGCTGACCCCCTCTTCGGCCATGATCTGCGATTCGGTCGGAAGCTTGTCGCCACGCTTGAGCTGACCGCTGCGAATGCGCTCGGTCAGCACCGTGACCAGTTCCTGCGCCAGACTGCGCGGCTTGCGCCGGGCGCGCGGCTGTACCTGCTGCTCTGTCATGCCTTGGACATCATGTTGTGAAAGACATGCGTGATGATAGCGCAAGCAGTTGTACGATCACATACATACGCAGGGGATTTCATCCGTCATGGCGCGCCAGCAGGCGATTGGCCGCCATCGAATGCTGGCGAACTGCCTTGCCATGGCGCTAGGCTGCGCGCTCCCCCATGCCCACCAAGGAAGGAACCCGCATGAAGATATTCGATCGCCTGCTGCTCGCCAGCGGCCTGCTGATCCCGTTCTGGTTGCTGATCGGCGTCATGCTGACCGCCCAGGCCTACCCCGGCTACAGCCATCTGCAACAGGCCATGAGCCAGCTTGGCGCGGTTGACGCACCCACCCACACGCTCTCGCCATGGATCAACAACTTCCCTCTGGCCCTGCTTTTTGCCTTGTTCGCCTGGGGCGTGGCGCGACGTTGGCGGCAATCCAGGCTGGCGCAGCTGAGCGCGCTGCTGATCCTGCTGCATGCTGTGGGTAGCCTGGGCACCGGTTGGTTTACCTGTGATGCGGGCTGTGCGCCGGTGACGCCTTCGCTTTCCCAGCAGTTGCACAACCTCAGCGGGCTACTGATGTTTCTCTCGTTGACGTTGGCCAGCGTGCTGTGGATCGGCCTCGGCCAGCGTCTGGCCCGCTCGCGCGGCCTGGCCTGGTGGTCGTTGTTGTGCACCGTGCTGGCGGTGGTCACGGTACTTCTGATGGCACGGGCGGCCGAAAGCGGGCAGCTGTTCGGCCTGTATCAGCGCCTCAACTATGGCGTTTCGATGCTGTGGCTGGCGGCCCTGGCCTTGGTGTCGCTACGTCCCAGCCACCACAACCCACTGCGCATGGCCATCGCCTGACGGCAATTTGCTGGCCCCCAGGCGTTTGAAGTGCGGGCAAACTCCGTTCTCCTTCAGACGCTTAGGACAGCAACATGCGGGTATTTCTAGCAAGTGTGGCCGGCTGCCTGCTGGCCACCGTAGCCTTCGGCGCCCAGGCCCGGGCACTGAGCCAGAACGAACGCCAGGTCTGTGGCTGGGGCGCGCAGATCGCCGCCGAGGCGCAGCAGGCCAAGCTCTCCGGGGTGACCCTGTATGCGACGCGCAAGAAGCTGCAAGCGCGAAAATTCACCAAGCCCTGGATGCGCATGACCGCCTTCGGCATCACCGAGCAGACCTACAACAGCCGCTCACAACTCAAGCCGGCGGCGATCAAGCAGACCTACTACGAGCAGTGTGCGCAGCATGCTGTTGCAAAACGATAAAACAGTTATTTTTCATCAGCTTACGTGATATTCAGAATGTCATTTATTCGATCGGTCAGCATGCTTGATCGATCGAATAAAATCCAAATAAATCAATAGCTTAAGCATTTATAGCAAAGCAGTTTCTAGAATTAAGCTGCCCGAGCCCGCCAGGGCGCACCGTCCTTGAAACAAGCCTCAAGCCACCCCTTGAATGCGCGCAGTGCAGCCGTATTCAAGCGAGCCGACGGCCGCACCAGGTAGATCCCTGCCGCCACGTCCAGTTGCCAATCCGGCAGCACCCGCACCAGCCGCCCGGCCTGCAGGTCCTCGCCCATCAACCAGTCGCCACCGGCCAGAATGCCCACGCCACGGCGTGCCGCCTCCAGCAACGCCTCGTTGTCATTGCCGCGCAGCGACCCGCTGACCTTGACGCTCGCCTGCCGCCCCTGAGCCATCAAGCGCCACTCGGGGAACGAGCGCAGGCCACTGAAACCCAGGCAGTTGTGCCCGGCAAGATCGGCAGGCTCCTGAGGTGCGCCGTGACGTGCCAGGTAGCCGGGTGAGGCGCAGAGGATACGCAGGTGATCACACAACTTGCTGGCCACCAGGCGATTGTCGGCCAGCTCACCGATGCGGATGGCGGCGTCGAAGCCCTCGCCCACCAGGTCGACGAAGCGGTCGGCGTATTCGCACTCGACCATCACCTGCGGGTGCGCCAGCACAAAGTCGGCCACCACGCCGCTCAACCAGCGCCGCCCCATCGCCCCCGGCAACGCCAGGCGCAGGCGGCCACGCACCTGCGCCGCGCCCTGGGCGGCCTCCTGCTCGGCTTCGTCGATCAGCCGGCTGGCATGGCGCAGACGCTCCACCAGCCGCTCGCCTTCATCGGTGAAGCGCAGCTGGCGGGTGGTGCGCTCCACCAGGCGAATGCCCAGGCGCTGCTCCAGCGCACCGAGGCGCCGGGACAGCACCGAAGGGTGGCGTTCCAACTGACGCCCGGCGGCGGCGAACGATCCCTGCTCGTGCAGGGCCAGCAGGGTGGCGAGCTCATCGGCTCGGCGGCTGTCGAAAGGGTCCATGGCCAGGCTCGTGCAGGTTAGGGGGTGAGGATCAGCGCGCCCTCCGAGCGGCCGTGCTCGAGGTCTTCGTGGGCCTTGGCTACGTCGGCCAGCGGGTAGCGGCGCCAGATCCGCGACTGGATGATACCTTCGGCAAGCGCCGCCAGCACACTGGCTGCACGCCCTTGGTACTCCTCGACGGTGCGGGTGTGGGCGGCCAGCGAAGGTCGGGTGACGAACAGCGAGCCCTTGGCATTGAGCGTGGCCACCTCGATGGCCGCCGGCGCACCGGAGATGCCGCCGAACGACACCAGCAAGCCTCGTGGGCGCAGGCTGTCCAGCGAAGCCTCCAGGGAAAGGCGCCCGACACTGTCGTAGACCACGTCCACCCCCTCCCCGCCGGTCAGCTCGCGGACCTCGGCGGCCAGGGTGGCGGCAGAGAACACCCGCACATGGTCACACCCCGCAGCCATCGCCCGGGCCACGCTTTGTGGGCGTGACACCACGCCGATCACGGTCGCCCCCAGGTGCTTGGCCCAAGGCACCATCAGTTGCCCGAGCGCCCCGGCAGCGCCATAGATCAGCACACGCGTGCCTGCGCCGACGGGGTAGGTGCTGGTCAGCAGGTACTGGGCGGTGATGCCCTTGAACAGGGTCGCGGCGGCGGCCTCCTCGCTCAGGTTTTCCGGCAGTTTCACCAGCCGCTCGGCGGGGTACAGGCGTGCGCTGGCATAGCTGCCAAGCGGCCCGGTCGCATAACCCACGCGGTCGCCCACTTGAACGTGGGTGACACCCGCGCCCACCGCAGCTACCCGTCCGGCGCCTTCAAGGCCAAGCCCCGAGGGCAGCGGCAACGGTGCGCCGCCCTTGCGTTGCAGCACGTCCAGAGGGTTGACGCCGATCGCGGTCTGCTCCAGCCAGACCTCGCCCGGGCCGGGCTGCCATATCTCTACTGCCTGTAACTGAAGCACCTCGGTGCCGCCGGTTTGTTGCAGCACGATACGCTGGGCCATGTTCGCTCTCCTCGGTGATGGCAATGGTGAGCCGAAGCTAGAGTGCTGCAGCAAATCGAACAATCAGCCCTGATGCAGAACATTTGTGCACTGTTTGCAGGAGTGGTTGATTAATCTCTTGACGCCTGAGTGCCGGTCTTTGGGTTGGATGTGGGCAGTTGGATGCTTGCCGGTATTTTTGCAGTGCTCTTGAGATCGAGCGCCGCCCGCGCGGCGCATCGCTGGCAAGTCGCAGCGGCGAACCGCAGCTCCCACATTTGTTTCGGGCCAGTTATGCCTGTGAGGTCTTCACTGTCCGCCTTGGTGCATGCCTTGAGTCATATGGGGCGGCGGTAGCGTCCACGCGGAAACCGCGTCGTACAAACAAGGCGGACAGTGGAGATGGACCAGGAGTAACTGGCCCGAAATAGATGTGGGAGCTGCGGTTCGCCGCTGCGACTTGCCAGCGATGCGCCGCGCGGGCGGCGCTCGATCTTGAGGGCACTGCAAAAACACCGGCAAGCACCAGGTGGCCCTCACTCGATAGCCCGGCTGAACCATCATCAGCCGCTCAAAGCCATGCCCTCAAACACGACTCTCGGAAACTTCCTACCCATCTCCGAGAAACATCTGACCGAAAGTTGTGATCTGCTTCGATCCTGTAATTTCCCCGCCACAGGACCGCGCCATGCTCCAACCCGCCCAGCTCGAAAAACTTCGTGAAGTCATCTCCGAGAACCTGCGCGTGCAGCGCGACAACGACCCGGTCGAATACATCAGCGTGGGCACTGCCCTGCAGGACGCCAAGTCCAAGCAGAACCACGCCATCTTCGCCCGCCGCGGCTGCGGCAAGACGCTGTTGCTGCATCACTCCTCAAGGAACCTCAAACCCGAGCTCAAGAGCATCTACCTCAACTGCGAGGACTTCAAACGCCACTCGTTCCCCAACGTACTGGTGGAGATCCTCGCCTCGATCTTCCGTGAGCTGGACAAGAACATCTCCGGCTGGTTCGGCAAGAAGCGCAAGCTCAAGGTCATCATCAAGGACATTCTCGACAAGCTGAAAACCCTGCATGTCAACGCTGACGCCCACGAGGAAGAGGTGAAAAGCCGGGTGGCTGCCGAGCACAGCGCAGGCTTCGACGCGGGTATTCGGGTCGAAGACATCACCTTCGGCGGCAAGAGCAGCGCCAAAGAAACCCAGGAGGTCGAGCGCTCGTTCAAGATCCACCGTCAGAAGTTGCAGGAGCTCGACCTCTGGCTGCCCCAGCTCAAGGAAAACCTGCGCGAACTGTTCGACGCCTCGAGCACGGTCAAGGGCATCATCCTGCAGATCGACGACCTCTATCACCTCAAGCGTACCGACCAGGCGTTCGTGGTGGATTACGTGCACAGGCTGTGCAAGGACATCCCGATCTACTTCAAGATCGCCACCTTGCGCCACTCCTCGACGCTGTATGTCGACCGCGAGGGGCAACCCATCGGCGCCCAGGAGCGCCACGATTATCAGCCTATCGACATCGACTACACCTTCAGCAACTTCCCCAGGACCCTGAAACAGAACCACGCCATCCTCCTGCAGTTCGGCGCCCAGGCCGGCATCAGCGAGTCGCAGATCATGGGGTTGTTCAAGGGGGAGGGTTTCGGCCGGCTGGTGATGGCCGGCGGTGGGGTCCCGCGCGATGTGCTGTCGCTGTTCCTGCACCTGCTCAACGAGACTGTGCAGGATGATGCCGGCAAGATTGGCAAGGACGAAGTGCGGATCCTGTCGCGCAACAACTTCGAGCGCAAGATCGAAGAGCTCAAGCAAGACTCCAAGGACGACGAACAGGACGACCTGATCAAGGGCATCTACATCATCAAGAGCTTCTGCCTGGAGAAGAAGAACAACATCTTCGTCATCGAAGAAAAACTGCTGCAGCAGAACGATGCGCTGCGGGCACTGATCTACCGCCTGCTCGATTACCGCATCATCCACAGCTGCGCCACCGCGCTCACCCACAAATCGTCTGAAGGTACGTTCCAGGCGTTCGCCGTCGATATCGGTTGCTACGCCCACTACCGCAAGCTGGACGGGCGCTTCAACGAGATCGACGTCACCGACACCGCGGCCAAGGAGCGCATGCGCTCGGCACCGATCCTCGACCAGACCAAGATCGACAATATCGTGGCTTCGCTGCCGGGGCATGGGCCTGTGGCGCTGCTGACCGAAGAGATGGAGGTTTAACGCTTGCGTGCCACGCAGCCAAACACCACATCCCCGACATAGATACCCTGCGCCTGCCGGCGCTCGGCCTCGAGCCGCGTCTGCAGGGTATCGATACCGACCTGCCGGGCCGTGGCCACACCCAGCGCAATGATGCGTGGCAGGCAGGCGCGGATGATGCCCGCCAGGCCGGTATCGTTGTCGGGCGTCTGTACCAGGCACTCGCCGCGCACGTCTTCCACCTTCAGGCCCGCCTCACTGAAGACCCGATGCAGGTTGAAGCCCATGTGCAGATCGGCGCCCTCTGTGGCCAGCATCTGCTGCAACCAGCGGGTGGCCTTGCGGTGCAGGGGGAACGGCACCAGGCTCGTCGGCGCCAGCGTGGAGTCATGCTCCTGGAACACCATCAGCCCACCTGGCAACAGGTGCCGGGCCAGCGCTCGCAAGGCTCTTACCGGCTCGGCCTGGTACATCAGCACCCGCCGCCCGACAATGGCGTCGAACAGCCCCAGCGACGAAGGCAGCGAGTACAGATCGCACTGAATGAATTCAGGCTTCACACCCCCCCTGGGCACTTCACGCCGCCGAGCGAGCTCCAGCGCGTCAGCTGCTAGGTCGATGCCCACGATCCCGCCATCACCGTCCAAGAGCCTGGTGAGCAGCAAGCTGACCTCGCCGATACCGCAGCCGACATCCAGAACCCGCATGCCAGGGCCGATTCCTGCATCGACGAGCAACCGTATGGTGAGGTCTGCAAGCGCCATGCCATGTTCCCTTCAGGTTACGAGCCCACAACTGAGATGTCAGCGTCACGTAGCCTGCTCGCAACGGAAATGACCGACAGCAACCTAGGATTTGCATGAAAAATGCCTGCGCGACGATCATGCTACGTTGAAAACAGGCTGGTGCGCCAGTCCGGTCGGACGGCTCATTTACAGCCAGTAAAGTCGAACGCGACCTCAGCCGCTCCTCGTCTGTTTCACCTTGTCTGATCGCCGCTCGGCGACTTTTCGTACAAGCCCTAATCGACAGAAAAGCGTTCAACACTCATCCGCAGATGCAGTTGGCCAAGACAATACCATCTGCTCAATCTCTAGCAACGAAGTATGCAACAGCAGAAACAATGCATCATAAGTTTTCTCATGCGATGCATTATCCAACTGCAAACCCAAGCGCTCATTGATCAACCGCCTTGACGCTTCTAATTTATAGGCGGGCAACAGATGACAAACATTAACACGAAAATCATACAGCACGAAAAGTGGCTTCATAACCTCCATCGAGCGTGCCTCACCTATCATATCGGCGAGCAGCCTACCCATCAATTTCAAACCCCGGAGCTTCTCATTGACTTCAACACCTCTGGACGTGAGGAGCCTTTTTAAGCATGCCTCATCGAGCGACTCGACAAAAATCCTGTTCAGCGACTCAATCACCGGAGCCACATGTCGATCCTCCCAGAAAATAGGCCGCTCCAAACTTTCTATGGTTTTACCAACTTCATCCGGGAGTTTGTACATCGGCATACCCGCACGGGTATGAACAGCATCCGAAATCGCTTCCCGCAACCGGAGGCATTTACCCTCGATAGCACCTTGAGACCATTCACACTCGATCTGGGCATCATAAAAATCGGAATGCAAATCATAGGTTGACGCTATATTTTCTGACAAAAGATACTGCTGCTCCTTGAGAGGAAGTTGATCAACATCTCCCAGCCACATCAAGACCTGCCGCGCACCATTTACGCCAAATGATATATGCCAATCCTCCCCACACCAAATATCCCCGTACGACCCAGAGTATATTCTTATCTTATACTTTGGATTCCGCTCATACTTACTCAGCACCTCAAGATTAAAATACAGTGGAGCTAGATAGCCATCATTGCTCATACCATGAGCCAAGCCAGGAATCGAATAGTACTCCAGTGACGAATACTCGAATGGAACACCTGGGCAATAGCTGAAGCGCTGTTCCACCAGCTTAGCCGGCACCCAAACTTCCGCTCCAGCCGCCTGCGGATATTGCCTTGTTTTTTCGGCGCACAGGCGTGCCAGGGTATTTGCCACTTGCGTCAGGTAAAGCTCATCGGACGAGGCGTCCCATAAAAATGGCATCTGCTTCAGTCGCATCTCTACGCCATGGAAATTACCTTCTACATCTTTGATACACAACTGGAGCTTTTCGCCGCCTTCCAACTTGTAGCAATTAATTAATTCCACGTCGCCCCTGCCCATAACTCGAGTTTTCATTCCCTTTGATTGCCCCCGTAATCAACCAACCTTTCCTGGATCTTGCAGATAGAATGAGGTGATCGCCATACGGAGGAGCTAACAAATGCTAACAGTTTCAGATCAAGTTCTTCAAAGCTGGCAGCACAATGCCAACCTTTGGATCGACGCCGTACGCAACGGCGCCATCGAATCGCGCCGCCAGGTCACCGACCAGGCCATCCTCCTAGCCCTGCTGGCCCGCCAACCTGAACGCGTGCTCGACCTCGGCTGCGGCGAGGGCTGGCTGTTGCGGGCCTTGGCCGATCGCGGCATCGACGCGGTTGGCGTGGACGGTGATGCGACGCTGGTGGAGGCCGCGCACACCGCAGGCTCGCCAGCGGTACACCTGGCCAGCTACCAACAGTTGGCGGACGACGCCGTGGATATCGGCTGCGGTTACGACCTGGTCTGCGCTAACTTCGCCCTCTTGCAGCAGGACATCATCCCCTTGCTCAGCGCCATGAACCGGCGCTTGCAGCCTGGGGGCACGCTGGTGATCCAGACCCTGCATCCCTGGGCAGTGGCCGCAGGGGACTACCAGGATGGCTGGCGTGAAGAATCGTTCAGCGGCTTCGGCGGCAACTGGCAGCCGATGCCTTGGTACTTCCGGACCCTTTCCAGTTGGTTGAACGCGCTGCAAATAGCCGGTTTCAGCCTGCTGGAGCTGCACGAGCCGCAACATCCGCAAAACCCTGCGCCGCAATCATTGCTGTTGATCGCGCAGCGCACCTGAGCTGCACGTCGCTGCATCGCGTTTGCGACAAGCCAGGCCCATCACCTTGATCTGCCCCCTGCCCAGCCGCTAGCCTGCGCTGCCCTGCCCCGGACGAACCCACTCCCATGCGCCCCCGCGACCTTGCCGCCTACTCGTTCCTGGCCATCGCCTGGGGCTTCTCGTTCCTGGTCCTGCTCAAGGTGGTGCACGCCTTCGGCTGGGTCGGCGCGGTGAGCCTGCGCGCGCTGATCGCTGCTGGCACCCTGGTGCTGCTGGCGGCGCTGCTGGGCCGGGCGCTGCACCTGCGGCCGCTGCTCAAGCCGCTGCTGGTGGTTGGCGCCACCACCGTGGCCGGCCAACTGATCGGCCTGTCCTTTGCCACGCCACGCATCGGTACCGCCATGACGGCGATCTTCGTGGCCAGCATCCCGCTGTTCTCGATGATCATCGGGCGGCTCTGGGGCCTGGAGAAAATCAGCGCGCAGGGCCTGCTCGGGCTGCTCCTGGGGGTGGCTGGGATCGTCATGCTGGTGGGGTTCCCCGCCCAGGCGGTGACCGAGGACTTCGTCCACGGCTGCATCGCTTCGCTGTTCGGTTGCCTGTGCGCGGCGTTCGGCAGCAACTACGCCAGCCTGCGCCTGCGTGGGCAAGACCCGTGGACGGTGACCGGCGGCGCCTTTCTCGCCGGCGGCCTGCTGACCCTGCCGCTGTTGCTGCTGGTGCCGGTACCTGGCGTGCCGCAGGCCCTGGACTGGTTGTACCTGCTAATCAGCGGCGCGGTGATGAGCGCCGCCACCTATGTGCTGTATTTCGGCCTGGTGGCGCGCATCGGCGCCACGCGGACCATCAGCGTCGAGTTCGTGGTAACGCTGGTGGCGGTGCTGGTCGGCGCGCTGTTCCTTGGTGAGGCCCTGAGCGCACTGCAGGCGCTGGGTGGCCTGGTGATCATGCTTGGCTGCATGCTGGTGCTGGGGCTGCTGCCTGGCAAACGCAAGCGCCTGCCGAGCTGACTTCAGGCTTCCGGTACGTTGTTACCGTCGGCCTTGGCCGTGCGGGGCAGCGCTGGCGGGGTCAGGCGCAGCACGCGATCGCGGCCGCCCTCGGCGAGCAGGTAGCCGCCCTGGCCGTCCGGCACAATGGCCTGCGGCGCCTTGAGGAAGCTCAGTACGGTATGGCGCACGCCGTCACCGTCGATACGCAACAGCCGGGCGCGGTGGGTGGAGTCCTCGCTGATCCACAGGCCGCGTTGGTCGCAGAACAGGAACGTGGGGTTGCGCAGGCCATCGACCACCACCGGGTCCTGGCCGTCGCCGCTGAAGGCGCGAACTTTGCCGGTGGCCTTCTCGGTGTACAGCAGGCGCCCGTCGGTGCACCGCGTCAGCCCTTCGGTTTCGGTCAGGCCGGCGCGCAGCACTTCGAGCTGGCCGCTCTGCCAGGTGTAGCGCATCAGCCGGCCGTCACCCTTGCGGTCCTCGATGGCGTACAGATGCGCGCCGTCGTTGTACAGGCCCTGCACGTTGTTGCCCTGGAACAGCGGCGTGACCTGGCCATCGCGCGACACACTCACCGGCGCAGCGCCCACTTCCTGGCTGAAGGCCCAGCCACCGTCAACGGCGACCATGCCATCAGGCTTGGACAGGTTATCGACCAGCACCACACGGTCACCCGCGGCGTCGATGCGCAGGATGCTGCCCTTGCCCCCATTGAGTTCACGGCTCACCAACAGGCTGCCGTCGGCCTGGGGCAGCAGCGAGGCGGCCTTGGTCACCGAGTTGTGCAGTACCTGCACGCGCCAGCCTTCGCTGGCCTGCACCGGGTAGAACGACTGCCAGGCGAAGAAACCCAGGGCGCAGGCCAGCAGCCCCCCGGAAGCGGCCAGGGCCAGGCGGGTACCACGCTTGCGCAGGACATGCATCATCGATTTGGCTCCATTGAAGTGGCGAGGATGCTAGCAAGGCGATGTGAAAAAAATGTCATGGCGACAATTTTGAAAAAACAAAAGGATATAAAAAGAACAAAACAATCTAACCATTTCGAATAAAGCAATTGAAATGCGCCCAGCCGCCTCCTTAGGCTGTAGCCATGTTTTCATCCCTCCCAAGGAACCCTGCCCATGCCTGCCCGAGCCTTCTCCTCCCTGCGCCGCCTGTTGCTCGGCGGCCTGCTGGCCAGCGTCGCCAGCACCCTGCTGCCCTGGTCCAGCGCCGTCGCCGACGACAGCAAGACCCTGCGTATCGGCTACCAGAAATTCAACAGCATCAACATCCTCAAGGGCAGTGGCGCGCTGGAGAAAGCCTTGGCGCCGCAAGGGGTGAAGGTCAGCTGGCATGAGTTTGCCGCCGGCCCACAGTTGCTCGAAGCCCTGAGCAGCGGCGCCATCGACCTGGGCCACGCCGCCGACGCACCCTCGGTGTTCGCCCAGGCCGCCGGCAAGCCGGTGGTCTACCTCGCCGCCGAGCAGCCCTACCCGCGCGGCATCGGCCTGGTGGTGCGCGAGCAGGACCACATCGCCTCGGTCGCCCAGCTCAAAGGCCAGCGCGTGGCCACCGGCCGCGGCTGGAATGCCCAGTACCTGCTGGCCGTGGCCCTGGAGCAGGCCGGCCTGAGCTACCAGGACATCACCCCGGCCTACGTCAATAACGCCGCCGACGCCGTCGCCGCGTTGCAATCAGGCAGCGTGCAGGCCGTGACCTTGTGGGACCCGTTCCTCGCCGCCGCCGAACAGCAGCCGGGCCTGAAAAACCTGCGCGATGGCAGCGGGCTGTCCAACAACCGCACCTTCTACCTGTCCACCGCCGAATTCGCCGACCAGCACCGGGCGCTGCTCAAGACTTTCTTTGGCGAGCTGGCCAAGGTCAGCCAGTGGGCCAACGCCCAGCCCGGCGAAGTAGCCAGCCTGCTGGCGCCGCAGCTGGGGATCAATGCCGAGGTGCTCAAGACCGCCAGCGAGCGGCGCAACTACAACGCCGTGGCCATCACCCCACAGATCGTCGCCGAACAGCAGAAGCTGGCCGACACCTTCCAGGGCCTGGGCCTGATCCCGCACAAGCTGAATGTCGCCGACGCGGTCTACCCGGCCTCCGTGCTGCCCTGAGCAAAGGACTCGACGATGCCCCGCCCGATCCGCTTCAACGCCTTCAGCATGAACGCCGCCAGCCACCAGTCGCCCGGCCTGTGGCGCCACCCGCGCAACACCAGTGTGCACTTCAACCGCCTGGACTACTGGACCGACCTCGCCCGCCTGCTCGAACGCGGCCTGTTCGACGCGCTGTTCATCGCCGACGTGCTGGGCATCTATGACGTTTACCAGGGTGGCCCCGAGGCGGCGTTGCGCGGCGGTGTGCAGGTACCGGTCAACGATCCGCTGCTGGTGGTGCCGGCCATGGCCGGTGTCACCGAGCACCTGGGCTTCGGCGTGACCTTCTCACTCACCTACGAACACCCGTATCCGTTCGCCCGGCGCATGTCGACCCTCGATCACCTGAGCAATGGCCGGGTTGGCTGGAACATCGTCACCGGCTACCTCGACAGCGCCGCGCGCAACCTGGGGCAGCCCCGGCAGCTCGGCCACGACCAGCGCTATGACCTGGCCGAGGAGTACCTGCAAGTGCTGTACAAACTCTGGGAGCAGAGCTGGGGCGACGATGCGGTGGTGCTGGAGCGCGACACCGGGCGCTATATCGAGCCAAGCCGGGTACACCCGATCAACCACCACGGCGAGCATTTCCAGGTGCCCGGCATGCACCTGTGCCAACCCTCGCCGCAGCGCACCCCGGTGCTGTTCCAGGCCGGCGCCTCGGCGCGCGGCCAGCAGTTCGCCGCGCGGCACGCCGAGTGCGTGTTCATCAGTGGGCCGACGCCCACGGTGCTGCGCCGCTACACCGACGGCATCCGCCAGGCCAGCGAGGTGGCCGGGCGTGGGCGCGACGAGGTGCTGGTCTATGCCCAGGCACTGCTGATCGTCGGCGATACCCGCGAACAAGCCCAAGCACGCTTCGCCGAGTACCGCCGCTACGTCGACCTCGACGCTGCCCTGGCCCTGCTCTCGGGCTGGACCGGCATCGACTTCGCAGGCCTGGACCCCGACTCACCCATTGAATATGTGGAGAATGACGCCGGCCGCGCCGCCCTGGCGGCGTTCACTGCCGCCGACCCAAACCGCCGCTGGACCGTGCGCGAGGCCGCTGAGTTCGTTGGCCTGGGTGGGCGCGGCCCAGTGCTGGTGGGCAGCGCCAGCGAGGTGGCCGACCAACTGGAGCAGTGGCTGGAGCAGACCGGCATCGACGGCTTCAACCTCACCTATGCGGTGCAACCGGACGACCTGACCCATGTGGTCGAGTTGCTGGTGCCCGAACTGCAGCGCCGTGGCCGCTACCCCACCGCTTATCGCGATGGCACCTTGCGCCACAAGCTGTTCGACCACGGCGACCGCTTGTCGACGGAGCATGTCGGCCGTCAGGTGCGCATTCAGTAAGCAAATACCGGGTATTTCAACATTTAATTTGTGGATGACGCGGACAGGCTCTTATGCTGTCCCGGCATCCCCTGCACGCACCGGCCGGTGTGGTCAAAGGCATGGGGAGAGAACAACAAGTCGAGACCGTTCATGTCGAAACCATCCTACTTCGCCCCCCACGGTGGGCACCCGGCTCAGACCGAGCTGCTGACTGACCGTGCCATGTTCACCGAAGCCTATGCCGTCATCCCCAAGGGCGTGATGCGTGACATCGTCACCAGCCACCTGCCGTTCTGGGACAAGATGCGCATGTGGGTCATCGCCCGCCCGCTGACCGGTTTTGCCGAGACCTTCTCGCAGTACATTGTTGAAGTTGCCCCGGAAGGCGGCAGCGAGCGCCCTGAGCTGGACCCGAACGCCGAAGCGGTGCTGTTCGTGGTCGAAGGCCAGATCGACATCACCGTCGAAGGCAAGCACCACACCCTGGCTCCGGGCGGCTACGCCTTCCTCGCGCCAGGCGCCGAGTGGAGCCTGCGCAACAACAGCCAGGCCAACGTCACCTTCCACTGGCTGCGCAAGCACTACCAGAAAGTCGAAGGCCTGCCGGTACCGGAGTCGTTCGTCACCCACCGCGACAACGCCACCGTCATCGAGATGCCGGGCACCGAAGGTGCGTGGAAGACCACCCGCTTCGTCGACATGGCCGACATGCGCCACGACATGCACGTCAACATCGTGACCTTCCAGCCAGGCGGCGTGATCCCGTTCGCCGAAACCCACGTCATGGAACACGGCCTGTACGTACTGGAAGGCAAAGCGGTGTACCGCCTGAACCAGGACTGGGTCGAGGTCGAGGCCGGCGACTTCATGTGGCTGCGCGCCTTCTGCCCGCAGGCCTGCTACTCCGGCGGCCCAGGGCCGTTCAGCTACCTGCTGTACAAGGACGTCAACCGTCATGTGCACCTGACCCTCAACCCGCAACGTTGAGTTCAGGTTGATGGCCACGAGCCCGCCTTCATGGCGGGCTTCGTTTTTGTGGCCATACTTGCAGCTAGCCTTCGCTTCGGCCACCGATCATGCCCCTCTCCCGCCTGCTGCTTGCCCTGACGCTGTCGCTACCGGCCCCGTTGCTGGCCGCCGATGACTGGCAACTGGCCTATGACCGCGAAGGTATCCGCGTCTACCTGAGCAGCGTCGCCGGCTCCCCCTACCAGCAGTTCCGTGGCGTCAGCACCATGAATGCCAGCGTGCGCACGCTCATCGACCTGCAGGAAAACCTGCGGGTGGCGTGCAAATGGCTGTATGCGTGCGAGCAGATGCGCTTGCTGGACGTGGAAGGCGACAGCACCTGGGTCTACCTCACCACCAACCTGCCCTGGCCCACATTGCCACGGGACATGGTGCTCAAGGTCAGCACCGAGCGGCTGGACGACGGTACGCTGGTGCGCCACCTCAGTGCCGACCCCGGCAGGGTGCCCGAAGAGCCGGGGCTGATCCGCGTAAGGCAGATCAACGGGGAATGGATCATGAAGCCGGTGGGGGCAAAGCGGACCGAGGTGACCTATCAGTTGCAGGCTGATCCGGCCGGGGATGTGCCGGGCTGGCTGGCGAACCGGTTCGTGGTGGATGCGCCGGTGGTGACATTGCGCACGTTGCGTGCGGTGGCTGAAAGGCAACATTGACTCAACCAGGGGCCGCTTTGCGGCCCTATCGCGACACAAGGCCGCTCCTACAGGAGATTGCGGTCATCTGTAGGAGCGGCCTTGTGTCGCGATAGGGCTGCGAAGCAGCCCCAGGATTTTGCGTCGATCAGTCAGCCAAACGCCAAGTGGTCGCACCCTTGCTGTCTTCCAGCACCACACCCATGGCGGTGATCTGGTCACGAATCCGATCGGACTCGGCCCAGTTCTTGTCGGCCCGCGCTTGCAGCCGCGCCTGGATCAGCGCTTCCACTTCGGCGGCATCGACCTTGCCTTCGGCCCCTGCACGCAGGAAGTCGTCGGCCTCGAGCTGCAACACGCCCAGCACATCGCCCAGCTCACGCAGACGACCCGCCAGGCCAGCGGCAGCCTCAGGATCGCTGTCACGCAGGCGGTTGATCTCGCGCACCAGGTCGAACAGCACGGCACAGGCTTCAGGGGTGCCGAAGTCGTCGTTCATCGCCGCGCTGAAGCGCTCGACGAATTCCTCACCGCCTTTGGCCGCCACGCGCGGCAAGCCGCGCAGAGCGTGGTAGAAGCGCTCCAGCGCACCCTTCGAATCACGCAGGCTGTCTTCGGAGTAGTTGATCGCGCTGCGGTAGTGGCTGGCCACCAGCAGGTAGCGCACCACCTCCGGGTGGTACTTGTCGAGTACGTCACGGATGGTGAAGAAGTTGTTCAACGACTTGGACATCTTCTCGCCATTGATGCGGATCATGCCGCAGTGCATCCAGGCGTTGGCGTACTGCTTGCCGGTGGCCGCCTCGCTCTGGGCGATCTCGTTCTCGTGGTGCGGGAACTCCAGGTCGCTGCCGCCACCATGGATGTCGAAGCTCTCACCCAGGCAGCAGGTGGACATCACCGAGCACTCGATGTGCCAGCCAGGGCGGCCCGGCCCCCAGGGCGAATCCCAGTAAGGCTCGCCCGGCTTGACGCCCTTCCACAGCACGAAGTCCAGCGGGTCCTGCTTGGCCTCGTCGACCTCGATACGTGCACCGATGCGCAAGTCTTCGATCTTCTTGCGCGACAGCTTGCCGTAGCCGACGAACTTGCCGACGCGGTAGTACACGTCGCCATTGCCCGGGGCGTAGGCGTAACCCTTGTCGATGAGGGTCTGGATCATCGCGTGCATGCCGGGGATATGGTCGGTGGCACGCGGTTCCAGGTCGGGCTTGAGGATGCTCAGGCGGCGCTCGTCCTCGTGCATCGCGTCGATCATGCGCGCGGTCAGGGCGTCGAACGACTCACCGTTCTCGTTGGCGCGGTTGATGATCTTGTCGTCGATGTCGGTGATGTTGCGCACATACGTGAGCTCATAACCGCTCTTGCGCAGCCAGCGGGTGACCAGGTCGAAGGCCACCATGCTGCGGCCATGCCCCAGGTGGCAGTAGTCGTACACGGTCATGCCGCACACGTACATGCGCACCTTGTTGCCGTCGAGCGGCTTGAAGGCTTCCTTGGTCTTGGTCAGCGTGTTGTAGATGTTGAGCACGGCGGTTCCTCAGCTGCCCCAGGAGTCACGCAGGGTGACGGTGCGGTTGAACACCGGGCGGCCCGGCTGGCTGTCCTTCAGGTCGGCGCAGAAGTAACCCTCGCGCTCGAACTGGAAGCGGTCTTCGGGCTGGGCCTGACCCAGCGAAGGCTCGGCGCGGCAGCCGCTCAGCACTTGCAGCGAGTCGGGGTTGATGTTGTCGAGGAAGCTGCCGCCATCTTCGGTCTTCTCCGGGTTGGCGGAGCGGAACAGGCGGTCGTACAGGCGCACTTCGCACTCGACGCTGCCTTCGGCCGGCACCCAGTGGATCACGCCCTTGACCTTGCGGCCTTCGGGGTTCTTGCCCAGGGTGTCCGGGTCGTACGAGCAGCGCAGCTCGACGATGTTGCCGTCGGCGTCCTTGATCGCCTCGTCGGCGCGGATCACGTAGCTGCCGCGCAGGCGCACTTCACCGGCCGGCTCCAGGCGCTTGTAGCCCTTGGGCGGTTCTTCCATGAAGTCGTCGCGGTCGATGTACAGCTCGCGGGCGAACGGCAGCACGCGCACGCCCATGTCTTCTTTGGGGTGGCGCGGCAGTTCGAGCTGCTCGACCTGGCCTTCGGGGTAGTTGGTGATCACCACCTTCAATGGGCGCAGCACGCACATGGCGCGTGGCGCGGTACGGTCCAGGTCGTCACGGATGCTGAACTCGAGCATCGACATGTCGACTACGCCGTCGGAACGGTTGGTGCCGATCATTTCGCAGAAGTTGCGGATCGAGGCCGGGGTGTAGCCACGGCGACGGTAGCCCGACAGCGTCGACATGCGCGGGTCGTCCCAGGCCTCGACGTGCTTTTCGTCCACCAGCTGCTTGAGCTTGCGCTTGGAGGTGATGGTGTAGTTCAGGTTCAGGCGGCTGAACTCGTACTGGCGCGGGTGCGCGGGTACCGGCAGCTTGTCGAGGAACCAGTCGTACAGCGGACGGTGGCTTTCGAACTCCAGGGTGCAGATGGAGTGGGTGATGCCTTCGATGGCGTCCGACTGACCGTGGGTGAAGTCGTAGTTGGGGTAGATGCACCACGCGTCACCGGTCTGGTGGTGGTGGGCATGGCGGATGCGGTACATGATCGGGTCGCGCAGGTTCATGTTCGGCGAAGCCATGTCGATCTTGGCCCGCAGCACACGCTCGCCATCCTTGAACTCGCCGGCCTTCATGCGCGCGAACAGGTCGAGGTTTTCCTCGACGCTGCGCTCGCGGAACGGGCTGTTCTTGCCCGGTTCAGTCAGGCTGCCACGGTATTCCTTGGCCTGCTCGGGGGTCAGGTCGCACACATAGGCGTTGCCCGACTTGATCAGCTCGACGGCCCAGTCGTGCAGTTGGCCGAAGTAGTCCGAGGCGTAGCGCACCGGGCCCGCCCACTCGAAGCCCAGCCACTTGACATCGCGCTGGATGGAGTCGATGTATTCCTGGTCTTCCTTGGCCGGGTTGGTGTCGTCGAAACGCAGGTGGCAGGCACCGCCGAATTCCTGGGCCAAACCGAAGTTGACGCAGATCGACTTGGCATGGCCGATGTGCAGGTAACCGTTGGGCTCCGGCGGGAAGCGGGTGACGATACTCTGGTGCTTGCCCGCGTCCAGATCGGCCTGGACGATCGGCCGCAGGAAGTTCACAGGGACGGCGGGGGCGCCTTTGGCAGCGGCGTTGGGCGCGTTGTCGGCAGTGGGCTTGCTCATAATGTCCTTGAATGCAGGTAGCCGGCCTGGGTAGGCCGATTGAAACAAAGGGCCTATCATAGCCGAAGCAGTCAAGCTGCTGACAGCCGGACGCGGACAAACTGACGCGTTTTGTCGCAGCTATTTGTCGCAGCCGCCGGTCGAAACCGGCAGAATGCCCACCGCGCGCCCTGTGGCATGTGCCGTGGCACGCTGATCCTGCGTCAGCTAACCCGAGCGCCCGGCGCCCCCCCTTTCCCGATGCCTTGAGAGCGAACTTAAGCATGTCCAAAGTCAAACTGAGCACCAACCACGGCGACATCGTCATCGAGCTGAACGCCGAAAAAGCCCCGATCACCGTGGCCAACTTCATCGAATACGTTAACGCCGGCCACTACAGCAACACCGTATTCCACCGTGTGATCAAGGGTTTCATGATCCAGGGCGGCGGTTTCGAGCCAGGCATGGCAGAAAAGAAAGACAAGCGTGCCAGCATCCAGAACGAAGCCGACAACGGCCTGAAGAACGACAAGTACACCATCGCCATGGCCCGCACCATGGAGCCGCACTCGGCCTCCGCGCAGTTCTTCATCAATGCTTCCAACAACGATTTCCTCAACCACAGCGGAAAAAATGTCCAGGGTTGGGGCTACGCGGTGTTCGGTAAAGTGACCGAAGGTACCGAGGTTGTCGACGCCATCGAAAAAGTCGCCACCGGTTCCAAGGCTGGCCACCAGGACGTACCGAAAGAAGACGTGATCATCGAGAAAGCCGAGATCATTGAGTGATCCTGCTGATCTCCGATCTGCACCTGCAAGAAGAACGCCCGGACATTACCCGGGCGTTTCTTGATCTGCTCGACGGCCGCGCCCGTCACGCCAAGGCGCTGTACATCCTTGGCGACTTCTTCGAGGCGTGGATCGGCGACGATGCCATGACCCCCTTCCAGCAGTCGATCTGCCAGGCCCTGCGCCAACTGAGCGATAGCGGCACGGCGGTGTACCTGATGCACGGCAACCGCGACTTTCTCATTGGCCAAGGGTTTTGCGAGGCAGCCGGCTGCACCCTGCTGGCCGATCCCAGTGTGGTCGAGCTGGGTGGCGAACAGGTGCTGTTGATGCATGGCGACACGCTATGCACCCGCGACGTGGCCTACATGAAGCTGCGCCGCTACCTGCGTAACCCGCTGACGCTGTGGATCCTGCGGCACCTGCCGCTGTCCACCCGGCAAAAGCTTGCGCGCAAGCTACGCAGTGAAAGCCGCTCGCAGACCCGCATGAAATCCACCGAGATCGTCGATGTCACCCCCGAGGAAGTGCCACGGGTGATGGCCAGCCATGGGGTACGCACCCTGGTGCATGGCCATACCCATCGCCCGGCGATCCACAAACTGGTGGTCGAGGGGCAGCCGGCGCGGCGGATCGTGCTGGGGGATTGGGATCGGCGTGGCTGGACCTTGCAGGTGGATGAACAGGGCTTCCAGCTGGCCCCGTTCGAGTTTGCCTGAAGGTACGCAGCGCCCTCATCGCCCCTGTAGGAGCGGCCTTGCCGGGGCGCCGGACCGGCCGGAATGGGGTGCGCAGCGCCCCCAGGATCTCGATTACACCTCAAGATCGTCGGGGCTGCGCTGCAGCCCTTTCGCGGCACAAGGCCGCTCCTACACAAGCCGGCTTGCCGGGGATGAACCCCACACTACCTGGTGCTGGCCACCGGCGCCTTGTCACGCTCACTGATCACATACTGCCGATACTGCGGATCCGCCTCGATCTGCGCTTCGGTGAACGGGATCGGCGACAGCTGCTTGGCCGCGAAGGCGCGGGTCTGGTCCGCAGCATGCACCGAGGCCGCTTCACTGGACAGCGAGAACGCCAGCAACCCCTGGGCCTGCGGCCCTTGCTCGGTGAAGCTGACCACTTGCAAGTAGCTTGATCCGCTGACCACCAGGCGCTTGCCCGGCGCCACCGGCACGCTGACCATGGCGTTGTACACCCCCAGCTCCTGTGGGCCACCCGGCACCGGCGTGCCGTCGCTGGCCTGCTGGATCTGCCCCCAACGCTGTCCGGCGGCAATCCCCGCCTCGCCCACCTGAGCCAGCGAGGCGATGGCCGCCTGGTGTACCAGCTTGCCCACCGCCGCTTGCTCGACCGCCAGGCCACGCGGCGTATGCTGCGGGTCGGCCGGGTCGAACGCCACGCGCCAGCTCTCAGGGTGCTCGGCCAGTGCCGTGGCGATGTTCTCGAAGTGCACCAGACCGATACCGGCATCCAGGTCGGCCTTGCCGTTCCACGCTTTCAGGCTTGCACACACGGCCTCGACATCGGCCGGCGCGCCTTGGCACCACTGTAACAAGTCGGGCAGCAGCAGGCTGGCCAGGTACACCTCGTCGTCGAACACCATGCGCTCGAGGTCATCGGCACTGATCTTGGCGTTGCCCTGCAAGCGCTGCAGGGCAAAGCGGCTGCGCATACCCAAGGGCTGGTCTGCGCGGCTTTGCACAGGCGAGAAACCGGTCAACGGCTGCGCCGGGTTGGCCAGCCAGGCCGAGTCGTTGGCATGCTGCACGAAGTCCTGGCGCGCCAGGCTTGGTTGCAGATGCGCCGGGAAGATGCCCGGCTGGGCCGCCTGGGCATCGACCTTCCATTGGCAGGCGCTGCGCGAGCCATCCAGCACCACCACGGGATCGGTGACGCCTGGGTTGCCGCACTGGGCCAGCAGTTGCTCATCGACGTAGGGCACCACCGACTGGTTCAGGTACAGCGCCTGCCCGGAAGCATCCACCGCCAGGGTGTTGACCCAGGGGATGCCCTGCACCTGCGCGACCGAGGCTTTCAGCGCGTCCAGGCTGTCGGCGCGGTTGATGCGGTACCACTGCTGGAGGACCCGGGTATTGTCGAGGTTGGCATCGCGCAGGGCATAGGCCGCTTGCTTGTCCCAGTCCAGCCGGCCAGGCCATTGCACCACCGGGCCGAACTTCGACAGGTAGACCGGACGCTCGACCTGCTGCAAGGCGCCACCCTCCCCTTTGACCGTGATCTTGACCAACTGCCGCTCCAAAGGCAGCGACTGGCCGTCGAGCAGGTAACGGGTCGGGTCCTTCGGGTCGAGTTGCAGGCGGTAAACCGTGAAGTGCTTGGCGGTATCGACCGTATGGGTCCAGGCCAGGTGCTTGTTGAAGCCGATATTGACCACCGGCAGGCCCGGCAGCGCCGCGCCCATCACATCCAGTTGCCCCGGGATGGTCAACTGCATCTGGTAGAAGCGCATCCCGCCCACCCAGGGGAAGTGCGGGTTGCCCAGCAGCAAGCCCTTGCCATTAGCCGAGCGCTGGGCCCCCACTGCCACCGCGTTGCTGCCACGGCTCATGGCGAATTGCTCCTGCCGGGCCAGGGCCACGCTGTAGTCGACCTTTGGCAACTGCGCCGCCAGATTCGGCGGAGTCGCGGCCACCACCGCTTCAGCAAACTGCCCCACGCCGCCTTCGGCCAGCAGGCGCCGGGTCAGCTTGACCAGGTCCAGGCTGGTGATCGGTCGCACCCAGTCGCCCTGCCCGCACTCGGCCGGCAAGCCCTGGGCCCGACGCTCACCGAGGGCACGGTTGTAGCCACTGGCATAGCCCTCCAGCAAGTCGCGCACCGCCGTGGGTTGCGCTTGAAGGAAGGCGTTGACTGCCACCGGGCCGTTGAGCCAGGTGAAGAACAGGTCGCTGGCGAGGTTGTCGCGCTGGTCGACGGTCTTGCCCTCGCCGCCGAAATGGCGTGAACGCTCACCGTTGACGGTCAGCACCTCGTCGGCCAACAGGCAGAGGTTGTCCTGGGCATAGGCATAGCCGATGCCGTAGCCCAGGCCACGTTCATCCTTGGCCAGGATATGCGGCACGCCGAAGCTGGTACGACGGATCTGCGCGGAGGCTTCGCCAACAGCCTCGCGCGCCTGGGCCACCAGGCTGGAGGCGACCAGGGCGGCGGCGAGGCCCAGGTGCAGGGCAGGACGCGAAAGAGGGATCACAGGCACTCCTCGTGCAATCGGGGGTTATCCCGATCAGACGAATGGCCGGATGAAAATTTTACGTCGCCAGCAACGTTGCAACGTCTTGAACAGGGTGTGTCAGATTTTTTTACCGCAGGGCTGCAGTTTTGCAGTTCTCATTCGTCTTAAGTAGTGAGGCACCGATGATTTCGCTGCCATCGACGAAAAGGAGCATTCGCATGTACAACCCACAACCCTCGCTGCAGGCAGCGCGCAGCCCGGGCGGCACGCCCTGTGCACAGGACGTGCGCAGCGGCAACGAGCAGATCCGCGAGCTGCTGCGCCTGTACGGCCTGCGCACCAGCCTGATCCGGCTGAAGGTCATCGATGCGCTGCACACCGCCGACCGCAATGGCCGCAGCATTGGTGTGCGCGGCGTTCACGCGCAACTGGAGCAGTTGGACATTCCCCTGTCGTTCCTCAGCGTGCGCGAGGTGCTCAAACGACTGTGCGCCGAGGGCGTCATCAGCCTGGGCAACGACAAGTGCTATAGCCTCGAACCCGAGGCCCGGGCCGTGCTGGAGCAGCCCGTGGGGCGTTGAAGCATGGCCGGCCAGCGCTGGCCGGCCGCAGTCTCAAGGCTTGACCTTGCGCCGCAGGATCCCGTTGATCACCACCACGACCACCGCAATGGCAATCGCGATGTACTGGAAGGTCTGCTCGCTGATGGTGCCTTGCTTTTGCAGGTAGCTTAGGCCGAGCATGATCCCCAGGACCACCAGGATGATCAGGATCGAGTATTTGAGGCGCTGCACGTGTGTCATCGGAGGTTCCTTGCGACATCGGGGACATGAGGCTCCATCAGAGCCGGCGCCATGATACCTCGCTGCTTTTCCCCACGCAGGATTTCCTTGCAACCCATGAACCTGCTCCATAGAGGGCGTCAGGCCAACGCAACCGCTCTGCCCCCACGCGCGCCCCTCGCCTGCCCGGGCAACGCTTCCCCTTTTGATTACCTCGTGGCGTGCACCCATTACGCCATCATGGAAGACATTCTCCCGGAGTTTTGGGGCCTGTAGCGTAAGGGTGAAGGAATTTCCTACACCAGAAGCATCGGTTGCCCGCAATCACCATGCCACTGAGGCTACAACTGCCGGTCCGCTTCGCGCCTAGCGACCGTTTCCGCTGCTGTTTGAAAATCGAGCCAAGCCAGACGCCTCACAGCGCCGTGGCGCGCTTCGGTGCAAGGTCCATAACAGCCAGGCACCCCTTCGATTCCACCCAGCTCAAGGAAGCCAATCAGTGGAAATGCCAGACCTCAACAACATCGAAATATCCCAACTGCCTCACTCGCTGCAGGCCCTGATCGAATGCATCGGCCTGGAAAACGCCTACCACCTCACGTGCGCCTTCGGCGGGCGCCCCAAATACATCCCCAAGCATCGCGAGCGCACCAAACTGGCCGACGTGCTCCCACCCGAAGCACTCGACGCCCTGATCAAGCGCTATGCCGGCATGGCCCTGGAGATCCCCAAGCCTGATCACTTCCAGCGCCAGCTGCGCAACCAACAGATCCAGAAGGAAAGCGCCGACGGCTTGTCCCGGAGCCTGTTGGCTGACAAGTACGGCCTGAGCCTGCGACAGATCGGTAACATTCGTCGACAGGAATGTCCCGTCCGCTGAGTAGAACCGGTATGCACAATTGCCGATGGACTTGCCAGGGAGGGCAAGGTCAAGACATCCGCCACCGGCCTCGGACGGCCGGTGCGGACGAAGGGATGCGATCAGAAGTCGCGCTTGTAGAAAATATCCAGAGAACTGGCCAGGCCGCTGGCGGCCTCCAGGTAGACTTTCTTGCTGAGCTTGTAGCGCAAGGCAATGGTGTTGGCCGGTTCGAACACCCCTACGCCATAGCGCAAGCTGAGCTTCTCGGTGAGGTTGCCACTGGCGACCACGCTGGTGCTGTTGCCGGAGCCTTCGGTATCGAGCTGGAAATCGTCGATCCCCAGGTTCTCCGCCAGACCACCGGTCAGCCCTGCGCTACCGGCCAGCCCCAACCCCAACGCGGCCTCGGCAAGCATGTTGTTGTCTTCGCCGGAAGCACCCAACGGACGCCCCAGCACCAGGTAAGACAACGCCTGTTCCTGGCTCATCGCCGGCTCGGCGAACACCTGGGTGGTCGGCTGCTCGGCACTTCCAGTGAGGCGGATACCGGCCACCACGTCGTTGGTGCGCCTGATGGCCTCGATGTCCAGGTAGGGCTGGTCGATGGGGCCAGCAAACAGCAACCGTGCGCGGCGAATGGTCAGATTCTGGCCGTAGGCCCGATAGCGGCCATCGGCCAGGCTCAGTTCACCCCGGGTATCGAGGTTGTCGCCAATGTGCACGTGCCCCAGCAAGTTGGCCGTCAGGCCAAAGCCACTGAACGACAACTTGTCCCGCCCCACCTCGACATCGATGTCCATCGCCACCGCCATGGGTGGCTTGCCCGCTTCGGTCTGGTGGCCGACGATCACCGTGTCGTCCGACACCTGCACAGTCGAGGGCGGCAGCTCGCGCACGGTTATCTTGCCCTTGGGCACCAGCACCTTGCCGGTGACCGCCAGCTTGTCGCCTGCCAGGCGAAGGGTCAGGTCCGGCGCCACCTCCAGTACCGCGTAAGGCTCGACCGTCACCGGCAGTTGCTGCCCCTTCAGTTGCAGGTCCATGGCCAGGGCCTGGCCCCAGGTCATCTGCCCTTCAAGGGTGCCGCGCCCAGCGTTGCCACTGCGCCAGTCGCCCTTGAGCCGTACCTGCTCGCCAGCAATGAGCGCTTGCAGCGACAACCCCTCGACACTCACCGGCAATTCGGCGCCTCCGACCTCGCCACCGCTGAGGGCCAGGTTGCCTTCGACCTGAGGGGCCAGCAGGCTGCCGGACAGCCGCCCACTGCCATCGAGCTGGCCGGCCAGGCGTTCGACCATGGGCAGGAAGGGCCGCGCCACCGACAGCTGCAGCCCAGCCAGGCGGAAATCACCGGACAACGGCTTGTCGCACCCCAGTGGATCGATGCGGGTGTTCAGGGTCAGCGCGCCCAGGCGCTCACCCTGGAAGTCCAGGCGGGTGTCGACCCGGCGCGGCGCCAAGGTGCTGTCCAGGCGTAGCACCTGATAGGGGAAATCGACCCAGCGATCCTTGTCACGCACCCGCAGGGTGCCGCCGCTGGCGTCGATGCGGATGCTGCCCTTCGGGCCGCTGGCGGGCATGTCGAGGTTGATGTCGGCATTGAGCAGCCCCTGCCAGGCGAAATCCTTGGGCAGCCACTGCGCCAGGCTGTCCAGCGGGAACTGCTTGAGGTGGTAGCGCAGGCGCGGCTCGGGTGCCAGGCGCTGGTCCTCACCGCACAGGCTGGCCTGACCGGAGCGCCAGCAATGGGCGCCGAAGTCCAGCTGGCCGCTGGCCAGGCGTTGCAGGCGTGCCGGAGCCTGCAACTGCCAGTCCTGGCCGCCGGCCTGGATCCGCCCGCTGGCCAGGCGGCCGCGCCAGTCACCCTTGTTCAAGGTGCCATCGACGCCGAGATTGAGCTTGAGTTGCGGGCCCGCGAGGGCCAGGGTCGCCGCTTGCTGGCGAATGTCGCCCTTGCCCTGCACGTCAAGGTTGCCCAGGGCGGTGTCGCCCAGGCGGATGTTGCCGGCCTTGAGGGCCACCTGCCCGCGCTGGGCGCTGTCCAGACGCGCCTCGAGGTCCAGGCGCTGCACGCGGTTGTCCGCCTGGGCCAACTGCTGCCCTTGCAGGGTGAGGCTGCCCTGGGGGGCGGCCAGGGTGCCGGCCAGGTCCAGGCGCCCCTTGACCTGGCCCTGCAACTGCGGCCACAGCTGGCCGAGCCGCGGCAGGTCGAGGTCGACCCGCCCGGCCAGGCGTTGCTGCAAGCTGCCACTGCCGTTGATGCGGTTGTCGCCTAGCTGCACCGCGAGGCTGCCCAGGGTCCATTTATCACCCTTGCCGTCGGCATCGACCTTGAGCACGGCCGGCTGGCCGCGCAGGCGCCCCTTGAGGTCCAGCTGCGCCTTGAGTTGTAGCTGCTCGTGCTTGAGCTCGCCTTGGCTGCGCAGCGGGCCGGCCAGGGTGCCAGGCAGTTCGGCCAGCCAGTAGGCCGGGTCGAGGGCCGCCAATTGCAGGTCCACGTCCCAGGCCAGGGTATCGGCGAAACGCAGGGCGACGCTGCCGGTGGCCTTGCCCTGCCCCGCGCTCAGGGCCAACTGCCCCAGGCGCACCTGGCCAAGGTCACCCTCGAACGGGCTGGCAACCGTGAAGGCGCCGGCCGGGCCATCCAGGTCACCGTTAAACGCCCCCTGGTAGCTGCCATCGCGGTATTGCACCTGGGCGTTGAAGCGTTTGAGGGTCACCTGTGGTGGTTGCTCGAGCGGATACAGGCGCAGCCAGGGGAAGTCGAGCCAGTCGATGCTGGCCTCGGCGCTCAAACCCTGCTGCCAGTCGGCACTGGCCTGCAACTTGACCCGCTGGGTGTCGCTGGCAGTGAGGTCTAGGGCGTCGAGCCGTGCACCCTTGGCGTCCACCTTGCCGGCCAGCACCAGGCCTACCGGGCCCTGTTCGGCCGGCAACGTGGCCACGCCGGACAACTGGTAACCCTTGAGCAGGTCGCCCTGGGCGTCCAGCTTGAGCTGATTCAGCTGCAAGGTGTCCGGCAGCTCGCCTGCGGGCTTGAACGCCTCGGACCGCAGGCTCAGCTTGGCGGGCAAGTGCTCGGCCAGTGCCTGCAACTCGCCATCGAGTCGGGCATCGAGGTAGCCACTGCTGGTGGCCTCCAGCGTGAGGGTCTTTTGCAATTCGCCCTTGGCGTTCAACGCCAGTTGCCAGGGCTGACCGTCCACGGCCGGCAATTGCACAGTGCCTTGCAGCTGCACGGGCCAGTCGCCTTGCGGTTGCAAGTCGCCCTGCAGCTCAAGGCGCAGGTCATCGCGTTGCAATTGCAGGCTGTCGACACGCAGCCCGGTAGCGGTCCAGTGCGCGGCCAGCTGCAAATTACCCAGCAGCGCGTCGCCATCGAGCCGCACCTGGCCGACTTTGACTTCACCCAGTTCGATGGCCAATGGCAGGCTCAGCGCCGGCAGTTGCAACGGGCCGCTGTCGGGTTCGCTTGCGCTGGGGGCGAAGGCCATGTCGATACGTTCGGCTTGCAGGCGCTCGATGCACAAGGTGCCGCGCAACAGGCAGGCTGGCGACCAGGCCAATCGCGGCGCTTGCAGCTCGACCCGGTTTTGACCGTCGGCCCAGCGCAGATGACTGGCCTGCCAACTACTGCCCAGACGCCCCTCGAAATCACGGGTTTCAAGCCCTGGCACCATCCCCAGCAGCCAGCGGCTGCCGGCCTGTGTGCCCAGCACCAGGGCCAACGCCAGGGCGATCAGCAGCAACAGGGCGGCAACGGCCAGCAGGATGGATCTGAACACACGCATCACAGCTCGGGCCCCATGGAGAAGTGCAAGCGATAACCACCGTCGTCATCCAGCGCCCGGGCCAGGTCCAGGCGCAATGGCCCAACCGGTGACACCCAGCGCACGCCGATACCGACGCCGGTCTTGAGGCTGGGCAGTTCCAGCGAATTGAACGAGTTGCCCTGGTCGACGAAGGTAGCCACCCGCCATTTTTCGGCGATCGAGTACTGGTACTCGGCACTGCCGGCCACCAGGTAGCGGCCGCCGATGCGGTCACCCTTGTTGTTCTCGGGCGACAATGACTGGTAGTCGTAGCCGCGCACGCTCTGGTCGCCACCGGCGAAGAAGCGCAGCGAGGGCGGGATGTTCTGCTGGTAGCCGTGGGTGGCGCTGCCGCCGAACTGCACACGGCCAAGCAGGCGGTGGTTTTGACCCAGGGTCGTCAGGCCCTTGAGCAGCACGTTGCCGTACAACAGGTCAGTGTCCGAGCCCAATCCTTCCTTTGCCACCTTGAAGTCGAACTGCAAGCGGTAGCCATTGTGCGGGTCGATACGGTTGTCGCTGCGCAAATAGTTGAAGCTCACGCCGGGCATCAGCAGGTTGCTCAGCCCCGAATCGTCGCCCAAGCGGTATTCCTCGCGCTGGTACTTCAGCGAAATCACCCGCTGCCAGCCGCTGGGCAGCTTGCTGTGCCACTCAGGGCCCACGGTGAGCAGCTTGCTCAGGGTGTCGGTGCCAGCGATTTCTTCGTTCTGGTAGCCACCGGCGAAACGCAGCTTGTCGGTCAATGGCGGGTCGAGGGGGATGTCGTACCACAGCCCGACGTTCTGCCGCGGCGCCGACAGCTCGGTTTCCCAGCCGTAGCTGTGACCCTGGGGGTTGACCCAGTGCCGGGTCCAGTTGGCCTTGGCGCGCGGGCCGACGTCGGTCGAGAAGCCCAGGCCCAGGCCCAGGGTGCGCGGTTTGCGGGAATCGAGCTGGACCTGTACCGGAATTTCCTGGCCCACTGCGGCGGTGGGTGCCGCATCCACCCGCACACCCTCGAAGTAACCGCTCGATTGCAGGTCGTTGTTGAGTTCGGCGATCAGTTCGGAGTCGTAGGGGGTGCCGGGTTTGAACCCCACCATGCGTTGCAGCAGGTCGTTGTCCAGCGGCGTATCGCCGCCGAAGCTCACCGCGCCCAGGTGATAGCGAGGGCCGCTTTGATAGATGAGTTCGATGTCGGCCACCCCAGCCTGGGGGTCGACCGCCAGGCGCTGGCGCTCGAAGCGGCCACTGAAGAAACCGTAGCGCGACGCCTGGTTCTGGATCAGCCGCTTGGCATCCTCATAGTGCCCGTGATTGAGCTGCTCGCCGGGGCGCAGCGCCTTGCTGTCGGGGATGCGAAACGCCTTGAGCTCGCTGGCCGGCCCCTCGATGCGCACGGTCACGTTGCGCAGGCGCACCGGCTCACCGGGTTCGACATGGATGATCAGTTGTGGGTGCTTGTCTTTTTCACTTGACGCCTGCACGTCGCTGTCGATCCGCGCTTGATAGTAGCCCAGCGCCTGGGCCGCCTTGCGCGTCTGCTCCACAGCGCCGCGACTGAAGCGCAACAGCGCTTCCTCATCGCGGTCGCCGAGGCTGCCGATATAACCTTCGATATTGGCCTTGAGCGCCTTGTTGGCGGGTTTCACCCGGACCAGCAATTCGCTCTGGGCCCATGCCATGGAGCTGGCGGCCAACAACAGCAGGCCCCAGCCGAATCTTCCTGAATACGTCATGGCGCGCATGCTACCAGAGCCAGGCGGTCAACGGAGCCGTTGGTCAATGCCTGTCACATAACTTCCGATCTGGATGAAACAGGATTCGGATGAAAGAACACCCTTTCGCGGATTGGCCCTACAGCCACCTCACCGATCTCCTGATAGCCCTGGCGCTCATAGAACGCCAGGTAGTGAGCATTGCCCGTGTCCAGCACCACGCCCTCGGTACCTGGGTCTTCCGCGCACCAGTCGTGCACGGCCTGCAACAACTGCTCGCCATAGTGGCGTCCCTGGAACTGCGGGTGCACCCCGAGCAGTGGCAGCACATGCACCTGCCCGCTTGGCAGGCAACCGGCAAGCGCGGCCTGGTAGTCGAGGTAGCGTCGGGTGCAGCGCAGGCCAGTGCCGAGGATCATGCGCAGGCGCCAGGCCCAGCTGTCGGCAACCCCCAGGCGGCGCTGCGGCGGCACGATCAGCGCCAGGCCCACCAGGCGATCGTCGAGCAGCAAGCCGATGGCGGGCAGTTGCAGGTAGAAGTGCTGGCGCAACCATTCGCGCACCAGCACCCGCAGGCGCTGCTCGTAACCCGGGCGTTGCCCCTCGAACAGCCAGGCGAAGGTCGGTTCATGGCGATAGGCGTGGTACAGCAGCGAGCGCGCCTCACGGGCATAGCCCTCGTCGAGCAGGCAGACGCGGGCCTGGGTGGTCGTGGCGTCGGGCATCGCGGGCAGTCCTCCTTGATGGGCGTACAATCACACCCCCAAGCACCCTAGCAGCGCCACGCCAAGGCCGCCACGCTGGCCGTGGCGGACGATGTCAGCTAGCATCCGAAGCTTTTACCAGGATTGTCTTTCCATGAAAGTCGTCTCGTTCAACATCAATGGCCTGCGCGCCCGCCCGCACCAGCTCGCGGCACTGATCGAAAAGCACCAGCCGGACGTGATCGGCCTGCAGGAAACAAAAGTCAGCGACGAGCAGTTCCCGCTGGCCGACGTCGAGGCGCTGGGCTACCACGTGCACTACCACGGCCAGAAGGGTCACTACGGGGTCGCCCTGCTTTCGCGGGAAAAGCCGCTGTCGCTGTTCAAGGGTTTCAGCAGCGATGAGGAGGACGCCCAGCGCCGCTTCATCTGGGGCACCTTCGCCGACCGCAATGGCACGCCCATCACCGTGATGAACGGCTACTTCCCCCAGGGAGAAAGCCGCGACCATCCCACCAAGTTCCCCGCCAAGCAACGCTTCTACAGCGACCTGCAAGCACTTCTGGAAAGCCAGTTCCAGAACCACCAGCCGGTGCTGGTGATGGGCGACATGAACATCTCACCCCAGGACTGCGACATCGGCATCGGCCCGGACAACGCCAAGCGCTGGCTGAAGACCGGCAAGTGCAGCTTCCTGCCCGAGGAGCGCGAATGGATGGAGCGCCTGAAGGGCTGGGGCCTGGTCGACAGCTTCCGCCACTTGCACCCGGAGGTAGCCGACCGTTTCAGCTGGTTCGACTACCGCAGCCGTGGCTTCGAAGACGAACCCAAGCGCGGCCTGCGCATCGACCTGATCATGGCCTCGCAGGGGCTACTGCCACGGATCAAGGCAGCCGGGGTCGACTACGACCTGCGCGGCATGGAAAAACCTTCCGATCACGCACCGATCTGGCTCGAATTGAGCTGAAATCAGCGTAACAAGGCCTGGATCTGCTCGTGCAGCGTGTCCAGGTCGAACGGCTTGGCCAGGATCGGCGCCTTGCGCGCGATCGGGCTGCCCGATTCGAGGATTTCGGCCGGGTAGCCACTGATGAAGATCACCTTCAAGTCCGGCCGCAGTTTCACCGCGGGCTCGGCGATCTCCACCCCGGAGATCCCACCCGGCAGGCGGAAGTCGGTGACCATCAGGTCCAGGTGCGGCTTGCTGGCCAGGATGGCGAACGCCTGTTCGCCATCCTCGGCCACCAGCACGTGGTAGCCCTCGCCCGCCAGATAGTCCCGCAAGATCATGCGGATCGCCGGTTCGTCCTCGACCACCAGCACCACATCTTGTGCATCTTCGCTCATGACAACGCCTTCGAATTCAACAGGATAGCCATCAGACCCCAGCCCTAGGCAGAGGTTGCCCGCGCCTGGTCGTTTTGTTGTGAAACCTTAGGTAGCGGCAAGTGCACGCTGAAGGTGGCACCTTGGCCCTCCTCGCTCTGCACGTGGATCCGCCCACCATGGGCCAGCACGATCTGCTCGGAAATATACAGCCCCAACCCCAGCCCGCCACTGGCCTGCTGGGCGGCGACACGCTCGAACTGCTGGAAGATCCGCCGCTGGTGCTGCGCGCTGATGCCTATGCCGTGGTCCTGCACCTGCACGCAGGCCATGCCGCCTGCCTCGAACACCCGCACCTGTATCGGTTTGCGCTCACCGTAGCGCAAGGCGTTGGACAGCAGGTTGGCCAGCACCTGCTCGATGCGAAACTCATCCCACTCCCCCTGCAGGGCCTCGCAGCACTGCAGTTCGATATGGGTACCCAGGGCAGCGGCTTGAGCGGCGAAGTTTTCCAGCAGGCCCTGTACCAGCTGGCTGAGGTCGAATGCCTTGGGCCGGATCGACAGCTTGCCGGTGCGGATGCGCGACACGTCGAGCATGTCCTCGACCAGGCGGATCAGGCTGTTGATCTGGCGCTCGTCGCGCTCGACCATGGCCTTGAGCTTGTCCTCGCTGAAGGCTGCCAGATTGCCCCGGGACAGGTGCATACGACGCAGTTGGGCTTCGAGGATCAGGCCATTGAGCGGCGTGCGCACTTCGTGGGAGACGATCGACATGAAGTCGTCACGCATGCGCACCGCGTGCTCCAGTTCGCCACGCGCCACTTGCAACTGCGCCAGCAGCTGCTCCTGCTCGGTGCGGCTCTGTTCCAGGGCCTGCAACTGGCGATCCAGGGCCTTGCGCTGGCGGAACAGGTCGACGAACACCGACACCTTGCTCTTCACCGCCAGGGTGTCCAGCGGCTTGTGCAAGAAGTCCACCGCGCCGCTTTCGTAGCCTTTGAAGGCGTAGTTCATCTCGCGCCCGGCGGCGCTGACGAAAACGATCGGAATGCTGCGGGTCTTCTCGGTGCCGCGCATCAGCTCGGCCAGTTCGAAGCCGTTCATGCCCGGCATCTGCACGTCGAGAATGGCCAGGGCGAACTCGTGCTCGAGCAACAACGACAGCGCCTGCTCGGCCGACTGGGCCTGATGCACCTCGCGGTCATCGCCCTTTATCAGGGCGTCCAATGCCAGCAGGTTTTCCGGCAGATCGTCGACGATCAGCAGTTTTGCGGTGATATGGCTTAGCATTCGCTGGGTTCCAGGGTGGCGAGCAACTGTCCGATCTCGCTCAAGGGGAGTATATGGTCAGGGCGGTGCAGGGCCAGGGCGGCCTCAGGCATCAACGCGACCTGTGCATCGCGGGGGTCCTGGACCACGGTCCGGCCTGCGCATTGTTTGATCTGCAACAGCCCCTGGGCGCCGTCTTCATTGGCCCCCGTGAGCAGCACGCCCAGCAGGCCGGCGCCATAGGTGTCGGCGGCCGACTGGAACAGGTAATCGATGGCCGGCCGCGAGAAATGCACCGGGTCCTCCTGGCTCAACGACATCGTCATGTCGCGCTCCACTGACAGGTGATAGCCAGGCCCGGCGACATAGATCATCCCGCTCTCGATCCGCGCCTTGTCCACCGCTTCGCGCACCGGGCGCTGCAAGCGTCGCTGCAGCACCTCGGCCAGCTGGCTGTGGCGATCATCCGGCAGGTGCAGCACGCACAGCACCGGTATGCTGAAATGCTTCGGCAGTGCCCCAAGCACGCTGAACAGTGCCATGACACCGCCCGCCGAGGCGCCGATCACCACCGCGCGCACGCCGTTCATGACTTGCGGTAGATCCGCTCGGGGCGCACCAGCGGCTCGAAACCGTCGGCGTAGGCCGAGAAGTCCACCGACTCCTTGCTGCCCAGCACCAGGAAACCACGGTGGCACAGCGACTCGTGGAACAGCCCCAAGGCTCGGTCCTGCAGGGTCTTGTTGAAATAGATCAGCACATTGCGGCACGACACCAGCTGCGTTTCGGAAAACACACTGTCGGTGGCCAGGCTGTGGTCGGCGAAGGTCACGTTGTCGCGCAGGCTGCTGTCGATGATGGCGTTGCCATAGGCGGCGGTGTAGTAGTCGGTGAAATCGCGCCGACCACCGGCCTTGCGGTAGTTCTCCTCGTACTCGCGCATGCTCTGCATCGAGTAGATGCCCTGCTTGGCGCGCTCCAGCGAATGCGGGTTGATGTCGGTGGCGTACAGGATGGTGCGCTCCAGCAAGCCCTCCTCGCGCAGCAGGATGGCCATGGAGTACACCTCTTCACCGGTGCTGCACCCGGCGATCCAGATCTTCAACGACGGCCAGGTGCGCAGCAGCGGCACCACTTCGTTGCGCAGCGCCAGGAAGTGGCCGGGGTCGCGGAACATCTCGCTGACCGGGATCGTCAGGTACTGCAGCAGTTCGAGGAACATGCCCGGGTCGTGCAGCACCCGCTCCTGCAATGCGGTCACCGTGCGACAGTCGAACTGGCGCAGGGCGTGGAGGATCCGGCGCTTGATCGAAGCGCCGGAGTAATCGCGAAAATCGTAGCTGTACTTGAGGTAGATCGCCTCGATCAGCAGCCGGATCTCGATGTCGGTATTGCGTTCGCTGGTCAAGATGTCAAATTCGCTCCAGTTGCGGCAGCCACACGCGGATCAACGAGAACAGGCGGTCCAGGTCGATCGGTTTGGCCAGGTAGTCGTTGGCGCCGGCCTGCAGGCAGCGCTGCTGGTCGTCCTTCATCGCCTTGGCGGTCACGGCGATGATCGGCAGCTTGCGCCAGCGCGGCTGCTGGCGGATCAGCCGGGTGGCTTCATAGCCGTCCATCTCCGGCATCATCACGTCCATCAGCACCAGGTCGACGTCGTCGTTGGCCTCGAGCGCCTCGATGGCCTCGCGCCCGTTACGGGCGATCTCGACGATGGCACCCTTGTGCTCCAGGGCGCTGGTGAGGGCGAAGATATTGCGCACGTCGTCGTCCACCAGCAGCACCTTGCGCCCCTCGAACACCTTGTCGCGGCTGCGCGCGGTCTTGAGCATGCGCTGGCGCTCGTTGGACAACTGCGACTCGACCTTGTGCAGGAACAGCGTCACTTCATCGAGCAGGCGCTCGGGCGAGCGCGCGCCCTTGATGATGATCGAGCGCGAGTACTTGAGCAGATCGGTCTCTTCTTCACGGGTCAGGTTGCGCCCTGTGTAGACGATCACCGGCGGGAAGCTGCGGATATCCTCGGCGGTCATGCGCTTGAGCAACTCGTTGCCGAGCATGTCGGGCAGCTTGAGGTCGATGATCATGCAGTCGTAGATGTTCTCGCGCAGCAGCGCCAGGGCGTCCTGGGCAAAGGCCACGGCGGTGATCTCGATGTCGTCGTCGCCGATCAGGCGCGCGATGCTGTCGCGCTGCAGGTCGTCGTCTTCCACCAGCAGGATGTGCTTGAGCTTCTGCGTGAGCTTGTCTTCCAGGCGGGCGAACACCGCCTTGAGCTCCTCGCGGCTGGTGGGCTTGACCGCGTAGCCGACCGCGCCCATGTGCATGGCCGCCTCGATACGGTCCTCCACCGAGATGATGTGCACCGGGATATGCCGGGTGCCGGCCTGCTCCTTGAGGCGCTGCAACACGGTCAGCCCGGAGTGGTCGGGCAGGCGCATGTCCAGCAGGATGGCGTCGGGCAGGTACTGGGCGGCCAGGGCGAAGCCTTCGTCGGCGGCGTGGGCCACCAGGCAGCTGTAGCCCAGTTCGTGGGCCAGGTCGTAGAGGATGCGGGCGAAGTTCGGTTCGTCCTCGATCACCAGGATGCAACGGTTGCCGAACGGCGCCCGTTCGCGATCGTCGGCGAACGCCGGGGCCGGGCGCTCGACCCTGGCCGGTGCGGCAACCTGGGGGGCTGGAGGCAACTCGTCGACCGCCGGGCGCAGGCTGTGGACTTCGGGCTGCTGCGCCGAGGGCTCGAAGTGCTCTGGCAGGATCAGGCTGAACACACTGCCCTGCCCCGGGCTGCTGTCGACGCTGATCTGCCCGCCGAGCAGATGGGCCAGGTCCCGCGAGATCGACAAACCCAACCCCGTGCCGCCATAGCGGCGGTTGCTGGTGCCATCGACCTGGTGGAAGGCGCCGAAGATCGCCTGCTGCTGGTCGGCGGCAATGCCGATGCCGGTGTCACGCACGGCGAACACGATGCCCAGGCCCTGCTGGTGGCTGATGCGCAGGCTGACCTGGCCGCGCTCGGTGAACTTGATGGCGTTGGACAGCAGGTTCTTGAGGATCTGTTCCAGGCGCTGGCGGTCGGTGAACAGGGTCGCTGGCAACGGCTGTTCGAGCTGTACCTCGAAGGCCAGGCCCTTATCCTGGGCCAACGGCCGGAACATGCCCTGCAAGCCCTCGACCAGGCGCTCCACCGGCGTGGTCTCGGCGCGCACCTCAAGCTTGCCGGCCTCGACCTTGGCGATGTCGAGGATGTCGTTGATCAGGTTGAGCAGGTCGTTGCCGGCCGAATAGATCGACTCGGCGAACTTGACCTGGTCCTGGCTGAGGTTGCCCTCGCCGTTCTCGGCCAGCAGCTTGGCCAGGATCAGCGAACTGTTGAGCGGCGTGCGCAGCTCGTGGGACATGTTGGCGAGGAACTCGGACTTGTACTTGCTCGAGCGCTGCAGGTCGTCGGCGCGGGCCTGCAACTCTTGCTGGGCGCCATTGAGCTCGCTGTTCTTGCGGTCAAGGGCCTCGGTACGCTCGGCCAGCTGTTCGTTGGTCTGCTCCAGCTCCGCTTGCTGGGTCTCCAGGTGGGCCTGGGACTCCTTGAGCACGCGGGACTGCTCCTCCAACTCCTCGTTGGCGGTCTTGAGCTCTTCCTGCTGTACCTGCAGTTCTTCATTGAGCTGCTGCGTCTCGGCCAGCACTTCTTGCAGGCGTTGGCGATAGCGGGCGCTTTCGATGGAGATACCGACATTGCCGGCGACCCGCTCCAGCAGCTCAGGGTCACGATCCTGCAGTGGCCGCAGGAAGCCGAGTTCGAGCACGCCATTGATCTGCCCGTCGTCACTGACCGGCATCAGCATCCCGCTGCGCGGCAGCCCGCTGCCCAGGCCCGAACTCAGCCGGTAGTAATCCTCGGGCAGGTCGTCCAGGCGCAGCAAGCGGCCCTGGCGCAAGGCTTGGGTCAGCAGCCCGCCATGCTCGCCCAGCACGAGCTCGCGGGCCTGCTGGTCGGCATCCAGGCCATAGCTGGCCACCCGCACCAGGCTGCCATGTTCGTCGCGCACGTACAGGGCGCCGACCACGCTGCCCAGGTAGCTGGCAAAGAAGCGCAGGATATTGTCGCCGAGCATCGGCAAGGTGAGCTGGCCCAGCACCTGCTCGGCCAATTGCGTCTGCCCGGTGCGCAACCAGCTCTGGTGCTCGAGCCGTTCGGCGCCTAGCTTCTGCGCCCGCAGGTTGTCGTCATAGCTGGTGGACAGGTTCAACAGGTCACGCCGCCCGAGGTAGGCGAGCAAGCCGCTGAGCGCGACGATGAACAAGACGAAGGCACTGATGGCGGTAATCGTGACGCTGCTGACCTTCTCGTTGCGCGCCGTACGCAGTTGCTGCTCGGCGCTGATGAAGGTCTCGAACTCCTTGCGGATCTCGTCGGTCAGGCGCTTGCCGCGGCCGCGGCCGATCAACCCTTGATAGTCACCCTGGCTACGGCGCATGGCGATCATCTCGCCACCGAAGGTGTTCCATTCGCGCTGTAGCGCGGCGATACGGTCGATGCGGTCGACCTGCTGGGGGTTGTCCGCCACCATCGAGCGCAGGCTTTCGAGGCCGCTGAAAATCTTCGGCTTGGCCACTTCGTAGGGGTCGAGGAAACGCTCCTCGCCGGCCAGCAGGTAGCCGCGCATGCCGGTTTCCATGTCGATCGACAGCTTGATCGCCTCGTTGGCGTTGCCGATCACCAGGTCGGTGTGTTCGACCCATTGCATGGCCGAGAGCAGGTAGTTGATCACCGCGACGAACGCCACGGCCCCAAGCAGCCCCACGCCCAGGGGCAGGCCGATGTTGCGGGCGAGCAGTTTGCGGAAGCTGCGCTGGTCCATCGCGGTTGCTTGAATCATCTGGTGTGTGCCCGAGCGAAAAAGTCCATTGAACAGTGTGGGGGTGGCTGCCCTTGCCCCGCACCGACCGGGAAATACTGCGAGTCTAACCAGCTTTGCCGGTTCTGGCAGGGCATTTAGCCAGTATTTGAAGGCGGTGGGCGACAATCGTTCCATCTATTTGCCGGCATCGGTAAGCTTGGGAACTTCTGCCACTGCCACGCGCACAGAGTAGAGACCACACACGCGAAACAGGATCCGCACATGCACCTTCTGGTAGTCGAAGACGACGACATCGTTCGCATGCTTATTGTCGAAGTGCTCGACGAACTGGGTTACAGCACCCTCGAGGCGGACAACGCTGCAACTGCATTGAAGATCCTCGAGGCCCCCGAGCACAACCTGGCACTGTTGATGACCGATGTAGGCTTGCCGGATATGCGCGGCGAACAGCTGGCCGCGAAGGCTCGCGAATTGCGCCCACTGCTGCCGGTGCTGTTCGCCAGCGGCTATGCCGAGAGTTTCAACGTGCCCGAAGGCATGTACATGATCGGTAAGCCGTTCAGCATCGATCAGTTGCGCGAGAAGGTGGTGAGCATTCTCGGCACACCTTGAGCCTGCAACCCATCGTCCATGCTTAAATAGCGCCTTTTGCCAAGGCGCTCGAACATGCCCCATCTCCTGGTACTCAGCCTCGACTGGCCCGAACCGCAGGCCGGTAGTGCCGGGCAGCACCTGCTGCAGACCCTCGAAAGCGTTGCTGCCCACGGCTGGCAGGTCACCTTCGCCTGCGCCGCTGAAGCGGGCGAGCACAAAGCCGACCTTGCCGCGCGGGGTATCGCCGAGCACCGTATCAAGGCAGATGACCTTGGCTTGCTAGCCGGCCAGGCAGTGGACGTGGTGCTGTTCGACCGTTACCGCAGCGAAGAGCACTTCGCCACCGAACTAGGCCGTTACTGCCCACAGGCGCTGCGCGTGCTCTTCACCGAAGGTTTGCAGAGCCTGCGCGAAGCGCGTCAGCACCTACTGCGCCGGCGCCTGGTCGAAGGTCTGGACCCCAACGATTTTCGCGCCCTGTTCGCCACCTCGGGGCCTGAGCTGTACCGCCAGATGGCGCCCGGCGCAACCGCCCAGCGTGAATTGGCGGCCATCTGGCGCTGCGATTTGTCCTTGCTCAGCACAGAGATGGAGATCGACCTGCTGATCAACGGCTTTGGCGTGCCCGATTATTTGCTGCACCACTGCCCACCGGCCGTCGAGCCGCTGGCAGCGCAACGGCCGTTCAGCGAGCGTCAGGGCTTCGTCAGCCTGGGTAACTTCGGCTCGGCCGCCAACCTCGACGCCCTGCTGTGGATCAAGCACAACCTCTGGCCCATGCTGCGTCGGCGCTTGCCAGAGGCACGCTTGCGCCTGTACGGCGCCAGGCCGTCGCCCAAGGCCATGGCCCTGCATGCGCCCGAGGAAGGCTTTGAGGTGTTGGGCTGGACCGAGGATACCCAGGCGGTGATGGGCAGTGCCCGAGTGTGCCTGGCACCCTTGCGTTTTGGCGCCGGTACCACCGGGCAACTGCTTGACGCCTTGCGCTGCGGCACGCCCAGTGTGACCACGCCGATCGGTGCCGAGGGCATCCAGGGCCAGCGACCGTGGCCGGGTGCTGTGGAGACGACCGCCGAAGGCCTGGCCAAGGCAGCCGCCGCGCTGTACGGCGACGAAGCGGCCTGGCAGCAGGCGCAGGACGCTTGTACGCCGCTGCTGCGCTTGCGCTTTGACCGTCAGCGTCAGGGTGCAGCACTGGTAGGGCGCGTGGAGCACAGCCTGGGGCAACTGGAAGAGCTACGGCTGTTCAATTTCACCGGGGCGATGCTGCGGCGCTCGAGAGAAGGCTGACAACGCCACCCCCTGTAGGAGCGGCCTTGTGTCGCGAAAGGGCTGCATGGCAGCCCCAGCCATTTGTGCAGCACAAACGATCGCCGGGGCCGCTCTGCGGCCCTTTCCGACCGGTCCGGCGCCCCGGCAAGGCCGCTCCTACAGGGGACGCGCGTGCACACGAACTAGCCCAGCACTCAATCCTCGCGCCGCAACAGGTAGGTATCCATGATCCAGCCCTTGCGCTGCCGCGCCTGCTCGCGCTCTCGCAGGATTCGCCCCTTGACCGTTTGTAGCGGTCCGGCAATCAGCATTTCGTCAGGCGTGCCCAGGTACGCCCCCCAGTAGATCGTCAGGCCAGCGTCCTCCAGCGCGGCAAACGCGCACTGCCCGTCCAACATGACGACCACATTGTCCACCCGCCCCTGCTCGCCCAGGCGCCGGCCGGGGAGCACGGTCAACGGCTCGCCGATGCGGTTGAGGGGGATCTGGTGCCTGGCTGCCAGGGCCTGGATGCTGCTGATACCGGGGATGACCTCAAGCGCGAAGGCTACGCCGCGCTGGCGCACCCGTTCGAGAATGCGCAAGGTGCTGTCGTACAGCCCAGGCTCGCCCCACAGCAGGAATGCGCCAATATCGCCGGCACCCAGTTCATCCTCGATCAGGCGCGCGTAGAGCGCGGCGCGCTGTACGTGCCAGCTGCGCACCGCGCCGACATAGTCCGTCGCCTGGCCATCGCGTTGCGGGTCTTCGACCTGCACCAGTCGATAGCCTCCTGCGGGCAGGTAGCGCTCGAGGATACCCCTGCGCAGGCGTACCAGCTCATCCTTGTCCGCGCCCTTGTCGAGCACGAAGAACACCGTGGCACGGCGCAGGGCCTCGACCGCCTCAAAGGTGACCTGGCGTGGGTCGCCGGGCCCGATTCCAATCAGTAGAAGCTGCTTCATCACGTGCCCAGCCTGAATGCCAGCGGCCATTGTCGATTGGCCACCGGCATTTGGCAAAGGCGCTTAGAACACCGAGAAGTTGTAGCTGACGATCACCCGAGTTTCGTCCATGTCGCGCGCCCACTTTTCATAGTTGCTGCGATAGGTGGAGTTGCGCAGGCGCACGCTGACATCTTTGAACGTGCCGCTCTGCACCTGGTACTTGAGCTCGGTGTCGCGCTCCCACTCTTTACCCTCGGTATTGCTGCCCGGCACCTTGATGCTGTCGCCGTTGATGTAGCGGGTGAAGAAGGTCAGGCCGGGCACACCCAAAGCCTTGAAGTCGTAGTCATAGCGCACCTGCCAGGAACGCTCCTGGGCCGCGGCGAAGTCGTTGACCTGGGCATAGTTGACCAGGTACGGGTTGGTGCCATCGAGGTACGGCATGGCACTGTCGCCATACATGCGCTGCCAGCCGGCGCTTAGCTTGTGGCCGCCCAGGCTGTAGCCGAGCATGCCGCTGAAGGCACGGTGGTCGATATGGCCGGCACGGGCATTGCCGATGTCGTCGCTCTTGATCAGGCGCAGGTCGGCCGATAGCGTGCCGACGTCCAACGGCTGGCTGGCGACCAGGCCGAGGAAGTGCTGGCGGTAGATGTTTTCCAGCTTCGACACTTGGTACTGGGCACTGACGCGGTCGTTGAAGCGATAGTCGATACCGCCCAGGTCGAAATGATCGGCCTCGATATCGCAGGCGTAGCGCTTGTTCTTGCAGTGCACACGGATGTCCTGGCGGTCGGTGGAATCCCGCGCGGTGTACTGGTTCAGGCGTGCCAGGGTGAACTTGAGGTCACGCACTTCTTCAGAGGTGAGCCAGGCGCCATGGAACATGGTCGGCAACAGACGGCCATCGTTGTACTTGAGTAGCGGTACATCGGGCATCATCGAGCCGTACTTGAGCACCGTTTCGGAGACTTTCACCTTGCCGGCGATCCCCATCTTGGCGTACTGGTCGGCGGAGCGCCGTGGATCATGCCCGGATGACGGCAACAGGCCGCTATTACTGTCGGCGGGGCTGGAGTCCAGTTTGAAACCGACCATGCCCAGCGCATCCACACCAAAGCCAACCGGCCCCTGGGTATAACCGGACTGGACATTGAGGATGAACCCCTGCGCCCACTCTTCTCGTTTAGACGCACCCTGGCTGGAACTGCTGTGGCCGTCACGAAAATCACGGTTGAAATAGACATTGCGTGCTTCGAGCTTGGCACTGCTGTCTTCAAGAAAACCGGCAGCCTGGGCACTGATACCGGCGCACAGCAACAACAGGCCGGCAACACTGCGCCCAGGGGCGAGAGGGAAAGGGGCAAACATGCGAGGGAACATCCAAAGTAAGGCGAAACACAATCCGGGCGGTCATCTGCACCGGCACTACGCAACGATCGAGCGCATCTCGACCATCATCGCCAATTTTGCCGCAACCGCTCTGCCATGCACCATGGGACCATGGTCTAAGGCATTGGCAAAGGAAGTTTCGAAACAGTTGCGCAAAACCATCAAAGTTCCCGGCCAACTGATAGAAAGTTTGCTGTTTACCCTATCGCAAGTGACTACTACACTCGTTGTCAGCGAACAGCAGTCCCCCACCGCGTGGCCGGCGTCCCATGCAAGCTTTCATGTTCGTCACGTCATGCCACGGCAGACTTACAGGAGTGAAGACAGTGTCCAGACTTGCAGAGTTTCGTGCTGCCGAAAAAGCGCTTCAAGAACAGTTGGCACAACTGGAAGCGATGAAAAAGGATGCCGGCCTCAAACGCGAAATCGAATTCGAGCAGAAACTAGTCGGCCTGATGAAAAGCTATGACAAGAGCCTGCGCGACATCATCGCCATTCTCGACCCGAAGGCCGCCAGCAAATCCCCGGCGGCAGCCGTCAAGCAACAACGCCGGCCACGGGTGGTGAAGGTCTACGAGAACCCGCACACCGGCGAGCTGATCGAAACCAAAGGCGGCAACCACCGCGGGCTGAAGGCCTGGAAAGAACAATACGGGGCCAAGACAGTGGAAAGCTGGGTGCGTGGATGAAACATCGACACCCGCTTCACGCTTTTTTCACAAGGCCTGTATCAGTATCGAACCAGCTAACGGACTAGCGACCCCATCACGCGCCCGCACATGCGGGCCTCTAATACTGGCGCCCTGCACTCGTGCAGGGCGCTTTCATTTGCGCGCAAGGCTCACTGCCGTATCATGGCCCCCTGTCTTTAGGCCCTGATTCTGGAGTACCCATGAGCCTGCACGATCTGCAAACCCTGCCCGGCGTGACCGCCCAACCGGATACCGCCACCGCCAAGTTCGTCTTCAACCACACCATGCTGCGGGTCAAGGATATCGAGAAGTCGCTGGACTTCTACACCCGCGTGCTGGGCTTCCGCCTGGTGGACAAGCGCGATTTCCCCGAAGCGCAATTCAGCCTGTACTTCCTGGCCCTGGTCGACCCGGCACAGATCCCGGCGGACGACACCGAGCGCCACCAGTGGATGAAGTCGATCCCTGGCGTACTGGAGTTGACCCACAACCACGGCACCGAGAACGACCCCGCGTTCGCCTACCACAACGGCAACACCGACCCACGCGGCTTCGGCCACATCTGCATCTCGGTACCGGACGTACGCGCCGCCTGCGCCCGCTTCGAGGCGCTGGACGTGCCGTTCCAGAAACGCCTGCAAGATGGCCGCATGAACCACCTGGCATTCGTCAAGGACCCGGACGGCTACTGGGTCGAAGTGATCCAGCCGACCGAACTCAAAGGCTGACACATTCGTCGGGCCGGGAACTCCCGGCCCCTTGCTGTGGTATATGGAAGTAACCCCCTTCCCAGCCACAGCGAGGTAAGGACGATGCAAACCCTTCACTGTGAATACCGCGACCACACCATCACCGCCAGCGTGATGCCCCACCCCGACTCCCCCCTGCCCTACGCCGCCGGGTGCCTGATCACCGACCCGCAAGGCCATACCAGCCGACGTTATTCGATGCCGATGAAGTTCTTCTCCGATCTGGAGAACGCCCAGCATGTGTCCCTGGCCCATGGGAGGGCGTTGGTTGACCAGCAGTTGGACCAAGGGCATAAGGTGATTTGAGGCTGGGAGAGCCGCCGCGCGTTCTGTGAGACCAGCCTCTGTAAGAGCGGCCTTGCCGGGGCGCCGGACCGGCCGGAAAGGGCCGCGCAGCGGCCCCGGCAGTCTTGAGGCGTACTTGAGTCCTAGGGCCGCTTTGCGGCCCTTTCGTGACACAAGGCCGCTCCTACAGGGGGTGTGCAAACCTTAAGTGCGGCCTTCACCCATTGCGGGCGAACGCCACCGCAGCCGCCACCTGCTCGTCCGTCGGCCGCACGCCGGTATACAAGACGAACTGTTCCAACGCCTGCAAGGCAATCACCTCCAAACCAGTGATCACCGGCTTGCCCAGCGCCTCGGCGGCGCGGATCAACGGCGTGCGCGCGGGCATCGCCACCACGTCGAACACCCGTTCAGCCGCAGCGATCGCGGTTTCGGCAAACGCCAACTGCTCGGCCTCCGGCCCGCCGGCCATGCCGATCGGCGTGACGTTGATCAGCATTGGCGGGCAGCGGTCGCCCAGCTCGGGCAACCAGCGATAGCCACACACATCTGCCAATTGGCGCCCGGCCTGTTCGTTGCGTGCGACGATCGTGCCGTCGGCAAATCCCGCATCGCGCAGCGCACTGGCCACGGCCTTGGCCATACCGCCACTGCCGCGCAGGGCAAAGGCCGTAGCCGGGTCGACCCGGTGCTGCGCCAGCAACTGGCGCACCGCCAGGTAGTCAGTGTTGTAGGCCTTGAGATGCCCATCGGTATTGACCAAGGTGTTGACCGACTCGATCGCCGCCGCCGACGGGTCGACCTCGTCCACCAGCGCCATGCAGGCTTCCTTGTAGGGCATCGACACCCCGCAGCCACGGATACCCAAGGCACGGATGCCGGCCACGGCGCCGGGCAGGTCCTGAGTGGTCATGGCCTTGTAGTAGTAGTCCAGGCCCAACTGCTGGTAGAGGTGATTGTGAAAGCGAACGCCAAAGGTGCCGGGGCGTCCGGCCAGGGAAATGCACAGCACGGTGTCTCTGCTCGGGGGGATGCTCATAGCCGCTCCTCATGCGCTGGCTGAAACGATTGACCGAGCGTACCAGAGACCACCGTCGATCGCCCCTTACACAACCTTTACCCTTCCCCTGCGCTCAGTTGACACGCCACGGGGTCATAGTAAGCAGGCCCCAAGCGTGGGGTTGCCTTGCGAGGTGTTCGCCATGAAGCGTTTGATCCCCGGAATCGCCCTGCTGGTCGGTGCATTGGCCATCAGCGGGCAGGCATCCGCCCACGGTGGCGGCTGGTATGGCCCGGGGCCGGTGATCGGCGCCGCGGTAGTGGGCGCGGTGGTCGGCGCGGCCGTCTCGGGCGGGCACGACCGCACCGTGTATGTCGAACGCCAGCCCGCCTACTACGGGCCGCCACCACCGGTCTACGTGCAGGCACCGCCACCGCCGGTGTACTACCAACCCTATGTAGTCGAGCGCTACGTGCCCGCGCCGCCACCGCCGGTGTATCGCCGCTACTACGGCCCACCGCCGGTGTACTACGGCCCGCCGCGCTGGTAGGCAGTACAGTTGACGAAATCAATGACCACTATCGAGACCATTGATTTCAAACCTTCAAGGCGTCTGCGTAATGTGGGGCCATGTTTCACAGGAGATCCCCCATGGCCCCCATCCAGATCATGTCCGTCGTTGGCAGCGCCGTCCCGGCCAGCTTACGTGAGCAAGGCCTGCTGGCCTGCTGGTACCTGATGCGCAACGGTGAAGCCATCAGCGGCCCTCTGGCCACCCGCTCGTCGGCGCAGGCCATGGCCGACCAGCTGCTCGACACCCGCTTTATCGCCTGAACCGAATCTGTTGTTGTGCGTTGCTCCCTTACGCCTCTTCTCGCCCGCCGCTTCGGCGGGCTTTTTTTGCCTGCTCGAAACGACGGACGGTCGTCGCGGAACCGTTCCAGCATGAAGCTTTTTTCATTTCTCGGGGTCCCCTCAACGAGCAATCGACAGCCGCTAGGCCATACTCCACAATGCATCGGTTTTTTGGGGGAAAACCCTTGCACAGCCAACGACATACCAACATTTAGTGAGCCTCAACGTGAAAACTTCCCTGTCCATCCTCAGCCTGCTGCTGTTGCTCACAGGTACCGCGACCCTCCCGTCGACCGCTGCTGCACAACCTCCCCAGGCGAAGGTCCAGCGTGACCCGAGCAAATTGCACCTGGCCTCTGGCAGCGCCCTGCTGATCGACCTCAACACCAACCAGGAGCTGTACGCCAGCCACGCCGATCGCGTGCGCCCCATCGCCTCGGTCACCAAGCTGATGACCGCGATGGTCGTGCTCGACGCCAAGCTGCCCATGGACGAAATGCTGACCATGACCATCGCCAACAACCCGGAGATGAAGGGCGTGTACTCGCGGGTGCGCCTGGGCAGCGAACTCAGCCGTCGGGAGACGCTGCTGATCACCCTGATGTCCTCCGAGAACCGCGCCGCCACCACCCTGGCCAACCACTACCCGGGCGGCTACGGCGCCTTCATCAAGGCGATGAACGCCAAGGCCCGCAGCCTGGGCATGAGCCGCACGCGCTATGTCGAACCCACCGGCCTGTCGACGTTGAACGTGTCCACCGCCCAGGACCTGGTCAAGTTGCTCAAGGCATCGCGCGCCTACCCGCAGCTGAGCGACTTGTCGACCACCCGGGAAAAGACCGTGGCGTTCCGCAAGCCCAACTACACCCTGGGCTTCCGTAACACCGACCACCTGGTGAACAAACCCAACTGGGACATCAAGCTGACCAAGACCGGCTTCACCAACGAAGCCGGCCACTGCCTGGTGCTGTTGACCAAGATGGACAACCGCCCGGTAGCGATGGTCATCCTCGACGCCTACGGCAAGTACACCCACTTCGCCGACGCCAGCCGCATGCGCCAATGGCTGGAAACCGGCAGCGCCAAGCCGGCGCCAGCGGTGGCCATGCAGTACAAGAGCGGGCGCCTGGTCCAGGACTGACCCTGTATACGCCCGGCCTTGCGCCGGGCGGTTTCAATCCCGTGCGGCCAGCAAGCTGGCCAGGCTCAGCGCCAGTTCGTCCTGGCCAAAGGGTTTGCGCAGCACCTCGAAACCATGCAGTTCACGGGGCGAGAGGTTGGCGTAACCGGTGATGATCAGCACCGGCAGGTCGGGCAGCCGCTCACGCGCTAGCTGGGCACAACGCACCCCGGTCATGTCAGCCATGACGTGGTCGGTCAGCAGCACATCCGGCACCAGCCCTTGGTCCAGCTGTGCCAGCGCCTGTGCCGCACTGTCCACCTCGATCACCTCGCACCCCAGCTCGCGCAGTTGCAGCAACGTGGCCTGGCGCACCAGCGGCTCGTCGTCCACCAGCAACACCTGTAGCTTGCCCTGTGGCCGGGGCGCCTGCTCAAGCACTTTGTGAGGCCGCGGATTAGGGGCATCGCTGACCGGTAGCCATACCGTCGCCGAGGTCCCAGCATCGGGCGACGAAGTGATGCTGAAGCCGCCTCCGGATTGCAGCGCCAGGCCCTGCACCATGGGCAAACCCAGCCCGGTTCCCTTGCCCACGCCCTTGGTCGAATAGAAAGGCTCGGTGCAATGCCCAAGTACATCTTCGCTCATGCCACACCCGGTATCGGTGACCTGCAGCCAGACCTGCCCGGCGGGCACCCCCTCGGGCCGGTCAGGGCCGGCATGGTCCAGGCCTGCGGCAATGTTCAACTGGCCGCCGGCGGCCATCGCGTCACGGGCGTTGATCACCAGGTTGAGCACCGCCAGCTCCAGCTGGTTCGGGTCGACCATGACGGTCGGCAGCTCAGCATCGATACGCACCTGCACCACGATAGTCGGCCCTAACGAACGCGCTATCAGTTCGTGCATGTCATCCACCAGGAACGCCAACGACACCGGCTGGGGCATCAGGATCTGCCGCCGGGCGAAACTGAGCAGTCGGCCCACCAGATTACGTGCCCGCTCGGCGGCCTGCAGGCCACCGTCGATCAGGCGCGCCGCCCTCGCCGGCTCTGGCTGGCGGCGCAACAACTCGAGCGAAGCGATGATCGGGGTGAGCATGTTGTTGAGGTCGTGGGCAATGCCGCCGGTGAGCTGGCCGATCATCTCCAGCTTGCGCGCCTCGTGCAGTTGCCGCATGGCCGTCTCGCGCTGGGCGAGCATGCCTGCCACCCGCTCCTCGAGGTTTTCGTTGAGCATGTGCAGGGCGCGCTCGGCACGGGCATGGGTGATCGCCGCCCAGGCTTGCTTGGCGGTGGTTTCCACCAGCTGGCATTCATCCTCGCTGATCGCCCGCGGGCTGTGGAAGTACACCGCGAGCATGGCCTCCAGCCGTTCGGCGCGCAGCACCGGCACATGCAAGGTGCCGCTGAGCCCGCTCAAGTGCTTGGGCCTGGCCTCACGCGCGGCATAGGCGTGCTGCACCCGTTGCCCAGCCAGCAGCGATGCATGCAGGGTCGCACCGAAGCCGGCGTAGGGGTGCGCGCCGAGCATCGGAGAAAGGCCCTCACACCATTCGTGGCCAATGCGAAAACGCTCGCCATCACCCAGGTCCTCGCCAAAGTAGACACGCGCCGCGCCCAAGGCTTCAGCCAGCCGGCGGATGGTATGGGCCTCTATACGCTCGGCCTGGCCAAGGCCTGTGAGGTCCTGGCCCAACTCCAGCAGGAACGCCTGGCGGCGCTGCAACAGCACCCGCTCAGTGGTCTCGTTGACGATGCACAACACGCCGCCCACGCTGCCATCGGCTTCACGCACGGCGGAATAGGACAGGTCGAAATAGGCCGTCTCGCCCTGCTCCTTACGTTCGATATAAAAAGGGCGGTCCTTGGCCGAGAAGGTCTGGCCGGTTTCGCGCACCCCGTGCAGCAAGGGTTCCAGGTCATCCCACAGCTCGCTCCAGTGCTCATGCCCGGGGCGGCCCAGGGCACCTGGGTGCTTGCTGCCGATGCTTGGGCCGTAGGCATCGTTGTACAGCGCAATGTACTCCGGGCCCCAGAACAGCACGATCTGCGCCTGGGCCGTGAGCAGCGTGGTCATGATCGCCTTCAGGCCGGGCGACCAGCCGTGCGGCTGGCCCAATGGCGAGCCAGCCCAGTCCATCCCCCTGAGCAGGCGGCTGACCTCATCGCCGCCGAGCAGGAAGCCCGGCATGCTGTCGCTGTTGTGCGCCCGTGTGTTCCGGACTGATTTCATAGGGGCCAACCGTCAGTGGTATCAGGCAAATCGCCATCCGTCACAGGTTATGAAATCAGCCGCCCACAGACGTTCCATCGGCCCTCGCAGATTGTGCGATCAGCGCCGGCCCTCGGTCAGCATGCGCACCGCCAGCCCCGCCAGCACGGTGCCCATCAGCCAGCGCTGCACCTGCTGCCACAGCGGCCGGCCAGCGAGGAACACGGCAATGGAGCCGGCCATGACCGCGATCAGGGCATTGACCGATACGCTGATGGCGATCTGCGTACCGCCCAGCACCAGCGACTGCGCCAGCACACTGCCGTGGCCCGGCTCGATGAACTGCGGCATCAGCGACAGGTACATCACCGCGATCTTGGGGTTGAGCAGGCTGGTCAAAAGGCCCATGCCGAACAACCGCCGCGGGCTGTCCGCCGGCAGCTCGCGCACCTGGAACGGCGACCGGCCACCGGGGCGCAGCGCCTGCCAGGCCAGGTACAGCAGGTACAGGGCACCGGCGATGCGCAAGGCGTCGTAGGCCAGCGGCACCGCCATCACCAGCGCGGTGATGCCCAATGCGGCGCACAGCATATAGATGACGAAGCCCAAGGCCACGCCGCCCAGCGAGATCAGCCCGGCGCCCCGCCCCTGGCAGATCGAGCGGGAGATCAGGTAGATCATGTTCGGGCCGGGGGTCAGGACCATGCCCAGGCAGATCAGGGCGAAGGCCAGCAGGTTGGTGGGTTCGGGCATGGTGGACGTCCTTGTGGGTATGGGTGGGCGAAGTGTATCCGCACATGATCGCGCCTTGAAACGCTTCCCTGAGCCCGGTAACCTCTGCGCGCTGCTGTAAGTCCAGCGGCCGGGTTTGGTCACCCGCGAACATCAAGGCGCACAAGCGCCCGCAATGCGATTCAGTTGGCGCTTTTTTTGTGCCTGCTGTCTTGTTTTATGGCGGCTGTGCGTGGGGCGCCTTCGTGCGCGCCGGTTTCCTTGATTCCCGGTTGACCAACCCGCGCACAGTCGCCACCCCTTCGTTTGGTCACGTCGAGTGGCGGCTCCATTGAGTCAAGGAGCGACACAATGACAAAAGGCTTACCCGATCCCCCGTCCCGCGCCACCACGGCGCACTCCAGCTTCGGCAACTGCGAATGCAGCCACCCTTCTTTGTTTGCAGTGCGTGAAGGCGTCGATTTCGAGGATGCGCTGGTGCACCTGTCCACCCTGCTCAAGGGTGCGTTCGCGACCAACCTCAAGGCGATGGAGCTGGCGAGCGGCACTTGCCACGACCTGCTGCTGGCCAATGACCACGGGCTCGATGCCGCCAAGGCGGTGGTTGAGGCGCTGCTCGATGGGGTGGAGATGCAACAGGTGGCTGCACGAATACCGACAATCTGAAGCCCTGACCTGGCCTTTGTAGGAGCGGCCTTGTGCCGCGAAAGGGCTGCAGAGCAGCCCCAGCGGTTTATGCATTGATGCTGAGATCCTGGGGCTGCTACGCAGCCCTTTCGCGGCACAAGGCCGCTCCTACAGGGATAGTGCGGGCTTCAAGGCATCTGCCCGGCAACTAACCCCAGCGCAATTACGATCATCACCATCCCCGACAACCGCCCGACCACCTGCGCCGCCGCCGGCCGGGTGCGCAGCACGGCCTTGGCGCTATACCCCACCATCAGGTACACCACCAGCGAGCTGGCCAGGTGCACCAGCCCCAGCAGCAGGATCTGCAACCACACCGGCCAACTTGCCTGCGGGTCGGTGAACTGCGGCAACAGCGCCAGGAACAACAGGAACACCTTGGGATTGAGCCCGCTCACGCAAAAGCCCTTGAATGCCCAGCGCGACCCGGAGTCCGTCAAGCCACCCTCCCCGGCTTCGGGCACCGCCGGGCGCAGCAGCAGGTTGCCGCCCAGCCACAGCAGGTAAACGCAGCCCGCCAGGGTCAGCAAGGTCAGTGCCAGCGGGTGCCCGGCGATCAGGCTGCCAACCCCGGCGGCCACGATCAGCGTCACCAGAAAATGCCCCGAGAGCATCCCCGCCACCGCCGGCACCACCCAGCGCCCGCGCATGCCCGCCGAAATGGCATAGGCCCAATCGGCCCCGGGGGTGATCACGAACAGCAACGACACGGCCCAGAACGCCGCCAACACACTCATGGTCACTTTAAGTCTTCCTTCCACACAGGTTTCGTTGGAAGCAAGATTACGGATATCGCCCGGGGATTTTCTTTCGTATATTCCCCATTCAAACCAATTCGCTGGAAGATTCTCCCCTCATGGACCGAACCGACCGAAAGATCCTTGCCGAGCTGCAAAAAGATGGGCGCCTGTCGGTGACCGAACTGGCCGAGCGCGTGGGCCTGAGCCTGTCGCCCTGCCACCGCCGGCTCAAGGCGCTGGAAGAGTCCGGCGCCATCCTCGGCTACCACGCCCGCCTGGCCCCCAGCGCCTTGGGCCTGAACTTTGCCGCGCTGGTGTTCGTCACCCTGCGTGAAGTAACGCGCCAGCCGGTGGCGGACTTCGAGGCGGCGGTTTCACAGATCCCGCAGATCGTCGAGGCCCAGCGGCTGTTCGGTGATCCGGACTACCTGCTGCATGTGGTGACCAAGGACCTGCCGGCGTTCCAGAAGCTGTATGACGAACAGCTGACCAGCATCCCCAATGTGAAACGGCTCAGTTCCACGCTGGTGATGAAAGAGGTGATCCAGGACCGCTTGTTGCCGATGTAGGCACATCGGTTTCTCTACCAGTGCCGGCGCCTTCGCGGGTAAACCCGCTCCCACAGGTACACCGCTAACACTGTGGGAGCGGGTTTACCCGCGAAAGGCCGCCACTGACCAGACACAGCGGCCCCGACACCGGGTTCCACGCGCCTTACCCGCCTAACCATCTGCCGGCCTTAGCTTTTTTAAGGTTCATGAGCACAAATTTACTAATTTCCCCTTCTCCGCCCGCCCGCCATCATCGCTCCAACAAGAACGCGTCGCCCGTTGTCGGCACGCCCCTGGGCACCTGCAGTTGCCCCTCCTTGCCTTGGAGTCAGTCATGACCAGTGCAGCCAACTCGGCACCCCTCATCGAGAAACACACGATCGGCTACGTGCCGCCGCAAGACCGCCATGGAAAGGTAAGGGATCTGTTCACACTGTGGTTCGGCGGCAACATCGCGCCGTTGCCCATCGTCACCGGCGCGCTCGGCGTGCAGTTGTTCCACCTCAACCTGGTCTGGGGCGTGGTCGCCATCCTGGTCGGCCACCTGCTCGGCGGCGTGCTGATGGCGCTGCACTCGGCCCAGGGCCCGCAAATGGGCATCCCGCAAATGATCCAGAGCCGCGCCCAGTTCGGCTCGCTCGGCGCGCTGCTGGTGGTGGTGATCGCCGGGCTGATGTACATCGGCTTCTTCGCCTCCAACATCGTGCTGGCCGGCAAGTCGTTGCACGGCGTGGTCGAGTCCGTGCCGGTGTCGGTGGGCATCGTTGTCGGTGCGCTGGGCTCGGGCATCATCGGCATCATCGGCTACCGCTTCATCCACGTGCTCAACCGGATCGGCACCTGGGTGCTGGGCATCGGCATCGTGGTCGGCTTTGGCTACATCTTCAGCCATGTGCAGAGCGACGACTTCCTTACCCGCGGCGGCTTCAACCTGGCCGGCTGGCTGGCCACCGTGTCGCTGGCGGCGCTGTGGCAGATCGCCTTTGCCCCCTACGTGTCGGACTACTCGCGCTACCTGCCAGCCGACGTGAAGGTGTCTTCGACCTTCTGGACCACCTACCTCGGTTCGGCGCTGGGCTCGAGCCTGTCGTTCATCTTCGGCGCCGTGGCGGTGCTGGCGATCCCGGCGGGCATGGACACCATGGACGCGGTCAAGCTGGCCACCGGCACCCTTGGCCCGGTCATGCTGGTGCTGTTCCTGCTCAGCGTGATCAGCCACAACGCCCTCAACCTGTATGGCGCGGTGCTGTCGATCATCACCCTGGTGCAGACCTTCGCCTACCGCTGGATCCCCACCGCCAAGAGCCGCGCCGTGCTGTCGCTGTTGGTGCTGGCCGCCTGCTGCGTGGTGGCGGTGTTCGCCTCGGCGGACTTCATCGGCCACTTCGTCGACATGGTGCTGGTGCTGCTGGTAGTACTGGTGCCGTGGACGGCGATCAACCTGATCGACTTCTACGTCATCCACAAGGGTGACTACGACATCCAGTCGATCTTCAAGGTCGATGGCGGTATCTACGGCCGCTACAACCCTCAGGCGCTGATCGCCTACGCCGTGGGCATCGTGGTGCAGATCCCGTTCATGAACACGCCGCTGTACGTGGGGCCGGTGTCCGAGTACATCAACGGCGCCGACCTTTCGTGGCTGGTGGGCCTGGCGGTCACTTCGCCGCTGTACTGCTGGCTCGCCAGCCGTGACAGCGCGTACCGTCGCCGCCAGGTGAGCGCTAAGCTCGCCGCTGCGGCCTGATCGATAACCTACCCGTCAGGTGTCGCGACGCTCTTCCAGCAGTTTGATGAACATGCTCAGGCTTCGCGACACCGTACCCCGCCGCCACACCAGCCAGGTCTTCAGGTAGCGGAAGTCCTCGGCCATCGGCCAGGCGCTCACCGTGCTGCAACCGGGCATGTTGTCGAGCATGCTGCGCGGCATCATCGCCAGTCCCGCCCCCGCGCTGACGCAGGCGAGCATGCCGTGGTACGACTCCATCTCGTGGATCTTGCCGGGCACCGCCTGGTCGTGGACGAACCAACTCTCGAAGTGATGGCGGTACGAGCAATTGGCGCGAAAGGCGTAGATGCTCGCACCGTTGACGTCGTGGGCACGGGTGACCGGCGGATGGTGCAGTGGCGCGATCACCATCATCTCTTCCTCGAACACCGGCATGCCTTCGAGCGTCGGATGCAGCACCGGGCCATCGACGAACGCCGCCACCAGGCGCCCGGACAGCACGCCTTCGAGCATCGTTCCCGAAGGGCCGGTGGACAGGTCCAGGTCGACCTTGGGGTAGCGCTGGTTATAGGCCGCCAGCAGCGCCGGAATGCGCACCGCCGCCGTACTCTCCAACGACCCCAGGGCGAACGTGCCCTGCGGGTCCTCCCCCGCCACGGTCAGCCGCGCCTCGTGCACCAGGTCGAGGATGCGCCGGGTGTATTCGAGGAAGTTCCAGCCGGCCGGCGACAGGCGCAGGCGGCTCTTCTCGCGGATGAACAGCTCGACGCCCAGGTCTTCTTCCAGCTGTTTGATGCGGGTGGTCAGGTTCGACGGCACCCGGTGGATGTGCTGGGCGGCAGCGCTGATGCTGCCGTGCTCGGCCACGGCCTTGAAGATCTCCAGTTGCACCAGGTCCACAGGTCATTCTCCAAACGTGAATGTTTCGCTCATTATTATTCAGTTTTCATTAAAGCGCGCCACCACTAGTCTGGGCCCACTGATTCATAACAACGAGATTCAAGCCATGAGCGAGATCAGCAGCCTGACCCATGCCATTTCCGTCGACCCGTACACCGGCGAGCAAATCGGCCACTATGCCTTCGACACCGACGCCGCACTGGAAGCGGCGCTGCAACGCGCCAAGGTTGGCTACAACCAATGGCGCGAGGTGTCGCTGGGTCAGCGCAGCGAATACCTGATCGCCCTGGCAGACGCCCTGCAGGCCAACGCCGAAGCCTTCGCCCAGATGATCGCCCGCGAAATCGGCAAGCCGATCAGCCAGGCCCGCGGCGAAGTCGCCAAGTGCGTCGGCCTGTGCCAGTGGTACGCCGAGCACGGCCCGGCCATGCTGTCCGCCGAACCTACGCAGATCGAAAAAGCCCGCATCGAGTACCGCCCGCTGGGCCCGATCCTCGCCGTGATGCCGTGGAACTTCCCCATCTGGCAGGTGCTGCGTGGCGCCGTACCCGCCCTGCTGGCCGGCAACACCTACGTGCTCAAGCACGCCCCCAACGTGATGGGCAGCGCCTACCTGCTGGCCGACCTGTTCAAGCGCGCCGGGGTACCTGAAGGCGTGTTCGAAGTGCTCAACGTCACCCCCGAGGGTGTCACCCGCGCCATCAACGACCCGCGCATCGCCGCCATCACCCTCACCGGCAGCGTGCGCGCCGGCATGGCCATCGGTGCACAGGCCGGTGCCGCGCTGAAGAAGTGCGTGCTGGAGCTGGGTGGCTCGGACCCGTTCATCGTGCTGGCCGACGCCGACCTGGACGCTGCCGTGAAGGCTGCCGTGATCGGCCGCTACCAGAACACCGGCCAGGTCTGCGCCGCAGCCAAGCGCCTGATCGTCGAAGCGAGCATCGTCGAGGAATTCACCGCCAAGTTCGTCGAGGCCACCCGTGCCCTGACCGTCGGCAACCCGTTGGACGACGCCACCTACATCGGCCCGATGGCCCGCTATGACCTGCGCGACGAACTCGATGGCCAGGTACAGGCCACCCTGGCCGAAGGCGCCACCTTGCTGCTGGGCGGCCACAAGGTCGAAGGCGCGGCCAACTTCTATGCGCCGACCGTGTTCGCCAACGTCACCCCGGACATGACTGCGTTCAAACAGGAACTGTTCGGCCCGGTGGCGGCGATCATCACTGCCCGCGACGCCGACCACGCGGTAGAGCTGGCCAACGACAGCGAATTCGGCCTGGCTGCAACCATCTACACCGCCGACTACGCCCTGGCCGAGCGCATGACCACCGCGCTGGATACCGGCGGTGTGTTCATCAACGGCTACTGCGCCTCCGACCCCCGCGTGGCCTTCGGTGGCGTGAAGAAGAGTGGCTTCGGCCGTGAGCTGTCGCACTTTGGTGTGCGTGAGTTCACCAACGCCCAGACCGTGTGGCTGGATCGCAACTGATCTGACCGCGCTGTTCGCTGGCAAGGCCGCCTCCCACAAGAGGCCGGCTTTGCCGGCGAATGCCATTCTGGGCTGCAAAATCGCCCGGGCCTGTATCTGGAATCGCCCTGCAAGGGGCGAATAATCGATCACCTCCCTGTCACCCCCGGAGGTAATCGATGAACACCCACAACCCAACCCATCGCCTGACCATTCCCGACCTGGCCGCCATGAAAGGCCGACAGAAGATCGTCGCCCTGACCGCCTACAGCGCGCCTATCGCCCGCCTGATCGACCCCTTGGTGGATTTCATTCTGGTCGGTGACTCGACCGCCATGGTCGCCTACGGCCGCCGTTCCACCCTGGCCATGCGCCTGGAGGAGACCATCAGCCACACCCGCACGGTAGTGGACTGCACCGAACACGCCTGCGTGATTGCCGACATGCCTTTTGGCAGCTATCAGGCCTCGGCTGAACAGGCTTTTCGCAACTGCGCCCACGTGCTGGCCGAGACCGGGTGCGACGCGGTGAAACTGGAGAGCAACCTTGCGCTGGCGCCGACCGTGGCGTTTTTGGTCGAGCGCGGGATTCCGGTGATGGCCCACGTCGGCTTGATGCCGCAGTTCGTCAATGTCATGGGCGGCTACAAGGCCCAGGGGCTGACCGAGGCCAGCGCGGCAACGATCATCGAGGACGCCCGCGCCAACGTCGCCGCCGGCGCCTTTGGCCTGCTGCTCGAAGGTGTGGCCGAAGCGGTGGCACGGCGGATCAGCGAACAAAGCGCACAGCCGTGCATCGGCATTGGCGCCTCGCCCGCCTGCGACGGGCAGATTCTGGTGACCGAAGACTTGCTGGGCCTAGCCGGGCCACGCAAGCCCCGCTTCGTCAAGCAATATGCCGACCTGAGCGCGCCCATCCGCCTGGCCTGCGCCCGTTACGCCAATGAAGTGCGCCAAGGCGAGTTCCCCGCACTTGAGCACTGCTACGGCAGCTGAGGCGCGCGCCGAATCGCCTGGGCCAGGGCGACCAATGCGCCCTCGATGTCCTGTTGCCAGTCGACGGTAACGCTCAGGCGCAGGTGATCGCGCCAGTGGCCGGCCTGGCTGAACAGCGAGCCTGGGGCGATGACGATGCCCTGGGCCAGCAGTTGCGCGCAGACCGCGTCCATATCCACCGACCGCGTCGTCTGCAACCACAGTGACGCCCCTGCGGCGGGCATGGACAACTGCAGGCAGTCAGCGGCATGGCGCTGTAGCAAGGCGGCCATGCGTGTGGCACTGGCAGCCAGCTTCCTGGCCAGCAAGGCCTGGTGACGCTCGACGCGCCCTGAACCGAACAATCGCGCAACGGCGCGCTGGCGGTAATGCGGCAAGCGCGAGCTGCGGGCATGAAACGCCTCGGCCAACGTCGCCGCCGCGCCACGGCACAGCAAATAGGCAAACGGGGCTTCGGCACCGATGTGCTTGTCGAAACCGGCGAACACCAGCACGCGCTGCGGGTCTGCATGCTCGCGGTAGGCTGGCATGGCCGGGCACAGCCCCCCGTAGCTGTCGTTCTCGAACAACCACACCTGGTGCCTGGCGAGCAACGCGCACAGGCGCCGCTTGTCCGCAGCCGGCATCACGCCTCCCTGGGGCACGTTCACACGCGATGACACCACCGCAACCGCCACGGGCGTATCGGTAAGCAACTGGGCAATGGCATCGAGATCCAGTCGCCCCTGCCCGTTCAGTGAAAACTCGATCACCTTCAGCCCGGCCGCCTGCAACTGGCGCAACACCAACCAGGAGCACGGTGACTCGACCAGCGCCAGTCCGCCCGGCGGCACCAGTGCAGCCAGCGCAAGGTCAAGGACGCTGCGCACGTCCGGGCCGACAAAGACCTGGTCGGCCTGCCAAAGATCTTCCAGGCCACGGCTGTAATGACGGGCCAATGCTTCACGCAGTTCCGGTTCACCCAAGGGCTGATAAGGCGGCAGGCTGGCCTTCGGCGAACGCCGCGCCAGGTCGCGCTCGAGCATCAGCAAGGGGCCGTCGAGTGAGCTCAGCAGCGGCGGCGCGTCGCTGCTCAGGGCCAGCATGCCCGTTTGCCTGGCGCTGGCGAAGACGCGGTCGAGCAGGCTGGCCGTGGTCGGCAGCGGTACAGGCGGCGCCTGGATGACACTGAAGTAACCGACCTTGGGCCTGGCGTGGATGCGCCCCTGTGCTTCGAGCAAGGCAAAGGCCTGTTTGCAACTGGTCAGCGACACTTGCAGCTGGCGGGCCACATCGCGCAGCGATGGCAGGCGGTGTGACTGCCCCGGCGCGCGGGCAGCGAGCCAGTCGCTGAGGTAGCGATGGACTTTCTGGTAGGTGAAGCGCGGGGCTTGTTGGGTATCCATACCTGGCCTGGACGAGGGTTGCGGTGGGCACCCTAGCAGCTTTTACCCTGGCCGGCTGCGATGCCCAGAAAAGTGATCACATCACCTGTGGGGGCAGCGGGGCCTGGCACGGGCTACGCCCGTGTTCGCGGGCAAGCCCGCTCCCACAGGGATCGCGCCAGGTCTTTGAATTGTGAACAAGACAGTAGCTCCCACAGGGGCGGCGCTGGTATCTGTGGGAGCCGGCTTGCCGGCGATGAGGCCAGTGCAAGCAACACAAAATAGCTGCCTTCACCCAGACCGATCATGCGCGGCTTGGCCCGCGCGCGCGCTTGAGCGTTTCGCTGGGCAACTCCTGGAACAACTGCCGGTAACTCTCGGAAAACCGCCCCAGGTGCCAGAACGACCAGCGCATGGCCACCTCGGCCACGGTCGCATCCCCTGCCAGCAGGTCCCGCCGCGCGCCGTTCAATCGGCGCAGGCGCAACCAGTGTGCCGGCGGCATGTTGGTGAATCCCTTGAACGCCTGCTGCAACTGGCGCACGGAAACCCCGGCAACCTTGGCCAACTGCACCAGGTTGAGGGTTTCATCGGGGCAGTCGGCTGCCCATTCACTGACCCGGCGCATGATCGCCCGCTCCTCGTCGCGCCTGCCCAGCGCATCGCCCTGCAAACGCTGCCCGGCGTTATCGAGGATGAACAGGCAATCCTCCAGCAGCTGCTCCGCCAGCGCCCTGCCTTCCACCGGGCAATCGGCCTGGCCCAGGCGCGTCAGCGTGGCGCTCAGCCAGTTGCCGAACAAGGCGTTCTGCTGGCAGGTCAGCGGCACCATGAACAGCCCACGCAGGCGCTCCACATCCAGCCCGTGGCTGGCCAGGAACGGCTGCTCGAACACCACTGCCACTTCCTGGTAGTTCTCCGGGGTGATCCAGATATTGCGGCTGTCTTCGTTGAGCAGATAGAGGCTGTTCTCGCTGCGGTCGAAGCAGAACGCCAGCGCGCCGCTGGGGGCACGGAAGAACTGTTCGACGCGGGTGTTCAGGCGCTCCTCGTACACCTCCACGCCATCGAGGCCCAGCCAGCGCAAGCGGCCGTCGAAATGCCCGGGGGACATCTGCCGGTACTGCTGCTGCCAGCCAGGGGTGGCACGAGTCTGCTCGGTCACATCGGTGGTGCGGTAATCCTGAACCTGCAAGGCGGTTGGCGTTGTCACGCGCTGTCCTATTGCACTCTTTTGGTGCATTTGATCGCGAATAAAGTGGATAGATCGGCCACAAGGGCTGCGCCCAAGATAGTCCTCAGCGTCACCTGTGGGAAGTGCCCTACGTGCTGACCACCACAACTACCCAACCAAGAGGTTTGTATGAACGCCCCCTTCGATCAGCTGTCCACCTGGCTGAAAGAACACCGGATCACCGAAGTCGAATGCGTGATCAGCGACCTGACCGGCATCGCCCGCGGCAAGATCGCCCCGACCGCCAAGTTCCTCCACGAGCGCGGCATGCGCCTGCCCGAGAGCGTGCTGCTGCAGACGGTCACCGGCGACTACGTCGACGATGACATCTACTACAGCCTGCTCGACGCTGCCGACATCGACATGGTCTGCCGCCCCGACCCCACCGCGGTGTACCAGATCCCTTGGGCCATCGAACCGACCGCGATCGTCATCCACGACACCTTCGACAAGCAAGGCAACCCCATCGAGCTGTCGCCGCGCAACGTGTTGAAGAAAGTGCTCAAGCTGTATGCCGACAAAGGCTGGCAGCCGATCGTCGCACCCGAGATGGAGTTCTACCTCACCCAACGCTGCGAAGACCCCGACCTGCCGCTGCAAGTGCCGCTGGGCCGTTCGGGCCGCGCCGAAAGTGGTCGCCAGTCGTTCTCCATCGATGCTGCCAACGAATTCGACCCGCTGTTCGAGGACGTCTACGACTGGTGCGAACTGCAAGGCCTGGACCTGGACACGCTGATCCATGAAGACGGCCCGGCGCAGATGGAGATCAACTTCCGCCACGGCGACGCGCTGGACCTGGCCGACCAGATCACCGTGTTCAAGCGCACCATGCGCGAGGCGGCGCTCAAGCACAACGTCACCGCCACCTTCATGGCCAAGCCGATCACCGACGAGCCGGGCAGCGCCATGCACCTGCACCAGAGCGTGGTCGACATCGCCACCGGCAAGCCGATCTTCGCCAACGAAGATGGCAGCATGAGCGAGCTGTTCCTGCACCATATCGGTGGTTTGCAGAAGTACATCCCCAAGCTGCTGCCGATGTTCGCGCCCAACGTCAACTCGTTCCGCCGCTTCCTGCCCGACACGTCGGCGCCGGTGAACGTCGAGTGGGGCGAGGAGAACCGCACCGCCGGGCTGCGCGTGCCAACCTCGAGCCCCGAGGCGATGCGCGTGGAAAACCGCCTGCCGGGCGCCGACGCCAACCCGTACCTGGCCATCGCCGCCAGCCTGCTGTGTGGCTACATCGGCATGGTCGAGAAGCTCGAACCCAGCGCGCCGGTGCAGGGCCGTGCTTATGAACGCCGCAACCTGCGCTTGCCGATCACCATCGAGGACGCGCTGCAGCACATGGAGGACTGCGAGAAGGTGCAGCAGTACCTGGGCCAGCAGTTCGTCCAGGGCTATGTCGCGGTCAAGCGCGCCGAGCACGAGAACTTCAAGCGGGTGATCAGCTCTTGGGAGCGTGAGTTCCTGTTGCTGAGCGTTTGAGTCCATTGGGGGCGCTTTGCGCCCCTTTCGCGACACAAGGCCGCTCCTACAGGGGGCGCGCGCTTTGTGCCGCGAACGGGCTGCGAAGCAGCCCCTACACCACCGAATTCGAAGAACAAGACCAACGAGGTGTCGACATGCGTCATCGCAAAGCCCTGATCCCCGCAACCTTCGCCCTGCTGTTCGGCGCCGCCGCCCAGGCCCAGCCGACGGTGAGCGTGTACAACTGGACCGACTACATCGGTGACACCACCCTGGCGGATTTTCAGGCCAGCAGCGGGATCAAGGTGGTCTATGACGTGTTCGACTCCAACGAAACCCTCGAAGGCAAGCTGCTGGCCGGGCGCACCGGCTACGACGTGGTAGTGCCGTCGAACCATTTCCTTGCTCGCCAGGCCCAGGCCGGCGCGTTCCTGCCACTGGACCGCAGCAAGCTGCCGAACTGGCAGCATCTGGACCCAAAACTGCTCAAGCAGCTGGAGCAGAATGACCCTGGCAACCAGTACGCCGTGCCCTACCTGTGGGGCACCAACGGCATCGGCTATAACGTCGATAAAGTGAAGGCGGTGCTGGGCATCGACAAGATCGACTCCTGGGCGGTGCTGTTCGAACCGGAAAACCTTAAGAAGCTCAAGCAATGCGGCGTGGCGTTCATGGATTCGCCCGACGAGCTGTTCCCGGCCATCCTCAACTATCTCGGTATGAACCCGCGCAGCGAGAAGGCCGACGACTACAAGAAAGCCGAGGCGCGCCTACTGGAGCTGCGCCCGTACATCACCTACTTCCACTCCTCCAAATACGTGTCGGACCTGGCCAACGGCGACGTCTGCGTGGCCTTCGGCTATTCCGGCGATGTGTTCCAGGCCGCCCACCGTGCCGAAGAGGCCGGCAACGGCGTCAAGGTTGCCTACAGCATCCCCAAGGAAGGCAGCAACCTGTGGTTCGACCTGCTGGCGATCCCCAAGGATGCCAAGAACCCCGAGCAAGCCCTGGCGTTCATCAACTACCTGCTCGACCCGCAGGTGATCGCCAAGGTCAGCGCCACGGTCGGCTACGCCAATGCCAACCCGGACGCCAAGGCCGACATGGACCCGGCGCTGGTCAACAACCCCGAGATCTACCCGCCACAGGCCGTGCTGGACAAGCTGTATGTCTCGACCATGCCGAGCCCGCCGATCCTGCGCCAGATGACCCGCTCCTGGAGCAAGATCAAGTCCAACCGCTGAGTCGAGCACACCCATGCCACACATGAATGAACACACCGCCTCCTACTACGCCGCCACGGCGCGCCAGGCGGCGCCCTACCCCGTGCTCGACCAGGACCTGCAAGCCGACGTGTGCGTGGTCGGCGGCGGCCTGACCGGGGTCAATGCCGCGCTGGAACTGGCCGAACGCGGGCTCTCGGTGATCCTGCTGGAGGGCCGCCGTATCGGCTGGGGCGCCAGCGGGCGCAACGGCGGCCAACTGATCCGCGGCATCGGCCATGACGTCTCGGGCTTCGCCCGGCACGTCGGCCAGGATGGCGTGCGCTACCTCAAGCAGGCCGGCATCGACTCGGTGGCGCTGGTGGCCCGGCGCATCGAGCAGTACGGCATCGACTGCGACCTGCGCTGGGGNTTTTGCGAATTGGCCAACACTCCAGCGCAGTTCGCCGCCTTCGAAGACGAACAGCGCGACCTCGCCGAGCTTGGCTACCGCCACGAGACGCGCCTGATCGCCCCCGAGCGCATGCACGAAATCGTCGCCAGCGACCTGTATGCCGGCGGCCTGGTGGACATGGGCTCGGGGCACCTGCACCCGCTCGACCTGGTGCAAGGCGAAGCCCGCGCCGCCCATGGCCTGGGGGTGAAGATCTTCGAGCAGAGCCCGGTGCTGCGCATCGAGCACGGCAGCACCGTGACCCTGCACACCGCGCGCGGCAAGGTGCGCGCACAGAGCCTGGTGCTCGGCTGCAACGCCCACCTGGACGAACTGGAACCGCGCCTGAGCGGCAAGGTGTTGCCCGCGGGCAGTTACGTGGTGGCTACCGAGCCGTTGCCCGAACCGCTTGCCCGGTCGCTGATCCCGCAGAACATGGCACTGTGCGACCAGAAGGTTGGCCTGGACTACTACCGCCTGACCGCCGACCGCCGCCTGCTGTTCGGCGGCGCCTGCCACTACTCCGGGCGCGACCCGAAGGATATCGGCGCGTACATGCGGCCCAAGGTGCTCAAGGTGTTCCCGCAGCTGGCCGACGTGCGCCTGGACTACCAGTGGGGTGGCATGATCGGGATCACCGCCAACCGCTTCCCGCAAGTCGGCAGGCTTAGCCAGCACCCCAACGTGTTCTATGCCCAGGGCTACTCCGGGCATGGCCTGAACACCACCCACTGGACCGCCAAGCTGCTGGCCGAAGCCATCGCCACCCAGGCCAGCTACGGTTTCGACGTGTTCAGCGCGGTGCCGCACCTGACCTTCCCCGGCGGCAAGGCGCTGCGCTCGCCGCTGCTGGCGTTGGGGATGTTGTGGTATCGGTTGCGCGAAGCGTTGGGTTAGTGGGCTGGGCCGATGCGGTGGCCGATCACTCAACGCTTAGCGCATAGCGTGGAAGCAACTGCATTGCGCAGGCTGTTGTAGGAGCGGGCTTGCCCGCGAACACGGGCGTAGCCCGTGCCATTTACCGCAGCGCTGCAATCGCGGGGCAAGCCCGCTCCCACGCTCAGAGGATGGCTTGCAGCCCCTTGTCGGCGATGATGTTGAGCAGTTTCAAGGCCGGCCCCGCCGGACGCGTTTCGCCCTGCTCCCACTTGCGTACCGTCGAGGCACTGGTATGCAGGTGCAGGGCGAACACTGGCTGGCTGAAATTCAGCGTTTCACGCAGCCGCTTGATGTCCTGGGGGCTGAACGCCCGCACCGGTGGCGGGCAGATGGCGTCGAACTCGCGCAGGGTGACCTTGCCGATCGCCCCCGCCTGTTCCAGGGCACGAAGATCCTCGCGCAACGATTCAATGAGTTTGCTGGTCACAATGGACCTCCATCAATGCGCCACAGCCAAGGGCTTCGGCCAGTGCGCGGGGTGACAATTCGAGAAAGACCTTGCCGACGAACTGCAGCGCCTTCTGCTCGCTCGGCGTGATATTGCCCATGTCGTTCTTTTTAAAGCCGTGCAGAAACACATACCGATTGCCAATGCAGGCGGACAGCAAGGTCCGGTATCCGCCTCGTTTCCCACAATTGAAACCGGCGATACGCTTCTTGAACAGGCCGCCACCAAGGCTGACCCCTACCAATCCACATCGCATTTCCGTGACGGCCTGGCACAACAAGCTGTCGGGCACCTGCTCCCTGCCCTGCCAGCGGGCGAATTCCTTGCGCTTGTAGACGTCCATGTTCAACACCCCGAAACATACCCGTAAAGGGCATACTTTTCCAGCACTGAACAAAGATGAACAGTCGGCTGATTCAGGTAGCAAGGTGGGAATCCGCCATCCAGCGCCAGGACGCTACTGGCCTTGCGCCAATCATTTGCTAGCGTTGTTCAGGCCACCCCCACACGGACCCTGCCGTCATGAAGCAACTGCCTCGCGCCACCCTGCTGTGCGCCGCCCTGCTTGCCCTAGTCGCCTGCACCAGCAACCGCGTCGACCCCAAGGACTACTCCGGCTTTCTCAAGGACTACAGCCGCCTGAAGCCGGCCGAAAGCGTCTCCGGCGCGCCGGTGATGCGCTGGATCGACCCGGACGTCAAGGCCAGCCAGTACACCAAGGTGTTCATCGAGCCCAGCCAGTTCTACCCCAAGCCACAGCCGACCGAGGTGATCTCGGCGCAGACCCTGCAAGAGATCACCCGTTACTTCAACGAGGCCATGCGCCGTGAACTGGGCAGCGTGCTGACCCTGGTCAAGGAACCCGGGCCCGGCACCATCGTGGTACGCCCGGCCATTACCGCGGTGTCCACCAGCAACGAAGGGCTCAGGCCTTATGAGGTGATCCCCATCGCGCTGGTTGCCGCGGCCGTCAATACAGCCGCCGGTGGGCGCGACCAGGATGTCGATATCGCCGTCGAAGCGGCGTTCCTCGATGGCGCCAACCAGAAGGTGCTGGCCCAGGTGGTGCGCAAAGGCAGCGGCAAGGAGCTGGAAAACGACAAGCAGAAACTTACCCTCGCCGATGTGAAGCCGGTGCTCGACGGCTGGGCCAGCGACATGCGCCGCAGCTTCGTGTCGCTGCGTCAGAAGGCCAAGTAGCCAATCCCCCTTCACGCAAAAAGGCCGCTGATCCTCACGGGCAGCGGCCTTTTTCGTTCAAAAGCGCGGAATCAGGCGAAGAAGCTGTAGCCGATCGCCGAAAGGGTGATCAAGCCGATCAACACCACGAACACATTGGACAGGCGCCCCGAATACTGGCGCAGCGCCGGCACCTTGTGCACCGCGTACATCGGCATGAGGAACAGCAGGCAGGCGATCACCGGGCCACCCAAGCCTTCGATCAGCCCCAGGATGCTCGGGTTGAGCGTGGCCACCGCCCAGCAGGTCACCACCATGAACAGCGCCGTGGCACGCTCCAGGCGCTTGGCCGGCCACACCTTGCCACGCCCGCGCAGGCTCTTGACGATCATCCCCTGGAAGCCTTCGCTGGCACCGATGTAGTGGCCGAGGAACGACTTGGTGATCGCCACCAGGGCGATCAGCGGGGCGACGAAGGCGATCACCGGCGTCTGGAAGTGGTTGGCCAGGTACGACAGGATCGAGATGTTCTGCGCCTTGGCCTCGGCCAGGTTTTCAGGGCTCAGGGCCAGCACGCAGCTGAAGCAGAAGAACATCACCGTCAGCACCATCATCACATGGGCGGTGGCCAGGGTGCGGCCGCTCTTGCGGTCGGCGTCAGGGCCGTAGCGGTGCTTCTGGTCGACGGCGAAGGCCGAGATGATCGGCGAGTGGTTGAACGAGAACACCATCACCGGAATTGCCAGCCACAGGGTCAGCAGCAGCTTCGAGGCGCTGAGGCCTTCATTGGCCTGGGCAAAGAACGCACCGTTCCAGTTGGGGATCAGGCTCAGCGCCAACAACAGCAGCGAGGCGACGAAGGGATACACCAGCACGCTCATGGCCTTGACGATGAGCTGCTGGCCGCAGCGCACGATGATCATCAGGCCGCAGATCAGCAGCAGCGCCAGCAGCGCGCGGGGCGGTGCGTTCAGGTGCAGTTGATGCTCGAGGAAGCTGGTCAGGGTGTTGGTCAGCGCCACGCTGTACACCAGCAGGATCGGGAAGATGGCGAAGAAGTACAGCAGGGTGATCAGCTTGCCAGCACCCACGCCGAAGTGCTCTTCCACCACCTCGGTGATGTCTTCGCTGCCGCCCTTGCGCCCGGACAGCACGAAGCGGGTCAGCGCGCGATGGGCGAAGAAAGTCATGGGGAAAGCCAGCAGCGCCAGGATCAGCAGCGGCCAGAAGCCGCCGACGCCGGCGTTGATCGGCAGGAACAGGGTGCCGGCGCCGATGGCGGTGCCGTACAGGCCCAGGGCCCAGGTGGTGTCGTGACGGTTCCAGGTGGTCGAGCCTGCGGCCGAAGCCGGGGCAGCCGAATCCGCACGAATGCTCGTGGTGCTGTGTACATCAGTCATGGGTATCGCCTTGTAGTTGTTTTTGTCGCAGGTACAGCGGGTGTTGCGGTGTGGGTGCTACCCCTGTGGGAGCAACTGTCTTGCTCACAATTTAAAGACCTGGCGCGATCCCTGTAGGAGCGGCCTTGTGTCGCGAATGGGCCGCAGAGCGGCCCCGGCGATCTTGAGGTGTAAACGGGATCCTGGGGGCGCTGCGCGCCCCTTTCCGACCGGTCAGGCGCCCCGGCAAGGCCGCTCCTACAGGGGCTCGCGCAAGCCGGCCCCCGCAGGTTGAATCAGCACTCGACAAAGGCCACGGCCAGGCCGCCGCGCGAGGTTTCCTTGTAGTTGGCGTGCATGTCGGCGCCGGTGTCGCGCATCGTGCGGATCACCCGATCGAGGGAGATGAAGTGTTCGCCGTCGCCGCGCAGGGCCATCTGCACGGCGTTGATCGCCTTCACCGCAGCGATGGCGTTGCGCTCGATGCATGGCACCTGCACCAGGCCACCGACCGGGTCGCAGGTCAGCCCCAGGTTGTGCTCCAGGGCGATCTCGGCAGCGTTCTCCAGTTGCGGCGCGGTGGCGCCGAGCACTTCGGCCAGGCCAGCGGCGGCCATCGAGCAAGCCGAGCCCACCTCGCCCTGGCAGCCAACCTCGGCACCGGAGATCGACGCGTTCTTCTTGCACAGGATGCCTACTGCAGCAGCAGCGAGCAGGAACGCCACCACATCGTCGTCACAGGCACCGGGGTTGAACTTCATGTAGTAGTGCAACACCGCCGGGATGATCCCCGCTGCACCATTGGTGGGGGCGGTGACCATGCGCCCGCCAGCGGCGTTTTCTTCGTTGACCGCCAGGGCGAACAGGTTGACCCATTCCATGGCGCTGAGGGTCGAGCCAATCACGTTCGGTTTGCCGACTTCCTGCAGGCTGCGGTGCAGGCGCGCAGCACGGCGCTTGACCTTCAGCCCACCTGGCAGGATGCCTTCGTTGCGCAGGCCATTGTCGACGCACTCGCGCATCGCCGCCCAGATCTTCAACAGGCCCTCGCGCACCTCGGCTTCCGGGCGCCAGGCGCATTCGTTGGCCAGCATCAGTTGGCCAACGCTCAGGTTGTGCTGCTTGCACAGGGCCAGCAGTTCGGCGCCGCTGGAGAACTCATAGGGCAGCGCGACCTCGTTGGCACCGCCGGCTGGCGCGTCGATCTCGCCCTCCTCGACGATGAAGCCGCCGCCGACCGAGTAGTAGGTCTGGCTGAACTGGCTGCCCTGCGCATCGAAGCTTTCGAGGGTCATGGCGTTGGGGTGGTACGCCAGGTTCTCGTCGAGCAGGCGCATGTCACGGGTGTAGTGGAATTCGACCGGGTGGCTGCCATCGAGCATCAGGCACTGCTCCTGCATCAACTGGTCGATACGCGGCTCGATGCTGTGCGGGTCGATGCGGTCCGGCCACTGGCCCATCAGGCCAAGCAGGCAGGCGCGGTCGGTGGCATGGCCGACACCGGTGGCCGACAGCGAACCGTACAAGCGCACCTCGACCCGCACCACCGCGGCCAGCAAACCACGCTCGCGCAGAGCCTGGGCGAAGGTCGCCGCGGCGCGCATGGGGCCGACGGTGTGGGAGCTGGACGGGCCGATGCCAATCTTGAAAAGGTCGAAAACACTGATAGCCATGCTAATGCCTGACCGTGGCAACTGTTTACGCTGCGCCACGGCTCCGTGGAAAAATTGAAGGGTCTTGCCAAGTTGCGCGATACTGACGCGCAGTTGTCTAGATGACCAACGAAAATTCCTACACAAGCCTTTAGCAGAACTAAACAATGAAAGGACCGCTCAATGGCCAGGTGTATGTCTGGCTGCATGTGTTCGCCTGCGCCGCCCGGCACCTGTCGTTCACCCGCTGTGCCGAGGAACTGCATATCACCCCCGGCGCAGTCAGCCAACAGATGCGCCAGCTCGAGGAGCGCCTGGGCTATCGTCTGTTCCTGCGCCGCGCCCGGGGTGTGGAGCTGTCGGCCGAGGGCCAGCGCCTGGCGCAGACCGTGGCCGAGGCCTACGGCAGCATCGAAGCCGAGCTGCTGCGCCTGGACGCCGGCGAAATTCGCGGCACCCTGCGCCTGCGCTCAATCCCTTCGTTCCTGGCCAAGTGGCTGACCCCGCGCCTGCCGCGCTTCCAGCAGCGCTACCCCGACATCGAGCTGCGCCTGGTGGCCGAGGACAGCAACCAGGCGCTGCACCCGGAGGACTTCGACTTGGCCATCGACCTCAACGACGGCAGCTACCCGGGCATGCTCTCCACGCCGCTGCTGGACGAACAGATCTTCCCGGTCTGCTCCCCTGCCCTGCTGCGCGGCCGCCCACCGCTGCACGGCCCGGCCGACCTTGTGCACTACCCGCTGCTGCACGATATCACCGCCTGGCGCGGCAGCTCGGAGTACGCCGAGTGGGAGTTCTACCTGGACGGCATCGGCGCCGCCGGGCTCGACGTGCGCCGCGGCCATACCTTCAACCGCAACCACCTGACCATCGAGGCGGCGATTGCCGGTATCGGCGTGGCCATTGCCCGGCGCACCCTGCTCAATGACGAACTGGAGCGAGGGGCACTGATCGTGCCGTTCGGGGTGCCGATCGCCAACCACAAGCGCTATGTGCTGCTCTACCCGCCCGGTGGCCTGAGCCAACCGGGCGCCCGCGCCGTGCATGACTGGCTGGTGGAAGAGGCGCAAGGGTTCCGGGCACTGCACCCGCTGGCGCTGGCCGGTGACTGAACAAGTATCACGCCAACTGATACGCCCTGTTACGGCAAGGGCCTGTGCTGGCCTGGAACAGGTGTGCCACGACATTCGCCGGCAAGCCGGCGCTCAAGGAACAAAGCGTAAGTCTCTGATTCAATGAGGTTGCTATGGGAGCGGCTTTAGCCGCGAACACCGGCAGAGCCGGTGCCCATCCACCGCGTCGCCTGCTTCGCGGCTAAAGCCGCTCCCACAGGGGATCGCGGCGCGTCCCTGCCCAGCTGTAACGCCGCGATACTTCGCGCCCTCTCCCACCGGGCCTAGAGTGGCCAGGTCGATGCGCCAAGCCGCCATCGACCGTCATCACTCAACAAGGACAGAGGGACACCATGAGCAATTCGAATGCCGCAAGCAAACAACAGCTCGCCGTCGCCCAGCAGCACCAGGAGCAGGTGCAAAAGGCAGTCAAATCGCTGCTTGGCAACACCCAGGCCCTGAGCCAGGATCACTACGCCAGGCTGCTTGGCACCGTCGCCGCCGCCGCCACCAAGCAGGTGACCATCAAGGTTGCCACCAGCGACCTGCAATTCCTCAAAGCCAACAACTACAAGCTTTGTTTCGCCAAAAAAGTGGGCGATGCGGCCTACAACGTGGTCTGGCAGTCATACGACAAATTCCTGGTCACCAACACCTTCAGCTGGACCCCTCAATACCAACTGTTCGGCACCAACCGCTTCGAGGACAACGTGACCGTGGATGCTTCCACCAATATCGTCACGATCGGCCTCGGTCAGCAGGCGACCCTCGACAAGGCCGGCGTGCTGGGTGCACCTTCCACGGGTGGGCCGGACACGTCGATCACCATGCTCAACAACTACGGCTCGATCCACCCTGGGGTCAACCAGCTGTCCACTGGCATCGACGGCAGCCAGGTGAGCACGCCGATCTACGTGGCCGAGAATTCGGTCGCCCTGGGCAGTGCCACCCTCACCCCCAAAGAAACCGTACTGGTCTGGTTCCAGCAGGACGTCGAGACCAGCACCATGTTCAGCACCGCGCGCTCCAACGCCCAGGAGATCGACCTGACTTTCAGCAACAGCGCCACCTACGAATACAAAGACCAGAAGTGGATCATCCCGTCCTGAGCCGTGGCCGCCGGGGTTCGCCCCGGCGGCATCAGCGGTTGTGCTGAATGAACTGCGCGATCACGCAGTCGGCGATGGCTTCGGCCAGCTCCTGCTCCAAGGCGATCAGCAATGGCCCGCCTCGGTCGAAGTGCGCCGACCAGAGCAGACCGCCGGCCTCCACGTCCACCAGGCGCACCGCCACCCGCACCCGATTGACCTCGGCACGCACACTCCCCTCCAGCAGATAGCCGTGTTCATGGTCCCGCCCGACAGGTGCACCGCGCGGCAGGCGTACCCGCACCGAGGCCCGCTCGAAGCCATGGAACAGCAGGTCGCACAATTCCTCGCCCAGCCCGCGCGCAAACGCCCCACCCAGCGTGGTCAGGCAACTGAATGGCCGCACGCACAATATCGCCGGCCGACCATCCGCCAACGGTGCGCCATGGCGTTCGCAACACAGCTTGTAGCCCCCCGCCGGAACACTCAGGCGCAACGGCTCATGCGCCCCAAGGGTGGCGTAGTAGGTGGCGAGCTTGCGCCGCAGGCGACCGACCTGCACCCGCACCACCGGGTCGTCCCCGGTGCAATACACGGCAGGATCGCGGCGAAACACCGCGATGCCGATATCGTATTCACTGGGAATGCCCACGCCCTCTTGCTGGCTGCGCTGGGCCAGGTAGCTGAGCAGGCTGCCCAGCCGGCGCGACTTGACGAACAACGGGCTGGCCAGCAGCCCTTCGACCGCCCCTTGCAATTCACTGCGATGTTTTGGCAGGTCGCGGGCCATGACCGGCGCGCGAACCTTGCCCATGCGTTTGATGCCCATCGACCTGCGTCTCCCTGCAGGACCCTGCCGACCCTTAACGCGGGGCAGCACCGGCTAGGCCACTCGTCCGTGATTGGCGTCGCCTGCCCGATGCAGGCCACTCGCCATCGCCCAGCAAGTGTAGTGCCCTGTAGGAAGATGCGTGGCCGATGGTCGGGCCATCCATCGGCCAGTGGCGGCTCAGTAGGCGTGCTTGCCGGTGAAGGCATTGAGCGTGCGCACCAGGATCACGAAGTCGAGCCACAACGACCAGTTGTTGATGTACTCGATGTCGGAGTTCACCCGCTGGATCATCTGCGCGATATCCTTGGTCTCGCCACGGAAACCCCGCACCTGGGCCAGCCCGGTCATGCCCGGCTTGATGTTGTGGCGGGCGAAGTAGTCGACGATATCCTGGGAGTACACGGTATCGTGCTGCAACGCGTGCGGGCGCGGCCCCACCAACGACATCTCCCCGGTCAGCACATTGAACAGCTGCGGCAGCTCATCCAGGCTGGTGCGGCGAATGAAGCCACCGATCCGGGTCAGACGCGGGTCGTTCTTCTGCGCCTGCTGGATCTTGCCCGCCTCGGGCTGATGCACGTGCATGCTCCTGAACTTCCAGATGCGGAACGATTCGCCGGTCCAGCCGGTGCGCTCCTGGCGGAAGAATACCGGCCCTGGGCTGTCGAACTTGATGACCAAGGCGATGACCAGCAGCACCGGCGAGATGCACAGCAAGATGACGGCCGCCAGCACCCGGTCCTCGATGTTCTTGAGGAACAGGCTCATGCCGGTCAACGGCGTTTCCGACAAGGTCAGCACGGGAATCCCGGCGATCTCGCGCACGCTGTGGTTGATCAGGCGCAGCGAGAAAATATCCGGCACCCAGTTCACTGCGATGCATTTTTCCAGCAGCTTGAGGTAGATGTCGTTGATCACCTCCGAGCCGCCCAACGGCGTCACCAGGTACACCGAGCGGATGGCGTTTTGCGCGACGAGGGTCTCCAGGTCGCGCACATGCCCGAGCACCGGAGGCCCCTGCGGATCATCCGTGGCCTGACGCACATCCTGTTCATCGAACAGCACGCAGCCCACCACGCGCTCGCCGAACCAGGGGTTGTTGCTGATCTTGCGGTAGAGAAAGTCGGCCAGCTCGCCATTGCCGATGATCAAGGCGTTTTCCATGCGATGGGCATGGGCCATGAAACGCTTTTGCACTTCACGCATGGCAATGTGCAGGAACAGCTGCACGAAGTAGCCGATGACGAACAGCTGCGCCACCAGCAACCGCGAATAGGCCTCGCTCTGTTTAGTCAGGAAGGCCATGACTACCAGGAAGCAGAAGGTCGCCGACCAGGCCTTGAACAGCCGGAAGGCCTTGACCGTCAGCCCGACGTTGGTGCGGTAGATCGCGTAGTGGTCGTAGATCACCGCCAGTGCGCCAATCAGCAGCAGCAGCATGATCACGTAGTCGGAGGTGATGTAGCCGAATTGCTCGTAGATCAGGTACCAGGCGACGCCGGTCACGGCGATACCATCCAGGCCGGCCTGGATGGCGTTGCTGACGTTGCTCCGACGCTGGAGCACGGGGCGACTGCTTCTGGGTTCGAAAATCATTGTCAGGCCTCAACGATATGAACGTGGCTGACGCCGTTGCATCAGGCGGCACAACAGGTGCGCGGACCGCTTGGCTCAAGGGCAGGGGTCGCTGAAGTGCTGAACGTGTCGGGCCCGGGACGCAACTGCCCGGCCAATGGTGCGAATGCGCGAGAAGAATGTCGGCCCCAGCATGCGGCAAGATCCCCCAGGTTGGTCGACCCCGAGGCCATGGTGTGCTTCACGGGATCAGTGCGGCGAGTCGCCCGTCTTGTTGTTATGTTTGCGTGGCGATTGATATCACTGTAGCAGCACCCTGCCATTTCAGGGCTCGTCGTCGACCATGCCCGGGCGCGCCGCGGCAGTCTTTTTCCGATACATCAGGGTGCGCAGCAGGAACGACGGGTTGCCCAGCACGTAGCGCACGAACAGGCGCCTGGGTTCCTTGATCAGGCGGAACAGCCATTCCGCGCCCAGCCGGCGGACCCACTGCGGCGCCCGCGCCACCCGGCCGCCAAGGAAGTCGAGGATCGCCCCGCCGCAGACGATAAGGCACGGCCCGGCGACGTCGGCCAGGCGAGCGGCGAGCGCCTCCTGCTTGGGCATGCCCATACCCAGCACGATCAGCTCCGGCTGGTATTCAGCGGCCAAGGCGAGGTAGTGGTCCAGTTCGGCGAAGCCATCGTGCAACGACACCAGGCGCACGCCGAAGCGCCTCTCACAATGCTGCGCCGCCTGTGCCAGGGCCGGATCACGGGTGCCCCACAGGGCGACCCGGCGTCCCGCATACGCGGCCAGCAGGCGGGGAATGAAATCCGTGCCGTTCATGTTCAGCCCGGGCTCCAGGCCCAACCGACGGAACAGGATCGCCATGCCCGAACCATCGCGCAGCACCACGTCGGCGGCGACCAGCGCCTTGTGGAAGCCGTCATTGGCCGCCACCAGGTTCATCGCGTGGGCGTTGACGAAGGCCAGCACAGTGGCTTGCCGCGGCGTCGTCAGCGCCTCGAGCAACGCCTGCTCCTGGGTCGGCTGCTCGATAACCTGCAGGCGATCGATGACGGCGGTCCAGCGTCGTTGCCAAGGGTGATCGTCCATCAGCTGTCATCCCGTTTCGAGCGCACCCATTCGACCTGGCGGCGGATCAGGAACCCCAGGTACAGGGGGACCTTCTTCGCTGCGTAGCACGGGGCATACAACAACACCGCGAACGGCAGGCGCTCGCGGCAGAAACGCCACCAGGCCAGCAGCACCGCGCTACCCAGCAGCACCACGGCCAGCGTGGCCACCAGAGCGGCAAACCACAGGCCCAGCAGCGCGGCGGCCAACCAGGCAACCGCGCAGAACCCCGCCAGCACCAGTACCAGCAACGCCAGCGGCGGCACCAGCAAGTCCAGGGCCATGGCCAGCAGCTTGCCTTTGCGCCGCACGAGCGCGCTCAACAGCAGCTTGGGGGCGTCGGCCAGCAATACACCGAGGTGGCCATGTTCCCAACGCGTGCGCTGGGCGGCCTGGCCTTCGTCGCTGCTGGGGAACTGGCTGCTGATCAGCGCCGCCTCGCAGAACACCGGCGGCTTGCCGTCACGGCACAGGTCCAGCCCCAGCTTCAGGTCCTCGGCCAGGTGCCCGCTGGCCACGTCGACCCGGGCCAGGTCGCGCCAGGCGAACGCCATGCCCGAGCCCATCAGCTGGCACGGCAGGCCCAACCGCGCCCACCCTCGCGGGCGTACCAGGTTCTTCACCCGCCAGGCGAATTCGGCAATCTGCAACTTGAGCCCGGCGCCCACCGGTGCGCGCATCAGGTACAGCGCCTGCACCGGCCGCGCCGTCGCAGTGCAACAACGCGCCAGGCGATCGATGGCGCCCTCGCCCACCTGGCAGTCGGCATCGATGACGATGACCACGTGCGGTGGGTTGATCGCCAGATGACGCACGCCAAAATCGACGGCGTAGCTCTTGCCACGCAGCTGTGCATGCTGGCGCTCGACCACCTCGGCGCCTGCCGCGCGGGCCAGTGCCGCGGTATCGTCGCTGCAGTTGTCCGCCACCACCAGCAGCCGGTCGTCGTCCAGCAATTGCGGGATGATGTCGTCAAGCGTGGCAGCGATGCCCGAAGCCTCGTCGTGCGCCGGTACCAGCACCGCCACCCGCGCCCGTGGCCCGTTGCTCAGGGCAGGCGGGCGCGCCGGCAGGCAGGCCATCAGTACCTGGACGAACAGCACCAACACCGGCAGCAGGATCACCAGCGCCACCGCGCTCAACAGCCAAGCCAGCAAGCCGCTCATGCCGATGCCCTGAAATAGCCGGCCAACCTGGCCGCCTCGGTGTCGATGTCATGGCGCTCCAGCACCCGCTGATAGGCCGCCTCGCCCATGCGCTGCAACACCTCGGGGGGTTGCGCCAGGCAGTCGGCCATGGCCGCGGCCAACTCCTGCACCGCGCCGGCCGGGAACAGCCAGCCGTTCTCCCCTGGGCGCACCAGTTCGGGGATGCCCGCGACATAGGTGGTCAGTACCGGGCGACGCAGGGCCATGGCCTCCATGATCACCACCGGCAGGCCCTCGGCGAAGCTCGGCAGCACCAGGGCCCGGGCGGCGAGAATTTCCTCGCGGACCTGGGCGCTACTGATCCACCCGGTGATACGCACCTGCGCCTGCAACCCATGCCGAGCGATCAGTGCTTCGAGCTGCGCGCGCATTTCGCCATCGCCGGCCAGCACCAGCTCGAACGCCACACCCTGCGCCGCGAGCAGGCGCGCGGCTTCGAGCAGCAGCAGCTGGCCCTTCTGCTCGCACAGCCGCCCGACGCACACCAGCCGTGGCGCCGCGGGAGCCGCCACGGCCGGCACGTCATGGAAACTGCGCTCCAGGCCACAGTGCACCACCCGCACCTTGTCCCAGTGTTCGTGCGCCACCCAACGAAACAACTGGCTGCGCCCGTACGAGCTGACGGCGTTGACGAACGCCGCGTGGCGGACCTTCTCGCCCACATGCAGGAACTGCGGTTTGTCGAACTCCTCCGGGCCATGCACGGTAAAGCTGTAGGCCGGCCCACCCAGGGCGCTGGCCAGCATCACCACTTCGGTGGAGTTGGTGCCGAAATGTGCGTGCACATGACTGACGCCGTCCTCTTGCAACCACAACAGCAATTGGCAGGCCTCGGCCAGGTAGACCAGGTGATAAGGCCATGGCCGATCGGCTCGCCGGCCCAGGCGCAGGGCCAGGCACAGGGTGCTGAAAAACCGTTTCGGTTGCGCGCGCAACACCTGCCACACGGGCCGCAGCAGCGCCTTCACGCCGCCTTGCAGCACATAGCGGGTCTTGCTCCGCTCCTCAAGATCCTCGTCGTCCTGCAGCTCGGCATCCCAGCCGCGCAAGGCAATTCGCCGGATCTCCAGGCCCTGGCGCTCCAGCGCGAGGATTTCCCGGCGAATGAAGCTGTGGCTGACCTTGGGGTACTGATTGATGAAATAGGCAATGCGCATGGAAAGCTGGATCCCCCACCCACGAAATGTTTGACCTGAGCCCGCTACTCCAGGCTATTGCTCGCTGCCGGTCGGCTGTATGCCCATGCCCCCGCCTGCAGTGCTTCGCCATAGAGGCCCTCGAGTTCCAGGGCCTGGTCGCTGCACAAGGTGATGTTGCCCTTGAACCGGTTGTGGTGTTGCCTGAAGCGTTCCTGGTGCTCGAGCACGTCGGCCAGCGCCTGGCGCAGGTAGCGCGGGTCCGAACTCAGCGGAATGATGGTGCCGTTCACGCCGTCGACGATGTCCTCGACCGTGCCGCCGGCATCGGTGCTGATCACCCAGACATCGCGCACCAGCGCCTCGCGCACGGCCAGGCCGAAGGTTTCCTTCCACTGGGTGGGGAACAGCAGCACGTCGATGCCGGCGAAGAACGCGTCGAGGTTGTCCTGGGTATAGCCGGGAATGATGCTCACGGTGCCCGGGATCTTTACGCTGTGCCGATTGAACGAACGAAAGCCCAGGTGCAACAGGTTGTCCACCACCTTGAGCTCGTAGTCCGAGCGTGGCAGCCCGGCAAAGGCACGGGTGATCAGGTCGATGCCCTTGATCCGGGTATTTCCGCCGACGAAGCCGAAGCGCAGCAATGGCCCTGGTTGGTGCTGGTAATCGGCCGCCGGGGGCAGGATGCCGTTACGGTTGACCCGCAGCCGCGCGGCATCGAAACCGTTGGCCAGGTACAAGTCCCTGGCGAAGCGGCTCGGCGCCAGCAACAGGCTGGCCTTGCGCAGGGTCGCGGCCAGTGACTGCTGGCGGTGGGCGTTGAGCGCGGCATCGTCCACGCAGGCGGCGCACACGTGCGTGTCGATGCGGGTTTGCCCGCAATACTCACCGTGGTTGTCGATCATGAACTGGCGCCCGCAGATCCACCAGGCATCATGCAGCGTGACCACGAACGGGATGCCTTTCTTCGCGCAGCTTTCGGCCAGCAGCGCGCCCAGCCCCTGGATCGAGTGCAGGTGCACCAGGTCCGGCGCTACTTGCTCGAGCACGGCCTCGAACAGCGGCACCGTGGCGTGGTTCTCGAAGTCTTCGACAGCCGAACGCTGCTCCGGCAGGCCCATGCCAAGCACCGCGACGTCCTGGGCCTGGTAGCGCAGCAAGTGATAGGGGGCGGTGTCGGTCGATGGCAGCGAGGTGAAGATGAACTGCTGCCAGGACGAGGTGCTGGCCAGCAGCCGTGCCATCTGCTCGGCGACCACCGTGGCGCCACCAAAACTGCGGGGGGCGAAGAAGATGTTCGCCGCCAGCAGCCGGCGCGGTCGTGCAGCTGTCACTGGCGGGAACAGCTGGGCTAGCTGGCGATCATCGCCGGCATGCGTGGCGGGTTCGACCAAACTGACGCGCTGGGCGCCGGCCTCGCGCATGGCATCGGCCAAGACCGGTGTCGCGGCGATCGCGCCATCGCAGGCGAGCAAGGCCTGCCGGTGCAACGCCACCGCGGCCAGCAGCTTACCGACGATGCCTTCGCACAGGCCATCGAGGTCCGCGCCCTGGCGATAGCGCACAGGGTCGAAGACCTGCTCGTCGGCGTACCAATAGCATTCGACCTTCAGCCGCCGAGCTTCGTCCAGCAAGCGAGTCAGCCGCTCGCAGGCTGGCAGCCGGCACAGGATCAGCACCGAGCATGTCTGCAAGGCCTCAAGGCACGCGGCGCTTTCACCCCACTCCAGGGCGTGGCAGGCATGCCCCAGGGCCAGCAGCCGCTGGCACAGTTGCGCCGCCCCCCCATCAAGGCGCCCCTCGCCAAGCAACAGCAAGCGCCCGGGGAACAACGTGCTGGCAGCCACCCCGGGCGGCGCCAGGGGCAGGCGCCGGCGCTTGTCATCGGGCGGGCGCCACAGCAGGCCCGGGCCCTGGCGCAACAGCTCGCGCCAGGCCTTCCTCAGCGTCGGGTACAGCCCTGCCTTGCGTATGTAGGCACGAAAGCGCTGGTCCGCCCGCGGCTCGCGCAACATCTGGCGCAGCAACGCCTTCGCCCTGACCGAGAGCGACTGGCTCGCAGTCGCCCCGCCCTCCTGCTGCAATGCCAGCGCATGGCCCAGGCGTTGGCGATGCAATTGCAACTGACGCTGGGCGACACTGGCCGGCAGCGCCGCCTCGACTTGCGCGAACAGGTCTTCGAGCAGCGCCTGGCGCCGGCGGTACATGGCGCGTTTCTTCGGTGGAATATCCTCAGGCGCACGCTGCGCCGGTGCCAGCGGAATGTCGAAGAAGCCCTCGAGGTCCGACACCACGGCGCCGCTTTCCTGCCAGATCACATCGTAGTTGGCGGCCAGCTCCTGGCCCTTGTCGAGCCCGAAGTACGGGTGACGGTGATGGCGGTGCTCATCGCTCACGGCGTAGATACGCACCGCCGCCACGGTGCGGGCCACGCACTTGAGCGCCTCGAGCACCAGGCTGCGCGGGCGCAACCCTTCGAAGTCCTTGGTCAGGTCGCGGTAGATGGCCAGCGAGCGCTCGCTGTCGATACCTTTGTGAATGCCCTGCACGGCGCCGATGAACAGGCACAGGCCCGCTTCGGTCCGGCGCAGGGTGAAGGCCAGCGAGGCCACGCGCAGGTCGGCCTGGAACAGGTTGAGCACCAGCTCGCCTTCGCGCTTGAACCAGATCGGCCGGTCCAGTACCAGGGTGCAGCCAGGCGAGAACGCCGACAGCTCGCCCAGCGTCCGCTGCTCATCACGCCCCAACAGCAACAGGCCGGGGTAATCGGTCGTCACCACTTCGTAGTGCGTCGCCACTGCCTCCAGCCGCTCGCCCACCGGCCAGTCCTTGTGCAGGTACGGCCATTGCACCATGCCGATGCAGTCGACCCCCAGCCGCTGGAAGTCGGCCGCACCCAGCACAGCGCTCATGCGCGCGAGGAATGGCCGCAACCGTGCCCAATGCACGACGATGCACACCAGCAGCTTGAACTTGTTGTTCAACGCCCGCAGCGAGTAGCCGGGTTGCAAGGTAAGCACACTCTTGAACAGTGTTCTGAAAACCATGGGCTTCTCACTTGTACTCGATCAGCACCGTCTTGCCGGTGCTGAGCTTGTTCAACAGGTACCGCAGTTGGCCGAACATCTCGGGGAATTTCCCCAGCACCAGGAACGTCGCCTGCAACCAGTTCTCCCGTGCCGAACGCTCGCCACGGCGGGCCAGGCGCATGGCCTGCAGCGGATACAGCAGCAGCAACAGCAAGCCCCAGCCACCCAGCAGTGCACAGGCGGCGACCACCGCCAGCGGAACCCCCAGCCCCCACAGCCAGGCACGCTGGGATTCGCGGCGCCAGTGCCGTTCCGGCGGCGCGCCATGCAGAGCGGCGCCTTCGGCGAAGGCATAGCCGGCACGCAGGCTGCGCCGCCACCACTGGCTGAAGCGGGTCATGGCGGCGTCGTGCAAGGTCATCTCCTGCGCCAGGCGCCAGATCTTCCAGCCGTGGGCACGCAGGCGCACGCACAGTTCGGGCTCCTCCCCGGCGATCAGCCCCGCGCGAAAACCGCCCACCGCACTGAACGCGTCGGCGCGCATCAGCGCGTCGCCACCGCAGGCGCGGGCTTCACCTACCGGGGTATCCCACTCCAGGTCGCACAGCAGGTTGTACACCGAATGCTGCGGAAAACGCTCGCGACGCCGACCACACACCACTGCCACGTCCGGCCGCCCGTCGAGGAACGCGCAGGCCTGCGCCAACCAGCCGGCCACGACCTCGCAGTCGCCATCGACGAACTGAACATGACGCAGTGTCGGCAACAGGCGTTGCAGGCAAGTGAAGCCTTCGTTACGGGCCCGCGCAGCAGTGAACGGCCGGGTCATGTCCAGTGCCAGCACCTCGACACCCTGCTGCCGCGCCATGGCCACCGAACCATCGGTGGAGCCCGAATCGACATAGACGATGCACTGCGCACTGCCGGCCAGCGACGCCAGGCAGCGTTGCAGGCGCTGCCCCTCGTTGCGACCGATCACCACGACCCCGATTCCCGTCAGCATGGCTCCCTCCCGCTGGCCCACGGCACACTCACGAACACGGCATGGCTTCTGCGCTCTTGCGCGCCTTGACCACCGCAGGCACGCCCACCGCCAGGCAGTTGTCCGGCACATCCACCAGCACCACGGCATTGGAGCCGATGACCACGTTGTTGCCGATGCGGATATTGCCCAGCACCTTGGCCCCGGCGCCGATGTCGACGTTGTTGCCGAACACCGGGGCGATCGGCTCGCTGACATTCTTCAGCCCCACCACCACGCCGTTGCGGATCCGGCAGTCGTCACCGAAGCGCGCGTAACCGCTGATGACGATGCCGCCGAAGTGGTCGATGACGAAGTTGCGGCCGATCTCGGCTTCGCAGGGTAGTTCGATCCCGGTGAGGATCTGCACCAGCTTGAACAGCACTTTGTAGACCAGCGACAGCAGCTTGCGCAGCAGCGCCGGGCGCACCCCGTAGCGCCAGCGCCCGAAACGGTACACCAGCAGCACCCAGAAGCCCTGGGCGCCCCAGTCGCCACCATGAGCCCGCAGATCCGCGCGAATATTCTCGAACATGGCGTCACCTACCGTGTGGGTTGGCTTGCGAAGCGGGTGGCGAACAGCAATGCCCAGGTGGTGCGGCAATGCCGCCAGCAGGCGACGAGCGCCTGGCGCCCCTTGCCCTTGAGCACGGCCTTGAGGGCCAGTACCAGGTCGCCCAGGCACACCAGCAGCATGTGCAGGGCCAGGCCCGCGATGCCGTGGTGCTTGCGAAAGTACAACAGCTCGCTTTCGATCTGGTAAGCGGAAATCTGCCGGCTGGCCGCCTCCAGCTCGGCCACCGACTTGGAGCTCTCGCCACCGATGTGCACCACCGTGGTATGGGGGTAGAACACCACCTTCCAGCCGGCTTCCTTGACCCGTTTACAGTGATCCACCTCCTCGTAGTAGAGGAAGTAGCGCGGGTCGAACAACCCCACCTGGTCGAGCACCTCGCGCCGCACCAGGTAGAAGCAGCCCGGCAGCCAGTCGCATTCGCGCACCGCGCCGTGGTCCCAGTCCATCTCGTCGACCATCTTCAACCCGGGCAGGAAACGCCCCAGGCCGGTGCGGCTGGCGAACACGTTGAGCGGCGTGGGGAAGTAGCGGCAGCATGGCTGCAGGTCGCCGTCGCGACCAACCAGGCGCACGCCCAGCACGCCGCATTCGGGGTGCTCATCCATGTACTGGAGGGTCTTGGCCAGCGTGTCGCTGGCAACGAACGCGTCGGTGTTGAGGAGCAACGCGTACTTGCCGTTCAGGTGTGCCAGCAACTGGTTGTTGGCACGGCCGAAGCCGACATTGCGGGTGTTGCTCAGCAAGGTGGCCTCGGGGCAGACCGTGGCCATGCGTGCCAGCGAGTCGTCGGCCGAGGCGTTGTCCACCACCAGGTAGCTCGCCAGCCGGTCGCCATCGGCCTGGCGCAGCGCGTCGAACATCGGCTGCAGCAAGCCGGCCGTGTTGAAGTTGACCACCATCACATCGACCGGCTTGCTATCCATGGTTGCCGTCCCCGAAGAAGTACTCACGGCGCACCGCCGCCAGCTTGGGCTCCAGCGCCGGGTCGTAGGCGCCCTTGCGCTGCTTGACCAGGTCGATCCACGGGTAGGCCGCACAACGCTCCTCAACCCGCTGGATCAGGGCCTCGGTGGTGCAGATGAATTTGGCCGGGTTGCCGCCGACCACGGTGCCCGGGGCCACGTCCTTGGTGACCACGGCGCCGGCGGCAACTACCGAGTCGGGGCCGATGGTCACCCGCGGCATGACGATCGCGCCGTGGCCGATGAAACAGTTGTCGCGGATGTCGATCCAGCCGACCGAATCGAGCTGCTTGTCGTAGCAGATCTCGATCAGGGCGACCACGCCGTCGTGACCGATCAGCGTGCAGTCCGACAAGCCGACATTGCTGCCCAGGCGCACCAGCGCAGGGTCGGTGACATTGCATCCGGGGTTGATGTGCACGTTGCTGCCCACCGAATGGAACCGGCCCCAGCGGGTCATGTAGATGCCCCAGTCGCGGGCATTGGGGTTGCAGAATTTTTTATAGGCGCCACCGCGCCCGGTCGAGTTGGCGTAGTGCGCCAGTGCCCTTCGTATCCATCCAAACATGCTGTATGCCTCGCACGTGTAGCGATCCTTGACTGTCCCTGAGGCGAATTCGGTCTCGTTCTTGTTGATGCTGACCGCACCGCGCTCAACCCGTTGCACTGCGTGTTGCCGTACTGCTCAGACGTGCGCGCCGTGCGCCGCTTTCATCCTGTTGTCCAGGTGATCGGCCAGCCGCAGGGCGAACTGCAACAGCGGCATGGTCGGGTTGGAGGCGCCACCGGTGGCGAAGATGCTGCTGCCGGCGACGTACAGGTTGTCGGTGCCGAACACCTTGCAATCGCTGTCGACCACACCGAACTCCTTCGCGGCGGCCATGCGCGTGGTGCCCATGTGGTGGGCATGGGGCGACAGCTTCAGCGGCAGCGCGGTGTCGTAGACATAATCGTTGAGCTTGATGAAACCAAGGCCGGTCTCGGCGAACTGCTTGGCCAGTTCGCCGCCGATGCACTGGATGGTGTGGCGATCGCCAGCGCTCAGTGCCCAGTTGACGTTGACCCGATACATGCCCAGGTCATCCTTCTCGTCGAGCAGCGAAATACGGCTCTGGGTGTTGGGGTACTGCTCGATCATGGTGCTGAGCACGCCATCGCCCGGGCAGCTGAACTTGGCGATGAAGTCGATCTTGCTGGCCCAGCCCATGTCGCACATGAGGCTTTCGAGGAAGTGCTTGACCTCGGCGGTGCGCCCATAGGTGCGCACCTCCGACAGCACGGTGGCCGCGACATTGCCCTTGCCGGCCTGGTACTCGGCAACGAATGCGTCGGTGGTGTAGTACTCGCGCGGCTCGCCATTCTGCCCATCCTTGAGGATGAAGGTGCCCATGTCGACGTTCAGGTGCTCCATCAGGCAGTGCCCGACCAGCCCATCCTGTGCCACCACGCCTGCCGCGCGCAGCGACTGGCTGTTGAGCAGTTGCCGAGCGTTCTCGATGGCGCCCGTGGCCAGGATGAAGTGCCTGGCCACCAGGCGCTGACGCTGGCGCTCGTAGTCGGACAGCACCACCGCCGCCAGGCGCCCCGAAGCCGGGTCGAACTCCAGGTCCACGCAGTTGCAGTTGATGAACACGTCGAGCCCCGCGGTGTCGGCAAGCGCCGAGGCGTATTTCTGGGCGAAGCGTGTCGGCGGGCTGAGCAGGAACCGGTCGGGGTCGAAGTCACCGCCCGCCAGGGCGGTGTTCAAGGGCTGGAAGTCGGCGCCCTCGGGCAGGTCGACGATGGCCATGGCGGGCGCCAGGTAGGGTTCGATATCGCTGTAGGGGATCGGCCAGCCCGGCAGGTTGCCGGGTGGGGCCACGGCGAAGTCGGACGGGGTGAACGGGCGGCAACGGCCCGCCCAGTGGTTGGAGGTGCCGCCCAGGTAGCGCAAGCGGGTCTCCTGGGGGTACATCTCAAGCCCTGTGGAGGTGCAGTGGTAGAACGCTTGCGAGCGCGGCGAGTACTCGTGCCCACCGGCTTCGGCGAGCAACACGCGCCAGCCGGCCTTGGCCAGGTGCAGGGCCAGGGTGATGCCCGCAGGGCCGGCGCCGATGATGCAGACGTCGTAATCCTCGCGCAGGGTTTTCTGCGTCTGGTAGTCGCGGATCATGCCTGCCCGTCCCGGAAATACTGCGACGGCAGCACCCAGCCGTTGATCACCACGAAACCACCGCTGGCCGAGGCTTCACGGGTTGCCTTGGCGGGCGGTTGCGCCTGATCACTGCCGATCAACGCCGCGCCGATGCCCAGCACCACGCAGCCGCGCAGGAAGCCCCTGCGCCCTTGAGTACACAACTGTAGCTTGCCCATGCCCCCCCCCCCCCCCCGCCCCCCCGGATTGCCTCCGCAACATCGGCAGTACCATCAGTTCGCGCCGCAGGCTGAAGATCCCCAGCTTGCGGTTGACGTACACGATCAGCACCAGTGTCGGGAACGTATGCAAGGCGACCCCCCAGATCGCATACTTCGTGCCGCCAATCGCCAACAGCAGCGGCAACCCTACCCACAGCGCAACGAGCCGGATGATGTTGTCCATCGCCTGGTACTTGGTCAGCCCCTGGGCAATCCAGATCTGGTGCGCCAGGGTGTAGCGCAAGGTGAAGAACGACAGCGACAGAATGCTGAGCATAGTGCCTGCCTCGGCATAGCGCTCGTCGTACATCCAGCCGATCAGCAAGGGGCTGGCGGTGAGGAACCCACCACAGGCGAACAGCATCACCAGGTCGACCATCAGCCGCGAACGGTAGTACAGCGCCTTGAGGCGCTCGGTGTCCCCCTCTCGGGCAGCCTCGCTGAACGCGGGCAGCGCCACCGAGCCGACCAGCTTGAGCAGCCCGGTCTGCAGCGAGCCGAGAATCAGCACGGCGATCGAGTAAACACCCAGCTCCGCCGCGCTCATGCTGGCGCCGAACCACATGCGGTCGCCGTACATGGCCAGCACACCCACCATCGACGACAGCAGGATCCAGCGGCCGAACACCACCAGTTCGTTCAGTGCGCTGCGGTCCCACTGCAGGCGGTTGCGCGGCCCTTGCAGTGCCACGTGACCCAGCACCGTGCCGGTCAGCGCTCCGGCCAGGCCGGCCAGCACCAACGCCCAGATGGAGCGGGTGAGGTAGCCGAGCACCAGCATCACGATCAACCCCACCAGTTGCGAGCCCAGCTCCACCAGCACCACGCGCTTTTGTTGGAAAGTGCGCACGGCGACGTCTATCTTGGTCGATTGCAGGCCGTAGATCAGCGCCGAAATGCCGGTTACCGCCAGCACCATGGGCAGCTCGGGCGCGGCATAGGTGGAATCGGCCGGCCACAGGTTGCCCAGTTGCGTAAGCCAGGAGGCCAGGGCCAGCAGCAGGGTCAGGGCGAACAGCACGAAGCCGCGCACGATCTGCACGGTCCAGGCAGTGTTGAGAAACAGCGGGTCGTCACCGCGATGGCTCTGGATGATGTTCTGCCGCAGGCCGACATCCGACAGAAGGTGCAACAGCACCGAAACGGTGGTGGCGATGGCCATCACCCCGAACATTTCCGGGAGCAACAGGCGGGCGATGATCAGGTTGCCGCCCAGGCGCATGACCTGCGAGGCGACCAGCGACAACAGGTTCCAGGCCCCCGCCCCCATGGCGCGCCGACGAAGGCTCCTGGATGCAGACACATCAATCGACGGCATGGCTTCGATCCCTGACTGAAATGGCTAGAAGTCACTATAGTTTCAATTAGCCATGATGCTAGTGTCCTGTCTCGGGAATAAGCTGTTCACTTTTGGCGGCGTCTTGAGCGCCCGGCCGGCGTTGCCACTCCTCGCCATAGCCCGGCCATGACTCGTCGCAGCGCCTTGGCCAAACACCCAAGCCACTCGCCAAAAGAGAACGTATTCCCGAGACAGGACACTCGCCGTTCACCACCAGCGGATAGGTGCCGTTGCCAATGCCTGAACATTTTCGTGCACTGATCGTCATTCTGTTCCTCGCCACGGTGGTCTTCGTGCTCGCTCGCCGGGCCGCCACCGACCTGATTCCCCTCAGCGATTTCAAGCGTCGGCGCAATCTGTGGTTCGCCGTGACCCTGGTGGCGTTCTTCTCCCACAGTTACTGGGTGTATGCCGCGGCGGCGGCGCTGATCATGTACCTGGCCGGGCGCCGCGAGCGCAACGTCATGGCGTTGTTCTTCATCCTGCTGTTCGCGATCCCTTCGGCAGCGGTGCAAATCCCAGGCTTTGGCGTGGTCAACTACCTGATCGACCTCAACCACCTGCGCCTGTTGTCCATCTGTGTGCTGCTGCCCGCTGCCCTGACCTTGCGCCGCCAACCTGAGACACCCGGCTTCGGGCGCCTGTGGCCCGATCGGCTGCTGGCCGCCAGTATCGTCCTCATGGGCGTGCTCTACCTGCGCGAAACGACGATCACCGACACCTTGCGCCAGGCGCTGTACCTGTACCTCGACGTGTTTCTGCCGTACTACGTCGCCAGTCGCTCGCTGCGCCAGGTCAGCGATTTCAAGGACGCCTTGCTGGCGTTCGTGCTCGCCGCCTTCCTGCTGGCGCTGATCGGCGTGGCCGAGACCGTGCGCCACTGGTTGCTGTACAACGCCCTGCTCGAAGCCATGGGCGTGCAATGGAGCATGGCCAGCTACCTGAGCCGCGGCGGCTCGCTGCGCGCCAGCGTCACCACTGGCCAGGCCATCGCCCTGGGCTACGTGATGAGCGTGGCCATCGGCTTGTTCCTGTTCGTTCAGGGTTATGTGCGCAGCAACCTGCAACGGTTGCTGGGGGCGTTGCTGCTGGCCGCCGGGCTGGTGGCACCGCTGTCGCGCGGCCCATGGATTGGCGCTGCGATCATCGTCGGCGTGTTCATCGCCACCGGCAAGGGCGCGGTCAAGCGCCTCACCCTGCTGGCCGTTGCCGGGGTGCTGGCACTGCCCTTGCTCACGGTGGTGCCTGGCGGTGAGAAGGTGCTCGACATGCTGCCGTTCATCGGCAACCTCGAGAAAGAAAACATCACCTACCGCGAGCGCCTGCTCGACAACTCGTGGATCGTCATCCAGCGCAACCCACTGTTCGGTTCGTTCGATTTTCGCAGCACCCCGGAAATGCAGTCGATGATCCAGGGCGACGGCATCATCGATATCGTCAACACCTACGTGAGCCTCGCCCTGCGTGTCGGCCTGGTGGGCCTGGCACTGTTCGTGGCGTTCTTCGCCAGCGTGCTGCTGGGCATCCGCCGGGCCCTGCTCGCTTTCCCCGACAAGGATGACGAGCACCGCCAGCTGGGCAGGGCCTTGCTGGCGACCCTGGTGGGGATCCTGGTGATCATCTTCACCGTCAGCAGCATCACCGTCATACCGACCGTGTACTGGTCGGTGGCAGGGGTTGGCGTGGCCTATGTGCAGATGGTCCGCAGGATGCGCACGGCCCGCACCACCGCCCTGGCCACCACCCGCCTCCAACCCAGGTAGATCGTCATGACGCCACGTGCCTTGCTGCGCGCCTTGCCCTTGCTCGCCCTGCTGTTCCTGCCCCAGCCTGGCAATGCCGGCGACTGGAGCGTCAGGGTCGAGGAGCAGAACGGCCTGCCCACCCTGAGTCGTGGCGGAGGGCCGGCGATGATCGCCAAGTTCGACTTTTGGGGCACAGACTGGAGCTGGACCGGCTTCTACACGCGCACCAAGGTGGAGGGCCCCTACCGCTACACGTTGGAGGGCCTGAACAAGGACCTGGACTTCGACCTCAAGGCACAGATCGACAAGCCCGAGGCCCGCACCCTCGCCTGGAATTTCGACCTCAACGCCCACAGCCGGCAGGCCAACGTGATGGGCGGCGGCATCGTGTTCCAGTTCGATCCGGTACTGATCGCCAGCGAGATGGGCGCCCCCGAGCTGTTGCCCGACAATCGCGGCTGGGCCTGGGGCAAGGGCGACAAGCGCCTGCAAATGCGCTTCGAGCCGCCGCTGGCCAAGGTGTATTTCGAGCGCGGCAACCCCAGCGAACTGCGCGCGTTCTTCTACAAGGACGCGATCCAGCCCGGCCGCCAACAGATCAAGGCCGAGCTGCAGGTGGGGGCCGGCGTCGATATCGGACCCACGCCCAGTGAACGCTTCGGCCTGGCCGACCCTGAGGGCTGGCCAGACGACCAGCTCGACTGGCGCACCTCGCCGGTCGACCTGGCGTTTCTCAACGCCGCAGAAAAGCCTGCCGGCAAACGTGGTTTCGTCAAGGCGGTCGGTGAGCAGCTGCAATTCGCCGACGGCACGCAGGCGCGCTTCTGGGGCACCAACCTGACGGCCTACGCGCTGTTCGGCACCCCGGACGAGGAGATCAAGGTGCAGGCCCGGCGCCTGTCGGCACTGGGGTTCAACCTGGTGCGCCTGCATCACCACGACTCACCCTGGGTCAGCCCGAACATCTTTGGCGACATGACCACCCTGCGCGACACCCGGCAGCTCAATAGCGAGTCGCTGCGCAAGCTCGACCTGTGGATCAAGAGCCTGAAGGACGAGGGTATCTATGTGTGGCTGGACCTGCATGTGGAGCGCCCGGTCACCCGCGACGACGACATCTATGCCTTCGAGGAACTGCCCAAAACCCATGGTGCCGCAGGGCTCAAGGGCTACGCCTATGTCAACGTCACCCTGCAACAGGCCATGAAGCGCTTCGCCGAGCAGTACCTGACCCACGTCAACGGCTACACCGGCCTTGCCTACAAGGACGACCCGGCCGTCGCCGCGATATTGATCACCAACGAGAACGACATCACCCAGCACTTCGGCAACGCCCTGCTGCCGGACAAGAACGTGCCCAAGCACAGCCGGCTGTTCATGGACGAGGCCAAGGCCTTCGCCCAGCGCCAGCAGCTGCCCGCCGAGCAGGTCTGGCGCACGTGGGAGCATGGCCCCTCCAAGCTGTTCCTCAACGACCTGGAACACCGCTTCGACGTCGACATGATCGCGCACCTGCGCGGGCTCGGGGTGAAGGTGCCGATCGTCACCACCAGCACCTGGGGCGGCAATGGCTTGAGCGCGCTGCCAGCGCTGACCACGGGCGATGTGATCGATGCCCACAGCTACGGCGCCGGGGGCCAGCTGGAAAAGAACCCGCTGACCAGCGATGGCCTGGTCGACTGGCTCGCCTCGGCCCAGGTAGCGGGCATGCCCATGACCGTCACCGAGTGGAACGCCGAACCCTTCCCTACCCCCGATCGCCATTCGTTGCCGCTGTTCATCGCCGGTACCGCCAGCCACCAGGGCTGGGATGGGCTGATGCAGTACGCCTACAGCCAGCAGAAATTCATCGAGGGCTGGCGCACGGCGGACAACTGGCACGCCTACAACGACCCGGCCATGCTCGCCACCCTGCCCGCCGCCGCCCTGCTCTACCGCCGTGGCGATGTGCGCAAGGCCACGACCCGCTACGTGTTCGCGCCCACGCCCGACACCCTGTTCAACCGTGCCATCACCCCCAACAGCTCGGTGCTGCTGCGCACCGCCATGACCAAGGGCCGGCTGCAGGTCGCCATGCCTGCGACGCCGCAGCTGCCGTGGCTCAAGCCGGGGGTGATCGCAGCCGGTGCGCAGGTGCTGAACGATCCGGACCAGTCCGTGCTACCGAGCGATGCCAGTTCCGCCACCACCGACACCGGCGAGCTGAAACGCGACTGGCGCCAGGGCCTGTACACCATCGACACGCCACTGACCCAGGCCGCCACCGGCTGGCTGGGCAACCAGTCGATCGACCTGACGGACATCCAGATACGTTTGCAGACCCCTTACGCCAGCGTCGCGGTACAAAGCCTGGACGGCAAACCGTTCGGCCAGTCGCGGTCGCTGCTGATCTCGCTGGGCACCCGGGCGCTACCACGGGCAGACGACAAGACGCCCTTCCATGTCGAGCCCCTGGCCGGCACCCTGAGCATCAAGGCCGCGCCGGGCCTGAAACTGTACCGGCGCAGCGCCGCCGGCCAGGAAAGCCAGCTCCCCGCCCGCTACGACGCCGGCCGCTACGTCATCGCCTTCGACGGCCGGCAGATGGCCAATTGGCTGTTCCTCAAATAGCCATCTAGAGTCTGGAAAGGCCCGCTTCAGCGGGCGCAGGGACAATTGCCCAGGCAACAGCTTCCAGGAGGTCCGCATGAGGTTCTTGGTGGTCGGTGGAGCAGGCTATATCGGCTCGCAAATGGTCAGGCACCTGTTGCAGGCCAACCATGAAGTGGTGGTGGCGGATACCACCCGCCCGCGGTACGACATCGAATGGGTTGGCCTGGACATCGCCGACGCCGATGCCCTGGATACCTTGTTCAGCCTGTACAGGTTCGATGCCGTCTTCCACTTCGCCTCCTACATCCAGGTCGGTGAGTCGGTCAGCAAGCCGGGCAAGTACTACCGGAACAACGTGGCGGCAACCCTGGTGCTGCTGGAGGCCATGGTCCGCGCCCAGGTGATGTGCCTGATCTTCTCCTCCACCGCCGCCGTGTATGGCGACCCGCAACGCATCCCCATCGATGAACAGCACCCCAAGCTTGCGATCAACCCCTACGGGCGCAGCAAGTGGATGGTCGAACAGATCCTCGAAGATTTCGACCGCGCCTATGGCCTGCGCTCGGTGTGCCTGCGCTACTTCAATGCCGCCGGTGCCGACCCGCACGGCGAAGGCGGCGAATGCCACGAACCGGAAACTCACCTGATCCCGTTGATCCTGCAGGCCGCCGCTGGCCGCCGCGAGGCGGTCACGGTGTTCGGCCGCGACTACGACACGCCGGACGGTACCTGCATCCGCGACTATGTGCATATCGCCGACCTGGCTTCGGCCCATGCACTGGCGGTGGTTTATCTGCTTGAGGGCGGCGCGAGCACGGCGTTCAACCTGGGCAACGGCCAGGGTTTTTCCGTGCAGCAGGTGATCGACATGGCGCGTGAGGTGACCGGCCGCGACATCCAGGTGGTGGACGCTCCACGCCGCGCCGGAGACCCGCCGCGGCTGGTGGCCGATGCCGGCAAAGCCCGCGAAGTACTGGGCTGGCGACCTGTGCATGACTCACTGGAAGAAATCGTGCGCCACGCCTGGCACTGGGAACAAAAATACCCCTGGCATTGACGCCAGGGGTATGTGCTCAGGCCGCGCTCAATAGTACTCGCGGGTTTCCGCTTCGGCCTTGTTCAACACCGCCCCGACCAGGTTGGCCGACCCCAGGTGGTACAGGCAGTCCTCGATATCCTTCTTGCTGTTCACCCCGTTGGCCACCACCAGCAGCACGCAATCGATCTTCGGCAGCACGGTGATCGCGTCGTCGGAGCTGAGCAACGGCGGCAGGTCGAAGATGCAGATGCGCTCGTCGTAACGCTCACGCAGGTCGGTGATCAGGTTGCTCACCCGCGGTGAAGACAGCATCTCGGTGGACAGCGCAATCGGCTCGCGGGTCGGCAGCACCACGAAGCGTGGCAGCTCCGGGTTGACCAGCACCTCGTCGAGCCTGGCCTTGTCGCTGAGCAGTTCGTTGAGCGCCTTTTCCATCGACAACCCAAGGGTGCTGCCCACCCGCGGCCGACGCAGGTCGAAATCCACCAGCAACGCGGTCTTGTTGGTGTTGCGGGCAATACTCATGGCCAGGTTGACCGCCAGTACCGTCTTGCCGGCCGCGGGCGTGGGCGAGGTGATCGCCAGGGTGCGCCAGCCGTTCTCCTCCATGGCCTGCAGCACTTGGGTGCGCAGCAGGTCGAACGGCCACTTCATGTTCGAGTTCTTGTTGTAGGCCACGATCCGGTGGCGCTCCAGATGGTCTGCCCGCAGTGGCACGATGCGGGTCTGCACGTAGTCGAACGGGTCCAGCACCTCGGTGCGCGGCACCAAGGGTGCGGGCAGTTTTTCGGCAGGTGATACCTGGTGGATGTTCTTGCCTGTTGCCGACGAATTCCTGTCCATCGCTGCATTCCCTATCCAAACCGCGCCATAGTTTTAATCAGCAGTAGATCCAGTGGCATGTACAACACATGCACCAGCAACATCAGGATAGCCGCCATCACCAGGGCGGCGATGACCGCCCATACGCGCAACTTCTTGCGCCTGGCCTGTTCGGCGTGGGTGGCGATGAACGGTACGGCCACCAGCACCCGCTGGCCCAGCACGCTTTCCAGGGCGCCGACACCGCGCACGCGCTGGTTGAGCATCTCCAGCAGCATCACCAGCGCAGCGCCACCCGCCGGTGCCAGTACCAGGCCCAGGGCGACGATCTTCTTGCGGTTGGGCTTGACCGGTTTCTCCGGCATCAACGGCGGCTCCAGCAACACGAAGCGCTCGGCCTTGTTTTCCTGCTCCAGGCTTTCGGTGATCTTCGCGCCCATTTCCTTGGCGCGGATTTCTTCGTACTTCTTGCGCGCGTTGTCGTGGTCGCGCAGCAGCGTCACCAGGCCGCGCTCGACTTGCGGTGCTTCAAGAATATCCGCCTCGTACCCCTCGATTTTCTTGCTGAGCTGACGCTTCTGCTCCGCCAGCGAGGCAATGCGGTCCTGGGCGGCCACCAGTTTGGTGCGGGCCCGGGACACATCGAGGCTGACACTGGAAGCGCCGCTGTCCTTGCTGCCCGTGGCCTGGAACGCGTCGATCTTGCGCTTGACCGCCTGCACGTCCGGGTGTGCCGGGGTGTAGCGGGTCAGCAGCCGGGCGTACTCGGCCTTGAGGCTGGGCAGGTCCTGCGGATCACTCGCACCCGGGCGTGCGCCGTCGGTCTTGGCGGCCAGGCCGGCATTGGCTGCCGACAGCTCCACCTCCAGATAGCGCAGTTCTTCCTGGGCGCTCTTGTAATCGCGGTCGACTTCGCGGAACTCAAGCTCCGAGCGCGACAGCATGCTCATGCGCAGGGCCTGGTTCTCGGGCAAGGCGTTGGCATGGGCTTGCTTGAAGTCCGCCAGCTGGTTTTCCAGGGTGGCCAGTTCCGCGCCCAGCTTGTTCGCTTCCTGGGTGAGGAACTCGGTGGTCTCGCTGGCCCGTTCGGTGCGCTGCTTCATGTTCTCGTTGAGGAACAACGTGACCAGCTCGCTGGCGACTTCCTTGGCGACTTCCGGGCGCTTGTGCTCGAACGACACATTGAACGCCACGGTGGTCTCGCCACGCCCCTTGACGAAGGTGCTGACGGTGCTGACCACGATCGCGTTACGCATCTGGTCGATCTTGTCCGTCTCGCTGAGCTGCCGGCCCCGATCGGCGAACAGGCCGTACTTGTCCATGATCCGCAGCAGGTTCTCGCGGGTCATCACGCGCTGGCGGATGACCTCGATGCGCTCGTCGGCGAAGCTGTTGTTGTTCGCCGAGACCAGCTCGGGCGAGATCTGTTGCGACTCCACCAGGATGGTGCCGGTGGCCTGGTAGATGGGCGGCACGCTGACGGCCACGGCTACCGTCGCCGCCAGGATGACCACGATGCTCACCCCCAGCAGCAGTGCCCGGTCCTTGATGATGGCGAGGTAATCTTTGACGGACATCTCGTATTCAGTCTTCATGGACGGGCACCACGCTGAAGGGTCAGAGGTCGGGGAACCTGTAGGTCAAGGTCAGGCCAACGATCGTCGCTGTTGCATCCGGAACGTCATCCTGCTGGCGCTCTTTGTACATCGCCGACAGGCGCAGGTCCCAGAATGGCGAAAACTCATGGCTGGCCCAGGCGCTGTAGGTTTGCAGGGTGTTCGGGGTCTGGCCCTTGGCGTCCTGCCAGGAAGCCTCCAGGCCCACCCGGTTGGTCTCGCCGAGCGCATAGCTCCACATCCCGCGCACCATATCCAGTTCGGCGAAGCCGCCCTCGGCGCTGGCCACGGTGCTGCGTTCGGCACTGAAGCTGGCGTCGGACCGCTCGCCCTTGTAGCTGAGCACCACGCCGCCCTCGCCTCTGTGGCCGCCGCCGGAGCCCGACACCTTGTTGACGCCCGCGTGCACGGTACCTTCGAGGCGGTCGGTCAGCTGGTACTTGACCCCCACTGTCGGTGTGTAGCTGTTCGATGCCCGCGCGCTGTCGGTCTGCTCGGGCTCATAGCGGCGCACCAGCAGGCCGGTGAACACATCGGTGCGTTCATTGAAGGCGTAGGTCAGGGTGGTCGCGTTGGCATACTCGTCGTAGCCGGTCAGGCTGGCGATGTCGTAGCGGGCATGCGAGTAGGTGGTCTGGTTGTCCAGCGTGGTGCGCGCGGTGAGCGCGTGGGTCCAGGTGCCGGTCAACAGGGTCATCTTCTGCGTGCCGTCGGTGGTCACCACACCGGTGTCCAGCACGCTGCCAGACAGTGTCGAGCTTTCGACATATTGCGCCTTCAGCCCGAAGCGCCCGTGCTCGGTGTCGCGCGTCCAGCCGAGATTGACGTCGGGGTCTTCACGGTCGTCCATCACGCTGGTGTCGGACGAGCGCAGCACATGCACACCGAGGCCCAGGTTCACCTGGTCACGGCCGTAGGTGCCGACAAGGTTGTAGGTGGGCTCGATGAGTGTGCGCATAACACCCTTCTCGTCTGACGTCAGCAACAGCGGGTTGCTGTCGTATTCGACCGTAGTGGGCACCACGACGGAAGACTGCCAGTTGGCGGCCTGAACCAGGCCGGAAAACGGCATCATCATGATTGCCGTTGCAACGCTTGTTGTTCGAATAATTGGCACTATGCGTTCTTAATATTGAGTCAGACAGATCATGGAACGACCAGCGTGTCGCCCGCCTGGAGTTGGAAGTTGGTGGACATGTCTCGCCCGGAGATCAGGTCCTTGTAACGCACCGGCATGACCTTTTGACCGCGGACCACCTTGATGGCGCTTTCGTCGGCGAATTTGTCCATGCCGCCTGACATGCTCAAGGCCTGCAACACGTCGGTGGGGCCGGCCATGGGCACGGCACCGGGCTTGATCACCTTGCCTTGCACGTAGACTTGGTTACCGGCCGTGCTGGTGATCACGGCGCTGACGTTCGGCTCGGCGAGGTAAGGCTTGAGCGCGGTTTTCACCTTCTCGGCAACGGCCGTGGCGTTCAGCCCGGCCACTTCGATGCGGCCAGCCAATGGGAAGGTGATGCTGCCATCCGGCAGCACGACAGCTTCTTGCTTGAGGGTGTCCTCCTGCCATACCGAGATGGACACCTTGTCACCCGGGTTGAGCAGGTAGGATGAGGGAAGCGTATCCGCGAAGCTGACCCCGGACCACAGCGGCAGCACGCACAACGCAGCAGACAGTAGACGTACCATGAGAGGGTCCCTCCGGCCGGATGGCCTGCAAAGAGCACTGATTGAGAACAACGCACTACTTCTCGCTCCACGCCGCAGCCAAGAATCCTGCTGCGATGGCCCCGATCATCCTGGAAGCCACACCACCTGCGACGGTCCGTCAAGGGCTGTACCGCGCGGGCTGGCTACTGGAATATAGCAATGGCTGGAAAATTGACAAGCCGTGGTTGCGGGCGGGGCCTCCAGCAACAACGTTGACCTGTCAATATACGGGCTCCCTGAACAAGAAAAGTGCAACTTTAACTGGCGTCATTTTTTAGTAGTTATGCAACAACTTGATGTGCTTCAGATTTTTCTTCTATTGGCGACGACGACAAAACCAATCACGGCAAATGCAAAGAGCCAACCCGCTGTCGCCATTGGAATGACGCTGGCGTGGCTCATATATGAGTCGGCCGCCCGAGCAGCACCACTCAACAATACCAACAAGAAGATGGACTTGATGAAAAGAGTCGAGCGCATGATGCCCTCCTGGGCAAGAGGAAAGTTATTGTTGTTTGGCGCGGGAGAAATGAATCGCTGGTGAATTTGAGCTTATGGGCACAATGACACTACGTCAACGATCCGACACCATAATAAATCTCAATCGGAGCCCACCCTCATCGTCAATTTTCCGCCAAATGAATTATGCAATGGCTCGGTCAACGGGAACGGTGGCGGATAGCTGGAAACAGCGCCGATCTTCGAAGATCCTCGCAGGGCAGATACAGCAAGTACCCACCTTGCCCTTGCTGCTCGACCGCCCCTTCAGCTGTTTCATGGCTGAGAAGCCAAATGCCAATGATTGTGCTTAGCGTCAAAACTCCAGCCAGCACAGGCTTAGGCTGGCAGCCCTGTCCTGATGGGTTCAGGCGGGGAACAGGTCCAGCGTGCGTTCCACTTCGCTGATGTCGATGCGGAAGCCATTACCCTCGGGCAGCCCCACTACAAAGCCGAAATGCTGGTGGTCGCGGTCGGTCAGGTACTTGTAGTAGCTGACAAACCGGTTTGGCGGCTGCAACGCCAGCACCGCTCCCCCTGGCTGCAGCACATTGACGCCATGCACCAGCTGGCTGCCTTCGACACCGATCACCACCCGTGCGCCAGCGCAGGCAGCGACGATGCTCGGCACATCGGCCTTCAGCGGGTCGACGACGCGAAAGCCCCGGGTCTTGCGCAGATGCTCGGCAACCTCCAGTTCGTTGCGCAGCAGACGCAGGTCGCCATCACCACCGCGCAGAAGGAATACCCCCGGGTGCGGTTCAGGGTTCACATGGGCCAGTAACTTCTGACCCATGGCCCGGTAGCGGGCATGCCGGCTGCGGTTGTTGCTCTGATCATCGAACAGCACCAGCTCGCGGAAGAACGCGCTGCGCAGGCGCAACGGGCGCATGCCCAGCCAGTCTTCATAGGCCGGCGCCTGGGTGAACAATGGAAACCTCGCCGAGGGTGCGGTCGTCACCGGCACCCCCTCATCGCAGGCCAGTGCGTAGGTGACGCAGTCTTCCATCAACCAGGTACCAAACCAGGAGTTACCGTTCTGCGTGCAATACACCGCACCACGCTCGATCTCGTGGTCGACACTGATGCGTGGAAAGGTACTGGGCTTGTGCGACAGCCAGTGGCTGGCAGCGCCCTTGTACAACGCGCCGTCGATCAGCCAGACATCCTTGAGCAAGTAACCGCGGGTGGGCCCCTGCTCCACCGTGACGCCCCCTTCCATGGTGCGCGCCGGATGTACGTAGGGATAGAAACGTGCCTCCCAACCTGTCACACGCTCCAGCTGGTTGGGCAGGTAGAAAGCGGGTGGCGAGACGGTCCGCTCGCCAGGGGCGATATCCCAGCTTTTATCGGCGATGAGCTTGATATCGACATCCGGCTGGTGCGCAAGGCGTTTGCGGGCCATGTGCCGGTATGCGGCGAGGGTCCAGGTGTTGTGCCGCACGGGCGGTGCGCTGAAATTCGAAATACCGCTTGCCATGGCATGTCCTCCCCACTGATGGCCTGGCGCGCCGCGCCGTATGCTTGCAACGCTGCGAACGGTTCAACCGGAAACGATGCGTTCCATCGTTGGCGGTGACTGCAAGGTGGCGTAACGGTCGTGCAAGGTTTGCAGAAACTGCTCGCCCGCCCCCTTGGCGCCGTACAGGTAGATCTTGTGCAAGCCGCCGAAGACCATCTCGTGGTAACGGCTGGCCACTTCCTCGTCGCTGGGGCCATCCGGCACGCCCAGGTGCAGGGTCAACTTGTTGCCTTCCACCGCGAACAACGGCGTATCCCAGAGAAACCGGGCCACGCCGGCCCGGGGCAGGCGCACGAACAGGTAGGCATGGTTGTTCAGGCCATCGATGTCGCCGCCACGCCTTCTCTTCCATTTGAGCAGGCCGTCATCCGGGCGTGCCACGCACAGGCCGATGTCGTAGTAGTCGTAGCCATGCTCCAAGGCCCACTCGAGGGCCATGAAGGTGGTGATCGAGTTGACTTCGCGCAGCCGCTTGGCGTCGCTGAACACCGCCTCGCAGTAACCGAAGCGCAAGGTGCTCCAGTAGCGCTTGCCGCCACGGGTGATCTCGCACCCCAGGTGACAGGCCACCACCTCACCGTCCAGGGTAATCAGGTCGAGGCGCCCCACCCCTTTGGCCAGGCGGAACACTTCGTCGGTGGGGAACTGCGCCGCATGGATCCCCTGGCGTGCCGAAGCATAGGGGCGCAGCAGCGTCTGGTCGGCCATGCCGATCTCGCCATCGTCAAGGGTCTGGCGCATCTGGTAGTGCGGGCGGTTCTTGCGGATGCTGCGGCGCAGTTCACCGTCGTAGCGCGCGGTGATTTCCTCCAGCGGGCGCCCCAGCGGCACCACGGCACTGAGGTAGTGCGGCACGCTCAAAGCGCCCGTCGATGGCATCTCACTCACCACCACCACGTGGCCGGCGGCGGCCGACTGGCCTGGCTGGACCTCTTCGGCCACCGCCGCCTGGGCCTTGCCGCCGATCAGCAGCTTGGCCATCTCTCGCTGTTGCCGGCGGCCGATATAGAGAATCTCGTAAGGGCTTTGCTGCTGCAGGCGAAACCGCGCCACTTCCCAGCGCCAGAAGCAGGCGCGCCCCAGCAGGTCACGCCCCTTGCTCGACAGGTTCCTGAGCTCATACCGCATGGAGGGCGAAATGAATTTTCGGGCAATAGCCGCCATTGACTGTTTCATCGTGCGCCGACATCCCTTTTCTGTTTATTGATAGATAAACCTAAAAGTAGAGCGTAATCATTCAACACTTCGAGTTAACACATTGATATTGCACGTTTTGCCATTCAACCATCGCACTCACATTCAGAAACAATTAAAGGTGGAGGAAAAACACTTTGCAAGCGGCAAAGTGCTATCGCCACTCGCTATTGCATGGCGTCAAATTTATATCGATGCGCACCTGCACCTGCACCAAAAACTATCGCCAGCGATCAATTAACTACCGCACCACCTCAGCATTTTCGGCGCCTGCTGTTCGCCTTATCGAACAGGAGCCCTGCGATGAACGAAAATCCCCATCAATTACTGCTTGAACAGCGTCTGCCACGCTGGACCCACCATGCCACCACTGACCAGTGGCAGACCCTGCGCGAAGCACTCAAGCCCGCCCAGGATCTACCCGACCGCGAAGCCACCTGGTTCGCCAACGCCGCCCGTGACCTGCGTGAAGCTGTGCTCGCCAGCCAGGCCCGCCTGGCGCACTCGCAGCAGGCGCTGGCACGGTCACTCAAGGGGTTGCGGCAGATCACCGAGTTTTGCGAGCCCCTGTTACAGGCTCGCCTGGCGCAACACGGTAGCGTCGCACCCGTGCGCGGCACCGAGCTGCTGCGCGTACAGCGCACCTGGTCCTGGCTTGGCAGCGTGTTCCAGTACAGCAGCGAACGGCACAGCCTGCTGCAGGCGGCATTGCTGAATTTCGCCGTCGACGAAACCTTCGACAACCACAGTGCCCTGGCGGCGCCCGACGACATCCATGTGCGCGACATCACCATCGAAGGCACTGCGCCGGGCAGTTACGACACACCTGGCGCCAACTTCCCGTTGCCGTCGCAGGCCTACCAGGTCAAGGCACTGCCCTTGGGGCCCCAGGCCTTCGCCGACCTGTGCCGCGAGCTTGATCTGGGCCAGCGCTACCAGGAGCACCTGCAAGGGATGTTTGACGGCAAGGCCAATGTCCAGCGTCGGGCGTTGGCCATTACCGTACTGCGCGACCGCCTGCGCCTGGCAGCTGACCTTGGCTACCTGAACCACACCCTCGATGCTGTTGATCACGCCCTGGTGCAGCGCTTGCTGGACGGCAGCGCCCCGCCCTGCCGGACCCTCGAGCTGTTCGGCCTTGCCGTGCACGAGGTGCTGGTGATCGATAACGGCACGTCGGGCCACCTGCTCTACCTGCCCGGGCACAGCCCGGCACTGCGCCACTGCAAGGACCGCCCGGCGGTGGCGGACGCCCTGGCCGAGCTGTTGCTCGAACCCGCTGCCCGCCAACGCTTTTGCGACTACCTGCCCCTGGACCTGCGCGCGCAGTTTCTCGATGTACTGGCGCAGAACCTCGACGCCAGCGGCCAGGGTGCCAGCGACCAGACCTGGGTCCGTGCCCGCCAGGCCAACCTCCACCTGACTTGGAAAACCATCGACAGCGAGCTGTTCGGCTTCATGCAGGATCGCCACGTGGCGCGCATCAAAGCCGAGGCGCGCCTGCTCGCGGTGCCCACCGCCGATGCGGACGAACAGGCGCGCAAGCGCCGGCTCGAACAATGGCAGAGCCTGGGCCTGGATATGCTGACGGTGGCCGGTTTCTTCGTCCCCGGCGTGGGCACCTTGCTGCTGGCGGTGACGGCCTGCCAGTTGCTGGGGGAAGCCTATGAAGGCTACGAGGCGTGGAGTGTCGGCGATCGCCACCTGGCCCTGCAGCACCTCGAAGCGGTCGGCCTGAACCTGGCGGTACTGGGTGGCCTGCATGTGGCTGGCAAGGTGTTGCCCAAACTGTTCAACAGCCCATTGATGGAAAACCTCGACCCGGTCAACAGCGCCGATGGCCAGCGCCGCCTGTGGCAGCCAGACCTGGCACCGTACCGCAGCCCGGTGGTACTGCCAGAAGGTTTGCAGGCCAATGCCCAAGGCCAGTTCGAGATGCAAGGCCGCTCCTTCATCCGGATCGACGGGCATCTGCATGAACAACGCCTGGACCTGCGGCTCAAGCGCTGGCGCATCGTCCACCCGGAAGACGACCAGGCCTACCAGCCGTTGCTCGAGCACAACGACGAAGGCGCCTGGCGCGCCGAACACGAGCAACCCCAGGACTGGTCGCTGATCTATCTGCTGCGGCGGTTGGGGCCGGACTTCGACGGTTTCACCGACACCGAGTTGCATCGTGCGGCACAGGTGTGCGGGTTGTCCGAAGACGCCCTGCGCCAGGTGCACCTGCAAGGCCGGCCCGTACCGGCGCTGCTGCCGGATACGCTGGCACGCCTGCGTGCCGAACAGCAGGCCCTGGCGCAGATGGCGCGTGATCCGGCGCTCGATCACAGCGCGCTGTTCCACAATCTCTACGACCCCATCACCCCGCCCGATCCACTGTCGCAACGTCTGTTGCAAGCCCACTCGCGCCTGACCCGCCCCTTGGCCAGGCGCCTGCTCACGCGGCTGACGCCCGGTGAACGCACCACGGCGGCCGCGAGTGGCCAACTGCCCGCCTGGCTCACCCAGGCAGCTGAACAGGTCGCCAGTGACCTGCCCTTGGCCCGCGCGCTGGAAGGCCTGTGGTTGGGGCGGCTGGCCACTGCCGACAGCGAGCGTCTGCTGCTGTCCTGCCTCGAGCGCCTGCCGGGTTGGTCGGACAAGGTGCGCCTGGAACTTCGCGCCGGCAGCGCACAAGGCCCCGTGCTGCGCGCCATCGGTGCCAGCGAGGCCGCCGAGCATGGCATCGTGATCAAGGCCAGCAGCGGCTACGAAGCCTACCGCGGCGACCTCCCCGCCCCTGGCCTGCAGGATCACGACCTGTGCCGCGCTGTGCTCGCGGCGCTGCGCAAGGTGCGCCGCCATGCGCTGGGCCTGGCCGGAGAGGATGCCGACAAGCTGCGCAAAAGCGTGTTCGCCCAGGTCAATGCCGACCGCCAGGGCACCACCTGGCGGCTTTGGGGCAACACCCAGCAACGCTGGCAGGGCGGCGCACTTGCCGGCGGTGATACCACCAGCGTCTATCCACAACTGTCCCTGCGCGGCAGCCAGCTCGGCCGCTACCGGCGTGTCTACCCGAGCGCCAGCGTCACGTCGTTTCATAATCAACGCCTGCGCTGGCTGCGCGCGGGTAGGCCGGTGGAAATCGAACTGGATCGGTTACACGAGCGCCTGCAAAACCTGCGCGACGAACTGGCGGCATGGGCCGGTGCCTCTGCCGGCCGCCAGCGCGCCATCGCACCGCTCGTGCGTGCCTGGCGCCGTGACTCGATCACCACGCTCGAGCACGGCGAGCCCGTGCATACCCTCGACCTGCGGGGCCTGGCACTGGACAACGAGGCGATCGCCAGCCTCGCGCTGCCGGACGACTTCAAGCACATCCAGGAGCTCGAGCTGAGCGACAACGGCCCGTTGAGCGAGTTGCACCCCGAATTCCTCGAACGGTTCCCGCGGCTCGAGCGCCTCTACCTGCGCAACAACCGCCTGGCCAGGTTGCCGATGCTGGCACGGCCACTGCGCCTGTTGTCGCTCGACCTGCAGGGCAACCGCATCACCTGGGACGACCTGGCCCAGCGACAACTCGAACGCTCGGCCAACCTCATCAAGCTGGACATCTCCGACAATCCGCTGCTGCGTGCCCCAGCCCTGGGCAACCTGGTCCAACTGCAAACGGTGCACCTGAACAGCGCCAGCCTGACGCAACTACCCACGGGCCTGGCGGCGTTGGGGCGCGCGGAGGTGCTCGACCTTTCCGACAACCAGTTCACCTCGCTCCCTGCGGGGCTGGTTTTGCCAGAGCCTGTAGGCCGCGCGCTGGAACTGGAAAGCAACTGGTTGACGGATGACCTCAGGGAGCAGATCGATGCCTACCATCAACAGCACGGCATCGACCTGCTGGTGGCCGACTATCAATACGAAGAACTGCTCGAAGGCACTACCCCTGAGCAGCGCCAGCTGTGGCAGAGGCTGCCCCTGAACTATCGCCGGAAGTTGCGCGCCATCCTGGTCGACGACACCTACCTCAGTGACCCGGAAGGGATGCACGACGAGATCTGGCGCCGCCTGCAACGCATCGACGAAGACCCGGACCTGCGTCGCTATGCCCTGAGCTGGCCGGCTGCCGACCTGCTTGCACTGGACATCCCTTGATCCTTGCTAGCTGGCGGGCAAACGGCGCAGCGCCTGGTTGTCGGTCAGCCACTGCTGCAACGCCTCGGCCGGCATCGGCCGGCCGAGCAGGAAGCCCTGGCCCTGGTCGCAGCCGGCGTTGCGCAGGAAGTCGTACTGCGCCTGGGTCTCGATGCCCTCGGCGGTGATGCGAAAGCCCAGGGCGTGGCCCAGGTCGATGATCGCCCGGGCGATGGCCACCGCGTCGTCGTCGCCGGGCAAGTCCTTGATGAAGGCCCGGTCGATCTTCAGGTGGTCGATGGGCAGTGCGCGCAGGTAGGCCAGCGACGAATAACCGGTGCCGAAGTCGTCCACCGCGGTGGCCACGCCCATGGCCTGCAACTGCGCGAGCACCGCGCAGGCCTGCTGCTGGCTCTCCATCAGCAGGCTCTCGGTGATTTCCACTTCCAGCAGGTTGGCCGGCAAGCCATGACGCTCCAGCGCCGAGGCCAGGCTGGTGACGTAGTCGCTGCGTTCGATCTGCAACGCCGCGACGTTGATCGCCAGCGGCCCGGGCAGGCTGTTGCTGGCACGCCAGGCGGCGAGTTGCACGCAGGCCAACTCCAGTACCCGTTCACCCAGCGGGATGATCAGGCCGGTGCGTTCGGCCAGGGGGATGAATTCGGCGGGCGACACCAGGCCATGGTCCGGGTCGCGCCAGCGCAACAGCGCCTCCACCCCTTCCAGGCGGCCGCTGAACAGGTCCAGCTTGGGTTGGTACCACAGCTCGAACTCGTTGCGTTCAAGTGCCCGGCGCAGGTTGCGTTCGAGCTCAAGGCGCTGCTGCAGGCGCTCGGTCATGTCCGGCAGGTACGGGCGCCAGGCATTGCGCCCGCTTTCCTTGGCCGCGTACATGGCCGTATCGGCATGGCGCAGCAGGCTGTCGGCATCCTCGCCATGCTGCGGGCACCAGGCCAGGCCGATGCTGCCGGTGACCAGGCTGGCATTGCCGTTGAGGTCGAACGGCCGTTGCAGGCAACGCAGCAGGGCGCGGATCTGGTGATTCACCTGGCCCTGAGCCCCCTGCAGCATGAACACGAACTCGTCGCCGCCCAGGCGGCACACCCGATCCTGGGTGTCCAGTTCCTGCAAGAAGCGCGCGGTGGCCTGCTGCAACAGCAAGTCGCCCATCGGATGGCCGAGGCTGTCGTTGACCTGCTTGAAACCGTCGATATCCAGCATCAGCACCGCCAGGCCATGGCCCTGGCGAATAGCCGTGCTCAGTTGCTGTTGAAACAACACGCGGTTGGGCAGGCCGGTGATGGTGTCGTAGTGGGCCAGGCGCTCCAACTGGGCCTGGTACTGGCGCAGCTCGCGGTTGCGCAGCTCGAGCAGCCGCTGCTTGCGGTTGAGCTGGGCGACGAACAGGCTGAACAACCCGGTGCAGCTCAGGGCGAACAGGAACAACGGCGAGCTGAACAGGTTCAGTGCCGACCAGCCGCCTCGCGGCGCCGCCACCATCTCCCAGACCCCGCCCGGCACCTCCACATTGACCTTCACCTGGGGGTAATCGAACAGCTCGGCACTCCCCCAGATCAGCTCACCTTCCGCGCCCTTGCCATCGCTGCCGCGCACCGCCAGCTCGAAACCGGCTTCCGGGCGCAGACCGGCGGCCAGCAGCAGGCGGTCGATGTCGGCGACCACCGAAACGCTGCCCCAGTAGAAGCTCACCCCACGCTTGCCGTTGACGAACACCGGCCGCCGGTAGATCAGCGCCCGCCCACCCTGGTACAGCTGCAGCGGGCCGGCCAGCACTGGCGTGTGACGCTCCCGCGCCGAGGCTACCAGGGGCAACTGTTCAGGCAGCCGACGGTAGTCCAGGCCGAGGATTCGCTGGTTGCCCTCCAAGGGGTAGACCTGACGTATCACATCGTCCGGGGCCAGGGCGATATGGCGCATGTACGGCACCGAAGCCAGGGCATCGCGGGCCATGCCGCGAAAGTGCTCGTCGCTGATGGTACCGTCGGCACTGATCAGCTGGGCGATACCCTCGGCCTCACTGAACGCCGAGCGCAGTTGCGCTTCAAGCGCCCCGCGCACACCCGAGAGGCGCGCGGCGAGGTTGGCCACCTGTTCGTTCTGCTCGCGCTGGGCGTCGAGGTGGCCAAGCACCATCGACAGGCTGATACCGATCACGGCGAAGCCCACCGGCAACAGGTGGTTCAAGGTGCGGCGCACGCTGCCCGGCTCGGGCAGCGGGTCATCGAAAGCGGAGTGGTTGCGACTGGTCATAGGCCTGGAATCGGGAGCGATTCATGCTGTATCGGCGCACCCAGGGCAATGTTGAGCCAGACTGGTGCTTTTCTGGCGCTGGGTGCATGCTCCGATACTGAAACGTTTCACCCAGCCAAACACAAGAGGTGCAGTACCCATGGACCGTCTGCTCGACTCGCTGTTTCCCGCCCCCGAGGATATCCCTGCGCAATGGCGCCTGGGCGAGCCCCTGGAACAACGCGATTACCTGGTGGCCGGTGAGCTGCGGCGCTGGGACGGCCCATTGGCCACGGTACGCAGCCCGGTGTGGTTGCAGGACGGCAACAGCGAGCGCCAGGTGATCCTCGGCAGCGCGCCGCTGCTCGACGCCGACACCGCCCTCACCGCCCTGGACGCCGCCGTGCAGGCCTACGACAAGGGCCGTGGCGCCTGGCCGACGATGCGCGTGGCCGAACGCATCCAGCACGTCGAAACGTTTCTGGCGCGCATGCGCGAACAACGCACGGCGGTGGTCAAGTTGCTGATGTGGGAGATCGGCAAGAACCTCAAGGATTCGGAGAAAGAATTCGACCGCACCTGCGACTACATCGTCGACACCATCAACGCCCTCAAGGACCTCGACCGTCGCTCCAGCCGCTTCGAGCTGGAACAGGGCACCCTCGGTCAGATCCGCCGTGCGCCGCTGGGCGTGGCGTTGTGCATGGGCCCCTACAACTACCCGCTGAACGAGACCTTCACCACGCTGATCCCCGCTCTGATCATGGGCAACACCGTGGTGTTCAAGCCGGCCAAGTTCGGCGTGCTGCTGATTCGCCCGCTGCTCGAAGCATTCCGTGACAGCTTCCCGGCCGGCGTGATCAACGTCATCTACGGCCGCGGCCGCGAGACCGTCAGCGCGTTGATGGCCAGTGGCAAGGTCGACGTGTTCGCCTTCATCGGCACCCACAAGGCCGCCGCCGACCTGAAAAAGTTGCACCCACGCCCGCACCGCCTGCGCGCCGCGCTGGGGCTGGACGCCAAGAACCCCGGCATCGTGCTGCCCCAGGTCGACTTGGACAACGCCGTCGAAGAAGCGGTCACCGGCGCCCTGTCGTTCAACGGCCAGCGCTGCACCGCGCTGAAGATCCTCTTCGTGCATGAGGACGTGGTCGCGCCATTCCTCGACAAGTTCCAGCGCAAGCTCGCCGCGCTCAAGCCGGGCATGCCGTGGGAGCCGGGGGTGGCGCTGACGCCGTTGCCGGAACCGGGCAAGGTCGACTACCTCGACGGCCTGGTGGCCGATGCCACGGGCAAGGGGGCACAGGTACTCAACGAAGGTGGCGGCCTGAGCCGTGGCTCGTTCTTCTACCCTGCCCTGCTCTACCCGGTGACGCCAGCCATGCGCGTGTACCACGAAGAACAGTTCGGCCCGCTGGTGCCGGTGGTGCCGTACCGCGACCTGCACACCGTGATCGACTACGTGCTCGATTCGGACTACGGCCAGCAACTGAGCCTGTTCGGCAACGACCCTGAGACCATCGGCGCGCTGGTCGACACCTTTGCCAACCAGGTGGGCCGCATCAATATCAATGCCCAGTGCCAGCGTGGGCCGGACACCTACCCGTTCAACGGCCGCAAGAACAGCGCCGAGGGGACGTTGTCGGTGCATGATGCGTTGCGGGTGTTCTCCATTCGCACGCTGGTGGCGACCAAGTTCCAGGCGGCGAACAAAGAACTGATCAGCGAGATCATCCGCAATCGGCAGTCGAGTTTCCTGACCACCGATTACATCTTCTGATCGCCGGGGCGCTGCTGCGCCCCTGTTTTTATAGGCAATCGATCTAACTCGCTTGTCGATCTTCCATACGCGTAAACGACTCTAATCACCAAGGTGTTGCACCCAACCCACGTGAAAGGAGATTACGCACATGGCAGTCCGCCCCATCCCCGAAGGCCAGCACAGCCTCACCCCGTACCTGGGCATCAAGGACGCCGCCAAGGCCATCGAGTTCTACAAGAAGGCTTTCGGCGCCGTCGAGATGTTCCGCCTCGAAGACCCACAAGGCCGCGTCGGCCATGCTGAACTGAAAATCGGCGATTCCTCGCTGATGCTCGGCGACCCCTGCGACATGCCGAACACCCTCAAGCCGAGCCAGACCATCGAACACCCGGCCGTCGGCCTGCATTTGTATGTCGAGGACTGCGACAAGGTCTACGCTCAGGCAATCGCCGCTGGCGCCAAGCCGTTGAGCGAAGTGAAGGACCAGTTCTACGGCGACCGCAGCGGCACATTGAAAGATCCGTTCAACAACATGTGGTTCATCTCTACCCACAAAGAGGACCTGAGCGTCGAGGAAATTCGCGCCCGCGCGGCGAAAATGTTCGGCGGCAGTTGAGCGGCCAGCTTCAAGCAGCAAGCTTCAAGTTGAAAGCCACGCGGCTTTGCTTGAAGCTTGCAGCTCGTAGCTTGGAGCTGCCCCTCAATGCGTATCATCGAAAAAACCGCCGCGCCGGTGCGCAGCCTCACCCCTGCCGAGGAAGAGTTGCTGGTCGGCTTCGTCAACGGCACCCTCGCCGGCCCTCGCCTGCTGCAAGCCAACCAATGGCTGATGAAGCTGCGCGGCGCCAACCAGTGGCTGGCCTGCGACTGCCGCAAGGACGCCCTGCCGGTGCTCAACGTGTCGCTGAACGGCAACACCGGCACGCTGTTTTTGCGCAACAACCCCGACACCCCCGAGCACGCCCCAGGCTGCCCGTTCAGCAAGGATGAACGCGACACGGCCGAGCGTGGCGAGGAGGCCAGCCAACCGGCCGCCTGGCTGGCGCCGGACACGCCCCTGCGGCTGCTGGGTGACTACCCCCAGGCCAGAGACAGTGACACCACCGGCGCCACCCGCACGCCCGCCGAACGCCGCGAACAGCAACGCCTGCTGTCGCTGCTGCTGACCTGGATCGAAACCAGCGGCCTGAACGTCTACGCCACTCACCTGAAGAAGGACCTCACCGCGCAGTTCGCCGAACTGCGCGGCGTGGCCAGCCGCTATCCGCTGCTGGAGCGGGTGCCGGCCAGCAACTACCTGGAAACCCGCCTGGACATGAAGCACATGATGATGCTCAAGGCCCGCCTGCGCGAGGCCACGGTGTTCGGTAACCACCGCCGCCACGGCCTGCTGCTCGACTGCGTGGACCAGGTCAAGGGGCGCAAGGTGATCAACGCGCGCAGCGAAGACGGCTTCGACTTCCAGGGCCATCACCAATACTGGGGTGGCAGCCGCACCAGCGGGCCGTTGCTGGCCCTGGCGCTGTACTCGCCGGCCACCGCCGGCAGCCATTTCTACGAAATGATCCATGTTGCCAGCGTACCGGTGCTGTCGCGCGCCCACCTGTTCCCGGTGTACCGCGAAGAAGAGCGCGAACCGCTCAAGGCGCTGGTGTCGCTGATCGACTGGATGGCCGGCAAAGGTGTGAAGGTACTGATGCGCCGCCCGGTGATCGGCGGCCAGGTGATGGACGAACTGCTGCTCAGCTCGGACCAGGACCGGGTGCTGTCGGTGTCGCTGTTGGCGCAACCCGTCGGCCCGGAGCCGGACACCGAGCACTTCAAGCGCTACGCCGACTTCAAGAGCCTGGAAACCTTCCGCAAGTACGTGGCGGGGTTCTTCATGCGCGAGCGGTAGTGAGCAAGCCTCACCGCAACCCCCTGTAGGAGCGGCCTTGTGCCGCGAAAGGGCTGCGTAGCGGCCCCAGGATTTCAAGTACACCTCAAGACTGCTGGGGCCGCTTCACGGCCCTTTCGCGACACAAGGCCGCTCCTACAGCGGGCATACCAATCGCCACGGACTTAGGTTACCGGCGACGCGAAACCACGCCTCGGCCCGATTCCCCAATCCTGGGTCCACCCGCCCACCCGCACGCATCGGCGAACACGTAGCACAAAACGCTGCAACCCTTGCCACACAAGGCCTGCATAGCATCCGACAAAACCTGGCACAACACTTGCCGATCCCTCCTCAGACGCCCCAACCCATGGGCCCGTTTGCAGGAGGAATCGACTCATGCACCGACCGACACCCCGTCCGCTGGCCATCGCGATCGTCGCCGGCCTGCTCCAGCTACCGGCACAGGCTGCGTTGTTCGCGGTCGACCCCGGTCCCTACCCAATAGCCCCCAATGGCGGCTTCCCCGCCTGGTACCAGGACAGCCACGGCCGCACCCTCGACCTGTGTCTGACCAAGGCCGTGAGTTCCCGGGTCGCCGGCGCCCCCGGAGCACCTTCGTACATGTGCACGCTGCTGCCCACACCCGGCGTGTTCGATGACACCCAACCCATCGTGTTCCCGACCAACTTCCCTGACGAAGCGTTCTGGTTCACCGGTGAAACGTCCCTGGTGGACGCCGCCCGCGGCATCGACCTGACCTATGTATCGGCCATCGAAGCGGCCTTCGCCGCCGAAGAGCCGGTCGAGGGCGACCAGGTCAGCTTCGCCCGGGTGCGGATCCGTGTGGATGTCCCGGCGGCCGGCACCTACACCATCACCCACCCCTATGGCGTGGACGTGTTCGACGTGCCTGCCGCAGGCCGCCGCGCGATCAACATGACCCGCGACATCGGCATTGCCGGTGCTGGCGACTTCAGTGGCGCGCTCAAGGGCGACCTCGGGCCGTTCCTGCGCAGCGTCAACGGCCCCTACACCGAGACCAACCCCTCGACCGGCGCCAGCGAACGCTTCATCGGCGACCCCAACCTCAACGAGCGCGTGACCGGCAGCCCGTTCAACACCAACTACGTGCGCATCGAAGGCCCCAACGGCCTGGACATCCGCACCGAGCTGTTCGCCGTGTCCGGCAAGCTGTCCACGGTCGACCGACCAACCCCGCTGATCCCGCAACGCAGCACCTACTCGCGGCATACCGAGAACGGTGACCTGCGCGCCCAGCAGGATGTGTTCGTCATGGCCCCACCGGCGCCTGCCACCGTCAGCCTCACCAGCCAGAACCCGGCCCTGGCCTTCAGCGAAGCCAACAGCACCGGAGCCTGGTACGCCCAGTCGCCACTCAACCCGACCCTGCCGGTGACCCTGCAGGTGACCGCCGACAACAGCCTGGCGATCCCTACCAGCAGCCCCACCACCACCCCCATGGCGCTGACCGACCTGGTGGTGATCAGCCGCGCCGAATACAGCCTGGCCAGCGGCCAGCTGACCCTGGTGGCCAGCAGCAGCGACGAGACCAGCCCGCCGGCCCTGACCGCACGTACCGGCAACGGCGCGCTGATCGGCAACCTGAGCGGCAACGGCGCAGTGAAGACCCTGAGCACCGGCTTGTCGCCGATCCCGCCGGCCAAGGTGCAGGTCACCAGCGCCCATGGCGGCAGCGACAGCGAAGACGTGGTGCTGGTGCCATGAACAGACTTCCAGGAGGCAGCATGAATACGTGGCCACGCCGGGCGCTATGCGCCGCCGGTTTCACCCTTACCGTGACCAGTGCGGCCTGGGCCGCGCTGTCCGAGGTCGACCCTGGCCCCTACACCTTCGCCACCGGGGGCTACCCCATGTGGTACAAGGACGCCAACAACCTGGCGCTGGAGCTGTGCCAGTCGCGCGCCACCAGCTCGCGCAACCCGGGTGCGCCGGGCGCACCGGCCTACATGTGCACCCTGCTGCCAGAGCCAGGCGTGTATGACGATGCACTGCCGCTGGTGTTCCCCGACAACTGGCCGCCGGAGATGTTCTGGTTCCTCGCCGAGACCTCGATCCCGGCGGTCGGCAACAGTGGCTACGAGCTGGAAGTCTATGTGGCGGGCATCGAGGCGGCATTCGCCTCCGAGAACCCGGTCGACGGCGACCAGCAGAGCTTTGCCCGCATCCGCATCCGCGCCTCGATACCGCAGGCGGGCACCTACACCATCACCCACCCCTACGGTGTGGAAACCGTGACCATCGCCGCCAACCAGGTGGGCCGCCGCGCAGTCAACATCACCCGCGACATCGGCATCGGCGCCCAGGGTAACTTCAGCGGCGTGCTCAACGGCAACATCGGGCCGTTCCTGCGTGGCGCAGGTGCCCCCTACACTGAGGTCAACCCGGACACCGGCGCCACCGAAACCTTCGTCGGCGACCCGAACATCACCGAAGCGGTGACCGGCAGCCCCAACAACACCAACTTCGTGCGTATCGCCGGCCCTGCCGGGACCATCCAGACCAACGCCTTCACCGTCTCCGGCAAGGTGCTCGACCAGCGTGCCCAGACGCCGGTCACGCTGGAACGCGCCACCTACTCGCGCAACGGTGCCGGCACCCGCGTGGAAGTCTTCGCCAAGGCGCCGAACAGCGCCAGCCTGTGCCTGCGTAACGGCCTGGCGCTGGTAGGCTCGCCGCCCTCGCCCTGCCAGTTCAGCCTGCTGACCGACAACAGCGGGCTGTTCTTCAGCCAGCAGCTGAGCCAGGCCGCGCCACCACCAGTGGTGGTGGTCACCGCCAGCAGCCCGGCCGGCACCACCCGGCCAACCGCGCTGTCGAGCAAGCTCAGCGACGTGGTCAAGGTCAGCACCGCGCGCTATGACTGGACCAACAAGCGCCTGGTGGTCGAAGCGCGCTCCAGCGACGAAGTGGTGATCCCCGACCTGCTGGTGCAGGGGTACGGGCGCATGTCCAAGTCCGGCGTGCAACAGAACCTGACCATCAACGACCTGGCCCAGCCGCCCGCCAGCATCACCGTCAAGTCCGCCCATGGCGGCAGCGACGTGGAGCCGGTGGTGGTGGTCGGCAACGCGCCGGTCGACGCCGGCAACCAGCCGCCCGTGGCCCAGGCCGACAGCGCCAGCACCAGTGTCGGGGTGCCGATCACCCTCAACCTGCTGACCAACGACAGCGACCCGGACGGCAACCTGCCACTGACCATCAGCGACCTCACCCAACCGGGCACCGGCCTGGGCGGTGTGGTGATGAGCGGCACCACCGCCGTCACCTACACCCCACCGGCCGGGGCCACCACGCCGCAGGTGGCCACCTTCACCTACCGCGCCGTGGACGCCAAGGGCCTGAAGTCGGAGCCGGCCACGGTGACCGTCAACATCGCGCCCAACCGCGCCCCTACCGCGGTGGCCGACAGCGTCAGCACCCTGGGCGTACCGCTGACCATCAACGCGCTGGCCAACGACACCGACCCGGAAAACAACCTGCCGCTGAGCATCGCCAGCGTCACCCAGCCAACCCCGACCGGACGCGGCACGGTGAGCACCGACGGCAACACCATCACCTACACGCCACCGGCCACGGTCACCACGGCGTTCAGCACCACCTTCACCTACATCGTGCGTGATTCGGTCGGCGCCCTGTCGACGCCCGGCACCGTCACCGTGCAGGTGTCGCCACGGCCGGCCCAGGAGACCTTCGCGGTCACCGCGGCAACCGTCACCGCACGCTCCAACAACCGCTTCAACTGGGACATCAGCGGTACGTCCTCGGTGACCACCGGCAACACCATCACCGTGCGGGTGACCACCACCACCGGCGTGCAAACGTTGGGTACCACCACCGTACCGGTGACCGGCCGCTGGCGCCTTGCAGTGAGCAACAGCACCACTGCGGTACCGACCGCCAGCCCGACGGCGACGGTAACCAGCAGCCAGGGCACCACCCGCACCGTCAACGTGACCGTGCAGTAGGCCAGGGAGAACGCCATGAGAAGCCTGTACCCGCTGCTGCTGTGCCTGGCCCTCGCCGGCCAGGCCCATGCCGACGACCTGATGGACAACGCCGACCTTGCGGCCGGCAGCGACCTCGGCGAGCCGCTGATCATCCGCCTGCTGCCGGCCGGTGCCGGCCAGCAAGCGGTGATCGAGCAGCAGGGTAACGGCAACCGCGCCACCCTCGACCAGAGCGGCCAGGCCCTGCTGGGCCAGATCGTCCAGGCCGGGAGCGCGCAGGAGGCGTACATCCTGCAGCAGGGTAGCGACCTGATGGCCTCGATCAACCAGCAGGGCTACGGCAACAACGCCTCGATCCGCCAGAACGGTAGCGGCAACAGCGCCGCCATCGAACAGATCGGCAACCACAACAACGCCACCATCGAGCAGAGCGGCACGGGGCTGAACAGCGCCGTGACCCAGGCCGGCAATGGCCAGCACGTGCACATCACCCAATACCGATAACGGCACCGCAAGACCAGGAGGCTCCACCATGTACAAGCTCGCCCCTCTGAGCGCCGCCATTGTCCTGGCTTTCGCCGGCCAGGCCATGGCCGACGACAGCAGCTCGAACCAGACCCAGCAGGGCAACAAGAACATCGCCGAGGTCAAACAGACCGCGGCGTCGTTCGCCTCGGTCACCCAGCAACAGACCGGCCACGACCACAACCACATGGCGGTGCAGGACAACAGCACCAGCGACGTGCTGCAGAGCGCCACCGGCTCGTTCAACGCCGGCTACGCCGAGCAGCTGTTCGAGAACGGCAGCCAGATCACCCAGCTGTCCGGTGGCACGCTGAACGACGCCTTCGCCAGCCAGTCGGTGGGCGAGAGCAACCAGGCGTTGCAGGTGCAGGATGGCACCGGCAACCGCTCGGTGATCTGGCAGGACACCCAGCTGGGCAGCCAGGCCACCACCCAGCAGTCGGGCCAGCGCAACGATGCCACCATCGAGCAACTGTTCAGCGGCAGCAACAACAAGAGCCTGATCAACCAGGCCGGCAGCGACAACCAGGCCGCCGCCGAGCACCTCACCCACCAGGACGGCGACATCGCCATCTACCAGCAGGGCAAGCAGAACTGGGCCTACGGCGACCAGCGCGAAGGCTACGGGGGCACCATTGGTATCGACCAGTACGGCACCGGTGGTTCGGTGGAAGTCTGGCAGGACAACCAGACCGACAGCCAGGCCAGCGTCTACCAGAACGGCCAGCTCAACGAGGCGTACATCGACCAGAGCTTTGGCGAAAGCAACAGCGCCAGCCTCAGCCAGACCGGCCGCGCCAACGCCAGTTGGTCGGACCAGTTCGAGACCAACCAGTCGGTCACCAGCATTTCCCAGGTGGGCAACAACAACCTGCACTTCACCTACCAGACCGGCGACAACCACAGCCTGAGCATCAGCACCCAGGGCAATGGCAACAAGATCATGGCCAGCAACTGGAAGGGCGAGAAACCCGGTGGGCAGTTCGGCAGCGACCAGCGCGCCGAGATCAACCAGAACGGCAACCAGAACAGCGTCAACCTCACTCAGGAGGGGGTCGGCCAACTCGCCGTGCTGAACCAGAACGGCAACCGCAACCGCATGGAGACCAAGCAGGCCGACACCAACAACGAGCTGTACTTCGAGCAGAACGGCAGCGACAACCTGCTGATCGCCGACCAGCGCGGCACCGCCAACTACGCCGAGGGCGTGGCCTCCGGCAACGGCGGCACCATCACCCTCGACCAGTCCGGCAGCGGCAACCAGAGCTACACCTACCAGCTGTACGGCAGCGGCAACCAGGCCACCATCAAGCAGGCCGATGTGGCCAACGTTGCCTACGTAACCCAAGGCGGCAACACCAACCAGGCCTTCGTCGACCAGAGCGGCGCCAGCCAGACCGCCACCATCAGCCAGTACGGCAACGCCAACCTGGCCACCGTCAACCAGCACTGACCGGCTCCCCCTTGAACCGCGGTGTTCGCTCTCCCTGGCGCCGCGGTTCCTTTTTGCTCTTGGTGAGGCACGTGTTCAGTAATCACGGCGGGCGTTCAAAGCCCAGATGTGAAACAAGCCTTTAACGTACCTATCGCCTACGTCTTCGCGAAATCGACCACGCGTGAAAGAGCACCATGATCACGACCCCACCATGCACGACTACCAGATCTCGATAAAAGTTACTTCCATAGTCGATCTCCACAAAAAAACCCTTATCATCCTTCAGAAGAAGCGTGTAAAAACCGCCCATCAGAATGCCATGCAGATAAGCTAATGAAACGCGGAATACGCCACTTGTTTCGGAAAGCAAATGACGCACCAGAAAAAGAGTCACCGGCACGTCTACCAAAACAAGGAGAACAAATTCCACTACACTCACTTTTTCTGCTCCTTATTAAGCTGGCAAGTAGTCGCACCGTTTGTCGAACCTCTAGACAAACCAGGCATGAAACAAAATCATAACAACGCTCAAGGCCACTACAACATGGAGCTCCCGCCTAAACCCGTCACCATAATCAAATGAATAGTTAACGAAACCCGCCCCCATGCAACTTAAGATAAATAGCCATCATTACTATACTGAACAGTGTCATCACTACCGCCAACGCTCTCCAGCGGAGTACGACCCTAGCAAAGCAGAGCGTAAACAATACATCAGCCGCAATAAACAGCAACAACCCCGGCATAGTCACTCCCTGTACTCCATACGCAGATCATCTGGGCCGAACCGACACTGACCAACCGTGAAATAAAATCATGAACAGCGACCCACCATTGAGAACAACCAAATCCCGATAGAAATTATCGCCATAATCAATTTCTACAAAAAACAGATCACTATCCTTTAGCAGCGTCACGTAAAACCCTCCCGACAAGACCGCATGCAGATAGGCCACCATTTCCCGAAGCACACCCCCCGCTCCAAGCAGAAGATAGCGCCTGAGTACTAATGTGCTCGAAAAATCTATAACAATGACAACAACAAAAACAAACACACTCACTTTTTATACTCTTCGTAAAACTGATAGGCAGTTGACCCACTTGTAGTGCCTTCAACAGATAGGCCTAATGCACTCAGCTGACGTATCGCCATCTCCTTGTCGAACTTGTAATACCTGAAGAGTTTCCATGCGTCCGCCCGCGGTACCGGCCGGAACAAAACACCTATCGAAAGTGCTACATCACTTGCCAAGTAGGCTAAATTACCTTCACGTTCGCTGTAACCCAAACGCTCCGAGGCCATCTGGTAACCCTTTCTGACCGGGCCTTCCACGTCACGCCTCCCTTCATATAACCCTCTTGCATTCTCATACAGGTTATTCCCTCCATGGACGATCAATGGTGCGCCGACAGCAGCACATAACAAACCAAGTGCCCCATAGCAAACCCTTGCTCCAACGATACTTTCCTTACCCCGCCCAGAGACACCTGATAAATTCAGCGTAATCGCGTGGCCCACACGTGAAACAGAATCATAGCCAAGCAGACGCCTTGCAGCGTCATCAGGTCGCGCAAGAAGTAATCTCCATAATCAAGCTCGACATAAATACTTGTACCTTCATTTATAATTATCAGATAAAAGCCGCCCGCAACAGAAGCAAACAAATAACTACATAACTGCTGAACACCCCCAACTCCAGAAAACCAAGTTCTCCTCAGCCAGCGAGTGACAACCACATCAACAAAGACAACCAGAAGAAACTGCCAGAGTGTCATTTCTTTAGCTCTTCATAAAACTGGTGACTCGTATTGGCATTGACAACCGTCTCTACAACGAGTGCACCTTTACCCATCTGACGCACAGCCATCTCTTTATCAAATCGATAATATTTATAGAGCCTCCAGGCGTCAGGCTTTATTACAGGCCGTCCCAACGCCCCCACTGACAACAATACATCACTAGCCAGGTAGGCCAGATTCCCTTCGCGCTCCGTGTAACCCAGTTTTTTTGAGGCCCCTTGATAAAGCTCCCTTACCGGGCCCTCCACATCGCTACGCCCCTCATAGAGCCCTAGTGAATTTTCATATAGGTTATTTCCGCCATGTGCGATCAATGGCCCCCCCGCGATCGCACACAATAAGCCCAGTGATCCGTAGCATATGCCAACGCCAGTAATAACCTGCCCTGCGCCGCCAATGACACCTAATGACTGAGTAAAGATTCGGGATGATTGTGACTTCAGGCTCTGCTTCTCTTCATGCAACGCTGTCAGCCCATCTTCTGCACTGATCTTTCGCTCATACACATCATCTACAACCCGCCGCGCGTAATACGCCAGCTCCCGGTTGAACTGCATCCGCAACCGCCGATCCTGCAAATGCCGCGCGCTGACCCCGCAGCCGTAGCCGATCAACCGGGAGGCTGCCGCATTGACCTCCCAGAACTCATGATCCAGCCGTTCGCCATATTCTTCCTTCTGGCTCATGGCATTTCTCCCCACGTCGCGTAGCCCGTGGTGCCCGCCGCGTGGTGAATCCAGCTAATGGCGCGGTAGCTGATGCACAGGCGCTCTTGCGCCTCCTGGTCGATCATCAGCACGGCGTGGGGTACTTCCAGGTCCTGGGCGACGATCACCGCCCCCTCCAGCCTTACGGAGAAGTACTTTTCCCGGTGGCCAGCCGGATGAACGCGGTATAGCCGGATATCGCAATCGACCACTTCCCGGCTGTCCACGGCCTGGGCCAGCAGAGGGGTGGCCTTGTCGATGAGCTTGGTGACCACGACGGGCTGGTGGGTACCACGCTGGGTGTTGTCCGGGTTGGAAATACCGTGGCTGAACGACAACACCATGATCTCGTCCTGGTGCGCGACCTGGCACCGGTTGCCGATGGACGCTTGAGTGTTGCAGCCCGACGAAATCAAACCTTGCCGGTTGCCGTTGATGCTCATGTATCCGTTGAAAGCCATGGGCTGAACTCCTTGTAGACAAGGGTCGCAGCCTACGAAAACTCACTCGGCGTGTATGCCGGACGCGTCCGAAATAATTGCCGGGGAAAAAAACGCAATGTTTAATCAGCTGCCGGGCACGCGACAAAAATCAGCCAGCCCGGCCCGTTACAGACCTTCTCGTTGGCGCAGTGCCCCCGCTAGCCTGGACCGGTAGCTGCCGGGGCTGTGCCCGGTCCATTTCTTGAACGCCCGGTGGAACGCGCTGGGTTCCTGGAAGCCGGTCTGTTCGGCGATCTCGGCGATGCTCAGGCAGCCCTCACGCAATAGTTCAAAGGCCATCGCCCGGCGCACTTCGTCCTTGATCTGCTGGTACGAGCGCCCTTCGCGCTCCAGCTGGCGACGGAAGCTGCTGGCACTGAGGCCCTGGCGCTCGGCCATGGCGTCAAGCGTCGGCCATTGCCCGTAATGCCGCGCGCGCAGGTGGCGGTAGACCTCGGCCACCAGGCCGTTCTGGTTGCGAAAACGGATCACCAGCCCCTGCGGTGCGCTGCGCAGGAAGGTCTTCAGTGCCGCCAGGTCCTGCATCACTGGCAGGCGCAGCCAGGCACTGTCGAATTCCACCTCGGTGCGGCCGCTGCCCAGGCGCAGGTCCGGCCCCCACAGCAGGGCATCGTCCTCCTGGGCCGGGCGCGGCAATGCGATCTCGGTGCGGTCGATGGCGATGCGCCGACCGGCCAGCCAGCACAGCAGGCCGATCACCAGCACCAGGAAGGTTTCCTCGGCGTAGACCCGGGTCAGTGGGTCTTCGATGCTCGACTGCACGCTGACCACCGCCCGCGCACCACGCACGGTGACGCTGCCGCGCAGATCGCGCAGGAACAGGGCGAAACTGCCCAGGCATTGGCGCAGGGCCTTTTCCAGGTTGGGCTCCTGGATCAGGCCACGGCAGATCAGGGCGAAACTGCCCAGCGGCATGCCGTGGCTGTCGAGGTGGAAGAACTCGTCGTCGAGCTCGGCAATCAGCGCCAGCCACAGCTGGGCGAAAGCCTTGGCCGGCACCCGCGCCTGGGGCTGGGCCAGCAATGCCGGGTCGATGCCCACCGCGCGCAGGTGGGCGTCGCGCGCCTGCGGGCGTTCACGCAGGGCGTGGAGCATGGCGTTGAGGAAGTACACCGCGACCGTATCGCTATCGCGCATGGCTAGGGTTCGCTGTCTATGCTGAGTGGCAAAAAATGCCAGGTTGACTGAACAGATCCGGCATAGGCCGCTTGTAAGCCTTTGCCTAGACTCGATCCACCCTAGGGTTTATACGAAAAGTGCCTGCGCGACGATCATGCTGCGTTGAAAACAGGCTCGGAATGCTCATTGACAACCAGTCAACTCCGCTTCCTCGCCTGTTTTCGCCTTGCCTGGTCGCCGCTCGGCGACTTTTCGTACAAACCCTGAGGCGGGCCATTCTCGCAGAGCCTGCCCCCGCCCCGCCATGTCTTTGCAAACGGAGCCTTTATGAGCAGCACAGAAATCTACGTCGTCAGCGCAGTGCGTTCGGCCATCGGCAGCTTTGGTGGTTCGCTCAAGGACTTGCCGCTGGCCGACCTGGCCACCCAGGTGAGCCGCGCCGCCATCGAGCGCGCGGGCGTGAGCGCCGAGCAGATCGGCCACGTGGTGATGGGCACCGTGATCCCCACCGAACCCCGCGACGCCTACCTGGGCCGGGTCGCCTCGATGAACGCCGGCGTACCGAAAGAAGTCCCCGCCTTCAACGTCAACCGCCTGTGTGGCTCGGGCCTGCAGGCCATCGTCTCGGCCACCCAGGGCCTGCTGCTGGGCGACAGCGACATCGCCCTGGCCGTCGGCGCCGAGGCCATGAGCCGCAGCCCGTACCTGCTGCCGCAAGCCCGTTGGGGCGCGCGCATGGGCGATCTGCAAGGTGTCGACTACATGGTCGGCGTGCTGCAGGACCCCTTCGAGCACTTCCACATGGGCATCACCGCCGAGAACGTCGCCGCCGAGCGCGGCATCAGCCGCGAGATGCAGGATGAAGTGGCCCTGACCAGCCAGCGCCGCGCCGCCCGCGCCATCGCCGAAGGCCGTTTCGACAACCAGATCGTGCCGATCGAGATCAAGACCCGCAAAGGCGTCGTGCAGTTCGCGGTCGACGAGAACGTGCGCGGCGACGTCAGCGCCGAACAATTGGCGGCCATGAAGCCGGTGTTCAAGAAGGACGGCACCGTCACCGCCGGCAACGCCAGCAGCATCAACGACGGCGCCGCCGGCCTGGTGCTGGCTACCGGTGACGCAGTGCGCCGCCTGGGCCTCAAGCCGTTGGCGCGCCTGGTGGCCTACGCCCACGCAGGCGTGGAGCCGGCGCTGATGGGCCTGGGCCCGATCCCGGCCACGCAGAAAGTGCTGGAAAAAGCCGGCCTTGCAGTCAGCGACCTGGACGTGATCGAGTCCAACGAAGCCTTTGCCTCCCAGGCCTGCGCCGTGTCCCGCGCCCTGGGCTTCGACCCGGAGAAGGTCAACCCCAACGGCTCGGGCATTTCCCTTGGCCACCCGGTCGGCGCCACCGGCGCGATCATCGCCACCAAGGCCATCCATGAGCTGCAACGTGTGCAGGGCCGCTACGCCCTGGCCACCATGTGCATTGGCGGCGGCCAAGGCATCGCCATCGTCTTCGAACGCGTGTAAGGACGTACCCGCATGACTATCGAACAGATCGCCGTGATCGGCGCCGGCACCATGGGCAACGGCATCGCGCAGGCTTGCGCGGTGGCCGGCTACCAGGTGCTGCTGGTGGATGTCTCCGATGCCGCGCTGGAGCGCGGCGTGGCGACACTGACCAAGAACCTCGAGCGCCAGGTCAGCAAGGGCACCCTCGACACGGACAAGGCCGAGGGGGCGAAGGCGCGTATTCGCACCAGCACCGACTACGCCCAGCTGGCCAGCGCGCAGCTGGTGATCGAGGCCGCCACCGAGAACCTGCAGCTCAAGCAACGCATCCTGCAGCAGGTAGCCGGCAATGTCGCCGCCGACTGCCTGATCGCCACCAACACCTCGTCGCTGTCGGTCACGCAGCTGGCCGCCAGCATCGAGCACCCGGAGCGCTTCATCGGCGTGCACTTCTTCAACCCGGTGCCGATGATGGCCCTGGTCGAGATCATCCGCGGCCTGCAAACCAGCGACGACACCTACGCCCAGGCGCTGCTGGTCACCGAAAAACTCGGCAAGACCCCGATCACCGCCGGCAACCGCCCAGGCTTCGTGGTCAACCGCATCCTGGTGCCGATGATCAACGAAGCGATCTTCGTGCTCCAGGAAGGCCTGGCCAGCGCCGAGGACATCGACACCGGCATGCGCCTGGGCTGCAACCAGCCGATCGGCCCGCTGGCCCTGGCCGACCTGGTGGGCCTGGACACCCTGCTGGCGATCATGGAGGCCTTCCACGAGGGCTTCAACGACAGCAAGTACCGCCCTGCCCCGCTGCTCAAGGAGATGGTTGCCGCCGGCTACCTGGGGCGCAAGAGCGGCCGCGGCTTCTTCACTTACTAAGGAGCGCGCCATGCCCCCGGTCAATGCCGCAATGCGCTGTGCCAACTTCGAAGAGCGGCGTGACAGGGCCATGGCGCTGTTCGCCGAAAAGGGCTTCGGCCAGGTCAGCATGCGCGAGTTGGCGGCGCACGTGGGCCTGACCGCAGGCTCGCTGTACCACCACTTTCCGAGCAAGCAGGATTTGCTCTACGACCTGATCGAAGAGCTCTACGAAGAACTCCAGGCCACCCTCGACCAAGGCCGCAGGGCGTTGGCCAAGGGCAAGCCGGTACTGGCCTGCCTGATCGCCGCGCATTGGCAGTTGCACGGCGAGCGGCCGTTGCAGTTCCGCCTGGCCGAGCGTGACCTGTGCTGCCTGAGCGACACCCAGCAGGCGCGCCTGGCGCTGCTGCGCGAACGCTATGAGGCTGGCCTGCTGCGCCTGGTGGCGCCGCAGGCACGGCTGGCGGGTGCGGCATTGGCGGCCACCGGGCATGTGCTGGCGACCCTGCTCAACCAGCTGCCCGGCTTGTTGCGCGCGCGCCAGCTAGACGAAGCCCAGGGGCTGGCATTGATGGAGAGCCTGGTGCAGGGTGGGATCGAGCGCACCTTGGGCTAGTGCCCTGTCTCGGAAATAAGCTGTTCACTTTTGGCGGCGTCTTGGGCGCCCGGCCGGCGTTGCCACTCCTCGCCATAGCCCTGCTATGACTCGTCGCGGCGCCTTGGCCGAACTCCCAAGCCACTCGCCAAAAGAGAACGTATTTCCGAGACAGGACACTAGAAGTTGTCTCAAATCAGCGAGCAGCCATTTATGCCACCCGATAGGCTTTGACGGATACGTGGACCTGCAGCTTGATCGCACTTATCCAACAGTCATCTCCTTCCTGAAGCCGTTGTTTAAGGCCGCCACCCGCGGTGAGCCAACCACAGAAACCTGGCTAAGCTTCTGCCTGTGCGAAAGTGATTGAGTTGGCCTGAGGCAGGGGGAAGGCAGATGCCGGTGAACACGTGGCAAAGTTTCGCGCTCGACCCCTCTATTTCGGTGCAGATAGAGGCGCCTCCTGAAGCGGATGTCGTGTTTCTCCCTATCAGCAGTGACGGCCATCAAAGTCCGCTTAGCCAGCTCGTCCTTGACAGGCTCAATCTGCAAATCAAGCCCCCCCGCGCCCATGAGCTGAGGTCGGGGTACCATTTTCAGATGGAAGCTCAATGCCTGCTTTGTTTTCTTGTAACGGCGTCGAGCCTCCGTCCAGAGGCGACACTAAATGCCAATTTGACCAACGCGCTGGCCGATAGCACCTTGGCAGGCGCGCGCTCGCTTTGGCTGCCACTGCTGTGGACAGCTGACGCTGGACTCTCGCTTGCCATGTGCCTGAGTATCACTGTGGATTGCTTGAGGTCGAGTCACCTTGGCCTCTCTGGCGCGTTGAACGCGGTAATCAGCATCCCGCTTGACATCCCGCAATCTCAACAGGGCGCCCTCGCTGATGCAATAGGTGAGCTCAGCAAACCTGTGCAGGCACACGCCTCACTCTATGTTCCAGTTGATGAATCTGCAGCAACCTCAACCTCAGTTACCGAGCTTTTGGCCTATGCAATGGCGTTGGCACGCGTCCCCGTCAAGCCAAGGGAGCGACTCTCTACAACGTTGATCTTCTTTGCCCTCACCGAGAGCCAATCCGAGGAAGCGCCAGCTGCGCTCCGTGCGGACATGGATGCCGAACTTTTCAGCGCCGCCGTGCAGCTGTTGGCGGGTGATTCCTATGCCAGTCAAAGGTCCGCCTACTTCGGTTCGTCGCAGCGTGTTGCTGTTTCCAGTCAACCCCCAGCACAGCTCGAAGCCACTGCCAACGCAAAGGCTGTTCTGGATGAAGCGCACCGTCTGGCTAAAGGTATGACACAGGGCACCGTCCAGATCAGTCATCTTGTCCACGCGCTCCTGCACAGCAAAAAAGGTAATCTGCTGAAAATCCTGGAAGCCATGTCGATTGAGCCATTGAACGTGCTGAAAGAGTTCAATGATGCACGACGAGGCACAGTGGACACCCGGTTCACCAATGATGTTGCCGCTGATACCGATCGGCTGGGATATCAGACCTACGCTTCTGCGATCGCCGATTTTCTAACTAACGCCAAGACCCCAGCCCCCTTGAGTATCAGCATTCAGGCACCTTGGGGTGGGGGCAAATCTTCGCTCATGCAGTTGGTACGTGAAGCACTTGATCCACGGCTCAACAGAGAGCAACCCAACCCCTCTGTAGCAGGCGCGACAGCTGCTACGAGGTTGATCATTCGTAATGTCCTACAATTCCTTGAGCAGAAAGATAATTTCACGATCACACCAGATTCGCAGGTGCGAGGCAAAGGACCGACACGCTTATGGACCATTTGGTTCAACGCGTGGAAATACGATACTACCGAGCAAGTTTGGGCGGGGCTGGTGGATGCGATCGTTTCGCAGGTGGCCGAGCGTTTACCGCTGATCGAACGCGAGAAATTTCTGTTTAGGCTGCAAATGGCGCGCATCGACGATGGCATCGTGCGAAAACGCCTTTATGACAGAGTTATCAATGCGTGGTGGGTCAAAGTACGTGGCTGGACAATGGCGGGCGTTGCAGCGATTCTTTCTCTTTATGGTAGCGAGGCAGTGGCGCCCGTTTTACCCAAGCCGCTCCAGGACGCGATAAGTCAGTTCGGCAATACTGCAGCCGGGGTCACGCAGATTCTTCTCGGTGTTTACCTGATTGCCAACTATTTCACCAGCCGATCAAAAACACTGAACGAGCCTGCAACATTCAGTCTTGCTGAATACATACAGATACCCGACTATGCCAAGTCCGTCGGTGATATACACCAGGTTCATGCTGATCTCAAGCGCGTGCTGAATATAGTCCCCAAGCTGAAAAGCGACACAGAGCATTCGCCGCTGGTGATCTTCATTGACGATTTGGACCGCTGCTCTCCGAATAAGGTGGCCAGTGTCGTCGAGGGCGTCAGTATGTTGCTGGCCAGTGAGACCTACCGCTGTATGTTCGTCATTGGCATGGACCCTCAAATGGTTGCTGCAGCGCTGGAAAAGGCCCACGAAGACGTGAGACTGAAACTACCCAGGTATGAACGTGCCGTTCCACTAGGCTGGCGCTTCATGGATAAATTCATCCAGTTGCCGTTCACCATCCCTCCCTGTGAGGTCCGGCAATTTGATGGTTACATTGGGCATCTCATGACCCCCTTGCCGTCCGAGCCTGCCGTTACAGTAAACCGTGACGCGTCCGCCACATCTACGCCAAGCGAGCAAGCCCCGCTCACCAGTAACCGCAATGAAAAACAACCCGTTGCTTCTGTAAAGACTGAACCCGCGAGTTCAAAGGCCAATATCGAATTCATTGAAAGCCGTGAGGTGGGCGCAATAGTGCGCTTGACTGCCGCTTACGCTGTAGGGAACCCGCGGGAAATGAAACGCATGGTCAACCTCGTCCGCTTCTATCTGTCATTGCGCACCGCACGACGCAAAAGCGACCCTGCCTGGCGCTCGCCAGGTCAGGAGCAATATGCGCGCTGGGTCGCATTGACGTTGCGATGGCCCGATATGCTTCGCTGGCTGCAATGGGGGGCGGATGAGGCGCATTGGCCCCCTGCGGAGCTTGGTACTGCGCTGGTTGTTCGCAGATTGCGCGCCCTGGAGAACAATGCCGCCAAGTTCAATACTGCAGCGACATGGCGGCAGGCCTTGAGCCTGGACCTTGGTATCACGGTTGAGTCGGACAGCAGTTGGGGATTTGATCCCAAGCTATTCGAATTTTTCAAGGCCGAAGCACAGCTGGATAAAGGCAAACGCCTCTCAGATGCCGCATCCCGCGGCTTCTGGTAGGTTCGCCCCATCACCCCCACAAAAAGCAAGCCAGCTTAGCCGCCTAGCCCTCGGCCACCACCTCGGCTACGCGATCCCGCGCCGCGAAGCGCTGCGCCAGCACCGCGCAGACCATCAGCTGGATCTGGTGGAACAGCATCAGCGGCAGGATCATCGCCCCGATACCGCTGCCCACGAACAGCACCTGGGCCATCGGCACACCGGTGGCCAGGCTCTTCTTCGAGCCGGCGAACAGGATGGTGATGCGGTCCTCCACGCTGAACCCCAGCACCCGCCCGAGCAGCCGAGTGCCCAACAGCACCACCGCCAGCAAAATCCCACACACGGCGAACAACCCGGCCAGGTGCTGGGGCGACACGGTGTGCCACAGCCCGGTGACCACCGCCTCGCTGAACGCGGTATACACCACCAGCAAAATCGAGCCCTGGTCGACCAGCTTCAACCAACGGGCATTGCGCTTGACCCAGGCGCCGATCCAGCGACGCGCAACCTGCCCGGCCACGAACGGCACCAGCAGTTGCAGGGTGATCTTCAACACCGCGTCCAGCCCCGAACCGGTGTCACCGGAAGCGCCCAGCAGCATCATCACTAGCAACGGCGTAAGGAAGATCCCCAGCAGGCTCGACGCCGCCGCACTGCAGATGGCAGCCGGCACATTGCCACGGGCCAGCGAGGTGAAGGCGATGGCCGACTGCACGGTGGCCGGCAAGGCGCACAGGTACAGCACGCCCAGGTACAGCTCGTTGCCCACCAGCGGCACGAACAGCGGCTTGAACGCCATGCCCAGCAGCGGGAACAGCACGAAGGTGCAGGAAAACACCAGCAGGTGCAGGCGCCAGTGCCCGGCACCGGCGATGATCGCCTCGCGCGACAGCTTGGCGCCATGCAAGAAGAACAACAGGCCGATGGCAAGGTTGGTCAGCCAGCCGAACAGCACGGCGCCCTCGCCGGAGCACGGCAGCACGGTGGCAATGAACACCACGGCCAGCAATGCCAGGGTGAAGTTGTCGAACAGCATGCGCAAATACTTCATTACGGAATTCGCCTTGTCATTGTGCAAGACCGAACGATAAGGTCTCGAACCTTGCGATGCTAACGCTGGAAACCCTCCCGGTGTCGCGCAACGGACACCGCCTCCCGCCCCTGACAAGGAATGCCCCCACGATGACTCGCCCCAACCCCTTGCTGCTGGCCGCCACCCTGGCAGTCGTGGCCCCGCCGCTGCTGGCCGACGACCTGCAAACCCGTGTCGATGACATCATCCAGCCGCTGATGCACGAACACGCTATCCCCGGCATGGCCGTGGCGGTGTACGCCAATGGCCAGTCGCACTACTTCAGCTATGGCGTGGCGGACAAGGCCAACGGTCAGGCCGTCACCCCCGACACCCTGTTCGAGGTCGGCTCGGTGAGCAAGACCTTCACCGCCACCCTCGCCGCCCTGGCCAGCGCCGAAGGCAAGCTCGACCTGCATGCCCCCGCCAGCCGCTACCAGCCGGCCCTGGCCAACACCTCGATCGGCAGCGCCAGCGTGCTGGAGCTTGGGGCCTACAGCGGCGATTGCCTGCCTTTGCAGTTCCCAGATGAGGTGCAAACGCCCGAACAGACCCTGGCCTGGTTCAAGCACTGGCAACGCCGCACCGAGCATGGCACGCAACGCTGCTATTCGAACCCGAGCCTGGGCCTGTTCGGCGACCTCGCCGCCCGCGCGCAGCAGCGCCCGTTCGCCGAGCTGATGACCCAGGAGCTGCTGCCGCGCATGGGCCTCACGCACACCTACCTGGACGTTCCTGCCAAGGCGCGCGGGCTTTACGCCCAAGGCTACGATGCCGCCGACAAACCCGTGCGGGTCAGCCCGGGCCCCTATGCCGATGAAGCCTACGGCATCAAGACCAGCGCCAGTGACTTGCTGCGCTTCGTGCAGTTGCAGGTGCAACCCGCCAAGCTGGACCCCACCCTGCGCGAGGCCATCGCCATTACCCAGTCCGGCTACTTCCAGGTGGGCGCGATGACCCAGGGCCTGGGCTGGGAGCGCTACCCTTACCCGGCTACCCTGGACACCTTGCTGGCCGGCAACGGCGCCAAGATGATCCGCGAACCCCAGGCCACTCGCGCCCTGGTGCCGGCGCTGCCCGCCCAGCCTGCCGCCTGGTACAACAAGACCGGCGCCACCAGTGGCTTTGGCGCCTACGTCGCCTTCGTGCCCTCCCAGCAACTGGGCATCGTCCTACTGGCCAACCGCAACTACCCCAACGAGGAACGCGTGCGCGCCGCGCAGCGCATCCTCTCCAGCCTGGAGCAGTGAACATGTTGAAGATTCTCGGCAAGGCCTCGTCGATCAATGTGCGCAAGGTGCTGTGGACCTGTGCCGAACTCAACCTGCCCTACCAGCGCGAGGACTGGGGCAGTGGTTTCCAGGCCACCGACGCTCCCGCATTCCTGGCCTTGAACCCCAACGCCATGGTCCCGGTGATCGTCGATGGCGACTTCGTGCTGTGGGAGTCCAACAGCATCCTGCGCTACCTGGTCAACCAGTACGACGGCGGCCACCTCTACCCCGCGGCACCCCGCGCCCGCGCCGCCGTGGACCAGTGGCTGGACTGGCAGGCCACCGACCTCAACGACGCCTGGCGCTACCCGTTCATGTCGCTGGTACGCCAGTCGCCTGCCCATCAGGACCCGGCGCTGCTGGCCGCCAGCAGCGCGCTGTGGACCGCCAGGATGGGCCTGCTGGAACAGCGCCTGCAAAGCACCGGCGCTTTCGTCGCAGGTAGCGCTTTCAGCTTGGCCGACGTGGTCATCGGCCTGTCGCTCAACCGCTGGCGTCGTACACCACTGGAGCACCCGTCGATGCCGGCCCTGGACGCCTACCACGCGCGCCTGAGCCTACGGCCGGGCTTCCTGGCGCACGGCGATAACGGCATCGCCTGACGATCTAAAGCAAGATTGTCCGACAAGATGTAGTGCTAAAAAATTTTCACTACAAATGTATTGACGCCCTTCCCAAGCCTTGGGCATGATGAGGCCGTCTCCCCGATCGGGAGCGGTGGCAAGGGTGTTCCAGACGGTCTGCGCGGTAACGCAGGCCGTCCGTGGAGAGGGAAACTGCCCAGAAGGCAGCGTGAGAAAGCCCCTGTTGCGATGCTGCTGTAGCAGCTTTGGTTAGTGCGCTACATCTGGTGGCGCCGAATGTGAACTTCACAACGAACTTCACCAACGAATAAGAGTAATGGGGGCTTTATGATGAACTTGAACAACAATCCAACCATCGACCAACTGGCCCAGCTGTTCGCCGCGCGCAAGGACAGCCTTGACGACCACCTGCTGTGGGTCAGCCAGTCCGGCGAGGTCCGCCTGGACCGCCTGCCGCCGAACACGGTCGAAGATGAATTCGAATCGCACATGCCCAGCATGCGCGCCCGCTTCAAGGTCTACCGCCGTGGCCAGGGCTACGTTGGCAAGAAGGCCGCCGCCGACACCGGTTTTGTCGGCCGCGTACTGCAGACCCTGCAACAAGAATGGCCCGGCGCCCGCGAGCGTCAGGCAATCAAGGTGATCGACACGCTGAACTGATACGGCAGCCGATCTACTCTTTGTTCAGCCCGGCCCGCAAAGGCCGGGCTTTTTCATGCCAGCTAGTGTCCTGTCTCGGAAATAAGCTGTTCACTTTTGGCGGCGTCTTGGGCGCCCGGCCGGCGTTGCCCTGCTATGACTCGTCGCGGCGCCTTGGCCGAACTCCCAAGCCACTCGCCAAAAGAGAACGTATTTCCGAAACAGGACACTAGAATGCCCGCCCCTCGATCCTGGAGCAGCTGATGAACGCCCCCACCTACGGCACCGGCGACGCCTCTTACCAGGCCGCCGGTGGCATCGACGGCCTGCGCCGGCTGGTCGACGACTTCTACCGCCTGATGGACGAGACGCCCGCCGCTGCCAGCCTGCGGCGCATGCACCCGGACGACCTGAGCGGGTCACGGGACAAGCTGGCGTGCTTTCTCAGTGGTTGGTTGGGTGGGCCACGCCTGTACAGCGAGCGCTACGGTTCGATCGCCATCCCGTCGTTCCATGCACAGTGGCCGATTGATGACAGCCACAGCGCCCTATGGCTGGGTTGCATGGCTGCGGCCATTGCCTTGCAACCCTGGCCTGCGGACTTTGCCGACTACCTGCTGCGCCAGTTGCGAGTGCCCGCCGAACGTATCGTGCAGGCCAGCCGCAACCGTCACCCTCAAGCCTGAAGCCGCTGCGGCGCCTGGCTTGGCAACGGCAAGGCGCCGGTGGCCAGGGCACGGGCCCGGTCCACGCCCCAGACCAGCGCGCGGGTCATGGTTTCGCCGGGGCGCGCGGGGTAGTACTCCTCCAGCAGCGCCTGGCCATCGCGGGCATACAGGCCGAGGAACAGCTGCGTCGCGCCAAGACGCGACAGGCGCACCTGCACGTCGAAGTGGGTGCCGTCGCTCAGCGCTTCTTCGTGGCTGCGGCTGTGCAATTGTGCGTCGGCCCACTGCCAGTAGGTTTCTTCCCTGATACGCATTGAGGGCGGTGCTCCATTGAGTGGAATGTGCGCGCAAGGGAAGCACAGTTGCTGGCGAGCGGCGAGCGCGATTCTTCAATGCCATGCGTAGGGTCAAGGAATGCTGAGAAATGGGTTCGGGTGCAGTGCAGATAAACCAATGAGCACTGAATGCCCCGGCGTTTAGTGGAGACCATGCCCCGCCAAACAAGCAAAACCTGGCAATTTAGTCAGATAATGACGGACTGACAGCATATGTCGTTACATTGAATGACTGGTCAATGATAATGGCCATGTGACATCATTGGTGCCAAAAATACATCGAGAAGGTGAGGAACACACTAACCCGCAGCGCATCAAGAGCCTGGCGATACCGCCGAACCGGCCCTCCCGACCATGCCCTTGACGCCTGCACGCCTCAGTCAAGGAGCATTCGATGCAATTACGGAATATGAAGATCGGCCTGCGCGCAGCCAGCGTGTTTGCGCTGCTGGGCATGCTGGTCCTGGCCATGGGCCTGCTCGCGCTCTACGAAACCCGCCAGATGGACCGCGCCACCGACGAAATCCGCATCACCTGGATGCCAGCCGTCATCGCCCTCAACGACATCAGCACCAACCTCGGCCGCGTCCGCGCGATCACCCTGCGCGCCACCCTGGACGCTGACAGCGGCGAACGTGAACGCAACATCACCTTGCTCAAGGGCATCAACACCGAGCTGCAGCAAGGGTTGCAGGACTACGAGGCAACCATCATCGCCGCCGACGACCGTGCCCTGTTCACCACCTTCACCAGCGCCTACCAGCACTATCACGACCTGCAGCAGCAAGTGCTGCGGGACATCGCTGGTGGCCGCGACAACGAAGCCAGGCAGCAGATCACCGGCCCCCTCGCCCAACACGCCGACACCATGATGAAAGGCATGGGTGCGTTGATCGCCTACAACGGCAAAGGCGCCGAAGACGCCTCGCAACGCAGCAGCGACGTGGCCGACGAAGCCTTCAGCGTCATCATCGCCTCACTGTTGATCATCCTCCTCGCCCTGATCGCCATCGCCACCCTGCTCACCCGCAGCATCGTCGTGCCGCTGGCCGATGCCGTGGCCGTGGCCGAGCGCGTCGCCACCGGCGACCTGACCCGCGACATCGTGGTCAGCGGCCGTGACGAGCCCGCCCAGCTGTTGCGTGCCCTGGCCGACATGCAACAGAGCCTGCGTGACACATTGCGCCGGATCGCCGCGGCGTCCGACCAGCTGGCGTCGGCGTCCGAGGAGCTGCACACCGTCACCGAGGACACCAGCCGTGGCCTGCACCAGCAGAGCGCCGAAATCGACCAGGCAGCCACCGCGGTCAACCAGATGACCGCTGCCGTCGAAGAGGTGGCCAACAACGCGGTGAGCACCGCCGATGCATCGAAGGGCGCCGACCAGACCACCCGCGATGGTCGCGACCAGGTCAACCAGGCGCTCAACTCGATCCAGCACCTGGTGGACGATGTCACCGGTACTTCGCAAGAGATCGAACAACTGGCCAGCAACGCCAACGAAATCAGCCGGGTGCTCGACGTGATCGGCGCGATCGCCGGGCAGACCAACCTGCTGGCACTCAACGCCGCCATCGAGGCGGCGCGTGCCGGCGAGGCCGGCCGTGGTTTCGCCGTGGTCGCCGACGAAGTGCGCGCCCTGGCCCACCGCACCCAGCAGTCCACCGCCGAGATCGAGCAGATGATCGGCGGCATCCAGACCGGCACCGAGCGCGCCGTCAGCGCCATGCACAGCAGCCAGGGGCGCGCCAGCGGTACGCTCGAGGTGGCCCAGTCGGCCGGCCAGGCGCTGGAGCTGATTGCCGAGGCCATCGCGTCGATCAACCAGCGCAACCTGGTGATCGCCAGCGCCTCCGAACAGCAGGCGCAGGTGGCGCGCGAGGTGGACCGCAACCTGGTGAACATCCGCGACCTGGCGATGCAGACGTCCGCCGGCGCCAACCAGACCAGCGCGGCGGCCCAGGACCTGTCGCGCCTGGCGGTGGAACTGAACGGCATGGTGGCGCAGTTCAAGGTTTGATCTGAAGCCTGATCGTTGGCAAAAGCATCGCGGGGCAAGCCCGCTCCCACGTACCTGAACTCAAGGGCGTGGGAGCGGGCTTGCCCCGCGATGGTTTCAGCTGGAGTAAAGGCTAAAGGTCAGTCATTCACCCCAACCACCCGCCCCGCCTTCACCGGCTTGCTGCGCGTCGCCAGGCAGTAATACAGCGGCACGGTCACCAGCAGCCCGAACAGCCACGACAGGTCTGCCCCTTCGACGATGTTCGAGTACGGCCCGACATACAGCGAGGTGTTGGCAAATGGCAGCTGCACCAGGATGCCGCAGGCGTAAGCAATGATCGCGTGGTGGTTGAAGCGCCCATAGATACCGCCATCGGCGCTGAAGATCGACGCGATGTCGTACTCGCCCTTCTTGATCAGGTAGAAGTCCACCAGGTTGATCGAGGCCCACGGCACCAGCACCAGCAGCAACGCCAGGATCAACCCGATGAACTCGCCGATGAAGTCGGCCGAGGCGTTGAGCGCGACCATGCCGCACGCCACCAGGATGATCGAGGCCAGCACCACGCGCACCTTGATGCTGGGGGTCCACTGGGCGGCGAAGGTCTGGATCGCGGTGACGATCGACAGCACCGCGCCGTACAGGTTGAGGGCGTTGTGGCTGATGATGTTGAGCAGGAACAGCACCATCAGGATCGGCCCCAGCCAGCCCGTGGCCTGCTTGACCGCAGCCATGGCGTCGGTGCCCTCCGGCACGCACAGCACCGCCACCGCACCGAAGCTGAAGCACAGGATGGTGCCGAGGGTAGCGCCGAAGTAGGTGGCCCAGAACGGCTTGGCGATGCCGATTTCACGGGGCAGGTAGCGCGAGTAGTCGGAGGTGTACGGCGAGAAGCTGATCTGCCAGATGGTGCCCAGCGACACGGTGGCGACAAAGCCCGACAGGTTGAACGCGCCACGGCTGTAGAAGTCGGCCGGCAGCTCCTGGACGAACATCATGATGAAACCGGCCAACAACGCAGAGCCCATCACCCAGGTGCCGATGCGGTTCAGGGTATGGATGAAGCGGTAGCCGATCACACCGATGGCGGTGGCGCTCAAGGCGCCGATGACGATGGCGCTGGGCATCGGCACGCTGGGGGCGATGCCGTGGATCGACTTGCCGGCCAGGACGATGTTGGAGATGAAGAAGCCGACGTAGATCAACGCGGTGAAGAACACGATCAGCAGCGCGCCGTAGCGGCCGAACTGGCCACGGCTCTGCACCATCTGCGGGATGCCCAGCTGCGGTCCCTGCGCAGAGGCCAGGGCGATCACCACGCCCCCCAGCAGATGCCCCAGCACGATGGCAACCAGGCCCCACAGCAGGTTCAGGTGGAACACCTGCACCACCATCGCCCCGGTGACGATGGGCAGTGGCGCGATGTTGGTACTGAACCAGAGGGTGAACAGGTCGCGCGCCTTCCCATGGCGCTCGGCAGGTGGAACGTAATCGACCGTGTGATTCTCGACAAACTGGTGTTGCGACGACGGTTGGGACATAGGTTTTCAGCTCGAAAGGTCGTTTTTTATCTTTGTATGGAAACCGCTCGGGGCGGCCTCTCAGCTGCGGACCATATTATGGTATTCCAAACTTTTGACAACACTGCACCGCGCTTTTTCGGCGCATCTGAGCTGCTTGACGCCCCACCCTGGCGCACGCTGTTTGGCGCGGAACCCAATGAATACGGGGTTTTAACCGTTCATCGCGTTCTGCCTGCGCCGGAAAATTCCGCTTGCAAAATAGGTATTACGGTATACCATCAGACACATCAACGATAAAAACCGCGGACCACCGCAGCCCTTCCGAGGTACACGAGATGATCGACGCAACTGTCTACAAGCACGTCCTGGGCTCCTTCCCGTCCGGCGTTACCGTCATCACCACCCTGGACGACGACGGCTCGATCGTCGGCCTCACCGCCAGCGCCTTCTCCTCCCTGTCCATGGACCCGCCGCTGGTGCTGTTCTGCCCCAACTACAGCTCCGACTCCTACCCCGTACTGATCAACAACAAGCGCTTCGCCATTCACCTGCTCTCCGGTGAGCAGCAGGCCGAGGCGTATGCCTTCGCCAAGAAAGGCAAGGACAAGGCCGCCGGTATCGAGTGGACCTTGAGCGAACTGGGCAACCCGATCCTGGCCGGCGCCACCGCCGTCATCGAGTGCGAACTGTGGCGCGAATACGAAGGTGGCGACCACGCGATCATGGTCGGCAAGGTGCACAACCTGATCGTGCCGCAAGAGGCACCCCGCCCGATGGTCTACTGCCGCGGCAAGATGGCCAGCCTGCCGGCGTTTGCCTGAAAGCTACAGTCTGACGCAAGACCCTGTGGGAGCGGGCTTGCCCCGCGATCAACGATCGTTGCCGGCGCCATCAAGCGCGCGGCCTGCATCGCGGGGCAAGCCCGCTCCCACATCGACAACAACAAGCTCCGAGGAAAAACCCCATGAAATTTTCGTTGTTCGTGCACATGGAACGTTGGGATGAACAGGTCAGCCACCGCCAGCTGTTCGAAGACCTGACCGAGCTGACCCTGATGGCCGAAGACGGCGGGTTCAGCACCGTGTGGATCGGCGAACACCACGCCATGGAGTACACCATCTCGCCGAGCCCGATGCCGCTGTTGGCCTACCTCGCCGCGCGCACCGAGAAGATCCGCCTGGGCGCCGGCACCATCATCGCGCCGTTCTGGAACCCGATCCGAGTGGCCGGCGAATGCGCCCTGCTCGACGTGATCAGCAACGGCCGCATGGAAGTGGGCCTGGCCCGCGGCGCCTACCAGTTCGAATTCGACCGCATGGCCAATGGCATGCCGGCCACCGACGGCGGCAAGGCCCTGCGCGAGATGGTGCCGGTGGTGCGCAAGCTGTGGGAAGGCGACTACGCCCATGAAGGCGAGGTCTACAAGTTCCCCACCTCCACCAGCGTGCCGAAGCCGTTCAACGCCACCCCGCCGATGTGGATCGCCGCCCGCGACCCGGACTCGCACAACTTCGCCGTGGCCAATGGCTGCAACGTGATGGTCACCCCGCTGATGAAGGGTGATGAAGAAGTGTTGGACCTGAAGAACAAGTTCCAGGCCGCCCTGGACAACAACCCCGGCGTGCCGCGCCCGCAACTGATGGTGCTGCGCCACACCCATGTGCACAGCCCGGCCGAGCCCGAGGGCTGGAAAGTCGGCGCCCAGGCCATCTCGCGCTTCTACCGCACCTTCGACGCCTGGTTCGGCAACAAGACCACCCCGGTCAACGGCTTCCTCGAGCCCAGCCCGGAGTCGAAGTTCGCCGAAGTACCGGCCTTCCAGCTGGAGAACATCCGCAAGAACACCATGATCGGCACCCCTGAAGAGATCATTGCGCGGATCAAGTACTACCAGGAACTGGGTGTCGACGAGTTCAGCTTCTGGTGCGACAACAGCCTGCCCCACGCAGAGAAAAAGAAGTCGCTGGAGCTGTTCATCAACGAAGTGGTGCCGGCCTTCGCCTGAATTCCCTTTGCCTGATTGATTGCGGGAACAGCCCGCTCCCGTGGACCCAAGCGGCCCGCGCGAGCGGGCTTTTTTTGAGCCTGTACCGGCCTCTTCGCGGGCAAGCCCGCTCCCACAGGACCCTATGGCCTTCAGGCCTGCGCCGTACCTGTGGGAGCGGGCTTGCCCGCGAAGAGGCCAGTATAGACACCAGAAAACTCAAGGCATCAAGCCACCTTTCGTCCCCTCACAAGAGAAATTTCAAGCCGCCTCTTGCACATCAAATATTATGGTATACCATCAGACAACAAGAGCTGATAACCCTAACCAGGAGCCCCCCATGAGTTTCGAAATCCGCAAGATCGTCACCTACTCCGAAGAGACCCGCATCGAAGGCGGCAAGGCCACCGACAAACCGGTGACCATGGTCGGCCTGGCCGTGGTGATCAAGAACCCATGGGCCGGTCGCGGTTTCGTTGAAGACCTCAAGCCGGAAATCCGCGCCAACTGCTCCGAGCTGGGCGCGTTGATGGTCGAGCGCCTGACTGCCGCCATCGGCGGTGCCGACAAGATCGAGGCCTACGGCAAAGCGGCCGTGGTCGGTGCCGATGGCGAGATCGAGCACGCCTCGGCCGTCATCCACACCCTGCGCTTCGGCAACCATTACCGCGAAGCCGTACAGGCCAAGAGCTACCTGAGCTTCACCAACAAGCGCGGTGGCCCAGGCACCTCGATCCAGATCCCGATGATGCAAAAGGACGACGAAGGCCTGCGTTCGCACTACATCACCCTGGAAATGCAGATCGAAGACGCCCCCCGCGCCGACGAGATCGTCGTGGTACTCGGCGCCGCCGACGGCGGCCGCCTGCACCCGCGCATCGGCAACCGCTACATCGACCTGGAAGAACTGGCTGCCGAAAAAGCCAACGCTCAATAACAACAACCAAGACGGGCCTGGGCGTGGCGAGCATACCCGCCACGCCCGACCTTCAAGGAGCGCCCTCCATGATTCAGCCTGTCGCTGAACGTACACCGGCCGGCACCAGCTACCTGGTCCAAGGCCAGGGCCAACCCGTGGTGCTGATCCACGGCGTGGGCCTGAACAAGGAAATGTGGGGCGGGCAGATCGTGGGCCTGGCCAACGACTACCGCGTCATCACCTACGACATGCTCGGCCATGGCCAGAGCCGCGTGCCCGCCGCCAATACCCCGCTGGAAGGCTACGCCGAACAACTGAACGAGCTGCTCGACCACCTGCAGATACCTCAAGCCACCGTGATCGGCTTCTCCATGGGTGGCCTGGTGGCCCGCGCCTTCGCGCTCAACTACCCACAGCGCCTGGCCGCGCTGGTGGTGCTCAACAGCGTGTTCAACCGCACCCCCGAGCAAAGCGCCGGGGTCATCGCCCGTGCCGCGCAAGCCTTCGAACAAGGCCCCGACGCCAACGTCGACGCCGCCCTCGACCGCTGGTTCAGCCGCGAATACAAGGCCGCCAACCCAGCGCAGGTCGCCGCCATCCGCCAGATCCTGGCGAGCAACGACCCGCAGGGCTATCACACCACTTACGCACTGTTCGCCACCCAGGACATGTACCGCGAGGCTGACCTGGGCAGCATCCAGGTACCCACCCTGGTCGCCACCGGCGAACTCGATGCCGGCTCCACCCCGGCCATGACCCGCCAGCTCGCCGCGCGTATTCCCGGCGCGCAGAGCGTGGTGCTGGCCGATCAACGGCACATGATGCCGGTGGAAGCACCGCGCGAAGTCAACAAGATGCTGCTGGACTTCCTCAGGCAGGCCCGCACCCTCACCGAATCCGCCAAGGGGATAGTTGCATGACCCTCGTTCGTTTCCAGATGTGCATCGACGGCCAGTGGCGCGATGCCCAGAGCGGCAAGACCTTCGACAGCCTCGACCCGGCCACCGCCAAGGCCTGGGCGCAACTGCCCGACGCCGATGAAGCCGATGTGGAGCTGGCCGTGCAGGCAGCCCAGCGCGCCTTCGAAAGCAAGGCGTGGCGTGGCCTCACCGCCACCGCCCGAGGCAAGCTGCTGCGCCGCCTGGGTGACCTGATCGCCGAGAACAAAGAGCACCTGGCCCAGCTGGAGAGCCGCGACAACGGCAAGCTGATCCGCGAGACCCGCGGCCAGGTCGGCTACCTGCCGGAGTTCTTCCACTACACCGCAGGCCTGGCCGACAAGCTCGAAGGCGGCACCCTGCCGTTGGACAAGCCCGACCTGTTCGCCTACACCGTGCACGAACCGATCGGCGTGGTGGCCGGGATCATCCCGTGGAACAGCCCGCTGTACCTCACCGCGATCAAGCTGGCCCCGGCCCTGGCCGCGGGTAACACCATCGTGCTCAAACCGTCCGAGCATGCCTCGGCAACCCTGCTCGAACTGGCCCGCCTGGCGCTCGAAGCGGGCTTCCCGGCGGGCGTGGTGAACGTGGTCACAGGCTTCGGTCCAAGCACCGGCGCCGCCCTCACCCGCCACCCGCTGGTGCGCAAGATCGCCTTCACCGGCGGCGCCGCCACCGCTCGCCACGTGGTGCGCAGCAGCGCCGAGAACTTCGCCAAGCTGTCGCTGGAGCTGGGCGGTAAGTCGCCGAACATCATCTTCGCCGACGCCGACCTGGACAGCGCCATCAACGGCGCCGTCGCCGGCATCTATGCCGCCTCCGGGCAGAGCTGCGTGGCAGGTTCGCGCCTGCTGGTGCAGGACGAGATCTTCGACGAATTCGTCGAGCGCCTGATCGCCCGCGCCAAGAGCATCCGCATCGGCAACCCGCAGGACGACAGCAGCGAGATGGGCCCGATCGCCACCGCCCAGCAGTTGGCCGTGATCGAAGGCCTGGTGGCCGCGGCCAAGGCCGAAGGCGCCACCCTGCGCATGGGCGGCAAGCGCGCCGAGGTCGAAGGTGACGGCTGGTTCTACGAACCGACCCTGTTCGAATGCGACAGCAATTCGATGACCATCATGCAGGAAGAAGTGTTCGGCCCGGTTGCCGCGGTGATCCGCTTCAAGACCGAGGAAGAAGCCCTGGCGATGGCCAACGACTCGCAGTTCGGCCTGGCCGCCGGCATCTGGACCCGTGACCTTGGCCGTGCCCACCGCCTGGCCCGTGACGTGCGTTCGGGGATCATCTGGGTCAACACCTACCGCGCCGTATCGGCCATGGCCCCCATCGGCGGTTTCAAGAACAGCGGCTACGGCCGCGAGAGCGGCATCGATTCGGTGCTCGCCTATACCGAGCTGAAGACGGTGTGGATCAACCTCTCCACCGCGCCCATGCCCGACCCGTTCGTGATGCGCTAGGAGGAACACGAGATGATCGAACCCGGCATCTACAAAGACGTGATGGGCTCGTTCCCGTCCGGTGTCACCGTGGTCACCACGCTGGATGCCGACGGCGGCATCGTCGGCATCACCGCCAGCGCCTTCAGCGCGCTGTCGATCGAGCCGGCGCTGGTGCTGTTCTGCCCCAACTACGCCTCCGACACCTACCCGATCCTGCGCGACAGCAAGCAGTTCGCCATCCACCTGTTGTCCGCCGACCAGACCGCCGAGGCCTATGCCTTCGCCGGCAAGGGCAAGGACAAGGCCAAGGGCATCGACTGGCAGTTGAGCGAACTGGGTAACCCGCTGCTGAGCAAGGCCACGGCGATCATCGAGTGCGAACTGTGGCGCGAGTACGACGGCGGTGACCACGCGATCATCGTCGGCGCGGTGAAGAACCTGGTGTTGCCCGCCGACCCGGTGACCCCGATGGTCTACCACAAGGGCAAGCTCGGCGCGCTGCCGCCGCTGGGCTGATGCCTGGTCGGGAATCGGCGTGGGCCTTTTCGCGGGCAAGCCCGCTCCCACAGGTACTGCACAAGAATCGCAGTCCATCAGAATCCTGTGGGAGCGGGCTTGCCCGCGAAGAAGCCCACGCCGATGCCACAGTTTCCGGGGGCCGCGCATACCCCCTCACCTTCGGTTGCGGCCCCCATTTTTATTCCACGTTCAAGGACCTCGGCAGATGAGCAACGAAAAGTACGAGAAAGGCCTGCAGATCCGCACCCAGGTGCTCGGCGAAGACTACGTCAACCGCTCGCTGCAGAACGCCGACGACTTCACCAAGCCGCTCCAGGAGCTGGTCACCGAGTACTGCTGGGGCCATGTCTGGGGCCGCGACGGTTTGTCGCTCAAAGAGCGCAGCATGATAAACTTGGCCATGATTTCCGCGCTCAACCGCCCCCATGAACTCAAGCTGCACATCCGCGGCGCCTTGCGTAATGGCCTGAGCCGTGAACAGATTCGCGAGATCCTGCTTCAAGTCGGCATTTACTGCGGCGTACCCGCGGCGGTGGACAGTTTCCGCCTGGCCCGCGAGGCGTTCGCCGAAGCCGACGCAGAAGCGACCCGTTAACAACGGGCTGTGTGAACCACTGCAAGGAGTGCCCCGGTTCAAGGCACTCCGCGATGTTGGCGCAACAGCCTCATAAAGAGCGCACCTGATGAAACGCCAGCCACTCGACGACAGCTTCAAGGTCAACCGCAACCCCGTCACCCTCCGTGAAATCGTGCTCGACAAACTGCGCAGCGCGATCATGAACTTCCACCTGCTGCCGGGCGATCGCCTGGTCGAGCGCGATCTGTGCGACCGCCTGGGCGTGAGCCGCACCTCGGTGCGCGAGGCGCTGCGCCATCTCGAATCCGAAGGCCTGGTCGAATTCGCCGACGCCAAGGGCCCGCGGGTAGCCATCATCACCCTGGAAGACGCCCGCGACATCTACGAGCTGCGCTGCGTGCTCGAAGGGCTGATCGTCCAGCTGTTCACCCTCAACGCCAAGACCAAGGACATCCGCGCCCTGGAGCGTGCGCTGGAAGTCAACCGCGAAGCGCTCGAGGAAGGCGAACTGGCCCAGGTGCTGGACTCGGTACAGGGCTTCTACGACGTGCTGCTGGAAGGCTCCGGCAACCAGGTCGCGGCCCAGCAGTTGCGCCAGTTGCAGGCGCGCATCAGCTACCTGCGCGCCACCTCGGTGTCGCAAGAGAACCGCCGTGGCGCCAGCAATCGCGAGATGGAAAAGATCGTCGAGGCGATCAAGAGCGGCGACCCGCAAGCCGCCCACCAGGCCTCGGTCGACCACGTGCGCGCCGCTGCGAAAGTGGCACTGGACTACCTGCGCCAGAAGCAGGACGACAACGCCAAGGTCCGCGAAATCGTCGCCCCCCTGCCCCTCAAGGACCCTCGCATAGGCCGCTGACCATGCCCACCGCCCCGCGCTACTGCCCGCACTGCACCACGGAACTGGCCCGGGGCGTCCCCACAGGCGACACCCACGAACGCCTGCACTGCACCGGCTGCGGCTACATCCACTACATCAACCCGAAGATCATCGCCGGCTGCATCATCGAGCGCGACGGCAAGTACCTGCTGTGCCAGCGCGCCATCCCGCCGCGGCCAGGAACCTGGACCCTGCCCGCAGGGTTCATGGAAGCGGGCGAAACCACCGAGCAGGCGGCGTTGCGCGAGGTGTGGGAGGAAAGTGGCGTGCGTGGCGAGATCGTTTCACCGTACTCGATCTTCAGCGTGCCCACGATCAGCGAGGTGTATATCATCTTCCGCGCCATCGCCACCGAGGAGACCGGGGAGTTCGGGCCCGAAACGCTGGCCTACCGGTTCTTCGAACCTGACCAGATTCCCTGGGACGAGATCTACTACCCGGCCATCCGGCAGATCCTCGAGCGCTACATCCTCGAACGCCAAGCCGGGGTCTACGGGATCTACATGGGCAATGACGATACCGGCAAGGTGCATTTCATCCGCTGAGTGAGTTCGGGCCAAACCGTCATTGGGGAGCGCTGCGCCGGGCTACCGGTCCCCCCATTCCCCAATGCTCCCGGTATCGTGCGCACCATCGAAACTCACTTGCGATGGAACCCCGATGACCCTGTTCACCCCCCTCAAGCTCGGCCCGCTGACCCTGCCCAATCGCGTCTTCATGGCCCCCCTCACCCGCCTGCGCAGCCTGGAGCCGGGCGACGTTCCGACACCGCTGATGGCCGAGTACTACGGCCAGCGCGCCAGCGCCGGGCTGATCATCAGCGAAGCCACGCAGATCTCGTTCCAGGCCAAGGGCTATTCCGGCTCGCCGGGCATCCACACCGCCGAGCAGATCGCCGGTTGGCGCCAGGTCAACGACGCCATCCATGCCGGTGGCGGGCACAGCGCGGTGCAGGTCTGGCACACCGGGCGCATCTCGCATACCTCGCTGCAGCCAGGCGGCGACGCGCCGGTGGCGCCCTCCGCATTGCCGGCCAATGCGCGCACCACGCTACGTGACGAAAGCAGCCAGCTCATCCGCGTCGATACCTCGACCCCGCGTGCGCTGAGCGAAGCCGAGATTGCCGGTATCGTTGCCGATTTCGGCCAGGCGGCGGTCAATGCCCGTGAAGCGGGCTTCGATTTCATCGAGCTGCACGCCGCCCATGGCTACCTGCTGCATCAATTCCTCACCCCCAGCGCCAACACCCGCGAGGACCGTTACGGCGGCAGCATCGAAAATCGCGCGCGCATCGTGCTCGAAGCGGTGGACGCCGCCATCGCCCAGTGGAGCGCCGAGCGCGTGGGTATCCGGATTTTCCCGCTGGGCGGCTTCAATGGCATCGACAACGGCGAAGACCAGGAAGCGGCTGGCCTGTACTTGATTGGCGAGTTGGCCAAACGCAACCTGGCCTACCTGCACCTATCCGAGCCGGACTGGGCCGGTGGCAAGCCGCTGCGCGATGAATTCCGCCAGGCGATCCGCGCGGCCTACCCAGGCGTGATCGTCGCCGCAGGCGCCTACACCGCCGAGAAAGCCGAAGACTTGCTGGCGCGGGGCCTGATCGACGCGGTGGCCTTCGGCCGGGCGTTCATCGCCAACCCCGACCTGGTCGAGCGCTTGCAGCAGCAGGCGCCGTTGAACGAACACCGTGCGCAGTTCGACTATGCCAACGGGGCCGAGGGGTATACCGACTACCCGTTCCTGAAACAGGCGTAGCTTGCACGGGCCCCTCGCGGGTCAAGTAGCAGCGGCGCACCGCCGCCCACCCTAAAGTTTGCACGTCACCTGTAGGAGCGGCCTTGTGTCGCGAAAGGACCGCAAAGCGGTCCCCGGATATCAGCGTCGCCACAGCAATCGCCGGGGCTGCTGCGCCCCCTTTCCGACCGGTCCGGCGCCCCGGCAAGGCCGCTCCTACAGGACCTCCCAAGGCACACCGGCCTGCCAGCTTTCGACCAGCAGGTCGATGAACCCGCGCACCCGCGGCGACAAATGCCGCTTGCTCGGGTACACGATGCGAATCGGGTCGGCCGGCGGCCGGTACTCGTGCAACACCTCGACCAGCGTCCCGCCGCGCAGGTCATCGCCGGTGATGTAGGTCGGCAGGTGGATCAGCCCAAACCCCGCCCGTGCCCCTTCGAGCATCGCCTCGGAGTTGTCGATGTTCAGCCGCCCCGGTTCCTCGCACAGGTGCAGCCCGGCATCGGTGCGAAAGCGCCACGGGCTGGATTTCTCACCGACCAGGAAGGCGATCTTGTCATGCCCGTAAAGGTCGGCCGGCACCTGCGGCGTGCCGTGGCGATGCAGGTAGTCGGGCGAGGCACAGGTGACGAACTGCTGCCAGGCCACGGTACGGGTCAATAACTGCGAATCCTCTTTCGGCGCGCCGATGCGCACCGCCACGTCGATGCCCTCCTCGACCAGGTCGACGAAGCGGTCGGTAAAGCGGATATCGGCGCGCAGCTCAGGCCACTGTTTGAGGTAGCGGTCGAGGATCGGCAGCACATGGCGCTGGCCGAACGACAGCGGCGCAGTCAGGCGCAAGGTGCCGGTAGGTTGGCCCCGGCGCTGGGCCATGGCGGTCTCGACTTCGTCGAGGTCGTCGAGGATCTGCCGCCAGCGCTCGAACGCCACCAGCCCCTCGTCGGTCAGGCTCAGCTTGCGCGTGGTGCGGTTGAACAGGCGCACCGCCATGCGCGCCTCCAGCCGCGCGATACTCTTGCCCACGGCCGAGCGGGTCAGGCCCAGGCTGGCTGCGGCCGCGGTGAAACTACCTGCCTTGGCGGTACTGACGAAGGCGGCGATATCGCCGAAGCGGTTGGGTTCCATGGTGTATTCCCGAACAAGACCAGGGCTGCTAGATGGGTGCTGATCGGCCAATTGCAAGGTTCAGCCGAACGCTTGCAGAGCTTTGATCGCCAGCAGGTGCAAGGGATAGAACGCGTAGCCCCAGCGGCCCACCGCCGGCACTGGCCTGTGGTTCTGGCGCAGGAGCCAGGCGCCGAGCGCAATGCTTAATACGGCGCTGGCCAGCACCAGCAGAGTAAAGGGCGCCAGCAGATGTTCGCGCAGCCAGCTGTTGGTCAGATTACCGGCCATCGCCAGCAACGCGGGCAGCAACCAGCACACCCCACCCCGGCCGCGGGCAATCAACAACGCCGCCGGTAGCAGCACGCCAGGCACGCCATACATCAGCTGCGTACTGTACAGCGTGGCCAGCAACGCAGCCCCAAGCCCAGCCAGACGCACCAGCCATGACGGCGACTGCACGCCCCAGGCAACCAGCACGCCCAGGGTCAGGGTCGGCATCACGCTGAAGGTCTGCGAGCCAGGGTCGAGCCAGCGGTATGGGGCTTCGGACAGCACCGTGAACACCAGCATCCACCCCAGATAGCGAGCACCGCTGCCGCCACGCCCGACATTCACCGCAATGGCCAGGCAAAACAACGGGAACGCCAGCCGGCCCACCACGAACAAACCATCGGCCGTCGGCCACAGGTAGCGCAGGTGGTCGGCAACCATGGTCAGGATCGCCAGCCACTTCACCAGGTCCAGCCCGGCCGAGCGCATCGCTCAGCGCCCGGCCTCGGCGGCCTGGCCGATGGACTGCGACGTCCAGGCCGCCAGCGGCAATGGCGGCTGCTGATCGAAGATGCGCCGCCAGATCAAGCTCAACTTGGCGCCATCGAACAGCGAAGCGGCGCCGCCACCGATCCAGCCCCTGGGCTGAATCACCTGCCACTGCCCGGCACGGTCACGCTGGGCCATCTGGAAGCGGAAGCTGTAGTTGCCCGGGATGCCCATGCGCAGGTCGGTGACCACCAGAGCATCGCCGACCACGTCGTAGCGCAGCCAGTCGTCAGTGAACCAGCGCAGGCGCTCGTGCAAAGGCACCCCGGCCAGCACCTTGCCGACGTCCAGGTTACGCGACTGGCGCAGCATCTCTGGCGGCTCATGGTCGAACGCGCCGCTCACGCCCTCGTAGTAAGCACCGTCCGGGGTTTTCGCCAACATCCGCCAGACCAGGCTGTTGAACGCCATCGGCACGGCACGCACCTCGGTCACGGCGATGCCTTGTTGTTCCAGCGCCAGGTGAAAGCGCTGCTCGGCGGCCATTCGCCCCGCCAGGCCGAAGCCCAGGTAAGCGCTGCTGAACGCCAGCGCCAGGCTCAACATGCCGATCGCCCTGCCCTTCAGGCCTTTGAACGCCGCATACAGCACCGCCAGCAACAACGGCACGGTGTATACCGGGTCGATGATGAACACCGCCGCCCAGCTCTGTGGCGTGGGCTGCCAGGGCCAGAACAACTGGGTGCCATACACGGTGAACGCATCGAGCAGCGGATGGGTGACCAGCACCAGCCAGAACGCCAGGAACAACCGTGGCCAGCGGTAGCCCTTCTGCGGCCAATACCTGTGGCCCAGCCAGGCGACCGCCCAGGCCAGTACCCAGGCAAGGCCGGTGAGGACCAACAGCGAATGGGAGAAGCCCCGGTGGTAGGTCATCTGCGACACCGGGTCGGCGTAGCGGATCAACACGTCGAGGTCTGGCAAGGTGGCCAGGGCGGCGCCGTACATCAACGAGCGGCGCCCCTGGATGCGGCCCAGCACGGTGCCCTGCAGGGCGGCGCCGAGTACGGCTTGGGTCAATGAGTCCAATGCACATCTCCATGAAAAACGCGGGGCTCAGTCAGCGGGTATCAGTTGCAGGCCCAGGTAAAGGCTGAGCATCCCCTCCAGGCGCAGCGGATCGACCTCGCCCAGCTCGGCGATGCGCTCCAACCGGTAGCGCAGGCTGTTGCGATGAATGCCCAACGCATCGGCGCACGCCTGGCTCTGCCCGTCGTGGGCGCACCAGGCGCGCAAGGTAGCCAGCAACTGACCACTGGCATCCTTGGCACGGATGCGTTGCAGCGGCTCGAGCAGTTCGTCCAGGGCATCGTCATTGCGGTGTCGCCACAGCAACGCCGGCAGCCGGTAGCGGGCCAGCGACAGCAGGCGCTGTGCCGGTAGCACCTCGCGCCCATAAGCCAGCAGGTCGCGCACCCGCCGGTAGCCACGGCGCAGCTGCTCCAGGCTCTGCGCCGGGCTGCCCAGGGCCAGGCGCTCGACCGCCCAACCATGGCGTTGCAAGCGCTCCAGCAGGCGGGGCTCATCCAGCACCGCACTGGCCGGGCGGCACCATAGCAGTGACTGGCGCGCGGGGCTGACGCACCAACTGTCGGGGTAGCGGCTCATCAGCCAGGCCGCCAGCGCTTCGGCGGGTGGGCCGGCTTGCAGTTCGAACAGGCAGGGAATACGCGGCAGGTTGGGCTTGAGGCCCAGTTGCTGAGCTTCGTCGACCAGCCGTGGCGAGTCGCCGGAGCCGCCGAGCAGTAGCGCCAGCAGGTCATCGCAGCGCTGCCGACGCCACTGCTGCTCCACCTGCAAGTGGCGTTGGGCCAGGAGCATCTCGGCGGTCATGCGCACCAGCTCGCCATAGGTGCGTAGCTGTTGCGGGTCGCCGGTCAACCCCAGCACGCCGATCAGCCGGCCATCGAGCATCAGCGGCAGGTTGACCCCCGGCTGCACACCTTTCAGGCACTTGGCGGCGTCGCTATCGAGTTCGACGATGCGCCCATTGGCCAGCACCAGTTGCGCACCTTCGTGTCGCGTATTGATACGCTCGGGTTCGCCGCTGCCCAGGATCAGCCCCTGGCTGTCCATCACGTTGACGTTGCACGGCAGGATGGCCATCGCCCGGTCGACGATGTCCTGGGCCAGATCATGGTCCAGCTCGAACATTGAGAAGGTCCTTCGGGTTTGGTCGGCGGCACAGCACCCCGTGCCCAAGGCTGTGCAAAAGCACAAAGACAGTCGCGCCACAGTCCCCGAGACTCGTCGGGGCGAGCGCCGGAACAGGCGACGCGGCGACAACCATAACAAAAGAGAACCCGATCATGGCACACAGCTCAGCCCCTGACCAAGGCAACGACATCACCCGCAATGCGCTGTACCGGCGCATCACCCTGCGGCTGATCCCGTTCATTTTCATCTGCTACCTGTTCAACTACCTCGACCGCGTCAACGTCGGCTTCGCCAAGCTGCAGATGCTCGACGCGCTGAAGTTCAGCGAAACCGTGTACGGCCTGGGCGCCGGTATCTTCTTCATCGGCTACGTGCTCTGCGGCCTGCCCAGCAACCTGGCGCTCAACCGCTTCGGCCCACGGCGCTGGATCGCGCTGATGATGATCGCCTGGGGCAGCTTGTCCACCTGCCTGCTGTTCGTCACCACCCCCACCGAGTTCTACACCCTGCGCCTGCTCACCGGCGCCGCCGAGGCGGGCTTCTTCCCCGGTGTGGTGCTGTACCTCTCGCGCTGGTTCCCGGCGGCCCGCCGCGGGCGGATCATGGCCCTGTTCATGTCGGCGATCCCGGTTTCGGGCCTGCTTGGCGGGCCGTTCTCCGGCTGGATCCTGCAGCACTTTGCCGCAGGCCAGGGTGGCCTGGCCGGTTGGCAGTGGATGTTCCTGATCCAGGGCCTGCCGACCGTGGCACTGGGCGCGCTGGCCATCGTGCTGCTCAGTGACGGCTACCAGAAAGCCGCCTGGCTGAGCCCGGCCGAATGTCAGCTGATCGAAGCGGACCTGGCCGCCGACGCCGCAGGCAAACCTGCCACCAGCGGTGACAGCGTGCTGGCGGTGCTGACCAACCCGCTGATCTGGACCTTCGGTTTCGTCTATTTCTGCATCCAGAGCGGCGTGTACGCGATCAACTTCTGGCTGCCGTCGATCATCAAGAACATGGGCTTCGACAACCCGCTGCTGATCGGCTGGCTGAGCGCCATCCCGTATCTGCTGGCCGGGGTATTCATGATCCTGGTCGGGCGCTCGGCGGACCTGCGCAACGAGCGGCGCTGGCACTTGGTGGTGCCGATGCTGATGGGGGCGCTGGGGCTACTGATCGCGGTCAACTTCGCCGCGCAGCCAACCATCGCCATCCTGGGGCTGTCGATCGCCACCATGGGTGCGCTGACCGGGTTGCCGATGTTCTGGCCGATGCCCACGGCGTTGCTCACTGCAGGCACCGCCGTGGCGGGGCTGGCGATCATCAACTCGGTGGGGCAGATGGCGGGGTTCCTCAGCCCGTACCTGGTGGGGTTCATCAAGGACCAGACGGGCTCGACCGATGCGGCGTTGTATGCGTTGGCGGGGTTGATCGTGATCGGGAGTGTGGTGGCGTTGCGGGTTTCGCGTTCCGGTAGTACTGCGCTCGCCAGCGTACGGTGAAAGCGACTAGGTCGAGGTCGAGGTCGAGGTCGAGGTCGAGCAGTTAGGGTGTGGGTGTTGGTATTGGGTGAATATCCATTGGCGAGGGTGACGCTCATTCACCTTTCCGCCCTTACGGCGGCCTACTTTTTTCTTGGAAAAAGTAGGCATGGGCCTGTCCCCTGACAACGGACGCCAAGAAGCGATACTTACATCGTTCTCTTGGAGGTCGCCATGTACCCACGTACTCGCCGCAACTACACCGATGAGTTCAAAACGCAAGCCGTAGCTCTAGCCGAAAGCGTTGGCAGAACTGAAGCTGCACGTCAGCTTGAGATGTCCGTCAAAACGCTCGACAACTGGGTTGATGCTACGCGTAAAGGCCTGCCGCTGAGCTCTCCCGAGCGTAAAACCATCACCAAGGAAGACAGCGAACTAGCGCGGTT
>NZ_JACAFQ010000060.1 GCF_015354575.1 Pseudomonas sp. UFMG81
CTCCCCGCCATCCCCCGCAGCGTCTGGGCCCTGGGCTTTGTGTCGATGCTCATGGATATCTCTTCGGAGATGATTCACGCCCTGCTGCCGCTGTACATGGTCGGCGTGCTCGGCACCACGGTACTGGCGGTGGGCCTGATCGAGGGCATCGCCGAGGCCACGGCGTCGATCAGCAAGGTATTCTCCGGCGCCCTCAGCGACTGGCTGGGCAAGCGCAAACTGCTGACCGTGCTGGGTTACGGCCTGGCGGCGCTGACCAAGCCGGTGTTCCCGCTGGCCTCGGGGCTGGGCTGGCTGACCGCGGCACGCTTCGTCGATCGCATTGGCAAGGGCATCCGTGGCGCCCCCCGGGATGCGCTGATCACCGATATCACCCCCGCCGAGCTGCGCGGCGCGGCCTTTGGCCTGCGCCAGGCGCTGGACACGGTGGGCGCATTCATCGGGCCGTCGCTGGCGATCCTGCTGATGTGGCTGACCGCCAGCCACTTCCAGACCGTGTTCTGGGTGGCGGTGATCCCGGCCGTGTTGGCGCTGCTGGTGCTGGTGGTGTTCGTGCGCGAACCACAGAAGGCCAGCGGCCGGCCCGCGCGCTCACCCCTGGCTGTCCGCGAACTTGCCCGCCTGAACGGCAGCTACTGGCGCCTGATCGCCCTTGGCACCCTGTTCGCCCTGGCCCGTTTCAGCGAGGCCTTTCTGCTCCGGCGCGGCCAGGCACTGGGACTACCGGCGCTGTGGGCGCCTGCGGTGCTGGTGTTTGTGTCGCTGGCGTTCTCGCTGTCGGCCTACCCGGCCGGGGCGTTGTCGGACCGAATCGGGCGCCAGGGCGTGTTGATGATCGGCTTGGGGTTGCTGGTGCTGGCGGACCTGGCCCTGGCACTGTTGCCGGGTGTGTTCGGGCTGGCGCTGGGCGCTGGCCTGTGGGGGCTGCATATGGGTTTCACTCAGGGTGTGTTCAGCGCGTTGGTCGCTGACAGCGCACCGGCTGACCTGCGTGGCACCGCGTTCGGCGTGTTCAACTTGGTGACGGGGGCGGCGCTGCTGGTGGCCAGTATGCTGGCCGGCGGGCTGTGGGACTGGCTGGGGTTTCAGGCAACGTTTCTGATGGGCGGGGGCTTTGCGTTGGTCACGCTGATGGGGCTGTGGAAATGGCGGAATCAGCCTTGAACGGGGCCGCCTTGCGGCCCATCGCCAGCAAGCCGGTCCCACATCCAATTGGTTTGCACGTGCTCTGTAGGAGCGACCTTGTGTCGCGAATGGGCCGCAAAGCGGCCCCGGCAGTCTTGAGGTGTACTTGAAATCCTGGGGCCGCTACGCGCCCCTTTCGCGACACAAGGCCGCTCCTACAAGAAACCTGTGCAAGGCAGTTGCGCCCACCTAGGGCCAACCGGACTACGCCGGTTCCTCCACCACCGGCTGCTGCTCGAACAGTGCCCACCNCGCCCTGCCCGTCCACTTCCAGCCGGTGGCTATGGAACCCCGCCAGGGTGCCACGATGGCCAACGCTGACCAGCAGCGCCTCAGGCATTTCGCTGCGCAGCAGCGAATACAGCGCATGCTCGAGCCCTTCGTCCATCGCCGAGGTGGACTCGTCGAGGAACACCACCTGCGGCCGGTTAAACAGCACCCGGGCGAAGGCCAGGCGCTGCTGCTCACCCACCGACAGAATCCGCGACCAGTCGCAACGCTCGTCCAGGCGTTCGGCCAGGTGGGCCAGGTTGACCTGGCGCAGCGCCTGCTGCATGCGCGGGTCGTCCTCGGGCTGGCCATCGACCGGGTAGGCGATGGCGGTGCGCAGGTCACCCAACGGCAGGTAAGGGCGCTGCGAGAGGAACAACGCCTGATGCCCCATGGGCCGCCCGACCTTGCCCTCGGCATAGGGCCAGAGCCCGGCCAGGGCGCGCAGCAGGGTGGTCTTGCCGCAGCCGGACGGCCCCTTGATCAGCAGCGCCTGGCCGGCCAGCATGCGCAGGTCGAGGTCGGCGATCAGCGCATGGCCGTCCGGGCGCAGCACTTGCAACCCAGTGATAGCCAGGGCGTGGGGCTGGTCCTCGGTGTGCACCCGGGGCAATGCGCTGGCCTGTGCATTGGCGTCGAGAAAGCCGGTCAGACGGTCGAGGGTGGCGCGGTAGCTGGCGAAGGTGTCGTAGGACTCGCGGAAGAACGACAGCGCGTCCTGCACCTGGCCGAATGCCTGGGCGGTCTGCATCACATCGCCCAGCTTGATGGCGCCACTGAAGAAGCGTGGTGCCTGGAGAATGAACGGGAACACCACGGCGATCTGGCTGACGCCAAGGTTGAAGCCACTGAATTTCAGGTTCCGGAACACCAGCGCCCAGGCATTGCCGATCAACACGAAGAAGCGGCCCAACAGCGTGCCGCGCTCGACCTGCGCGCCCTGGTAGAACGCAATGTTCTCGGCATTCTCACGCAGGCGCATCAGGGCATAACGGAAGTTGGCGGTGAATTTCTCATTGAGGAAGTTGAGGCGAATCAGCGGCTGCCCGAGGCGGAAGGCGGTCCAGGTGGCGATCAGCACATACACGTAAACGGCGAACACCATTGCCCGGGGCACTTCGACGCCCGCCACCGTCAACGGCGCCGACAGCCCCCAGAGGATGCCGGTGAACGCCACCAGCGACACCAGCGCGCTCACCGCCCCCAGCGCCAGCGACACGGAACCGGTGACGAAGGCGTTGACGTCCAGTTCGATACGCTGGTCGGGGTTGTCCACCGGCTCGGGCAGGAACTGCCCACGGTAATAGGCGTCGCCGTGCATCCAGTCGGCGCTCAGGCGTTCGGTCAGCCACACCCGCCAATGGATGTTGAAGGCCTGGGTGACATAGAAGGTGAACAGCGCGCGCAGCACGTGGATGGTGGCCAGCACCGCGAACACCCCGAGCATGTACCAGAACGCGGTCTGGTCCAGGGCCTGCAGGGCGCTGTAGAAGCCGTTGTACCAGAACGAGAACAGCACGTTCAGGCGCACCGAAAACAGCGTCAGCACCAGCAGCAGGGCGAATGCCAACAGCGGGCGCCAACTGCGCCGGAAGCTGAAATAGGGGCCGGCGAGCTGCCAGAACTGGCGGCCCCAGCGAGTGTGGCGCACGGCCAGGGTGGCGGCGACGGTGAAACCGATAAGGGTGATGACCGAGGCGATTGCCAGCCAGCGCAGGCTTTCTTGCAGGGCCTGGTGCCAGTTCATGTCCATGGTGGGTATCCATCGGGGTGTTTTCGCGAGCGTAGCATTTGCCGGCGAATAGCCTTGCGTACATGACGGACATTTCATCTGTGCCTGTTGCGGCCTCATCGCGGGGCTAGCCCGCTCCCACGCCGGCCCTAGCGCTTGTAGGAGCGGGCTTGCCCCGCGATAGGGCCGCTACAGGTAGAACCTAGACCAACGCGTCCCTCACCTTTTCATCCAGCCCCTCCCCCGCATGCGCCTCAATCCACTCCGCCAACTGCCGCCGCATCGCCGGTGTCCAGAAGCTCTGCAGGTGCTGACGCACCCCCTGCACCGCCTTTGTCCGGTCCGGTTCGCTGTCGAAGTAGTGGGCGATCTGGTTGGCCATCTTCACCAGGTTGTCGCTGCTCATCGGCGCACCTCCGCCTTTTCCTTGCCTTCGGACTGCCGACGCTGCTCCAGCAGGCGGCGCTGTTGGTCACTGAAGCTCTGGTAGCGCTTCTGCCATTCCGAGGGCTGGAACACCTTCACCACCTCCACGGCGGTGACCTTGTATTCCGGGCAGTTGGTGGCCCAGTCGGAGTTGTCGGTGGTGATCACGTTGGCCCCCGACTCGGGGAAGTGGAAGGTGGTGTACACCACCCCCGGCGCCACCCGGGCGCTGACCTTGGCGCGCAGCACACTCTGCCCGGCGCGGCTGCCCACCCCGACCCAGTCGCCGTCGCCGATGCCGCGGCTTTCGGCGTCGCTGGGGTGGATCTCCAGGCGGTCCTCGGCGTGCCAGGCGACGTTGTCGGTGCGCCGGGTCTGGGCGCCGACGTTGTACTGGCTGAGGATGCGCCCGGTGGTCAGCAGCAACGGGTAGCGGCTGTTGACCTTCTCGTCGGTGGGCACGTAGCCGGTGAGCATGAAGCGCCCCTTGCCGCGCACGAACTGGTCGATGTGCATGGTCGGCGTGCCGTCCGGGGCGGCGTCGTTGCACGGCCATTGCAGGCTGCCGTGACGGTCGATCTCGGCGTAGCTTACACGGTGGAAGGTCGGGGTCAGGCGGGCGATCTCGTCCATGATCTGGGACGGGTGCTGGTAGTTCATCGGGTAGCCCAGGGCATTGGCCAGGGCCACGGTCGCCTCCCAGTCGGCCTTGCCGGCCAGCGGCTCCATCACTTTACGCACCCGCGAGATACGCCGCTCGGCGTTGGTGAAGGTGCCGTCCTTTTCCAGGAACGAGCTGCCTGGCAGGAACACATGGGCGAACTTGGCGGTTTCGTTGAGGAAGATGTCCTGCACCACCACGCACTCCATGGCCAGCAAGGCGGCAGTGACGTGCTGGGTATTGGGGTCGCTCTGGGCGATGTCTTCGCCCTGGCAGTACAACGCCTTGAAGCTGCCATCGAGGGCCGCTTCGAACATGTTGGGGATACGCAGCCCGGGGTCGGGTTGCAGCGTCACGCCCCAGGCCTGTTCGAATTCGCTGCGCACGCTTTCGTTGGAAATGTGCCGGTAGCCGGGCAGCTCGTGAGGGAACGAGCCCATGTCGCAGGAGCCCTGCACGTTGTTCTGCCCACGCAGCGGGTTCACCCCTACCCCTTCGCGGCCGATGTTGCCGGTGGCCATGGCGAGGTTGGCGATGCCCATCACCGCCGTGCTGCCCTGGCTGTGCTCGGTCACGCCCAGGCCGTAGTAGATCGCCGCGTTGCCACCGGTGGCGTACAACCGTGCGGCGGCGCGAATCTGCTCGGCGGGCACCCCGCACACCGGGCCGAGCGCCTCGGGGGCGTTATCCGGCTGGGCGACGAAGTCGCGCCAGCGGGTGAATTCCTCGGTTTCGCAGCGGGCGTCGATGAAGCGCTGGGCCAGCAGGCCTTCGGTGACAATCACGTGGGCCAGGGCGTTGAGCATGGCCACGTTGGTGCCTGGGCGCAGTTGCAGGTGCAACTCGGCGCGGGCGTGGGGCGAGTCGACCAGGTCGATGCGCCGTGGGTCGATGACGATCAGCCGCGCACCCTGGCGCAAGCGGCGCTTGAGCTGCGAGCCGAACACCGGGTGGGCATCGGTGGGGTTGGCGCCGATCACCAGGATCACGTCGGCCTGCATTACCGAGTCGAAACTCTGGGTGCCGGCGGACTCGCCAAGGGTTTGCTTGAGGCCGTATCCGGTCGGTGAGTGGCAGACCCGCGCGCAGGTGTCGACGTTGTTGTTGCCGAATGCGGTGCGCACCAGCTTCTGCACCAGGTACGCCTCTTCGTTGGTGCAACGGCTGGAGGTGATACCGCCGATGGAGTCGCGCCCGTACTTGAGCTGGATGCGCCGGAACTCACTGGCGGCATAGGTGACGGCTTCGTCCCAGCTGACCTCCTGCCAAGGGTCTTCCAAGCGCTTGCGGATCATGGGCTTGGTGATGCGATCGGGGTGGGTGGCATAGCCCCAGGCGAAGCGCCCCTTGACGCAGGCGTGGCCGTGGTTGGCGCCGCCGTTCTTGTCTGGGACCATACGCACCAACTGGTCGCCCTTCATCTCGGCGCGGAACGAGCAGCCCACGCCGCAGTAGGCGCAGGTGGTGATCACCGCGCGCTCGGGCTGGCCGAGCTGGATCAGGCTCTTTTCGCTCAGGGTCGCGGTCGGGCAGGCCTGCACGCAGGCGCCGCAGGACACGCATTCGGAGCTGAGGAAATCATCGCCACCGGCGGCCGCCACCCGCGAGTCGAAACCGCGCCCGGTGATGGTCAGGGCGAAGGTGCCCTGGATGTCTTCGCAGGCGCGCACGCAGCGGCTGCAAACGATGCACTTGCTGGGCTCGTAGTCGAAGTACGGGTTGGAGACGTCCTTCTGTTCGGCCAGGTGGTTGGCACCCTCGTAGCCGTAACGCACCTCGCGCAAGCCCACCTGGCCGGCGACGGTCTGCAACTCGCAATTGCCGTTGGCCGAACAGGTCAGGCAGTCCAGTGGGTGGTCGGAGATGTACAACTCCATCACGTTACGCCGCAGGTCGGCCAGGCGCTGCGTCTGCGTGCGCACCACCATGCCCTCGCCCACCGGAGTGGTACAAGAAGCCGGGTAGCCGCGCATGCCGTCGATCTCGACCATGCACATGCGGCACGAGCCGAAGGCTTCGAGGCTGTCGGTGGCGCACAGCTTGGGGATGCTGGTGCCGAGCAGCGCCGCAGCGCGCATCACCGAGGTGCCGGCGGGCACACTGACCGGGCGGCCGTCGATGATCAGGCTGACCTGCACGTCGCTGACCCGCTCGGGGGTCCCCAGGTCGATAGCACTGCTGGGGTCGAAGTAATTGATCATTGCGCGGCCTCCAGGCCGAAATCGGCGGGGAAGTGCTTGAGGGCGCTGGACACCGGGTAGGAGGTCATCCCGCCCATGGCGCACAGCGAGCCGTACTGCATCGTGTCGCACAGGTCCCGCAGCAACCCGGCCTGGCTTTCGCGGTAAGCCGGGTCGGTGCTGGCGATCAGCCGGTCGACCACCTCCACGCCACGGGTCGAACCGATACGGCACGGGGTGCACTTGCCGCAGGACTCCTCGGCGCAGAACTGCAGGGCGAAGCGGGCCATGCCGGCCATATTCAGGCTGTCGTCGGCCAGCACCACACCGCCGTGGCCGAGCATCGCACCGATTGCGGCCATGGCCTCGTAGTCCAGGGGGGTATCGAATTGCGCGGGGGGCATCCAGGCGCCCAGCGGGCCGCCGACCTGTGCCGCCTTGATCGGCCGGCCGCTGGCGGTGCCCCCGCCGTAGCCTTCCACCAGTTCGCGCAGCGTGAGGCCGAAGGCACGCTCCACCAGGCCACCGTGGCGAATATTGCCGGCCAGCTGGAAGGGCATGGTGCCCAACGAGCGGCCCATGCCGAAGTCGCGGTAGAACGCCGCGCCCTTGGCCAGGATGATGGGCACCGAGGCCAGCGTCAGCACGTTGTGCACCAGCGTTGGTTGCCCGAACAAGCCCTCCAGGGCTGGCAGCGGTGGTTTGGCGCGGACAATGCCGCGCTTGCCTTCGATGGACTCGAGCAGCGCGGTCTCCTCGCCGCAGATATAGGCGCCAGCCCCCACCCGCACCTGCAGGTCGAAGGCCACGCCGTTGCCGGCCACGTCGAGGTAGCCGGCCTCACGGGCCAGCAGGATCGCCTCGTTCAGGGCGTGGATGGCGGCCGGGTATTCCGAGCGTACATAGATGTAGCCCTTGCTCGCGCCCACGGCGAGGCCGGCGATGATCATGCCTTCGATCAGCAGGAACGGGTCGCCCTCCATCAGCATGCGGTCGGCAAAGGTGCCGGAGTCGCCTTCGTCGGCGTTGCACACCACGTACTTCTGCCCAGCCTGGGCCTGACGCACGGTGCGCCACTTGATGCCTGCCGGGAACGCCGCGCCACCGCGACCGCGCAGGCCGGAATCGAGCACGGCGGCGACCACCTCGTCGCCGTCCTTGAGCGCCGCCTGACGCAGGCCCTCGAAACCGCCGTTGACGTGGTAGTCGTCCAGCGACAGCGGCCGAGTGATGCCGGCGCGGGCGAACAACAGGCGCTGCTGGGTTTTCAGGTAGGGGATTTCCTCGACCGGCCCCAGGGCCAAGGGGTGGTCACCGGGCTCGGTCGCCAAGGCGTCGAGCAGGCTGGGCACGTCCTCGACCGTGACCGGGCCGAAGCCCAACCGGCCCCGCTCGCTCTCCAGTTCGACCAGCGGCTCCAGCCAGTACAGGCCACGGGAGCTGGTGCGCTGGATACGTAGCGCCAGCTGGCGATTCGCCGCCTCGCGTTGCAGCGCCTCGGCCACCTGGTCGGCGCCCACCGCGCGGGCCACGGAATCGCAGGGGATGCACAGGTTCAGCATGCCTTGGCCTCCTCGCGGCAACCCTCGACCAGCGCCCGCAGGCGCTCGGGGGTAATACGTGCGTGCAGCTCGCCGTCCAGCTCCAGCGCCGGCGAACAGGCGCAGGCTCCCAGGCAGTAGACCGGGCGCAGGCTCAACGCGCCGTCGGCGCTGGTGCCGTGATCGTCCAGCCCGAGTTGCTCGCGCAGTTGCGCCGCCAGCGCCTCGGCGCCACGGCTCTGGCAGGATTCGGCGCGGCACAGGCGTAGCGTGTGGCGGGCAGGCGCGGTGGTGCGAAAGTCATGGTAGAAGCTGATCACCCCGCGCACCTCGGCCTGGCTGAGGTTCAGGGCATGGGCGATCTCACCGACCGCGGCATCGGGGATATAGCCGGCGCCGGCCTGGATAGCGTGAAGGATCGGCAACAACGCGCCGGGGGTGTCTTTTTCATGCGCCAGCACGCGCTGGATCAGGGGCAGGTGGTTCAACTCGTCAGGCATACAGCAGACCTCGTCAACCCGGGCCGGCCCGTGTCACGGGCAGGTGTCCGGCGGTGTTCAGCTGCGGTGCGCCGGTCACGTCACGGTGGCGTGGGGCGGGCACCCTCCTTGCCGATGGCCGGGTGTCTTGGCGCACTCGGTCCGTGGGCATCCTGTGAGCATGGCAGTTCTGGCGAGCCAAGGTTGTACGCGGGCGACCAGGCGCGTCCTGAAACCGACCACCCGAGCGCCACCAGGCGCGATGCCGACAGTCCCCTCACCCCGCAATCCGCGCCAGACTACGCAGGTTGTCGATCACCTGCGGATCGTGCCCTTCGAGCACATCGGCCTGGATCCGCGCGATCACCGCCTTGAGCAGTTCGGTCTGGTTCATGTGGGTTTGCTGCATCAGCGCCAGGAAGTCCTCGGCCATGTGCGGGTTGACCTTCATCGACAGGCGCCGGGTCGCGCTGCTGGCCGGTAACCCCCGCTGTTGCCGCTGGCACTCAAGGGCCAGGACGAAGGCTTCGTGAGCCGGGCGCAGGCCCTCGCCCTGGCGGGCCTGCACCAACTGCTGCAGATAATGGGCGAGGAACAGTTTGCGCAGGTTCGCCCCCGCCTCGCTGCAGACCCGGTGCATGGCCGCGTCCAGCACATCCAGGTAGACCGCCGGCAACCGGGCCTCGATGGACTTGAGCTGCTCCTTGCGCGCATCGCGGATTGCCGGGGTGGATTGCGCCGGGATGGCGACCACGGTGTCACAGCCGTCGCATACCCCCACCAGGATGTCACGGGCCACGCCCTGACCATCACTGAACGGCACGTCGCGCCGCTGGTAGTGCATGCCGACCACGGCCTGGCAGTGCTCGCAGAGCGCCTTGCCGATATCGCCTTCGAAAAGAATCTTCATCGCCTGGGTACTCACTGATGAACGCTGACGAACCAGGTTTCTGGCTCGATGAAATAGAACTTGATGTACCAGCCGTGCCGCTTGAGCACATGGACCTCGATCGAGGCCACGGCATGATGGGGGCTGCTGCGGTAATGGCTGCCGTTGCAGGTGCGGATCACCTCGATGACCTGTGCCGCACAGACCTCCCCGGTCGCCAGCAGGTTCTTCACTTCGATATCGCCGCGCGACGCATGCAGGTAATCACCTGATGCCAGGGCGGCGATCACATCACGCCGGGCGGCCTTGAATCCCTTTGTCATGGAACATCCCTGTCAATACGAAGATCATCGTACATTACTGAAACCATTGCCAGCTTGGGGTGGTTTCAGCCGACCAGCGGCGCCCTGCCTGCCCTGGCAACGCGCTGCGCTTCGGATTGACTATGGCCCTGCGCTGCGCAGGGTGAGCCGCGGTTGTGTTACCAACGCTTTCGGCTGTTGCGCCACGCAGGCATTGGCGGGCGGCTTTCGTGGGTTCAGTCCACGACCACATGGGGCACGAAGCGCGCACTGTCCTTGGTGATCAGCGTGGCGTCTTCACGGATGCCAATGCCCGAGGCCAGGCCACCGACCACCCAGGAGCCGACCAAGGCATAGTTGTCAGCGAATTTCGGCAACGGCGCATAGGCTTGCAGGACATACGGCGCGTCGGTGTAGGGCCCATCTTCGAATACCCGCTCCCCCTGCGCGGTGCGGATGTCGACGTTTGCCCCTTCGCGAGAGAAGTACGGTTTGCGCACCCAGCCCTTGGGCACCGGGCGCGTGGGATCGTCATCGAGGTATGCCGGCAACAGGTTTGGATGCCCCGGGTACCACTCCCACAGCAGCGCGAGGATGCCCTTGTTGGAAACCAGTGCCTTCCATGCGGGTTCCACGAAGCAGGTGCCACTGCCGGCGATGGCCTGGCCGAAGGCCTCGTGGAAGATGTGCTCCCAGGCATGCAACTTGAACAGCCGCCGGATCGGCTGGCCGTCGAGGTCGACGAAACGCCCTTGCCCATCCAGGCCGATATCTTCCAGGTCTATGTGCCGGGTGCTGATACCGGCGTGCTCGGCCATCTTGCGCAGAAAATCGGTGGTACCGCGATCTTCCACCGACCCGCCGATGGTGGAGAAATGGAAGGTGCCCTGGCGCTCGTATGTGGCAAAGGCGCGCACCAGGTCTTGCGCGATGCTGTTGAACTGGCTGGCGTGGGGCGCCAGCACACCCCGGCTCACCTGCTCGTCGAGCCAGATCAGTTGAAAGGCGGCCGCCTCGTAGAGCGAAGTCGGGGTGTCGTAGTTGGCTTCGATCAGCTTGGCAGGGCCGTGGCCGTCGTAGCTGAAGTCGAAACGGCCATACAGATGCGACTCCCCCGCCTTCCACGACCGCCGCACCAGGTCGAAGTACGCCGGCGGGATGGCCAGCCGGGCCATCAATGCTTCGCTGTCGACGATGCGCGCCACGGCATCCAGGCACATGGCATGCAGCGCTAGCGTGGGCGCCTCCAGGTCACGACTGACCTGGGCCTCGCTGAACTGGTAATAGCCACGCTCGTCCCAATAGCGCTCACCGTCGATGGTGTGGAAAGCAAAGCCCTCGCGCTCGGCGGTAGCACGCCAATCCGGGCGTTCGGCACATTCGACCTTGCGCATGCTCAGCCCCCGAAGAAGCTGCCGGAGCGCCCGCCCCAGCCGCCGCGCGCGGTGGCCTGGCTGCCGAAGCCACCACGGGAGATGCTGGCCGAGGTGGGCTGGCCGGACCGCTCACGGCTCCAGCCGCCCCCGCCGCCGGAGGAACCTCCCCCACTGCTGCCCTGCTGCTCTTCGCGCGCGGCACGCTGGATCGCGAAACGCTGGCCGAGCAGGCCATTGCGATAGCTGCTGCCGCCGGTGTTGTACGCGTACAGCGGTTGCGAGCGGTAGCGCCGGTCGGCAGGCAGTACCTGGCTGAGCAACATGCCGGCAACCACGCCGGTGGCGAAGCTGCCACTGAGGTTGCTCTGGCCATTATTGGCCTTGGCCAACTGCGACTCACTCACCTCGCCTGCGGTTTCCAGCTCGAAGCCATTCATGCGCGGCATGTAGCGCCCACCGATGGTGGTCAGGCAGCCACCGGGGGTGAACGCGGCTTCGCATTCGCGCAGCGCGTCATAGATGGGCGCGGTGCGCTGGTATTCGTTTAAGGCCTGGCCATAGGCCTTTTCGCAGTCCTTTGCCGGCACCTGGTCGCTCACGCAGGCCTCCAGGCTTTCATAATTGACCTGCTGGGTGACCGTATAGGTTGGCTCGGCGGGGCCACAGGCGCTCAGCGCCAGCGGCAAGGAGCTGGCCAGCACCAGTTTGACCGGGCTTGTTCTCATGATGGGCTCCTTGCGCGTCAGGCCGACGGGGTCATGCAGGCCGCGTTGAGCAGGCCCACACTGATCGCCACGCTGGCGGCGTAGATTGCCGCCGCCAGCTCGCCGCGCACGATGCGCTGGGGCAGCCCTTTGAGTACCAGGCTGGTAAGGCCGAAGGCGAGCAACTGCACCACGGCAGCGATGACCACCCAGGCGATCACATCCACCAGGCTGACGCTGTAGGCGATGATGTTGCTGGCCGGCAGCGAGAAACCGATCAGCGAGCCGCCCAGGGCGATGGCCGCCGCCGGGTTGTTGTCGCGGATCAGCGCGAACTCGCGGTGCGGGGTGAGGCGTGTATAGATGAACTGGAACAGCCAGAACAGCATCAGCGCCACACTGATATAGAGAATGAAGCCGGTCACTGCCGGGGCATTGAGCGACAGGCGCAAAGCGTCGAGCATGGAAAGTCCTTGTCAGGTTACGTGAAAGTCCGTGGGGTGAAGGGTGACGCCCAGCGAGGTGCTGAGGCTCAGTTGGCCCTGCTCGTCCTCCTCCACCGACAGCAGCAGGAACTCGCGGCGCCCAGGCAGGCCGGTGTCGCGGGCATAGAGCATCGACAGGTGGCGAACGTGGTAGCGCGCCTCGGGGCTGGCGACGTGCTCGGTGAGTGGGATCAGCTCGGTCTGGCCTTGTTCGTGCCCCCACTGGCGGTCATACAGGTAGCCGTCGTGCGGGTACATCGGCAGGCCGACCTTCGAGGCGGTACCCACCAGCTGCTTGAGGTGCGCCTCGTCCTGGATCGGCACGACACTGTGGTAGCCGAACAGGATGATGTCGCCCACCGCCGCGGCGGCCGGGCCGTTCATCACCACCTGTAGCCAGTAGTCCTCGTCGTCAAGGTAACAGCGCAGCAGGCGCACCGAGCCGCCCAGGTTGACCTCGCCTACAGCCCAAACCGCGTGCGCACCGGGCACCAGTAGTTCGGAGTACCCCTGTAGCCGAGCCTCAAGCGTGGCCTCGGGCGTGAACACGGCGCCGCTGCGCAAGCCAAATGGCCAGGCAGGTGCCGTACCGCGATGGTGGGGTGGGGCCTCGAAGCCCATCAGGCGCTTCAGCCAGCTCATGCGGCGTTGCGTCCGGCAGAAAACGCCAAAGGCCGGCAGGCCCTGGGTGAGAAAAGCTCCATCGAGACTCCCTGTGATCGCGGCGGTCCTTGCGTGGGGGCGCCACCATAGCGGTTTTGTCTCGCCCCGCCAATCCAGGCACCCAGAAAGCAGATGCGTCCTACGTGACGCCCAACTGGCCATCAATCTAATTGGAACACGATTGCAAAAGGCCTGTAGGATACGCGCCAAGGGCCCGCCGCCCACTAATAGCATACTGATACCACCCGGCATCGATCAGCTCTTTCTCCTTCGGATCGAGTGATGCCTGACGTGCGCTTTTGAATTACCGGGCCAATGGAAGGCCATAAAGGATTACCACTGTGTCAAATGACAAAAGCCTCCTGCTTGAGCCGCATGGCGCCTCAAGCTCGACCCCGCTCAGCAGTACGACCTCCGCTCATCCAGCCCGGGGCGCTGCCAGGACAGTGGACTATCGGGCGGACATCGATGGCCTTCGCGCTGTCGCCGTCATGCTGGTCATCGTCTTTCATGGCGGGCTCACCCTGTTCCCGTCGGGCTTCATCGGCGTCGACATCTTCTTCGTCATTTCCGGCTACCTGACGTCGTCGATCATCCTGAGCGGGATGCAGAAAGGCACCTTCACCTTCTCCGGGTTCTACGCGCGACGCATCTGGCGACTACAGCCTGCGGTATTGGCCCTGCTGGTCGTCACGCTGGCGGTGGCCACCTATGTGTACCTGCCCATCGAGTACGTAAGCTTCCTCAAGAGCGAGAAGTACACCAGCCTGTTGCTGTCGAACCAGCACTTCATCAAGGTGTCGGACGGCTATGCGACCCCCGATTCGGCGACCCGGCTGCTGTTGCACACCTGGTCGCTGGCCATCGAGTGGCAGTGGTACATCGTGCTGCCGGTCGGCCTCTGGTTGCTGAACCGCTCGCTGAGCAGGCGCCAACTCGGCTACGTGTGCGTAGTGCTGACGTTGCTTGCCATCGGCGCCGCGTTCTATGTGGTGAAGACCGCCGAAGGCCTGGGGTACTACTATTTCACCGCCCGTATCTTCGAGCTGATGATCGGTTCGTGCGTCGCTGTTCTCGGGCGTGACCGCAAGTTGCCTGGGCAGGCGGCGGCCACCTTGATCGCGCTGGCAGCGATCCTCGCCATCGTCTATGTCGCCCTGCAGACCATTCCCGCCACGGCCTACCCGGACTACCGCGCGGTGCTCGTCTGCGTGGCCACCGCCGCGCTGCTCTACGTGGGCCCGACGAGCCTGACCTCGAGCGTGCTCAGCGCCAGGCCGGTGGTGCTCATCGGCCTGATGTCCTACTCGCTGTACCTGTGGCACTGGCCGATCATGGCCACCATCACCTACCTGGGCCTGGAAAAGACCCCGGCCGTCATCGCGACCTACTTCGTCGCCACCTTCGTGCTGGCGAGCCTATCCTATGCGCTGGTGGAGAAACCGCTGCGCAAGTCGCGCATGAGCTTCGCCAAGACCTTGGCCATCATGGTGGTCGTGCCCGCCCTCGCGTTCTCGGCCCTGCATGATGCCGGCAAGGCAGCCGATGGCTGGCCGCAACGCTTCGGTTTTGGCGCAGACAACGCCCTGTCCCGCCTCAAGGCGGCCGAAGTCCCGCACCGTGAAAAGTGCCTGGACGTCAGTGACGGCAAGGACCCCGGCTGCATTTTGGGTGACGTCAAGTCCAAGACCACGGCCTTGCTGATGGGCGACTCGTTCTCCAACCATGAATGGCGCTTCATCGACATCCTGGCCAAGGACGCGAACGTCTCGGTGCTGGCGCAATCCTACCCGGCCTGCCTGACCCTGCCAGGCATCTACATGTACGACTGGTTGAAGTTCCAGGCCCTGTACAGCAAGTGCCACGCGGCCACCGCCGACTACTACGCGATGATCAGGAACAACCACTACAAGTACGTGATGATCGGCCAGGTGTGGGAGCGGTACGTCGAGAGCGACAAGGTGGTCACCGCCCTGGAAGACGAGCGCACCCTCGAGCTCTCCCACCAGCGCATGCAGGACGCCCTGCTCGAAGGGCTGAAACTGATCACCGAAAGCGGCGCCATCCCGGTCATCATTAAGGCCAACCTGAAAATGCCCGATGCGGTCAACGACTGCGTCTACCGCAACATCAAGCTGCGCGGGCTGTTCGGCTCGGAGACGGCCAGCGAACAGTGCGCCACGCAGGACTGGGATGGCCAGGAACATCCCGCCCTCACCGCGATGTTCAAGGCGGCGAAGGCAGCGTACCCGCAACTGATCTTCATCGACCCGAAAGACGCCCAGTGCGAGAACGGCAGCTGCCTGACCGCCATCGACGGGCTGCCGGTATACCGCGATATCGGCCATGTCACGGACTACGCCTCGCACAAGCTGGGCGTGAAGTACCTGCAAGAGATGGGCAACCCCTTCAAGGCGCCCACCCACTGACCCCCGTGCCGGCCCCAAAAGACCGGCATCGGATGGCCAGGCACCCGGCGGCAGGCGTTGTCGCCGGGGTGCCCACCCGCCCCTTTCAGCACGCACTGACCCGCCACAGCTGGTCCAGCCGCGTGGTGTACGACTGGCTCATCATCTCCCGCCGCATCCCCCACGCCGGGGCACGCGGCACACTGCCCGCCCGCAACGCAGCCCTGCCGTAGCGTTCATTGATCTCGTCCAGCACCGCCATCAGCCGGTCGCAGGCCGCTGGCTGCGCGGCGGCGAACAGGTCGTCGCTGAACTCACCGGGCTGGCGCAAATCCAGCAGCAGCACCTCCGCTTTGCTGTAGCGGTAGCCGGGCCGGAAGATCCGCCCGGTGGCCTCGGTGGCCATGCGGGTGAGCAGCAGCGTGTCGTTGGTGGGGTACGGCAACTGCACCAGGGCACCCTGGCTATAGCGCGGCTCGTCCGGGTTGAACATGCCCGTGCGGATGCTCACCCGCAGGCGCTTGCACAATGAGCCCTGGGCCCGCAGCTTCTGCGCCGCCCGCCCCGTGTACGTGGCCACCGCCTGCTGGATCGGCGCCAGCGTCGTCAGGCGCTGGCCGAACATGCGGCTGCAACAGATCTCCTGGCGGGGCGGGTCGTTCTCGTCCAGCGCCAGGCATGGCGTGCCGCCCAGCTCGCGGGCAGTCTTCTCGATCACCACGCTGAAGCGCTCGCGCAGCAGCCGCGGATCGGCCGTGGCCAGGTCCATCGCCGAACGGATGCCCAGCTCCGCCAGGTGCGCGGTCATGCGTTTGCCGATCCCCCACACCTCGGCCACCCCGGTGTTGCGCAACACCCAGTCGCGCTTGAACGGCTCGCGAATGTCCACCACCCCGCCGGTGTGCGCCTGCAAGCGCTTGGCGGTGTGGTTGGCCAGCTTGGCCAGGGTCTTGGTGGTGGCGATGCCCACCCCCACCGGGATGCCGGTGCAGCGCAGCACCCGGGTGCGGATGTCGCGGCCAAGCTGCGTGAGGTTACCGGGGATGCCGGCAAGATCGGCGAAACACTCGTCGATCGAATACACCTCGCAGGCCGGCACCATGGTCTCGATCAGGCTCATGACCCGCTCGCTCATGTCGCCATACAACGCGTAGTTGGACGAGAACACCTGCACCCCATGGCGGCGCAGTGTGTCGCGGATCTGGTAGTACGGCTCACCCATCCGCGCCCAGGCCTTGGCCTCCGCGCTGCGGGCGATCACGCAGCCGTCGTTGTTGCTCAGCACGACGATGGGGGTGCGCGCCAGGTCCGGGCGGAACACCCGCTCGCAGCTGGCATAGAAGCTGTTGCAGTCGATCAGCGCGAACACCGGCTCAGGCATTGGGGTCATGGCTGCGCACGCTGAAGGTGACCACGCCCCAGATCGCCAGCTCGTCGCCTTCGAGAATGTAGCGCGGCGGGAAGCGCGGGTTCTCCGAGCGCAGCGCCACCTGGGTGCCCACCTGGTGCAGGCGTTTGCACAGCGGCTCGCCGTTGATGGCGGCGATGACGATATGGCCGTGGCGCGGCTCCAGGGCGCGGTCGACGATCACCAGGTCGCCGTCGAAGATCCCGGCGCCCTGCATGCTGTCGCCATCTATCCTGACCAGGTACATGTGCGGCGCGCGCAGCTTGAACAGCTCATCCAGTGAGAGGGGTTGCTCCAGGTGGTCCGCCGCCGGCGACGGGAAACCCGCCGGCACACGGAACCCATAGCGCGCGAGCGTGGCATGCCCACGCGCGACCGGACCGAGGATGGAAATCATGGGTAGCCTTGCGAATTGACTGTATGCATATACAGTTAATGGCGATTCCGCGCTGCGGTCAATTTCGGCGTAGGCATTTTCGACAAATGGGAGGCACGCCATGTGTGGACGCTTCGCCCAGTACCAGGGGCTGGCCGACTACCTGCGCGAACTGCAGGCCGAGCAGGATGTGGTCAGCGGCTACGACAACCACCCCATCGGGCGCTACAACGTCGCCCCCGGCAGCCGCGTGCTGGTGCTGCACACTGCCGCCGACGGCTTGCGCATCGACCCCTGTCATTGGGGTTGGGCGCCGTTCTGGGCCACCGGCAAGCGGCCGGCGCCGATCAATGCCCGGGTGGAGACGGTAACCACCGGCAAGTTTTTCAAGGCGCTGTGGCCCCAGGGGCGGGCGTTGGTGATGGCGGATGGGTGGTATGAGTGGGTGGCCGACCCGCTGGATGACAAACGCAAACAGCCGTATTTCATTCGCCTGAAAAGCGGCGCGCCGATGTTCATGGCAGCGCTGGCCGAGGTACGGCCGGGGCTTGCGCCCAACGAGGGGGATGGCTTCGTGATCATCACCGCCGCCAGTGATGCGGGGATGGTGGATATTCATGATCGCCGGCCACTGGTGCTGGGGCCCGAGCATGCGCGGATGTGGATCGACCCGGACTTATCGGCGCAGGAGGCCGAGCGGGTGGCCAATGAGTATTGCCTGCCAGTGGAGGCATTCGAGTGGTTTGCGGTGGGGCGCGAGGTGGGGAATGTGCGCAACGAAGGGGCCGAGTTGATCTTGCCGCTGCCTGCCACGCCCCCAGGCTGAGCGCCCTTATTCTTCACGCTGCGCGCAAATCTCCACGATCAGGCCGCGCAACCAGCGATGGGCGGGGTCGGCTGCGTATCGCGGGTGCCATAGCAACGACACGGTGAATGGCTCGGTGGGCACCGGCAAGGCAAAGCTGTGCAGGCCTTGGCGCAGGTTCTGGGTATGGCGCTCGGGCACGCTGGCGATCAGGTCGGACCCACGGGCCAGGCCCAGGGCCGTGGAGAACCCCCCGACGATGGTCACCACCTTGCGCGCCAGCCCCTGGGCCTGCAGGGCGTCGTCGATCACCCCCTTGTCCGCCCCGGTGCGCGACACCATCACATGCCGGCCGCCGGCATAGCGAGCTGCGCTCATCTTGCCCCGAGCCAGCGGGTGCCCCGCGCGCACCACCCCTATGTAGTGGTCGCGGAACAACGCCTGCCCATACAGCTCTGGCGCCGTCGTCGGTTCTATCACACCGGTTTCCAGGTCGACGATGCCTTCGCGCAGGGCCTTGCTGTCCTTGTCCGGCTTTTGCAGGAAACACAGGCGCACACCGGGCGCCGCTGCCTCGACACGGGCGATCAACTGCGGCCCGAAGCCTTCCACGAAGCCTTCGCTGGTCCTGAGGGTGAAGGTCCGGGCCAGCTGGCGCAGGTCGAGCACCTGGGTGGGACGCAGCATCGCCTGCGCCTCGTCCACCAGGTGGCTGACCCGTTCGCGCAGCGCCAGGGCCCTGGGCGTGGGCACCAGCCCCCGGCCCGAGCGCACCAGCAGCGGGTCCCCCGTCGTTTCGCGCAGGCGCGCCAGCGCCCGGCTCATGGCCGAAGGGCTCAGGTGCAGGCGCTTGGCGGCCCGGGCGACGCTGCCCTCGGCGAGCACCGCGTCGAGGGTGATGAGCAGGTTCAGGTCGGGAATGGTCATGGGCGGATAGTAGCGCGCTCGCGACGAGATAGCGCGCCACGTGCATCAGTAAAGTGCAAAGCGTGCGTCTTCCGCCATGCCACACGCCTCAATAGAGTCGACCCGTAGCGAAATCAAACGGGAGAACCTGCATGAACACCTTGCATAAATTCGTTGACGACATGCGCGCCACGTGGGGGCCGTTGACCACGCAGATGGTTGCCGGCTGCCAGCAGCACCTGGATACCCTGCTGAACACCCCGGTATCGGAACCCTGGCTGGCCACCTTGCACCTGGAGGCTGCCGCGCAACACGAGCTGTACCGCGACCCGCAGTACGGCTTCGTGCTGCTGGCCCACACCGAGCACGCAGGGCTCTACCGCCCGCCCCATGACCACGGCCGGGGCTGGGTCATCTATGCGGTGCAGCAAGGCGCGATCGAAATGAGCACCTATGCCCGGGTCGAGGACGCGGGCGGCCAGGTGAAACTGGTCAAGCGCGGCAGCACGGTGCTCTGCGCCGGCCAGACCCAGCTGTACCTGCCCGGCGACATCCACGATACCCGCTGCGTGGCCGGGCCCGCGCTGCTGTTCCGCTTCACCGAACGGGACCTGAAAAAAGAAGACCGCGAGGCGCGCCGCCTGACCCGCTATGTCGAGCAGGCCGGGGACTGGGTGCCCGAGGCCCGGGTGTGAACAGCCTCGCCCAGCCATCCGCGCCTGCGGCGAGCACCGCCGCCCGCCACCCCAGGCAGGCGCTGGCGGTGGGGGCCGTGCTGGCCGCCATGGTGCTGGTGGTGCTGAGCACCGCCACGACCACCGCGGCCCTGCCAGGGATCGCCGAGGCGCTGCACGTGGCCCCGGCCAGCGCCATCTGGGTGCTGACTGCCCACCAGGCCGCCTTGCTGATGGCCCTGATGCCCTGCGCCGCCTTGGGCGAGAGCCTTGGCTATCGCCGGGTGTTTACTGCGGGTGTCTGGCTGTTCACCGGCACCAGCCTGCTGTGCGCCATCGCCCCCACCCTGCCCTGGCTGGTCGCCGCCCGCTTCGTCCAGGGCCTTGGCGGCGCGGCCGTCCTGGCGCTGGGGGTGGCACTGCTGCGCAGCGTGGTCGCACCGCATCGGCTCGGCGCCGCCATCGGCTGGAATGCCCTGGCCGTGGCCCTGTCCTCGGCCGCCGGGCCGGTGATCGGCGCGGCGCTGCTGGCGGTGGCGCACTGGCCGTGGCTGTTCGCCGTCCACCTGCCATTGGGGCTGGGCGTGCTACTGGCGGTGCGCGCGCTGCCCCAGGCCAAGGGCACCGGGCGCCCGCTGGACCTAGCCAGCCTGCTGCTGAACGCCGGGGTGTTCGCCGCGCTGGTGAGCGCTGCCAGCTGCGTGCCCGGCAGGCCTGGGCTTGCGGCCGTGTTGCTTGCCGGCAGCGTGGTGCAACTGTGGCTGCTGGTGCGCAGGGAGCGGCACAAAACGGCGCCGATGGTACCGCTGGACTTGCTGGCTGCGCGCCCGTTTCGGCGTGCGGTGAGCGCTTCGGTGCTGTGCTTTGCGGGGCAGACCGCAGGCATGGTCGCCCTGCCCTTTTTCCTGCAACACCGGTTTGGGGTGGGGCACCTGGCGTTGGGGCTGTACCTGATGGCCTGGCCGTTGACCGTGGCCTGCATGGCCCCGGTTGCCGGGTGGCTGGCAGACAGGGCTTCGAGCGCGCGGCTGTGCGTTGCCGGGGGGTTGTGCATGGACGTTGGGTTGGGGGTGGCTGCGCTGGTGCCGCCCAAGGGGTCGGCGCTGGTGCTGGTGCCGCTGCTCATGCTGTGCGGGGTGGGGTTCAGCTTGTTCAATGTGGCTAATAACCGGGCCATGTTCTTGTCGACGCCCCTGACACGTAGCGGGGCTACGGGGGGTATCCAGGGGACGGCGCGGTTGCTAGGGG
>NZ_JACAFQ010000061.1 GCF_015354575.1 Pseudomonas sp. UFMG81
ACCCGCAGGTACTCCTGGACCCGCAGGTACTCCTGGCGCTTGCCGGCCTTGGCCCAGGCAAACCCCGCCACCACCGGCACCCGCAACGGCTCGACCCGCTCCACGCCCATCCGCGCCAGCAGGTAAGGCCGCGCCAGCAGCAGGAACGTGACCAACGCCGACCCCGGATTGCCCGGCAGCCCCAGCAACGGCACCCCGCCCACATGGCCGAAGGTGAACGGCTTGCCCGGCTTGATCGCCAGCTTCCACAGCTTCACCTCTCCGGCCTCGCGCAACAGCGCGCCGATGCAATCGGCATCCCCGACTGACACCCCCGCACTGCTGATGATCAGCTCGGCGCCCTCGGCTTCGGCCAGCGCCGAGCGCAGAGCCGCGCGATCGTCCGGCACACAGCCCAGGTCGATCACCTCGCAGCCCAACCGCTCGAGCAACGCAGCCAGCACCACCCGGTTGCTGTCGTAAATCTGCCCAGGCCCCAGCGCCGCGCCCGCACCCGCCAGCTCGTCACCACTGGAAAGCAGCGCGACCCGTGGCCGACGCAACACCGGCACCTGGACAAAGCCCTGCGAGGCCAGCACACCAAGGGCAATCGGATTCAACACCGTCCCCGCCGCCAGCAGCGGCGCCCCGACACGGATCTCGTTGCCTTGCGGGCGAACATTGTCGCCACGGCGCAACGCCGTGAGCGAACGCAGCCGCCCCTGCGCATCGACTTCGCAGTTCTCCTGCAACTGCACGCAATCGGCCCCGGCGGGCACCGGCGCCCCAGTGAACACCCGCGCACAGGTACCGGCCTGCAGCGGCTCGGGCGCCTGCCCGGCGTACACCGTCTGCGACACCGGCAGCGGCTGCGCCGCCAGGTCGTCCAGACGCAGCGCGTAACCGTCCATGGCACTGTTGGCCCAGGGCGGCAGGTCGATGGCCGCGCGCAGGTGCTCGGCCAGCACCCGCCCATCGGCCAGGCTCAGGCTCACCTGTTCGCAAGCAGTGAACGGCGTCGCCCTGGCCATCGCCAGCAACTGGCGCAATGCCTCATCGACAGCCATCAAGCCGCTCACGAACGCGTCCCGCACAGGTTGGCCGCCTTCAGGTGCGGCACGAAGTTGCAAGGGCGGTGGCGGGCGTCCAACTGCTCCACCAGGATGCCTTCCCAGGCCGTGCGGCAGGCGCCGGTGGAGCCCGGCAGGCAGCACACCAGGGTGCCGTTGGCCAGCCCCGCCAGGGCGCGGGTCTGCACCGTGGAGGTGCCGATATCGAGGATCGACAAGGCCCGGAACAACTCGCCGAAACCGTCGATATGTTTGTCCAGCAAGCAGCTGACCGCCTCCGGCGTGCTGTCGCGCCCGGTAAAGCCGGTGCCGCCGGTGATCAGCACCACCTGCACCCCATCGTCAGCGATCCAGCCGGCCACCTGGGCGCGGATCTGGTACAGGTCGTCCTTGAGCAGCGCCCTGGCCACCAGGCGGTGGCCCATGTCCACCGCGCGGCTGGCCAGCAGCTCGCCGGAGGTGTCGGTTTCGAAAGTGCGGGTATCGCTCACGGTCAGCACGGCGATAGTCAGCGGGACAAATACGGCGTCGGGTTTGGCACTCATCTTTTTCGCACTCGGTTTATTCGACAATACAATCGAGAAACTAAGACGTGCCCCCCACCCCGTCCAATCGATAATAAACAACGGCCGATAAGCCGCCTCTATCATCTTTGGTCATCAGCACTTTCTATCAGTTCTTCGTTATTTCCCATTGGACGATTTTTAAACTTCACCTTACTTTTCGTCGCCTTGAAGCCTGGCCACGGATTCCTATCACCGAGCCACGCGTCGCTGATTTCGCAACTTCCCATCCTATCGGCAAGGCGCCCCATGGATATCAAACAGCTCAAGTTCCTGATTGCCCTGGACCAGACCCGCCACTTCGGTCAGGCCGCTGCCTTGTGCCATATCACCCAGCCGACCCTGTCGATGCGCCTGCGCAACCTCGAAGACGAGCTGGGCCTGATGCTGGTGACCCGCGGCCAGCGCTTCGAAGGCCTCACCGAAGCCGGCGAGCGCATCCTCGCCTGGACCCGCACCCTGCTCGCCGCCTACGACGGCCTGCAGGCCGAGGCCGCCAGTTGCCGTGGGCGCATCATCGGCAGCCTGCGCATCGGCATGGTGCCGCTGTCGAGCTTCAACCTGATGGACCTGCTCAAGCCGCTGATCCACAGCTACCCGCAACTGCAGGTGCAGCTGTCATCGCTGAGCTCCGAGCAGGTCACCGACGGCCTGAGCCGCAACCAGCTGGACCTGGGCATCTGCTACCTGGACCAGATCAACCGCAGCTATTTCGACGTGATCGAACTGGGCGCCACGCGCATGGGCCTGCTGTACGACACCCGCCATTTCGCCTTCGCCAGCCCGACCCTGGCCTGGGAGGCCCTCGCCGAGCTGCCCCTGGGCCTGCTGTCCCAGGGCATGCACTACCGCCAGGCCATCGACCTGAGCTTCCGCAGCCGTGGCCTGCACCCGCAGTCGATCCTCGAGAGCGATTCCACCTATCAGCTGGTCCAGGGCGTCTGCGCCGGCCTGTGTGCCGCGATCATGCCGCTGGACCACGGCCTCGAAGGCCTGAGCGAACACATTCACATCCTGCCGATCGCCGACGCCAGCATCCATGCCCCGGTCGGCCTGCTGCTGCGTCGCAGCGAACCGCGCTCGGCCCTGGCCGAGCAGTGCTTCGCCCAGGCGCGCCTGCTGCTGAGCCCGCAAGCGCAGCCCTCTTCCCTGCCCCTGGAGGTCTCATGAACGATCCCGCCGCCTCACCCAGCCCCCTGACCCACCTGGACAGCCGCGGCCACGCGCACATGGTCGATGTCAGCGACAAGCCCGACACCCGTCGCGAGGCCACGGCCGAAGCCTGGGTGCGGATGAAGCCGGAAACCCTGGCGCTGATCAGCGCCGGCGGCCACCCCAAGGGCGATGTGTTCGCGGTGGCGCGGATCGCCGGGATCATGGCCGCCAAGCGCACCCACGACCTTATCCCGCTGTGCCACCCGCTGCTGCTGACCGCGGTCAGCGTCGAGCTCAAGGCGGTGGCGCCGGATTCGGTGCGCATCATCGCCAGCGTCGCGCTCAACGGCGCCACGGGTGTGGAGATGGAAGCGCTGACCGCCGCCAGCGTCGCCGCCCTGACCCTGTACGACATGTGCAAGGCCGCCGACCGCAGCCTGCAGATCGACTGGCTGCGCCTGCTGCGCAAGTCCGGCGGGCGCTCGGGGCTGTACCAGGCCGAGGTGGCGCCATGATCCGGGTCAACTACTTCGCCCGTTACCGCGAACTGCTCGGCAGCGACGGCGAGGCCGTGGCCTGGGAGCCCGCGCTGGCCAACTTGGGCGATCTGCGCCAGCGGTTGGCCGGCCGGGGCGGCCCATGGGCGCAGACCCTCGGCCAGGCCAATCTCATGTGCGCGCGCAACCAGGAACTGTGCACCCTGGACGAGCCGCTGTGCGACGGTGACGACATCGCCTTCTTTCCGCCGGTCACCGGCGGCTAGCCCTGGCTTGACATGGTCGCAAAGTGACCGCCGCAAGCGAAGCGGCAAAATGCGCTTCCCGCGCCCTCTGCCATGCGGCTTTCAGTTGAGCTCCGAGCGCATCACCCGCACCGGCACCGACTTGTACGACGGCGTGCCGCTGTCGACGTCGATGTAGTCCAGCGGCACCAGCTGGTTGGCCTCGGGGTAGTAGGCGCCGACCGAGCCGGGGGAGATCTTGTACTCGATGGCGGTGATCCGCTCGTAGCGCATCTTGCGCCCGTGGGTGACGGTCTCGATGTCCACCAGATCGCCATGAGCCAAGCCACGCGCCTGCAGGTCCGCCGGGTTCATGAACAGCACGTCGCGGCGGCCGAACACGCCGCGGTAGCGGTCGTCCAAGGCGTAGATGGTGGTGTTGTACTGGTCATGGCTGCGCAGGGTGATCAGCCTCAGTACATCGTCGCCATCGACTTCCTTGTCCTCGTGCAGGCCGGGGAAGACGAAGAACTCGGCCTTGCCCGACGGGGTCATCCAGATACGTTCGGTGGCCGGCAGTGGCATGCGGAAGCCGCCCGGCACACGGATGCGCGCGTTGTAGTCGTCGAAGCCCGGCAGGGTCTTCTCGATCAGGTCGCGGATCTTGTCGTAGTCGGCGGCCAGCTCCAGCCAGGGCACCGGACTGTCCGGCAAGGTGGCGTTGGCCATGCCGGCGACGATCGCCGGCTCTGAGCGCAGGAATTCCGACGCCGGCAGCAATTTGCCGGCCGAGGCGTGCACCATCGACATCGAATCCTCGACGGTGATCGATTGCCGTTCGCCGTTCTGCACATCCAGCTCGGTGCGCCCCAGGCAGGGGAACAGGTAGGTCTGCTTGCCCACCAGCAGGTGGGTGCGGTTGAGTTTGGTGCCGATGTGCACGCTCAGGTCGAGCTTGGCCATCGCCGGGAAGCACTGGCCCGGGTCGGGCAAGGCCACGGCAAAGTTGCCGCCCAGGCAGATCAGCGCCTTCGACGTGCCGGCGATCATCGCCTGCATGGCCTGCACCGAGTCGTGCCCATGCTCGGTCGGCGGTTTGAAGCCCAGCACTTGTTCGATCTTGTTCAGGAAGTCGGCTGGCGGTTTCTCGGTGATGCCCACCGTGCGGTTGCCCTGCACGTTGGAGTGACCGCGCAATGGGCAGATGCCGGCACCGGGCTTGCCGATGTTGCCGCGCAGCATCAACAGGTCGCAGATCAACCGCACGTTGGCGGTGCCTTCGTTGTGCTGGGTGATGCCCATGCCGTAGGTGACGATGGTCGCATTGGACTTGGCGTAGGCCGCGGCGACCTTCTCCATCTCGGCCTTGGTCAGGCCGCTGGCGTGCTCGATATCGGGCCATTGGGTGGCCAGCAGATCGGCCTTGAGCGCCTCGAAACCGTTGGTGTGCTGGGCGATGAATTCGAAGTCGAGCACCTGGCCGACCGAGTCCTCCATCTCCAGCAGCGACTTCATCACCCCCTTGATCGCGGCTGCGTCGCCACCGGCCTTGACCTGCAGGTAGGTCGAGGCGATGCGGGTCGAACCGTAGGTGGCCATCTCGATCATGTCCTGCGGGTCGGCGAAGCGCTCCAGGGCCCGCTCGCGCAGTGGGTTCAGGACCATGATCGGCACCTTGCGCCGCGAGATCTCGTGCAGCGTGCCCATCATGCGCGGGTGGTTGGTGCCGGGGTTATGGCCGATGGAGATCACCAGCTCGCACAGCTCGAAATCGTCCAGCGACACCGAGCCCTTGCCCATGCCGATGGAACGCGGCAAGCCGACGCTGGTGGGCTCGTGGCACATGTTCGAGCAGTCGGGGAAATTGTTGGTGCCCAGCGCCCGGGCGAACAGCTGGTACAGGTAGGCCGCCTCGTTGGAGGCGCGCCCGGAGGTGTAGAACTCGACCTGGTTCGGTTCCAGGCCACGGAGAATCTCGCCGATGCGGGCGAAGGCGTGCTCCCATTCCACCGGCTTGTAGGTGTCGCTGGCGTGGTCGTAGACCATCGGGTGGGTCAGCCGGCCGAGGTCTTCCAGTTCGTAGTCGGTGCGGTGCAGCAGCGTGGCCACCGGGTGATTGGCGAAGAACTCGGGGGGCACGCGCTTGTTGGTCGCTTCCCAGGTCACCGCCTTGGCGCCGTTCTCGCAGAACTGGAAGGTCGATTTGTGTTCCTTGTCGGGCCAGGCGCACCCGGGGCAGTCGAAACCGTCCGGCTGGTTGGTGCGCATCAGGGTGATGGGCGCCTTGAGCGTGTCCATCTGCTCGCGCACCGCCGTCGCCGTCGCCTTCAGTGCTCCCCAGCCGCCTGCAGGGCCATCGTAGTTGCGTACACCGGGTACCTTGCGTCGAGTCGCCATGGTCGCTCCTTAAACGCTTTATAGGTATTCGATATAAAGCGTTAGTTGCGTAATAAACCGCTGCACTAGCGGACCTGAGGAAATTGCTTAGTTGCGAGCGTCCTGAAAAAGCGTACAACCTTGTCAGATAAAGACAACCCGCAAAGTTGGATCCGACTTGCGATCGACGTGAAATGAAAAGTTCGGTCGACCGGCAAAATCGTGTTCTAGAATCAAGCCACACTCCTTCGACATGTCAAGGCAACGAATCGATGACTTGCTCATCTTCTTGTTGCGTCTCATTCGCACCGTGGCAACATCGCCACGCCCTGTGAGGCCGAGAAACATGGAAACATTCAGCTCTACGGCGCTTGATCTGGCTCGTTTTCAGTTCGCTTTCACGGTGGCGATGCATATTCTCTTTCCGGCAATCACCATTGGTCTCGCCAGTTATCTGGCCGTGCTGGAAGGGTTGTATCTGAAGACCGGCCGCACTGTGTATCGCGACCTTTACATGTTCTGGATAAAGATCTTCGCGCTAAATTTTGGCATGGGGGTAGTTTCCGGCCTGGTGATGGCTTATCAGTTCGGCACCAACTGGTCGCAGTTCTCTTATTTCGCCGGTGGTATTACCGGGCCACTACTGACTTACGAAGTACTGACTGCATTCTTTCTCGAAGCCGGTTTCCTCGGTGTCATGTTGTTCGGTTGGGATCGGGTGGGCCGTGGCCTGCACATGTTCGCCACCTGCATGGTGGCGTTGGGCACGCTGATCTCGACCTTCTGGATCCTCTCCTCCAACAGCTGGATGCACACGCCCCAGGGCCACGAGATCATCGACGGCCGTGCGGTGCCGGTGGACTGGCTGGCAGTGATCTTCAATCCATCATTCCCCTTCCGCCTGGCGCACATGGCGATCGCCGCGTTTCTCAGCACGGCGTTCTTCGTCGGCGCTTCCGGGGCCTGGCACCTGCTGCGCGGCAAGCACATCGAGCCGGCGCGCACCATGCTGTCGATGGCCTGCTGGATGGCCCTGATCGTGGCGCCGATCCAGGCCGTGGTCGGTGACGCCCACGGTTTGAACACCCTGGAGCACCAACCGGCGAAGATCGCCGCCATCGAAGGGCACTGGGAGAACATTCCCGGCGAGCCGTCGCCGCTGATCCTGGCGGGCTGGCCGGACATGAAAGCCGAAAAGACCCACTTCGCCATCGAAGTGCCCTACCTGGGCAGCCTGATCCTGACCCACAGCCTCGACCGGCAGATCCCGGCATTGAAGTCGTTCCCCCCCGAGGACCGGCCCAACTCCACGGTGATCTTCTGGACCTTCCGGCTGATGGTGAGCATGGGCCTGCTGATGATCCTCGCAGGGCTCTGGAGCCTGTGGCTGCGCCGTGGCGACCGGCTGCACACCACGCCGTTGTTCCTCAAGTTCATGCTGTGCATGGGCCCTTCGGGGCTGATCGCGCTGTTGGCCGGCTGGGTGACCACCGAGATGGGCCGCCAGCCCTGGGTGGTGTACGGGTTGCTGCGCACCGAGCATGCCGTGTCGCCACTGAGCACCGCGCAGATGACCGTCAGCCTGACGGCGTTCGTGCTGGTGTATTTCGTGCTGTTCGGCACCGGCATCGCCTACATGCTCAAGCTGGTGCACAAGGGCCCGCAGCCTCATGAAGGCGAGCACCCGCTCGAAGGTGGCGCGGGCCAGTCCAAGACCCCCGCGCGCCCCCTGTCCGCGGCGGACGATCACTGAGCCTGGCGAAGGCGACGGCAACCTGAGGAGCGATGGCCATGGGCGTGGATATCACCTTGATCTGGGCGTTGATCATCATCTTTGGCGTGATGATGTACGTCATCATGGACGGCTTCGACCTTGGTATCGGTATTCTCTTCCTGGCGATCAAGGACAAGGACGAACGCGATGTGATGATGAATACCGTCGCCCCCGTGTGGGATGGCAACGAGACCTGGCTGGTGCTCGGTGGCGCGGGCCTGTTCGGCGCCTTCCCGCTGGCCTACTCGGTGATCCTCAGCGCCCTGTACCTGCCGCTGGTGTTGATGCTGCTGGGGCTGATCTTCCGCGGCGTGGCCTTCGAGTTCCGCTTCAAGGCCAGCGAGCGCAACCGCCACTGGTGGGACAAGGCATTCATCGGCGGCTCGATCGTCGCCACCTTCACCCAGGGTGTGGCGTTGGGGGCGTTCCTCGACGGCATCCCGGTGGCCAACAACATGTACGCCGGCGGTGCCCTCGACTGGCTGCGGCCGTTCCCGCTGTTCTGCGGCTTCGCCCTGCTGCTGGCCTATGCGCAACTGGGCAGCACCTGGCTGATCATGAAGACCGAGGGCCGCTTGCAGGAAGAAATGTACCGCTACTCCTCGTACTTCATCTGGGGCCTGCTGGGGGCGCTTGCGGTGATCAGCGTGTGGACGCCGCTGGCCCACCCGGACATCGCCCAGCGCTGGTTCAGCCTGCCCAACCTGTTCTACTTCCTGCCGGTGCCGCTGTTGCTGCTGGTGTGCTTCTTCGGCACCCTGACCACCCTGGCGCACCGGGCCACCGCCGCGCCGTTCCTGTTCACCCTGCTGGTGATCTTCCTCGGCTACAGCGGCCTGGGCATCAGTATCTGGCCGAACATCATCCCGCCGTCGGTGACCTTGTGGCAGGCCGCCTCGCCACCGGCCAGCCAGCTGTTCGCGCTGATCGGCGCGCTGTTCATCCTGCCGTTCATCCTGATGTATACGGCGTGGAGCTATTACGTGTTCAGGGGCAAGGTGAAGGTGGGGGACGGTTATCACTGACCTTGCGCGGGTCAGCACTGCCAGCACGCCACCGCGCTCAATCGGCAAATGCCCGCACCAACTGCTCTATCACCGCCCGCACCCGCGCCGTGTGGCGCAGGTCCTGGTGGGTGACCATCCACACTTCATAGGGTTGGCTGCGGCTGCGCTGCGGCCAGACCCGCCGTAACCCATCGCGCTCGCCTAGCGCCACGGGGATCTCACCCAACCCCAGCCCCTCGGCGATGCCCCGGCGCAGCATCATGCTGGCGTTGGCCGCCACCACCACCCGGCCCTCGCCCAGGGGCACGTCGACCAGCGTCGGTTCGGCGCGGTCGCGCCAGTACGGTTCGTACACCACCAGGTCGTGGTCGGCGAAGCTGCCCTCTGCCGGCACACCTCGGCGCGCCAGGTAGTCCGCCGAGGCGAACAAACCCATCGGCCAGCTGGCCAGCTTGCGCAGCACCAGGTCGGGGCTGTCCGGGCGCTGGTTGCGGATGGCGATGTCGGTCTCGCGCTGCGAGAGGTTGACGATCTCTGAGCCGCTGCTGAGCACCACGCGTACCTCGGGGTGTTCATCGTGCAGTTGGCGCAACGCCGGGATGACGTATTCGAGGGCCAGCGAATCGGTGGTGGCGATGCGCACCTCGCCGGCCTGTTCGTTGTCGGCGCCACGGGTGCGGCGGGCCAGCTCCAGGGCGGCCTGCTCCATCTTCTGCGCCATCTCCACCGCCACCTCGCCGATGGCGGTCAGTTGGTAGCCGGCGGGGGTGCGCAGGAACAGGGTCGAACCCAGGTCGGCCTCCAGCGCCGCCACGCGCCGGCCCACGGTCGCCTGGTCGACCCGCAGCACCCGTGCGGCGCGGCGCAGGGTCTGTTCGCGGCTCAGGGCCAGTAGCATGCGGGCGTCGTCCCAATTCATTGAGTGCTCCTGATGGTTGGTGTGGGGCGCAGGTTCGGGGGCGCTTTGTGCCCCATCGCCGGCAAGCCGGCTCCCACATTTTGCGCGGTTTCTGTAGGAGCGGCCTTGCCGGGGCGCCGGACCGCTCGGAAAGGGCCGCAGAGCGGCCCCGGCGATCTTGGGCGTACCCGAGATCCTGGGGGCGCTGCGCACCCCGTTCGCGACACAAGGCCGCTCCTACAAGATCCTGCGCAAGACAGTTGCTCCCACACGCTCCGGCGCTATTGCTGTGGGAGCCGGCGATGGGGCTTTCCGGGCGAAGAAAATCTGCAACGCAGCGGCGCAGAATCGCCGCGCGACCGCGCCAGCGTTGTTCCCTACCCTGTCCTGCAACAGGCCACCACGGCCTTACTTCAGAACGACAGAGGTGCCCATGCGTCACATCATCCCCAGCCACATGACCGCCATCGACATCACCCGCGCCGGCGACCCGGACGTGCTGCAACCGGTCACCCGCGAAGTGCCCCACCCAGGCCCGCGCGAGGTATTGATCGCGGTTCACGCCGCCGGTGTCAACGGCCCCGACCTGCTGCAACGCAAGGGCCTGTACGACCCGCCCGCCGGCGCACCGAGCATTCCAGGCCTGGAGATCGCGGGCATCGTTGTCGCGACCGGTGAACAGGTGCAGGGCTTCAAGCTCGGTGACGCGGTCATCGCTCTGGTCCCGGGCGGCGGCTATGCCGAATACGCGGTGGCCGACGAGCGCACCACTGCGCACCTGCCGGCCAACCTGTCGATGATCGAGGGTGCGGCGCTGCCGGAAACCTTCATGACTGTGTGGGTCAACCTGTTCCAACGCGGTGGTTTCAAGGCCGGCGAAAGCGTGCTGATCCACGGCGGCGCCTCGGGTATCGGCACCACCGCCACGCAACTGGCCCGGGCGTTTGGCGCCAGCCGCATCTTCACCACGGTCAAGGGCGCCGATCAACAGGCCGCCAGCCAGGCGCTGGGCGCCGACGTGGCGATCGACTACACCCGCGAGGACTTCGTCGAGCAGGTCCTGCACCACACCGAGGGCCAGGGCGTGGACGTGATCGTCGATATCATCGCCGGCGACTATGTCGCCCGTAACTTCCAGGCCGCCGCCATGGATGGGCGCATCGTGCAGATCGGCGTGGTCAAGGGGCCGGCCACCGAAGTGAACCTGTTCCCCATGCTCACCAAGCGCCTCACCCATATCGGCTCGACCCTGCGCGCGCGCAGCGCCGACGACAAGGCGCAGATCCTCGCCGAACTGCAGGCCAAGGCCTGGCCCCAGGTGCGCAACGGCGCAGTGAAGCCGCTGATCCACGCCACCTTCCCGCTCACCGCGGCCAGCCAGGCCCATGGGTTGATGGAGTCTGGCCGGCATATCGGCAAGGTGGTGCTGAACGTGGCGCACAAGGGCTGAGGCGTTCAGACCGCCTTGAGCAAAGCGGCAGCGGCCAGTTTGCCCAGCGCATTGCCGGCCAGCGGGCTGTCGCCGGTGAGCAGCTTGCGATCCTGGTGCACGGCGCCGGAGATACCGTCGTTGATGATCTGCGCGCCACAGGCCTTGAGGCGCTCGCCGAACTTCCAGGTCAGGTGGCCGGGCATGTAGCCGATGTCCGGGGTCTTGGCGTCCAGGTCATCGGGGAAGGCGCACAGTTTGTAGCCGTTGTAGAGATGGCCGGCGGCCAGCAATGCCGCCGGGCCGTGGCACAGGCTGATGACGAACTTGTCGTGGTCGGCGGCCCATTGCAGCACCTGCCCGACCTCTTTGCTGTCCGGCAGGCCGATCAGCGCGCCATGGCCACCGGGGATGAACACGCCGAAGTAGTCGGAGTCCTTGCCTAGCGCTTTTTCGATCACATCGGCGAGCTTCTTCGGTTGCTTGAACGCCTTGCGGTAGCGGTCGAACAGGCCCAGCACTTCGGTATCTTCGCCGGGCATGGCCCAGTACTCGAATTTGACCGGGTTGCCCGACAGGGTCGCCACGTCGAAGGCAAAGCCGGCCTTGTCCAGGTGGTACATGGGCAGCAGGGTTTCCACGGGGTGGTTGCCGGTGGAGAACAGCGTGCCGTTGTCGGTGAGCAGGTAGCGCTCGTCGGCGCCGATCAGCAGGATTTTCCAGCGCCCGCCCTTGTACGCGTCGGGGTAGTCGGCGCCGCTGAGGTCGGACTTGGGCGAGGTGAACTGGCTGAGGGAATACGGCGAAGGGAAGAACGCGTTGTCTTCGGCCGGGTCGGGGGTGGGGCGTTTGTCGTCAGGTGAGGTAGTCATTGCTGTGCTCCTGTGCCTGGGGTGAGCGGCTATCTTATCGAGTGCGGCAGTCGCAACCTCTGTAGGAGCGGCCTTGTGCCGCGAAAGGGCTGCGCAGCAGCCCCAGCAATATTAGAGGTAACTCAACAATCCGGGGCCGCTTCGCGCCCCTTCGCGACACAAGGCCGCTCCTACACCGATCGGGAAATGCCCTGATTCAGCGCAGCGGGTGTATCGACGTCGCGCAAGACCCCGCTGTCATCCACGTCCAACACCCGTACGCGATCACGGTACCGTTGCAGCACCGAACGCGCGCCTTCATCACCCGCCAGTGTGGTCAGCTCGGCCCAGTAATCCCGCCCGAACAGCACGGGATGACCGTTCTGCCCCTGATGACGCGGTACCACGATGACCGACTGTCCGGCCGCTTCGATCAAGCGACGGAAGGTGTACGGCAGGATCCAGGGCATGTCGCCCAGCACGATGGCTACCGCCTGTGCATCGCAGTCACTCAACGAAGCGGCACCCGCCGCCAAGCTGTGCCCCATGCCCAAACCGGCATCGAGGCTGGGAACGATGCGGCAAGCGCCAGGCAGCCCCAGCGCATCGGCGTCCTCGCCCGCACGCGCCACCACGCGCACTTCATCGAACACCGCCAAGGCGTGTTCGACGCTGTGCTGCAGCAGACTACGGCCATCGCCCAGCAGCGCACGGCGCTTGTCCGCGCCGAAGCGCGAACCCTGGCCGGCGGCCAGCACCAGCGCAACGACCGTCACAGCGCCTCGCGGGCGATGCCGCTGCGGGTGCGCAGGATATCGGCGAGCACCGCCAGGGCGATCTCCGCCGGGGTCTTGCTGCCCAGGTTCAGGCCGATGGGCGCATGGATGCGGGCCATCTCAGCATCACCGAGCCCGCCGATGCGGCGCAGGCGTTCACGGCGTTTTTCCGAGGTGGCGCGCGAACCCATCACGCCGATGTAGAACGCTTCGGTCTGTACGGCTTCGAGCATGGCCAGGTCGTCGATCTTCGGGTCGTGGGTGAGCGCCACCACCGCGGTGTCGCGGTGGCAACCGCCGTTGGCGATGAACAAGGAAGGCAGTTCCCGGCGGATTTCTATCCCGTCGAGCACCACGTTGTCCATCACCTCGTCGCGCGGATCGCACAGCACCACCTCGAAGCCCAGGCCCTTGCCGAATTCGGCGCAAAAATGCGCGACGCTGGAATACCCCGCCAGCAGCAGGCGCTGGGCGGCGCCGACGCGCAGGCGCACGCTGTGCGCGCCCTGCTCCACCCGTGGCCCTTGGCTGTGGTCGTCGTGCAGGTGGCGTGCGCCGCTGCGCAGGTCGACCTCGCGCAGCAGCCGACGGCGGCCCAGCAACGCCGCCTCCAGCTCAGCCAGGTGCGCCTGGGTGGCGCAGTCGCCGGGGAGGCTTTCCACCAGCACGTCGAGAATGCCGCCACAGGGCAGGCGGATGTTCGAGCGGCTGTCGCTGCCGTCGCCGTAGCGCACCACGGCAACCGCCTCGGCGAACTCGCCGCCGGCGACGCGTTCGAGGAAATCCTCCTCGACGCAACCGCCGGACAGTGACCCCAGCCAATGCCCGCTCTCGCTCACCGCCAGCAGCGAGCCCGGCGCACGGGGCGCCGAGCCGTAGGTGCAGAGCACGGTGCACAGCCACACGCGCAAACCGTCGCGCGACCACTGCCCCGCCTGCCGCACCACCTGCAGGTCCAGATGCTGCACGTCAGTCCGCCTTCAACTGCGCCAGCTGCTGGGTGGTCAGGTCGCCCGGCAAACCGCCCCAGGCTTCACGCAGGTAGTTGACCATGTCGGTCAGCTGCTGGTCGTCGAGCTTGTCGGCGAAGCCCGGCATCGGCTGCATCCGCTCGAAGCCGGTGAACTGCTGCTCGCGGATGCCGTCGACGATGGCCTTGACCAGGTTGCGCGAGTCAGCCTGGCGCAACACGGTATTGCCCTGCATGGCCACGGCGATGTGCGGCTTGCCCTCGCCGTCCACGCCATGGCAGCCGGCACAGACGTTGAGGTACTGCTGGCGGCCGCGCTTGCCACTCTCGCCCATGGTTTCGTGGGCTACCGCCTGCACCACCTTGGCCGCCGGCGGCTGGTCACCGAGCAGGTAGGTGGCCATGGCCGACAGGTCGCTGTCTTCCAGGTGCTGGGTGCTGTGGTGCACCACCGGGTACATCTCGTTGAACATGCTGCCCTGGGCGCTCACACCATGCTTGAGGAAGGTCGCCAGGTCCGCCTGGTTCCAGCCGCGGTCGGCCAGGTCCTGGGCCAGCAGGCTGGGGGCCAGGTAACCCAGCAGCAGGCCGCCGGTCAGGCGCTTGTCCTGCTGCAGCGCACCGATGGGGTTGCGCGGGGTGTGGCACTCACCGCAGTGCCCAAGCACCTCGACCATGTACTGGCCGCGTTTCCAGGCCTCGCTGTTGCCCTTGCCTTCTTCGAGCTGCACGCTCTTGCCGTACAGCATGTTCCAGCCCATCAGGCCGGCGCGCACGTTGAACGGGAAGCTCAGGCTGGTTTCCGGCGCCGGGCGGTTGATCGGCGCGACGGTCATCAGGTAGGCGTGGATGGCATCGGAGTCTTCGCGCTTGACCAGGTGGTACGAGGTGTAGGGCATGGCCGGGTACAGGTTGGCACCGTCCTTGCGCTTGCCCTCGGTGAGGGCGGCGAAGAACTCGTCGCTGCTGTAGTTGCCGATGCCGTGCTGCTTGTCCGGGGTGATGTTGGTGCCGTAGATGGTGCCGAACGGCGAATGGATCGGCAGGCCGCCGGCATAGGGCGCGCCGCCTTCGGCGGTGTGGCAGGCCATGCAGTCGGCGGCGCGGGCGAGGTATTCGCCGCGCTTGACCAGTTGCTCGTCCGCCGCCTGGGCGCCGCACGCCAGCGCCAGGCCGACCGCCAGGGCCAGGCCATTGAGTACACGCTTCATGCTCAGCCCTCCTTGACCAGGCCGAGGTCGCCCAGCACATCGCGGGTGGCCTCGTAGTAGCGCACGTAGCCGGTGCAGCGGCACACATGGTGGCCGAGGCTGGCTTCGATGGCGTCTTCCAGTTCGCTCTTCTTTAGTGGCTGGCGCTGGGCCTTCTCCACCAGCACCGTGGCGGCGTTGACGAAGCCCGGGGCGCAGTAGCTGCACTGGAAGGCGAAACGGTCGACGAACTTCTGCTGGATCGGGTTCAGTTCGGTCAGGTTACCGGCCTCGTCGCGCTTGGCGTGGCCTTCGATGGTGCGCACCTTCTTGCCCTCGAAGTAGTGCGCGCCGGTGATGCAGGTGCGCACTTCTTCGCTGGTGCCGTCGGGGTTGTCGACGATCACCACGCAGGCGTGGCAGATGCCCTGGCCGCAGCCCAGGCGCGAGCCGGTGAGGTTCTGGTATTCGTGCAGGTAGTCGAGCATCGCCAGGTCATCGGGGACCACTTCGGTGACGACAGGTTGACCGTTGAGGGTCAGTTGCAGCTTGCGGTCAGCCATTGAGGGCCTCCTTGACGCGGGCGGGGGTGATGGGCAGGTCGCGGACACGCTTGCCGATGGCATGGGCCACGGCGTTGCCGATGGCGCCGACCACCGGGATCATCACCACCTCGGCGATGCCCTTGGACGGGTCGGTGGGCGACAGCGGCGGCAGGATCTCGGAGGTCTGCTTCCACACCGCCACGTGCTTGGCCATCGGCAGGCGATAGCGGTTGAAGTTCCAGTCGCCCTCGCCCGGGCCACCCTCGTACAGCGGCATTTCTTCCAGCAGTGCGTGGCCGATGCCCATGGCGATACCGCCTTCGAGCTGGCCTTTGACCAGCTCGGGCACCAACACCCGGCCGCACTCGACCCAGCTGTGGTGGTTGAGCACGCTCACCTCGCCACTGCCCTTGTTCACCTTCACCTCGACGATGGTCGCCACCGGGCTGTAGTAGGTGACCATGGCGTTGTTCAGCTGGGTGGCCGGGTACTCGGCGTTCTGCCGGTCGAGCAGGTGGAAGCCGGCGCTGTTCATCTGCGCCTTCTTGGCGTTCACCGCACCGTCACCGTACTTCACCGCCAGGGCATCGAGCGGCAGGCGCTCGCGCACGCCGTCGATGACGAAGTCGGCCTCGGCCCAGCTCCAGCGGTTGAAACCGTGCACGCTGGCACCGGTGACCAGGCCCATTTCGTGAGCCTTCTTCGCCAGGGTGGCGAAGGGGATCGGCGCCAGGCCGTTGCCGGTCAGCTCGCCGTTGACCCATACCGCGTTCTCGCGGCGCACCACCAGCGGGTTGGCCTGGCCACCGAACGGGCCTTGGCTCCACAAGGCCATGGCCGCCGGCCACAGGCCGTGGTTGAACAGCACGCGGGCGGCTTCGCGGGTGGCGTGGCTGAAGTAGAACGCCGAGTTGGTCGCCGACGACGGCGAGGCCAGCTTGCCGACCCAGCGCGGGTTGCGCAGCGCGGCGTCCTGCTCGGCCTGGCTGATCAGGTAGGGGTTGCCGCTGGTGCTCAGGGCAAGCTCCGGCCACTCGGTCTGGGCGGTCTGCACGTGGTCGGCGACGCGGCCGAGGAAGTCGCTGACCACCAGGGCCTGCGAGGTCGACATACCCGTGCCCAGCTCGGTGCCGATATGGCGCAGGGTGATCTGGCCATCGGCGCTGAACTCGACTGCGGCCATTGGCGCTTCGGAGCCGGTGCCGAAATCTTTCTGGGTGATGGCGAAGCCCACGCCGTACCAGTTGTCGTGGTCCTTGGCGTCCATGGCTTTCTTGCGCTCATGGCGGTTTTTCCACCATTCGTGCTGGCTGGCCTTGTCGAGGATCTCATGCAGGCGCAGGGCACCGGCCGGGACCGCGCCCTGAGTGTTCTTCATGCCCGACTTGAGCGCGTTCTTGCGGCGCAGCTCGATGGCGTCGACACCCAGGCGGTCGGCGATTTCATCGACCATCATCTCGGTGGCGGCCATGCTCTGCAGGGTGCCGTAGCCGCGCATGGAGCCGGCCTCGACCCCGCGCGAGTGATAGGCGGTGACCGACAGGTCGTTCTGCGGCATGTAGTAGATCGACTGCGCCGCGGTGGCACCCACGGCCGCCACCGACGGGCTGTAGTTGATGCGCCCGCCGCCGTCGACGTTCATGTCGGCGCGGAAGATCTTGAAGCTCAGGTCGTTCTTGTCCACCGCCAGCTGGTAGTGGATGTCGAACGGGTGGCGCTTGATACCGCTCTGGAACTGCTCGTAGCGGTCGTTGGCCAGGCGGATCGGTACGCCCGCGCCGTACAGGGCGGCGACGGCGGCGTAGAACACGAAGATGTTGTTGTCCTTGGAGCCGTAGCCGACGGTGTAGCCCGGGTGCATGTTCAGGTGCTTCAGGCCAAAACGCGACGGCTTGATCATGTGCACGCATTCCTGCGCCACTTCGAACGGGCACTGGGTGGCCACGACGAAATGCAGGGTGCCGGTGGCCGGGTCGTACCAGCCGTTGCCGTTGTCCGGCTCCAGTGCCGCCGGCTCGATGGACGGGGTCTTGTAGCGTTCATCGAACAGCAGCCAGTTTTCCGGCGGCTGCTTGAGCTGCTCATCGATGCGCTGGGCGTAGAACATGCCCTGCTCGGTAAGGTTGCCGTGCTGCTTGGGCTCGGCGGTCCATACCGGCTTGCGGGCGAGGATGGTGGGGAACAGCATGGTGTTCTTGAGGCTGGAGTACTCGTCCTCGTCGAACGGCGTGTTGCCGCCCACGCGCACGAACCGGAAGCTGCCGTAGGGGTCGCGCTGGTACAGCGGGGCCTGGGCGCCGTAGCGGATCGCCTTGTCGTTGAACTGCAGCTTGAGCTTGGCCTTGCGGAAGCGCTCGAAGTCGTTCCAGATCAGGATCGCCACCGGGTGGCCGATGAACATCGGCACCTGGCCGGGCGGCAGCAGTGGGTCTGGCGAGTGGGCTTCGGGCCAGGCGATGCCGTCTTTTTTCAGGTCGTCGGCGGTGACGATGCGGTCCGGTTGCAGGTCGCTGCCCAGCAGCGACAGGTCGTAGCCTGCGTAGAGGCGGTCGGCCTTGGTGGCCTTGAGCAGCATGGCGTGGCCTTGCTGCTGTGGCCAACCGGGCATGTCCTTGGCGCGGATGTCGCGGGCGAACACTTTGTTGCCGCACACCTTGGACAGCGCGTCGTTACGGAAACGCGCCTTGCCGTCGTGGTTCATCCACTTTTGCGGCGAGGTGGTGACTTTGTTTTCCATCAGGGCGGCGAAGGCCTGGCTGCCGAGCGGCGCCAGGGTCACGCCGACACCGGCGATCAGCCCGCCTTGCAGGAACGAACGCCGGGAAATATCACGGTTGGACATGGTTGATCCTCTGGGCAGTCAGGCGCTGCCCATGCTTTGTTCTGGTGCTTGTGAAGCGCGAAGGGCGCGCACGATCACAAAAATTGACTGTCAAGTCAAGATACAAGTCTTGTTACATCGAGTTGAGTCAAGCAGACAACTTGTCGCGGGGGGTTCGGGTTCGGGTTCGGGTTCGGGTTCGGGTTCGGGTTCGGGTTCGGGTTCGGGGATTAGTGTGGTGGTTTTTAGATTTCGGTGCATATCCATTCACGATATGGACTTTTCGTCACCTTTCCGCCCTTACGGCGGCCTACTTTTTTCTTGGAAAAAGTAGGCATGGGCCTGTCCCCTGACAACGGACGCCAAGAAGCGATACTTACATCGTTCTCTTGGAGGTCGCCATGTACCCACGTACTCGCCGCAACTACACCGATGAGTTCAAAACGCAAGCCGTAGCTCTAGCCGAAAGCGTTGGCAGAACTGAAGCTGCACGTCAGCTTGAGATGTCCGTCAAAACGCTCGACAACTGGGTTGATGCTACGCGTAAAGGCCTGCCGCTGAGCTCTCCCGAGCGTAAAACCATCACCAAGGAAGACAGCGAACTAGCGCGGTTACGAGCCGAAATCGCTGAGCTCAAGATGGAGCGTGAAATCTTAAAAAAGGCGGCAGTGTTCTTTGCCAAAGAGTCCAGGTGAGATACGCCTTCGTCGCTACCCAACGGACTCTGTACCCGGTACGCGTGTTGTGCCGGGTGATGGCTGTCTCGGCTTCGGGTTTCTACGATTTTCTGCGTCGCCAGCCACGCCCGGATCCTGACGCGGAGATTCGCCGCGAGTTGCGTAAAGC
>NZ_JACAFQ010000062.1 GCF_015354575.1 Pseudomonas sp. UFMG81
CCCTACGGACTATTCCCTTTCCCCCGCCAACGCAGTAATCTATTTAAATAACACTGGTTATCTAAATATAAAAACAACGTTGACCGAGGCGAAGATGGATCAGGAAAACACAGAGCTGTCAGGGCCCGCACGCCAACGGCGCCGCCTTGTGCAAGCGCTGGCCAGCGCGACCTTGCTAGGCGGCACCGCCCTCTGCGGCCGAGCGCTGGCGCAAGCCTTGCCTACCGACCCAGAGCACGTGCTGGACGTGGTGATCATCGGCGCCGGCTTGGCCGGCCTGACCGCCGCCCGCGACCTGCAACGCGCCGGGTGCACCTCATTCGCGGTGTTGGAAGCGCGGGATCGCGTAGGTGGGCGTACCTACAACCATCCCCTCGGCAATGGGCTGATCTCGGAGGCCGGCGGCGAGTGGATCGGCCCCGGCCAGACCGCCATCTTCGACCTGGCCCGCGAACTGGATGTCGCGACCTTCCCCACCTATTACCAGGGCCGCAATGTCTACCTGGTGGGTGATGCCCGCTACGAGGAAGACCTGAGCAACGGCCAAAGCGCCAACCACGCCATCACCGAGAAGCTCAACCAGATGGCGCAACGGGTACCCAGCAAGGAACCCTGGACGGCAGCGGATGCAGCCGAAATCGACAAGCTGTCGGTGGGCGAGTGGCTGGCAGGCCAGGGTCTGGACAATGCCAGCCGGCTGAGTTTCGACACCTCCATCGGCCTGACCACCGGCACGCCACCATCCAGCCTCGCACTGCTGCATTACCTGTCGCTGATCAACTCCGCCGATTGCAGCATGGAAAAGCTCGAGGGGTTCAAGGGCGGCGCCCAGGAGACCCGTTTCGTCGGCGGTTCGCAGGTACTGTGCACGCGCATGGCCCAGGCACTCGGTGATCGGGTCAAGCTGGCCAGCCCGGTGCGCAAGATCGTTGGCTGGGACCAGGATGTCGTCGAGCTCCATACCGACCAGGGGCTCATCCGCACCCGCCAGGTCATCGCCGCGCTGCACCCGGCGCTGTGCAACCAGATCGTCTTCGACCCACCGCTGCCCGAGGGGCGCGCGCAACTGCAGCGCCTTTGGCCCTCGCTCGCGCCGATGCGCAAGACCGTGCATGTCTATGAGCGGCCTTTCTGGCGGGACAAAGGGCTCAATGGCCAGGTCATCCAGGCCGACGGCCCGCTGATTCTCTCCTGTGACAACTCGCCGGCGGATGCCAGCGTGGGCATCCTGATGGGCTTCGTGCGCAGCGCGCAGCTCAGCCACGACCCCGCCCGGGCAGAGCGTACCCTCGCCGAAATCTATGCGCGGGCACTGGGTAAGCAAGCCCTGGAGGTCAAACAGTTCCATGACCACGACTGGGCCAAGGTCGACCCCTGGACCCTGACCTGCGTTGGCGCCATCCCCCCTGGCTTCCTGACCCGTTGGGGCCGCTACCTGAAGCCTGCGGTCGGCCGCCTGATCTGGTCGGGCACCGAAACCTCGGACCTGTGGACCAGCAGCATGGATGGCGCCGTGCGCTCCGGCCACCGCGCAGCCCTTGAAGCCCTGCAGGCGCTCGCCAGCACCCGGAGGCAGGCATGAAAAAACCGACCGTGCTGTTGAGTGCCGCGCTACTCGCCGCAGGCGTGCTGGCTGCGGCGGCGCTCTACGGGCCAGAGCTGGTCGCAGGCTACCGGTTCATGGATGCCCTGGACCGTCATTACGCCCGCTACGAAGCCAATGGCGGTGCCTGGCCGCAAGCCCAGGATGCTTGCACACTGTGTCACGGCGTTCGCGGGCAACCCGCAAACGGTCAGTACCCTGCCCTTGCCGGGCAGCCTGTAGCCTACATCCAGGCGCAACTGCAAGCCTTCGCCCACGGCACGCGCCACAGCCCACAGATGGAGCCACTGGCGGCGACCCTGAGCGAAGCGCGCATCCAGGCCCTGGCAGAGTACTTCGCGCGCCAGGCCCCGCAAATCGTCGACACCCCCGAAGCCGATGAGGCGCTGCGCGCGCGTGGCCAGGCCAGCGTCGCGGCGCGCGGCTGCACGGCCTGCCACGGCGCGCAGCTGTCCGGCAGCCCGGTGGGCCCGCGCATTGCCGGCCAGGGCCAGGCCTACCTGCTGGAACAGCTTATCGCCTTCAAGCAAGGCCACAGAACCGACCCCAGCGGCGCCATGAACGCCACTGCCAGCCTGCTTGCGCAAGATGAAATGCAAGCCTTGGCGCACTACCTCGCGGGGCTCGCGCCGGCCGTTCGATAACCGCCCCATTCCCCACAGCACCGGGCCGATCGCCGAAAGCACTGCCGAACGAACCTTCGGCGGCCGTCGGCTTTCGGCTCTTTTTTGTGTGCTCGCCAGTTATGCATAACATGTGTTGCGTTAATCATTGCGGCGATTTACAGTCGGTACAACAACAATTACAGGAGCTCATCACATGACAGACTCCACGCATCGATCGCACCTGCGCCACGCCTGGCCCACCCGGCTGGCAACCTGCCCCCCTCCTGCACGCAGGCGATACCCCGCCGCCGCATCTCCCGTGCCTGGCACTTCGATCGGGACCCAGGGCCCCATGATTCGAGCAGAGGCGGGATCGCTCACCGTGCTGCTCACCCCGCAGCAAAGACGCCCCTCTGCCGGCAGCGCCCTGCCACAGCGGACATGCCCCTCTCAATCCACTGCCCGGCCTGGCCACACAGGCACGGAGACCCCATGAGCAACCAACATTTCGACACTTTGATCATCGGTGCCGGCCTGTCAGGCATCGGCACGGCCTGCCAGTTGGCGAAGGAATTCCCCGAGCGCAGCCTGGCGATCCTGGAGCGCCGCGCCTGCATCGGCGGGACCTGGGACCTGTTCCGCTACCCAGGCATTCGCTCCGATTCGGACATGCTCAGCTATGGCTACAAGTTCCGCCTGTGGGACAGCGCCAAGGTGCTGGCCGATGGCGCCTCGATCCGCCGCTACATCCAGGACACCGCCCAGCAACACGGCCTGGCCGAGAAGATTCAATACGGGCTGAAGATCACCAGCGCCAACTGGTCCAGCCAGCAACGCCTGTGGCAAGTGGAAGCCCTGCACGAGGCCAGCGGCACCGTGCGGCACTACACCTGCCAGTTCCTGCTGTGCTGCACCGGCTACTACAACCATGACGACGGCTTCCTGCCCAGCTTCCCGGGGGAAGACAGCTTCCAAGGCGTGCGGGTGCATCCGCAGCACTGGCCTGAAGACCTCGACTACAGCGGCAAGCAGGTCGTGGTGATCGGCAGCGGCGCCACCGCGGCCACGCTGATCCCGGCCATGGCGGACAAGACCGGGCATATCACCATGCTGCAACGCTCCCCGTCCTACATCTACTCGCTGCCATCGACCGACAAGCTCACCGCCGCGCTGTCGCGCATCATGCCCGCACGCTGGGCATTGGCCCTGGCACGCAAGCGCAACATCGTGCTGTACCGCGCCGCCTACATCGCCTGCCGGCAATGGCCACGGCTGATGCGCCGGATCATCCTCTCGCACGTACGCCGCCAGGTAGGCCCGGACGCCGACATGCGGCATTTCACCCCCCACTACATGCCCTGGGACGAGCGGCTGTGCGCAGTGCCTGACGGTGACCTGTTCAAGGCCATCCGCAGCGGCCGCGCCTCGGTCGAGACCGATCACATCGAGCGCTTCACCGAGCACGGTATCCTGCTCAAGTCCGGCAAGCAGTTGCCCGCCGACATCATCATCGCCGCGACCGGCCTCAAGCTGCAGGTGCTGGGGGGCATGACCGTCTCGGTGGACGGCACGCCGTACCCGGTGGGCGAGCAGATGACCTACAAGGGCGTGCTGCTGGAAAACCTGCCCAACATGGCGTGGATCTTCGGCTACACCAACGTTTCATGGACCCTCAAGGTCGGCCTGGCAGCCACCTACCTGTGCCGCCTGATGCGCTACATGCAGCGCAACCACTTCGATGTCGTCACCCCCTACGACAACGCCGGCAATGCCCTGGGCGACGGGATCATGAACTCGATGAAGTCGGGCTATATCCAGCGCGACCAGCAGTTCCTCCCGCGCCAGGGCAAGTCCTACCCGTGGTTCGTCTTCATGCACTACGGCCGCGACAAGAAAATGCTGCTCAAGGACCCCGTCGAAGATGACTGCCTGGCCTTCCAGCGCAGCACGCAGGGCGCCTATGACGCCCGGCCCTCTGGCGTGGCCGGCTAAAACGACGCCCCCCGTTCGGCGCATGACAACAAGAAAGGTAGAACCCCATGCAAGGCCAAATGATGACACTGCCGCTGACCATCCCTTCGCTGCTCGAACACGCAGCGCGGTACCACGGTGACACGGAAATCGTCTCGTGCACCCAGGAAGGCCCCCTTCATCGCTATACCTATGCCGACGCCCAGCGTCGTGCCAAACAGGCCGCCAACGCCCTGGTCCGCCTTGGCGTCAAGCCTGGCGACCGGGTGGCCACCCTGGCCTGGAACGGCTTTCGCCATTTCGAGCTGTACTACGCGATCTCGGGCATCGGCGCGATCACCCACACTGTCAACCCGCGGCTGTTCCCCGAACAGATCAGCTGGATCATCCGCGACGCCGAGGATGAAGTGGTGTGCTTCGACCTGGGCTTCGCACCGCTGGTGCAGGCCATCGCCGCCGACTGCCCGAGCGTGAGGCACTGGGTGGCGATGACCGACCGTGCGCACATGCCGGCCCTGCCCATCGCCAACCTGCTGTGCTACGAGGAGCTGCTGGCTGGCGAGCCGGATCACTTCACCTGGCCCCCGCTGGATGAGCACTCGGCAGCGACGCTGTGCTACACCTCCGGCACCACCGGCAACCCCAAAGGGGTGCTGTACTCGCACCGCGCCACCCTGCTGCATGCGCTGTCCAGCTCACTGCCCGACGCACTGGCGCTGTCTGGCCGCGAAGTGGTGGCCCCGGTGGTGCCGATGTTCCACGTCAACGCCTGGGGTTTGCCTTACTCGGCGCCGCTGGTGGGCGCCAAGCTGGTGTTTCCAGGGAGCTGCCTGGACGGTGAGAGCATTTTCAAGCTCTTCGAACGCGAGGGCGTCACCTTCTCGGCCGGGGTACCGACCGTGTGGCTGAGCCTGCAGCAGTACATGCGCCAGAGCAGCGGGCGCCTCCCTGCCCTGCAGCGCATGATCGTTGGCGGGGCGGCCTGTCCGCCGGCGCTGATGCACAGCTACGAGCAAGAGTTCGGCATCTGCCTGCAACACGCCTGGGGCATGACCGAGCTGTCGCCCATGGGGACCGTCAACACGTTGAAGGCATCGCAGCTCACCCTGGACCCGGAAGCCCGTTTCGCCATTGCCGTCAAACAGGGGCGCCCGCCCTTTGGTGTCGACCTGAAAACGGTGGACGACAACGGCCACGAGTTGCCCCGCGATGGCCACAGCGCAGGGGCCCTGATGGTTCGCGGGCACTGGGTCGTCGAGCACTACTTCGGCATCGACCAGAGCCCGCTGGTGGACGGCTGGTTCCCCACCGGCGACGTGGCCACCCTGGACGCCGATGGTTTCATGCAGATCACCGACCGCGCCAAGGATGTGATCAAGTCGGGCGGCGAGTGGATCAGCTCCATCGACCTGGAAAACATCGCCATGGCGCATCCGGCCATTGCCGAAGCCGCCGCCGTGGGCATGCCCCACCCGAAGTGGGACGAGCGGCCGCTGCTGGTGGTGGTGCTCAAGCCCAGCCTGCTGGCGACCCGCGAGCAAGTGCTGGCCCATTACCCCGGCAAGGTCGCGCGCTTCTGCATCCCCGACGATGTGGTGTTCGTCGAAGCCCTGCCGCACACCGCCACCGGCAAGGTCAGCAAGGCGCTGCTGCGCGAGCAGTTGCGCGACTACCACTGGCCTGCGGCCAACCAGCCCGAGGTGGCGAAATGAACGCGCAGTGCTACACCCGCGAGATCGATCCGCCCGAAGGTCGGTGGAAATGCAGGATGCTCAGTATGGCTCTGCGCCTGCTGGTTAAGTCGGGACACGGCCTGAACATCGATATCCGCAAGCTGCGCAAGCAGTTCGAACGGCTCGATGGGCAGGCGCCCAAGGCGTTCCCCACGGATGTCCAGCGCACAGCGGTGAACTGCAATGGCGTAGCCGCCCAGTGGCTGACACCCAACCACTGCCGCCAAGAACGGGTGGTGCTGTACATCCATGGCGGCGCCTTCGTCGCCTATACCCCCGAGGTGTATGCGGCGATGGTCGCCGGCTGGTGCCAGCCGCTCAAGGCCCGGGCGCTGATGGTCGATTACCGCCTGGCCCCCGAGCACCCGTTCCCCACGGCGCTCGATGAGGCGTTCAAGGCCTATCACTGGCTGCTGGAGCAAGGCCACAAGGCTGACAATATCGTGATCGCCGGCGACTCCGCAGGCGGCAACTTGGTGCTTGCCCTGCTGCAGCGCCTGCGCGACGAGCGCCAACCCTTGCCAAGCTGCGCCGTGCTGCTGTCGCCGTTCCTGGACTTCACCCTCAGCGGCGCGAGCGCGTTGGGCAATGCCCGGCATGACCCGATCTTCACCCTGGCCTTCGCCATCGGCATCCGCGGTTTCTACGCCCCCGCCGAGTTGCATGGGCAAGCAGCGGTGTCGCCGTTGTTCGGCAGCTTCGCGGGCCTGCCGCCGTTGCTGTTCCAGGTGGGCAGCACCGAAATGCTGCTGGACGACTCGGTGCGCGCCGCCGCCAAGGCCTCGGCAGCCGGCGTGCCGGTTCAGCTGGAGATCTGGAAGCGCCTGCCCCACGTGTTCCAGATGATCGCCGCGCTGCCACAGGCGCTGGCGGCGCAGCGGCACATCGTCAGCTTCGTCAATCGCTACACGGACTGGGACGGTTGACCCACCCCAGCGCCGTGCGCCACCCCCTCACTGCCACCTTTCGAGAACACCACGATGGAATTCGACTACCTGATCGTAGGGGCCGGCTCTGCCGGTTGTGTCCTTGCCAACCGCCTCAGCGCCGACCCCAGCGTCACAGTCGGCTTGCTGGAGGCCGGCCCCGAAGACCGTTCACCCCTGATCCACACCCCCGTGGGCATGGCCGCCATCCTGCCCACACGCCATGTCAACTGGGCCTTCAAGACCACCGCGCAGCGGGGGTTGGGCGGCCGCCTGGGCTACCAGCCACGGGGCAAGGTGCTGGGCGGCAGCAGTTCGATCAATGGCATGGTCTACATCCGTGGCCACCACGATGACTTCAACGACTGGCAGGCGCTGGGCAACGAAGGCTGGTCGTTCGACGATGTACTGCCGCACTTTCGCAAGAGCGAAATGCACCATGCCGGCGACACCGACTATCACGGTGGCGAAGGTGAGCTCTACGTCGGGCGCGGCCATCGCCATGTGGTCACCGAGGCCTTCGTCGAGTCGGCGCTGCGCGCCGGCCACCGCTTCAACGAAGACTTCAACGGTGCACAACAGGAGGGGGTCGGCTACTACGACGTGACCATCCGTGACGGCCGCCGCTGGAGCACCGCCACCGCGTTCCTCAAGCCGATCCGCCAGCGCCGCAACCTCACGGTACTGACCAACACCCATGTTGAAAGCATCGTGCTGCAGGGCGACCGGGCCACCGGCGTGCAGGCGCTGATCAAGGGCTCGCGGGTGCACCTGAAGGCGCGCAAGGAGGTGCTGCTGGCGGCAGGCACGTTCGGCAGCCCTCACTTGTTGATGCTGTCCGGCATAGGCCCGCGAGCCGAGCTCGAGCCCCAGGGCATCGCCGTGCGGCATGAGTTGCCGGGCGTCGGCCAGAACCTGCAGGACCACCCTGACGTGGTGCTGTGCTACAAGAGCAACGACACCTCGCTGCTGGGCGTTTCCATGGGCGGCAGCCTTAAGATGGGCAAGGCTGTGTACGACTACCTGCGCCACCGGCGCGGCCCGCTGTCGAGCAACTGCGCCGAGGCCGGTGGTTTCCTGAAGACCGACCCGACCCTGGCACGCCCGGACATCCAGCTGCATGCGGTGATCGGCACGGTTGACGACCACAACCGCAAGCTGCATTGGGGGCATGGGTTCAGCTGTCACGTCTGCGTGCTGCGGCCCAAGAGCATCGGCAGCGTCGGCCTGGCCTCGCCGGACCCGCGGGTGGCGCCGCGCATCGACCCCAATTTCCTGGGGCACGACGATGACGTCAAGACACTGCTCAAGGGCTACCGCATTACCCGGGAGATCATTGCCCAGACCCCGATGGCCAGCTTCGGCCTACGCGATTTCTATAGCACGGGCCTGCACAGCGATGAACAGTTGATCGACCTGTTGCGCAAGCGCACCGACAGCATTTATCACCCGATCGGCACCTGCAAGATGGGCCAGGACGACATGGCGGTGGTGGACAGCCAGTTGCGTGTGCACGGTATCGAGGGCCTGCGGGTGATCGATGCGTCGATCATGCCCACCCTGGTGGGAGGCAACACCAACGCCGCGTCGATCATGATTGCCGAGCGTGGTGCCGAGTGGGTCGGCCAGGGCTGTCGATAGATCTCCAGCGCCTAGGAAATCGAGCGCCGCCCGCGCGGCGCATCGCTGGCAAGCCAGCTCCCACATCTGTTTCGGGCCAATCCATCCTGTGAAGTCTCCACTGTCCGCCTTGGTGCATGCCTCAAGTCTGGTGATGCGGCATCAGCGCCCACGCTGAAACCGCGTCGTACAAACAAGGCGGACAGTGGAGATGGACCAGGAGTAACTGGCCAGAAACAAATGTGGGAGCTGGCTTGCCAGCGATGCGCCGCNCGNGCGGCGCTCGATCTCAAGAGCGCTGCAGATCTGTCGGCATACACCTGGTGGCCCTCATGCGGTTGCAAGACAGGCACCTGGACGCCACACCGCCAGCCCTTAAAGTTCAGACTTGTGTGGTGCCCTGGGGTGCATGGCGGGAGATGGGGTGAGGGCCACCAGGTGCCTGCCGGTGTTTATGCAGCGCTCATGAGATCGAGCGCCGCCCGCGCGGCGCATCGCCGGCAAGCCGGCTCCTACATCTGTTTCGGGCCAATCTATCCTGTGAGCTCTCCACTGTCCGCCTTGTTGGCATGGCGCAAAATCAAGGTGGACAAAAAAAGCGCCCCGAAGGGCGCAAAAAAGGGCATGACGATAACCGGAGTAGCGTCAACTCGTCACAGCGTCGTCAGCCCGTCTCAGCAACCTTTGCATCAACGCAGCACCAGGCGCAGCAAGAGCTGGGTCAAGCGCCCGTAGGGCGGCTTGAGCAGGAAGCTGCCGTTGAACTTGGCCTGGTAGAAGATCGGGCGCATCTTGCTGAACGTCTGGAACCCCTCTTCAGCGTGGTAGTGCCCCAACCCCGAGTTGCCCACCCCACCGAACGGCAGGTTCTCCTGCAACACGTGCAGCATCACGCTGTTGACCGACACCCCGCCGGACAGCGTTTGCCGCAGCAGCGTCTCGACACGCCCGGCATCCTCATCGAACAGGTACAGCGCCAGCGGCCGCTCATGGGCATTGATGTAGTCCACAGCCTCCTCCAGCCGGCGATAATCGAGCACCGGTAGCACTGGCCCGAAGATTTCCTCCTGCATGATCAGCATGTCGTCACGCGCATCGAACACCAGGTGTGGCGCCAGCTTGCCGACCCGGCGAGCGCCCTCGACGTCGGCCAGCGCCACCACCCGCGCGCCTTTGTCGCGGGCATCGGCCAGCAGGGCCTCGACCCGCGCCAGTTGCCGGGCGTTGATCATGCAGGTGTAGTCCGGGTTGTCGGCCAGCGCCGTCGGGTAAAGCTGGCTCACTGCGGCCCTGGCATGCTCAATGAATGCCTCGCTGCTGCCGGCCGGCAGGAACACATAGTCAGGGGCGACGCAGGTCTGCCCGGCATTCAGGCACTTGCCCCAGAGGAGGGTCTCGGCGGCCTGGCGCAGCGGATAGCCCGGGGCTACCAGCGTCGGGGACTTACCGCCGAGTTCCAGGGTGACCGGCGTCAGGTTCTCGCTGCAGTTGCGCATGATCTGCCGGCCCACCGCGGGCGAGCCGGTAAAGATCAGGTGATCGAAAGGCAGGCGGGAAAAACCGTCGTTGATCCCCGGGCCAGGCTGCACGACCGCCACCAGGTCCTCGGCGAAGTGCCTGCCGAGCAGGTCGGCCAGCAGTCGCCCGAAGTGGCTCGAATCACTGGCTACCTTGATCATGGCGCGGTTGCCGGCAGCCAGGGCGCCGCACAGCGGCCCCAGCGTCAGGTACAGCGGGTAGTTCCAGGGCGCGGCGATGCCGATCACCCCCAGCGGCTGGGCGAGCACTGCGGCGCGCCCAGGCTGGAACCACAGACCGACACCACGCTTGCGCGGTTTCATCCAGCCCTTGAGGTGCTTGATCGCATGGTTGATCTCGCTGACCAGGCCAAAGATATCCAGCAGCTTGGTTTCGTGGCTGGAGCGATGGCCGAAATCGCGGGCGATGGCGGCCGCGATCGGGTCTGCATGCTCCAGTACCAGCGCCTTGAGCGCTTGCAGGTTGGCGCGGCGCGACGCCAACGAAGGGTAGCGCTGCTCGGCAAACGCCTTGCGCTGGCGTGCAAACACCTCGCGCATGCGCTCTACCGCCGGCGCGACTTGCTCAATGGACATGGGACATTCTCCGGGTGGCATTTCAAAGGTTGGCGCAGGCTCCACCGACGGAGCCCCGCGAACGGTGGCATCAGCGGGCGTAGGCCTTGGCACGCTCCAGGGCGAAGAAGGCGTAGTACAGCTGGATCATCATGTACGACCAGGTGACCAGTGCGATGGACAGGAAGATCGCCTTGGTGTCATCCCCTGGGATCGGGTAGAAGTCGTAGATGCACGCCACGATCAGCCCGGATACCGCCGCCACCGTCACGCCCAGCGCATGCAGCCGCTCACCGGCGCGCACCAGGCGGCTGATGAAGTACGCCAGGTACAGCGAGTAGGCGAACCACATGGCGACATAGAAGTACGGCAAAGGCTTGACCATGAAGTCGGCCTTGATCATCACCAGTGTGCTGGCGAAGGTGATGGTGAAGATCGCCGCGTCCTTGAGCTTGGAAGGCTTGTAGTTGTGGGTCACCGCCATCAGGCCGAGCACCGTCACGATGGGGATGCCGAAGCCTCGGGAGAAGGCATCGCAGAAGAACGAGATGCCGTAGGAGATCTGCGACTGGGTCAACAGGAAGATCAGCAGGTTGCTCCCGGAAAACGCCACGATCAGCCATTCCAGGCCCAACAGGAAATTGCCTTTGCGCAAAAACTTGATGCCATAGATCCCTCCCGAGGAGATCAGCAGTACACAGGTGAGCAAGGCGACAACATCTTTGGTTTCCATGGCGACATTCTCTTTTTTATAGGGCTCGGGTGTTCATTTCGAGTTGGTGGTGAGTGACGCAAGGTAATGGGAGAGCGCTTTGCGATCCTGCGGTGACAGGGTGGCGGTGATCGCCTTCATCGAACCGGTCGGGTCGATCCGCCGCCCTTGTGCAAAGGCGTCCAGCTGCGCCAGCAAGTAGTCGGCGCCTTGCCCGGCCAGGCGTGGGAAAGGCCCCTGGCCCAGCAACTTCTCGCCATGGCAGGCCATGCAGGCCCCCGCTACCGCCAGCTTGCTGCCTTGCTCGCGCAGGGCCGGGTCGGGCTGGAACCCGTGGTTGTCAAGCGCCGGCTGGCGCGCGTAGTAATCGGTCAGCTTGGCGATCTGCTCTTCGGTCAGGCTCATGGCCAGCGGTTGCATGTTCGGGTTGAGGCGCTGACCACTGGCGAAGCTGTGCAACTGCGCTTTCAGGTACTCGGCGGGTTGCCCTGCCAGGCTCGGGTAACGCTGGTGCAGGGAGCTGCCCTGTTTGCCATGACAGCCCACGCAGGCATCCGCCGTCTGTGGCCAGGGCCCCTCGGCCTCGTAGGCCTGGGTGGTGGTGTCGACATAGTCCAGCAGCCGATACAGGCCAAGCAGGTCGCGCCCGAACAGGGCCAGCAGCAGCACCAGCACGACGCCGGCAGCCAACAACAGTTTCTTCTTCATGACGGTCCCTCAAGCCTGACGCAGCGAAGCGAGCGCCTGTAGCGCGCTGTGGTGACCGGAGCGCACGGCGCCGTCCATGTAGCCTGCCCAGATTTCAGCAGTTTCGGTACCCGACCAGATCAGGTTGCCGCAGCCAGGGCGCAACGATTCGCCATGCTGGCTCCAGAAGCCCGGCGGGATGGCCGACACGCAGGTGATGCTCCAGGGGTCGGCCTGCCCCCAGTCGTGGTCGTGGTAACCGATGGGGGTCAGCGCCTCGTCCCCCAGCGAGCGGGCATAGATTTCCGCCAGCACGCGCTGTGCGGCGGCCGGGTCGGACGGCACCATGGCATTGACGATGAAGGCATTGATCACGCCGATTTCGCCGTTGGGTGGCGAGTTGTCCCAGGCCCACAGCACCTGCCCTTTGACCTGCACGGTATGGCCATTCAAGCCCTTGTCCCGCCAGAACGGCCGTGAGTAGACCATCGCCGTCTTGCGCGCCGGGCTGTGGGCGGGCCAGGCCCGCTGCAGCGCAGCCCGCCCCTCGGGCAGCGCGGGCTGGAAATGAACCTGGTTGCACAGCGCGGGGTGGATCGCCACGATGACCCGGCGGGCGCGTACCTCGCCCTGATCGGTGCTCAACCTCACCACCTCACGGTCCCAGTCGGCGATCTCACGCACCGGGCACGCCAGGCGCAGCTTGTCGCCCAGCGCCTCGGCCATCCGCGTACACAACCGTTGCGAGCCACCGACCAAGCGCGTGCCTTGGGCGCTGTCCTTGATCGAGTCGAGCTGCATGTAGTCGCAGTTCGCCGAGTTGATCATCGACAGGAAATGCAGCAGCCCCATCTTGCCCGGCGGCACGCCGCCGGTAAGGGTCAGGCTGGTGTCCCAGCCGGACCGGTCCTCAGGCTTGATGCCTTGCTGGGCCAGCCAGTCGCCCACCGAGAGCTTGTCCAGCTCTGCCACCCGCGGCGACGTCCAGGGCGCGCCAGACGGCACGGCCTTTGACAGCTCGCTGAGCTTGGCGCCGACGCTTTCGTCGGTACCGAAGGTGCCGTGCAGGTCGATTTCGAGCCGCCCTTCCCCACCCAGCACCACGGTCTTGCCCTGGTAGTAGGTCGGGAAGGTGCCCACCTCAAGCTCACGGGCCAGGTCAGCCACGGCCGTCTGGCCCGGCCCGATCCACTGCCCACCCGCTTCGGAGATCTGGCCCCCGCCCAGGTCATGGTTCAGCACCCGGCCGCCGACCCGATTGCGCGCCTCCAGCACCACGAATGACTGGCAGCCGGCATTTTGCAGGTCACGGGCGGCCGTAAGCCCGGCCATGCCGGCGCCGATGATGGCAACGTCGAGGATGCCGTCATCGCGGTCGCGAGCGCCCGCCGGAGCGTCCGAGGCGCTGGCCAGTGTCGTGCGCAACCCCAGGCCGCCGACGGCCGCCGTGGCGCCGGCGAACTTGAGCAACTGCCGGCGTTTGAGATCGAAAGTGTTGGAGGGGGGCCTTGCAGCCATACGAAGAGCCTCACACGGTGGTTGTTTTAAGCGCGCTTTGAGCAGGCAGCGCGTCGAAGGGTTGGCCAACGGGCCCGGTCACACACCCAGCGCAAGGCGCAGCGAACGGCGGCGCAAGTGCACGCCGAACAGCACCATCCAGCAGGGGAAGATCAGCACCACGATGACCAGCAAGGCATTGGTCAGGGCATCGAGTTGCGGGAAGAAGCCCGCAATGAAGTACAGGCCAAAGCACCCGCCGACGACTTTCAATGGCAGCAGGATCGAGGCGCCCCAGCCGGCGTTCTTCAGGTGGCGGCCAACCACCAGCCCCCAGAACAGCACCACCGGCCCCTCGCACCACCACAGGCCGCGTTGGCTACCCACCGCGATGCTGGTCCAGGCGACTTCGGCGGCGGCCTGCACGGCCGGTGTACCGCCCTGGTGCAATTCGGCCAGCGGGTTGAGCACCGACAGCTGCAACCCTGCACCGACCACGCCCAGGACCACGTAGGTGGCAATGGCCAGGACGGCCATGTCCCCCAAGGCGCCGGCTTGCTCGCGAAAGGCGCGCCACAGATAGCCGCCAATCACCAGCAACGGCAGGTAGAAGCCCAGCAGGTCGGCGAACATCGACAGCCTGAAGTACTGCCGAAGCTCGGCCGGCAGGCTCAGCATCTGCGCACCGTCCAGGGTCACGGTCATGTCGCCGTGGGTCACCATCAGCATGAAGCCGACGTTCAGGTAGGCGAACACGCCGCCAAGGATTGCCGCCCAGGCCGTCACCCGGACGGCCTCGTTCGTTGTGCTGTTCATGGTTGCTCCAGGGTTGCTAATGCGAGGACGTTACGGTGCGAGCGAAGCCCGGACTTTGCGGTTCAAGGCGCGGTCGAGCCGGTTCACTCCCGCCAGGGCGGCCTTCATGGCGCACCATTGCAGCGGTTCGGGCAGCGTGGTGGGGGTCTTGTGGCGCAGCGCGGCCAGCAGCGGGTGCTCGATGCCCCCGATCCGCTCGGCCAACAGGTAGCCGACCAGCGACTGGGTGCCGACGCCATGCCCGGAACACCCGGCGCTGTAGAGGATGTTGCGCTGGAGGCCGGTGGTACCGACCACCGGCAATGCATCGAAGGCCAGGCTGATGTAGCCGCTCCAGCAGGCACCGATGGGGGTGCCGCGCAGGGTCGGGAAGCGGTCGTCCATGGCCTGTACCAAGACTTTGTAAGCTGCAGGATCAGGCTGGTTGGGCGTGCCCGAGCCATAGGCGTAGCCGAGCTGCTTGGTGGTGACCAGCAAGGTGTCCCGCGCCGTCAGCCGATGGCTTTCCATGGTCCAGTGCGGGGTGACGATGCCTTCCCTGCCCTGCCAGCCCAAGGTCTTGAGCTGAGCCTTGGACAGCGGTGCGGTCTCGATCGCCGAGACCCGCAGCGGCACCACCTTGTCACGCAGCAAACCCAGCTGCGGCGTGTAGGCGTTTGTGGCCAGCACCATGAACGGCGCGCTGGCGCTGCCACGCTCGGTGCGGCAGACGATGCTCGGGCCTTCGCTGTAGGACAGCAACCGGGTCTGCTCGAACAGCCGCACCCCGGCCCGCAGTGCGGCACGGCGCAGGCCCATGATGTACTTGCCTGGGTCCAGGGTGCCGCCGTGCTGTGTGCAGCCGAACAGGAAGGCCGGCGGGATGCCCCGTGCACGCATTTCGTCCGCATCGACGAAGCGTGTGACCGAACCCAGATGCTGCCCGAGCGCCATGCTGTGGCGCAGCTTCTTCTCCTGGGACGGATGCACCGCGGCGCGAATGATGCCGGAGGGGTTGTAGTCGCAATCGATGGCCAGCTCGCGCAGCCGTCGCTCCACGTAGCTGACGCCTTCATCGTAGAACGACACCAGCTTCCTGGCCTGCTCCAGGCCCACACGCTTGTGGAACAGTTCGAACTCCACACCCATGCTGCCGGCCAGGTAACCGGCGTTGCGCCCACTGGCGCCAAAGCCTGCGAAGTCCTGCTCGAGCACCACCACGCTGGCACCCAGCGCGGTCAGTTCCAGGGCGGTGGAAAGGCCGGCGAAGCCTGCGCCGATGATCACTACGTCGGCAGTGATATCGCCCTCTAGGGCTGGCTGCAGGTCATCGGGGCGCTCCACCCAGCCGCCGAGCAGGCGGAATCGGTCAGTGCCGGTCTTTGTTTCGCTGAAAGTGTTCATGCACGCTCTCCGGTCAGCGGGGAAACCGCTGGGCGACAAGCGCATAGGGAGGCTGCGGCATGCAGGGCATCCTCCTACGACTTGTTGTTGTTTTTACAGACTCTACTGCTGCGATTGATTTAGCGCAACTAGTGTTATGTATTTTGTTGAGCTTGTGCTGCTGGGGGAATTGCGGGNGGCGCACAGGTGCATGGCGATAGGTTTTTAGCGTTCTTGAGATCGAGCGCCGCCCGCGCGGCGCATCGCTGGCAAGCCAGCTCCCACATCTGTTTCGGGCCGGTTATTCCTGGTCCATCTTCACTGTCCGCCCTGTTTGTACGCCGCGGTTTCAGCGTTGGCGCTGATGCCGCTCCACCCGACTTGAGACATGCACCAAGGCGGACGGTGGAGACCTCAAAGGATGGATTGGCCCGAAACAGATGTGGGAGCTGGCTTGCCAGCGATGCGCCGCGCGGGCGGCGCTCGATCTCATAGGGGCTACAACTCCCCCGTCGAAAACCCCGAAGCCACCCGCAAGCCCGCCAGACTCACGGCGAGGCCACCCCAACCACCCCATGACGGGAAA
>NZ_JACAFQ010000063.1 GCF_015354575.1 Pseudomonas sp. UFMG81
CCAATCGGTACTGGCCAGGAAAGACTTCACGCAAAGCATGAGCCGAAAGGGAAACTGCTGGGACAACGCAGTGGCTGAGAGCTTCTTCGCTACGCTGAAAAGGGAAGAAGCATTCAGTGCATATCCCAGTAAACGACATGCTCAACTAGCCATCGCCAGCTATGTTCATGGTTTTTACAACAGCTGTCGGCTGCACTCCGCCCTTGGCTACCGTTCTCCGAACGAATATGCCAAGAGCTTAAGGCAGAAGGCTAAATAGCCAGCTTTTTGGCGTCCGTTGTCACGGGACAGGCCCATGCTTACTTTTTCCAAGAAAAAAGTAAGCCGCCGTAAGGGCGGAAAGGTGAATAAGCGTCACCCAAGCAAATGGATATGCTCACAACTTTGAAACCACCAACAAATCCAACTAAGCAACTAAGCAACTAAGCAACTAAGCAACTAAGCACAATATGAGAACAACTGCGTCCCACGGGCCAGACCAAAGTCACGCGCAGTACCGACGCCCCCGAAGCACCAGGAAGAACCAGAAAAGGCCGCAAAGCGGCCTTCAAATGGCAGGAGTCAAACCTCAGCCGTACGCAACGCCGGCCTGCGAAACACAAACAACAACCCCACCACGATCAACCCCATCCCCAGCAAGCTCAGCGGCGCCAACCGGTTGCCAAAGATAAGGAAGTCCATCACCGCGGTCACCGCCGGCACCAGGTAGAACAGGCTGGTGACATTGACCAGGTTGCCCTTGGCGATCAGCCGGTACAGCAGCAACGTAGCCAGTAGCGACACCACCAACCCCATCCACAGCAAGGCGCCGACGAAACTCAGGTTCCACGCCACATGCAGCGGCTGGAACGGCGCAAACACCGCGCACAGGGCAAAACCGGCCATGTATTGCAGCGGCAAAGTCCCCATCGGGTTATCGGTAATGCGCTTCTGCAGGATCGAACCAAAGGTCATGCTGGCCAGCGCCAGCAGGGCGAACAGCATCCCCGCCAGCGACACGCCACCCAGGTTGATGCCCTGGTACACCACCATCACCAGCCCGCCCAGCCCAAGGCCGAGCCCGAACAACCGGCTCCAGGAGCGCTGACGCTCCATCAGCACCACGGTGAGGATCGGCTGCACGCCCATGACCGTGGCCATGACCCCAGGGGTGACGTGGGTGTTCAGCGCCAGCAGGTAGAAGATCTGGTAGGCGCCCAGCAACACACACCCCGTGCCTAGGGCACGCAAGACCGCACCCCGCCCGCGCGGCCAGCGCAAGCCAAGCAACGGGCCGATCAGCAACAGGCCGCACAGGGCCAGCGCCGAACGCAGCAGCAGGAAGGCAAAGGGGCTGGCCTGGGCCAGGCCAAGCTTGGAGACGATCGCCCCGCTGCTCCACAGCAGGATGAACAGGCTGGTGGTGGCCGCCGAGGCCACGGATGCTTTGTTGAAAACAGACATGAATTGCCACCTGTATGGGCAAGTAAAGCCGTACGGGCGGATCTATCGCGCAGCGAGGGGATAGCCGACCGTGTTCAGTAGGTTGCGTGTTGGGGCGGCGGCCAGAAGCCGATCAGCCCAGTACGACCACGCAAGGAGGCGGAGCTACGCCGCCTACGACGCCACTGACAGGTGGTGGGTAGTGACTGATCATGGCCGGCTGCTGGCTGCCACGCACGACAACGCCCGCGACAGGCGCGAGAACGTAGGCGGTGGTGGAAGGGATGGCTGGCATGATCAGATCATCGGGAAGAAAGTGTTTCGGAATATAGCGGGGTAAGCATCGCGGGGCAAGCCCGCTCCCACGGCTCTGTGGGAGCGGGCTTGCCCCGCGATTGCCTTTACCCGGTCAGAACAACCAGTGATACAGCGCGTACGCCACCACTACCGCCAGCACTGGCCGCAGCACGCGGTAGGCCTTGGGGTTGGCGCGCTTGAACTGTTTCACCCGGGCGCTGATCACGTTGCTGAAGCGCTTGCTCCAGGCATAGGCCTGGTTGATCCCACCCACGCGCTCGTCGTCGGTGTTCTGCGGGGCGGTGGCGCGGCCGAGGAAGGCGCTGACCTTGCGGTTGATGCGGGTCATCAGCGGGCTGTTGAGCGGGCGCTCGACGTCGCAGAACAGGATCACGCGAGTGACGTCGGTCTCGTTCTTGACCCAGTGCACGAAGGTCTCGTCGAACATCACGTCCTCGCCGTCGCGCCAGGCATAGGGCTGGCCATCGACGTAGATGCGGCAGTTGTCCGAGTTGGGCGTGGACAAGCCCAGGTGATAGCGCAGGGAACCGGCGAAGGGGTCGCGGTGCGGGTTCAGGTGGCTGCCGCCGGGCAGCAAGGCGAACATCGCGCCCTTGACGTTGGGGATGCTGCTAACCAGCTCGACGGTCTTCGGGCACAGCGCCTCGGCCGACGGCAGCGGTTTGTCGTACCACTTGAGGTAGAAACGCTTCCAGCCTTTCTTGAAGAACGAGCCGAAACCTGCGTCGTTGTCTTTCTCGGCGGCGCGGATATAGCCCTCGTCGAACAGGCGCATGGCCTCTTCGCGGATGGTCTCCCAGTTGTCCTTGAGCACGTCCAGTTCCGGGAAGCGCTGGCGGTCGAGGTAGGGTTTGGAGGGCACCCCGGAGAACAGGTACATCAGGCTGTTGTAGGGGGCGAACAGCGCCGAATGGTTGACGAACTGGCGCAGTACCGGCAGGCGCGCCTTGCCGCGCAGGTGCACGAACAGCACGCTGCCGAAAAAGACCAACAGGACACCGGCCTTGGCGACGAAGGAAAAGGTCATGCAACACTCCTTGGGGGGAAATCTGGCCATCCCCGAATAGCCGGACATCATAAACCCCTCAGGGGCAGCTGCAAGCTACAAGCGGCAAGCTTCATGCTGATCTGAATCAACTTGCGCAGCCTTTACTTGCAGCTTGAGGCTTGCAGCCTGTCGCTCTACTGCTGGTTTTCCTGCTCGGTGAACAGGTCGCTGAACAACATGCTGGACAAGTAGCGCTCGCCGGAGTCGGGCAGGATTACGACGATGGTCTTACCCTGCATTTCAGGTTTTTCCGCCAGGCGAACCGCAGCCGCCATCGCAGCGCCACAGGAGATGCCACAAAGGATGCCTTCCTCCTGCATCAGGCGGATGGCCATGGCCTTGGACTCGTCCTCGGTGACCGTCTCGACCTGGTCGACGATCGACAGGTCGAGGTTCTTCGGTACGAAGCCGGCACCGATACCCTGGATCTTGTGCGGGCTGGGCTTGAGCTCTTCACCGGCCAGGGTCTGGCTGATCAGCGGCGAGGCCACGGGCTCCACCGCCACCGACAGGATCGGTTTGCCCTGGGTGTGCTTGATGTAGCGCGACACCCCGGTGATGGTGCCCCCGGTACCCACACCTGCCACCAGCACATCGACCGCGCCATCGGTGTCGTTCCAGATTTCCGGGCCGGTGGTCTTCTCGTGGATGGCCGGGTTGGCCGGGTTGTCGAACTGGCCTGGCAAGAAGTGCTGCGCAGGGTCGGAGGCGACGATCTCGTTGGCCTTCTCGATCGCGCCCTTCATGCCCTTGGCCTTGTCGGTCAGCACCAGCTCGGCGCCCAGCGCTTTCAACACCTTGCGCCTCTCCAGGCTCATCGAATCCGGCATGGTCAGCACCAGGCGATAGCCGCGGGCGGCGGCGACGAACGCCAGGCCAATGCCGGTGTTGCCCGAGGTGGGTTCGACGATGGTCATGCCCGGCTTGAGCTTGCCGCTGTCTTCGGCGTCCCAGATCATGCTCGCGCCGATCCGGCATTTCACCGAATAGCCCGGGTTGCGACCTTCGGTCTTGGCCAGGATGGTCACCCCGCGCGGGGCGATGCGGTTGATCTGCACCAGCGGCGTGTTGCCGATGGAGTGGGCGTTGTCAGCGTAGATACGGCTCATGACGGCGGTCCTTGAACAGGGAATGTGCAGGGAAAACCATGAGGTTAAGCCTGCAATCGGAGAGCGTAAAGCCCGTTCGAACTTGGCCCGGCGACGCACGGTCAACCGGGCAACCCCCGTACGGAACAGCACGATGAAAGCCCGATACCGCTGGCCGCTGGTCGCCCTGGCCAGCCTGCTCGTGTTGCTGGTGGCACTGCACCTGGCCCTGCCCTGGTTGGTGCGTGACTACCTCAACCAACGGCTCGCCGACATGGGCGATTACCGTGGCCAGGTCAGCGATGTCGACCTGGCCTGGTGGCGCGGCGCCTACCAGATCAACGGCCTGAAGATCGTCAAGGTCAGCGGCATGGTGCCGGTGCCACTGCTCGACGCGCCGCTGATCGACCTGTCGGTGAGCTGGCGTTCGCTGTGGCAGGACCGCGCGGTGGTCGCCGAAGTGACCTTTGTCCACCCCAAGCTCAACTTCGTCGATGGCGGCACCCAGCAGACCTCACAGACCGGCCAGGGTACCGACTGGCGCCAGCAGCTTGAGAAACTGGTGCCCATCACCCTCAACGAGGTCCGCATCGAACAAGGCACCCTCACCTTCCGCAACTTCACCTCGAAGCCCCCGGTGGACCTCAAGGCCACCCAGCTGGACGCCAGCATCCGCAACCTCACCAACGTGCGCGACAAGAAAGGCCGACGCGATGCCAGCTTCGACGCCAGCGCCCTGCTGCTGGGCGACGCCCGGGTCGAGAGCCGCGCCACCTTCGACCCGTTCAGCGACTTCGACGACTTCCAGTTCCGCCTGCGCGCCACCGGTATCGAACTGCGCCGGCTCAACGACTTCGCCAGCGCCTACGGCAAGTTCGACTTCAATGCCGGGCACGGCGACATGGTGATCGAGGCCGAAGCCGAGAACGGCCGTCTCAGGGGCTATATCAAGCCGCTGCTGCGGGATGTCGACGTGTTCAACTGGCAGCAGGACGTCGACGACAAGGACAAGGGCTTCTTCCGCTCGGTGTGGGAAGCCTTGGTGGGCGCCACCGAGACGGTGCTCAAGAACCAGCCGAAGAACCAGTTCGCCACCCGGGTGGAGCTCAGCGGTAGCGTGCACAAGCAGGATATCAGCGCCTTCGAGGCGTTCCTGCAGATCCTGCGCAACGGCTTCATCCAGGCTTTCAACGCACGCTACGAGCAGCCGCCGCCCAAATCCGACTGAGCCTGGGGTGACGGGCCATTCAGGGACTGAATACCCGGTCTGCGTTTGCAGGGGCCGGGGCTGGGGTTATAGTCGTCGCCATTAATCAGCGCTTGTCTGCAGCGGCCTCTTCGCGGGCAAGCCCGCTCCCACAGGGAATGTAGTTGCTTGTGGGAGCGGGCTTGCCCGCGAAGAGGCCCTCGAAGCCCCCAGAGGATCGGTTCATGAAGTTCGAAGGCACCCGCGACTACGTCGCCACAGACGACCTGAAACTGGCGGTCAACGCGGCCATCACCCTGGAGCGCCCGTTGCTGGTCAAGGGCGAGCCGGGCACCGGCAAGACCATGCTCGCCGAGCAGCTGGCCGCCTCCTTCGGCGCGCGCCTGATCACCTGGCACATCAAATCGACCACCAAGGCCCACCAGGGCCTCTACGAGTACGATGCGGTCAGCCGCCTGCGCGATTCGCAGCTGGGCGTGGACAAGGTCCACGACGTGCGCAACTACCTGAAGAAGGGCAAGCTGTGGGAGGCCTTCGAGGCCGAGGAGCGGGTGATCCTGCTGATCGACGAGATCGACAAGGCCGACATCGAGTTCCCCAACGACCTGTTGCAGGAACTCGACAAGATGGAGTTCTACGTCTACGAAATCGACGAGACCATCAAGGCCAAGCAGCGCCCGATCATCATCATCACCTCCAACAACGAAAAGGAGCTGCCCGACGCCTTCCTGCGCCGCTGCTTCTTCCACTACATCGCCTTCCCCGACCGTGCCACGCTGCAGCAGATCGTCGACGTGCACTACCCCAACATCAGCCAGTCGCTGGTCAGCGAAGCGCTGGACGTGTTCTTCGACGTGCGCAAGGTGCCGGGCCTGAAGAAAAAGCCCTCCACCTCCGAACTGGTCGACTGGCTCAAGCTGCTGATGGCCGACAACATCGGCGAGGCGGTGCTGCGCGAGCGCGACCCGACCAAGGCCATCCCGCCGCTGGCCGGCGCCCTGGTGAAGAACGAACAGGACGTGACGCTGCTCGAGCGCCTGGCCTTCATGAGCCGGCGCGGCAACCGCTGACGGGAGCCGGGCCATGCTGCTCAACCTGTTCAATGAAATGCGCGCGGCCAAGGTGCCGGTGTCGGTGCGCGAACTGCTCGACCTGCACCATGCCCTGCAAAAGGGCGTGGTGTTCGCCGACATGGATGACTTCTACTACCTCGCCCGCGCCATCCTGGTGAAGGACGAACGCCATTTCGACAAGTTCGACCGGGCCTTCGCCGCCTACTTCAAGGGCCTGGAGAACCTCGACCGGCATATCGAGGCGCTGATTCCCGACGACTGGCTGCGCAAGGAATTCGAGCGCTCGCTGAGCGACGAAGAACGTGCGCAGATCCAGTCCCTCGGCGGCCTGGACAAGCTGATCGAGGAATTCAAGAAACGCCTGGAAGAGCAAAAGGAACGCCACGCCGGCGGCAACAAGTGGATCGGCACCGGCGGCACCAGCCCGTTCGGCTCCGGCGGTTTCAACCCCGAGGGCATCCGCGTCGGCGAGGCCGGCAAGCGCCAAGGCAAGGCGGTGAAGGTGTGGGACCAGCGCGAGTACAAGAACCTCGACGACCAGGTCGAGCTGGGCACCCGCAACATCAAGCTGGCCCTGCGCCGGCTGCGCAAGTTCGCCCGCGAAGGCGCCGCCGAAGAGCTGGACATCGACGGCACCATCGACCACACCGCCCGTGACGCGGGGCTGTTGAACATCCAGATGCGCCCCGAACGGCGCAACACGGTGAAGCTGCTGTTGCTGTTCGACATCGGCGGTTCGATGGATGCCCACGTCAAGGTGTGCGAAGAGCTGTTTTCGGCCTGCAAGACCGAGTTCAAGCACCTGGAGTACTACTACTTCCACAACTGCGTCTACGAGTCGGTGTGGAAGAACAACCTGCGCCGCACTTCGGAGCGTTTTGCCACCTTCGACCTGCTGCACAAGTACGGCGACGACTACAAGGTGATCTTTGTCGGCGATGCGGCCATGGCGCCCTACGAGATCACCCAGCCGGGTGGCAGCGTCGAACACTGGAACGAAGAGGCCGGGTATGTGTGGATGCAACGCTTCATGGAGAAGTTCAAGAAGATCATCTGGATCAACCCGTACCCCAAGCAGGCCTGGGACTACACGGCGTCGACCCACCTGATGCGCGACCTGATCGAGGACAAGATGTACCCGCTGACCTTGCAGGGGTTGGAAGACGGGATGCGTTACCTGTCCAAGTAAGCCCACGCAGAGTGGCCACTTTGCGGTTTGCCTGAGCCGCACGGTGGTCACGCGGCCTCAGCGGCCGGGCGATCATCAAGCCACCTGTCATTTTTGCCAGTTGAACGCCCCACCCAGCAGGCTCAGAGTCAGGTCAATCGTGCCCCCTCGAAGAGCCTGCCATGATTGCCCCACGCCAGCATACGTCCCATGCCTTGATCGCCGCCGATATGCAGATGTCGGTGCTCAACCATTTCCACCAGAGCCGGGAAACGTTTGCCTACAGCCCTTACGGGACGAGAAGCACCGCCGCGTTAATCAGGGCGGTACTTGGCTTCAATGGTCAGCCGCGTGAGCGCACGGGCAGCTACATCCTCGGCGCCGGCTATCGCAGCTACAATCCAGTGTTGATGCGCTTTAATTCCCCCGACAGCTTGAGCCCATTTGGTCGGGGTGGTTTTAATGCCTATGGGTATTGCGAGGGGGACCCGGTCAATTATACAGACCCCTCTGGGCATGGCCGGAACGAGCGCTCCATAACGCCCGTAACACATGAACAGTGGCAGACATTGGACCCAACAACTCTGAAAGCGATGGCAACATACAGGCAAGAACTTAACAGACTCAGAGAAAAAACTGCAGCCGTGGAAAACAATCGTGATAGCCTTGCTGCGACGCCTGAAGTGAAAGAAAGACATCCAAACGCTAAAGCAAAACACACCTCCGACGATGTGCCACTTAAAATGGTTGAAATGCGCCTTAATTTTCGGAGAAAGCGAGAATCCGATCATAAGGCAAAACGTACTAAGTTGCTGGCAGAGCACCGACTAACCGATGCGACTGCCGCGATTTACGATCTTGCTGCCGAACACGAAAAAACCCTGCGTGATAAATTTGGCCCTCCAGGTTCACAAAGCCAGGATAAAAGGTTGAACTCCGTATTACAGTTAACTCCTGTTACCCAAGATGCTGATGCAGTGCGTAATAACACTCTCGATTAGGGTGAAACACAGGTGTGATCATTGGGCTCGCAAACACGCTATTTCCCGATACGCCGCACTACTATCTACTACAAATTGCTACACCACAGCACATTGCTCCCGGAAAACCACCTGCCCCTCGATCGTCTAAGCGGTAGAAGGGGCAGGCGGGATTCAGATTCCCCAACGCTGGACATAGGCCTGATGCTCGCTCCAAGCCATCTCCTGCACCACCGCCCGAAACCGCACCACCGCCCCCGGCATGCACTGCGCCAGTTGCGCCAGCGCCAGCGGCGTCAGCGCCCCCAGCCGCGGATAGCCACCAATGGTCTGCCGGTCATTGAGCAGCACGATCGGCTGCCCATCCGGCGGCACCTGCACGGCACCCAGCGGGATCCCCTCGGAAATCATCGGCGCGCCCTGATACACCAACTGCGGCCCGAGCAGGCGAATGCCCATGCGGTCGGCGCGGCTGTCCAGGGTCCAGTCGCGGTTGAACGCCTCGAACAGGCTGGAGCCACTGAAGTCGCCGATCTGCGCGCCCATCACCAGGTCCAGCAGTGGCTTGTCCACATGGACCGGACGCAACGCGTCAGGCACGTGGGAGCGGCGGTTCGGCGCCCCGACTTGCCCCACGATGGCCGCGGCGGCGTGCAGCACCTCTCCCTTCACCAACGCCCGACCTTGGCCATCACACCCGCCCAGCCCTTCCCTTGCCACCGTGGCGCAACTGCCCAGCACCGCCTCCCCCTTAAATCCACCGGGCGCCGCCAGGTAGGCCCGTACACCCTGACGCGGCTGGCGCAGCGTCAGGCACTGCCCGCGGCGCAATGGGAAACTGCGCCAGGGCGCCACAGGCTGTTCATCGATTCGAGCGTCCAGGTCTGCCCCCGCCAGCGCCAGCACGCAGTCCTGCTCGGCGACCACGGTGAACCCGCCCAGGGCGATCTCGACCACGGCGCTGTCCAGGTCGTTGCCCAGCAGCCAGTTGGCCCAGCGCATCGCCACCCAATCCAGCGCGCCCCCTTGGGTCACGCCCAGATGGCGCACGCCGAAGCGCCCGGCATCCTGCAACAGGCACAGCGCGGTGCTGGCCTCGATCCTCAACTGGCTCATGCCTGGGCCTCCAGCGGGCTGTCGTCACCGCCCAGGTTGATGAATTCACGGTGGTCAACCGCCACAAAACGTACCCGGTCGCCCGGTTGCAACAGGCTGTAGCCCTCGCGTTCGCGGTCGAACAGGCGCACCGGTGTACGCCCGATCAGGTTCCAGCCGCCCGGCGATACCGCCGGGTAGGCGGCCGTCTGGCGCTCGGCGATGCCCACGCTACCGGCGGCCACGCGCTTGCGCGGCGTGCTCAGGCGCGGGCTGGCCAGGCGCTCGTCGACCAGGCCCATGAAGCCGAAACCCGGGGCGAACCCCAGGGCGAATACCGGGTAGTCGCGCCCGCTGTGCAGGCGGATCACCTCGGCCTCGCTCAGGCCGGCACGGGCGGCCAGCACCGGCAGCTCCGGGCCTACGCTGGCGTGGTACCACACCGGGATTTCATGCTTGCGCCCGGTTGCACCCGCATCCGGGCGCAGGCCTTCGAGCGCCTGAAGGATACGCTGGCGCGCCTCGCTGGGCGCCAGCGCGAACTGCACCATCAGCGTGGTATAGGACGGTACAAGGTCGATCAGATGCTCGCCGAATGCAGCCCGCAGGCGCTGGCTGGCGGCCAGTATCCACGGCATGTTGGACTCTTCGATGGCATCGAACAGGCGCACCATCAGGCTATCGATGCCCACCACTTCGATACGCGGGGTCATGGTTGCTCCAGCGCGTCGAGGGCCTGGCGGATCTGGCGCACGGCGGCCACGGAGCTGTCGTTGTCGCCATGCACGCACAGGGTGCTGGCGCTCAGGCGCACGGCGCTGCCGTCGTCGGCCACCAGCGTTTCGCCCTTGGCCAGGCGCAGGGCCTGTTCCACCACCAAGGCCGGGGCGTGGTGCACCGCGCCCGGCAGGCGCCGCGACACCAGGTGACCGCTGGCGGTGTAGGCGCGGTCGGCGAAGGCCTCGAACCACAGGGGCACACCGACCGCATCGCCCAGCGCCTGGGCGGCGCTGTTGTCTGCGGTGGCCATGAGCATCAACGGCAGGCTGGCATCATAGGCGGCCACCGCTTCGAGCACGGCCCGCAATTTTTGCGGGTCGGCCATCATGTCGTTGTACAGCGCGCCATGGGGCTTGATGTAGGCTACCCGGCTGCCCAGCACCTTGCAGATGCCGTCCAGCGCGCCGATCTGGTAGTGCAGCAGGTCGCGGATTTCCTCGGTGCTGCAGGCCATGGAGCGGCGACCGAAACCGACCAGGTCCGGGTAGGCCGGGTGCGCGCCGATGGTCACGCCATGCTCCAGCGCCAAGGCCACGGTACGGCGCATGATGCTGGGGTCGCCGGCGTGGTAGCCGCAGGCGATGTTGGCGCAGTCGATAAAGGGCATCACCTCGGCATCCAGGCCCATGCGCCAGCTGCCGAAACTTTCACCCATGTCGCAATTGAGTAGTAGGCGGTTCACCTGGCGGACTCCTGAGTCGATGTTCATGCTGCCTACCTTAGCGTGCCAGCAGTTGTTTGCCGCGGGTTTCCGGCAGGCTCAGCGCCGCCACGATCACCACGCCGTAGGACACCGCGGCGAACGCGCCGATGCCCAGGCCCAGCGGCACTTTCTCACCCAGCAGGCCGATCATCAGGGGGAACAGCGCCGCGATGACCTTGCCGATGTTGTAGCAGAAGCCCTGCCCCGAACCGCGGATGCGGGTGGGGAACAGTTCGGTGAGGAACGAGCCCATGCCGCTGAAGATGCCCGAAGCGAAGAAGCCCAGCGGGAAGCCCAGCCACAGCATCACACCATCGCTAACCGGCAGCTGTGTGTACAGCAGGACGATGACGAACGAGCCCACCGCGAACAGGATGAAGTTCTTCCGGCGCCCGAGGATATCGCTGAGGTAGGCGCTGATCACGTAGCCGATGTAAGAGCCGACAATGACCATGGCCAGGTAGCCGCCAGTACCCAGGACACTCAGGCCGCGCTCGTTCTTGAGGAAGGTCGGCAGCCACGAGGTGATGGCGTAGTAGCCGCCCAGGGCGCCGGTGGTCAGCAACGAGGCGCGCACAGTGATCCAGAGCATGCCGGGGGCGAAGATTTCGTAGAAGTGCGAAGGCGCCTCGGCGTTTTCCGCAGCCTTGGCCTCACGGTACACCTCGGGGTCCTTGACCAGGCGGCGCACGAAGATCACGAAGATCGCTGGCAGCAGCCCGAGCAGGAACAGCGCGCGCCAGGCCTGCTCGGCGGGCAGCCAGGAGAACAGCAGCGCGTAGAGGATGGCGGTCAGGCCCCAGCCAATGGCCCAACCCGACTGCACCATGCCCACTGCCTTGCCACGGTCCTGGGCGCGGATCACCTCGCCGATCAGCACCGCGCCGGCGGTCCACTCGCCACCAAAGCCGAAGCCCATCAGGGTGCGAGCAATCAGCAGTTGCTCGTAGTTCTGGGCGAAGCCGCAGAGGAAGGTGAAGAAAGCGAACCACAGCACCGTCAGTTGCAGGGTGCGCACGCGGCCGATGCGGTCGGAGAGGATGCCGGCAACCCAGCCGCCCAGCGCCGAGGCGATCAGGGTGCTGGTGTGGATCAGCCCCGCCTCGGCGGTGCTGATACCCCACAACATGATCAGGGTGGGGATGACGAAGCTCAGCATCTGGGTGTCCATGCCGTCCAGGCCGTAGCCGATCTTGCAGCTCCAGAAAGTGCGTCGTTGCTGGGAGTCGATATCGCGGTACCACGCGAAGGTGCCGTTCGAAGATCGGGCGGGGGCCTGCTGCTGCACGCCGGTCGGGTTCATATATGCCTCGGCTTGTTGGTATTGTTCTGAGGGCGACGTCGAGGTCGCGGCCTGGCAGTCATGTTCAGAGCCAACACCCTGTGCGTCCAACGAGAAAATCCGCCGGTCTGGAACAAGAAAAACTGATCATGAACCTTCGATTCCTCGAAACCTTCGTCTGGGTCGCCCGGCTCAAGAGCTTCCGCCTCACCGCCGAGAAGCTGTTCACCACCCAGGCCTCGGTGTCCAGCCGCATCGCCGCGCTGGAGGCCGACCTTGGGGTGAAACTGCTGCTGCGCGACTCGCGCGGGGTCAGCCTGACGCCCGAAGGCGGCAAGGTGCTCGAATACGCCGAGCGCATGCTCGACACCGCCAAGGCCATGAAGCAGTCGCTGGACAGCGACCGGACCAAGACCGGGCGCATCCGCCTGGGGGTGATGGACACGGTGATCCACACCTGGATGAGCGCGCTGGTGGCGGAGCTCACCGAGCGCTACCCGCAGGTGGAGATCGAGCTGGTGGCCGACACCGCGCTGAACCTGCGCGAGCAACTGCAAAAGGGCTTCCTCGATGTGATCCTGCAGACCGACCTGCTGCGCGAGCCGTCGATCCGCAGCCAGGACCTGGCGCGCTACCCCATGGGCTGGATTGTCGCCGCCGGCTCACCGCACCACCGCGACTACGCCTCGCTGGCGGAGCTGGCCCGCGAACGCATCGTCACCTTCTCGAAGAATTCACGGCCGCACCAGGAGGTGCTCAGCCTGTTGCAGGCGGCGGGGGCCGAGATGCCACGGCTGAACTGCGTGAACTCGGTGGCGGCGATTACCCGGTTGCTGCGCGACGGGTTCGGTATCGGCGCACTGCCACCGGCGTTGGTGGACAGCGAGTTGAGCCGAGGGGAACTGGTGCTGCTGGAAGGTTTGCAGCCGCCGCCGAGCCTGGAGCTGGTGGTGGCCTGGCAGACCGGGGTGGCGTTGGTGGACGAGGTGGTGGGGGTGTGCCGGCAGGTGCTGGAGCGCTATGCGCGGGATGTGGGGGGGCAGCGGATTGTGCTGGTCTGAAGGCATTCCTCGCCTTTACCGGCCTCGTCGCCGGCAAGCCGGCTCCCACAGGGGCAGTGCACGCGGTCGGGGTGGGAGCAATTGTCTTGCACAACTTTTCTGTAGGCGCGGCCTTGCCGGGGCGCCGGACCGGCCGGAAAGGGGTGCGCAGCGCCCCCTGGTTCTCGAGTACGCCCAAGATCGCCGGGGCCGCTTTGCGGCCCTTTCGCGGCACAAGGCCGCTCCTACAGGTGACGTGCAAACTTCAGGGTGGGGGCGAAAGGGCCGCAGCGCGGCCCCCTACAGTGTCAGCGCCAGCTCTCCTTGACCGCCTTGCGCCGCCCACCCAGGATCACCCAGCCGAGCACCAGCAACAGGCTCTCGACCACGAACGCCAGCACGAACCCGGCGCCAATTCCCCAGCCAATCGCCTCGGGCACCAGCAGGATCTGGTAGCTGTAGCCCTTGAGCGTCTCTTCCCGCAGCGCCGGCTCCGGCTGCACCAGCACATGCCAGGTGCGGCTCACCCACGACCCTTGCAGTGCCTGCCACTCATGCTCCAGCAGCTGATTGCGGATCAGCAGGCTCTCGATGCTGTTGGCATCGCTGTTGAACACCGGGTCGTCACTGCTGCGGTAATGCCGCACCAGCGCCTGCAAGTCGCCATTGAAGAAGCGCTGGGCCGTCTGCCTGAAGCCATCGAGCGCCTGGCGCGATTCCAGCAAATGCGCTTCGACCCGCTGGCTGTAGTCCTTGACCAGCCCGGGCACCTGGATACCAGCCAGCAGGCCGAAGGTGAACAACAGCAAACGCAGGTAACTTCTGAACATGGAGCGTCCTTAGGGTTTGTACGCAAAGTTGCCGAGCGGCGATCAGGCAAGGCGAAAACAGGCGAGGAAGCGGAGTTTACTGGTTGTAAATGAGCATTCCGAGCCTGTTTTCAACGCAGCATGATCGTCGCGCAGGCGCTTTGCGTACAAAGCCTAGCTCTGGCCGTGGGCGACGCACTCACCATGGCGCCACAGGGCCCATTGACCCGGCTCGTAGCGGTTCCAGGTCTCGTTCTCGGTCAAGGCTTCGGTAGCGATCACCGTGACCACGTCGTTTGGGGTGGTTTGCGTGTGAAAATCGACGATCAGGTCGACATCTTTCAAGCGCGCGGCACCAAATGGCGCGCGACGGGTAATGTGCACCAGCTTGGTCGAGCAGAAGCAGAACAGCCAGTCGCCGTCGCTGAGCAGGCAGTTGAACACGCCCTTGCCACGGTACTCGGCACAGGCCTCGACCAGTACTGGCAGCAGCTGTTCGGCTGGCACGGGCTCAGGGAAGGCGGCGCGGATACGGTTGAGCAGGTCGCAGAACGCCGCCTCGCTGTCCGTGTCCCCGATCGGCCAGTAGAAGGTGCGCTGGCCAGCGAAGTCGCCCAACTGGCCGTTGTGCGCGAAGCACCAGTTGCGGCCCCACAGCTCACGCACGAACGGGTGGGTGTTGGACAGGCAGACCTTGCCGACGTTGGCCTGGCGGATATGGCCGATGACCACTTCGCTCTTGATCGGGTAGCGCTGCACCAGGTTGGCCACCTCCGACTCGCTGCTCGCTGCCGGGTCCTGGAACAGGCGCAGGCCGCGCCCTTCGTAGAAGCCGATGCCCCAGCCATCGCGATGCGGGCCGGTGCGCCCGCCGCGCTGCATGAGGCCGGTGAAGCTGAAGACGATGTCGGTGGGGACGTTGGCGCTCATGCCCAGCAGTTCGCACATGTTCGCGGCTCCTGGCTTACAGACGCGGTTCGACGCGGCCCTGGCCCGGGCCTGCGCGGCGCGCGGGGGCGGCGGGGGGGTCGTCGCGGTAGCGGTCCTGGCGGTTGGCGGCGATCGAATCCGCGTCCGCCACCTCGGCATCTTCCTTCGCCTGGCGCTGGGCGGTGGCCTCGCGCTGGGCACGGCGCTCGGCGGCGCGCTTTTCCAGCGGCCAGCGGATCAAGACGAAGACGAAGTACAGGGCGAAGGCGATCATGCCGTACATGGCAAGGTCGGAGGCTGCGCGCCAGGCGTTGTTGCCCACCTTGAACGCCACGTCCAGGGCGGTGATGGCAATGGCCGGGGCGAAGCTGTCCTTGACCGGGTCGACGATGGTCGGCGACAGCAGCAGCACGGCGACGATCACCCGCAGCGGCTCGCGCAGCCAGCGCCACATCCAGCCGGTGAGCTTGAAGGCCACCAGCAGGCAGCCCAGGGCGGCGACGGCGTAAAGGCCCCAGGCCAACAGATAGTCGTGTTCGGTCATGGTGTTCGTGCATGCCAGGCGAAGAGACGCCTATGATAAACACTTTTCCCGGCGCAGACAGCGTCTACCTGTCCCGGCCCATCGCCCACCAAGCCGAAGGCACCGACCCCTACGCCTGGCTGCAAGACCGCGACACCCCTGAAGTGCTGGCCTACCTGAACGCGGAAAACGCGTATCAGGAGGCCTGCCTGGCCGACCAGGCGCCGCTGCGCGAGCAGCTGTTCGAAGAGATCAAGGGCCGCATCCTCGAAACCGACCTGTCGCTGCCCTCGCCCTGGGGCCCGTANACGTCCAGGGCGGTGATGGCAATGGCCGGGGCGAAGCTGTCCTTGACCGGGTCGACGATGGTCGGCGACAGCAGCAGCACGGCGACGATCACCCGCAGCGGCTCGCGCAGCCAGCGCCACATCCAGCCGGTGAGCTTGAAGGCCACCAGCAGGCAGCCCAGGGCGGCGACGGCGTAAAGGCCCCAGGCCAACAGATAGTCGTGTTCGGTCATGGTGTTCGTGCATGCCAGGCGAAGAGACGCCTATGATAAACACTTTTCCCGGCGCAGACAGCGTCTACCTGTCCCGGCCCATCGCCGGCAAGCCGGCTCCCACAGGTCCTGTGCCATCCGATGTGGGAGCCGGCTTGCCGGCGATGGGCCTGCGCAGACAACCACTGCCTAGAGACCTCCGATGCCGAGCAAACCCCAGCCCCCCATCGCCCACCAAGCCGAAGGCACCGACCCCTACGCCTGGCTGCAAGACCGCGACACCCCTGAAGTGCTGGCCTACCTGAACGCGGAAAACGCGTATCAGGAGGCCTGCCTGGCCGACCAGGCGCCGCTGCGCGAGCAGCTGTTCGAAGAGATCAAGGGCCGCATCCTCGAAACCGACCTGTCGCTGCCCTCGCCCTGGGGCCCGTACCTGTACTACACCCGCACCACCGCCGGTGACGAGTACCCGCGCCACTACCGCTGCCCACGCCCGGCGGATGACAGCAACACGGTCGATGNCACCCGCAGCGGCTCGCGCAGCCAGCGCCACATCCAGCCGGTGAGCTTGAAGGCCACCAGCAGGCAGCCCAGGGCGGCGACGGCGTAAAGGCCCCAGGCCAACAGATAGTCGTGTTCGGTCATGGTGTTCGTGCATGCCAGGCGAAGAGACGCCTATGATAAACACTTTTCCCGGCGCAGACAGCGTCTACCTGTCCCGGCCCATCGCCCACCAAGCCGAAGGCACCGACCCCTACGCCTGGCTGCAAGACCGCGACACCCCTGAAGTGCTGGCCTACCTGAACGCGGAAAACGCGTATCAGGAGGCCTGCCTGGCCGACCAGGCGCCGCTGCGCGAGCAGCTGTTCGAAGAGATCAAGGGCCGCATCCTCGAAACCGACCTGTCGCTGCCCTCGCCCTGGGGCCCGTACCTGTACTACACCCGCACCACCGCCGGTGACGAGTACCCGCGCCACTACCGCTGCCCACGCCCGGCGGATGACAGCAACACGGTCGATGAACACCAGGAAGAGCTGCTGCTCGACCCCAACGCCCTGGCCAACGGCGGCTTCCTCGCCCTGGGTGCGTTCAACGTCAGCCCCGACCACCGCCTGCTGGCCTACAGCCTCGACACCAGCGGCGACGAAATCTACACCCTGTACGTCAAGGACCTGGCCAGCGGCGCGCTGACCACCCTGCCCTTCGATGACTGCGACGGCAGCATGACCTGGGCCAACGACAGCCAGACGCTGTTCTTCGCCGAACTGGACGACACCCACCGCCCCTGGCGCCTGCGCCGCCACACGCTGGGCGAGGCGGATGCCACCGACGTGTTCGAAGAAGCCGACGGGCGTTTCTTCCTGCACTGCTACCGCGCCAGCTCCGAGCGCCAGTTGGTGCTGCTGCTCAACAGCAAGACCACCAGCGAAGCCTGGGTGCTCGACGCCGCCACCCCGCAGGCCGCATTCACCTGCCTGGCGCCGCGGGTCGAGGGCCACGAGTACTACCCCGACCACGGCCAGCTCGATGGCCAGTGGCGCTGGTTCATCCGCAGCAACCAGGACGGCATCAACTTCGCCCTGTACCACGCTCCTGCGGAAAACGTGCCAAGCCGCGCCGACTGGCAGCTGCTGGTGGCGCACCGCGACGACATCATGCTCGAAGGCGTGAGCCTGAATGCCTCGGCGCTGTCCCTGAGCCTGCGCGAAGGTGGCCTGCCGATCATCGAAGTACGTCCACAAGGCCTGGCCCCCTACCGCGTCGAACTGCCGGACGCCGCCTACAGCCTGTACGTGCAGGACAGCCTGGAGTTCGCCAGCCCCCGTATCCGCCTGCGCTACGAAGCGCTCAACCGCCCGGCCCAGGTGCGCCAGCTGGAGCTGGACACGGGCGCGCAGCAGGTGCTCAAGCAGACCCCAGTGCTCGGCGCGTTCGATGCCGACGACTACGTCAGCGAGCGCCTGTGGGCACAGGCCAAGGACGGCACCCGGGTGCCGGTCAGCCTGGTACGCCGCCGCGTCGACCAAGGCAAGCGCGTGCCGCTCTACCTCTATGGCTACGGCGCCTACGGCGAAAGCCTCGACCCGTGGTTCTCCCATGCCCGCCTGAGCCTGCTGGAGCGCGGCGTGGCCTTCGCCATCGCCCATGTGCGCGGTGGCGGTGAGCTGGGCGAAGCCTGGTACCGAGCGGGCAAGCAGGAACACAAGCACAACAGTTTCGACGACTTCATCGCCTGCGCCGAGCACCTGATCGCCACGGGGGTGACCGACAGCCAGCACCTGGCCATCAGCGGTGGCAGTGCCGGCGGCCTGCTGATGGGCGCAGTGCTCAACCTGCGCCCCGAACTGTTCCGCTGCGCCATCGCCGAAGTGCCGTTCGTCGACGTGCTCAACACCATGCTCGACCCGGAACTGCCACTGACCGTCACCGAGTACGACGAATGGGGCAACCCCGAGGAGCCCGAGGTGTATGCGCGGATCAAGGCCTACGCCCCCTACGAGAACGTCAAGGCCCAGGCCTACCCGGCCATGCTGGTGATCGCCGGCTACAACGACAGCCGCGTGCAGTACTGGGAAGCGGCCAAGTGGGTGGCGCGCCTGCGCACGCACAAGACCGACGACAACCTGCTGCTGCTCAAGACCGAAATGGGCGCCGGGCACGGCGGCATGAGCGGGCGCTACCAGGGGCTGCGCGACGTGGCGCTGGAGTATGCGTTCGTCTTCAATGAGCTGGGCGTGGTGTAAAACGCGTTTTTCGTTGTCATAGCCATCGCCGTCATCTTTGATGGCCCCATCGCCGGCAAGCCGGCTCCCACAGGATGTGCACCGTGCAGTACCTGTGGGAGCCGGCTTGCCGGCGATAGGGCCCGGTGATGCGCCACAGCTCTCGGACAACATACGCCAAGAAGAACAACCCATGCCCGACACCCAGCACCTCAACGCCGAAATCCGCGACATGCTCATGGACTGCGGCCTGTTCGACACCTTGCAGCCCAGCGACTTCCTCAGCGCCGCCGGCTATTTCAGCCTCACCGCCATCGCCGAGGGCCAGACCATTTTCAACGAAGGCGACGCCGGCACCTTCATGTGCATCCTGCACCGCGGCGTGGTCTCGGTACGCAAGACCGACGGCAACGGCGCAGCAGTGGAGATCGCCACCCTGCGCAAGGGCCGCGCCTTCGGCGAGATGGCGGTGCTCGACGGCGAGCGGCGCTCGGCCACGTGCGTGGCGGCCAGCGACTGCCAGTTGCTGACATTGGGCAAGGACTCGCTGGAGAAGATGCTCAACGACGCCCCCCGCATCGCCGCACGGATCATCCGCGCGCTGGCGGTGGCGTTGTCCAAGCGCTTGCGCATGCAGGACGGCCAGCGCCTGGCGCAGCAGGTTTAATTGGCTTTTCCTGGCGGCTTCTGCGAATTCGGGTCCAGCCCGGGCAACGGCTGGTCCTTCGGTGGCCCCGGCAGTGGCATGGGCGGCAGCAACGGCGTACCGGGCTGCTGGCCGCCGGCCTTGGGCGGGGTGCTCGGAGTGATCTGCGGGTAAGGCGTGGGCGTCGGCGTGCCGGGGGCGCCGGGCGCAGGAGTGAGCGGCCGAGTCTGGCCGGCGGCATCGACCTGGGGTGCGATGGCCAACAGCAGCGTGGTGAGGATCGCATGCAGCATCTGCAACCTCCTGTCAGAAACCTTCCTACAGGCTAGGCCGAACTGCGCAATTTCGCCTGTCCGCTCGCCCCACAGCCGCGCTAGACTCGATGACATAACCGTCATTCAGCCTGATCAGAAAAAAGGTAACACCATGAGCTCCACCTCCGACGCCACCGCCCGCCTCGACCGCATCCTTGCCGACGCCAAGCGCGACAAGGAAATGGGCTACCGCGACAAGGCGCTGAAGATGTACCCCCACGTCTGTGGCCGCTGCACCCGCGAATTCTCCGGCAAGCGCCTGTCGGAGCTGACCGTGCACCACCGCGATCACAACCACGACAACAACCCGCAGGACGGCTCCAACTGGGAGCTGTTGTGCCTGTACTGCCACGACAACGAGCACTCGCGCTATACCGACCAGCAGTATTTCGGCGAAGGCTCGCTGAGCACGCCGAAGGTCGCCGTGGCCACCCACAACCCGTTCGCCGGCCTGGCCGCGCTGATGAAGAAAGACTGACCGTCGATTCACCCGCCCCATGCTGTCGGCAAGCCCGTATAATCGCGCTCTTTTTTTGCGAAGGGCCCCGACACGTGGCGAACAAACGGTACAGCTGCATCGGCCTGTTCAACCCTAAATCCGCCGAGAACGTCGGCTCCGTGATGCGCGCGGCCGGCTGCTATGGGGTCAATTCGGTGTTCTACACCGGCAAGCGCTACGAGCGCGCCCGCGACTTCGTCACCGACACCAAGCGCGTGCACTACGACATTCCGCTGATCGGCATCGACGATTTGCAGCGCATCATCCCGCTGGGCTGCACGCCGGTGGCGGTGGAGCTGGTGGACGGCGCACGGCCGTTGCCGGAATACACTCACCCGGACCGGGCGATCTATATCTTCGGGCCTGAGGATGGCTCGTTGAGCGAGGATGTGCGGGGGTGGTGCGAAGAGACCATCTATATTCCGACCCAGGGCTGCATGAACCTGGCGGCGACGGTGAATGTGGTGCTGTATGACCGCATGGCCAAGGGCTTGAATACCCGCTCGGGGCCGAAGTTCAAGTAAGCAGGCCTGGCCCTATCGCCGGCAAGCCGGCTCCCACAGGGTGTGGGAGCTGGCTTGCCAGCGATAGGGCCAGTGGCGGTGCCGAACTCCGTCAGAACAGCACCGGTACTGCTCGGTTACGAAGCATTGATCCAGATGGTCTTCAGCTCCGTGTACTGATCATGGGCCCAGATCGACTTGTCGCGCCCGCCAAATCCAGACTCTTTGTAGCCCCCGAACGGCGTCGAGGCATCGCCCTCGCCAAAGCAGTTCACCGTCACCACCCCCGCGCGAATCTCCCGCGACAGGCGCAGCGCGTTGCGCAGGCTACCGGTGTAAGCCGAGGCGGCCAGGCCATAGATGGTGTCGTTGGCCAGCTCGATGGCCTCGTCGATCGTCTCGAAGCTGGTCACGCTCAGTACCGGCCCGAAGATCTCTTCGACGAACAGCTTGTCGTCACGCGCCACGCCATCGACGATGGTCGGCTGCACGAACACACCCGCTTCGGTCTCGCCGCCCTGCACCACCTTGAGCTTGCGCTCGGCGGCGTACGCCAGGTACGACCGGACCTTCTCGAAGTGCGCCTTGCTGACCATCGCGCCCAGGCGGTTGTCCGGGTCCAGCGGGTCGCCCAGTTTCCAGTCCTTCAGGTGCTTGCCGATCAGGCCCAGCAGCTCGTCCTTGACGTCCTTGTGCACGATCAGCCGCGAAGACGCCGAGCAGTTCTCGCCCATGTTCCAGAACGCACCGGCGGTGACGAACTGCGCCACTTCATCGAGGTCTTCGCAGTCGTTCATGACCACGGCCGGGTTCTTGCCACCCAGCTCCAGGACGATGCGCTTGAGGTTGGACTCGGCCGCATATTTGAGGAACAGCCGCCCGGTATCGGTGGAGCCGGTGAAGCTGACCATCGGGATGTCCATGTGCCGGCCAATGGCCTCGCCCACTTCGCGGCCACCGCCAGGCACCAGGTTGAACACACCGGCTGGCACGCCAGCCTGGTGCGCCAGCTCGGCCACGCGCAGGGCACTGAGGGTGGTTTCCTTGGCCGGTTTGACCACGATCGAGCAACCGGCGGCCAGCGACGGGGCGATCTTCCAGGCCAGCATCAGCAGCGGGAAGTTCCACGGCAGCACCAGGCCGACCACGCCGATGGCTTCGCGCACCACCATGGTCACTGCGGCGTTGCCGGTAGGGGCGGTGTTGTCGTAGATCTTGTCGATCAGCTCGGCGTGCCAGCGAATGGTGTGGATAGTCTCCGGCACGTCGACGTTCTGGCACTCGCTGACCGGCTTGCCACTGTCCAGGCTTTCCAGCACGGCCAGTTCGTGGGCGTTGTCTTCCAGCAATTGGGCGAATTTCAGCAGGATGTGCTTGCGCTCACCCGGTTGCAGCTTGGCCCACGAACCGTCTTCGAACACGCGCTTGGCAGCCGCTACGGCAACATCCACATCCTGCACATCGCAGGCGGCAACTTCGGCCAGTTGCTGGCCGGTGGCCGGGTTGGTGGTAACAAAGGTGCGGCCCGAGATCGCATCGCGGAATTCACCGTCGATAAACGCTTGGGTACGCAGTTGCAGGTCGGCGGCGATGGCCGCGTATTGAGCCTTGCTCAGCAGGTCAGCCATTTCAGGCACCTCCGGTGATCTGGGCGATGTTGCGCTTGAGTTCGGTGACCACCCGCGCCAGCTCTTGCTTCTCGGCAGCATCCAGGTCTTGCAGCGGCTTGCGCACGCCGCCGGTCTTCAGGCCGTTGAGGGCGACGCCGTGCTTGATCGCCTGGACGAACTTGCCACCTTCGAGGAAGTCCATCAGCGGCATCATGGCGCCCATGATGCGGCGGCCTTTGTCGAAGTCTTTTTCGATCACGCAGGCCTCGTACAAGGCCACGTGCTCGCGCGGGATGAAGTTGGAACCGGCGCAGACCCAGCTCTTGGCGCCCCAGGCGAAGAATTCCAGGGCCTGGTCGTCCCAGCCGCACGACAGCTGGATGTTCGGGCGCTGGATGGCCAGGCGGTGCAACTGGGCCATGTCGCCCGAACTTTCCTTGATGGCGACGATGTTCTTCACGTCGGCCACGGCGTCGAAGAATTCCTCACCCATGCTCACGCTCATGCGGCCCGGGTAGTTGTAGAGCATGATCGGCAGCCCGGCGGCGGCATCGACCGCTTTGACATGCAGGGCGATTTCCTGCTGGGTCGGCAGCGCATACGGCGGGGTACCGACCAGCAGCGCATCGGCCTTGATCTCCTTGGCGTGGCTGGCGAAGGCCACCGCGTCTTCAGTGCGGATGCCACCGGTGCCGACGATCAGCGGCAGGCGACCGTTGAGCACGTCCTTGGCCTGGGCGGCCAGCTCGACGCGCTCCTGGGTGGTGTGGGCGTAGTACTCGCCGGTGGAGCCGCCAATGATCACGCCGTGGATCTTCGACTCCACCAGGTATTCCAGGACATCGGCAAAGGCTGCCTTGTCGATCGAGCCGTCGGCGGCCAGTGGGGTGATTGCCGGGGTGTAGATGCCTTCGAATTTCACGATGAGGTTCTCCAGTGAACGCAAGGTTTCAGGCCGCGCCGGTCACACCCGGCGCGGTGTGACGAATCAAGCCAAAGACGCTGCCTGCTGCAGGTTCAGCGAGCGGGTTTCCGGGGCCAGGGCGTACGACACCACCAACCCGACCAAGGTGACGGCGGCGGCGGCATACATGGTGAAGGCGATGCCGTGGCTATCCAGCACCATCGGCACCAGCCAGGTACCGACCGCCGCACCAACGCGAGACAACGAAGTGCCGACGCCCACGGCGTTGGCACGAATTTCGGTGGGGAACAGTTCGTTGGGGTACACCAACTGCAGCACCTGGGCGCCGCCGATGAACAGCGCATAGGCGCCAAACAGGCCGAGGATCAGCAGCTCGGACCCGGCGTGGAACACCCCCAGCCCCAGCAGGGCCAGGCCCGACCAGAAGAAGCTGTGGATCAGCATGTTGCGCCGGCCCATGCTGTTGATCAGGCGCGTGGCGATGATGCAGCCGACCACGAACAGCAAGGTGATCGCCACCGAGCCAAACGAAGCCCAATCACCCTTGAGGTTGAGCGCGCCCAGCACCTTCGGGGCGAAGGCGTACACGGCGAATACCGGGATCACCGAGCAGGACCAGAACACCGCGACGAACATCATGCGTTTGCCATAGCCCGAGTGCAGCAGGCTGAGGAACGAGAGCTTCTTCTGCTCCGGCTCCTCGGGCAGGTTGCGCAGCGAGAAGCCATTGCCGTAGACGCCCTTGATCACCGCTTCGGCTTCGCTGGCGCGGCCCTTGCTGAGCAGCCAGCGTGGCGACTCGGGGGTACCCAGGCGGATCAGGAACAAAATGGCACCGATCAGCGCGGGGCTGGCCAGCACCAGGCGCCAGGCATCATCCCCGCCGTGGCGCAGCAACAAATCGCCGAGGATGTAGGCTGCGGCAGCACCGGCAAACCAGAGGATGGTCAAGGTGGCCAGACGCGGGCCGCGATTCTTCTTGGGCAGGAATTCCACCAGCAGCGAAGTGGCCACCGGGTATTCGATACCCACCGCGATGCCCACCACAAAGCGAAGCAGAAACAGCACCAGCCCCGACTCGACCCAGTACTGGCTGACCGAGGCCAGGATGAACAGCAGCGGGCCGACGAAGAACACCCGCTTGCGTCCGAAGCGGTCGGTCAACCACCCGCCGAGGAAACCACCGAAGAAGATCCCGATCAGCGCCGAGGCGGCGATCATGCCCTGCCAGAAGCTGCTCAATGAAAGCCCCGCGGCCATCTGCACCATGGCCACGCCGATGATGCTCAGTACATAGCCGTCGACGAAGGAACCTCCGCCGGAACGCACGGTGAGGAATTGGTGAAAGCGATTAAGCGGTACATCTTCGATAGATACATTGTTAGTTGTCATTGTTTTCTCCTGCCACCATCAAACGCACCCTGATTTCCGGCCGAACGAGCCCGCGACGCTGAAATAAACTTCAGCACCGGGCACCCGAAGTTGCACTTCGAGCGGAAACAGCACGCAATAGAAACCGCAGGCCGGGTATTGGCTACCCAGCGAATAACACCGTCAGTTACAACGCTTTAGTTCACGTCAACTTTCTTGCCCGGCGCGGTACTGGCCCCATTTGAGATTGAGGTTCAGCCCAAGCGACACCAGCGCTGCCGGTGGGTTGGCACAGGGCCCCGGCGCATTCAGGACAAAATCGATCAATTCATTGCTCTCGCCGGCCAACCAGTCGGCCAGCAACTTGCCGGTGGCCGTGCCGCGGGTCACACCCAGGCCGTTGCAGCACAGGGCGCCATAGACATTGGGCGCCAGCTCGCCGAAGTAGCCCATGTGGTTGCGCGACATTGCCAGCGCGCCGCCCCAGGTGAACTCGAATGGCAGGCCGCCGAGCATCGGGAAACGTCGCTCGAACGAATCGCGATGGCGCAGGGCGAAACGCTCCAGGTACTTCTGGTTGGCCCGGCCATCGGGGTTGAAACTGAAACTGTTGCGCACCAGCAGGCGGTTGTCCGGAGTGCGGCGCACGGTGGTGCCAAACGGGTCGGCCGGGATCACCCCCCAGTAGGGCTTGCCGCCCAGTCGCGCCTGCTCTTCGGCCGTCATCGGCCGGGTCAGGCTGGCATAGGTGAACACCGGCAGCATGCGGCCCTTGAGGAAACCGAAACTCATGCCGAAGGCGTTGGTGGTGAGGATCAGCTTGTCGGTGGTGATCGAACCGTAGGCATGGCGCAGCACGGTCTTGTTGCCGTACTCGACCTCGGTGATCGGCGTGCGCTCGTACAGGGTGACATTGGCCGGCAAGTTGTCGGCCAGGCCCTTGACCAGCGCCGATGGCTGGATCAACGAGGTGCCCGGGGTGAACAGGGCCTTGCGGTAGAAGTGGGTGCCGATGTGCTCGGGCAGTTCGCTGGCCTCGAGCATCTGGTAGGGCTGGCCGAGCTTGTCCAGGCCACGGCGGTAGGCCTCGAGCACGGCGATGCCGCGGGGTTCGACGGCGGCCTGGTACTTGCCGCAGTGCTTCATCTGGCAATCGATCTGGTAGCGATCCACCAGTTCCTTGAGATACGACTGACCACTGAGGTTGAGCTTGAGCGTCGTCCTGGCCACGCCGATGTCGCCGATGTAGTCGTCGGCACCGATGTCGTGGGGCAGGTCGATGGCGAACCCGGCGTTGCGCCCGGACGAACCGAAACCGACGTCCTGTGCCTCCAGCAGCACGATCTGCTCGTCGGGGAAGTTCAGCGCCAGCTGGCGGGCGGCGGCCAGGCCAGTGAAACCGGCACCGACCACGACCCAGCGCGCCGTGCTGTGGCCGCTGTGCGGCGCCTTGATGCGCCGGCCTTTGCTCAGGTGATACCAACCGCACGTACTGTCGTCGGCGGGCAACGAGGTGATCTTTGTCATGTCAGGAACCAGATATTGTTTTTAGCTTCTGTTCCTCATCACGCCCGCCCCTTCCGGCCTCCTGCCGGAAGATTGGGGGTGGCGGTGAGTGTCACGTCAAGGCCAATGCCACTTCCATTCCCTGGGGCGCCGCGTACTCGGCCATGCGGCGACGGGACAGCTCGAAGTGCTCGCGCACCAGCTGCCCGGCGGTTTGCGGATCGCGGCGCTCGATCGCCTCGATCATCTGATCGTGTTGCGTGCAGGCAAGCTCAAGGTCGCGCTGCATGTCATCGGTGGTCGGGTGGCGGTAGAAGATCTTGCCCAGGCGCGTGTGGTCGATCAGCAACCGGCGCAGGCTGGGCATCAGGTAGTCGTAAGAGCCTGTTTTGCCTGCTTTGTCACTTTTGGACATGGTTTGATTCTCCTTTAATCCTGTATTTTCAGTGCTTTAGGGGGTAGAGACAGGCGCTTAAACACAGGAAAATAAAACGTTAGGTTTTTCGCTGGCTGTCCGATGCCCCTGACTATACTTAGAAAAGTTATGTTTTATGAGGGAGCAACATGGGTTTCCAAGTCATAGAGCTGGTGGTGAATGCTGCTCGAAGAAAGCTGCTGGTGCAAGACTACATCCCTGTGTACTACCCCAACCTATACGTCACCATGGAGCACTCGGGCAGAGCCCTCGAAACGACCAAAAAGTACCTTGAGCATCTGGCTGTGTTTGAGGAGTTTCTGGCTTTTTCCACCATTGATCTGATTTCTCACCTCGAACAGCGACCTCACAGCCAATACCTGACAGACAGTGAGCTTTCTAGGTTTGTGTCGGACGCGGGGTTTAGCAAAGAAACCTTGGCCATGAAGTATGCGGGGGTGCGCTTACATCCGACTGCCTACAAATCCGTCGGCAAAGCCCATGCGCAGCAGCGAATCGAGGCGGTGCGCG
>NZ_JACAFQ010000064.1 GCF_015354575.1 Pseudomonas sp. UFMG81
CCCCGATCCCCACGACCACCGCTTCGCGCGCCGCCTCCCGCCCCTCCACCTGGATCGCCGGCCGAATGCGCAGGCCCGCGCGCAGCATCTCTTCCTCCAGCGTCTGGCGCGTCACCGACCCCGGCTCGCGCAACACCAGCGGCGTGTCATCCAAATCCGCCAGGCTGATCGAACCCCGGCTGGCCCACGGATGCTGGTGCGACACGAACGCCACCATCGGGTCACGGCGCATCGGCACGCAATACAGCCGCTCATCGTCGACATCCCGCCCCAGCAACGCCAGGTCCGCCTGGTAGCTGAACAGCCGCGCCAGCGACTCGTCGGTGTTACCTGTCTCGATCTTCACCTGGATCCCCGGATAGCGCTGGCAAAAACGCGCGATCTGCGGCAGCACATGCACCGGCGCGTCCACCGCCAGTGTCAGGCTGCCAGTGTGCAAGGCACGCGAGTCCTGCAGCAGCTCCACCGCTTCGGCCTCGCAGGCGAACAGCCGCTGCGTGACCCCCAGCAGCCGTTCGCCCAGGTCGGTCAACTGCACCGAGCGCTTGTTGCGATGGAACAGCAACACGCCGAAGCGCTCCTCCAGTTTGCGCACCTGGTCGGACACCGCCGGCTGGGTGAGGAACAGCTTCTGCGCCGCGCGGGTGAAGCTGCCTTGCTCGGCGACGGCGTGGAAGGCTTTGAGTTGAGCGTGGGAGACCGACATGTGCACTCCAGTGAAAAGCTGGGCTTATGTGTGAAATACGATAAATCGATTTTATTTATCAGTCAGCAGCTGTTTCCATGTGTTTCAACCCGATGCCGCCGCCACAAGCGACCGCCCAGGGCCATGGCCCCGCCCTGGTCACGCCAGACCACCGGGCCATCTGACCAAGTGACGTCCCTCCGTCACGCAGTGCGCACCACAAGAACAAGACAGGCGTTTCTTCACATTCTGCCGGCACACTCAAGCAAGAGGTCAGAGACAAATGAATCAATCCTTGGGCGCCATCAAGCGCTGGCGCATGCAGATCTTCGCGATCACCTGGCTGGCCTACGCCGCCTTCTACTTCACCCGCAAAGCCTTCTCCGTGGCCAAGCTCGGCATCGGCGAAGACCCGACGTTCATGCTCGACAAGGCCGCCATGGCCAACCTCGACGCGATCTACCTGGCCGCCTATGCCGTGGGCCAGTTCACCTGGGGCATGCTCGCCGACCGTTTCGGCCCGCGTGTGGTGGTGCTGGGTGGGCTGTTGATCTCGGCCGTTGCGGCGGTGGTGATGGGCAGCTACGCGACCTTCCCGATCTTCGCCACCTGCATGCTGATCCAGGGCCTGGCGCAGTCCACGGGCTGGGCGGGGTTGTGCAAGAACATCGGCAGTTTCTTCCCCGCGTCGCAACGTGGGCGGGTGCTGGGGCTGTGGAGCTCGTGCTACGCCTTCGGCGGCCTGGTCGCCTCACCATTCGCCGGCTGGTGGGCCTACACCCTGGTGGGCACCTGGCATGCAGCGTTCTTCTCCAGTGCCGCGGTGGTGGCCTTCGTCGCCGTGCTGTTCTTCGTCTTCCAGCGCAACAAACCCGAGGATGTCGGCCTGCCGGCGGTGGAGCCGGAGCCGCAGAGCATGGCCCCGGGTAGTAACCTGTGCAGCGTCTGGGCGCCGCTGCGCGAGATCCTACGCAACCGCACGGTGCTCACGTTGGGCTTGGCCTACTTCATGTTGAAGCCCGCACGCTACGCCATCCTGCTGTGGGGGCCGGTGATCGTCTTCGAGCAGATGCCCTCGGTGGGCAAGGTTGGCGCGGCGATCATCCCCACTGCCTTCGAACTGGCCGGGCTGCTCGGCCCGATCATCATCGGCCTGGCCTCCGACAAGCTGTTCGGCGCCCGGCGCATGCCGGCCTGCGTGATCAGCCTGCTGCTGCTGACGGTGGCCCTGGCCGGCTTCATGGCAGCGATGCACAGCGGCAGCGTGGTGCTGGTGGTGGCCCTGTTGTTCGTCATGGGCCTGACCCTGTACGGACCGGACTCGATGATCAGCGGCGCGGCGGCGATCGATTTCGGCACCGCCAAGGCCGGTGCCACCGCGGCCGGCTTCGTCAACGGCTGCGGCTCGGTGGGCGCGGTGCTCGGCGGCTTGCTGCCAGGCTATTTCGACAGTGTCACGGTGTTCATCGTCTTCGCCGGCACTGCGTTGTTCTCCGCCCTGGTGCTGCTGCCGCACTGGAACAGCCGCCCGGCCAGCACTCCCCAGGCCAATGACGTGGCCCCCAACACCGGCATGGCAATCAAGCCACTGCGCACTTGAAGGAAAGCAAAGCGATGAGACCGTTCTGGCTGCAACAGGCGCTGGACCAGGAAGACGAGGCCGTCTGCCCACCGCTGCAAGGCGATGCACGTTGCGATGTGTGCATCGTCGGTGGCGGCTACACCGGGCTGTGGACCGCGTTGATGCTCAAGGAACAAGCGCCGCAGCTGGACGTGCTGCTGATCGAGGCCGATATCTGCGGCGCCGGGGCCAGCGGGCGCAACGGCGGCTGCGCACTGTCCTGGTCGGCCAAGTACTTCACCCTGGAGCGGTTGTTCGGTGTTGAAGAGGCCGTGCGCCTGGTGCGTGAGTCGGAACGCAGCATCGCGGCCATCGGCGAGTTCTGCGCCGGCAACGGCATCCGCTGCGACTTTCGCATGGACGGCACGCTGTACACCGCCACCAACCCGGCCCAGGTCGGTGGTACCGATGCGGTGATCGCGGCGCTGGAGCAAAGAGGCATCAACTCGTTCCAGCGCCTGCCGCTTGAGCAGATGCAGCGCCTGGCAGGCTCTGCCCGTCACCTGGAGGGTTGGTATTCGCCGGCCGCCGCCACGGTGCAACCGGGGCGGCTGGTGCGGGGTTTGCGGCGGGTGGCCCTGGCGCGTGGCGTGCGTATCCATGAGGGCACGGCCATGACCGGCCTCGCACATGGCGCGCCGGTGCAGGTGCGGACTCGCACCGGCACCGTCCGCGCCGACCGTGTGGTGCTGGGCCTCAATGCCTGGATGGCCCGAGCCTTCCCGCAGTTCGAGCGCAGCGTGGCGATCGTCTCCAGCGACATGGTGATCACCGAGCCGTGCCCGGAACTGTTGCGCCAGATTGGCCTGGACAGCGGCGTCAGCGTGCTCGATTCACGGATTTTCGTGCACTACTACCACAACACCTCGGACGGTCGGCTGATGCTCGGCAAGGGTGGCAACACGTTCGCCTACGGTGGGCGCATGCTGCCGGTGTTCGACCAGCCATCGCCTTACCAGCCGCTGTTGCGCGACAGCCTCGCTGACTTTTTCCCGGCCCTGGCCGATGTGCCGTTGGCGGCGAGCTGGAACGGGCCCTCGGACCGTTCGGTGACCGGCCTGCCGTTCTTTGGCCGGCTCGACGGGCAGGGCAACGTGTTCTATGGCTTCGGTTACTCGGGCAGCGGGGTAGGGCCGTGCCACATGGGCGGGCAGATCCTGTCGTCGCTGGCCCTCGGGCTGGACAACCCCTGGACCCGCTCGCCGCTGGTCAAGGGGCCGCTGGGGTGGTTCCCGCCGGAGCCGATTCGCTACCTGGGCTCGCTGATGGTGCGCAATGCCATCCGGCGCAAGGAGCACGCCGAGGACCGAGGCGTCAGGCCGCGACGCTTGGATGTGCGCCTGGCCAAGTTCGCGGCGGCGGCGGGCAAGGCCGACAAGGGCTGAATCCGCGGCTCCTACAGAATTGGGCGCAGAACCTGTGGGAGCCGGCTTGCCGGCGATGAAGTCGACGCGATTTCTTGTCGATCACCCGCCCGAGGGCGTATAAACTCTCCCCACTTTTGGCCGGTCGCTTCCTGAACCGGCCCTTGAAACAAGAGAGTTGACATGGGCGCACAGTGGAAAGCCAAGCATAGAGAGACCGCGGCCAACGCCAAGGGCAAGATCATGGGCAAGTTGGCCAAGGAGATCCAGATCGCCGCCAAATCCGGCGCCGACCCGGACATGAACCCGCGCCTGCGGCTGGCCATCGTCCAGGCCAAGAAAGCCTCGATGACCCGTGAGACTCTAGAGCGCGCGATCAAGAAAGGCGCCGGCCTGGACGGCGAGGCCGTGCAGTACCATGCGGTCAGCTACGAAGGCTTCGCCCCACACCAGGTGCCGCTGATCGTCGAGTGCCTGACCGACAACGTCAACCGCACCGTGGCCCAGGTCCGCGTGCTGTTCCGCAAGGGCCAGCTGGGTGCCAGCGGTTCGGTGGCCTGGGACTTCAACCACGTCGGCCTGATCGAGGCCACCCCGGAAGGTGACGCCGACCCGGAAATGGCCGCCATCGAAGCCGGTGCTCAAGATTTCGAAGAGGGTGAAGAAGAAGGTTCGACCCTGTTCATCACCGATACCACCGACCTGGATGCCGTGCAGAAGGCCCTGCCGGAGCACGGCTTCACCGTCACTTCGGCGAAGATCGGCTACACCCCGAAGAACCCGGTAAGCGCCGCCAGCCTGAGCGCCGAGGCGTTGGCCGAGGTCGAAGCGTTCCTCGAAGCGATCGACGAGAACGAAGACGTGCAGAACGTCTATGTCGGCCTGACTGACTGACCTGATCTGGGGCCGCTTTGCGGCCCTTTCGCGGCACAAGGCCGCTCCTACAGGAATCCATGATCTCCTGTAGGAGCGGCCTTGCCGATGCGTCGGACCGGCCGCGATACAAGGGCAAAGCCCTCGCCCGAGACCCGGAGCCGAACCCCGATGCACCCCACCTTCGCCTCCCTCAGCCTCGCCCACCTGCGCACCCTCGATTGCCTGCTGCAGCTGAAGAACCTCAGCCACGCCGCCGAGCGCCTGGGTTGCAGCCAGTCGGCCCTGAGTCGTCAGCTCAATAGCCTGCGCGAAGCCTTCGACGACCCGTTGCTGGTGCGCCAGGGCCGTGGCTATGTACTCAGCGAGCACGCCGAGGCGTTGGTAGAGCCGTTGCGCCAGGTGCTCGACGAACTCAACGCCCTGCGCCAGCCGGCGGCCTTCGACCCGGCCCGCTGCGAGCGGCGCTTCTGCCTGGCCGCCTCCGACTATGTGGCCGAGCACATGCTGCCGCACCTGGTGGCGGCGCTGGAGCGCGAGGCACCGGGCGTGTCGCTGGAATACCGCGCCTGGCAGGCCGGGCAGTACGCCATGCTGGCCAGTGGCGAAATCGACCTGGCCACCACGCTGTTCGACGAATCGCCGCCCAACCTGCACGGTCGACTGCTCGGTGAGGACCAGGCGGTGTGCCTGATGCGTCATGATCATCCACTGGCTGACCGCGCCGAACTGAGCCAGGCCGACTACCTGGCGTTCAAGCATGTGCGGGTGTCCGGCGGCGGCGACAAGGACAGCTTCATCGACCGCCACCTGCGGGCCCAGGGCCTGCAACGGCGGATCAGCCTGGAGGTGCCGTTCTTCAGCGCCATGGTGCAGGTAATCGGTAACGGCCAGGCGCTGGCCACGGTGCCCGAGCATATCGCCCGGCAACTGGCGAGGTTGCATGGCCTGGCCTGGCGGCCATTGGGTTTCGTTGCCCACACCCAACGCTATTGGGTGGTCTGGCACCAGCGCTTGCAGGCTTCGGCCGAGCATCGCTGGTTGCGCAATCGGGTGTACGAGCTGTGGCGCCAGTCGCAGTTCGGTGTGCAGGGCGGGCATGCGCCTTTGCCATAGCAGCTATGCGCGAAGCGGGGTTATTCGGCGGATGGCGAGCGCCTAGACTGGTTGCCACTGTGTTGCCTGTACCGGCGCCATCGCGGGGCAAGCCCGCTCCCACGGGCGTGGGAGCGGGCTTGCCCCGCGATAAGGCCTATGGCTTCACCGCAACCCTCAAGGAGCCCACCTGTGACCCCCGAACAATTCCGCCAATACGGCCACCAACTGATCGACCTGATCGCCGACTACCGCCAGACCGTGGCCGAGCGGCCGGTAATGGCTCAGGTCCAACCCGGTTACCTCAAGGCCGCCTTGCCGCAGGTTGCTCCGCAACAAGGCGAGCCGTTCGAAGCGATCCTCGCTGATGTCGACAAGCTGGTCATGCCCGGGCTGTCCCACTGGCAGCACCCGGATTTCTACGGCTACTTCCCCTCCAACGGCACCTTGTCTTCGGTGCTGGGTGATTTCCTCAGCACCGGCCTTGGCGTGCTTGGTCTTTCCTGGCAGTCCAGCCCGGCCCTGAGCGAGCTGGAGGAAACCACGCTGGACTGGCTGCGCCAGTTGCTCGGCTTGAGCGACCAATGGAGCGGGGTGATCCAGGACACCGCCTCGACCAGCACCCTGGTGGCGCTGATCTGCGCCCGCGAACGGGCCACCGACCACGCCCAGGTGCACGGCGGCCTGCAATCCCAGGCCAAGCCGTTGATCGTGTACGTCAGCGCCCACGCCCATAGCTCGGTGGACAAGGCTGCGTTGCTGGCCGGTTTCGGCCGCGACAACATCCGCCTGATCGCCACCGACGAGCAGTTCGCCATGCGCCCCGAAGCGCTGCGTGAAGCCATCGAAAAGGACCTGGCCGCCGGCAACCAGCCTTGCGCGGTAGTCGCCACCACCGGCACCACCGCCACCACGGCCCTCGACCCGCTGCGCCCGGTCGGCGAAATCGCCCAGGCCCACGGCCTGTGGCTGCACGTCGACTCGGCCATGGCCGGCTCTGCGATGATTCTGCCGGAGTGCCGCTGGATGTGGGATGGCATCGAGCTGGCCGACTCGGTGGTGGTCAACGCACACAAATGGCTGGGCGTGGCCTTCGACTGCTCGATCTACTACGTGCGCGATCCGCAGCACCTGATCCGGGTGATGAGCACCAACCCCAGTTACTTGCAATCGGCGGTGGATGGCGAGGTGAAGAACCTGCGCGATTGGGGCATCCCACTGGGGCGCCGGTTCCGCGCGTTGAAGCTGTGGTTCATGCTGCGCAGCGAAGGAGTCGAGGCGTTGCAGCAGCGTCTGCGCCGCGACCTGGACAATGCCCGCTGGCTGGCCGAGCAGGTCGAGGCTTCAGGCGAGTGGGAACTGTTGGCACCGGTGCAGTTGCAGACCCTGTGCATTCGCCACCGCCCGAGTGGATTGGAAGGCGAGGCGCTGGATGCCCATACCCGTGCCTGGGCGGATCGGTTGAATGCGTCGGGCGATGCCTATGTCACCCCGGCCACCCTGAACGGCCGCTGGATGGTGCGGGTGTCGGTGGGGGCGCTGCCGACCGAGCTCGAGCATGTGCAGCGGCTGTGGCAGCGGTTGCAGACCATCGTGGCTGAATGAGGCAGGCCTGATCACTCAGCGATGGTGCCTGATCGGGCCCAATCGCCGGCAAGCCGGTTCCCACAAGGTTCGAAGCTATCACTGTGGGAACAACTGTCTTGCACAGTTTTTGTAGGAGCGGCCTTGTGTCGCGAAAGGGCCGCAACGCGGCCCCAGGTTTCTCTGTGGCATTCAAAATTGCCGGGGCTGCGATGCAGCCCTTTCGCGACACAAGGCCGCTCCTACACGGTGCCGTGCAAGGTTTTGGGTGGAGCCGGCTTGCCGGCGATTGGCCAAGCCTGCCGAACCCTAGGCAGCCCCCTGCATCAATACCTTCAACGACGCATCGAACTGCTTCAACGCATCGGCCTGCACTGCCCGTTCCTCATCCAGCTGATGCTCCAGGTCGGCACCCTCGGCCGGCTTGCGCGCCAGCCCTTCGGCGCGGCCGATATAGGTCAGTTGGCCATCGAAGAACCGCGCCACCACGCTGGCCTGGATATCCGCGCCAGCGGCACTGGCCAGCGTGCTGCGGGTATCGAGCAGCACGATCACATCGGGCCGATCCGCCAGCAGGGTGTCGAGGTCTTCATAGAAAGTCACCTCGGCGAACGCCTGGGCCAGGGACCGAGCCAACCATTCATAGGCCTGGCTGCCACCCAGGGTCGCCACCGGCGTGCCCTTGGCTGCATCAGCGCTGGCCTGGTCACGATGGCGCTGCAAATAGTCGAGCGTCGCGGCGCTATCACGACCCAGCAGCACAGCCACCTGCTGGCCGTGGCCCAGCGTGACATTCGACAACTCGGTGGCGGCGTAGAAATGCCCGTAGGGTTGCGCGCCTTGCGGGCTGGCGCAGCCGGTGAGGGTGGCGAGCAGGGCCAGCAGGGCGGCGATCATGCCGGTTTTCATGGGTAAGGCCTCGTCGATGTGCGAATGGGGCCATTCTCCCCACACCCTGCCACCTGCGGAACTCGATGGCAGGCATGGTGGCTATCGACAAGGTTGATGGTTCAGCGCGCTTCGCCCATGAACTGCAGGATGCGTTCGCGCAACCAGCGTTCGGCCGGGTCGTTGTCGTGGGCGCTGCTCCAGGCCATCGACAGCTCGGCCTCGTTGACCTCGAACGGCGCCGGGTCGGCACGCAGCAGGCCGTCGTCGGCCAGGGCACAGGCGGCGTAGTCCGGCACCGTGGCGATCATCTCGGTATTGCGCAGCAGCGCGCGCAGGCTGCCGAACTGCGGCACTGCCAGCACCACCTTGCGGCAGCGGCCGATACGCGCCAGATCGAGGTCGATATTGCCGCTCATGTCGCCGGAGAACGACACCATCACATGCGGGCGCGCGCAGTATTCATCCAAGGTCAACGGGCCGGGGCGGTCGTCGGCGCGCAGCACCCGCACGCCGATATCGCGCAGCTTGCGGCGCTTGGCGTTGGCCGGCAGGTCGGTGGTGTAGCTGACCCCTACCGAGATCTCGCCCGAGGCCAGCAGGCCGGGCATCAGCAGGAAGTTGGCGCGGCGCACCACCACGCTGATCTGCGGCGCTTCTTCGCGCAGCGCCTCGAGCAGGCTGGGGAACAGGCCGAACTCGGCGTCGTCCGACAAGCCCAGGCGAAACACGTTGCTGCTGTTGGTCGGGTCGAACGCCTTGGCCCGGCTGATCGCCGCCGAAATCACGTCCATCGCCGGGCCCAGTTCGTTGAAGATCTGCATGGCCCGGGGAGTGGGGTCCATGGCCCGGCCGTTGCGGATCAGCAGTGGGTCGTCGAACAAGTCGCGCAGGCGGGCGAGGGCGGCGCTGACGGTGGGCTGGGTGATGAACAGCTTCTCGCCGACGCGGGTCAGATTGCGTTCGATCATCAGCGCTTCGAACACCACCAGCAGGTTCATGTCGACGCGGCGCAGGTCGTTGCGGTTCATGCAGGAAGCCTTGACGGGAGGAAGTCGCAGATTCAAGCACAGTTGGCGCTGGGCCGCTTGCACCCATGCGCTGTGCGCTCGGTTAAAGTGGCGTCCGACCGTGGCGTTATTGCGCCGCGAGGCCCTACTGATGGATGCAGATGGAGATATGGATTTTGGCGGATGCAAAAGAGGCTGTTCGTTCCGACAGCGCGTTTTCCGATTTTTCGGCAAACTTCATCGACAAGGCGTGGGAACTCAGGTGGGGATTGAAGCTGACCTACGTGGTGCTGTTTTTGGATGCGTCACTGGCGATTTTCGCCAAACGCGACCTGTTCAGCTTCTCGCTGACCGTCAAGGAGGCCTGGGAGCATGCCGGCGCCATTCTGGTTGGCGTGGCCTTTTTCTCGCTGCTGGTGTCACTGGTCATTCCAATGCTCGCGCAATTCTTCAGGGTGCTAGGCAGGCTGTTTCCCTGGTACAAGCTCGATGATCATCGTGATGATGAGGCCGGTCGTGGCTATGTGCCGTGCTACAAGCTCAAAGAGTTCGCCATCCGCGAGAACAATGAGTTCGCCTGGGCGCGTTACCAGGAGCAGGCTCAGCTGTATGAGAGGCTCGAAGCGCACAAACTGCAGGTCGGCTCCTTGACGTTCGGCCTGGCTGTCTTGCTGGTGATCGATGCCTGCATCGGTGTGACCCAAGGTGTCGCCACGCTGGGGCTGTTGTTGTGGGAGTACACGGGGCTGTCCGGCTTGGGGTTGATGGCCATCTTCCTGGTCGGCGTGCTGCGCACGGCCTGGTGGGGACCTTGGCAGCGCGAACTGGTGTACTACCCACCGCTGTATGAAAAGCTGCGTGATCAGGCAAGGGATCATTTCCATTAGTCCGGTCACAACGTTGTCGCACCGCTGTCCAAGGCAAGCGGCGCGAACGTGCGGCATCTGACAGAGCCACGCTATCACCCCCCAATAGCGCTTCTATTAGACCTCTGGCCAAGCTCGTCTAGTCTTTCCCCTGGCCCCGCGAAAAGCCGTCGCGGTGGGTGCCGGTGTGGCCGCGGGCAACCCCCTTGCCCGCACCGCCGCGACACCCTGGCGAGCCTATGTCGGCACAGACCGACCACACCTGATGAGGGGTAGGCGTGAGCCCAATGGCTCGGCTGATCGAACACCTGGCATGGCGCCTGGAAACGCGCCCGCAAATCTGAACCGACCCGACCCAAAGGTAGAAGCAGATGTCGAACGAATCGAAATGCCCGTTCCATCAAACCGCCGGTGGCGGCACCAGCAACCGTGACTGGTGGCCCGACCAGCTGAACCTCAGGATCCTCCATCAACATTCCTCCAAGTCCAGCCCCGACCCGGACTTCGACTACGCCAAGGCGTTCAAGAGCCTGGACTTCCAGGCCCTGAAAAAGGACCTGACCGCCCTGATGACCGACTCCCAGGACTGGTGGCCGGCCGACTTCGGCCACTATGGCCCGCTGTTCATCCGCATGGCCTGGCACAGCGCCGGCACCTACCGTATCGGTGACGGTCGTGGCGGGGCAGGCTCCGGGCAGCAACGCTTCGCCCCGCTCAACAGCTGGCCCGACAACGTCAGCCTGGACAAGGCTCGGCGCCTGCTGTGGCCGATCAAGCAGAAGTACGGCAACAAGATTTCCTGGGCCGACCTGATCGTGCTCACCGGTAACGTCGCGCTGGAGTCGATGGGCTTCAAGACCTTCGGTTTCTCCGGTGGCCGCGCCGACGTGTGGGAGCCCGACGAGGACGTGTACTGGGGTTCGGAGAAGGTCTGGCTGGGCGGTGACACCCGCTACGGCAAGGCCGAGGCCCCGGGCAAGGGCGACCTGGTGGCCGAACCGGCCAAGCGCCCGGAAGAACAGGGCCGCAACCTGAGCGGCGAGCGCAACCTGGAAAACCCCCTGGCCGCCGTGCAGATGGGGCTGATCTACGTCAACCCCGAAGGCCCGGAAGGCAACCCCGACCCGGTCGCTTCGGGCAAGGATATTCGCGAAACCTTCGGCCGCATGGCCATGAACGATGAAGAGACCGTGGCCCTGATCGCCGGTGGCCATGCCTTCGGCAAGACCCACGGTGCCGGCCCCGCCGACAACGTTGGCGCCGAACCCGAGGCCGCAGGGCTGGAGCTCCAAGGCCTGGGCTGGGCCAACAAGTTTGGTACCGGCAAGGGTGGCGATGCCATCACCAGCGGCCTGGAGGTGACCTGGACCTCCACCCCGACCAAGTGGAGCAACGAGTACCTGAACAACGTGTTCAACTTCGAGTGGGAGCTGACCAAGAGCCCGGCCGGCGCCCATCAGTGGCGGCCGAAGGACGGCAAGGGCGCAGGCACTGTGCCGGACGCCCACGACCCGTCCAAACGCCATGCCCCGTCGATGCTCACCTCTGACCTGGCGCTGCGCTTCGACCCGATCTACGAACCCATCGCCCGGCGCTTCAAGGACAACCCCGACCAGCTCGCCGATGCCTTTGCCCGTGCCTGGTATAAGCTGATCCACCGCGACATGGGCCCGCTGGCGCGCTACCTCGGCCCGGAAATGCCCAATGAAGAACTGCTGTGGCAAGACCCACTGCCCAAGGCAGGCCCTGCGCCCAGTGATGCCGATATCGCCGCGCTCAAGGCCAAGGTTCTGGCCTCGGGGCTGAGTGTCGGCGAACTGGTGTCTGCCGCTTGGGCCTCGGCTTCGACCTTCCGCGGTTCGGACAAGCGCGGCGGCGCCAACGGCGCGCGCCTGCGCCTGGCACCGCAGAAGGACTGGAAAGCCAACCAGGGCGTGGACAAGGTGCTGACGGCGCTGGAGAAAATCCGCAGTGAGGGCGGCAACAAGATCTCCCTGGCCGACCTGATCGTGCTGGCTGGCAGCGCCGCCGTGGAGAAGGCCGCCGGCATCAGCGTGCCGTTCCGTCCTGGCCGTGTCGACGCCACGCAGGAGCAGACCGATGTCGAGTCGTTCGCGGTACTCGAACCGTTGGCCGATGGCTTCCGCAACTTCAGCAAGGACCGCTATAGCGTCAAGGCCGAGAAGCTGCTGCTGGACAAGGCCCAGCTGCTGACCCTCACAGCGCCGGAGCTGACCGTGCTGATTGGTGGCCTGCGCGTGCTGGGTGCCAACCATGGCGGCAGCAAGGACGGGGTGTTCACCGACAAGCCCGGCACGTTGAGCAACGACTTCTTCCGCAACCTGCTGGACATGGGCGTGGAGTGGAAGCCGACCTCGGCGGACAACGAGTCTTTCGAAGGGCGTGATCGCAAGACCGGCCAGGTGAAGTGGACCGGCAGTCGGGTCGACCTGGTGTTCGGCTCCCATGCCCAACTGCGCGCCCTGAGCGAGGTGTACGGCAGCAGCGATGGCAACGACAAGTTCGTCAAGGACTTCGTCGCGGCCTGGGTGAAAGTGATGGAGCTGGACCGTTTCGACCTGCGTTGAGCAAGAGACTGGGGCCGCTTTGCGGCCCATCGCCGGCAAGCCGGCTCCTACAGATGGATACGATCCGTAGGAGCCGGCTTGCCGGCGATGGGCTGCAAAGCAGCCCCAATGATGTACAGCCTCAAACCGTTTGTTGCTCGACCTCACGGCCGTCTGTATCAATCGCATCATCATGCAGCGAAACGCGCGATGTTTCCGGTAGCGCCAACCCGCCCACCAATGCCAGCAATGCAATCACCACCAGGTAGAACGCCGGCGCCAGCCGACTGCCACTTTGCTCGATCAACCAGGTCGCCACCAGCGGCGCGGTGCCGCCGAACAGGGTGTAGGCGAGGTTGTAGGTGATCGCCGAGGCGGTGTAGCGGCTGCGGGTGGGGAAGCACTCCGACAGCAACGCAGCGGTGACCACACCGCTCATCAACGCGCCGACCGCCAGCAGGATCACCCCCAGCAATGCCCCCGACAACGAGCCGGAACTGGCCAGCCAGTAGGCCGGGAATACCGCCACCATCACCCAGATGCACGTGACGCCGATGGTCCGCCGCCGCCCGATCCGGTCGCTGAGCGCCCCGGCCAGCGGGCAGCCGGCGGCGGCGAACAGCAGCGCCACGGTGGACACCAGCAGCGCCTGGGCGCGGCTCAGTTGGCCGACGGTTTGCAGGTAGGTGGCGAAGTAGGTGGTGAACATGTAGAACGACAGCGCCGTCAGCGAGATGAATGCGCCAAGCTTGCCGATGGTGCGTCCGTGGTGACGCAGGGTGTCGCCGAGCGGCGAGTGGTTGTGTTGCTTGCCTTCGGCCAGGGCCTGGCGGAACGCCGGGGTCTCTTCCATGCGCCAGCGCAGGTACAGCCCCACCAGCCCCAGCGGCGCGGCGATCAGGAACGGTACGCGCCAACCCCAGGCGTTCATCGCCTCCGGTGACAGGCTGGCTTCCAGCCCGTAGGCGATCACCGCTGCGCAGGCGAAGGCAGAGAAGGTCGACACCGGCACGAAGCTGCCGTAGAACGCGCGCCGGTCTCTCGGTGCGTGCTCCATCAGGTAGGCGCAGGCACCGGCGTATTCACCGCCTGCGGAAAATCCTTGCAGGCAGCGCGCCAGGGTGAGCAGCACCGGGGCCAGCACACCGATGCTGGCGTAGGTCGGCAGCAAGCCGATCAAGGTGGTGGAGCCGGCCATCAGCAGGATGGTCAACGACAGGATGCGCTTGCGCCCCAGGCGATCGCCCAGCGCGCCGAACACGATGCCACCCAGCGGGCGCAGGGCGAACGCCACGGCGAACACGGCGAAGGTCTTGAGCAGGGCGACACTCTCGCTTTCGCCGGTGAAGAACTGGCTGGCGATCAGCGTGGCGAGAAAGCCGTAGACGGCGAAATCGAACCATTCGACGAAGTTGCCGATGGCCGAGGCGGCGATCACCCGGCGCAGGGTGGCGGGGGGGACCTCATGGGGGATGGACATCACTGTGCTCTCCGGTGGTCTAGGCAGCCTGGGCATGTGCGGTGCAATCCGGTTGCGCCGTCGTGGTTGTGCTGCCAGTAGAGCGGGGGCGGGGCCATGGCGCTTTGTTGGGGGCGACACCGGGATATCCGTTACAACCGTTGATCATGCGGTCAGGTTGGTAGGCCTTTGGCCCATGGGGGCGAACAATGGCCCGGAACATCTGTGACAATCCTGATTTCTTCGCCGGCTACAGTCAGTTGCCTTGCCAGGTTCAGGGGCTTGGGGGGGCGAGGAGCTGGATTGACTGGAGTATGGACGTTACATGGCTGGTTTTGGTTGGTCGGAGTTGGTAATGGTCGTTCGGGGCATGATAATGCGGTTGGTTAGTTGGTTAGTTGGTTAGTTGGTTAGTTGGTTAGTTGGTTAGTTGGTTAGTTGGTTAGTTGGTTGGTTTGACGGTTGTGAGTATATCCATTTGCGATAGTGACGCTTATTCACCTTTCCGCCCTTACGGCGGGTCACTTTTTGAAGCATCAAAAAGTAACCATGGGCCTGTCCCGTGACAACGGACGCCAAAAAGCTGGCTATTTAGCCTTCTGCCTTAAGCTCTTGGCATATTCGTTCGGAGAACGGTAGCCAAGGGCGGAGTGCAGCCGACAGCTGTTGTAAAAACCATGAACATAGCTGGCGATGGCTAGTTGAGCATGTCGTTTACTGGGATATGCACTGAATGCTTCTTCCCTTTTCAGCGTAGCGAAGAAGCTCTCAGCCACTGCGTTGTCCCAGCAGTTTCCCTTTCGGCTCATGCTTTGCGTGAAGTCTTTCCTGGCCAGTACCGATTGG
>NZ_JACAFQ010000065.1 GCF_015354575.1 Pseudomonas sp. UFMG81
TTTCAATGGTAGACGAAGGGTGGAGGGGAGGGGGATGCCATCGCGGGGCAAGCCCGCTCCCACGCTTTGCGTGGGAGCGGGCTTGCCCCGCGATGGGGTTGACGCTTACTCGGCGAGTTTGTAAGCGATGATGTAGTCGCCCATGCGAGTGCCCAGCGAACCATGGCCGCCAGCGGTCACCAGCACGTACTGCTTGCCGTCCTTGCCGGTGTAGGTCATCGGCGTGGCCTGGCCACCTGCCGGCAGGCGGGCCTTCCACAGCTCTGCACCGTTCTTCACGTCATAGGCGCGCAGGTACTGGTCCAGGGTGCCGCTGAGGAAGCCCACGCCACCGGCAGTGACGATCGAACCGCCCATGCTCGGCACGCCCACCGGCATGCCGATCGGCACTGGGGTGCTGTCACGGGTGGTGCCGTTCTTGTGCTTCCACACCACCTTGTTGGTGAACAGGTCGATGGCGGCCACATAGCCCCAGGCCGGCGCCTGGCAGGGGATGCCCAGCGGCGACATGAACGGGTGCATGGTCACCGCATACGGCGCACCGGTGTTCGGCTGCACGCCGCTGGTCTCGCTTTCGCGCTTGCTGCCTTCGGCCACTTGCTCGCGCGGGACCATCTTCGACACGAAGGCCATGTAGTTCGGCGAGGTGAAGAGGATCTGGCGTACCGGGTCGACCGACACGCTGCCCCAGTTGAACACGCCGACGTTGCCCGGGTACACCAGCGAGCCCTGCTCGGACGGCGGGGTGTACTGGCCTTCGTAGCGCAAGCTGCGGAACTGGATGCGGCAGAGCATCTGGTCGAACGGCGTGGCGCCCCACATGGCTTGTTCGGTCAGGTCCGGGCCGAGCAGGTTGAGGTCGGAACGGGCCTGGGTCGGTGCGGTGTGGTCGCCTTTCACGGCACCTTGCGGCGCCGGGATCTCGCGGATCGGCACGATCGGCGTGCCGTCGCGGCGGTCGAGCACGTACAGGCTGCCTTGCTTGGTCGGCACGATGACCGCGGGTTTGACGCCGTCGTCGGTCTTCAGGTGCACCAGGGTCGGCTGGCTGCCAACGTCCATGTCCCACAGGTCGTGGTGGGTGAACTGGTAGTTCCAGCGCGCCTTGCCGGTGGCCAGGTCCAGGGCGACGATGCCGGCGCTGTACTTCTCGGCACCCGGGGTGCGGTCGGCGCCCCACTGGTCGGGGGTCTGGTTGCCCAGCGGCAGGTAGATCATCCCCAGGTCTTCGTCGACGCTGGCGATCGACCACATGTTGGCCGAATTGCGGCTGTAGAACTTGCCATCGGCCAGCGGCTTGGTGTCGTCCGGGTTGTTGCTGTCCCAGTTCCACACCAGGTGGCCATCGTGCACGTCATAGGCGCGGATCACACCGGACGGCTCGTTGGTCGACTCGTTGTCGGTGACGTGGCCGCCGATGATCACCAGGCTGCGGGTGATCGCCGCCGGCGAGGTGGAGTAGTAGCCACCGGCGGTGAACGGGCCGATACCACGGGTCAGGTCGATCACGCCCTGGTTGGCGAAGCCTTCGCAGACCTTGCCGTTGTCGGCGTTGATCGCAATCAGGCGGGCATCGGCGGTGGGCAGGTACAGGCGGCGCGGGCAGGCCTGGGCCACGGCCTGGCCTGCGTCGGTGATTTTCGGTGCCGGGCTGCCGTCACGGCTGACATAGCTGTTCTCGTCGTAGTACGAGACGCCACGGCAGGTCATGTGGGCGAAGCCCTTGAAGGTGCCGGTGGGGCTCTTGACCTGCGGGTCGAAGCGCCAGATCTCGGCACCGGTGTCCGGGTCCAGGGCCAGCAGCCGGCTGTGGGCGGTGCAGGCATAGAGCATGCCGTTGACCTTCAGCGGGGTGTTCTGGTTGGTCAGCTCGACCGGGTCGTTCTCGGTCGGCAGGTCGCCGGTGCGGATGCGCCAGGCTTCTTCCAGGCGGTAGGCGTTCTGCGGGGTGATCTGGCGCAGCGGCGAGTAGCGATCGCCATGCTCGGTGCGGCCATAGGCCTGCCATTCACCGTCCGGCATGGCCGGGGCGGCGCTGCCCATTTCGCTGTTGTCGCGGTTGAACGCGCCACGGATCTCGCCCGGGTGGGTGAACTGGCTGGCCACGGCGGTGGCGCCAGAGGCCACCACGGCCGCGCTCAGCAGGGCGGTGTTGATCTTCGACGCCGGGCCCAGCAGCGGGCGACGCGCCCAGGGCAGCAGCAGGACCACGCCGATGGCGAACCAGATGGCCAGGCGTGGCACCAGTTGCCACCAGTCCAGGCCGACTTCCAGCAGCGCCCACACGGTGCTGCCCAGCAGCACCAGGCCATACAGGCCCAGGGCGATGCGCCGCTTGGCCAGCAGCAGGATGCCGGACAGGGCGAAGCCGATACCGGCAATCAGGTAGTAAAGCGAGCCGCCCAGCTGGCTCAGCTTGATGCCGCCGGCCAGCAGGGCCAGGCCCATCAGCAACAGCAGCACGCCCATCAGGCGCGGTAGCCAGCGGGTTCCATTCTTGGCACCGTCAGTGCTCATCGTCTGTTCTCCGTAGTGTGGAAGGGTGGGTTAGAAGGTGCTCTGGATCTTCAGGCCGCCGACCAGCGCGTCATCGACCTGCGACACCCCGCCCGGGTGGCGGATGTACTGCAGGTTCGGGCGCACGGTGAGCCAGTCGGCCAGGTGGATGCCGTAGTAGAGTTCGGCGCTGTATTCGGTGTCCTGCACGGGCAGGTAGCCAGGGTTGTCGTAGTCGTGGAGACCGGCGGCCTGGTTGCTGAGGCGGGCGTTCTTGCGGTAGCCGGGGTTGACGTGCACGCGGGCCAGGGCGAAACCGATGTCGTCCTTGGCGCGGGCGTCGAACGGCCCTTTGTAAACCAAACCGGCCTGTACATAGTTGTCGATGGCATTGGTCTTCTTGTCGTGCACCGTGGCATTGGCGAACAGGCTCAGGCCGCGCGACTGGTCGGACGCCTGCGCGGTCACCTGCTGCTGCACGCCGAGCCACAGGCCATGCTTGCTCGAGCTGCTGCGGTAGGCGGCGCCGCTGATGGCGGCCGGGCTGCCGTTGCTGTCCTTCAGAACATCCTGTGCTTTGGCATTACTGTAGTAGTAGCCGGCGCGATATTCCCCTTTCAGGCCATTGACCCGCGGGCTCCACACCAGCTCGACCGGCATCACCGCGCCCTGGGTGCCGCTGCCGCTGAGCTTGAAGCCATTGCCCGATTCGAGGTTGGAGGGGTTCTGCTCGAACACCCCGACCTGGGCATAGAGTTCATCATTGAGGTTGTAGCGCACGCGCAGCGCCCACTGGCTGACCGGCCAGTTGTACCAGATGCCGCCCACCCAGTTGCCCACCTGCGAGCCGCAGAACGCCAGGTTCTGGAAGTCGCAAGGGAAGCTGTTGAAGTCCTCGCCCTCGCCGAAGCGGCCGAATTTCACATCCAGCGCACCGTCGAAGTACTTCTGCTTGATCCACATCTGCGTCAGCCGCCAGGTTTCGCCGCGGCCCCAGACTTCCTGGGCCGAGGTGAAGCCGCCGACCCTTGGGTCGTTGATGCGGTCGTTGCTGATGTTGTCGCCGTGGCGTTCGGTAACGGTCAACTGGAACTCGGTGTCGCCCCAGCCGAGGATCTTCTGCAGGTCCATGTTCACGCCAAAGGTGAACTGGTCGCTGTAGCGCGCGGTGCGGTCATGGTCGTAGCCGCCGTGCAGGTTGCTGCCCATCTCGCCGGTGTAGCCGAGGGTGAAGTCGTAGCCTTTTGCCAACAGCTCAGTGCGGGTGCCGCCCCAGTCGCCCAGCATCCAGGGCGAGTCCTTGGCGAACATTTCGCTGGCGCTGGTGGTGGGAGAAAGGGCGCCGAGCAGGGTGGCGAGGGTGATACCGGCGTAGCAGGAATTGGGCAGCTGGAGCATGAGATAGCGCTATCTTTTGATTGTTGAAGAAACGGCAAGCGCAACGAGGCGTGTGGGCGTCGAAGGGAAATGGCTGCGAAAGGTATTCGATGAAGCGTTTCAGCTTGCGGCGGGGAGGATATAGGGGAAGTTGTAAGAAAAAAAGACAAAATGTCGCAGGGGATTGTTGCGGGGTGAGTAACAGTAGGTGCGCATGAGGCTGCTATGCAGCTTTTTCGCCGACAAGCCGGCTCCCACTTAACGGGCTAGCACATCCAGTGTAGGAGCGGCCTTGTGTCGCGAAAGGGCTGCACAGCAGCCCCGGCAATGTATGTGATAACGCAAAAACCGGGGCCGCTTTGCGGCCCTTTCGCGACACAAGGCTGCTCCTACAGAAAACTGCGTCACCCTTGTGGGAGCGCCCCCTATGATCAGAAGCTCGTACGCAGCCCAACCTCCACACTACGCCCCGGCGCCGGCGCGATATCGCGCAGGATGGAGCTGGCATAGCGCACCGTCTGGTCCGTCAGGTTCTCCCCGCGCACAAAGGCCAGCCACTGGCTCTGGCCGATATCGAAGCGATAGCCAAGGCTGGCGCCCAGGGTGGTATAGCCATCGGTGCTGGTTTCGTTGGCCGGCGTGCGGTGCTGCGACGAGGCGTGCTGCACGTCGACCCGCGCCTGCCAGCGCTCCAGTTCCCACACCAGCGCGCTGTTCAGGCGCAGTGGCGCGATGCGTGGCAGCGGCTCGCCGCTGTCGAGGTTCTTCGCCCGGGTGTAATCGCCCGAGAGTTCCAGGGCGAAGCTGCCGTAGCGGTTCTCCAGCAACTGCCAGCGGTCCTGGGCTTCGATGCCGTAGAAGCGGGCACGCACGCCCTGGTAGGCGTACTCGGGAATATCGCCGTGGTCGTGGTCATGGTCATGGTCATGATCGTCGCCATGGTCATGATCGTGCCCTTCACGCAGGTTGCCGGTGCCGATCAGGCCGATGTAGTTGCGAAAGTGACTGTAGAACACGCCTACGCTGCCCTTGTGGGTGCCGTTGTCGAAACGCAGGGCCAGGTCAGCGGAGATCGCTTTCTCTTTATTCAGGTTCGGGTCGCCCACTTCGAATGCGCCGGTCGCCACATGGGCGCCGTTGGCATACAGCTCGTAGAAGGTCGGCGCGCGTTCGGTGTAGCCGAGGTTGGCGGCTAATGCCCAGACGGGGTCGAGCTGGTAGACGGCACCGGAGGAGAGGCTGAAGGCGTTGAAGCTGCTGGCGCTGTCGGCGCCGGCGAAGGCTTCGTTGCCCTTGGCGTCCGGGTCCACACGGGTGTGTTCCAGGCGTGCGCCCAGGCTCAGGTTCAGGCGTTCGCTGGCCTGCCATTGCTCGAGCATGAACAGCGCCAGGCTGTCGGTGTCGGTGTGCGGAACGAAGGCCTCTTCACCCAAGGCGGAGAATTCGTTGCGGCTGACCTGGGCGCCGATCACCCCTTCGACCGGGCCGAGCGGCTGGTGACGGGCCTCGATGCGCGCCTCGTAGCCCTTGTTCTTGAACGTGGTGTGCACTTCGCCGCTTTCGATCTCGCGGTGCTGGTAGTCGGTGTAGCCGGCGTCGAGCTTGACCGAGCTGAACGGCCCGTCGAGGTCGCGCAGTTCCGAGGCGAAGCCGTAATGGTCCTGTTGCATGTCCAGGCGCACGCCGGGCTCGGCCACCGAGCCGTAGTTGCTGTCGTAGCGGCTGTAGGACAGGCCGGTATAGCCGTGGTCCCAGTGGTAGCTGCCGCCGATCGCGCCGCCGTCCTGGCGGCCGTCGCTGTTCTCCAGGCGGTGCTTGCTGCCGGGCTCGTCGGCGTCGCGCACCTTCGAGCTGCGGGCATAACCGGGGATGCGCAGGTCGTTGAACTGGCGGCTGTTGGCGTCCAGATGCAAGGCGAAGGTGCCGTTGCCGGCCTCCAGTTTTCCGGCACTGCTGCGGGTGGTGTCGGCGCCACCGTAGCGCAACTCGCCAGCACCGTGGATGCCGTCGATGGGCGCGTCGGGGATGCGGTTGTCGAAGGTATTGACCACCCCGCCGATGGCGTTGCCGCCGTACAGCAGGGCGGCCGGGCCGCGCACGATCTCGACCCGGTCGACGGTGACCGGGTCCAGCGGCACGGCGTGGTCATAGGACAGCGACGAGGCATCCAGGGCGCCGACGCCGTTGCGCAGGATGCGGATACGGTCGCCATCCAGGCCGCGGATCACCGGGCGGCTGGCGCCGGGGCCGAACCAGGTGGAGGCGACGCCGGGCTGCTTGTTGAGGGTTTCACCCAGGCTGCCGTGCTGCTGTTGCAGCAGTGCATCGCCTTCGAGCACGGTGCTGGGGGCGGCCAGTTGGGTGCTGCCCAAGGGGTTGGCGGTGATCACCTGAGGTTGCAGCTCGACGGCGTGGCTGGCGGGCGAGGCCAGCCACAGCGCGACGGCGAGGGGGGAGAGGTGGAGCGGCATGTGACGCATGGGGATGGGGCGTTCCTTGGCAGAGATGTTTTGTTGTTACACTATAACATCACTATTTCAGCACAGAGGTTTTGCTGCTGGCCAGTGGTTTTTGTTGGTGGCGTTGGCTTCAGTGCTGGCGCTAGTTGTAGGAGCGGCCTTGCCGGGGCGCCGGACCGGCCGGAACGGGCTGCGCAGCAGCCCCGGCAATTTGTGGCGAGGCTGAAATCCTGGGGCCGCTGCGCAGCCCTTTCGCGGCACAAGGCCGCTCCTACACGGGGAGCGCGCAGAGCTCACTACACTCGTGTAAGGTGCGCACCTTCCCGAACCTGGAGCACAGGCATGAGCACGGCCCAACACAACGCGCTGCACGGCAAGACCCTCGAGCAGATCCTCACCGAGCTGGTGGCGCACTATCAATGGCAGGGCCTGGCCGAGCGCATCGATATCCGCTGCTTCAAGAGCAACCCCACCATCAAGTCCAGCCTGACCTTCTTGCGCAAGACGCCCTGGGCGCGGGAGAAGGTCGAGCAGCTGTATGTGAAATTGCAGCGCAAAGGCTGATGCCGCGCCGCCCTTGGCTGACCTTCGCCGCCGTGCTGGGCTGGAGCGGCCTGGCGATCCAGCTGTACCTGGTGTTGCTCGGGCGCTGGCAGGAGCAGGCCAGCCTGGTCGGCGGGCTGGTCAACCTGTTCTGCTACTTCACCGTGCTGAGCAACACCTTGGTGGCCACGGTGTTGAGCCAGGCCGCATTCGGCCATGAATCGGCGGCCAGGCGCTGGCTGATCTCTCCGCCAGTGAGCTCATGCATCGCCGCCAGCATCGTGCTGGTGGGGCTGGCCTACAGCCTGCTGCTGCGACACCTGTGGCAACCCCAGGGTTGGCAATGGCTGGCGGATGAGCTGCTGCACGACGTGATGCCGGTGCTGTTCATCCTGTATTGGTGGGCCGAGGTGCCCAAGGGGCAGTTGCGGCTCTGGCACCTGGCGGCGTGGACGCTGTATCCGGCGTTGTACTTCGCCTTTGTGCTGTTGCGCGGGCACGAGATCGGGGTGTACCCGTATCCCTTCGTCGATGTGGCGCGGTTGGGGTATGGGCAGGTGATGGTCAATGCCCTGGCGGTGCTGGCGGGGTTCTGGGGGATCGGGCTGATGTTGCTGGGGGTGGATCGGTGGCGGGGGCGAGGTTTGCGATAATGCTGGGGCCGCTGCGCGCCCCTTTCGCGACACAAGGCCGCTCCTACAGCAGAATGCGATCCTCTGTAGGAGCGGCCTTGTGTCGCGAAAGGGGCGCGTAGCGGCCCCAGGGATGTTCCGGTACAGCACGGTTTCACTCGTCGTCAGCCGTACCATCCGCACGCCAGTAAGCCGCGGCCTTGAGTGCATCTTCCGGCACACCCTTTTCCAGCAGCAGCGCCTTGGCCTGGCGGGTCAGGGCCTTCTCCAGGGCTACCCAGCCGTACAGCCGGCCTTCGGGCAACGCCAGGTGTTTCACCCGCTCCAGCACATCTTCCTCATGCCGGCGTACCCAGATCACCTCGACCTGCGCTTTGCTCGCCAGTGGCTGGCGCTCCTGTTCATCCTCGACCTGGATCACCGCCAGCACCTGGCGCCCCGCCGGTAGCTCTTCCAGGCGCCGGGCAATGGCCGGGATCGCCGTTTCGTCGCCAATCAGCAGGTAGCTGTCGAAGATATCCGGCACCACCATCGAGGCCCGAGGCCCGGCGATATCCAGGGTCTGCCCGGGTGCCGCCTGGGCCGCCCAGGTGGACGCAGGGCCGTCGCCGTGCAGGACGAAATCGATATCCAGCTCAAGGTTCACCAGGTCGATACGCCGTGGCGTGTACTCGCGCATGGTTGGCCGGGCGCCGCCGTCGCGGCCCAGGTTGCGGGCGTCGATGGCCACCTGCTCCTCGGGCGTGCAGGCAAACAGCAGCTTGATGTGGTCGTCCGTGCCGACGCTGGTGAAACCGGCCAGCTCGGCGCCGCCGAGGGTAACGCGGCGCATGCGCGGGGTCAGGTCGCTGACCCGCAGCACGACCAGGCGGCGCTGGCGGATCTCGTGGTTGACGCGGTGGATGCTGTCACTCATGGGGTGTTCTCCGTAACGGCCGGCCCAGAGGCGATGGCCTTGGCAGTGTCGTTGAGCAGGGTGCGCACCCGCTCGATCTCGTCGGCTGTCCAGCGGCCGCTGTGCATGTGCAGGGCATGACGCAGGTTGCCGACGGCTTCATGGATTTCCGGGGGGCGGTCATGGCCGCGCAGGGCCCGCTTGCTCACTTCGATGCGCATGCGCACACCGTCGAGGGCGACCGCTTGCTCGCTCAGTGCGTGGCGGCCGGCGTCGGTGATGGCGTAGAGGCGCTTGCTGCCCTGGATCTGGCCGCTGATCAGCTCGGCCTCTTCGAGGTAGCTCAAGGTCGGGTAGATCACCCCGGGGCTTGGGCTGTAGCTGCCGTCGAACAGGTTCTCGATCTGGCGGATCAGGTCGTAGCCGTGGCCGGGTTGCTCGGCCAGCATCGACAGCATCAGCAGTTTCAGGTCACCCGGGGCGAACACCCGCGGGCCACGTTCGCCGCGGCCAGAGCGGCGTTCGAAGGGGTCATGAGAGGAATGATCGCGCATGGCGCAAGGGCTCCGTCTGTTTCGATATATCGCAAGATATTACTCAAGATATATCTAAAGACAAGCCCTCAAATGCAGATGATTATCATCTAGTTGCTCGATAGGTCGTTGCGTTGAACGGGTTGCAACGCCACCTGCGGCGCCTTGCAGGCGTTGGGATTGTTCGGCTCCAGGTAGGGCATGAGGATCGGCGCCATGCCCTTGAGCACCTGCACCGGCAGCGCCGAGGTGAAGGTGAACGCCTCGGCGCTGCGGCCCGGTACGAAGGCGGTGAGGGTGCCGAAGTGGTTGTCGCCGAGGAAGAACACGAAGGTCGCCGTGCGGTTCAGCGAGCGCGAGCCGATCAACCGGCCACCGGCACCGAAGCTTTCGATGCGGTTGTCGCCGGTGCCGGTCTTGCCGCCCATCACCAGCGGCGTGCCGTCGTGCAGCTTGAAGCTGCCGGAGATGCGCCGCGCGGTACCGGCGTCGACCACCTGCGACATCGCCCCCTTGAGCGCCCGGGCCACTTCCACCGGGAGGATCCGCTGGCCACGGTCGGGGTCGCTGAGCAGTTGGGTTTCGTAGGGCGTGCCCTGGGCGAAGTGCAGCGTGTCGATGCGCAGGGTGGGCAGGCGCACGCCATCGTTCTGGATGATCCCGACCAGCTCCGACAGTGCGGCAGGGCGGTCGCCGGAGCTGCCGATGGCGGTGGCCAGCGACGGCACCAGGTGGTCGAACGGGTAGCCGACACGCTTCCAGCGCTGGTGGATATCGGTGAAGGCCTCGATCTCGACCATGGTGCGGATACGGCTGTCGCGGGCGCCCTGGTGGCGGCTCTTGAACAGCCAGCTGTACACCTCCTGGCGCTCGAAGCGGCTGGCGTTGAGGGTGTCCTTGAGCGAGGCGCCGGGGTTCTTCAGCAGGTAGCCGAGCATCCACAGGTCCAGCGGGTGCACCTTGGCGATGTAGCCCTGGTCGGGCAGGTCGTACTTGCCCGGGCCATAGGCCTCGTACATTTCCACCAGACGGCTGTCGGTGAGCTTGGCCATGGCCAGCTTGTCGTCCTTGCTGTGGGCGCGCACGAAACGGTTGAAGGTTTCCTGGCCGGCCTCGGGGAACAGGTAGCGGTGCGCCGCAGCCAGGCGCTGGGGGGTGACGCGCATGCTGTCGAGGAAGGTGTCCAGGCGCTGTTGTGAGGTCTTGCGCTGGTACTTCTTCCAGAACCGCATCATGTAGTTGCTGCCTTCGCGGTCGGCGAAGCGCGCCAGGTATTCCTGGCGCCGTGGGTCGGCGTCATCCTTGAGCAACGGTTCGCGGTTGAACGGCTGCTGATAAGTGACGTAGCGCACCAGGTCGCGCATCAGGCGGATGAACGGCAGGTTGATCGATTCGCGCAGGGCGTCCTTGAGCGTTGGGTTGCGGTTGTTGTCCTCTTTGCGGAAGTTGTTGAACACATGCATGCCGCCGCCGGTGAAGAACGCCTCGCCGGTGTTGGCCGAGTACTTGCGGTCGAGTGCCGCGTCGAGCATGGCATCCAGGCTCTGGTTCTTCTGGTTCAGCATCAGCCATTCCAGCGACCACTGGCTGATGCGGTCGAGTTCGGCCACCGGCACCTTCTTCAGTTCCGCAGGCGGCTTGCCGGCATATTTGTCGTGCAGCTCGGCGATGATCTCAAGGTAGGTGGTCAGCACCCGCAGCTTGGCGGTGGAGCCCAGCTCCAGCTTGCTGCCCTCGTTGATGTCGAAGGGCTGGTTGGTGCTGTCGGTCTGCACCCGCACCCGCGAGCCGTCGGCGGTGCGTTCGAACAGGGTGAAGCTGTAGCTGACCTGGTCGGTGGTCTTGCTGGTGAGCAGGCGCTCGCCGATCAGCCCCATCTGCGCGGCGAACGCCGGGTCGGCGAGGTTCTTCAGGTACTGGCTGACCTGCACGTTCAGGTCGGCCTGCAAGGTGCTGGTGGCCGATACGTCGAGGCGGTCGAGGTCGTACAGCGGCCGGTTGAGCATCGCCGCCAGGCGGTTGCGCGCCAGGCTGATGCCTTTGTTGGTGATGATCGGCACGATGGTCGGTTGCGCCACCCAGTCGCGGTACACCGCCTTGCTGGCCAGCGCGGCGTCGGCCAGCGGCCCGTCGATGATGCCGTTGGCGGCCAGCACGCGGATGTGCGAGTCGGTGAGCTCGGCCAGCTCGATACGCCCCTTGGACAGGTAATGCGAAGGGCGGCGCTGGGCGATCATCAACGACAGTACCTGGCGCAGGGCCAAGCCGCGTTCGGCCATGCTCTTCTCGTCGCTGGCGGTGGCGGTGAGCGCCTGGTTGACCTGGTCGAAATCGGCGCCGTACCACACCCGCAGGCCCTCGGCCATGCCATGCACCTCACCGTGGCCGGGCACCGCCGACAGCGGCACGCTGTTGAGGTAGTCGCGCACGATGCGTTCGCGCGCCTCGGTGGTGTCCGGCCCGCCCTGGTAGGCGCGCACGCTGGCCGAGATCATCTGGCGGATCTTCTCGGCACCGGACACGGTCAGCCCGTCGGGCGAGTGGCGGTATTTCTCCAGCTGGGTGGCCAGGGTGCTGCCGCCGGCCGACTGGCCGGGCAGGGCGAAGTACTTGGCCACCTGGCTGTAGGCGGCCTTGGCGAACCGCGGCCAGTCCACCGCCGGGTTGTTCTGCGGGTCTTTGGGGTCGAGCAGCTCGCGGTTCTCGATGAACAGCAGGCTGTTGACCATCACCGGTGGGATCGCGGCGAAGTTGGGGTACAGGTGCTGCGGGTAGTTGTACTGGTAGAGCATGTCGCCGCGGCAGTCGGTGATCGACAGGCCGGCCTGGATCTTCTCCACGTAGGGTACGAACAGGCCATGGTCGACGTAGTTCATCAGTGCCGGGGAGAAACGCACCTGCTGGTTGATCAGGTAGTCGCGCTTGAGCAGGCGCGGCAGGAATTCGCCCAGTGCGCTGTAGCCCAGGCGTTTATCGAACGGGCCGTCGCCAGGGTAGACGATGGCATCGCTGGGGCCGGGTTCGAGCTGGTAGGTGAGGGTGCTGGCCAGCTTGCTGAATTCGCGCGACTGCACGCGCGAGGTCTGGATCTCGTCCCAGGCGGCGAAGCCCACGGCCACCAGGCCGACGATCAGGATCAGCAGGATCAGCCGCCACCACAGGCGGCGCTGGCGCGCAGGTTTTGGCGGTGGAGTGTCAGCCTGGGGTGCTTTGGGTGCTTCCGTACTGCTTGGTTCCGATTGCCACAGTGCGCCCATAGTCTTGAGTCCGGCCAGGTATTTTCGCGTTACTTGTCTGAAGCTTAGACGGTGCCCGGACTTGGTGAAAAATTTGTAGGAGCCTTCGATTAGTCGAGTATGAACATGCGCCTTTGGTGCGACTTCCATTCTTCGGCAATGTTGTTAAGGTAGCTGCCCCATTCCTGTGCGTGGGTGGAGTGAGGCGGTGATGCCCCTCCATGAATGGGGTTTGGCCCGAGAATTCTCGCCAAATTTCCCACTGTATATAGTGAAAAGCCCTGCTGGTGCCTTCCTATACTGCTCGACCCCTTCGACCCGCCGGTGCCCCGCGCCCGGTGGACAGGCCGGCCCACAAGGCTGCCTGGCGAGACGACGCCCCGCTTATCGGCGCGGCCGGTGCTGCACGAAGGTCAAATCCAATAACAAAATGAGGTTGTATTGCTATGCCAGTCGGCAACCACCCAGTCCAGGGCGAGTCCGCCCAGGGCGGCCCGCTCAAGCGCGAGCTGGGCGAACGGCACATCCGTCTGATGGCCCTCGGCGCCTGTATCGGCGTCGGCCTGTTCCTCGGTTCGGCCAAGGCCATCGAAATGGCCGGCCCTGCCATCATGCTCTCCTACATCATCGGTGGCCTGGCCATCCTGGTGATCATGCGCGCCCTCGGCGAGATGGCCGTGCACAACCCGGTCGCCGGCTCCTTCAGCCGCTACGCCCAAGACTACCTCGGCCCGCTGGCGGGCTTCCTCACCGGCTGGAACTACTGGTTCCTGTGGCTGGTGACCTGCGTTGCCGAGATCACCGCGGTGGCCATCTACATGGGCATCTGGTTCCCCGACGTGCCGCGCTGGATCTGGGCGCTGATGGCGCTGGGCAGCATGGGCGCGATCAACCTGATCGCGGTCAAGGCGTTCGGCGAGTTCGAGTTCTGGTTCGCCCTGATCAAGATCGTCACCATCATCGCAATGGTGCTCGGTGGCATCGGTGTGATCGCCTTCGGTTTCGGCAATGACGGCGTGGCCATGGGCATCTCCAACCTGTGGAGCAACGGCGGCTTCATGCCCAACGGCGTGACCGGCGTGCTGATGTCGCTGCAGATGGTGATGTTCGCCTACCTGGGCGTGGAGATGATTGGCCTGACCGCCGGCGAAGCACGCAACCCGCAGAAAACCATCCCCCAGGCCATCGGCTCGGTGTTCTGGCGCATCCTGCTGTTCTACGTGGGCGCGCTGTTCGTGATCCTGTCGATCTACCCGTGGAACGAGATCGGCAGCCAGGGCAGCCCGTTCGTGATGACCTTCGAGCGCCTGGGGATCAAGACCGCGGCCGGCATCATCAACTTCGTGGTGATCACCGCCGCGCTGTCGTCCTGCAACGGCGGCATCTTCAGCACCGGGCGCATGCTCTACAGCCTGGCGCAGAACGGCCAGGCCCCGGCGGCCTTTGCCCGCACCTCGAAGAACGGCGTGCCGCGCAATGCGCTGCTGCTGTCGATCGGCGCGCTGCTGCTGGGCGTGCTGGCCAACTACCTGGTGCCGGAGAAGGTGTTCGTCTGGGTGACCTCGATCGCCACCTTCGGCGCGATCTGGACCTGGGTGATGATCCTGCTGGCGCAGCTCAAGTTCCGCGCCGGGCTGTCCACTGCCGAGCGTAATGCGCTGAAGTACCGTATGTGGCTGTGGCCGCTGAGCTCGTACCTGGCGCTGGCGTTCCTGGTGCTGGTGGTGGGGCTGATGGCGTACTTCCCGGACACCCGCGTGGCGCTGTACATCGGCCCGGCGTTCCTGGTGTTGCTGACGGTGCTGTACTACACCTTCCGCCTGGCGCCTAAAGAGGCCCAAGGCGTGGCGAGTAGCGTCGCCTGAATGAACAAAGCCCCGGCCAGTGCCGGGGCTTTGTTTTTGGGGACCTATACAGGCCTGCTCGGAAATGCGCATACCCCCTGTAGGAGCGGCCTTGTGTCGCGAAAGGGCCGCGTAGCGGCCCCAGCAATCTTGAGGCGTACTTGAAATCCTGGGGCCGCTGCGCGGCCCTTTCCGGCCGGTCCGGCGCTCCGGCAAGGCCGCTCCTACAGGCGTTATGCGCAAAGCTCGCGATCTCAGCGGCCCAGGCCAACCTCCATGTCATCGATCAGCGCCTTGGCCAGGGCGCTGAGGATGCGCGCCGAGCTGCCGGCCACCAGGTCGCCTTCCATTTCGGCTTCGGTGGTGAGGTGGCGGATACAGCCGAGCAAAACCGACAGCTCGTCGAAGGCGTGTTGGAACGGGATACCGGGCTGGATGCGGTAGAGCTCAAGGCAGGGGGTAACGCCCGCGGTGCTCGCCTGGTCGGGTTGGGTGGTCATGGCTGGGCTCCTGTTTCGCGGCGCACCAGCGGGTAGAGCAGCTGGTTCAGGTAGATGCAGGTGTTCAGCAGGGTTTGGCGCTGCTCTTCGCAGTCGGTGTCGAAGTAGAGGTCGAGGACTTCGCGCAGGCAGTCCATCAGCGAGGTGGCTTCGCTGCGGGCGGCTTCGGGGGTGAGGTCGGGGGAAACGGTGAGGTAGGGGAAGAAATGGGG
>NZ_JACAFQ010000066.1 GCF_015354575.1 Pseudomonas sp. UFMG81
CTCAACTAGCCATCGCCAGCTATGTTCATGGTTTTTACAACAGCTGTCGGCTGCACTCCGCCCTTGGCTACCGTTCTCCGAACGAATATGCCAAGAGCTTAAGGCAGAAGGCTAAATAGCCAGCTTTTTGGCGTCCGTTGTCACGGGACAGGCCCAGCAAAACCGCCTGCTCCCATCATCCGGCCCCTACGCTTCGCTTCGGGGTTCCCTCACTCCGGCCTTGCTCCCGCGTGGACGCACCGAAGGGCCATCCATGGCCCATCGGTGCTCGATGGGCATCCATGCCCATCGCCCCGCTCCGCAAGTCCTCCGTTCGGCCTCCTGAAGTCGCGTTTGGCGGTGACTGGACTATCGCGCACTTAGAAGCAAGAGCAAGAGCAAGAGCAAGAGCAAGAGCAAGAGCAAGAGCAAGAGCAAGAGCAAGAGCAAGAGCAAGAGCAAGAGCGGATCGTATTTAATTGTTATTGATGTATTGTTTGTAATGGCCTCATCGCCGGCAAGCCGGCTCCCACAGTGACCGCGAAAATTTCGAGCTCAGCGCAGTACCTGTGGGAGCTGCGGTTCGCCGCTACGACTTGCCAGCGATTGCAATTTGAAGTTCAACAAAACAATCAACTAGCGACAGCTGCGCCAATACAGGCGCCGCCCCTAACTTCGCGACTTCAGGAGGCCGAACGGAGGGCTTGCGGAGGGAGGCGACGGGCATGGATGCCCGTCGAGCACCGATGGGCCATGGATGGCCCTTCGGTGCGTACTCCCGGGAGCAAGACCGGAGTGAGGGAACCCCGGAGCGCAGCGTAGGGGCCGTATGAATGGAGCGAGCATTTTTTGGTTACTTTTTGATGCTTCAAAAAGTGACCCGCCGTAAGGGCGGAAAGGTGAATAAGCGTCACCCTCGCAAATGGATATGCTCACAACCCCCAAACCAACTACCAACTACCAACTACCAACTACCAACTCAGCAAACCACCAAAATAAAAGAAACGCCAGAAGCCCCAACCAACCCCTGGCGCCAGATCAATGGTATGCACCAACCAATCGGGCCTCTTCGCCGGCAAGGCCGGCTCCTACAGAGGAGATCACCCACGACGATCAGCCCATGACACCAGCAAAAACCGCCCAACCCCTCAAGGCTGCTGATACTGACTCAGGTACTTGTCCAACACCGCCGAATCCCCCCCCTGCGCCACCTGCCACAACCGCCGCTCGATCCCCTGCGCCAGCAAGTGCCCCACCGCCGCCTCGATCGCCGACAGCACACACAGCTGCGCCGGCTCGTTGGTGGTGTACCCCACCTCCGCCTCCAGCAGCTTCTTGAACTCGATGAACTTGAACACCCCCGCGCTGCGCCCCACCGAGTAGATGGTCTTGCTGGTCATCACATTGGCCAGCACCTGCCCGGTGCGCACATCCACCGCCCGCAGGTTGACGGTCACCTGGTCGACCCGGTACTCCCGCGAAATGTCGATGCCCAGGTAGCGCGCCCCCTCCCCGCCGCTACGCACGTTGGTGTCGTAGGCGATGATGCCGCCCTCGAGCATCAGGTTGGCCGCCTGCAACGGCGGCAGCTCGGCCTGGATGTTCTCCGGCACGTCGGCTTTTTTCTGCGAGGCACGGATGATCTTGCGCTCGGTCAGCAGGTTCTGCAGCCCCTCACGCTCCAGCACCACGAACCAACCACTGGCGTTGAGCGCGTCCATCAGCATGCTCGCCGCACCCTGGGTGACGCTGGTGGAGAACGAGCTGGCCGGGGTCGGCTTGTACTGCCCGGTCTGGTCGCGGAAGCCATACACCACCGCCATCAACCGCCCGCGTGGGCGCGGCATGTTGATCAGGTCGTAGTAGGTCGAGGCCCGTGGGGTCAGGGTCGGGGTCTCGGAGTCCTGCTCGGCCGGCATCGGCTCGCGCAGGCCGCAGCCTTGCAAACCATGCAGGGCGGCGAGGATCAGCAATGTGCTCAGCAGACGTTTCATGGTGTTCTCTCCCCGGTAAATGCCAGTCCCTCTCAGGGGTTCAGGCCGCTCACATCGATGATCGAAACTTCCCCGCTGGCCCGGTCGGTGACCCGGATGCTCAGAGAACCCGAGTCATCGATCACGTCGATCAGGAAGGCGTCGGTGGCCATGCTGCCGCCCTGGCCGTTGCCGATGTTGTCCAGCAACTGCCCCAGCAGCCGCGACTCCAGCTGGTTGCTGAAGCGCTCCAGGGCGCTGGTGCCGGCAAAGGCCGAAGTACGGTCCTTGAGGTCAGGGTCGTCGTGGTCGTTTTGCGCCTGGGCGTTGTTCAGCAGCCAGGTGCCGTTGAGCGGGTTGCCGCCGAAGGCCGGGTTGACCGGCGTGTACACCAGCTCGGTGGCCAGCGCCTGGCAACTGATGCCGGCGACCAGCAGGCCGGCGGCGAGACAGTGGAGTCCGTGCTTGCTCATAGCTCATCCCTCTCCAGATCGGTGGTGTCCTGCAGCAGCCGTTGCAATTTGCGCTGGACAATCTGCTGCCTGACCAGGTCGGCGGCCGCGATGGCCTCGTCGTTGAGTTGCGTGGTGTTGGGCGGCAAAAAGCGCCGGTACAGCACTTCGCGCTCGTACTCCACCGTCACCAGGCTGCCCCAGCGGGCATCCGGGCGTTCGCGCACCACCAGGTTGAAATCCAGGCGGCTGGTGGCACGCAGGCGGTCGGTGAAGGCGTAATAGAAGTCGTGGCCGATGTGCGAGATGGTGTTGTCGACGATGAAGCCCTTCATCTCGTCTTCTTCATTGGCCCAGGCCGGCGCCCACAGCAACGCCAGGCACAGGCCGAGCAGCAGCGCACAGCGGTTCATGGCGCCTCTCCCGCGCCGGCGTGCTGGGTGCTGCCGGCGGCGCTTTCGCTGAACGCCTGCTCGGCGACGAACTGCCAGTCGCTGTAGTGCTCCAGGCCCTCGAACCCGCTCCACAGGGCGTCGAACCCATTGCGCTTGAGCGGCAAAGCCTGCGACCGGCTGTACACCCCGGTGATGCGCCCATCGACCGCACGCATCAGGCCCCAGTCGTCGCTGCCGGTGATCGGGTCGCGGTAAAGCCTGCGCAGGTGCCGCTGCGGCTGCGGGAAGCGGTTGTCCTCGACCAGCTCGGCCAGCTCCTGCGGGTACTGGGCCAGGCCAGGCGAGGCGCGGTAGTAGCTGCGCAGGGCCTGGGCATACTGCCCGCCCACCCACAGCAACTGGCGCTCGTGCTCACGCTGGATGCCGGTGGCCCACAGGGTGCCGGTGGCGGCCAGGGCAATACTGCTGACGGCGATCAGCAGCAGCACGCCCAGGTAGGTGAAGCCGGCTTCACCATTCGGCATAGAGGCTGCCATCACGCGCCCTCCCTGTGGCTCCGCTCTTGATGTCGGCGACACCGCCGGCCACGCCCTCGGGCGGTGGCACCAGCTCCCAGGCGTCGCGGCGCTCGGTGATCGGGTCGACCGGGGTGTTGCGCAGGTAGCGCTGCTCCACCAGCTGTTCCAGCGAGTCGGGGTAGTGCCCGGTGTCGCCGTAGTAGTGGTCCAGCGCTTCGCGCAGCACCGCCAGGCTCTGGCGCAAGGTGGCCTCGCGCGAGGCTTCCAGGCTGTTGAAGTAGCGCGGCAGAGCGATGGTCATCAGCGTGGCGATGATGGCCATGACCACCAGCAACTCGATGAGGGTGAAGCCTTGGCTGCGTTTCATCGCCGTCACCATTGCCCGTAGGGGATGTTGTTCAGGCCCTTGCCCCGGGCCTTGGAGTACACGTCGTAGACGTCCTGGCCTTCGCGCGGGTTGTCCGGGCTGCTGTCGTAGGCGCGCAGGCCCCAGGCGCCGCCGTCGTCGGCCTTGGCCGCCAGCAGCGGGTCGTGGGGGATGCGCCGCAGGAAGTAGAACTTGGCGCCCTTGGCGCTGCGCACATCGCGCACACCGTCCACCAGCACCTGCAGGTTCGGCGGGTAGCCGCTGCCGTCCAGGCGCTTCTCGATGTAGCCGGCGTCGAAGGCGCGCTTGTAGGCGTCCAGGGCATCGCGGATCTGGTACAGCGCCTCGCGCAGCTGCTGCTCCTTGCCCCGGCGCACCACGGTCTCGGTCAGCGGCGCGGCCATGCTGGCCAGCAGCCCGAGCAGCGCCAGGGTGAGCACCACCTCGATCAGGCTGAAACCGCGCTGGCGGCGTTTCATGGCCGTGGGCTCGAGTTGGCCCGAGCAGCCATCTGGCCCTGGACCGCCGGCTGATCGTCGGCGTCGTCGGTCGGCAGGCTGCTGGCCGGCTGCGGCAGGGCCATCTGGCGCACCTGCATGCTCGACTCGGTGCCGGTGCCGAACTCCATGTCCGACGGGCTCTGGTACGGCAGGTTGCGCACGATGCGCGGGGTGATCGCCAGCACCAGCTCGGACTTGCTCATGTCGTCCTTGTTGCTGCCGAACAGCCGGCCCAGGCCAGGGATGTCGCCGAGCCCCGGGATCTTGTTGCCGCTGGCGTTGTGGTCGTTGCGCACCAGGCCGGCCAGCACCTGGGTCTCGCCGTCGTGCAGGCGCAGGGTGGTCTGGGCGTTACGGGTGTCGACCTGGACCGGGATGGTGCCCTGGCGGGTGGCCTCCAGCGGCGTGGCGTTGCTCACCTCCAGCGCCACCTTGATCGCCACTTCGTTGTTCAGGTGCACGGTGGGCTGTACTTCGAGCTTCAAGCCCACGTCCAGGTAGGTGACGCTCTCGGTGATCACCGGCCCTTGGGTGGACGGCACCGAGGTGGCGCTGATGATCGGCACCCGCTGGCCGATGTGGATGCGCGCCTGCTCGCGGTTGCTGACGCGGATCACCGGGCTGGCCAGGGTGTTGATGTCCTTGTCCTGGGCGTTGATCTTGGCCTGCGGCGCCGGTGAGATGCTGATGCGGCTGGAGTCGATGCCGCGCAGCTGGTCGAGCACGCTGACCGGCTTGCCGTCGCTGGTGAGCACACCGAAGGTGTTGGGCCATTGCAGGCCGAGGTCGAGGATGCGCGCACGGGCCACCTCCATCACCTCCACCTCCAGCACCACCTCAGGGTTGGACTGGTCCTGGGACTGCAACAGTTTCTCGGCCATGCGCACCGCGTCGGGGGTGTCGCGGATGGTCATGGTGTTCAGGCGTTCGTCGACGAACACGTCGCGGGTCTTGAGCATGGTCTTGACCATGTTCATCGCGGTGTTGGCGTCGATGCTGGTCAGGTAGAAGGTGCGCATGACCAGCTCTTGGTAGTCCTTGGTCTTCTGCGGCGAGTCCGGGTAGATCAGCAGGGTGTTGTCGTTGACGATCTTCTGCCGCAGCTGGTTCTGCTCCAGCAGCAAGGCCACGGCGTCTTCGATGCGCACCTCGCGCACGAAGATGGTGGCCTTCATGTCCGGGCGCAGGTCGCGATCGAAGATGAAGTTGATCCCCGCCACCTGGGCCAGCACCTCGAAGATGGTCTTGAGGTTGGCGTCGCGAAACTCCAGGGTGACCGGCCGCTCCAGCTTGCTGCGCAGCTGCGGATAGGGCGTGGCGGTGCGCGCCTGGACGTTCTCGATGTCGCTGCGCAGGATGATGCCCTTCTGGTTCTGCGGGTCCAGGCGCAGCACTTCGCGCATGTAGCGCTCGGCGCCGAACAGGTCGCCCTGGCGCAGCGCCGCCTGGCCCAGGGCGACGCGCTCGTCAAGGGTGCGGATCAGCTCCAGCTGGCGGATGCCTTCCTGGGCGCGGCGGTTGTTCGGCTCGATGGTCAGCACCCGGCCATAGCCCATGCGCGCACCGGCGAAATCGTGGCGGATGCGGTCGCTGTCGGCCTGGGTCAGCAGCGCCTCGACCGCCTCCTGGCGGCCATGGGCCAGGGCGATGTTCAGCTCGGTGTCGCGCGGGTCGTCGCGCAGGGCTTCTTCCAGGCGGGCGATACCGGCCTCGTACTGCCCTTCTTTCATCAGCTCGGCGCTGTCCTTGCGCACCGCACTGGAGCCACATCCAGCGATGGCCACGCACAGCGCCAGCAGCATGAACGGAGCAGGCTTGCACAACTTCGAAGGCTTCATGGTGCGCTCCCGACAGACAGGGTCTGTGACTGGTGCAGTGGCAGGTAGACCAGGCTCAGCTCGGTGGCCGAGACCCGGTCGAGGCGGTAGGTGTCGTCAATCACGTCGCCTTGGCGCACGACGTAGAGTTTCTCGCCGCTTTGCAGGAACACCTGCAGGTCGTCGCGATCGCCCAGACGGCCGACGAACTGGAACGGCAGCTCGGGGGCGGTCGGGGCCACCACCACGGGGGCGGCGATTACCGGTTGTTCGGTGACGGTGGCCAGGGTTTGCGGGACGGTCCATTGCTGGGCGGGGAAGAGATCTTTGGAAGCCTGTGCCGCCGCCATCGCTGGCAAGCCAGCTGCCACAGGTTTCGTGGTCGCCGCTGCACCTGTGGGAGCCGGCTTGCCGGCGATCGGGGCCACCTCGTCTTGCGTGCCGAACCAATGCCCCGGCGCCCACGCCAGTGCCGCGCTCAAGCTCAGGAACCCACCCCACATCACCGCGCGCTGAATGTTCATCACGACCTCGACAGGTAAAGGGTCATGCGTACCCGGCCGCTGAGCTCACGCTCGCCGATCCGCTTGCGTTGCAGCTCCAGGTCTTCCAGCACCACGGTGGGCAACTGGCTCAGCAGCGCCTTGAGGAAGCCGCGGATCTGCGGGTAGCTGCCACGCACCGGCAGGACGATCTGGTAGCGCGCCAGCTGGGTCTTGGGGTCCACGCCCAGGGCGTACTCGCCACGGGCCAGGCTGATGCGCTCGGCGCTGGCCAGGTGGTACAGGCGCTCGATCACCTCGCTGGCCTGGGGCTGGCCGGGCAGCTGCTGGCGCAGGTCGTCGAGCACCTGCTGCTCGGGCTTGGCCTGCACCTTCAGCTCGCCGCGTTCCACGCGCTTGACCTGGGCACTGGCGTCGGCCTCGCTGGCGCGCAGTTCGCGCACCGCTTGCCATTGCGGCAGCACCCCGGCCAGCGCCACGCCCAGGGCCAGCGCCGCCACCAGCACCGCGGCCAGGCCGGCGCGGCCCAGGCGCATCGCCGCTTCATGGAGGATCAGGCTAGGGACGCGCATGGCCGGTCTCCCAGGTGGCGGTGAGGTTGAAGCGCACCGGGTGCTCGGCCTGCCCGGCCACCACTTCGTGGTTGAGCAGCGACACGTCGGAGAGCTCGGCGCTGCGCTCCAGGCGCTGGTGGTACTGCAACATGGCTTCGAGGTTGCGGGCCTCGGCGCTGATGCGCACCTGGCCCTTGCGTGCGTCGGGGGTGAGGCTGAGCAGCGCCACATCCTCTTGGGGCATGGCTTCGAGCATGGCGAACAGCTGCTGCCAGGGCCGCTGCAACTGCTGCGACACGCTGCGCATCTGGGCCAGGCGCTCGGCCTGTTCGCGCAGCACCGCGCTGCTTTGCGGCGCGGCGGTGGCCGGGCGGCGGCCGAGTTTGAGTTCGAGCTGATGCACGCGGGCCTCCAGGCCCAGTTGCTCGCTCACCAGTTGCTGCTGGGCCAGCACCAGCACTGCCAGCACCGCGCCGGCCAGGGCCAGCAGCGACCAGGCCAGCGGGCTGCTCTGGCGGGGTTGGAATTCCAGGTCGAGGCGGCGCATGTCAGGCCACCGCCCGCCACATGGCGCACAGCGGGTCGGCCTCGGTGGCCACCCCGCACAGCTGCACCGCGGCGATCGTCGATGCCTGCTGGCGCCCCGGCGCATGCAGGTACACCCGTGGCGGCTGCTGGCCGGCCAGCTCGCAGGTGCGTTCGATCAACGCCTGCAAGGCCTGGTCGGTGTCGGCGCAGCCTTGCGCTAGCACCTGTTGCCAGGTGCCGCCGGCGGCCAGCAGCAACACGCTGCGGCGCGGTTCGGCAAGCACGAAGAGGAAGTCGCCCTGCCCCAGTTGGGCCGAGCAACGGTTGTAGGCGGCCATCAGGTAGGGCTGCACCGAGCGCAGGCGCAGGCGGCTCAACCGACCGAGGTCGTGCAGGCCTTGCAGCAGCGCCTCGGGCAATGCCGTGGCGATGCGTGCGGCACCGGCGGGCTCCGGCGACAGCACGATGCGCCAGTCGTCCAGCGCCTGGCCGTAGAGGTTTTCGAAGCAGGCCCGGGCGTAGGCGTCGAGCTCGCGCGGGGTGCCGATGGCGTCGCTCCAGGGCACCAGGCAGAAGCGGCTGAAGCGCGCCGACAGCAGCACCCGCAACTGGGCACCGCGCATCGGCTGCTCGGCCAGCAGCGCGCCAAGGGCGTCCAGTGCCGCCGCCCAGGCCGGTTGCGCGGCATCGCAGCTGAAGGCACGGCTGCCCAGCCATTGGTGTTGTCGACCGTGCCAGCGACCCAGGCCGACACCCTCGGCGCCGAGCACGGCGCAGTATTTGTCAGGCGATAAATGTGACACGGTTGATCTCCTCGAGTGTGGTGCGGCCAGCGCGGACCAGGTCCAGGGCCGAGGCGCGCAGCAGGCGCAGGCCGCGTTGGCAGGCCAGCTGCTTGATCTGCGAGAGGGGGCGGCGTTCGACGATCATCTGCCGCAGGTCGTCGTCCAGGTGCAGCAGTTCGGCGATGGCGCTGCGGCCGCGGTAGCCACTGCCGCGGCACTGGCCGCAGCCCTGGGCGCGGACGAACTGCCAGCCGGCCACGGCCTCACGGGTCAACCCGGAGGCCGCGAGCAGTTCGTCGTCGGTTTCGCAGGCCACTGCGCAGTGGGTGCAGGCCAGGCGCACCAGGCGCTGGGCCAGCACGGCGTTGAGCGCCGAAACGAAGCTGTAGGGGTCGACCTGCATCTGGCTGAAGCGGCCGATCACGTCGAACACGTTGTTGGCGTGGATGGTGGTGAACACCAGGTGCCCGGTGAGCGCCGACTGCACGGCGATCTGAGCGGTGTCCGGGTCGCGGATCTCACCCACCAGGATCTTGTCCGGGTCGTGGCGCAGGATCGAGCGCAGGCCACGGGCGAAGGTCAGGCCCTTCTTCTCGTTGACCGGGATCTGCAACACGCCGGGCAGCTGGTACTCGACCGGGTCTTCGATGGTGATGATCTTGTCCACGCCATGGTTGATCTCGCTGAGCATGGCGTACAGCGTGGTGGTCTTGCCGCTGCCGGTGGGGCCGGTGACCAGGATCATGCCGTAGGGTTCGGCGGCCAGCCGGCGCAGCGCGCGCAGGGTGTGTTCCTCGAAGCCCAGGGCTTGCAGGCACACGCCGCTGACCTGGTCGGTCAGGTCCTGCTTGTCGAGCACCCGCAGCACCGCGTCCTCACCAAAGATGCTCGGCATGATCGACACCCGGAAGTCGATCTGCCGCTCGCCGATGGCCACCTTGAAACGGCCGTCCTGGGGCACGCGCTTTTCACCGATGTCGAGCTCGGCCATCACCTTGATGCGCGAGATCACCTGCTCGGCGAAGGCGCTGCCACTGGCCTTGCCGGCGCCGTTGAGCACGCCGTCGATACGGTACTTGATGACCAGGCCTTGGCCGGTCATGCCCAGGTGGATATCGCTGGCGTGTTGCTTGAGGGCGTCGTAGAGGGTCGAGTTGACCAGCTTGACCACCCGGCTCTGGTCTTCGCTGATGCTGGTCAGCGACAGCTTCTGCAGGGTGTCGGCCTCGGCGCCGACCTCGGCTTCGTGTTCGAGCGAATCGACGGCGTGGAAGCTTTCTTCGTGGCGGGCGAGGAACGCAGCCAGGTCAGCCGCGTGCACCAGGTACAGCGGCGCGCCTTGCAGGCAATCGTCGATCCAGGCCAGGCGAGTGTTGTCGAAGGGATCGGCGAACACACCGATGCGCTCACCGGCGTGCTCGACCAGGGCGAATTCGCGCTTCAGGCACTGGGCCAGGCTGACCTGGGCGAACAGCGGGGTGCAGGCGAACAGCGCCTGAGTGTCGAGTGGCGGGTAATGCAGGGTGGTGGCCAGGCGTTGGGTGAACGTGGCCGGGGCGTCGCCGGCCAGGCGCTCGAGGCAGGCCAGCAGGCGCTCTTCACCGGCTTGCTGGCGGGCCTGGGACAGCAGGTCGCGGGGGTAGCCTGCAATCGCGGGGCAAGCCCGCTCCCACGCGTCTGCGGGTGCCTGCGTGGGCGCGGGCTTGCCCCGCGATTGGGCCAGTGGATCTGCATCGAATGCCTGGGACATGGCCTGCGACTCCGCTCAGGGGCGGCGCCGCAGGTAAGGGGACCTTGGGCGCCGCTATTCCCCGGTGAGCAGTTGTTCGTCGTCAGGCTTGTCTGGCTCGGCACCGTTGCGTCGGCGGTCGGCCAAAACCCAGCTGCCATCGTACAACTGCAGGGGGAACGCTTGGTTCCTGTTCTGGCGTCGTTCGACGAACCCTTCGGCTGGCGTGTCCGTGGCCCTGCGCTGGCGCTTGATGCCCATCAGGTCGAAGATCGCGCGGGCCAGTTCCATCAACGGGAACGGCTTGAACAGGACATGGCTCACACCCAGCTCGGCGGCCCGCTCACGAACCTCGGCGGTCGGGTGGGCGGTGATCAGCACGAAATGGCACTGCCTGTTCCTGCGCACGGTCTCCAGGACCTGAAACCCCTCCATGTCGGGCAAGCGGTAATCCAGCACGATCACGTCCGGTGCCAGGGCCTCGGCCTGTTCGATGCCGCTGGCACCGTCATGGGCGAGGTGGACCTCCAGGCCTTGCGCCTGCAAATACGCCTGCAGATTCTGCGCAAGGGTCTGTTCGTCATCGACTACCAATACTCTGTTCACCAAGGTCCACTCCCATGAACTACCCGGTTCCCCGGTCTGCGAAGTGCGGCCTTGTACAGGCTTGAGCAGGCTTCGTGCCAGGCATGAAGGGTCATTGCGCACCACTATCAAGTCGTTGTTTTTGCACAGGCTTTTTCCTGGCGTCAGGGCATGGTGGCAGGCGCTTCCCCACAACCGGGGACGCTGATGGCACATTGCCCTGAACGGTTCCCCCAATAGTGGGGAAACCCCCGCCGCAGCCCTCAGTCGGCGCGCTCCACTGTAGCGGATTCGCGCAAACGTTGGCGCGTCGACTGCCGCGCCTGGGCCTGCAACTGCGCGACGAGCGCGTCCCGAGCCAACGCTTGGCCCTGTGTTGCTGAGACAGAAGTGTTATCACTTTGGTTCTGCATCCCTTGCAGTTTTTGCCGATTGGCCTGGTGGAAGGCGGCGATTTCGGCGTCGGTGGGTTCCTCGACCGCCGTCAGGCGGGCGTAAACCAGCTGGGCAGCCAGTTCCTGTCGAGTGTAGTCAGCGAACCCTGCGCGATCGAAACCGGCCTCTTGCAGGCGGCGCTCGAACACCACAGGGCTACCGAACGCCGCCTCGACCTGCCCCACCTGCGCCAGTACGTGTTCGTCGCTGATATGAATACCCTGGCGCTGGGCCTCCTGCCACAACAACTCCTTGTCGATCAGTTCGTCCAGCGCCTGCTCGCGCAGGCGCTTGTACAGCGTGGGGTTGCGGATGCTGGTCACCGCGCGGCCCTGGGCGGCCAGGTATTCGCTGAAGTAGCGTTCCAGGCGCAGCACGCCGATCTCCACACCGTTGACCCGCGCCGCCGGGGTATCGGCCTGGCTGGCGCTGGCCAGCAGCAACAGGCACAGCATCAGGATACGCATGGCCACCTCCTGTTCAGGGGATATCGGGTACGGCGCTGTACGCCGCCACTTCGGTAAAGCCCGGCCCGGGCAGGCTGACCTGGACCACATGGGCACCCGCCAGCCCCTGTCGTCGCCCGGGGCCGAAGTTCAGGGCCGGGGTGAGGCCGGTGTCGAGGTCGTGCAGTTGCTCCAGGGCCGCGACCAGCTGTTCGCGGCTGGCATCGCGACCGGTGGCTTTCAACGCCTCCTCGAGTACCCGCCAGGCGCTCAGGGTGGTGACCTGCAGCGATGCCTGACGGGCATCCAGGCCCTGGCGTTGCTGCACACCAGCCAGTAGCGCCCTGCCCTGCCCGGTCCAGTCCCCGGGCACGAAGGGATAGGCCAGGAACAGGCGTTGCGACCAGGGCGCGGCCAGGCTCGGCAACGCGCCGGACACCTGGCTGGACGCAGCCAGCAGGTAGGGCTGGCGGCCCTCGGCCTGCAACGCGGCGGCCAGCTCAGTGAAGGCCTGGGCGCGGCCCAGAAAGACGATGCCCTCGCCCGCCACCGCCTGCCCGCTGAATGCCTGCGCCGGGCCTGGGCTGAAGCCCAACTGCTGCAAACGTTCACGCAGCACATCGGCGGCCGGCGCCTGATCATCGCCGGCATACACCACCTGCAACTCGCCGGGCGCCAGGCCCAGGGCGGCGCGGGCGTGCAGCGCCACGCTGAGCAGTTGCTGGGGCAGCCCGGGCAGCGGGTCGAACACCTGGGTGTTGCCACCGCTGCGCGGCGTGCTGCCGATCAGCGGCAGCGCCGCCTGCTCTAGCGTGGCGCTGTCGAGCCACGGCGCCAGGGGAGCCACCAGGGCGAACACTTGCTCCTGATGCAGCAAGCGGTCCAGGGCCTGGGCGGTGGTGACGGGGTCATAGCCGGGGTCGACGCTCACCAGTTGCAGACGCCGGCCATGGATGCCGCCTTGTTGATTGAGTCGTTCGACACCGTCCTCCAGCACCGCCCGTGCCACCCGCCCGGCCTCGGCCAGCGGCCCGCTTTGCGGCAATAGCGTGCCCAGGCGCAGGACCGTGTCCTCCAGCCCTGGGTCACGCTCCTGGGCCAGGCGCTTGAGGTAGGCCGTCAGGTTGCGCTGGTCGGCCAGGGTCAGCTCGAAGCGCGGCATGGCCGGGTCCAGGCGGTTGCCGGCCGGGTCGATACCGCTGCGAATGACCCGGGCCAGGCCGGCGTCGTCGTAGGCCGGGTAGCGCCGGCTGTTCATCTCACGCTCGCCCTGCCCCAGGGCCAGGCGCTGCCAATCCAGGCTCGGTGGGCGTACCCCACTTTCGGGGCGGCCGCGGCCATCGTTGCCGTGGCAACCGGCGCAGGGCAACACGCTGGCCGGCACGCTCATGCCGCTGGCGCCGACCCGGGCCAGCAGCTGGGCATCGCTGCTGGAGACGCCCTCGCGGTAGAGGCGTTTGCCGGCCTGTTCCTGTTCGGTGAGGTCGAGGGCGTGGGTTTGCGCGCACAACAGCCACAGCGCAAGTCCCAGCCCCTTGAGCCGGCCCCCTGTAGGAGCGGCCTTGTGCCGCGATCGGGCGCGCAGCGGCCGCAGTGAAAGGCTATGCGGTAGATCTGGTAGATCAGCGTCGCCTGATTCACGGCCGCTGCGCGCCCGATCGCGGCACAAGGCCGCTCCTACAGGGATAGGCGTGTGCATGGTGTTCACCGCCCCGCCAGGGGTTGCGCCAGCAGCTGCATGCGCTGGGCGATGGCGGCGGGTGGCGCATCGGGGCGGATCTTGCTCCAGCGCTTGCCGGCCACGTCGCCAGCGATCAGTTGCGTGGAGTGCTGCTCGGGGCTGGGCAGGAACTGGCCCAGGCGCCCCAGCACCAGGTCGACGCTGGCCTTGTCGCCTGTGAGGAACAACCAGTTCGGCCCATCCACACCCTGCTTCTGGGCAAAGGCCTTGAGCACCTCGGGGGTGTCGTTGAGCGGGTCGCTGCTGACCGAGACGAAGGTCACCTGCGCCGCCAGTTCCGGCCCCATGGCCTCGCGCACCTCGCGCAGCTTGCGGGTGATCAGCGGGCAGGCGTCGTTGCAGTGGGTGAAGATCACATTGAGCATCACCACCTTGTCCTTGAGCACATCGCTGTAGAAGCGCAACTCGCGGCCGTCCTGGTCCTTGAGCACAGTGTCGGTGAACCAGGTCTGTGCATCACGGGTGCCGCCACCGCTGGCCATCGGTTGCGGCGCCGGTTGCGGTGTTGGCGCATGCCCTTCATGGGCGAACGCCACCGAAGCGAGGATCCACAGGCAGGCGCCCAGCACCACCCAATCGAAACTGCGCATGCCGTTGCGGCGCGTTACCAGGCTGCTCATGGCCGTGCCTCCTGCCCGGCGATCGCCGTGCTCTTGGCATGCACACGGCGGGCGCTGAGGCGGTTGATCTCGGTGATCAGCACGTTGGGGTCGGTGAAGCCGTAGAAGCGCGTCCAGTGCCCGCTGCGCCCATCACCGACGAGGATCAGCGGCGGGTGCTCGCTGAGGTTGGCGCTGAAGCTGCCCAACCCCTTGAGGGTCTGGGTGATGGCGTAGGGCGAGCCGGTCAGCCAGCTCCAGCCCGGGCCGTGCTGGAAGGCCTTGGCATACCCCGCCAGGCGCTTGGCATCGTCGCGCTGCGGGTCGACGCTGATCGACACCAGGCGGATCTCTTCGCCCACCCGCCC
>NZ_JACAFQ010000067.1 GCF_015354575.1 Pseudomonas sp. UFMG81
CTCAGCGATTTCGGCTCGTAACCGCGCTAGTTCGCTGTCTTCCTTGGTGATGGTTTTACGCTCGGGAGAGCTCAGCGGCAGGCCTTTACGCGTAGCATCAACCCAGTTGTCGAGCGTTTTGACGGACATCTCAAGCTGACGTGCAGCTTCAGTTCTGCCAACGCTTTCGGCTAGAGCTACGGCTTGCGTTTTGAACTCATCGGTGTAGTTGCGGCGAGTACGTGGGTACATGGCGACCTCCAAGAGAACGATGTAAGTATCGCTTCTTGGCGTCCGTTGTCAGGGGACAGGCCCATGCTTACTTTTTCCAAGAAAAAAGTAAGCCGCCGTAAGGGCGGAAAGGTGAGTCAGCGTCACCCTCGCGAATGGATATTCACCCAATTTCAATACCCAAACGCTAAATACTCGACCTCGACCTCGACCTCGACCTCGACCCTAGCGTCACCAGTACGCCCCCATAGCGAGGGCACCCATCAGAAACTATCGGTAGTACGGAATCCTCCACCCCCGCTGCTCTTGCTGGTAACGAAACCGTCCCCCCGAGAATTGTCGGATGTATCGCTGCTGCTGCTGCTAAACGAGCGCCCCGAAGAGACATGGCTACTACTGTCACTGCTCGAACCGCTCCCCCAGGACCAGGACGTGGAGTGGGTGCTGGTGCTGGTATAGACCTGTACCGTCCGCTCTCGGATCTCGACACGACTGGCCCGCAGCAACGTTTCCAGGGTCTGCAGGGCCAGTTCGCCGCGCATGTAGTCCACCAGCAAGGCCTCGATAGGTTGCGCCAGCAGGTACTGGTACCCATAACGCTGGAAAAAGTCGTTGCGAAGTGCTCGCTCGGCCTCCTTGGCACGGTGGTAGCACTGACGGGCAAAATCATGCTGCGCATGCAGATGCTCAAGCCCCTGCTGGGCCTGGCGCAGCTGCGTATACAGCACCTGCAATTCACCGACCAAGGCATCGTCGCGGGTGTCCGGGGTGCGGGCGGCGGCTTGTACCAGGTCGGCCAGCGGCCTTGTCTTCAGACGCTGCGCAAGGTTCTGACGAATCTGCTGCAACAACGGATCCTGGCCCTGAACGTACAGCTCCAGTTGCCCGTGCAAGGCGTTGGCCTGCGCCTTGGCCTCGTCCACCTGCCGCATCAGCTCCCGGGCTTCCTGTTGCACGGCCCCCATGCCGGCGGCCTCGCGCGCTTGCTCGCGTTGCTGCTCGAACTGCTGCTCCAGCGCCGACAGAGTGACCGTCCGAGCCTGGTACTGCGCTTCATTGTGCGCCTGCATGGCCAGCAGGATTCGCTCGTTGGCCTGGTTGGCACGAAAATCCACCTTGCGCGCGATGAAGTCATCCAGCGCCCGCTGGAAACGGACGGGGCGGTACTGCTCAGTGCCGTAGTAGCGGATCTTGAGAAACCTGAACAGCGGATTACCGGCGTAGGCCGGCAGTTTTTCCGCGCATTCGTCGCGGATCTCCTCGTACAAGGTCTGTGCGCCCAGCAGGGCCTGCCGGGCGTTGTCCAGCTGTTCGCAGACTGACGAGAAAGCCGGATCTTCCTGCAACTGCGCCATGGCGTGCGCCTCCAGCCCATCGAGGCGCTCGTCCAGGGTGCGTTGTTGCTCCACGAGGGTGCCGATCTGCCGTTCCCGCTGTTCCAGGTCCCCGCGCAACGTGGCCTGGGCCTGCTCGCGCTGTTGCAGTTGCTGTTGGGTATCCCGGTCCAGGGCAGGGTCCTGTTCCAGTTGCAGGCTGGCGATTTCGCTCAGCCGATCGGCGATCAGGTGTTCAAGCCGTATCTCCTGCTCGGCGGCGTCGTTCAACGCGCGTTCGGCCTGGCGCAGCTGTTGCTCGGCTTGGCGCGAGTTGTTCTGCAGGGCGGTACTAAGGCTGGAAGGTGTCATGGCATCACCAGTTCAGGATCATGTCGGGTTTACCGTTGACCCGTGCATTGAAACGCAGGCCGATGGCGTTGACAGGTTTGGTGCCGACCCGGCGCTGGCCGATGTGGCCGTCGTCGAGCTTGTCGTCCTTGACCCGTAGATATTCGGCGCGGCTGACCCGTACGGCGAACAGGCTGGACCAGCGTTTCTCACCATCCTCGACACTGGTCACCGGCACTTCGACCGGCTTGCCGGTGGGGTCGAGGGCCTCCACCACCAGGTACCAGCTCTTGCCGCGGCTGCTGTCCGCGAGGCAACCGGTCGGTTCGTAGCAACGTTCGACACCCGACTTGATGCCCGGTCGGTCGACGATCTCCACCGTGAGGGACTGGGCAGCGAAGCCCAGGTAGCGCTCAAGCTGCGCAATCAACGTTTCCACGCCAGGCCAGTCGCGCCGGTCAGCGGTGCTGATGGCCTGGTCGGCCAACGGCAGTACCTGCTGCAAGTCGGCACGGCTCAGCGGCAAGGCCCTGACCTGCTTGATCACCTGGCGCAGGCGATTATGGATGGCCAGTGGGGCTGCCGACGCATCGATCTGGGCGGCAAACTGAGTGATCAGGTTTTCGACGGCCAGCAGCTGGTCTTGCTGGCGTACCTGGCGCAACTGTTGATCGATGGCCTGGGCCTGGGCATCCAGCTCGGCGAAATAGGGGCGGGCGGCGAGCAAGCCGGGTGACCTGAGCAGGGTGTCCAGCCGCTCGCGCTGTTGGTAGATGCCGTCGACCCTCAGCAACAGTTGCTGGCAGGTGGCGATGGCCTGTAGTGCCTGGTCCAGTGGTACCCGTGCACGAGCGATTTCTTCCTTGAAGCGGTCACGGTTGGCGCGTTCGATCGCATCGGCGGAGGACTCGAGGTTGTAGTGGCGTCGGCTATCGGGCAGCAGGCCGCGGGCTTGGTCCAGCAGGACTGCCACGGCGGGTTCCGGCTGACGCTGCTGGCGAGCCTGCAACTCGGCCAGGCGTTGCTGCACGCGTGCGAGCTGCTGATGCAGGGTTGCGTCGTCCTGGGCCAGTTGCTTGTGGGCCACGATGACTTCGCCAGTCCGTGTGATATCGCGCAAACCCCCGACGCACTGGGAAAGGGTGAAGATCATCACCGTCGCACCCACCAGGGTCAGCAACACCCGGCGCGCCATGGCCAGGCGTACCAGCAGTCGCTCCTTGGGGCTCAATGCTGGCGCTTCGAACACCAGGCGGCGGGCGAAGAACGCGCGCACGCCTTCCTCGACCTGGGCGTCGTCGTAGTGGATGCCGTTGCTCTGGTAATAGCTGCGGATCCGCTCTGCCACTTCAGCGCGGCGCTGCGGCAGGTCGAGGTGGTCCTGGAGCTCAAGGTCCCGGTGACGCAATTCGTCGACCAGGGACATGGCCCCCATCTGTTCGGAAAGTGAAATGGTCATGGGCGGTCCATCAGAAACTGGCGGTGATCAGCTCGTAGGCGTCGACCGGGTTGTCGTAGCGCCCGCCTGGCAGTATGCGTGCGTCGAACCGCCGATTCAGGCTGTAGGCGTCTTTCTTACCGATCAGCGGGGGAGCGATGTGGCCTTTGGCCTGCTTGTCTTTGCGGGTGTCGAGGTACTGCGCGTGGCTGACCTGCACGCCGATGGCGTCGGTGAGGGCGATCTTGCCGGTGATGCTGTCGGTGAGCGGCATGGTGACCACCTTGCCCTGTGGGTCATGGGCCTGGAACACCAGGAACCACGCCTTGCCGTCTTCGCTGTCCGGCAGGCATGCAGTGGCCTTCAAGCAGCGTTCGTAGCCAGACACCTGGTCGGCGCGGTCGGGAATCACCAGTGTCAGCGCCGACTCGGTGAAGTCGATGTACACCTCAAGCTCACGCAGCGCCTGGGTGGCCCTGGCAGGCCCGTGGTCGGCCACCAGCGGGCCGGTGGAGCGGGCAAACGGCAGCAGCTTGGCGCGCACGTCATCTGGCAGCGGCATGGCCCCCAGGCGAGCCATCAGCTGGCGATAGTGTTCCAGGCGTGCCTGGTGCGCGGCCTGGTCCGCCAACGGTTGCTGTGGTGCCGCCGGTTCCGTTACCGCCGGGGCCGGTTGACTGGTGGCCGCCGGTTGGCGCAGGTTCGCCGCCAGCAGGGCGCCGCCGAGCAGGGCGACCCATACCAGCATCCACGCCATCACGCGGCGGCGCAGGAACAAACCCACCAGCACCCTGCGTGGCCAGGGCAGCGCAGGCGCCTCGAACACCAGGCGGTGGGCGAAGAACTCGCGTACGCCCTGGTCGATCAACGTGTCGTCGCAGGCGATACCCTGGCGCTGGTAATAGCCACGAATGCGTTCGGCGACCTCCGCGCGGCGCCGCGGCAGGTCCAGGTGCTCGCGCACCTGGCGCTGCTGCAGGCGCAGCTCGTCGACGAGGGCCATGGCCCCCATCTGTTCGCTGAGCGAGCCGTTGCTCATTGCGCGGCCTTGGTCAGCAAGGCCGCGAAGGAACGCTTGGCGTCTTCGACAGCGGTGGAGATTTCCAGCGCGGCCTTGCTCGACTCGGCACGGTAGGTGTCGGTCAGGCCCTTCATGTCGTTCTGGAAGTCCAGGGTGGCCTGGGCCAGTGCACGCACCGAGTCGACGCGGATGGTCGAACCGTAGCTGGCCTTGACCGCAGCCTGGAGCTGCTGGTTGCCGATCTCGCCCAGCGCCTCGAGGCCCTTGCTGATGCCGTCGGTGGTGGCGTTGAGGGTGTGGGTGGCCTCGGCCATGCCCTGGTTGGCGGTGAACGACACGGCCAGGCTGGTCAGCACCACTTCGTTGGTGGAGAAGAACGAGACCATGCGCTGGTACTGGCGCTCCTTGACCACATGCACCTGGCTGATGCGGGCGAACACCAGCTCGGCGGTGTTGTAGCCGACCCGCAGGTCGTCGGCGATGTCCTTGACGATCTGGTAGCGCTTGTCTTCGTTCTGCAAGGCACGCACCGCTTCATCGCGTTGCAGCTCCAGCGCCGCGCGGCGCGCCGGCTCCTCGTTGGTGGCCGCGGCCACGGTGGCGTTGGCGCTGTCCAGGGCACCGGTGCATTCCTTCAGGGCCTGGCCGGCGATGGCCAGCACCTGCTGGGCGTCGACTTCGGCGGTCTTCATGGCCAGGCGGAAGTCCATGTACGACTCGAGGATCAGGCTTTCGCGGGTGATCTGGTCGCTGGCCGCCTTGCACACGTCCAGGTAGTGCTTGCGGATGTCCTCGAAACGGCTTGGGATCGAGCCGCGCACCATGTTCATCCAGGCCATGTGCAGGCGCTCGAAGGTGTCGAGGCGGCCGTCGTCCATCCACGATGCCATCGCCGCGGCGTCCTCGCGGATCGAGGTGAAGCTGTCGGTGATGTTCATGTAGCGGTTGGAGATGTCCATGCCGGCGATCTGCTCGCGCACGGTCTGGTTGAACACCGTGGCTTGCTGCAGCACCGCGGCGATGCCGGTAACCCGCTGGTTGTCGTAGTGCGCGACCTTGTCCAGCAGCACCATCACCGGCGCTTGCTGGGCCGGCTGGCCGAAGGTGATGCCGAGCTTGCGCAGGCCGTCGAGGGCGCGTTCGAGGTATTGGCTCATGGTTGTCCTTGCATGAGTGGGCGGTCGGAAAGGGTGGTGGTGCGCAGGGCGTCGATCGCATCGAGGGTGGCGTTCAAAGGCATGGCGCTGCCCATGTAACTGGCGATCAGCTGCCGGTAGTTGCCGTCCTCGCGCCAGCGTGTCGCCTGCGCAAAGCGCATCTGGCACGGGCAGCTGTCGAGGTTGGCCTTGGTATGGCAGGCACAGGTGCAATCGTCCGGGCAGCGGGCGTCGCGGTGCAGGTGCATGATCAGCGTGGATTCGAAAGTCTGTGCCAGTTCGTGCAACTGCCTGGCCTGTTCGCAGCGCTGGCTGTGGATGTCCAGGCGGCGGCGCAGTTCGTCCAGTTCTTGTTGGAAGTTCACCGCCTGCTGGACGCCGATGGCAGCCCATTGCGCCAATGCTTCGTTGAGCGTCTCGGTGGTGAGTTCGTACTTCAGCCAGCGCAGTGCATCCTGGCTGTCGCCGTCGGCGCACTGTTCGAGCATGTCGATGTCCTCATGGACCTCGCGCAATTGCTGGCGGGTGGCAATGACCTGCCGAGCTCGCGTTTCGACCTCCTGGGCCAGTGGGTGGTGGCTGGATCTCGGCGCTGCCCTGTGATGCAGTGCGGCGAGTTGTTTTTTCAGCGCTTCGGCTTGCTCGTCGAAACCGGCGAGCATCTCTGCGTGCTGCTCCAAGATGGCCAACAGCAGCTGTTCATTCTGCTGGTTGCGCAAAAAGTTGCACTGACGGGCGAGCCAGTCGTCCATGCGTCGGGAGAGTGCATTGCGTCGGTACTGCCCGGTGCCGTACTGGTGTAGGCGCAGATAGGTGTACAGGCTGTTTTGACGGTAGCCGAGCAGTTTGCCCGTGCACTCGTCGAACAGTTCCTGGTAGGTGGTAACGGTATCGTTGCGCCGTTGCAGGAGTGACTGCAGCTGTTGCTCACCTGCGTGTACGGCTGGATCCTTGTGCTGCTCAAGGTCGGAGGCGAATCGCTCCTGGGCCTGGCGCAGGGCGGGGAGGAGGCTGTCCAGCTCGGCATTGGCAGCGTCCAGCCGTTCGAGGCAGTCTTTTTCGCGGGCCTGGCGTCGCATGAGGATCAGGCGGATCTGCGACGCTTCGAACGCGTTGTCGTCAATGTCGTAGAGCCCGCAGAGAATTCTGGCTTGCAGTTGCAGGTGCTGGGTATGCAGTTGCGAGCTGCTGCGTTGCTCGCGGGTGAGGCGGCGCAGGTAGTCGCGGGTGTTGTCTTCGGCGAGCGCAGCGAGGGTGCCGGGTGTCATGGGCGAAGCATCCGTGTCCGAGTGTCGGTATCGAGACGGAGACGGTTGAATCCATACGTCGTCATCCGTGATCGAAACAGTGGAAGGCCCGCAGTATAACCATGATTGCAGGCGAAATGATGGCGCTTTCTGACACATCCGTAGGAATATCCCGGGCATAAAAAAAGACCGCATCCGAGGGGTGAGGCGATGGCGCTGTTGGAGTGACCTATTTCGTTATGTGCTACACGGCTTGTGAGGCGCTTGGTTGGCGCCCTTTTTTTATGGTTTTTCACAGGGCGGTTTACTTTCAGTGCGGCATTAGTGCGGTTTAGTGTCGTTGTTAGTTGGTTAGTTGGTTAGTTGGTTAGTTGGTTAGTTGGTTAGTTGGTTAGTTGGTTAGTTGGTTGGTTGGTTTTGAAGATTGTAAGTATATCCATTTGCGATAGTGACGCTTATTCACCGTTCCGCCCTTACGGCGGGTAACTTTTTGAAGGATCAAAAAGTCACCAAAAAATCCTCGCTCCATTCATACGGCCCCTACGCTGCGCTTCGGGGTTCCCTCACTCCGGTCTTGCTCCCGGGAGTACGCACCGAAGGGCCATCCATGGCCCATCGGTGCTCGACGGGCATCCATGCCCGTCGCCTCCCTCCGCAAGCCCTCCGATCGGCCTCCTGAAGTCGCGAAGTTAGGGGCGGCGCCTATATTGGCGCTGCTGTCGCTAGTTGATTGTTTTGTTGAACTTTCAATTGCAATCGCTGGCAAGCCAGCTCCCACAGGAACTGCGCTGAACTAAAAACTTTCGCGGTCACTGTGGGAGCCGGCTTGCCGGCGATGAGGCCATTACAAACAACACATCAATAACAATTCAATACGATCCGCTCTTGCTCTTGCTCTTGCTCTTGCTCTTGCTCTTGCTTCTAAGCGCGCGATAGTCCAGTCACCGCCAAACGCGACTTCAGGAGGCCGAACGTAGGACTTGCGGAGCGGGGCGATGGGCATGGATGCCCATCGAGCACTGATCGGGCCATGGATGGCCCGTCAGTGCGTCCACGCGGGAGCAAGGCCGGAGTGAGGGAACCCCGGAGCGCAGCGTAGGGGCCGTATGAATGGAGCAAGGATTTTTTGGTGACTTTTTGATCCTTCAAAAAGTTACCCGCCGTAAGGGCGGAAAGGTGAGTGAGCGTCTCCATCGCCAATGGATATTCACTCACCAGCAAAACCACACACTAGATGCTCGACCTCGACCTCGACCCGTTACTAGAACTTTCCGAGCATAAAAAAACCCGCATCAGAAGGGATGCGGGTTTCTTGGTGCGAGGCGAACTTAAGCCGCCTTGGCCTCCTGCTGGCTCAGCGAACGGTTCAGCGCACTGAACAGCGCCTTGAAGCTGGCGGTGGTGATGTTCTCGTCGATACCCACGCCATGCACCGGGCGACCGCCGGCCACGCGCAACTCGATGTAGGCCGCAGCCTTGGCGTTGGTGCCGGCGCCGATGGCGTGCTCGTTGTAGTCCATGATCTCCACGTTGACCGGCAAGCCGGCGACCAGCGCTTCCAGGGCACCGTTGCCTTTGCCATGCCAGTGCAGCGTGGTCTCGCCTTCACCGGACACTTCCACCTGCACGTGGCTGCTGCCGTTCTCTTCCTGCAGACGGTGGCTGACCAGCGCATACGGCGCGTTGGCTTGCAGGTATTCCTTCTGCAACAGCTTGTAGATCTGTTCGGCGGTCATCTCCAGGCCCAGGCGGTCGGTTTCGCCCTGCACCACCTGGCTGAACTCGATCTGCATGCGGCGCGGCAGGCTGATGCCGTATTCCTGCTCGAGCAGGTAGGTGATGCCACCCTTGCCCGACTGGCTGTTGACGCGGATCACCGCCTCGTAGCTGCGGCCGATGTCGGCCGGGTCGATTGGCAAGTACGGCACTTCCCACAGCTCGCCTTCCTGCTGTTTGGCGAAGCCCTTGCGGATGGCGTCCTGGTGCGAACCGGAGAAGGCGGTGTGCACGAGGTCGCCAACGTACGGGTGACGTGGGTGCACCGGCAGCTGGTTGCACTCCTCGACCACCTTGCGCACGCCGTCGATGTCGGAGAAGTCCAGTTGTGGGTCGATGCCCTGGGTGTAGAGGTTCAGCGCCAGGGTGACCAGGTCGACGTTGCCGGTACGCTCGCCGTTGCCGAACAGGCAGCCTTCGGCGCGGTCGGCGCCAGCCATCAGGCCCAGCTCGGTGGCGGCGATGCCGGTGCCACGGTCGTTGTGGCAGTGCAGGCTGATGATCACGCTGTCACGGCGGCTGACGTTGCGGCAGAACCACTCGATCTGGTCGGCGTAGATGTTCGGCGTAGCAACTTCGACAGTGGCCGGCAGGTTGAGGATGACCTTGTGCTCGGGGGTGGGGTTCCACACCTCGATCACGGCGTCGCACACCTCTTTGGCGAACTCCAGTTCAGTGGCGCTGAAGGTTTCTGGCGAGTACTGGAAGGTCCACTGGGTTTCGGGTTGCTGGGCCGCGTACTTGACGAACAGCTTGGCGGCGTTGACCGCGATGTCCTTCACGCCCTGCTTGTCCTGGTTGAAGACGATGCGGCGGAACGACGGGCAGGTGGCGTTGTACAGGTGGACGATGGCCTTCTTCGCCCCGCGCAGCGACTCGAAGGTGCGGGCGATGAGGTCTTCACGGGCCTGGGTGAGCACCTGAATGGTGGTGTCGTCCGGGATGTGGCCATCTTCGATCAGGCTGCGCACGAAGTCGAAATCGGTTTGCGAAGCGGACGGGAACGAGGCTTCGATTTCCTTCACGCCCACCTGCACCAAGGTCTTCCAGAAACGCAGCTTCTTCTCCGAATCCATCGGCTCGATCAGCGACTGGTTGCCGTCACGCAGGTCGGAGCTGCACCAGATCGGCGCCTGGGTGATGGTCTTCGACGGCCAGGTGCGGTCGGACAAGTCGATGGTCGGGAACGCGCGGTATTTCTTCGAAGGGTCTTTGAGCATGGTCATGGAAGCAATCCTTTTATGTGCGGCCGAGATCGGGCCTGCCAAGCAATAACGAGATGAGGGGGCGAGGCGACGGGATTCAGCCTGGTAGTCGGGCGCTGACCAGGTTGAGGCTGCGATGTTGTCGGAGCAGGATGAGGGTGCTGAAGGTTTTCATGTGCTCAACCCTAACCAGTGGGGTGGGGGATGGCAAGGCTTCAGAAAAAATTGAGAGGAATGCTTAAAAAATGCAGATTATCGAGATCTTGTAGCTGATTTTTTGCAGATTCTTTGAAAACGTTGCGCTGTATTTTGGGGTGGCGCAATAAGGTTGAAATGGTGCTGGCCATGCCGGCCCTTTCGCGGGCAAGCCCGCTCCCACAGGGATTGCGCAGCCATTGCCGGCGGTGCGGTGCCTGTGGGAGCGGGCTTGCCCGCGAAGAGGGCGGCTCGCTGTCAGGGCTGGAACGCACCAATGAAAATCGCCGGGTCCACCCGCGCATCATTGAGGCTGACGTTCCAGTGCATGTGCGGCCCGGTTGCCCGGCCGGTCGAGCCGACCCGCCCTACAACCTCACCGCGGCGCAAAACCTGGCCTGGTTGCACATCGATCTTCGACATGTGGCAGAACATGCTGATGAAGCCCTGGCCATGGTCGACGAACACCGTGCGGCCGTTGAAGAAGTAGTCGCCCACCAGGATCACCTTGCCGTTGGCCGGGGTCTTGATCGGCGTGCCGGCGGGCACGGCGAAATCCAGGCCGGCATGGGGGTTGCGCTCTTCGCCATTGAAGAAGCGGCGCACGCCGAACTTGCTCGACAGCGGGCCATTGACCGGCTTGTCGAGCACCAGGTTGCTCGGCAGTGCAGGGCTGAAGCTGCGGTAGGCCTTGACCTGCTCGGCCAGCTCGCGGTCGATGCGCTTGAGGTCTTCGGGTTCAGGGTTGACCTGGCGCTTGTTCTTCAGGGTGATGTGCTGCTCGGGGTACTTCTTGCTGCCAACGCTGAACGCAATGCTGCGCCCGCCCTGGGTGATTACCGCGTTGCCCGGCTTTTGCGTCAGCGGGATGCCGACGATGGCCAGCCAGGTGTCCTGCTCCTTCACCACCAGCACCGGCTTGCCGTCGAAGCGTGCCGCTGGGGCGCTGGCGGACGGGCCCAGGTTGACCACCGCCACGCCGCCGGGCACGGGTTTGTTCAGGGTGCGCGTGATATAGCTGGCCTGGGCGGTGGTCAGCGGCAGCAGCAGGGCGAGGGCGAGCAGGGGCGCGAGCAGGCGTGGCATGTGTCAGTCCAGGAGCGAGAGGGTGACCGGGGTCTGGTGGTTGTCCTCGACCCGCACCTTGAGCTCACCTTCGTTGAGGCGGGCGGTCAGGCGCTGGCCGTTATGCGTTTGGGCGGCGCTGCGGATGGCCTGGCCGCGTTCGTCCAGGAGAATGCTGTAGCCGCGGGCGAGGGTGGCCAGGGGGCTGACGACCTGAAGCGTCTGCAACTGTGCCTGGAAGCGCTGGCGGCGGTCCTTGAGCACGTCGCGCATGGCCCGTGGCAGGCGTTCGGCGAGGCTGTCCAGGCGCTGGCTGAGCAGTTTCAGGCTGCGCCCTGGATGCTGCGCGGCCAGGCGCATGTCGAGGCGGCCGAGGCGTTCCCGGCGCTGGTTCATGTTCAGCGCGAAGGCGCGGCGCAGGCGCATGTCCAGGTCGTCCAGGCGCTGGGCTTGTTGGCGCAGGCGTTCGCCCGGGTGGCGCAAGCGCCGGGCCAGGCCATCGACGCGCAGGCGGTCGTGGGCCAGGCGGTTCTGCATGCGCAGCAGCAGGCGCCGTTGCAGGCTGTCCAGGCGCTGCTGCAGGCCACTGCTGTCGGGGGCGAGCAGTTCGGCGGCGGCGGACGGCGTTGGGGCGCGCACGTCGGCGACGAAGTCGCTGATCGATACATCGGTCTCGTGGCCCACGGCGCTGACGATGGGGGTCACGCAGGCGGCCACGGCGCGGGCCACGGCTTCTTCGTTGAAGCACCAGAGGTCTTCCAGCGAACCGCCGCCACGGGCCAGGATCAGCGCGTCAAAGCCTTGCCGATCGGCCATCTGCAAGGCGCGGACGATCTGCGCGATGGCTTCGCGCCCCTGCACGGCGGTGGGGATCAGGTTCAGCTCGACCTGCGGCGCGCGGCGGCCGAACACACTGATGATGTCGCGGATCACCGCGCCGGTGGGCGAGGTGATGATGCCGATGCGTTGCGGGTGGGTGGGCAGCGGCTGCTTGCGTTCGGTGCTGAACAGGCCTTCGGCGCCGAGTTTTTCCTTCAATGCCTCGAAGGCCAGGCGCAGCGCACCGTCGCCAGCGGGCTCGACGGTGTCGACGATCAGTTGGTAGTCGCCGCGCCCCTCGAACAGCGAGACCTTGCCGCGCACTTTCACCGCCAGGCCGTCACGCAGCGCCTGGCGCACGCGCAGGGCGTTCTGGCGGAACAGTGCGCAACGAATCTGCGCGCCGCTGTCCTTGAGGGTGAAGTACATATGGCCGGAGGCCGGGCGGGCGAGGTTGGAGATCTCGCCTTCCACCCAGACGCTGCGGAACACGTCTTCCAGCAGCACCCGGGCGCGGCCGTTGAGTTGGCTGACGGTGAGGACCTCGCGGTCCAGGCCGAGTCGTTCGAAGGGGTCTTTGATCATGGGGGGCATGATAAGGGGGAGTG
>NZ_JACAFQ010000068.1 GCF_015354575.1 Pseudomonas sp. UFMG81
TTTCCCCCGACCACCCGGTCCCCACCCACCACCGCCAGTTCGGCGCCCGCGACCTGTTCTCGCTGTGGTTCTCCCTCGGCATCGGCCTGATGGTGCTGCAGGTTGGCGGCCTGCTGGCGCCGGGCCTGGGCCTGGCCAGCTCGATCCTGGCCATCGTGCTCGGCACCGCGGTGGGCGTGCTGTTGTTGGCGGCGGCCGGGGTGATCGGCAGTGATACCGGCCTCTCGGCCATGGCCACCCTGCGCCTGTCCCTGGGCCGCCACGGCGCGCGCCTGCCGGCGTTGCTCAACCTGCTGCAACTGGTGGGCTGGGGCTCGTTCGAGATCATCGTCATGCGCGACGCCGCCAGCTTGTTGGGCGCGCGGGCCTTCGGCGAGGGCAGTGGCTGGAGCAGCCCGCTGTTGTGGACCCTGTGCTTCGGCGCCCTGGCCACCCTGTTGGCGGTCAGCGGGCCGCTGGCGTTCGTGCGCAAGGTGCTGCGCAAATGGGGCATCTGGCTGCTGCTGGGGGCCTGCCTGTGGTTGACCTGGAACCTGTTCGCCAAGGCGGACCTGGCCGACCTGTGGCGCCGCCCGGGCGATGGCTCGCTGTCGCTGGCGCTGGGTTTCGACATCGTCATCGCCATGCCGCTGTCGTGGCTGCCGTTGATCGCCGACTATTCGCGTTTCGGCAAGCGCGCCAGCCGCGTATTCGGCGGCACGGCGCTGGGCTTCTTCATTGGCAATGCCTGGCTGATGAGCCTGGGCGTGGCCTACACCCTGGCGTTCGCGCCGAGCGGGGAAGTGAACGCATTGCTGCTGGCCCTGGCCGGTGCCGGGCTGGGCATTCCGCTGTTGCTGATCTTGCTGGACGAGTCGGAGAACGCGTTCGCCGATATCCACTCGGCGGCGGTTTCGACCGGCCTGCTGGTGAAGATGAAGGTCGAGCACCTGGCCCTGGCCATCGGTGTGCTGTGCACCTTGATCGCCCTGCTGGCGCCGCTGGCCCAGTACCAGAACTTCCTGCTGTTGATCGGCTCGGTGTTCGCGCCGCTGTTCGGCGTGGTGCTGGTGGACCACTTCGTGGTCCGTCGCCGCCGCCTGCCGGCTGTGGTCGAAGGGCTGCACTGGCAGGCGCTGCTGGCGTGGGCGGTGGGGGTGGCGGCCTATCACCTGATGGCCAGCCAGGCGCCGGAGCTGGGGGCGACCCTGCCGGCGTTGCTGCTGGCAGGGGTGCTGCACGGGTTGCTATCGCTCAGCCGCGGCCGGGAAACAGCTCGGGCTTGAGCACGCCGTTGAGGCGCGGGTAGGGGATCTTCAGTTCGACGTGGCCCATGGAGTAGGGCGCGATGGCATACACCTCGTACTTGATCACCAGTGCGCCGTAGGTCAGGGCGATGTGCGGCGACTGCTTGAAGGGCCAGGTCTTGACGAACTCGGGGTCTTTGTCCATGCCGGTGCTGATCAGCCAGGCGCGGTGCGATTCCTCGGCGGTCTTCCAGAAGGTCGCCTCCTGGCCGGGTACCAGCATGTCGTCCAGCGTCAGCACCTTGTCCAGCTTGCGCGAATAGTTGATGAAACCGCGCCCGGGCATGCCATGGGCACCGCCGCTGTCGAGGTAGCTGGACAGCTCGACGATCACCAGCCCGTCATGCTGCTCGCGTACCTTGGCTTGCAGGTAGCTGCTGTTGCGCTTGTCGGCGCGGGCCAGGTACTGCTGCTCATAAGCTTGCAGCGAGGCCGGTGGGGTGCCGCGCTGGTTGTCTTCGGTCAGTTGCAGCAAGCGCTTTTCGACGATGGCATCGAGCTTGGGCAGGGCCGGGAAGTGCACCACGTCGATGTTCACCAACGGGCAGTCGCTCTCGCTGCAGCCGGGCTTGACGTGCTCCCAGGCTTCGCGCTTGACCTCGAGCGGGGCCCGGTAGTTGGGTGCGAACAGGCTCTGGCAGGCACTCAGTACGAGTGCGGCCAAAGCCACGGATGTCAGTTTGACAAGCGTCATGTTGCCTCTTTCACAACGGTGATGATCGGCCTTGGACCGCCAGCGCGGCCTTCGGTTCGCCACTAAGCTAACAGAGAGCGTAGCGCCTGTCCCGGCTGCGCGAACGGTCACCACAAGGGGATGAAACCCGGCGGCACGCAGAGTAGGATTGCGCGATGCGGTATACGAGGTAATGAGGAGTTTGCATGACGGACACGTTGAATTCGGTGCCGAAAGAGGTCGAGATCGCCAAGCGGGAGCAGTTGTTCAAGGGCTTCTACAAGCTCGACAAGCTGCACCTGCGCCATGAACTGTTCGCCGGTGGCATGAGCCGCGAGTTCACCCGTGAATTGTTCGTGCGCCACGACGCGGTGTGCGTGCTGCCCTACGATCCGCAGCGCGACGAGGTGGTGCTGATCGAGCAGTTCCGTGTCGGTGCCATGGGCAAGGTGAACAACCCCTGGCTGATCGAGATGGTCGCCGGCCTGATCGACAAGGACGAGCAGCCCGAGGAAGTCGCCCACCGCGAGGCGGAGGAAGAAGCCGGCCTGACCTTCAGCGCGCTGTGGCCAATGACCCGCTATTTCCCCTCGCCAGGTGGCAGTGACGAGTTCGTGCACCTGTTCCTGGGTCGTTGCGTCAGCGAAGGGGCCGGCGGCCTGCATGGCCTGGAAGAGGAAAGCGAGGACATCCGCGTGCGGGTGTGGTCGTTCGAGGATGCCTTGCAAGCGGTGCGCGACGGGCGCATCTGCAACGCGGCGACCATCATTGGTTTGCAATGGCTGGCACTGAACCGTGACGAAGTACGAGGTATGTGGAAGTGAACCTGCTGCGCGAGCGCTATCGGGTCGACCTGGTCGGGCTGCAGACGGCCTGCGAGGCCAACTATGCCCGCCTGATGCGCCTGCTGCCGGACATGCGCACCACGCAAAGCTCGCGGCGCATCGGCATGACCCAGGGCGACCAGATGCTCGGTGTGCTGGTGCTCGAAGTGCTGCTGGCCTGCCCTTACACCACCACGCTCAAGGTGCGCCAGGAGCACAGCCTGCCCTGGCTGCCGGTGCCGGAGCTCGAGGTGCAGGTCTATCACGACGCGCGCATGGCCGAGGTGGTCAGCGCCGAACACACCCGTCGGCTGCGCAGCATCTACCCGTACCCCAACACGGCGATGCACCAGCCCGACGAGAAAGCCCAGCTTAACCTGTTCCTGGGTGAATGGCTCAGCCACTGCCTGGCCTGCGGCCATGAGCTGGCAGCCGTACGCTGAAATGTGACGCAGGTCGGTTTCGCGTGTTTGCTCGAAACCGATCCCCCGCCATAATCCGTGCTGAATCCGCATCAGGAGACGGCCGTTGCCGCAACCACTTCACCCCGCGTCGCCCATCCACGTGGTGCAACTGACCGACGCCCATCTGTTCGCCGATCCGGCCGGCACCCTGCTGGGCCTCACCACCCGCGACAGCCTGGGGCATGTGATTGGCCAGGTGCGCCGCGAGCAGCCGCGCATCGACCTGCTGCTGTGCACGGGCGATCTGTCCCAGGATGCCAGCGTGGCCTCCTACCAAGCGTTTCGCGAAATGACCTCGGTGTTCGGTGCGCCGATGCGCTGGTTGCCGGGCAACCATGACGAGGCGCGGGTGATGGCCGAGGTGGCGCCTGAACTGGTGCAGGCGGTGACCGATATCGGCGCCTGGCGCATCGTCATGCTCGATTCGGCGGTGGTGGGGGCCACGTTCGGGCTGCTGGCCGACGATCAGTTGGCGATGCTCGACGAGGCTTTGGCCACGGCTGGCGAGCGCCATTGCCTGCTGTGCTGCCATCATCAGCCGGTGGATATCGGTTGCGCCTGGATCGCACCAATTGGGCTGCGTAATGCCGATGAACTGTTGCTGCGCCTGCGCAGTTATCCACAGGTGAAGGCGCTGTTGTGGGGGCATATCCATCAGGAATGGGACGAAGTGCGTGACGGCATTCGTTTTCTCGCCACGCCGTCGACCTGCATCCAGTTCGCGCCGCACAGCGAAGACTTCAAGGTGAGCGAGGAGCAGCCGGGGTATCGGTGGTTGCGCCTGCATGCCGATGGGCGGTTGGAGACCGGCGTGGAGCGGGTGCTCGATTTCGAGGTGAAGCTGGATTTCGACAGCCCGGGGTATTGATGCCTGGGGACCGCAAAGCGCCCCCAGAATGTGTTGCGAAAATCCCTGCGCTGCGCCAATGCCCTTCGAACAGGCTACACTGCGCGTCTTTGCGTCCGGGGGCAGCATGTCGGGTTCCATCCTTTATATCCATGGCTTCAACAGCTCGCCGCTGTCGAAGAAGGCCCGCCAGCTCGAGGCGGTGATGCAGCAGCTTGGTCTTGCCGACCAGCTGCGGGTCCCGGCCCTGCACCATCACCCACGCCAGGCCATGGTGCAGCTGGAGGCCGCTATCGCCGAACTGGGTGCGCCGTTGCTGGTCGGCAGCTCGCTGGGTGGCTACTATGCCACCCACCTGGCCGAGCGCCACGGGCTCAAGGCCCTGCTGGTCAACCCCGCCGTGGCCCCGCACCGCCTGTTCGACGGCCACCTGGGCACTCAACGCAACCTCTACACTGACGAGGCTTGGGAATTGACCCACGACCACGTCGAGGCCCTGGCCGAACTGGAAGTGCCGCCCCCGCAGGACGCCGCCCGCTATCAAGTGTGGTTGCAGACCGCCGATGAAACACTGGACTATCGCCACGCCGAGCGCTATTACCGGGCTTGTGCCCTGCGCATCCAGGCCGGTGGCGACCACAGCTATCAGGGTTTCGCCGCGCAACTGCCGGCCCTGTTGGCGTTCGCCGGCATTGCTCGCGGGCAGTATGCGGCACTGGATTTTTCGGTATTTTGACTTTTGCATTCACCAGACTGACGACGAGACCCCATGGCCATTCCCAGCGCTAGCGCCTATAACGCAGACGCCATCGAAGTCCTTTCGGGCCTTGACCCGGTCCGCAAGCGGCCGGGCATGTACACCGATACCAGCCGGCCCAACCACCTGGCCCAGGAAGTCATCGACAACAGTGTCGACGAAGCCCTGGCCGGTCACGCCCGTTCGGTGCAGGTCATCCTGCATGCCGACCACTCGCTGGAAGTCAGCGACGATGGCCGCGGCATGCCGGTGGATATCCATCCCGAAGAGGGGGTATCCGGTGTCGAACTGATCCTCACCAAGCTGCACGCCGGCGGCAAGTTCTCCAACAAGAACTACCAGTTCTCCGGCGGCCTGCACGGCGTTGGTATTTCGGTGGTCAACGCCCTGTCCACCCAGGTACGCGTGCGCGTCAAGCGTGACGGCAACGAGTACCAGATGACCTTCGCCGACGGCTTCAAGGCCAGCGAGCTGGAGGTGGTCGGCACGGTTGGCAAGCGCAACACCGGCACCAGCGTGTATTTCACCCCCGACCCGAAGTACTTCGACTCGCCCAAGTTTTCCATCAGCCGCCTCAAGCACGTGCTCAAGGCCAAGGCCGTGCTGTGCCCGGGGCTGTCGATCAGCTTCGAGGACAAGGGCACCGGCGAGAAGGTCGAGTGGCACTACGAGGACGGCCTGCGTTCGTACCTGGTCGATTCGGTCAGCGAGTACCTGCGCCTGCCCGACGAGCCGTTCTGCGGCAGCCTGGCCGGTAACAAGGAAGCTGTCGACTGGGCCCTGCTGTGGCTGCCCGAAGGCGGTGACAGCGTCCAGGAAAGCTACGTCAACCTGATCCCCACCGCCCAGGGCGGCACCCACGTCAACGGCCTGCGCCAGGGCCTGCTGGACGCCATGCGCGAGTTCTGCGAATTCCGCAACCTGCTGCCGCGTGGGGTCAAGCTGGCCCCCGAGGACGTGTGGGAGCGCATCAGCTTCGTGCTGTCGATGAAGATGCAGGAGCCGCAGTTCTCCGGCCAGACCAAGGAGCGTTTGTCGTCCCGCGAAGCGGCGGCGTTCGTCTCCGGGGTGGTCAAGGACGCCTTCAGCCTGTGGCTCAATGCCCACCCCGAGCTGGGCATGCAGCTGGCGGAGCTGGCCATCAGCAACGCTGGCCGCCGCCTCAAGGCGAGCAAGAAGGTCGAGCGCAAGCGCATCACCCAGGGCCCGGCACTCCCCGGCAAGCTGGCCGATTGCGCAGGCCAGGACCCGATGCGCGCCGAACTGTTCCTGGTCGAGGGTGACTCGGCCGGTGGCTCGGCCAAGCAGGCGCGGGACAAGGAATTCCAGGCCATCCTGCCGCTGCGCGGCAAGATCCTCAACACCTGGGAAGTCGATGGCGGTGAAGTGCTGGCCAGCCAGGAAGTGCACAACATCGCCGTGGCCATCGGGGTCGACCCGGGCGCCACGGACCTGACGCAACTGCGCTACGGCAAGGTCTGCATCCTCGCCGACGCCGACTCCGACGGCCTGCACATCGCCACCTTGCTGTGCGCGCTGTTCGTCCAGCACTTCCGCCCGCTGGTCGAGGCCGGGCATGTCTATGTGGCCATGCCGCCGCTGTACCGCATCGACCTGGGCAAGGAAATCTACTACGCCCTCGACGAAGCCGAGCGCGACGGCATCCTCGACCGCCTGGTCGCCGAGAAGAAGCGCGGTAAGCCGCAGGTCACCCGATTCAAGGGCCTGGGCGAGATGAACCCGCCGCAGCTGCGCGAAACCACCATGGACCCGAACACCCGGCGCCTGGTGCAGCTCACCCTCGACGACCTGGCAGGCACCACCGAGATCATGGACATGCTGCTGGCGAAAAAGCGTGCCGGTGACCGCAAGAACTGGCTGGAAACCAAAGGCAACCTGGCCGAGGTCCTGGTTTGATTCGTCTGCTCCTGGTTGCCTGGCTGGCGCTGTTCACACTCCCCGCGCTGGCTGGGGAGTGGCCCGAGCTCAAGCTCACCGGCGAGTACCCGGTCGATGGCATGCGTGGCGGCAACCTGTCGGGCCTGGCCTGGTGCCGGGGGGCGTTGTGGACGGTGTCCGACCGTGACGACGACCGCCTGTACCGGCTCGATCAGGAGGGCGCCGCCTGGAAGGCCCAGCCGTTGGTCTTCACGGCGCCCGAGGCACCGGAAAGCGGCTTGCCGTGGGGGCTGACGATCCGCACCTGGGCAGCGTCGTTCGTGCGTGGGGGCGCGCTGGACTTCGAAGGCATTACCTGCGACCAGGCAGGTAACTTCTACGTGGTCAGCGAGGCCCAGGCGGCCGTGTTGCAAGTGCCGGCCGAGGGCGAGCCGAACTGGCTGCGGATCGACCAGGCCTTGGTGCGCCAGGCCCGTGCCAGTGGCATGTTGCTGCATTTCAACGCGCTGTTCGAAGGGCTGGCGATCAACCCGGCGGGTGATCGGTTGTGGCTGGCCGCCGAGCGCGAGCGCCGTGGCCTGCTGGCGGTGCAACGCCAGCAGTCGGTGTGGACCTGCGGGCGCAGCTGCGTGTTGCTCAGCGAGGCAGGTGTCGAGATGCAGCCACCACAGTTCCCCGAGGCCCGGGCCATGTCGCGCGATTTCGCCGACCTGGCGCTGTTCGAAGGCAAGCTGTTCACCCTGGAGCGCAACGCCTACCGCATCTGCCGGCGTGATGCCGACAGTGGGGAAGTCGAGCGCTGCTGGTCGTTCGCCGCCGATGCGCTGGTGGCCTCGCGCCGCTATGACCAACCCTACGGCCTGGCCGAGGCGCTGGTGGTGGACAAGGACGGTGCCTGGATCGGCGTCGACAACAACGATGGCGTGCGTGCCGACGGGGAGCTGCGGCCGATCGTCTGGCGCTTCGCCGCGCCGCAAGGCGGCTGGAGCGCCAAGCCATGAGCCAGCCACCGGGCAAGCGCGCGGGCAGGGTGCTGATGGTGCTCGCCTGGGCGGCGGCGATGTTCCTCGCCACGCGCTTCTTCGGCCAGTGGGAAGAGCGCCAGCAAAACCCCAATGCGCAGGTGCAGAGCACCCAGGGCGACGGTTTTGTCGAGGTGCGCCTGCTGAGCAACGGCCAGGGGCATTTCGTCGCCGATGGCGCGATCAATGGCCGGGTGGTGCATTTCATGCTCGACACCGGCGCCACCGACGTGGCGATCCCCGAGGTGCTGGCCCGCGACCTGGACTTGGCGCGTGGCGCGCCGGTGCAGCTGAGCACAGCCAATGGCCGCACCCAGGGCTACCGCACCCGGCTCGACACGCTGCAGCTGGGCGATATCCAGTTGCGCGACGTGCGCGCCGTGGTAGTGCCCGGGCTGGATGCACAGGCGGTGCTGCTGGGCATGAGTGCCCTGAAACAACTTGAATTTACCCAGCGCGGCGGCACCATGCTGCTGCGCCAGAACCTGAAATGACGAGGCCCGCATGAGCGACTCACTGGAACTCAGCCTGGACGGCGTCGAACGCCGCTCGCTGGCTGACTTCACCGAACAGGCCTACCTCAACTACTCCATGTACGTGATCATGGACCGCGCCCTGCCGCACATCGGCGACGGCCTCAAGCCGGTGCAGCGACGCATCGTCTATGCCATGAGCGAGTTGGGGCTCGATGCCGATTCCAAGCACAAGAAATCGGCGCGTACCGTGGGTGATGTGCTTGGCAAGTTCCACCCCCACGGCGATTCGGCCTGCTATGAGGCCATGGTGCTGATGGCCCAGCCGTTCAGCTACCGCTACACCCTGGTCGACGGCCAGGGCAACTGGGGTGCGCCGGACGATCCGAAGTCGTTCGCCGCCATGCGCTACACCGAGGCGCGCCTGTCGCGTTACTCCGAGGTGCTGCTCAGCGAGCTGGGCCAGGGCACTGCGGACTGGGTGCCGAACTTCGACGGTACCTTGCAGGAGCCGGCCGTGTTGCCAGCGCGCCTGCCGAACATCCTGCTCAACGGCACCACCGGCATCGCCGTGGGCATGGCCACCGACGTGCCGCCGCACAACCTGCGCGAAGTGGCCAGCGCCTGCGTGCACCTGCTCGACGAGCCCAAGGCCACCCTCGAGCAACTGTGCGAGCACATCCAGGGCCCGGACTACCCGACCGAGGCCGAAATCGTCACCCCGCGTGCCGACATCCTCAAGATGTACGAAAGCGGCAAGGGCTCGATCCGCATGCGCGCGGTGTACCGCGTCGAAGACGGCGACATCGTCGTCACCGCGCTGCCGCACCAGGTCTCCGGGGCCAAGGTGCTGGAGCAGATCGCTGCGCAGATGCAGGCCAAGAAACTGCCGATGGTCGCCGACCTGCGCGATGAGTCGGACCACGAGAACCCCTGCCGCATCGTGATCATCCCGCGCTCCAACCGTGTGGATGCCGCCGAGCTGATGCAGCACCTGTTCGCCACCACTGACCTGGAGAGCACCTACCGGGTCAACGTCAACATCATCGGCCTGGATGGCCGCCCGCAACTCAAGAGCCTGCGCGCGCTGCTGCTGGAATGGCTGGAGTACCGCATCGGTACCGTTCGTCGCCGCTTGCAGCACCGCCTGGACAAGGTCGAGCGGCGCCTGCACCTGTTGGAAGGCTTGCTCAAGGCGTTCCTCAACCTGGATGAAGTGATCCATATCATCCGCACCGAAGAACACCCCAAGCAGGCGCTGATCGAGCGTTTCGAGCTGACCGAGATCCAGGCCGACTACATCCTCGAAACACGCCTGCGTCAGTTGGCGCGCCTGGAAGAGATGAAGATCCGTGGCGAAACCGACGACCTGCTCAAGGAGCAGAAGCGCCTGACCACGCTGCTGGGCAGCGATGCCAAGCTGCGCAAGCTGGTACGCAGTGAACTGATCGAAGATGCCGAAACCTATGGCGACGACCGCCGCTCGCCGATCGTCGAGCGCGCCGAAGCCAAGGCGCTGTCGGAAAACGAGCTGATGCCGACCGAACCGGTCACCGTGGTGCTGTCGGAGAAGGGCTGGGTGCGTTGCGCCAAGGGCCACGATATCGACGCCACGGGGCTGTCGTACAAGGCGGGGGATGGCTTCAAGGCGGCCGCTGCCGGGCGCTCCAACCAGTTCGCGGTACTGATCGATTCCACCGGGCGCAGCTATTCGCTGGCCGCCCACACCCTGCCGTCGGCCCGTGGCCAGGGCGAGCCGTTGACCGGCCGCCTGACCCCTCCGCCGGGCGCCACCTTCGAGTGCGTGCTGTTGCCGGATGACGACGCCCTCTACGTGGTGGCCTCCGACGCCGGTTACGGCTTCGTGGTCAAGGGCGAGGACCTGCAGGCGAAGAACAAGGCCGGCAAGGGGCTTCTCAGCCTGCCCAGCGGCGCCAAGGTCATGACCCCGCGGCCGGTGGCGAATCGCGAGCAGGACTGGCTGGCGGCGGTGACCACCGAGGGCCGTCTGCTGGTGTTCAAGGTGGCGGACCTGCCGCAGTTGGGTAAGGGCAAGGGCAACAAGATCATTGGCGTACCGGGCGACCGGGTGGCCAGTCGTGAAGAATATGTCACCGATCTTGCGGTGATCAGCGAGGGTTCGACCCTTGTATTGCAGGCTGGCAAGCGTACGCTTTCTCTCAAGCCGGATGACCTTGAGCATTACAAGGGTGAACGCGGTCGCCGTGGTAGCAAATTGCCCCGTGGCTTCCAGCGGGTCGATGGGCTGATGGTAGAGACTCCGGCGTAAGCCCGTGGCGCGTCTGCTGCGGCGCTTTCGGCGCCGCTTCGGGCGGAAATGCTGGAGTCTGGCGGCTATTTCGCGGATGATAGTGCCCTTGCGGCGCCGGCGTGGCCGAGTGCCCGAATGAATCTACACGAGTATCACTGCGGTCAGTCTTGTGACGACCGCCTGGATGGGATGATGAAATTTCTGCGCCTTCCCTTTGCGCTGTTGATGACTGGTTTGCTGGGCCTGAGCGGGTGCAGCATGCACCAGCCGGTGGCCTTGTATCAGCTCGACAGCGGTGATCCCGGCCAGCCTTCGCAGGCGGCGGGCATGGCGGTGGTGCTTGGCCCCGTTTCGGTGGCCGACTACCTGCAACGCGAAACTTTTCTCCAGCGTCAAGCTGACGGTAGCCTGACTGCGGCGACCGATGGGCGTTGGGCCGGCAGCCTTTCGTCGGATATCGACCAGCTGCTGGTGCGACAACTGGCCTGGCGCCTGGACAGCCAGCGGGTGGTGCTGGCACCTGCCAGTGCAGGGTTCACTCCCGATGTGCAGGTATTGCTGACGATTACTCGCCTGGATTCGGGCAAGGATCAGCCGGCGATTCTGGATGCGCAATGGCGTGTGCTGGACCGTCGTGGCCAGGTACGTGACAACCGCATCGTCCATCTCGAGCAGCCGCACCAGGGCAGCGAGTCGGCGCAGGTGCAGGCTCAGGGGCAATTGCTGCAGAAGCTGGCTGAACAGCTGAGCACTGCGGTGAAGCCGTTGGCCAATCAGCCGGCTATTGCCGAAGAGGCGCCACGCAAGCAGGCGGCGCCGGTGCAGGTGAAGAAGGAGCCGGAGAAGTCGAAGATTCCGATGGCCTCGCCGATTCGGACCGATATGGAAGTTTATCGGTTCTGATCAAGCCGATATGAAAAGCCCGCAGTGATGCGGGTTTTTTATGGGGCTTGATAGGGGCTTGGGTTGGTGTTGTTCTCGATGGCAATCGCATGAGGGCGACCAGGCGCTTGTCGAAAACTTTGTGGCGCTCNGCTGAACAGCTGAGCACTGCGGTGAAGCCGTTGGCCAATCAGCCGGCTATTGCCGAAGAGGCGCCACGCAAGCAGGCGGCGCCGGTGCAGGTGAAGAAGGAGCCGGAGAAGTCGAAGATTCCGATGGCCTCGCCGATTCGGACCGATATGGAAGTTTATCGGTTCTGATCAAGCCGATATGAAAAGCCCGCAGTGATGCGGGTTTTTTATGGGGCTTGATAGGGGCTTGGGTTGGTGTTGTTCTCGATGGCAATCGCATGAGGGCGACCAGGCGCTTGTCGAAAACTTTGTGGCGCTCTTTAGATCGAGCGCCGCCCGCGCGGCGCATCGCTGGCAAGCCAGCTCCCACATCTGTTTCGGGCCAGTTATGCCTGCTCCGCCGCGGCTGTACGCCTTGTTTGTACGACGCGGTTTTTGCATGGACGCTAGCGCCGCACCACATGACTCAAGACATGCACCAAGGCGGACAGTGGAGACCTCACAGGATGGATTGGCCCGAAACAGATGTGGGAGCTGGCTTGCCAGCGATGCGCCGCGCGGGCGGCGCTCGATCTTGAGAGCGCTGCAAAACCATCGGCAAGCCCTTGGTGGCCCTCATGCGCTAGCCGTCAGGACCTTGAAAGGGCGGAAAGGTGCCGAAAAGTCGCCATCGTGAATGGATATGCACCTAAATCCAGAAACCAGCACCCTAGGCAGCCAAGCCAAGCCAAGCCAAGAACCTAGATCACCCCGGGCCCCGCTTCAACCCTGATCACAGGCTGCCGCGGCCACCCCGGCGATCCCAACTCAGACCCGACGCTCGTGCATCCGCGCCAGCTGCCGCTCGAGCATCGACGGATATCCACACAGCACGCCCCCTCAGGGCTGGCAATCGGCCGAATACGCGCCCGCTGACGCACCAGCGCGTCATCGCTGATCCGCCGCTCCACCAGCAGCAGGTTGCGGCTGTGCTGGGACAACGCCAGCGCGTCCTGAGCCTGTTCGGTCATCAGCAGGTCAACCTGGTCCATGCCCTGCAAGTCGTCGGCCAGCACCAGGCCCAGCTGCAGCTGCAAGGTGATCCCGCTGTCGGCCACCTCGATCTGCAAGGCATGGCCCAGGGCCCGCAGCAGCTCGCCACAGCAGATGGCATTGGTGAGGTAGTCTTCGCCGCTGTCACGGCTGTGGAACAGCAGCAGGGTGCTGCCGTCGTTCAACGTCTGCACCTCACCCTCATACAGCGACGCGGCCTGGTCGAGGCAGTCGCGGTAGCGCTCCAGCAACTCAGTCAGGCGAGTGCGCGGCAAGCGACGCAACTGCTCTTGCGAACCCAGCTGCACGGCCAGCACCGCGGTGCTCTGCGGTTCGTCCGATTCGACGGCGGCCGGTTTGGCTGGGGCCGGCTCTTCGTCCATCAGGCCAGCGAAGGCCTCGTCATCATCGTCGTCATGGGCCTGCACGGCCACTTTGGCGCGCGGCGCGGCTTTCGGCGCCACAGGCGCGTCGTCGAAATCGTCTTCCTCCTCCACTTCATCCGGTTCCGGCTCCGGGGGCGGTGGCGGGGCGAGGCGGGCATGCAACTGGCGGGCAAGGTCGCCGATCTCGTCCTGGCGGTCGATGGCCGGCGTGTATGGGTGCGGGTCACGCAGCCAGACCCGCAGTTGCAGCAGTGGGGTGGAAATGAAGCGGCCCAGGCGCAGGCTCAGCGTGAGCGCCAGTGCCAGCAGGATGGCGGCGAGAATGCCCATGCTTTGCAGGCTGATCAGCATCGGTTGCTGGAACTGGTTCATGTCCAGGCTGATGCGCAACTGCCCGGCAGTCACGTCCTGGAACGTGATCTTGGTCTGGTACAGGCCTTCGGCTTCGCCCAGCAGGCTGTTCCTCGGGCGCTGGCCGGCTTCGGCGAGGATGCGGTTGTCCACGCTGTAGATGGCCGCATGCGCCACCAGCGGGTTCTTCACCAGGTTGCCGAGCAGCACGTTGAGGCTGAGGATGTCGTTGGACACCAGCAGCTCGGTGGCGGACGTAGCCGTCTGCGTGGTCAGGCTCTGGCCAACGGCGTCGGCCTGCTCGTGCATGGCCTGCTTGAACTGCAAACCCATCACGCAGGCATAGATCACCAGGGCCAGGGCCACCAGGAAGATGTTATGGCTGGCGATACGCAGGGCCAGGGGAATGCGACGCTGGCTCAAGGCTCGGTAGATCATCAGGAAGAAATTGTCGGTTTTGACGGGCGTGGGCCGGTTCACAGAGCGCGGCTCTTTATGGCGAGAAAGTTGCTGCGCAGTATAGCGGCGGGAGTTTTGTCGGCAAAGTATCGTTGGCGCCCGATGGTCACGGAAAATCGGTAGAATGCGCATTTTTCATCGAAGTCGGAGCCCGGTCTTGCGCGAAATCGTCCTGATCAACATCACTGGTGAAGACCGTCCCGGTCTTACTGCGGCCATCACCGGCGTCCTGCTCCAGGGCGGTGTGAACATCCTCGACATCGGCCTGGCGGTGATGCACGGTACCCTGTCGTTCGGCATCCTGGTCGATATCCCCGACAACGAAGTGGCCACCGCACTGCTGCACAGCGTGCAATCCAAGGCCCACGAGCTGAACCTGCAAGCGCGCTACACGCCGATTTCCGAGGCCGACTACCAGCACTGGGCCGATAGCCAGGGCGAAGCCCGTCATATCGTCACCCTGCTCAGCCGCCGGGTCACCCCGCAGCAATTGCAGCGGGTCAGCGCCATCATCAGCCAGTACGGCCTGACCATCGAACGCATCGAGCGCCTGTCCGCCCGTGTTGCACTGAATGCAGACGCCAGCAAAGGCAAGGCCGCACTGGAGATTTCCGTGCGGGGCGAGCCAAGCGACGCCCAGGCCTTACGCGCGGACTTCTTCGCATTGTGCGAAGAGCTGAACATCGACATCGCGTTCCAGAAGGACGACCTGTTCCGTCGCAACCGCCGCCTGGCAGTGTTCGACATGGACTCCACGCTGATCGAAGCCGAAGTGATCGACGAACTGGCCAAGGCAGCCGGCGTTGGCGAGCAGGTGGCGGCGATCACCGAGCGTGCCATGCGTGGCGAACTGGATTTCCGTGCCAGCTTCAAGGAGCGCATGGCGCTGCTCAAGGGCCTGGATGTGGGGGTGCTCGACCAGATCGGCGCCTCGCTGCGCCTGACCGAGGGCGCCGAGCAGTTGTTTGCCGAACTCAAGCGCCTGGGCTACAAGACCGCGATTCTTTCCGGTGGCTTCACCTATTTCGCCAAGCAGGTGCAGGCGCGCCTGGGCATCGACTACGTGTTCGCCAACGAGCTGGAAGTGGTCGATGGCAAGGTGACGGGCGTGGCGGTCGAGCCGATCGTCGATGCCCAGCGCAAGGCCGACCTGTTGCAGCAGTTGGCCAGTGAAGAGGGCTTGCAGTTGGAGCAGACCATCGCCGTGGGCGATGGTGCCAATGACCTGCCGATGCTGTCGCTGGCCGGCCTGGGCGTGGCATTCCGTGCCAAGCCGCTGGTGCGCCAATCGGCCAAGCAGGCCATTTCGACGCTGGGCCTGGATGGCGTGCTGTACCTGCTGGGCGTGCGCGACCGCGACGCGCGCAGCTGACATGTTCTGAACCGCTTCGCCGGCAAGCCGGCTCCTACAGGGCCTGTGCAATACCTGTAGGAGCCGGCTTGCCGGCGAAGGCAGCAAAACAAAAAGGCCCTGCATGTGCAGGGCCTTTTGTTTTGTCCGGCGAATCAGCCCTGGACAGGCTGCGCCAGCAACTCACCCATGCGCACGGCAGACGCCGCACCCAGGTTCTCGGCCCACTTCACCTGCTCCGGCCCGAACAGCACGATAGCGGTGGAGCCCAGTTTGAAGCGGCCCAGCTCGGCGCCTTTCTCCAGGTGGATTGGCGCACGGCTGGCCTCGTCGTAGCGGAAGGTCTTCAGCTCACGCTTCGGCGGTGTGACCAGGCCGGCCCACACGGTCTCGATCGAGGCGACGATCATCGCACCCACCAGCACCACGGCCATTGGCCCGCGCTCGGTGTCGAACAGGCAGACCACGCGCTCGTTACGGGCGAACAGCTCGGGGACGTTTTCTGCGGTGGTCTGGTTGACCGAGAACAGCCGGCCCGGCACGTAGACCATCTCGCGCAGGGTGCCGGCCAGCGGCATATGCACGCGGTGGTAGTCCTTGGGCGACAGGTAGATGGTGGCGAACTCACCGCCCATGAATGGCGCGGCCATGGCCGGGTCGCCGCCCAGCAGTTCCAGGGCGCTGTAGCTGTGGCCCTTGGCCTGGAAGATGCGGCCGTGCTCGATCGGGCCAAGCTGGCTGACCGCTCCGTCGGCCGGGCAGAGGATGGCGCCGGGGGTTTCGTCCAGCGGGCGAGCGCCCGGCTTGAGCGCCCGGGTGAAGAAGGCATTGAAGTGTTCGTAGGCGGTCAGGTCTTCGACCAGTGCCTCGGACATGTTCACCTGGTAGCGCTTGGCGAACCAGGCGGTGAAGGCATTCTTGAACCAGCGCGAGCGGCACTCGGCGATGCAGCCGGCCAGCCGCGACAGCAGGTGGTGCGGCAGCAGGTACTGGCTGATGATGAACAAGCGGGATTTCATTGAGCGTCCTTAAACTTCTACGGGCGTGTCGGGGTGGTTGCCCCATTCGCCCCAGGAACCGGCGTAGCCTTTGACCCGTGGATAGCCGAGGGCCTTGGCCACGAGGTAGGTGAAGCCGGAGCGGTGGTGGGTCTGGCAGTGGGTGATCACTTCCTTGTCGGGGGTGATGCCCAGGTCCTGCAGGACTTCTTTGATGTCCTTGCGAATGCGCAGGTGGTCGTTGAGGTCCATGCCGGCGGTCCACTCGAAGTTGATCGCGCCGGGGATGTGCCCGCCCTTGGCGGCCAGCACCTTCTCACCGCTGTACTCCAGCGGCCCGCGGGCGTCCCAAATCACCAGGTCGGCGGCGCCCAGGCGGCTTTGCAGGTATTCGCGGGTGGCGGTCGGCTCCTGATGCAAATGCACCTGGATCGGGCCGCCGGCGCTTTGCGGGATTTCGGTGGACAACTTGTCCGCCGGCCACGCCTGGATGCCGCCGTTGAGGTAGTGGTAGCCCTTGTGGCCGATCACGTCGAGCAGCCAGATGAAGCGGCCGGCCCAACCGCCGCCTTCATCGTCGTACACCACGTACACCGCATCGTGGCGATGGCCGAGCTCACCGAACAGCTTTTCCAGGTCGGCGCGAGCCGGCAGCAGGCCGGGCGCGGGTGGTTGGCCCAACTGAGTGCGCTTGGGATCGACGAAACGGGCCCCGGGGATATGCCCGCTGCCGTAGCGGTTGGCGCTGGTCAGGTCGACCAGGATCAAGTGCGGCGAGTCCAGGCGCGGCAGCAGGTCCTGGGCTTCGATCACCAGGGGCAGGCCGGAAAAGTCAGTCATCCACGTTCTCCAGAGTGGAAAGAGGGGCGATTGTAGCGCAAGGGTCAGGCGTTGCGGTTGGCAAACAGCGCCAGTGCACGTTCGATGCACTGCGCGGTCTTGCCGAAGGCTTGCACGCTGACGTCGGCCAGCGGCTTGCCGTCCTGGTCGGCCACCGCCAGCATCAGCACCTGGTCGCTGACCGCCAGCGAGCGCAGCAGCACATGCTCGCCACGGAAGAACGCGCGCAGCGGCGCCGGCAGCAGCGCGGCGAACTGGGTGTGGTTTTCCGGGGTCAGGCGCAGTTGCCCGGCCTTGCTCACCAGCTTTTGCAGTAGCTTGTTCTGGGTGATCGGCAATGCCATGGCGGCGGCTTCTTTCGGCAGGCCGGCGGTCTGTTGTACCCGCAGGTAGTCATTGGCCTTGTCCAGGCTCAGCAGCATGATGCGCTGCATGCCGCAGGCCAACAGCGCTTCGCGGGCCTGGGTGGCCAGGTGCACGGTATTGGTGAACGGGCTGGGCTGGGCCAACAGTTCCTGGCACAGCGTGCGCCAGCGTACGAGGTCTTCGGCGCTGGGCGGCGGCGGGGTGAGCATGTCTGGGTGCGGGCGGCGCTGCTGCCAGGGCCAGATCAACGCCTCGGCCGGGTGGAACAGGGCGTGACGGGCATGGTGACGGGCGCTGGCCGCGGCCTGCTGGTGGACTTGTTGCTGCACGTCGTCCAGCGAGGTTTGCAGGTACAGTGCGGTCAGCAGTTGCCAGCGCAGCAGGTGCGGGTTGTCCCAGCCCACCTGTGCTGCCAGCGCCAGGCCGTTGGCCAGCAGCACCGTGTTTGGCGGCTGGTTGAACCAGCGCCGCAGTGCCGGTTCTTCGTCCAGGCGGTGCTGCTGCTCCAGTGGGTCGGGTTCCCGAGCGATGTTCAGTACCTGGGCCAACTGCTCGCGTTCGTCCATCAGCAGGCGATAGCCCTGGGTGACCCACCCGGGCAAGCGCCAGTGTTCGGCCACGGCCTGGCACAGCTGCATGATGCGCACGCCGAACAGCTCCTGTTCGACCTCGGCGGCGTCCTCACCCTTGTGGATGACCCGCAACTCCCAGGTGTCGAGCAGCTTGGGGTAGGCCATGGCCAGCGGCCACAGCGGCGACAGGAACAGCAGGCTACCCCAGTGGATTTCCTGCCACAGGCGGGCCAGGCGGCTGGCGAACAGGCCGTTGGCCTGCTGGGTGGCGTGCTGGCTGATCATCAGGAATTGGCGCAGTACGGGTGGGATTTCTTCGCCTGGTAGCACCGGCAGGCGCGCCAGCAGTTGGCCGGTGCGGCCCAGGCCCAGGCGGTTGAGCGCCACTTCCAGGCTTTCGGCGGGGTCGGCCAGGCTGGTGTTGGCCGGGTGGTTGGCCTCGCGCATCACGCACAGCACCAGCGCGGGGCTGTCCTGCATCAGTTCGGCGATGTCACGCAGGGAGCGGCGGCTGTCGTTGATGGCCTGCACCACCCGGTCGTGGCTCTCTTTGGGGACCGGTACGCGCACGCTGTCGAGCAGCTTTACCCAAGCCTCTAACGTTGTTGGGGCCTGAGTTGGCACCTTGGTTTCAATTGGCATATTGACATCAGTCCGAACTGGCTTTTCGCAATGAGTGGCTATAGTCTGGCGCAGTTCTGCCGATAAGTAGAAGAAGAGTTTTAAGGCTCCCGTCCCCGACCCTGACCACGACAGCAAGTGCTCTGAACCTATGGCTAAAATTATCGGCATCATCGTCGTATTCGCGAGCGTGCTCGGCGGCTACGTGCTTTCCCACGGCAAGATCGCGGCACTGATTCAGCCGTTCGAAGTGCTGATCATTGGCGGCGCCGCGTTCGGTGCGTTCCTTCAGGCGAACCCTGGCTACATGACCATGCATGTGGTCAAGAAGTCGCTGAAGATGTTCGGCAGCCGCTTCACCCATACTTTCTACCTGGAAGTACTGGGCCTGGTATACGAGATCCTCAACAAGAGCCGCCGCGAAGGCATGATGGCCATCGAGGGTGACATCGAAGACGCCGCCGCCAGCCCGATCTTCGCCAAGTATCCCGCCGTACTGGGCGATGAGCGCATGACCGCCTACATCTGCGACTACCTGCGCATCATGTCCACCGGCAACATGGCTCCCCACGAGCTCGAAGGCCTGTTCGACATGGAGCTGCTGAGTATGAAGGAAGAGCTGGAGCACCCGTCCCACGCGGTGAACGGCATCGCCGACGGCATGCCCGGCTTTGGTATCGTCGCGGCAGTACTGGGTATCGTGGTCACCATGGCGTCTCTGGGCGAGGGCGACCAGGCGTCGATCGGCCTGCACGTGGGTGCGGCGCTGGTCGGTACCTTCTTCGGTATTCTGGCCGCCTATGGCTTCTTCGGCCCGTTGGCCAAGTGCCTGGAGCACGATGCCAAGGAAGAGCTCAACCTGTACGAGTCGATCAAGGCCTCGCTGGTCGCATCCGCCTCGGGCATGCCGCCTTCGCTGGCTGTCGAATTCGGGCGCAAGGTGCTGTATCCCAAGCACCGTCCTAGCTTCGCCGAGCTGGAACAAGCGGTCCGCGGTCGTTAAGCCATGGAAAACAATCAGCCCATCATCATCAAGCGCGTCAAGCGCTACGGTGGAGGCCACCATGGCGGCGCCTGGAAGATCGCCTTCGCCGACTTCGCCACGGCGATGATGGCGTTCTTCCTCGTGCTGTGGCTGCTGTCTACCGCCACGCCCGAGCAGAAGATCGCCATCGCCGGCTACTTCAAGGACCCGATCGGCTTCTCCGAAAGCGGCACGCCGTACATCATCGACCTGGGTGGCTCGCCGCAACTGGCACCGGAAAAGACCATCAACCCGGAAACCAAGTCCGAACCTACGCCCGACACCAGCATCCAGCTGGACAAGGACCAGGTCGAGACCATGGCCGAGCAGGTCGAGCGCGAGCGCCTGGAGTTGCTGTTGCAGGAGCTGCAGAACAAGGTCGAGGAAAACCCGCAGCTTCAGAAGTTCAAGGACCAGATCCTGTTCGAGATCACCCAGGACGGCCTGCGCATCCAGATCATGGATGCCGAGAACCGGCCGATGTTCGACCTGGGCAGCGCGCGCTTGCAGCCGTACTTCGAAGACATCCTGCTGGCCATGGCCGACACCATCAAGGCGGTGCCGAACAAGATCAGCATCAGCGGCCACACCGATGCCAAGCCGTATTCCGGCACCGGCGACTTCGGCAACTGGGAGCTGTCGGCCAACCGCGCCAACGCCGCGCGGCGCGCGCTGGTGGCGGGTGGCTATCCGGATGACCAGGTGGCGCGGGTGGTGGGCTATGCCTCGTCGTCGCTGTTCGACCGCAAGGATCCGTTCAACCCGGTCAACCGGCGTATCGACATTATCGTGCTGACCAAGAAGGCCCAGCGCAACATCGAAGGCGAGCAGGGCACGCCAGAGGCCGCGCCGCCGGCCGACGCTGCACCAGGTGCCGCCGCCCCGGCCGTGCCAGGTGCTGGCGATGCAGCGGCCCAGGAGCCGATGCAGCCGCGCGAGCTGCGCCAGAAGCTGAACATCTTCGAGGATGGTGTGTTGAAGATGGACGAGCAGAAGAACCAGTAAGCGGTTCTCTGGTAAAAAACACGACGCCCGTGCCTGCGCCAGCAGCCACGGGCGTTTTGTTTTCACGGGGTTTGGGGGAGGGG
>NZ_JACAFQ010000069.1 GCF_015354575.1 Pseudomonas sp. UFMG81
ATCTTGTTCATGGTCAAACTCCGATAGAAATTGACCGGCACCGTCCGTTTCCACGCGAAGGGTGGCGGCTGTATACGGGGTGGAAAACCAGGTCATCGGAGAACCCCGGCAGGCCTTGGGCCTCCCGCATACAGCTGCCATTACGACAGGCATTCCGATAACCAACCAGCCGGGTTTCCACGCCCGATCGCTGAACCGACAGCGACCGAGAAAGCCTAGAGGGCATGGTTTCTCCGGACAATCAGAAGGGTATCGACAGGTTTCGTAGGGTATTTCCCTGCTTATAGGTCGGCCAGTAAGCGTTTTCTTCATGTGTTGTGTGATCTTGCTGATGGTCTTGGTTTCGCGCTGTTTTCCCCGGTAATCCCGCCAGATACCGTGTGTCTCCCTCCGTTGACTTGCCGGGGAACTGTTGTTAGCGTTTCCGGTGAGCGCGAAACCAGTTGCCATTCAGCAGCTATAACTGGTGGAGGAACCCCGTCGATGGCTGAATCATCAGCGTAGGGTGAGACCTCCACACCCCTGCTTGAGGGTGTGTATACGAATATCAAGCATCGCTTCAGGGCCACTGTCAGCAGTGGCCCTTTTCTTTGCCTGGCCAAAGCTCATAGCGCTGGTACAGCAGCTCGCCATGGCGATGTTTGTTCAGGGCTTTCGCATCGCATTGCATGAAGTTCCACAGCAGCTTGCCTCGCTCCAGCGTGACGATCACCAGCATTTGCCGCTTGGCTTCGTAAGCGCCGATGAACGCCAGCCTGTGGGTGCCATTGCTGTACGCGACCCGCCACACCTCGAAAGGTCCGATCAGTGTGTCCAGCGCCATGCTGGCGTATCGCTCCCGGGCATCCTGGCGTTTCTCGACGATATGGGCGATGCAGTTGCGGTGGATCTGGATTGCGCCCATCGGCGTGAAGACCACCCGCGAGGCCATGGGCAATATATTCAGGCCAAGGTGATAGGCGACCACATCGATTGCGCTTTGATGGTCGTCAGCCGCAACGAGCTCTTCGACGGCAGGCGCACGCCATGCTCGATCAAGCGTCCTGAGATCGGGCAACTGCCTGTGCAGCCAAGTGCTCTGGCCTTTCTTCTCTGTGATTTTCGGGCGGGGAGGGTGGGTGCTCAAGGAGGTCCCATGCAGCGATCAGTTTCGCTGTAATGGCGGCGACCCGACCAGCCTAGGGAGCAGGCTTTGCTCGAACAATCAGAAGGCTATCGACAGTTTTTGTAAGGCATTTCCCTGCCAATAGCCTTCACCTGAGCCTCACCCCTCATCCGACTCGAACAACCGTTCCAACTCCACCCGCGCCTCCTTGGCCGTCTGCATCACCTTGGCCCGGTCATCCCGCACCAACCCCTGGGCTTCGAGCACCTGCTCGTCATGCTCGGCGAAGCGCTGGATGCGGAGCGCCGCCTGCTCCTGCGACAGCCCCAGCCCGACCAGCGTGCGTCGGCTCATCTCGAGGCTGGAGTGGAACGTCTCGCGGATCGGCTCGGCGCCCACGTCCATCAACTTGTGCACATGCTGGCGGTTGCGCGCCCGGGCGATGACCTTCAGGTGTGGGTACAGGCGCTTGACCCGCTCGGCGGTGCGGATGGCCGCCTCGGGGTCGTCGATGGTGATGACGAAGTATTCGGCCTCACCCACCTTGGCTGCATGCAGCACCTCGGCACGCAGCGGGTCGCCGTAGAACACCGGCACCTGCTCGAACATGCGGGTCATCTCGATGGTGTCCACCGAGGTTTCCAGGGCAATGAAGGGGATTTTCTGTGCCCGCAGGATGCGCGCGACGATCTGGCCCATGCGGCCCATGCCGGCAATCACCACGCGCGGGGTGCCGGCGTCGATGGTCTTGTACTGCTCGGGCACCTCACGCACCGGTTGCGGGCGCTTGAGGGCGCGGGCGCAGCCGAGCATCAGCAGTGGAGTGATGGCCATCGACAGGGTGATGGTCATCAGCAGCAGGTCGTAGGTTTGCGTGTCGAACAGGCCTTGGTCCTTGCCCAGCTTGAACACCACGAAGGCGAACTCGCCACCGGCTGCCAGCACCATCCCCAGGCGCAGCGCGCTGGCGCTGTTCAGGCCACCGGCAAGGCGGCCGACGCCGATCAGCAGCACCAGTTTCACCGCGATCAGCAGCAGGGTCAGGCCCAGCAGCACCAGCGGCATCTCCAGCAACAGGCGCAGGTTGGCGCCCATGCCGACGCTGATGAAGAACAGCCCCAGCAACAGGCCCTTGAAGGGTTCGATCTGCGCTTCCAGCTCATGCCGGTACTCCGAATCGGCCAGCAGCAGGCCAGCGAGGAAGGCACCCAGGGCCATGGAGACGCCGGCCTCTTCCATCAGCCAGGCAGTGCCGATCACCACCAGCAGCGCGGTGGCGGTGGACACTTCCGGCAGGCCGGTGCGAGCGACGATGCGGAACAGCGGGCGCAGCAGGTAGCGGCCACCGACGATGACCACGGCAATGCTGGCGAACACCTTCAGGCCATGCTCGAGGCTGTCGCCGTGGCTGGTGTCCGGGCCGCTGGCGGCCAGCAGCGGTACCAGCGCGATCAGTGGGATCGCGGCGATGTCCTGGAACAGCAGGATGGCAAAGGCCAGGCGGCCGTGGGGGGCGTTGAGCTGCTTGCTTTCGGCCAGGCTCTGCAGGCCCAGGGCGGTGGACGACAGCGCCAGGCCCAGGCCCAGGACGATGGCGGCGGGCAGGGTCTGGCTGAAGGCGAACAGGGCGATGGCGCCGATCACCGCGCCAGTCAGCAGCACCTGGGCGGTGCCGACGCCGAACACGGCCTTGCGCATCAGCCACAGGCGCCGGGGCGAGAGCTCAAGGCCAATGATGAACAGCAGCAACACCACGCCCAGCTCCGAAATGTGCGCGACGCTCTCGGTGTCGCGGATCAGGCCCAGGGCCTGTGGGCCGATGGCCACGCCCGCCAGCAGGTAGCCGATCACGGCGCCCAGTTGCAGGCGCTTGGCGAGGGGGACGGCGATGACGGCGGCGAACAGGAAGATCACCGCAGTCTGTAGAAGGCTGCCTTCGTGTGGCATGGCTCGGTTCCTTGAACGGCGTGTAGCGACAGCTTATGCCATCGATGAAAGAGGCGGGCATTCTGGTGCGGGGAGGGAAACAGGACAATCCTGGGTTGGCGGGAAGCATCGTTCTGAAACCAAGACCTTTGCTGGAAGATCGCGGGGCAAGCCCGCTCCCACAAGGCCTTGTAAACCCATGTGGGAGCGGGCTTGCCCCGCGTAGGTGATCGACCAGCGAGCGCTTACTGCAGGTGCACCTTCAGTGCCTGTGCCGCCTGGTCCATGGCAGTGCGCACACTCGGTACGGTGCTCAGTACATTGAGCAAACCATAGTCATGGATCATGCCGTTGTAGCGCACGCTGGTCACCGGCACGCCGGCAGCGCTCAGCTTGCGGGCGTAGGCTTCGCCTTCGTCGCGCAGCACGTCCATCTCGGCGGTCTGCACCAGGGCCGGTGGCAGGCCTTTGAGCTGATCGAGGCTGGCACGCAGCGGCGAAGCATGGATGTCGTCACGCTGGCGCGGGTCGGTGGTGTAGTTGTCCCAGAACCACTGCATCATGTTGCGGGTCAGGAAGTGGCCGTCGGCGAACTGGTTGTACGAGCCATTGTTGAAGTTAGCGTCGGTCACCGGCCACAGCAGCGCCTGGTAACGCAGCTTCGGTGTACCGGCCTCCTTGGCCTTGATCGCCACCACCGCCGCCATGTTGCCGCCGACGCTGTTGCCGGCCACCGCCAGGCGGCTGCCGTCCACGCCGATCTCCTGGCCATGCTCGGCCACCCAGCGGGTCGCGGCGTAGGCCTGGTTGATCGCGGTGGGGAACTTCGCTTCCGGCGAAGGCGTGTAGTCGACGTATACCGCCGCCGCACCGGAGCCGACCACCAGGTCGCGGATCAGCCGTTCGTGGGTGGGGTAGTCGCCCAGCACCCAGCCACCGCCGTGGAAGAACATGAACACCGGCAGCTCGCCCTTTGCGCCCTCGGGGCGCACGATGCGGATTTCCAACGCTTTGCCGTCGGCCTGGATGGTGCGGCGCTCGACGCGGATACCCGAGAGGTCGACCTTGGCCCCGGCCTGGGCGCCGCTCAGCACTGCGCGGGCGTCTTTCGGCGCGAGGGTTTCCAGCGGCTTGCCGCCACCGGCGGCGAGTGCGTCGAGGAAGCCTTGAGTGGTGGGCTCGACGCCGGGGCTACCGGCGGCGAAGGCGCTGTTCACGGCCAGGGCCAGCAGGCCGGCGGTCAGGGTGCGGGACAGGGTCATGTGCTTGCTCCTTGGTTGGGCGAGTGGCTCAGTTCTGGTTGCTGAGGAAGGTCGGTTGGGCGTAGCTCACGGCGCGCAGCTGGCCGCTGCTGTCGCGGTAGGTCAGGGTCGCGGTGTGGCTGTCGTCCTGGGCATTGGCCGGGGCATCGACGGCGATCACCTGGGCGATGTCCAGCTTCATACCGTAGTGGTAGGGGGTGGCCTCGGTGGCGAAGGCGGTGGCGCTGGTGCCGAGGGCCAGGGTGGTGAGGGTGAGGGCGAAGGCTTTGCGAAGGGTCATGATCGTTCTCCAGGTGCTACTGAGTGGGGTTGGCGACTGCTTGCTGCGTGAGCTGAATATTGCGCGCTATTATTTAGCGCGCAAAATATATTTCAACTATGGAGACGATTAAGGGCTTGCATGTGCGCCGTAGGAGCCAGCTTTGCTGGCGAACCAGCCGCCGCGGTGGAGGGCACTGGCTACGCCGGTGTTCGCCGGCAAAGCCGGCTCCTACGGGGAGAGGCAGGCCGCGATTACACGTAAGCCGGGCATCAGGTGCCGGGCCGGTATTGCATCGCCTCGGCCAGGTGCGCCCTGGCGATGGCCGGCGCCCGCTCCAGGTCCGCCAACGTCCGCGCCACCTTCAACAACCGGTGCGCCGCCCGCAATGACAGGGTCAGGCGTTCGCAGGCTTGCTCCAGCCAGGCCTGGTCCACAGGTTCCAGCGCGCAGTGCCGGCGCAGGCCCTTGAGGTCGAGAAAGGCATTGGCACAGCCCTGGCGGCGTTGTTGCATTTCGCGTGCTTCGGCGACGATGCTGGCGACACTGGCGCTGCTTTCGCCACTGGGCTGGTTGGTCAGCACCGTGTTCTCACGGGCTACGGTCAGGTGCAGGTCGATACGGTCGAGCAGGGGGCCGGAGAGTTTGTTGCGATAGCGCTGGATCTGTTCCGGGCTACAGCGGCAGCGGCCGGTGGGGTCGCCGAAATAGCCGCAAGGGCAGGGGTTCATCGCCGCGACGAGCTGAAAGCGAGCGGGGAAACGTACCCGGTCCCTGGCCCGGGCGATCACGATCTCACCCGACTCCAGGGGTTCGCGCAGCACCTCCAATACGCGTCGCTCGAATTCAGGCAGTTCATCGAGAAACAGCACGCCGTGGTGGGCGAGGGTGATCTCGCCTGGTTGCGGGCGGCTGCCCCCACCGACCAGCGCCGGCCCGGAGGCGGAGTGGTGCGGGTGGCGAAACGGCCTTTGCGGCCAGCAGTCCAGTGGTGCGTGGCCGCTCACCGAGCGGATCGCCGCCACCTCCAGCGCTTCCCGTTCGTCCAGCGGTGGCAGCAGGCCGGGCAGGCGGCTGGCCAGCAAGGTCTTGCCGGTGCCGGGCGGCCCGGTGAACAGCAGGTTGTGCGCGCCGGCAGCGGCCACCAGCAGTGCACGCTTGGCGGCGGCCTGGCCCTGCACTTCGCTGAGGTCGGGGTAGGGACGCTGCTCCATGATCAAACCGTTGGCCACATAGGGCGCCAGCGGCAACTGCCCGCTCAGGTGGGCGACCAGTTCCTGCAGGTGACCCACTGCGTACACCACCAGCCCGCTGGCCAGGCTGGCTTCCTCGGCGTTCTCCCGGGGTACCACCAGCCCTCGCCCCGCATCCCGCGCCGCCAGCGCGGCGGGCAGTACGCCCTGCACCGGGCGCAATGCCCCGGAGAGCGCCAACTCGCCCAGGCATTCGATGTCGTCGAGGCTGGCTACCGGCACCTGGCCGTTGGCGGCGAGGATCCCCAGAGCGATGGCCAGGTCGTAGCGCCCGCCGTCCTTGGGCAGATCTGCGGGGGCGAGGTTCTGGGTGATGCGCCGGGCCGGGTAGTCCAACCCGGAATTGACAATGGCACTGCGGACCCGGTCCTTGCTCTCCTTGACCGTGGCCTCTGGAAGGCCGACCAGGGTGAGCGCGGGCAGGCCGTTGGCCAGGTGCGTTTCGACGCTGACGGCGGGGGCCAGCACCCCGACCTGGGCGCGGCTGTGGACGAGGGCGAGGGACATGGGAACTCCGTGTTGGCTTGCGGTAGGGCGCGTCCTGCGGCCCTGGCAGAGCTTAGGTCGTACGGGTGGAAGAAGGCGGGTGAAAGTGCGACACGGGATGTCGTGAATGAATTTCCCTGTGCCCACGCTGATCGCAACTTCATAGGCTTCATTAACCAGCGCACAAAGCGCTAACCCGAAAAGGAGCCGGGGTAGATGGAGCTTGTATTTAGTGAGAGGGATATCTGTGTTGTTGATGATGCTGCGACTTCGGACGAGTTAAAGCGAATTAACCGACAACTGAGCACTGCCTGTTGGCGTTATGGTTGGCCTGTCAATCACGCGCCCCATGCAAGGCCGTGCTGGCACAGTTTTATCGTGGGGAGAAAGCGCCCAGAAAGACAATGCGCCGGCGATGACTTGATCCATCATGAACAGTGGGGATTTCTCGCTGATTTCTGGCGGCGAGTCAAACTTGCGCATATGCAAACGGCAACGTTATTGGGTGTTTACGCCAATGGACAAACTGCGGGCCAGGACTCGCCCATTCACCGTGATAACAAGGTCGATGAGCAAGGTTTGACGGTTGTTCTGTTCTGCAATGAACACTGGGCTACCTCGTGGGGTGGAGAGTTGGTGTTTTATGACCATCGCAAGGAAAACATCTTGAAGTCAGTCCTGCCAAAACCCGGGCGGATGGTTGTCTTCAACGGTCATGTTCCCCATAGCGCGAGGTCGCCAGCCGCGACGTGCGATCAGTTACGCATGACGCTGGCGTTCAAGACAATCATTTGAAAGGAATCTTATTCATGGCAGGGAAAGTTAGTGTAATTGTTGGTGTTGTCGAGAGGGTCAACGAGGGGGTAGGGCATGCCAATGCGGGAACGTCATTGGTTGATCAGTTCAATACTGACAAGACGGGCTATAGCCTCGTCAGTCAAAATGTGCAGACAGGTGTCGCCGTAACGGCCTCGGTAACGTCGATCGTGACGCTTACCCAAGGTGCTGTGCCATTTCTGAATATTTCAACCAACCTCCTCGCGGGTACTGTTACTTTTCTGAAAATCAGTGCTGATTACAAAAAAAACGAAAAGTTTGAGAGGGGCGATGTCATCAGCCTGATAGGCAACGTGGTTGGGGTGGCAGCAGGATTCACACTTTTGGCTGTTGGATCTAGTGCTCTGGCTACAGCGTTTGTTGCCGTGGGTGCGACAGCAGGGCTAATTGGTATTTTAAATTCTGACGCGGTGAGGAGCCTATACAGTAATTTTGTGGGGCCTGTAATAGATCGTTATTTTGGTAGCACCCAAGATGCCGCATACCCACAGCACTGGTTAGCGCCTGATTTGCAACTGGTGCCATTTGACATGATAACGGGTGCCTATTCGGGCAAATCTGCGGCTGTCTACTGGAATCCGGTCGACGATAGCATATCGATAGGCAGCTCGTTGATTATCAATAACCCTCTGCCATCATCCCCGCCAC
>NZ_JACAFQ010000007.1 GCF_015354575.1 Pseudomonas sp. UFMG81
ACAGGAGTGGTGTTCCATTCGGATCAGGGGCGTCAGTATGCGAGCAGCCGCTTCCAATCGGTACTGGCCAGGAAAGACTTCACGCAAAGCATGAGCCGAAAGGGAAACTGCTGGGACAACGCAGTGGCTGAGAGCTTCTTCGCTACGCTGAAAAGGGAAGAAGCATTCAGTGCATATCCCAGTAAACGACATGCTCAACTAGCCATCGCCAGCTATGTTCATGGTTTTTACAACAGCTGTCGGCTGCACTCCGCCCTTGGCTACCGTTCTCCGAACGAATATGCCAAGAGCTTAAGGCCGAAGGCTAAATAGCCAGCTTTTTGGCGTCCGTTGTCACGGGACAGGCCCATGCCTACTTTTTCCAAGAAAAAAGTAGGCCGCCGTAAGGGCGGAAGGGTGAATCAGCGTCTCCATAGCCAATGGATATTCACTCATCAACAAAACCCACACGCTAAAAATCGACCTCGACCTCGACCTCGACCTCGACCTCGACCTCGACCTCGACCTCGACCTCGCCCCCACAGAAAATTCATCACCCCCCAGTTGACATGACCACACCCTTTGCAGGATTTTATCCGCCGCAGGTCAGGACGACCTGACGGCCAAGGGTTGGCCGAGCTCCATTCAGACAAAGGACTGTTCCATGACCGAATCGAATTTCGCGATTTCGGCGTGTGGCGCATTGCTGCGCCAACGCCATCCAGATACCCCCATCGACACCGCGCTCGCAATCCTCGACTGCCTGTTCCGCCGCCGCAGCCTGGCCCCTGGGCAAGACCCGGCGCTGAACGAAGCCGCACTCGCCCCACACCTGCCCAAGGTTCTGGCCGCCCTCGAGCAAGGCCTGCCGATCGAAATGGTGCTGCCCGCCTTCCCAGGCAAGTCACCCAACCGCCAGAAAACCCTGGGCCCATTGCCCGACCTGGCCGAGCACCACGCCATCGACGAACTGCACCGGCTCTGCGAAGAGATCCGCGCACTGCATGCCCCAGGCGCGGTGATCCATATCTGCTCCGACGGCTACGTGTTCTCCGACCTGGTGCGCGTACCCGACGCCCACGTCCAGGCCTACACCGACGACATCCAGCGCTACGCCGACCAGCACTACCCAGGTAGCTTCACCCTGTTCGACCTCAAGGACGCTTACCCGCAACTGGGCTGCCTGGACTCGATGCGCGAAGAGCTGATGATCGAGCACGGCCAGTCGCTGCGTGCATTGCAGCAACGCTTCGAGGACGAGGAGCACATGATGCTGATGTATTGCGGCATCCACCGCTTCCTCGCCGAGGACTACTCGGGCCTGGCGGATTTCGCCGGCATGAGCCTGAACGCGGTGAAGAAGGTCGCCAAGCCCGCCTCCCAGCGCGTGATCCAGCGCAGCGAAGCCTGGAGCGCATTGCTGCAGGCGCGCTACCCCCATTGCCTGCGCTTGTCGATCCACCCGCAGTTGGCCGTGTCGAGCAAGATCGGCATCCGCCTGGTGCCCACCAGCGACCTGTGGCGCACCCCCTGGCATTCGGTGGCCATCAAACGCCGCGGCGTGGTCACCCTCGAGCGGCGCAGCAATGTCGACGAACGCTACAGCCGCCTGGTGTTCCGCCGCGGCCGCCCCTGCCACTACGCCAGCGTGCAGTGATGACGCAGCTGAATGAAGTACACGCGGTGCTGTTCGACCTGGATGGCACCCTGGTGGACACCTTGCCCGATATCGCCTGGTGCCTGAATCAAGTGCTCGAACAGCATCGGTTGCCCGAACTGCCCATGGACCGCGTGCGCGCCATGGTCGGCGGCGGCGTGGCGGCAATGATCGAGCAGGTGGCGCAGGGGAGGGCAGATGCGGCGCGCCTGCATACGGATTACAGCGCCTGCTATCGGCAAAACCTGGTGCGCCTGTCCAGGCCCTACACCGGGATCGGGCCTTTGCTCGAGGCCCTTGCGGCGCGCGGTCTACCCATGGCCGTGGTGACCAACAAGGCCCATGCGCTGGCCGTGGAGCTGGTTGCTCACCTGTTGCCGGCCGATGCCTTCGCCGTGGTGCTGGGGCACCAGCCTGGGCAACGGCTCAAGCCCGCGCCCGAGATCGCCTTGCGCGCCGCCGAACGACTCGGCGTGGCACCTGCCCACTGCCTGTTCGTCGGCGACACCGCCATCGACCTGCTGACGGCCCAGGCGGCGGGCATGCCGGTGGCGGCAGTCGGCTGGGGCTACGGTGAAGCCACCCTGTTGCACGCCCATGGGCCACAGCTGTACTGCGAACACCCCCATCAGTTGCTCGCGGCCTTGCGCCCGGCAACTGTGACGCCCCCCGCGAGCCAACCCGTGGAACGCACCGGCTCGCTGTAACACCCACTCAAGGACGACAACACGATGCATGACAAGGACAGCTGGATCGCAGCCGTCAGCCAGGTGCTGGACGGTTATCTGCTCAAGGCCGTGGACGACCGCTTCGCCGAAGCCGGCCAGGCCCATCTGGCACAGAGCCTGGCCCGGTGTTTCGAGCGTGGCGAACCGGTGCGCATGGTGCTGCCGGGCTTCCCCTGCAAGTCACCGAACGACCGCGACAAGACCTTCGGCGTGCTGCCGGACTACGGCGAGGTGATGGCCATCGAGCGCCTCGACCAGCTTGGCCAGGAGATCGCCGCCCTGCACGCGCCCGGGTGCGAGATCACCATCCTCAGCGACGGCACCACCTTCAACGACATCGTCGGAGTGCCCGACGACGTGCGCCGCGCCTACAACCAGGCCCTGCGCACCCTGTGCGTTACCCACTGCATCCGTTGGGTCAGCATGGAGGACCTGTTCCCCCAGGCCAGCAGCCCCGAGGCGCTGCGTGCAACGCTGGTCAAGCAGGCCCGCCTGCCGTGGAAGCATGTCGAGGCGCTGATCGAGCAATGCCACCAGGACGAAAACTTGGCCCGCAGCCACGACAAGCTGTGCAGCCACCTCTACAACGACCTGCGCCTGTGCCGTGAGCCTGGGCAGGACGAAGACGAGCACCTGCGCCAGATCAGCCACAAGGCCTACCAGATGATGCTGCGTGGCCAGGCGCTCAACGCTGCGGTCGATCGCTTCTTCCCCGAGCACATTCGCCTGTCGGTGCACCAGTACGACAACGCCGGGCCCAAGTTCACCCTGGCCCTGGCCGAGGGCCTGAACCACGTGGTCAGCCCCTGGCACGCGGTGCCGGTGCGTCAGCTCGACGGTAGCCAGTCGTTGCGTGGCCGCGCCGAGGTCGACAGTGCTCGCCATGTGTCGGTGACCTGGCAGGGGCGGCCATGGCTGCTGCACGAAACCAGCGGTGAGGCCCTGGAAGGTTACCGCTTCGAACTGCAAAAACTACCGCTGTTCGGCCTGGTGATCAGCGACCCCCTGGGGCAGGGCTGGCAACGGCTGACTACCGAGACCTTGCAAGGGCTGGTGCGCAGCTTCGGCTTCGTTTGCCTCAAGGGTTGCGAGTACCCCGACCAAGCCGCGTTCGCCGCCGACTGCGCGCGTTTCGGCACCATCTACCGCTGGGCCTTCGGCGAGGTGCACGTGGTCAAACCGGCCGACCAGCCCCAGGGGGTGGTGCACTCGCTGGAGAAGACCCCGCTGCACTGGGACCTCAACCTGCTACCCGACAGCGACCCGCTGGTGCAGCGCGACCCCAAGTTCTGCGCCCACACCTTCATGCTCTACTGCAAGACCCCTCCGCAGCCTGGGGAAGGGCAGACCACCATCGTCGACAGCCGCAACGCCCTGCGCCAGGTCGGCCTTGAGGTGGCGCGCCGATGGCAGGGCGTGGACATCACTTACTACACACGCATGACCTACTTCGGTGGCTCGCCGCGCACCTACCCGCTGGTGGACCGCGACCCACGTACTGGCGAACCGGTGCTGCGTTACCAGGAGGGTTGCGAGTCATCGCTGCAGACGCTGGAGCAACAGGTGCAGGGCGGTGATGACGCCTCCCGGCGCGCGCTGATCGACCAGCTCGACGGCCTGGTCTACGACCCGCAGTGCCTGATCGCTCATGAATGGGCGGCGGGTGACCTGGTGTTGATCGACAACTACCAGACCTTGCACGGGCGCCTGCCCATGAGCCCTGCCTCGGCATCGCGCGAGCTGTGGCGAGTGCAGGTGTACTGATGCATTTACCAGGAAGCTTGCAACACTGACCTCGAGGACGGCTCGTTCCCTGTGGGAGCGGGCTTGCCCGCGAAGGCGGCGGTGGATTCACCCTCGTAATCGCGAGCAAGCCCGCTCCCACAGGGGGAGGGTGTGATTCTGTAAATTCTGCTTATTCACTTTTTGCGCCTGAAAACATCGATAAAAACAGAAAATTGTCCTTTACCTTTGTTGCTTGGCGGGATTATCTTCTTGTTCGGCCGCCGCAGCGGCCAACGTCGCTCGGACGGTTCCGGGCGCTTACGTCTCTAGAGGAAACCATGGCCAACCCAGGTTCGCCGCGCCGTTTCGCGCGCATTGATCGTCTGCCCCCCTACGTCTTCAACATCACCGCCGAACTCAAGATGGCCGCCCGCCGCCGTGGCGAGGACATCATCGACCTGAGCATGGGCAACCCCGATGGCGCCACTCCGCCGCACATCGTCGAGAAGCTGGTGCAGGTCGCCCAGCGCGAAGACACCCATGGCTATTCCACCTCCCGCGGCATCCCACGCCTGCGCCGGGCCATCTCCAACTGGTACAAGCAACGCTACGCGGTCGACATCGACCCGGAAAGCGAAGCCATCGTCACCATCGGCTCGAAAGAGGGCCTGGCGCACCTGATGCTCGGCACCCTCGACCATGGCGACACGGTGCTGGTGCCCAACCCCAGCTACCCCATCCATATCTATGGCGCGGTGATCGCCGGCGCCCAGGTGCGTTCCGTGCCACTGGTGCCGGGCGTGGATTTCTTCAACGAGCTGGAGCGGGCGATCCGCGAGTCGATCCCCAAGCCGAAGATGATGATCCTCGGCTTCCCCTCCAACCCCACCGCCCAGTGCGTCGAGCTGGACTTCTTCGAGCGCGTGGTGGCCCTGGCCAAGCAGTACGACGTGCTGGTAGTGCACGACCTGGCCTACGCCGACATCGTCTACGACGGCTGGAAGGCCCCGTCGATCATGCAGGTGCCAGGTGCCAAGGACATCGCGGTGGAGTTCTTCACCCTGTCCAAGAGCTACAACATGGCCGGCTGGCGTATCGGTTTCATGGTCGGCAACCCCGAGCTGGTCAGCGCCCTGGCGCGGATCAAGAGCTACCACGACTACGGCACCTTCACCCCCTTGCAGGTGGCCGCCATCGCCGCCCTGGAAGGCGACCAGCAGTGCGTGCGCGACATCGCCGAGCAGTACCGCCAGCGCCGCAACCTGCTGGTCAAGGGCCTGCATGAGCTGGGCTGGATGGTCGAGAACCCCAAGGCGTCGATGTACGTCTGGGCGAAGATCCCCGAGCAATACGCACACCTGGGTTCGCTGGAGTTCGCCAAGAAGTTGCTGGCCGAGGCAAAGGTCTGCGTATCGCCAGGCATCGGTTTCGGTGATTACGGCGATGACCACGTGCGTTTCGCCCTGATCGAGAACCAGGACCGTATCCGCCAGGCGATTCGCGGCATCCGCCAGATGTTCCGCGCCGACGGCCTGGCCAGCAAGTAAGCAGGCAGGGCCTTATCGCGGGGCAAGCCCGCTCCCACGGACTTTGCGTGGGAGCGGGCTTGCCCCGCGATGCATTTGTGCCGATCAGCGGCGATCTTTTTTTCATCTCCCCCTCTTCTCAGCCGCACGCGCCTGCATTACAAATAGCGCCGCGGGCGCTCGCCCCCATAACAACAACCTCCCTCCCTGGTCATCATGTCCGAACAGAACCCTTGCCTGACCTGCGGCGCCTGCTGCGGCTACTTTCGTGTGTCTTTCTTCTGGGGTGAATGCCAATCCGCCGGCGGCTTGGTGCCGGACGATCTGGTGGTGCAGATCAACCCGACCCGCGTCGCCATGATCGGCACCGACGCCAAACCCTGCCGCTGTACCAGCCTGGGGGGCGAAATCGGCAAGCAGGTCGCCTGCGGCATCTACGAGAACCGCTCGAGCCCCTGCCGCGAGTTCGAAGCCTCGTGGGAAAACGGCGTGCACAACCCCAGCTGCGACGACGCCCGGGCCGCCTATGGCCTGCCACCGCTCACCCCACCCGGGGCGAACGAGCCGCACTGGCCGGATGACGGCGCGGAAGTGGCCTGAGGCCCAAGCGAAACGGTAAAGCGGTCACATTCTGGCCATTGGCCATGACCGCTCGTCGGATGGATCCAATCTTCACCGGGCTGTAGCCCCCGAAACACGTGCCGCCTCGACAAAGTATTAACACCATTTGATCGCCCCACACGGCGTGCTGCCTGGCCCCGAGCGGCTACACATTCCCACAAAGGAACTTGTAGCCAGGGTCAGGCGTTTCGGCCGCCGTGTGTAGCGTTGCTGCGACACACGCATTCAAGGACTGAATGGCCTGATCCACGAAGGAGCTCTTACGTGGACAGATGTGTCGCCGCCCGTTCGCCCGCCCGTTTCCATCAACTTTCCCTGGCCATCAGCCTGGCTGTCGGTGCCATGGGCTTCGGCCTCGGCAGCGGGCCAGTGCTGGCCGCCTGTTCCGCCGCCGCCCTGACCGTTACCTGCAACGGCGCCGCCAACCCGCTGGCACCCAGCTATTCCAACGCCACCAGTGGCCTGACCGTCAACATCAACCCCGGTGCTGGCGTGGGTGTGCTGCTGGGCGTGGGCGGCACCGCGCTGACGCTGACCGGCAACAACAACACCCTCAACAACTCCGGTACCGTCAACCCCGCACTGCTGGGGGTGTTGAGCCTGCTGTCCAGCGGTACCGTGATCGGCAATACCAGCACCGCCAGCACCCTCCTAATCACCAACACCGCCACGGGCGTGCTCAGGGGCACCAGCGGCCTGCTCGGCGCGAGCCTGATCAACCTCACCGGCATGGCGCTGGACGCGCGCAACGCCGCGGGTGGCACCACCACCATCAACAACGCCGGCTCCATCGGCTCCACGGCATTGGCCGGCGTTTCCCTGCTGGGCGAAGACATGCCGGTGATCGCCGTGAGCGGCGGCGGTGCGGTGAACTTCACCAACACCGGTACCGTGCTTGGGCGCACGGCGTTCCAGGCCTCCTCGGCCGGCAATATCTTCACCAACGCCGGCAACCTCACCGGCAGCCTGTCGATGGGCGCGGGCAGCACCAACCGTTTCAACGCCATCACCGGCTCCAGCGTCAGCGCCGGGGCAGGCATTGCCGTGTCCTTGCTGGTCACCAGCAACCCCAACCTGGCCTTCGCACCCACCGGGGTGATCGACGGCGGCGCCAGCGGCGACAACACCCTGGCGCTGCAGAACGCCATCGGCGGTGGCAGCGGCACCAGCGGCAGCGGCACCATCAACGCCAGCAACTACATCAACTTCAACCGGCTGATCGTCGACGCCGGCACCTGGAGCCTGATCGGCCAGGTGCTCAACGGCACCACCCAGACCACCCTCAACGGCGGCCAGCTGAACTTCGACAACGCCAGCGCATTCGGCAGCGGCGGCATCGTCGCCAACGGCGGTGGCCTGGCCGGCACCGTCGCCGGCCTGAGCCTGAACAACACCTTGACCCTGAACGCCGGCCTGAACGTCGGTGGCGCCACCGACATGACCTTGGCCGGGGTGATCAGCGGCGTCGGCGGGCTGACCAAGACCGGTGCCGGCCTGCTCACCCTGGGCGCCGGCAACACCTATTCCGGCGGCACCACCCTGGCCGCTGGCGGGCTCAACCTGACCAGTGCCGCGGCGCTGGGCAGTGGCGGCCTGACCGTCAGCGGCGCCGGCAGCCTGCAAGGCAGCGTGCCGCTGGTGCTGAACAATGCCGTGGCACTCAACGCCGCGTTGAGCCTGCCCGGCAGCAATGCCCTGACCCTGGGCGGGGTGCTCAGTGGCAGCGGCTCGCTGCTCAAGAGCGGCAGCGGCAACCTGACCCTGAACGGCGTCAACACCTTCAGCGGCGGCACCACCCTGGCCACCGGCACGCTCACCCTGGGCAACGACAACGCCCTGGGCACGGGTGCCCTGAGCCTCACCGGCAACGCCACCCTGGACACCACGGCGGCGATGACCCTGGGCAACGCCATCAACCTGGGCAGCAGCGCCCTGACCTTGCCGGGCAATAACGCGCTCACCCTCGGCGGCGTGATCGGCGGTACCGGCAGCCTGGTCAAGAACGGCATTGCCGACCTCGCCCTCAACGGCGTCAACACCTACAGCGGCGGTACCAGCCTGGCCGCCGGCAAGCTCACCCTCGGCAACAGCGCCGCGCTGGGCACGGGGGCCCTGGCCCTGACCGGCAACGCCAGCCTCGATGCCAGCACCGCAGTCAGCCTGGGCAATGCGATCAACCTGGGCGCCAACACCCTCAACCTGCTGGGCACCAGCGCCACCACCCTGGGCGGCGTGATCAGCGGCACCGGCGCAGTGGTCAAGAACGGTGCCGGCGACCTGGCGCTCAATGGCAACAACACCTTCAGCGGCGGCCTGACGCTGAACACCGGCAAGCTCACCGTCGGCCACAACAATGCCCTGGGCGGCGGCGCGCTGACCCTGGGCGGCAATGCCAGCCTCGATGCCAGCACCGGGGTCAACCTGGGCAACGCCGTCAACCTCGGTGCCAACACCCTCGACCTGCTCGGCACCAGCGCCACCACCCTGGGCGGGGTGATCAGCGGCACCGGCGCGCTGGTGAAAAACGGCAGCGCCGGGCTGACCCTCAACGGCGCCAACACCTTCAGCGGCGGTACCACCCTCAATGCTGGTGTGATGACCGTCGGCAACAACGCTGCCCTGGGTACCGGCGCGCTGACCCTCGGCGGCAATGCCGGGCTCGACGCCAACACCGCGGTCAACCTGGGCAACGCCATCAACCTCGGCGGCAACACCCTGACCCTGCTGGGCAGCAACGCCACCACCCTGGGTGGCGTGGTCAGCGGCACCGGCGCACTGGTCAAGAACGGCTCCAGCAACCTCACCCTGGCCGGCGCCAACACCTTCAGCGGCGGCCTCACGCTCAATGCCGGCACCCTGACCCTCGCCGACGCCGCCGCGCTCGGCACCGGCGGGCTGACCGTCGGGGGCGCGGCCACCCTGAGCAACAGCCAGGCCATGACCCTGAACAACACCGTCAGCCTGGGCGGCAACCTGACCCTGGCCGGCGCCAACAACCTGACCCTGGCCGGCAATGTCAGCGGCAGCGGCGGGCTGATCAAGAACGGCGCCGGCAGCCTGACCCTCAGCGGCACCAACAGCCAGAGTGGCAGCACTGCGCTCAACGCCGGCAGCCTGATCCTGGGCAGCGCCACGGCACTGGGCAGCGGCGCGCTCAACGCCGCCAATAACACCACCCTCGACAGCAGCGTGGCCGGGCTGAGCCTGGGCAACAACCTCAACCTGGCCGGCAACCTCAACCTGACCGGCAGCAATGACCTGACCCTCGGTGGTGTCATCGCCGGTGTCGGTGGCCTGACCAAGAACGGCAGCAGCACCCTGACCCTCAACGGCGCCAACACCAACGTGGGCAACACCAACCTCAATGCCGGGCGCATCGTGGTTGGCAGCAACACCGCCTTGGGCTCGGGCGCGCTCAACGCCGCCGCTGGCACGATCCTGGACGCCAGCACCGCCGTCACCCTCGGCAACGCGGTCAACCTGGCCGGCGCCCTGACCCTCGGTGGCAGCGCCAACCTTGGCCTGGGCGGGGTGATCAGCGGCGCTGGCAGCCTGGTCAAGAACGGCAGTGCAACCCTGACCCTGTCCGGCCCCAACACCTACCTCGGTGGCACCACCCTCAACGCCGGTGGCCTGGTACTGGGCAACGGCAGCGCCCTGGGCGCAGGCAAGCTGACCGTGGCGGGTGCGGGCAGCCTCGACACCAACGCCGCGCTCAGTGTCGGCAACGCCGTCACCCTGGATGCAGACCTCACCCTGGCCGGCAGCAACAACCTCAGCCTCAACGGCGTGATCGACGGCACCGGCCGCCTGATCAAGAACGGCGCCGCCACGCTCACCCTCGGCGGGCTCAACACCTATGCCGGTGGCACCTTGCTCAACGCCGGCAGCCTGGTGCTGGGCAACGGCAGTGCGCTCGGCACGGGCACCCTGACCGTGGCCGGTGCGGCCAACCTGGACAACAGCAGCGCCATCAGCCTGGGCAACAACGTCGCGCTCGACGCCAACCTCACCTTGGGCGGCAGCAACGCGCTGACCCTCGGCGGCGTGCTCAGCGGGGCAGGGCAACTGATCAAGAACGGCAACGCCAGCCTGACCCTCAATGGCGTCAACACCTACGCCGGTGGCACCACCCTGAATGCCGGCGGCCTGGTCATCGGCAACGGCAGCGCCCTGGGCAGTGGCGCCTTGAACGTGACCGGTGCCGCCAGCCTCGACAACAGCGCCGTGCTGGCCCTGGCCAATAACATCGGCCTGGGCGCCAACCTGACCCTGGGCGGCAGCAACGACCTTACCCTGGGCGGCGTAATCAGCGGCACGGGCGGCCTGATCAAGAACGGCCTGGCCGACCTTACGCTCACGGGCAACAACACCTTCAGCGGCGCCATCGACCTGCTCGCCGGCAGCCTGACCACCGTCGGCACCGGCGCCCTGGGCAATGCGTCAGCGCTCAATGTCGGCGCCGGTGCCAGCCTCAACCTCGGCAACAGTGCCACGGTCGGCGGCCTGAGCGGCGCCGGCACGGTGAACGTGGCCGGCGGCGGCAACCTGAGCGTGGGCGGCAACAACCTCAGCAACGTGTTCAGCGGCGTGCTGGCGGGCGCAGGCGGCCTGGTCAAGAACGGCACCGGCAGCCTGGAGCTGTCGGGCATCAACGTGCTGGCGGGCAACACCACGGTCAACGCCGGCCTGCTCAATGTCACCGGCACCCTGGCCAGCGCCAACCTGCAGGTCAACAGCGGCGCCAGCCTGGGCGGCACCGGCAGCCTGCTCGGCGCGGTGGACATCGCCAACGGCGCGCACCTGCTGGCCAACAGCGGCGCGACCCTGGCCACCGGGGCACTGACCCTGCACAGCGGCTCGATCCTCGATTTCGGCCTGGGTTCGCCGTCCACCGGCGGTACCGCGCTGGTCAACGTCAACGGCAACCTCACCCTCGACGGCACCCTCAACGTCACCGATATCGGCGGCTTCGGCACTGGCATCTACCGCCTGTTCGACTACACCGGCGCGCTGGTCGACAACGGTGTGCTGTTCGGTTCGATCCCGGGCAGCGTGCTGCCGGGCGACCTGCAGGTGCAGACGTCGATCGGCTCCCAGGTCAACCTGCTGGTCGGTGGTGCCAGCGGTACCGTGCAGTTCTGGGATGGCAGCAACAGCGTCCCCAACGGGGTGATCGACGGCGGCACCGGTACCTGGAATGGCGTCAATACCAACTGGACCGATATCAACGGCGTGCTCAACAACTCCTGGGGCAGCGACTTCGCGGTGTTCCAGGGCACCGCGGGCGACGTGACCCTGGTCGGCACCCAGAGCGCCAGCGGCCTGCAATTCGTCACCAACGGCTACCGCCTGATCGGCGCGGGCGGGCTGAACCTGGTCAATGGCAGCAACGGCGCCTTCGCCGTGCGTGTCGACCCGGGCGCCACCGCCACCCTCAACGTTGGCCTGTCCGGCAGCGGCCAGCTGGCCAAGATGGACAGCGGCACGCTGGTGCTCAACGGCGCCAACAGCTACACCGGCGGCACCCTGCTCAACGGCGGGACGCTGGTGGTCGGCAGCAATACCGCCCTGGGCACCGGTGCGGTCAGCACCGCGGCGGGGACCAGCCTGGACAGCAACACCGCCGTCACCCTCGGCAACGCCTTCGCCCTGAGCGGCGCGCTGACCGTGGCCGGCAATGCCGACCTTGGCCTGGCCGGTGTCGTCTCGGGCACTGGCAACCTGGTCAAAGCCGGTGGCGCCAACCTCACCCTGGGCAGCGCCAACACCTACAGCGGCGGCACCGAGCTCGGCGCCGGCACCCTGACCCTGGGCAACGCCCAGGCGCTGGGCACCGGTGGCCTCACGGTCAACGGGGCTTCCAGCCTGACCAGCACCGGCGACTTCAGCCTGGCCAACAGCGTTGCCCTGAACGGCAGCCTCACCCTGCCGGGCAGCAGCAACCTGACGCTCAACGGCGCGGTGAGCGGCAACGGCGGGCTGATCAAGTCTGGCAGCGGCGTGCTCACCCTCAACGGCAGCAACAGCTACCAGGGCAACACCAGCCTCAATGGCGGCACCCTGGTGGTGGGCAGCAACATGGCACTGGGCGCTGGCGCGCTGAATGCCGTGGGTGGCACCACCTTGAGCAGCAATGCCAACGTGACCCTGGCCAACCAGATCACCCTGGGCGGCAATCTGACCCTGACCGGTGCCCAGGACCTGACGTTGGGCGGCAACATCACCGGCGTCGGCGGCCTGACCAAGACCGGCAGCGGCACCCTGACCCTGAACGGGACCAATGGCAACCTGGGCAACACCCACCTCAATGCCGGCACCCTGGTGCTCGGCAGCGCCAGCGCGCTTGGCCTGGGCCAGCTCAACGCGGCCGCCGGCACCACGCTGGACAGCAACACCGGGCTGAACATCGGCAACACCGTCAACCTCGCTGGCAACCTGACCATCGCCGGCAGCAACGACCTGGGCCTGGGCGGCCTGGTCACCGGCGCCGGCAGCCTGACCAAGAACGGCGCCAGCAACCTGACCCTCAGTGGTGCCAACACCCTCATCGGCGGCGTGACCCTCAACGCCGGCACCCTGACCCTGGGCAACAACCAGGCGCTGGGCAGCGGCACCCTGACCGTCGGCGGTGCTGCCAACCTGGCTACCCTCGGCCCGTTGAACCTGGCCAACCAGCTGATCCTCAACGACACCCTGAGCCTGATCGGCAACAACAACCTGGCGCTCAATGGCGCGATCAGCGGCACCGGAGGCCTGAGCAAGGCCGGAAGCGGCAACCTCACCCTCGGCGCCGCCAACACCTACCAGGGCACCACCACCCTGGGCGGCGGCACCCTGACCCTGGGCAACAACACCGCCCTGGGCCTGGGCAACCTGGCGGTCACCGGCAACAGCACCCTGGCCAGCAATGGCGTGCTGCAGGTGGCCAACGCCATCGGCCTTGGTGCCAGCAACACCCTGAGTGTCAACAACAGCCAGGCCCTGACGCTCGGCGGCGTGATCAGTGGCGCCGGCGCTTTGAGCAAGCAGGGCGGCGGCCAGCTGATCCTCAATGGCAACAACACCTACAGCGGTGGCACCACCCTGCAGGCCGGCAGCCTGCTGCTGGGCAACGCCAACGCCCTGGGCAGCGGCGCGCTGACCGTCAACGGCGCCGCAGGCCTCGACGCCAGCGTGGCGCTGGCGCTGGCCAACGCCATCAACCTGGCCGGGGGCAACCTCACCCTCGGCGGCAGCCAGGCGCTGACCCTCAACGGCGTGCTCAGCGGCAACAACGGCCTGGTCAAGAACGGCGCCGCCAGCCTGACCCTCAACGGCAACAACACCTACAGCGGCGGCACCACGCTCAACGGCGGCACCCTGGTGGTGGGCAGCAACACCGCCCTGGGCAGCGGTGCCCTGAGCACTGGCGCCAATACCAGCCTCGATGCCAGCGGCGCCGGCGTCACCCTGGCCAACGCCGTGCACCTGGGCGGCACGCTCAATGTGCCCGGCAGCGCCGACCTCACCCTCGGCGGCGTGATCGATGGCGTGGGTGGCCTGAACAAATCCGGCGCCGCCACCCTGACCCTCAATGGCGCCAACAGCTACCTGGGCGGCACCACCCTGAGCGCCGGCCGGCTGGTGGTCGGCAACGACAATGCCCTGGGGCAGGGCGCCCTGACCGTGGCCGGGGCTGCGAGCCTGGCCAGCAGTGCCAGCACCACCCTGGCCAACAACCTCACCCTCAATGCCGGCCTGACCCTCGACGGCAGCAACGACCTCACCCTCAACGGTGTGATCAACGGCACCGGTGGCCTGAGCAAAAGTGGCAGCGGCAACCTGACCCTCAACGGCAACAACGGCTACCAGGGCGGCACCCAGCTCAATGCCGGGCGCCTGACCGTGGGCAGCAGCGGCGCCCTGGGCACCGGCACCCTCGCCGTCACCGCCGATGCCACCCTGGCCAACAGCTCGCCAATGGCCCTGGGCAACACCATCGCCCTGAGCAACAACGCCAACCTGACCTTCGACGTCGCCAACGTGCTGATCCTCAGCGGCGACCTCAGCGGCACCGGCAACCTGGTCAAGCTCGGCGTCGACGACCTCACCCTGGTCGGCGTCAAGACCTTCACCGGCAACGTCGACATCCAGGCCGGCTCGCTCACCACCCTGGGCAGCGGCGTGCTGGCCAACGTCGACACCCTCAATGTCGGCGCCAGCGGCCAGCTCAACCTCAATGGCAACGCGAGCCTGGGCAGCCTGACCGGCAGCGGCAAGGTCGATGTCGGTATCGGCAGCGTCCTCAGCCTGGGCAGCAACAACCTCAGCAGCACCTTCGCCGGCGGCCTCAACGGCCTGGGTGGCCTGACCAAGGTCGGCACCGGCACCCTGACCCTGACGGGCACCAGCAACCTGGCCGACAACAGCCAGGTCAATGGCGGTACCCTGAAGGTCGACGGCACCCTGGGCAGCAACCTGCTGACCGTTGGCAATGGCGCCACCCTCACCGGTGGCGGCAACGCCAACGCCACGGTGATCATCAGCAACGGCGGGCACCTGGCCGGGCAGAGCGGCAGCACCCTGGGCCTGGGTTCACTGGTGCTCAACAGTGGTTCGGTGGTCGATGCCGGCCTCGGCTCGCCCTCCACCGGCGCCACTGCGCTGTTCAACGTCGGCGGCAACCTGACCCTAGACGGCACGCTCAACGTCAGCAACATCGGCGGCTTCGGCAACGGCGTGTACCGCATCTTCGACTACGCAGGCGCCCTCACCGACAACGGCCTGGACTTCGGCAACCTGCCGCTGGGGATCGGCCTGGGTGACGTGAGCCTGCAAACCGCACTGGCCAACCAGGTCAACCTGCTGGTCAGCGGCACTGGCCAGAACATCCAGTTCTGGGATGGCAGCCAGACCGTGGCCAACGGCCAGGTCGATGGCGGCACCGGCGTGTGGAATGCCGGCAACAGCAACTGGACCGACCTCAACGGCACCACCAACAGCGCCTGGGGCAACACCTTCGCCGTGTTCCAGGGCACTGCGGGGGATGTCACCGTCAATGGCAGCCAGAGCCTCACCGGCCTGCAGTTCGTCAGCAACGGCTACCGCCTGCTGGCCGGCACGGCCGGCGCGCTCAACCTGGTCAACGGCAGCGGTGGCGACACCAGCATGCGCGTCGACCCGGGCGTCACCGCCACCCTCGATGTCGGCCTCACCGGTGCCGGCAAACTGAACAAGCTCGACAGTGGCACCCTGGTGCTCAACGGCAGCAACAGCTACAGCGGCGGCACCGCGCTCAGTGGCGGCAAGCTCATCCTGGGCAGCAACAGCGCGCTGGGCAGCGGCGTGCTGGCGGCCGCCACCGGCACCAGCCTGGACAGCAACAAGAGCGTGACCCTGGGCAACGCCATCACCCTGGCCGGGCCCTTGAACATCACGGGCAGCAACGACCTGGCGCTTACCGGTGCCATCAGCGGCGCCGGTGGCCTGGTCAAGGCCGGCAGCGCGCGCCTGGCGCTGGCCGGCAACAACAGCTACGCCGGCAACACCGCACTCAACGGCGGCACCCTGGTGGTCGGCTCCAACACCGCGCTGGGCACCGGCGCGCTCAACGCCGCCGCCGGCACCCTGCTCGACAGCAGTCAGGCCGTAACCCTGGGCAATGCAGTCAACCTGGCCGGCGCCCTGACAGTGCTGGGCAGCAACGACCTCACCCTCGGCGGCACCGTCGCCGGCACCGGCCGCCTGCTCAAGGCCGGCGCCGCGCGCTTGGCGCTGCTGGGGGCCAACAGCTACAGCGGCGGCACCGAGTTGCAATCCGGCACCTTGGTGGTCGGCAACAACGCCGCCCTGGGCAGTGGTGGCCTGGACGTCACCGGCAATGCCAGCCTCGACAGCAGCAGCGCGGTGACCCTGGCCAACCCGGTCAACGTCAGTGGCATCCTCAACGTGCTGGGCAGCAACGACCTGCAACTGGCCGGCGTGCTCAGTGGCGCCGGGACCCTCAACAAGAGCGGCCTGGCCGACCTGACGCTGTCGGGCAACAACACCTTCAGCGGCATCCTCAACATCCTCTCCGGCAGCCTGAGCACCCTGGGCACCACTGCCCTCGGCACCCAGAGCCAGCTCAACGTGAGCAGTGGCGCTTCGCTGAACCTTGACGGCAACACCAGCCTGGGCGTCATCGGTGGCACCGGTGCGATCCAGATCGCCCCGGGCAACAGCCTCAATGTCGAAGGCGGGGTGTTCGACGGTGCGATCAGCGGCACCGGCACCCTCAACAAACTGGGCACCAGCCTGCTGGCGCTGAGCGGCAACAACAGCCACAGCGGCACCACCAACGTGCAGGCCGGTGGCCTCAAGGTCGATGGCAGCCTGGCCAGCGGCACGGTCAACATCGCCAGCGGCGCCACCCTCAGCGGTGCAGGCAGCCTGGGTGGCTCGGTGGCGGTGGCCAACGGTGGCACCCTGGCCGCCATCAGCGGGGCCACCCTCAATGCCGGCAACCTGTCGTTGGCCAGCGGTTCGATCTTCAATGCTTCGCTCGGTGCGGCGGGCGGCAGTGCGGGGGCATTGGTCAACGTGGCCAACAACCTGACCCTGGGCGGCACGCTCAACATCAACGACATCGGCGGCTTCGGCGCCGGTGTGTACCGGCTGTTCGCCTACGGCGGCAGCCTGACCAACAACGGCATGGCCATCGGCAGCACACCGGTGCCGCCCAGCGACCTGACCGTGCAGACCGCCATCGCCAACCAGGTCAACCTGGTGGTGGGCGGCGCCAGCAACGTGCTGTTCTGGGATGGCAGCCAAACCGTCGCCAATGGTGTGATCGACGGTGGCAACGGCGCGTGGGATGCCACCAACACCAACTGGACCGACGCCAACGGTGTGCTCAATACCCCGTGGAACGACACCTTCGCGGTGTTCCAGGGCAGCGCCGGCACGGTCACCGTGAACGGCAGCCAGAGCATCACGGGCCTGCAATTCATCAGCAACGGCTACGTGCTCGCGGCCGGCAGCGCCGGCGAACTGCTCACCAGCACCAGCGGCGCCACCAACCTGCGGGTCGACAGTGGCGCCACCGCCACCCTCAACGTGGCCCTCAACGGCACCGGCAACGTCGCCAAGTACGACAGCGGCACCCTGGTGCTCAACGCCGCCAACGGCTACAGCGGCGGCACCGCGCTCAATGGCGGCACCCTGGTGGTGGGCAATGACAGCGCGCTGGGCAGTGGCACCTTGACCGCCGCTGCTGGCACCACGCTCGACAGCAACACCGCCGTCACCCTGGCCAACGCTGCCGTGCTCAACGGTGCCCTGGCCATCGGCGGCAGCAACGCGCTGACCCTCAACGGCGCCATCAGCGGCGGCGGTGGCCTGGTCAAGAACGGCGCCGGCAGCCTGACCCTGGGCGGGGCCAACAGCTACACCGGTGGCACCCAGATCAACGCCGGCAGCGTGGTGGGTAACAGCAGCAGCCTGCAAGGGGCGATCCTCAACAATGCCGCGCTGACCTTCGAACAGAACGCCAACGGCAGCTACACCGGCAACCTCACCGGTACCGGCAGCCTGACCAAGAACGGCAGTGGCGAATTGCTGCTGACCGGGGTCAACGGCCTGACCGGCGCCACCACCGTCAACGCCGGCAGCTTGCGGGTCAATGGCCGCCTCGACAGCAGCAGTGTGCAGGTCGCCACCGGCGCCCGCCTGGGCGGCAGCGGCACGCTGTCGGGGGCGGTGCAGATCGCCAATGGCGCCACCCTGGCCGCGGGCCAGAGCAGTACGCCACTGACCCTGGGCAGCCTCGCCCTGAACAGTGGCAGCGCCCTGGACTTCAGCCTGGGTGCGCCGGCCGCCTCCACCACCGTGGTGCGGGTCGACGGCAACCTGGTGCTCGACGGCACGCTGAACATCAGCAATGCCGGCGGCTTCGGCACCGGCGTCTACCAGCTGTTCAGCTACGGCGGCGCGCTCACCAACAATGGCCTGGTGTTCGGCGCCATTCCCGGCAGCGTGGCGCTGGCCAACCTCAGTCTGCAAACGGCCATCGCCAACCAGCTCAACCTGGTGGTGCAAGGGGCGGGCGACCAGTTGCAGTTCTGGAACGGCGGCAAGACCAACCCCGATGGCAGCATCGGCGGTGGCAGCGGTGTGTGGGGCCCAGGCACCAACTGGACCAACGCCAGCGGTACCAGCGGCGAGGGTTGGGGGGCGCAGTTCGCCGTGTTCGGCGGCGCGCCGGGCACGGTCACCGTACTGGGCAGCCAGGCCTTCACCGGCATGCAGTTCCTCAGCGGTGGTTACCAAGTGGTACCGGGGGCCGACGGCAGCCTGAGCCCGGTCAATGGGGCTGACGGCAGCCTGGCACCGGTGCGGGTCAATGCCGGCGCCACCACCGTGGTCAGCGCGCCGTTGGTGGGCAGCGGCGGTATCGAGAAGCTCGATTCCGGCACCTTGATGCTCACGGGCGCCAACAGCTACAGCGGTGGCACCACCGTCAGCGGCGGTACGCTGGTGGGTAATACCTCCAGCCTGCAAGGCGCCATCGCCAACAATGCCAACCTGGTGTTTGCCCAGACCAGCAACGGTACCTTCAACGGCACCCTCAGCGGCACCGGCACCACCACCAAGCAGGGCGCCGGGGCGCTGCTGCTGACCGGCAACCAGCCGTTCAGCGGTGCCTTCAACGTCAACCAGGGCGTGCTGCAAGTGGGCGACGCCGCCCACCCAGGCACCACCCTGGCGGCCCAGGTGAGCGTGGCCAGTGGCGCCGCGCTGCAAGGCAACGGCACCGTCGCCAGCCTGAGCAACAGCGGCACCGTGATGCCAGGCCCGGGCGGCAACTTGAACGTCACCGGCAACTTCACCAACACCCCCAGCGGTACGCTGCTTATCGACTTGGGCATCGAGCCTGCGAACTACCTGAACGTGGGTGGCACCGCCAACCTGGGTGGCACCCTGCAGGTGGTCAACCATGACGGCGACGATGGCCAGTACATCGTGGTCAACGCCGCTGGCGGGGTAACCGGGACCTTCAGTGGCACCAACCTGAGCAACTCGGCGTTCCTCAACAGCGCCCTGGGTTATGGCGCCAACCAGGTGACCCTGTCGATCAGCCGCAACGGCACCAGCTTCGCCGACGTCGCCGCCACCGGTAACCAGCGCGGTGTGGCCCTGGCCCTGGCCAGCGCCGGAGCGCCGGCCACGCTGAGCAACAACATCCTGCAGATGAGCGGGCAGCAGGCCCGGGAAGCCTTCGACAGCCTGTCTGGCGAAATCCACGCCAGCACCGCCAGCGTGCTGATCGAGGATTCGCGCTACATCCGCGACGCGGTCAACGACCGCCTGCGCCAGGCCGATTGCACCCGCCAGGACGACCCACGGCGCACCCTGGCGCCCACCGCCAACCAGCAGCTCACCAGCGAAGGTTGCCAGGGCCAGGCGGTAGGCTGGATCCGCGCCATTGGCGGCTGGGGTGACTACGACGGCAGCAGCAACCACGCCAGCGTCGACCGCGACCTGTCGGGCTTCATGCTCGGTGTGGACCGTGCCCTGGACGACCAGTGGAAAGTCGGCGTGGCCGCTGGCTACACCCGCGACAGCATCGACGCGCACCATCGCCGTTCGGACGCCACTGTCGACAGCTATCACCTGACCACCTACCTCGGCTACCAACTGGACGCCTTCGCGGCGCGCATGGGCGTGGCCTACAGCTGGCACGACATCGACACCAAGCGCGATGTCTCGGTGGGCAGCTACGACGACCGGCTCAAGGCGGGTTACAAGGCCCGCAGCGCCCAGGTGTTCGGCGAGGTAGGCTATGCCATCGATGCCGGCGGCATTGCCCTGGAGCCGTTCGCCGGGTTGGCGTATGTCGACTACGACAGCGATACCGCCCATGAGAAGGGCGGGGCAGGGCGGCTGGAAGGGAGCGTTGATCAGGACGTGACCTATTCCACCCTCGGCGTGCGGGCGGGCAAACACATCGCGCTGGACAATGGCAGCGTGATCACGCCGCGGTTGTCGGTGGGCTGGCGGCATGCGTTTGGTGATACCAAGCCGGATGCCGACTTGCGCTTTATCGGTGGTGGGGCTGGGTTCAGCACCGAGGGCGTGCCGATTGCCAAGGATGCGGCGGTGGTCGAGGCCGGGTTGGATTTGTCGGTGGGCGAGAGCGGCAAGCTGGGGATTGGCTACTCGGGGCAATTGTCCAATGAGGCCAGGGACCATGGGGTGACGCTGAGCTTTAGCATGGGGTTCTGAGGTGGGGCGACGCGGTGCCCTGTCATGCCAACAAGGCGGACAGTGGAGACCTCACAGGCATAACTGGCCCGAAACAGATGTGGGAGCTGGCTTGCCAGCGATGCGCCGCGCGGGCGGCGCTCGATCTTGAGAGCGCTGCAAATGTGTCGGCAGGCACCTGGCGGCCTACATGCGATCCCAAGGCAGGCACCTGGGCGCCACACCGCTGGAACTGGATAAGCAGAATTGCGCGGTGGGCTGGAGGTGCATGTCGAGAGATCGGGTGAGGGCCACCAGGTGCTAGCCGGTGTTGTTGTAGCGCTCTTGAGATCGAGCGCCGCCCGCGCGGCGCATCGCTGGCAAGCCAGCTCCCACATCTGTTTCGGGCCAGTTATGCCTGTTGTTTCACCGCTGTCCGCCTTGTTGGCACGACGCGAAATCGCGTTGACGCGGTCAGGGTGGAAGCAGGCCAAAAGGCGTAAGACATTTCCGAATCTGAAACCGAATACTTCAATCGACTAGTGCTTGGGACCTATCCTACGCGCCTGTCGGAAGGCTCTGCATTGGCTGGGAAATACCCTGGGGTTAACGTCGCTGGGTCGTCACGAATGGCGACCGGGTGTGAGAAGCCCGTCGTATTCACCATGCAGGCTTTCCATGTTTATGGCAGCCGTGCGCGTGCGGGCTTCGGCCCGGCCGTGGTTTCATGGTGTTTACACGGTCTTCTCACCACTCGTACGGCTGCCACCCTTGTCTGTGAGAAGGATGGAGGTGGTTGTTTCCCTTACGCTTGAGGAGAACACCATGAAAAAACTCGTCCCCGATCCACCCTTTCCAATCCCCTACATCGCCATCATCAACGACCTCACCGCCGAACAAGCCATGGCCCAAGCGGCCAAGCTGATGGGCTCGCTGGTCGATACCGTCCACGCCTACACCACCGGCGACCCCGAGCGCCGCCCGGCCATCCTGCTGGACAACGCCACGATCCTCTCCCACCTGGTCATCGCCCTGATCAACCACGCCAAGTCGAAGAGGGCCGAGTCATGAGCGATGAACCCCGTCTTGGCGTGACCCAGGGCAACACCACCTGCCTTGAGCTGTTCCGTATCCAGCCCGGTATCCCGTTCGAGCATGCATTCAGCGAACTGTCCGTGCTGCTCGGCTGTGTTCGGCACCTGACCACCGAAGCTGAAATGGAGGGCGATCTGCTGGCCGGCAGTGCCGCGCGGATCCTCAGCGGGCTGGCCAAGGGGTTGATCGATGATATGGAACTAGGGATGAGCCACGGCAAGTAAGCCCAACACTTATCGAGACTGCCGGGCAGTCTCGATAAGCCAAGGTCATGAGTTACGTGGATGGCTTATTTTCTTTTACTCTTGATTTTCAAAGTTTCATTCGGTAAGCCGAAAATGGCACCAGGCCAGGAGCAATTGCTCTGTGTCAGGTAACGTTTGAGTTTTAATGAGGCAATAATGTCCACGGAGACAAACACGGCCAGTATTAATAGCATTTTCGGAATGATCCACTATCTATAGAGGGTTCGGCGTGTGACTTGCGCGTAGATAAACGAGCTGACTTGCAGGGCTGATGGACGGTCCTGGCTAGGTAGGGATTAAGGACGACCGAAGAAGAATATCGCCAGCAAGGTGACCACGGCGATTGGCGCGAAAAATAGAAGAATTAGGATCAGCATGTGTTGCAGGGCTCCAGCAGCTGCGGTTGCGAGTGGGAACTCTAGGGCACAGCTGGCGGAAGATATGCAGGACGGCGCCGATGGCGGATTCAGAAAATGCGGCGTCCTTTGCGGCTTTGGTACTACAAAGTGGTGTGACGGATAAACATCGGAACCAGCAGGGAGTGGCTGTTGCCGCTACTACCTTGGGGCATTCACCAAGGCGGACAGTGGAGACCTCACAGACATAACTGGCCCGAAACAGACTGTGGGAGCCGGCTTGCCGGCGATTCGCCGCGCGGGCGGCGCTCGATCTTGAGAGCGCTGCAAACCTGTCGGCAGGCACTTGGTGGCCCTCATGCGATCCCAAGACAGGCACCTGGGCGCCACACCGCTGGATTTGGATAAGCAGAGTTGCGCGGTGGCCTGGGTGTGCATGTCGGGGTATCGGGTGAGGGCCACCAAGTGCCTGCCGGTGTTTTTGCAGCGCTCTTGAGATCGAGCGCCGCCCGCGCGGCGCATCGCGGGACAAGCCCGCTCCCACATCTGTTTCGGGCCAGTTATGCCTGTGAGGTCTCCACCGTCCGCCTTGTTGGCACGACCCGGCATCGCGTTGGCGCTGCTGGTGCTGCGCATGGCGTGTGAATGCGGTGCAAAGTGGTTCCACTTCTCTGACAGATCACAGCTCGAGGATGTTTGTTGTTCAGGGCAAGCCATGGCCGAGTGAGCATTCCGCCTTTGCTGTAGGACGTTTCCTGACCTGCTTCTGGCGCCGCCGGAGGCGTCATCGAGCTGCTAGCGTTCGGCGTTTTCTGCGCACAAGGAAAGGCCGCATGACCAGCAACCGCTTCAAGGGCATCGCCGCAGGTGAGCGTCCATGACCTATCGCATCGTGATCTACGGCAAGGGCCAAGGCCTCGACGGTGACCGCACCACCACCGGCGCCATTTGTATCGGCAAACGGGCAGCGGGCAACGTGAATGGCCGAGCCTGGCTGCTCGAAGGCGACCAGACCACCGCCTGCCCGAAGTGCGGGCAGGTGGGGACCCTCATCGATGGCGAACAGCGCTTCCTCCAGGATGGCGTACCCACCGTCGTCGACGGCGCCCGCGTGCGCTGTGGCTGCCCGCTGGGCAGCAACCGCCTGATCGCATCGTCGGATGCCTCCCCGGCGAATGCTCCTGCACCCTCACCGGTGGCTGCCGAGCGCACCATGCCCACCCCACAGGCCGCCATGGCGACCCCTGCCGCGCTGCAACCCGGCTTCTACATCGTGCCGCGCAGCATGACCGGCGAGCAGGTGCTGCAACAGCTGGCTGCGCTGCCGGGCAACCTGCCGCTGTCGCTGGTGCGCCGGCTCAACCCCACCTTCGACCAGGGCTTCAAGGCGGGCGAGCTGTTCGTGCTCGGCGCCCCCGAGCACAGCTACGCCTGCACCCGTGAAGAAGCCGAGCTGATGGCCGCGGCCCGCAGTGCCCGGGCGTCGCTGGCGCTGCTCAGTACCGAGGAAGCCGACTTCATGATGCGGCACATGGCCGAGATCGCCGGCGTGCTCAACGGCGCGAGCCAGTCGATGGGGGTGGGCAAGGACATGCTGTCGCGAGGGTTGGGGCAGGTGGAAGACACGCTCAAGGGCATCGAGCGTTTGCACCAGCGCGAGTTCATCGCGCATCGGCACCTGAACAGCCCGCAGTTCTTCGCCGAGCGCAAGGCGCTGTATGGCCAGCTGAACGCACAGCTGCGCAGCGCGTTTCTCGGCAAATACCTGAATTTGGGGCAGCACGAGAACCTGCGTCGTGGGCTGGGGATCTCGACCAAGAGCCTGGTGCATCACTGGTCGAAGGCCGGTGCGCCGGGGGCTATTCCTGGGTATGCGACGCACCTGGATGAGGTGGCGAAGATGACCAAGTACCTCAAGTACGGCGGGCATGTGGCGGTGGGGTTGGGGGCGACTTCGTCGTACATGAAGATCTACGAGGCGTGCCGGGCGGGGGAGACCGAAGAGTGCAAACGGATTAGGTTCACCGAGACAGGTAGTTTCACCGGTGGTTTATTGGGTGGATCTTTAGGAGCGGCCTTGGGAGGCTTTGCAATCAAAGCGGTCTGTCGTTTCACTTCCCATGGCAGAGCTATCTGTGGTATTGCCGTTGTTGGTGCTGGATCCTTTGCTGGTAGTTCAGGGGGGGGAGCTGGAGGCGAGGCGTTGGGAGAGTTCATTCATGGAGTCATTTATGACTGATCCTGCCAATTGGCCTGTTGCTGCAAAGCTGATTTTATTGTTGGTGCCCACGCTAGTTGTCCTAGTCGGAATGTCCGCTACGTGGCTGGTTGCAGGTACGCGCTATTTTTCTGCTATGTGCGAAGCATTCAAGAATAGTCGCGGTTTGGAAGATGATCGGAAATTATGGGGTACATTGACACTCCGCTCGCGAGTGGTGATTGTTGCGGGAGTCAGTGTCGGTGTGGTTTGGCCAAAATTTGGTATTCGTCATGGCTGGTTGAGTGAAAGCGATTATCGGAACGTCCCGATATTTTTAAAGCGCTGTCTGCAGCTGACATTTTGGGCCAACACCCTAGGGGCATGTTTGTTGACGGTAAGTTACTGCCTGATAAAGTGCTGAGGGCAGAAACATGTTGGGTGTGTCGGTATTGTTTTCCATTCTCACGTAGCACGTAGAACTCGCCGTCTGCACGAATGCCGATGGCAGGCACTGGGTAATCTGTATTGCGCGGTGGCCAGCGGGTGAATGTCGAGAAATCGGATGATGGCCACTAGGTGCTTGCCGGTGTTTTTGCAGCGCTCTTGAGATCGAGCGCCGCCAGCGCGGCGCTTTGCTGGCAAGCCAGCTCCCACATCTGTTTCGGGCCAGTTATGCCTGTTGTTTCACCGCTGTCCGCCTTGTTTGTACGACGCGGTATCGAGGTGGCGCTGATCCCGCCCCACAAGGCTTGCGACATGCACCCAAGCAGGCGCTAACTGTCTCGGGGATGCCAGACCCCCGCACTGTCGCTAGACTGTCATCTCCCCACCACCGGACAGGAGTCCCGGCGTGCCCGACCCTCGCAGTTTCCCCAGCGACCTGTGCCTCGAAAGCCCTCGCCTGCAGCTACGCCCCATGCGCCATGGCGATGCGCAGCAGTGGCTGACCATCATGGCCGACCCCGAGGTGATGCGTTACTGGTACCACGCCCCCTGGCAAACCCTGGCCGAAGCCGAAAGCGCCCTGGCCGCAGACCGCGAGGCCTTGGCCGCCGGCCAGCAACTCAAGCTGGGGATGTACCGCCGTGACAACGGCGAGCTGATCGGCATGGTCCAATTGTTCAATCTCGAAGAGGGCTCGCGCCGTGGCGAGATCGGCTACTGCCTGGCCAAGTCCGCGCAGGGCCGGGGCTACATGGACGAAGCGCTGACCTGCTTCATCGACTACCTCGCCCACACCCTGCACCTGCGCCGCCTGGAAGCGGAGATCGACCCGCGCAACCTGGGCTCGGCGCGCACCCTGGAGCGCCAGGGCTTCGTGCTCGAGGGCACCTTGCGCGCGCGCTGGTGCGTGGCGGGCGAACTGTCCGACTCCGGACTTTACGGGTTGCTGCTGGAGCCGCCTGTCGCCTGACGTCCTGGTGCGGTATGGTCGGCGTTTGCGATTACCGATGGAGCATGCGCTTGCCCGCCTTCTACCTCACCGCCACCTTGTTGCTGTACCTGCTGAGCCTGGGGTTCGACGGCGCCTTGATGGGCGCCGGGCGGCACATGCCGGCCCTGCAGATGCTGCTCTACGGCCCCTGGGGCATTCCGTTCGGGCTGTTCCAGTGGTTCGCCAACCCACTGCTGGCGCTGGCCATCCTTGCTCATCGGCGCTTTCGCCGGCTGGCGTTGGGCTGTGGCGTGCTGGCGCTGTACCTGGCGGCGAGCAGCCTGGGCATCGAGCGGCTGCCGGATAACCATAGCTACGCGTTCCAGGATGTTATCGGTTTGGGCGCGGGGTACTGGCTGTGGGCGCTGGCGATCCTGGTGTTCTGCCTGGGGCAGGGGTGGTGGTGCTGGAAAGCCAGGTCGGCGGCGGACGTGCCCGGCTGGCGCTGGCTGGACGTGGCGTTGATGGCGGCACTTGGCGTGGTGTTCTGCGCGGCGACGCAGATGGCGTCGCTGCGCTTCGAGCCGCACAAGGTGATCATGCCGCCGGAGCATCAACAAACGTTGTGAGGGCCCTGTGGGAGCCGGCTTGCCGGCGATAGCATTCGAGCATGCGCAGCAACGTGCAGCTCAGCGCGCTGTCCCCCACTGCACCACCAGCATCCCCACCACGATCATCCCCACCCCCGCCAGCCGCAGCAGGTTCACTGGCCGTTCCGGCAACCCCATCAACCCGAACTGGTCGATCAGCAGCGACGACAGCACCTGCCCGGCAATCACGCAGACGATGAACCCAGCGGCCCCCAGGCGCGGCGTCAGCACCAGCGCTGCGGTGATGTACAGCACCCCGGCGACCCCGCCGAACCAGGCCCACCAAGGCGCATGGGCCAGGTTCTGCAACTGTGGCAGTGGCGCGCGCATCAGCAGCAGGGCGGGCACCAACATTAGCAGGCTGACCAGCAGCGAAACGCCGGCAGCCCACAGTGGGTGCCCGAGCAGCCTGCCCAGGGCGGCATTGCTGCCGGCCTGGAAGGGCACGGCGGCACCGGCGAGCAGGGCGACCAGCAGGGGGAGGGCGGTGATGAGACTGTTGGGCATGGTGTCGACTCCTTTTAACCAGACACTGGCCTCAGTCTCGGTTATGCATTTGAATGATGGAAATTCGAATCTTGCACAGGCTGTATTCGCCCCATGGATGATCTGCGCCGCATCGACCTCAATCTGCTGCTCACCCTGCATGCCCTGCTCAGCGAGCAGCACGTCTCCCGCGCCGCGCTGCGCCTGCACCGCAGCCAGCCGGCGGTAAGCCATGCTCTGGCGCAACTGCGGGAAATCTTCGCCGACCCGCTGCTGGTGCGCCGCAGTGGCGGGCTGCAACTGAGCGCCCGCGCCGAAGCCCTGCGCGAGCCCTTGCAGCAGGCCTTGCAACAGCTCGACGGCCTGCTTGGCAGCCCGGGCTTCGAGCCGGGCCGGGCGCGGCGCACCTTTCGCCTGGCGATGTCGGACTACGGCGCGCGGGTGGTGCTGCCGGCACTGATGCCGCTGCTGCACCGCGCGGCGCCGGGCATCGACCTGGTGGTGTCGCAGGGCAGCCGTGAGGCGATGCTCGGGCAGTTGATCGATGGTGAAGTCGACCTGGCGCTGGGTGTGTTCCCCGAGTTACCCGCAGAGATTTGCCAGCAGGTGCTGTTCGAGGAATCGTTCGTCTGCCTGGCCGACCGCGCCGGCTTGCCGCCGCGCGGTGGCCTGGACTTTGCGCAGTGGCTGGCGCGGCCCCATGTGCTGGTGGCGGTGCGCCCTGGTATCGACAACGAGATCGACCTCGCCCTGAGTGCGCTCGGGGCCAAGCGCCGCATTGCCCTCACCCTGCCGCACTGGGGCGCGGCCCAGGGCCTGCTGGCCGGCACCGACCTGGTGCTTACCGTGGCCCGCCGCAGTTTGGCCGGCGCCCGCCTGGACCCGGCCTTGCGCCAGTTCCCGCCACCCTTGGCGATCGCGCCGTTCCCCTTCACCCAGGCTTGGCATTCGCGCCGTGAGGGCGATGCCGGGCACCGTTGGTTGCGGGGGCAGCTTCAGGCTTTATGTACGGACCAGGCGTTGGCCGAGTGCTAGGCTGTGCGCCGTTCACCTGTGAAAGGATCACCCATGTTCAAACCTGCCCTGATCGGCGGCGCCGCATTGCTGGCGCTGGCCACGGCCCAGGCCGACGACTATTCCCCCGCCTACACCCAGTGCATGGACAAAGCGTCCAGCACCGTGGCCATGGGCGCTTGCATCCAGGCCGAGACCCAGCTGCAGGATGACCGCTTGAACCGCGTGTACAAGCAACTGATGGCCAAGCTCGACGGCCAGCGCCAGAAAGACCTGCGCGAGGTGCAGCGCAACTGGCTGAAGTACCGCGACGGCCACTGCGCGTTCCTCGGCAAGCTGGACAACGGCAGCATCTACCGCATCGAAGGGGCCATGTGTGTGATGGACACGACCAAGGACCGGGCGGCGGAGCTGGAACGGGTGCTCAGCCCGGGGCAGTGACGCAGCATCAGCTTATTGAACGATGGCTCAAGGTGAGAGACGCGCAGCGCCCAGATCAAGGTGCGCCAGAATGCGATATAAGCAACTGATGTGCACAGATCCTCTGTAGGAGCGGCCTTGTGTCGCGAACGGGCTGCATCGCAGCCCAAGCCATTTGTGCCGCACAATCGATAGCTGGGGCCGCTTTGCGGCCCGTTCGCGACACAAGGCCGCTCCTACAGGGCGGGCAAGCTTCAAGGTGGGCTTGCCGGCGAAGCGTCCCTAGCGCGGAGCGCGACGTTCGCGCTGGGCGCGTGCCTTCAGGTACTCACGCACCTCAACGCCATCCCCGGCAAACTCGATGCGGCTCGACTTGGCCTCGCGCTGGTAGGCGTACATCGGGTCGTAGTACTCGTTGAGCAAGCCCTCGATCCAGCCTCGGTGCAGGCTCACATCGCCACTGCGCAGCTGTTCGTCCAGCGCCTGCCCCAGCAGTTCGGACAAGCGTTGGAAACGCTCGCCGCCCAGGCGTTTGTGGATGTTGGCCATGCTCTGGCGCATGCGTTCGGCGAACAGCGTGCGGCCCTCTTCTTCCCCATGCACGGCGATGAATTCGGCGCACAGGTTGATCACGTAGTCGCGCAAGATGCGCTCCACGCGGTTGGCGAAACTGTCTTCCAGCCACACCAGCGGGTAGTGCTGCATGCCCTGGTACAGCTCCAGCGGTACCGAGCAGCTGCCGACGATGCGGCCTTCATCTTCCAGCACGAACTGCTCGATGCCCTGGGCGCGCTTTTTCAGCACGTCGATGGCCAGGGCGTTCTCGAAGTCGATCTGCGCCGGCTGCGCGGTGGCGCGCTTGCCGAAGCTGGAGCCGCGGTGGTTGGCGTGGCCTTCCAGGTCGAGCACGTTGTCCAGCTGGTGCAGCACGTCGGTCTTGCCGGTGCCGGTGAGCCCGCCCACCAGTACGAAGTCGCACTGCTCGACGGCCTGCTGGGTGGTCTCCAGCAGCAAGGTGCGCATGGCCTTGTAGCCACCGACCACCTTCGGGTACGCGATGCCGGCTTCCTTGAGCCAGCCCTGGACGATCTGCGAGCGCAGGCCGCCACGGAAGCAGTACAGGTAGCCGTCGGGGTGGGCCTGGGCGAAGGCCGCCCAGGCTTCCAGGCGCTGCGCTTTCACCGCGCCGTTGACCAGCTGGTGGCCGAGGGCGATGGCGGCGGCCTGGCCCTGCTGCTTGTAGCAGGTGCCGACTTTCTGCCGCTCCGGGTCGGTCATCAGCGGCAGGTTGATCACGCCGGGGAAGGCGCCCTTGGTGAATTCGATCGGCGCGCGCATGTCCATCATCGGCACGTCGTCGAGGAACAGCTGTTTCAGGTCGGTGCAGTCGGGGCGCATCAGATCACCTCGACCGCGTGGCTCTGTCGCTCGACCAGCTCACCGATCGGCGCCAGTTCAAGGCCCAGCTCGGTGGCCACGGCGAGAAACTCGGCCTCGCCCTCGGGCGTGACCGCGACCAGCAGGCCACCACTGGTCTGTGGGTCGCACAGCAGGTGTTTCTGGTCGTCGGTCAGGGCGCCGATCTTGTGCCCGTAGCTCTCGAAGTTACGCAAGGTGCCGCCGGGGATGCAGCCTTCGGCGAGATAGTGGTCAACGCTGGGCAGGCGTGGCACGTCTGCGAATTGCAGGCGGGCGGTGAGCTGGCTGCCCTCGGCGACTTCGACCAGGTGGCCGAGCAGGCCGAAACCGGTGACGTCGGTCATGGCCTTGACCCCGTCGAGCTTGCCGAAGCGGCTGCCCGGGGTGTTGAGGGTGCACATCCAGTCGCGGGCCAGGCCTTGGTCCTGCTCACGCAGCTTGGCCTTCTTCTCGGCGGTGGTGAGGATGCCGATGCCCAGTGGCTTGGTCAGGTACAGCTTGCAGCCGACGCTGGCGGTGTCGTTGCGCTTGAGGTGGCGCTTGCTCACCACGCCGGTCACGGCCAGGCCGAAGATCGGCTCGGGGGCGTCGATGGAGTGGCCGCCGGCCAGCGGGATACCCGCTTCGGCGCAGACGGCGCGGCCGCCACGGATCACTTCCCGGGCCACCTCTGGCGGCAGCACGTTGACCGGCCAGCCGAGGATGGCGATGGCCATCAGCGGGTCGCCGCCCATGGCGTAGATGTCGCTTATGGCGTTGGTGGCGGCGATGCGGCCGAAGTCGTAGGGGTCGTCGACGATGGGCATGAAGAAATCGGTGGTCGAGACCACGCCGCGCTCGTCGTCCAGGGCATAGACCGCAGCGTCGTCACGCGAGGCGTTGCCGACCCAGAGCTTCGGGTCCAGCGCTTGCGTGCCGCTTTCGGCGAGGATCACATCCAGCACCTTTGGAGAAATCTTGCAGCCACAGCCGGCGCCATGGCTGTACTGTGTCAGACGAATCGGCTCGCTCATACGCACCTCGGATTTTTCGTGATGCGCGATTGTAGCAAAGCTGGCCTTTGCGCCTGCGGCTCTTATAATTCCCCATCGTCGGCGCATCGCCGCACTTTCCCCGCTATTGAACCGGAGAACCCCCATGCTCAAACGCCCCCTGGCACTCGTTGCCGGCCTCGCGCTGTCCTGCTGCGCCGTCATCGCCCAGGCCGCCGACGTACTGCGCGTCAGCGCCATCCCAGACGAAGCGCCGACCGAACTGCTGCGCAAGTTCAAGCCGCTGGGCGAATACCTCGAGCAACAGCTGGGCATGAAGGTGCAGTTCGTGCCGGTGGCCGACTACCCGGCGGTGGTCGAGTCGCTGGCCAGCAATCGCTTGGACATGGCCTGGCTGGGTGGCTTCACCTTCGTCCAGGTGCACCTGAAGGACCCGACCGCAACGCCTTTGGTACAGCGTGAGCAGGACGCCCAGTTCACCAGCAAGTTCATCACCGCCAACCCCGACGTGAAGAGCCTCAAGGACCTCAAGGGCAAGACCTTCGCCTTCGGTTCGATCTCGTCCACTTCTGGCAGCCTGATGCCGCGCTACTTCATGTTGAAGCAAGACAACATCCAGCCAGAAAAGTACTTCAGCCGTGTCGCCTACTCCGGTGCTCACGACGCCACCGTGGCCTGGGTCCAGGCCGGCAAGGTCGACGGCGGCGTGCTCAACGCCAGCGTGTGGCAGAAGCTGGTCGACGCCGGCAAGGTCGACACCAGCAAGGTGAAAGTGTTCGCCACCACGCCGACCTACTACGACTACAACTGGACCGTGCGCGGCAACATGGACCCGGCCCTGAAAGAGAAGATCAAGCAAGCCTTCCTCGCCCTGGACCCAACCAAGCCCGAGCAGAAGGCGATCCTCGACCTGCAGGCCGCCAGCCGCTTTATCGAGACCAAGCCCGAGAACTACGCGGGCACCGAGCAAGCCGCGCGCGAGGCCGGCCTGCTGAAGTGAGTATTTGTCTGCAAGGGGCCGGTCTGCGCCATGGCCAGGTCCAGGCCCTGCACGCCATCGACCTGCGTATCGAAAAGGGCGAACGGGTAGCGATCATCGGCCCGTCCGGGGCTGGCAAGTCCAGCCTGCTGCACCTGATGGCCACCGCCGTGCAACCCAGTAGCGGGCAACTGCAACTGCTCGACAGCCAACCCTGGGCCTTGTCGGCGCATGCCCGGCAGCGCCTGCGCGCCCGGGTCGCGCTGGTGCACCAGGCACCGCCACTGCCGCCGCGCCAGCGGGTGGTGACGGCGGTGCTGGCCGGGCGGCTGGGGCAGTGGAGCACCCTGCGTGGCCTGCTCAACCTGCTGCACCCCAGCGATGTGCCGGGCGCGCGCCAGGCACTCGCCGAACTGGGGCTGGCGGACAAGTTGTTCGTTCAGTGCGGGCAGTTGTCCGGTGGCCAGTTGCAGCGGGTCGGCATCGCCCGGGCGTTGTACCAGCAGCCGGAGGTAATGCTGGCCGATGAGCCGGTGTCGGCGATGGACCCGGTGCTGGCCGACCATAGCCTGGGGCTGCTCAATCGCCACGCCGTGGCCCATGGCGTGACCCTGGTGGCCAGCCTGCACGCGGTGGAGCTGGCGTTGGCGCACTTCCCTCGGGTCATCGGCATCCGCGAGGGCCAGGTGGCCTTCGATTGCCCGGCGCAGGCGGTGAGCGAAAGCCTGCTCGATGCGCTCTACGCCAATGAGCAGCTGGTTTCGCCGGTTGTGGCCGGCCCGACGCTGACGGTGCAGATTCCGCGATGCTGAAGCGTGATACCCGCGACCCTGCGGCGCTGCCCCGCCTGCTGCTGACTGTGTTGTGCCTGGCCGTGCTGTGGCCGGGGCTTCACTTGAGCGAATTGAACCCCGGCGTACTGCTGCAGGCGGAAAACCGTCAGCAGATGGCCAGCTTCGTCAGCGCGTTCTGGCCGCCGGCCCATGACCGCGATTTTCTTGCCCTGCTGTGGCAGGCCACCTTGCAGACGCTGGCCGTCGCCACCGCCGGCATGACCTTGGCGCTGCTGCTGGCGGTACCAGCCAGCCTGCTGGCCAGCCGCGCGCTGTCGCTGCGCGCCGCGTCCCGTGGCGGCAAGCCGGGCTTCTGGTCGCGCACCTTGCGCCTGCCGGTGCGTGGCCTGCTGGTGTTCCTGCGCAGCGTGCCCGAAATCGTCTGGGCGCTGCTGTTCGTGCGCGCCGTGGGCCTGGGCCCGACCGCCGGGGTGCTGGCCATCGCCATCACCTACGCCGGCATGCTCGGCAAGGTCTATGCGGAAATCTTCGAATCGGTCGACCAGCGCCCGGCCCACGCCTTGCTGCAAGCCGGTAGCGGGCGGTTGGCGGCGTTCTGCTACGGCATCTTGCCCAACGCGGTGGCCGAGCTGGTGTCGTACACCGTGTATCGCTGGGAGTGCGCGGTGCGCGCCTCGGTGGTGATGGGCTTCGTCGGCGCCGGTGGGCTGGGCCAGCAGATCGACTTGTCGATGCGCATGTTCGCCGGCGCCGAGGTGGCGAGCATGCTGCTGGCGTTCCTGGTGCTGGTGATCCTGGCCGACCTGCTCAGCCGCCTGCTACGCGGGAGGCTGGCATGAGCCGGGCGCTCAACCTGTTGGTGTTGGCGGGTCTCGTGGCGGTAGTGGTCGCCTCGTTCGGGTATCTGGAACTCGACCTGCAGGCCGTGATCGGCAATGGCGGGTTGGGGCAGATGGGCGAGTATGCCGGGCGCTTCCTGCACCCGGACCTGTCCCTGGGCCATCTGCGGGCGGTAGGCTGGGGCGCGCTGGAAACCTTGGCGATGTCCGGGCTGGGCACCTTGCTGGCGATGCTGCTCGGGATGCTGCTGGCGCTCCCTGCCGCCGGGCGTTTCGGCTGGCCGCTACAGGGGGCGGCGCGGCTGTTGCTCAATGCGCTGCGGGCGATCCCTGAGCTGGTGTGGGCGGCCTTGACCGTGCTGGCCGCCGGGTTGGGGCCCAATGCCGGCACCCTGGCGTTGGCGCTGCACACCGCTGGCGTGCTCGGCCGGCTGTTCGCCGAAGCGTTGGAGAATGCGCCGCCCGAGCCCGCCGCAGCGATCCGCCTGCAAGGGGGCAGCCAGGTCGCGGCGTTCTGCTTCGGCACCTTGCCCAACCTCTGGCCCCAGTTGCTGGCCTACAGCCTCTATCGCTGGGAGAACAACATCCGCATGGCCAGCGTGCTGGGCTTTGTCGGTGCGGGTGGGTTGGGGCAGATGCTCTACACCACCCTGAGCCTGTTCCAGGAAGCCCAGGCCAGCACGGTGATCATCGCCATGCTGGTGCTGGTGCTGCTGGTGGATGCGTTCAGCGACCTGCTGCGCCAGCGCTTCGTGCGCGCCTGAGTGTCAGGCCGCGCGCGCCTGGCGGCGTGGCGCGGTGTCCACGGCCTGGGCGCCGAACAAGGTCAGCTGGATCGCCTGTTGCGCCTGGAACGCCAGCGCGGCGCGCTCCTTGCCGGCACTGCTGACCGGCGCCAGCAGGTGGATCACCACTTCGCCGCGGTCCTGCCGGAACAGGCGCATCAGGTGCGACACCAGATCGTCCTCGCCAATGAACGGCGCGATCAGGTCCGGCTCGCCGCCGCGCAGGTACTGGATCGCCACCGGCTGCAAGGGCGTGGCGTGGTCGATGGCGCCCGCCAGCAGGCGCCCGTGGAAGGTGCGCAGGCTGCGGCCATCGGTGGTGGTGCCTTCGGGGAAGATCAGCAGTGGCTGTTGCTGGCCCAGTTGGCCGGCGATCTGTTCGCGCAGGCGCTGGCCGTCGCCGCCACCGCGGCGGATGAACAGGGTGCCGGCCTTTTCGGCCAGCCAGCCGGCCAGCGGCCAGTGGCGCACTTCGGCCTTGGACAGGAACGACAGTGGGGTGAGCATGCCCAGCAGTGGGATGTCGGTCCACGACACATGGTTGCTGACCCACAGCATCGGCCGTTGCGGCAACTCGCCGACCACCCGCACCTCGAAGGGCAGGGCGCCGACCAGGCGCTGCATGAACAGGCGGGTCCAGCGTTGGCGGCGCTCCAGCGGAGCCTTCAACCCCACGCGCTCGCCCAGGGCGATGATGCCGGCCAACACCAGCCCCAATGCCAGGACCATGAACAACCGCAGCAGGCGGGCGCTGGCCCGCAGGCTCGGCATCAGACCGCCGCCTTGAAGTGGCGGGCGTAGCGCGGGCAGAGGTCGTCGCGTTTGAGCAGGATGAACACGTCGGCGACCTGGAAGTCCTCGTCCCAGCACGGCTCGCCACAGATCTTCGCGCCCAGGCGCATGTAGGCCTTGAGCAGCGGCGGCATCTCGGTGATGACGTTGCCGGGGATGTCCAGGGTGGGCAGCGGATTCTTCGGCTCGGCGCGCAGGTGCTCGGTGCACAGGTAGCGTTCGCGCAGGCGCTGCATGATCGCGTGGGCCTGGATGCCGCCGTCCTGCATGGGGATGCTGGCGCAGCCCATCAGGTAGCTGTAGCGGCCCTCGTTGAGCACTTCGGCCAGCTCCCCCCAGAGCACGGCGATGGTGCCGCCGTTGCGGTAGTCGGCGTCGACGCAGGTGCGGCCCAGTTCGAGGATCGGCCCTTGCAGCTGCAGCAGCCCGTGCAGGCGGAATTCTTCTTCGCTGTAGAAGCGCCCCAGGCTGCTGGCGGCCTGGTGGTCGAGCAGGCGAGTGGTGGCGACCAGTTGGCCGGTGGCCAGGTCGCGCACGCCGATGTGGCGGCAGTGGATGTCGTAGTCGTCCATGTCCAGGCCCTGTTCGGCGCCCTTGAGCTTGGCCTTGAATTCGGCGCTGAACACCTTGAAACGCAGGGCCTGTGCTTCCTGCAAGGCCGCGGCGCCGACCAGGCGTTCGGCTTGCAGACGGCGTTCAGTGCTGTTGTCGCCAGAGCGAGCGATCCGAGTCATTGCGAGTCTCCATAAGCCAGCCAAAGGGTTGCGGCCGGTCGGCTTTGTTGTGCAAAGTCAGCCTAGGTACGCCCGGTGTCACCCCCGTGAATCTTTGGTGATGCTTGCGTGACACCCCTTTCTCGAGGAGCTTGCGATGGCCTGGTTGCAACGTATCAACGACCCCCTGCGCCACCCGCTGGCGGCCACCCTGGGCGAAACCTATGCCGCCGTGCTGGAGCGGCTGGGTGCGGTGGCGCCGTTCGAGCTGGCGGTGCTCGGTGGGCGGGCCATGGCCACCCCAGGCTTGGCCTTCCTCATGGGTTACCAGGCTGCCCTGCGCGTGCTCTGGCCCAGTGCGCCGGCCAGCCTTGGCGCCTTGTGCGCCACCGAGCGGCGCAGCGTGCGCCCGGCCGACATGCATACCCGTCTCGACGGGTTGCGCCTGACCGGCAGCAAGGACTTCGTCACCGCCGGGCTGGACGCCGAATGGCTGTTGGTGGCAGCGCGCAGCGAAGGGCCGGGCGAGGCGCCGCGGCTGCAGCTGGCGGTGGTCTACCCCGGTGAGCAGGGGGTGCGGCTCGAGGCCTTGCCGACCCTGCCGCTGATGCCTGAGGTCGGGCACGGCCGCCTGGTGATGGACGGCGCGGCCTGCGAGTTGCTGGCCGGTGATGGCTGGGATGACTACGTCAAGCCTTTCCGCTCCCTCGAAGACCTGTATGTGCTCGCCGCGCTGGTGGGCTGGCTGCACGGTGTGGCCCAGGAGTGTGGCTGGCCGCAAGGCGTGCGTTTGCGCCTCGTCGGGTTGCTGGCGGCTTGCGCCGAGGGCAGCCGGCAATGCGCCGACAGTGTGGCGTGTCATCTGTTGCTGGGTGGGCTGTTTGCCCAGTTCGCCAGCCTGCGCGGTGAGATCGACCAGGCGTTGGCGGCCGGGCCGGCGCAGTGGGCGCAGCTGTGGCAGCGTGACCAGGGGCTGCTGGCGCTGGCCACTGCGGCCCGTGACAAGCGGCTGGCCAAGGCCTGGGCGGCTGCGGGATTGTCATGAAAGTTTGAGAGGGTGGGTGATCCGTTGAACCCGGGCCGCTATGCGGCCCTTTCGCGGGCAAGCCCGCTCCCACAGGTACAGCGTTGTTCTCAGGAGCAGCGCCGCACCTGTGGGAGCGGGCTTGCCCGCGAAAGGGCTGCAAGGCAGCGCCAATCAAGGCGATCAAGATGAAGGCAGCGTGGTTGATCCTGGCAATGCTGGTGAGCCCCGCCTGGGCCGAAGACTGGCCCATGCCCACCTGGCCGGTCGACCCCGCCGCGATCGACTGGAAAGCCGTCGATACCTACGCCTTCCCCGCGCGCAGCCCCGACCGCAACGGTATCCGCACCGACGCCCTGCTGATCATCCGCGATGGCCGCATCCTCTACGAGCGCTACGCCGCGCCTACCCGCGCCGACACCCCGCACCTGACCTGGTCGGTGAGCAAGAGCGTGCTGGCCACGGTGATGGGCGTGGCCTACAGCGAGCGGCGGTTCACCCTCGACGATCCGGCCGTACGCTTTTATCCCGCGCTGCAAGGCCACCCGCAACTGCGCCTGAAGGACCTGCTGCACTGGGCCAGCGGCCTGGCCTGGCAGGAGGACTACGAGTACGCGCCGCTGAAGTCGTCGGTGGTGGCCATGCTCTACACCCGTGGCCGTGCCGACATGGCCGCGTACGCCGCGGCGAAGCCCGCCGCCAGCGCGCCCGGCCAGCACTTCGTGTATTCCAGTGGCGACAGCAACCTGCTCGCCGCCAGCCTGCGCGGCATGCTCGAAGCGGGGCAATACGCCGACTATCCCTGGCAGGCGCTGTTCACCCCGCTGGGTATCGACAGCGCGGTCTGGGAGCGCGACGCGGCGGGCACCTACGTGGGCTCTTCCTACCTTTACCTGAGCGCTCGCGACCTGGCGCGCATCGGCCTGTTGATGCAACGCGACGGGCGCTGGGGCGGGCGGCAATTGCTGCCCGCCGACTGGGTGGCGTTCAACCGCACCCTGTTCACTCAGGCCGAGCCGTTGCCCGGCGAAGCCAATCCCGGTGGCCACTGGTGGCTCAACCAGCCGTTGCCGGGCCAGCCCCGGCCATGGCCGGCCGCGCCGGCGGACACCTTCGCCGCCCTCGGCCACTGGGGCCAGGCGTTGTATGTGTTGCCGGCGCAAAAACTGGTGATCGTGCGCTATGCCGATGACCGCGACGGTAGCTACGGCCACAACGAGTTGATCAAGCGGGTGCTGGCCGCGCTGGCCGCGCTGGCCGGGGAGGGCGCATGAAACGGATTTTCCTGCTGTTGGCGCTGGCCCTGCTGGCCTGGGCCTGGCATGAGCGCCAGGCGCTGGCGGACTTCCCCGGCATCCTCTCGGCCTATTCGGCCAAGGAGTATTGCTCCTGCCGCTATGTCATGGGCTTCGACCCGGCGTACTGCCGGGGTTATGTACAGCAATACCTGCCGCTGGGGCTGCTCGAGGAGGACAACACCCGGCGCTTGGTCCGCGCCGAAGGCCTGGGCCGTGGCAACCAGGCGCAGTGGCAGGGCCCGCGCGAGGGCTGCCGCTTGCTGCCGTGAAACCGGGCGGGTAAGGTTGACGGCCTTATGTAACAGGATTTCACATGTTCAAGCCGTCCCGTCTGCTGCCCTCGCTGCTGCTCCCCCTGTTCATGGCCGTTGGCCTGCCCGCCCATGCCAACTGGCACCTGGACGGCGAATCGTCACGGCTGTCTTTCGTCACCGGCAAGAACGGCAATATTGCCGAGGTGAACCGTTTCCTGGTGCTGCACGGCAAGGTCGACCGCAAGGGCGCGGCCGAGCTGAGCATCGAAATGGACTCGGTCAGCAGCGGCATCCCGCTGCGTGACGAGCGCCTGCGCGACAACCTGTTCGAGGTGGAGCGCTTCGCCGAGGGTACGGTGCAGGCGCAGATCGACCTGGGGCCGATCAACGACCTGGCCAATGGCGCGCAGCTGGAATTGCGCCTGCCGGTGAGCGTCACCGTGCACGGCCAGACCCACAGCTACGACACCCTGCTGTTGGCCATGCGCCTGGACGAGCGGCGTTTCCAGGTGGTGACCCTGGAGCCGCTGGTGCTGCGCGCCGAGCATTTCGGCCTGCTGCCGGGGCTTCAGACCTTGCGCAAGCTCGCCGGGCTCAAGTCGATCAACCCGTCGGTGCCGGTGAGCGCGGTGCTGATCTTCAACGCCCGCTGACATGCCGGGGCCGGTCTTCCCCTGGCGCGATGGCAACCAGTTCGAACTGCTGGTCGACGGCCCTGAGTTCTTCCCGCGCATGCTCCTGGCGATCGTGCGCGCCGAATTCCAGGTCGACCTGGAACTCTATCTGGTGGAGGCCGGTGCCTGCGCCGAAGCGGTGGTGGATGCCCTGGAGCAGGCTGCCCGGCGTGGCGTGCGAGTGCGCTGCCTGTTCGACGACTACGGCTCGCTGGCCTTCCCCACGGCCTTGCGCCAACGCTTGCTGGACGCCGGTGTGTACCTGCGCTGGTACAACCGCCTGCGCTGGCGCCGAGGCTTGCGCAACCTGTACCGCGACCACCGCAAGTTGTTGCTGGTGGATGAGCGTTGGGCGGTGGTCGGCGGCACGGGTGTCACCGACGAATTCTGGCAGCCCGCTGAGGACACCAGCGACTGGCACGAAGTGATGGTGGGCATCCAGGGACCGCTGGTCAGCGACTGGCAGCTGTTGTTCGACCGCCAGTGGACCGCCAACCAACGGCGCACTGCCTGGCGCCCGCCGGAGGGCTTCGGCCTGCCACGTCTGCCGCAGGTGCCGGCGCAAGGCCAGGGCATGGGTCGGGTGGCCTACGCCGACGCCCGCCAGCACAAGGACATCCTGCATGCGCTGGTGCGGGCGCTGAACAGCGGCCAGCAACGCGTGTGGCTGGCCACGCCGTACTTCTTGCCCACCTTCAGCGTGCGCCGTTCGCTGCGCCGGGCGGCGCAGAAGGGCGTCGACGTGCGCCTGCTGCTCACTGGCCCGCGCACCGATCACCCGGCGGTGCGCTACGCCGGCCACCGTTACTACCCCAGGTTGCTGCGCGCTGGGGTACGGATCTTCGAGTACCAGCCGTGTTTCCTGCACCTGAAGATGGTGCTGGTGGACGACTGGGTCAGCGTGGGGTCGTGCAACTTCGACCACTGGAACCTGCGCTTCAACCTCGAGGCCAACGTCGAAGCACTCGACCCCGCGCTGACCGCCGCCGTGGCCGCCAGCTTCGAACGCGACTTCGGGTTGAGCGAGGAAGTCGACCTGGCGCGCTGGCATGCCCGGCCGCTATGGCGGCGGGCGCAGCAGCGGTTGTGGGGCTGGCTCGACCGGGTGGTGGCCAACCTGCTTAACCGTCGCGACTAGCGGCGTATATCGCTGCCCGGCAAAGCGGACTATCGTGCTGGGATTGATCCCTAGCAACGGAAGGAGTGGATGCGATGACGGCGAAGAAAATTCTCATGCTGGTGGGTGATTACGTCGAGGACTACGAGGTGATGGTGCCGTTCCAGGCGCTGGCCATGGTTGGCCATACCGTCCACGCGGTGTGCCCGGAGAAAATTGCCGGGCAGACCGTACGCACGGCGATCCACGACTTCGAGGGCGAGCAGACCTACAGCGAGAAGCCCGGGCACAACTTCGCCCTGAACTACGACTTCGTCCAGGTGCGCGCCGAAAGCTATGACGCGCTGCTGATCCCTGGCGGACGGGCACCGGAGTACCTGCGCCTGAATGAGAAAGTGCTGGAGCTGGTAAGAGCGTTCGACCAGGCAGGCAAGCCGATTGCGGCGGTGTGCCATGGCGCGCAACTGCTGGCGGCGGCCGGGGTGCTGGAAGGGCGTGAATGCAGCGCTTACCCGGCGTGTGCTCCGGAGGTGCGCCTGGCCGGTGGCACGTTCATCGATATCGCGGTGGACCAGGCGCATGTGGACGGCAATTTGGTTACCGCGCCGGCGTGGCCTGCGCACCCGGCGTGGCTGGCGGCGTTCTTGAAAGTATTGGGCACCCGTATCGCCTGACAGGGCCTGCTCGCTGGCAAGCTAGCGCTCAGCTTTTCTGTAGGAGCGGCCTTGTGTCGCGAAAGGGGCGCGCAGCGCCCCCAGGATCTCAAGTACACCTCCAGACTGCTGGGGCCGCTTCGCGACCCTTTCGCGACACAAGGCCGCTCCTACAGGGGGAAGCCGCCTGATGGGCTTGTCAGCGGTCAACCCACCTGTTCGACCCAGTCATTGAGGTTGTAGTAGTTGCTCACCCGGGCAATCTTGCCGCAGTGAATGTAGAAGAACGCCCCCGCCGGCAGCACATATTTCTGTCCCTTGGCTGGTGGCAGCCCCTCATCGTCGGCCAGGTACTCGCCATGCACGGTGAACTCCGCTGCAGCACGGTTGCCTTCAGCGTTCTGCATCACCACAAGATCAGCCAGCCGCTCGCGGTAGCAGCGGTTCATCTTGTCCATGAACGCGGCAAACCGGGCCTTGCCCATCTGCCGCTCACCCTGGTTGATGTCGTGGATCACGTCCTCGCTGAGCAGGGCGAGGAAGGCGGGCATGTCGCCCGCGTTGAAGGCGTTGTAGTAGGCGGTGACGAGTTCGGTAGCGGTCATGGAGAAATACCTGTCGCGCAGGGGAAAGGGCGTGATGTGGACCCGATGATAGGGTTTCCCCTCAGGCCCGGCTTAGCCGAGCGCGTCATCCACATCGACAAAACGACCGCCCCCATGGAAATCCGCCTGCTCCATGGCGCCGCCATCGCGCCTTATATCGATGACCTCGCTCGCCTGCGCCTGACGGTGTTCCGCGAGTTTCCCTACCTGTACCAGGGCACTGAAGCGTACGAAACCGACTACCTGGCCACCTATGCCCAATCCGGGCGCAGCCTGGTGGTGCTGGCGCTGGACGGCGGCCAGGTGGTCGGCGCCTCCACCGGCCTGCCGCTGGTGGACGAGACGCCCGAGTTCCAGCAGCCGTTCCTGGCCCAGGGCCGTGACCCGGCCTCGGTCTACTACTTCGGTGAGTCGGTGTTGCTGCCGGCCTACCGGGGCCAGGGGCTGGGCGTGCGGTTCTTCATCGAGCGCGAGTCCTATGCCCACAAACTGGCCGAGTTCGACTATTGCGCCTTCTGCGCGGTGGAGCGCCCGGCCGGGCATCCGCGCCGACCTTCGGACTACAAGCCGTTGCATGGGTTCTGGCGCAACCGTGGTTTCCTGCATGAGCCCTCGCTGCGCACAACCTACAGCTGGCGCGACCTCGACGAGCCGGAGCAGTCGAGCAAGATAATGTCGTTCTGGCTCAAGGCGCTGCCGGCATGATTCGCCTCGCCGCCTGCCAGTACGCCATCGAGTTGCATGACAGCTGGGCCGCCTACGCCGAGCACCTGCAAGGGCTGTGTGCCGAGGCCGTGGGGCAGGGCGCCCAGCTGTTGCTGTTGCCCGAGTACGCCGGGCTGGTGCTTAGCGGTCAGTTGCCAGCGGATCAGCGCGGCGATCTGCTGGGCTCTATCGTCGGTATCCAGCCGTTGATCGAACCGTGGCTGGCATTGTGCGAGGGCATCGCCCGGCGGTGGGGCATTTATCTGCAACCGGGCAGCGCACCGGTGCTGGACGCGGACGGCCGCTACCGCAACCGGGCCTGGCTGTTCGGCGCCGAGGGTGTGCTGGGGTATCAGGACAAACTGATGATGACCCGCTTCGAACGCGAGCAATGGGACATTGCCCCAGGAGAAGGGCTGAAGGTGTTCGATACCGCCTTGGGGCGGCTGGGCATCCTGATCTGCTACGACAACGAATTCCCGATGTTGGCCCGCACCCTGGCCGAGGGAGGCGCCGACTTGATCCTTGCCCCCAGCTGCACTGACACCGAGGCCGGTTATCACCGGGTGCGGATCGGCGCCCAGGCACGGGCGTTGGAAAACCAGATCGCAGTGTTGCAAAGCCCGACCGTGGGCCTGGCGCCGTGGTCGCTGGCGCTGGACGAGAACGTCGGCAAGGCGGGGTTGTTCGTACCGCCGGACCATGGCTTGCCGAAGGATGGGGTGATGGCTGAAAGTGAATTGCTGATGCCGGCGGGGAGCCGGTGGCTGGTCAGTGATATCGACCTGGATGCAGTGAGGCGCGTACGGCAGGCGGGGCAGGTTTTTACCTTCAGGGACTGGCCGGAGCAGTTTGACAAGGTCTTGTAGAAACAGCGGCGGCCCTCATCGCATGACACCCCACGCGTTTTGCGTAGGGGGCATGCGATGAGGGCCGCCGCTGTTACAGCTGGAGCTTACTTGACTTCGACAGCCAGGCTTTCGGCGATCTTGCCCTGCCACAGCGCAGGGCCGGTGATGTGTACCGACTCACCCTTGCTGTCCACCGCGACGGTGACCGGCATGTCCTTGACTTCGAACTCGTAGATCGCTTCCATGCCCAGCTCGGCGAAGGCCAGGACCTTCGACTTGCGGATGGCCTGGGCTACCAGGTAGGCAGCGCCGCCGACGGCCATCAGGTACACGGCCTTGTTGTCCTTGATCGCTTCGATGGCGGTCGGGCCACGTTCGGACTTGCCGATCATGCCCAGCAGGCCGGTCTGCTCGAGGATCTGGCGGGTGAACTTGTCCATGCGGGTGGCGGTGGTCGGGCCGGCTGGGCCTACCACTTCGTCACCGACCGGGTCGACCGGGCCGACGTAGTAGATGAAGCGGCCTTTCAGATCGACCGGCAGCTCCTCGCCACGGTTGAGCATTTCGACCATGCGCTTGTGCGCGGCGTCGCGGCCGGTGAGCATCTTGCCGTTGAGCAGGATGGTCTCGCCCGGCTGCCAGCTGGCGACTTCTTCCGGGGTGATTTCGTCGAGGTTGACGCGGCGGGCGCTTGGGCCGGCTTCCCAGACGATTTCCGGGTAGGCGTCCAGCGACGGCGCTTCCAGCTCGGCCGGGCCGTTGCCGTCGAGCACGAAGTGGGCGTGACGGGTGGCGGCGCAGTTGGGGATCATGCACACCGGCAGCGAGGCGGCGTGGGTCGGGTAGTCCATGATCTTGACGTCGAGCACGGTGGTCAGGCCGCCCAGGCCCTGGGCGCCGATGCCCAGCTGGTTGACCTTGTCGAACAGCTCCAGGCGGATCTCTTCAAGGCGGTTCTGCGGGCCACGGGCCTTGAGCTCATGGATGTCGATGGACTCCATCAACACTTCCTTGGCCATTACCGCGGCTTTCTCGGCGGTGCCGCCGATGCCGATACCCAGCATGCCAGGCGGGCACCAGCCAGCGCCCATGGTCGGAACGGTCTTGAGAACCCAGTCGACGATCGAGTCGGACGGGTTGAGCATGGCCATCTTCGACTTGTTTTCCGAACCGCCGCCTTTGGCAGCGACATCAACTTCAACTTTGTCGCCAGGGACGATCGAGTAGTGGATGACGGCCGGGGTGTTGTCCTTGGTGTTCTTGCGGGCACCGGCCGGGTCGGCCAGGATCGAGGCGCGCAGGACGTTCTCGGGCAGGTTGTAGGCGCGGCGCACACCTTCGTTGATCATGTCGTCGACGCTCATCGTGGCGCCGTCCCAGCGTACGTCCATACCGACACGGATGAACACGGTGACGATACCGGTGTCCTGGCAGATCGGGCGGTGGCCGGTGGCGCACATGCGCGAGTTGATCAGGATCTGGGCGATCGAGTCACGCGCGGCGGGCGACTCTTCACGCAGGTAGGCCTCGTGCATCGCCTGGATGAAGTCGACGGGGTGGTAGTACGAAATGAATTGCAGGGCGTCGGCAACGCTCTGAATCAGGTCGTCTTGCTTGATCACGGTCATGCAGCGCGCTCCTCTTAAAGACGGGAACATTCAAAAAGGCACACCGACAACGCACACCGGTATGTCGGAGGTGCCTGGCAAGGCTCCGGCTGGTCGGGCCGGGGCAAAAAGGCGCGGCAGTATACCGCGCCCCGCCCGGGGAAACACCTGCGGGTGGTCTGGACATTGGTCGGCTGCGAGGCGGGCATCGTTTTTGCTGGGGAGGTAGGATTGAGTGGGCTGGTTGCCTTGAGAAGAGCATCAAGCTTTTGTTGAGCGTTGGAATCGATTTCGCCAACGAGCCGTGTAGCCTGTGGGAGCGGGCTTGCCCGCGAAGCAAGCGACACGGTGGATGGCACCGGCTGCGCCGGTGTTCGCGGGCAAGCCCGCTCCCACAGGGACCTGCTAAATCAAGAAGAGAACCGAACATGCCCGAACTTCGCGTGGGCGAGCACCGCTTCACGGTACCGCCCGCCAGCAACCTGCTCGACGCCCTCAACGACGCCGGTTGCGCCGTACCCTACAGCTGCCGCGCCGGCAGTTGCCATGCCTGCCTGGTGCGTTGCCTGGACGGTGTGCCCGACGACGCCAAGCCCGAGGCCCTGGCGGCTGACAAGCGGGAACAGGGCTGGCGCCTGGCCTGTCAGTGTTCGGTCAGCAGCGACCTGCGTCTGGAGTTGTTCGACCCTCGACGCGACGGTGTTCCGGCAAAAGTCAGTGAGCTGGATTGGTTCGGCGACGTGCTGCGCTTGCGTCTGCGGCCCGAACGACCGTTTCGCTACCAGGCCGGCCAGCACCTGGTGCTATGGCGCGAGGGGGTCGCACGGCCCTATTCACTGGCGAGCCTGCCGGGAGAGGACGACTTTCTCGAATTCCACCTGGATTGTCGTCGGCCTGGAGCGTTTTGCGACCAGGCCAGGCGCTTGCAGGTGGGTGATGAAGTGCGCCTGGGCGAGCTAAGGGGAGGGGCGCTGCACTACGACCCGGAGTGGAACGATCGGCCGCTCTGGCTGCTGGCTGTCGGCACCGGTATCGCACCGCTGATGGGGGTGTTGCGCGAGGCATTGCGGCAGGGGCATCAGGGGCCTGTTCGGGTGTGGCATGTCGACGATACATGCTACCTGGAACAGACCATTGTCAGACTGGCGGTGGGCAACATTGATCTGATGTTCAGCTGTGTTTCGCGGTCTCAGTGGACCACCTTTTTGAATGATCTGCAGCCACCAAGGCAGACTATTGCATTGGTGTGCGGCGGTCCACAGCGTGTGCAAGCCTTGACGCGTCGCTTGCTGGTCGCCGGGCTCGCCCGGCGCCAGGTCTTCGCGGATGCTTTCGTGCGGGGGGGCAGCGTCGGTTGATGGCTGCTGTATCTCACTGCTTGACGGATGGTGTGTGGCTGTAAAATCGCAGCACAAAGCCCTTACCTGTTGCGTAATCGTCGCCAAAACCCACTGTCGCGCCATCGGGCTGCATCACATATCCGTGTAGATGGACGTTGTAAAGTGGGCGGACGTGAAAAGTACCTGCATCAAAGAACGAATCGTCGATAAGCCCACTGGCGTGATAGCGCCCGAGGACCAAACCATAGGGGCCGGTGATCGGTTCCTTTTGTCCTGATCCAAACAGCATAAAGACCTGCTTCGGTTGCGCAGTGCTGATGAATTGCCAGGAACTGTTCGAGCTATCCGTGCGATAAAAATCCTTGTAGTTGGTTTCCAGCTCGAGCTGATGACCGTCAGCGGTGAAAAGGCGTATGACGGCGCGCTTGCCGTACATCAATGCGTTGTCACCGATGCAAACAATGCTCCCATCCTCTTTCAAGGCTGCACTCAGGAACCATTCGTTGGCAATTTTTACTTCCCCGTAATCACCGAATTCTTCGTCCCTCTCGCCATTGGTCTTCAGGCGTATGATGATTGCGCCATAGAAGTCATAGCGGCGATAACCGACCAGGAGTATTCGATCATCCTGTAGCAATAGCATCTGGGGTATGAGTTCACCCGGCTCCGTGAACTGCCTGTAGCCCTGCTCAGCGAATCCCGTATCGATTTTCCCCTCGAGATCAAGCTTGCATAGATACCTGCCCTCGTTGTGGCGGGCGATGACATATAGAGCATCTGTGCCTTGCACAATGCATGGGCCGAGGGCACTTCCGTGGTGAGGTTCTAGAAAGGCTGAGTGATCGGATTTGCCATGCTGATCGTTGAATGTATGGCTTGAGTCATTGTACGTCGTGCTAGGCAGTGTCAATGCTTTATCTGGCCGATCAGCAGGTGGTGTGAAAATCCAATACCCTGCATTACCGAACGTGGTATCCAAGGCGCCATTCTTGTGCAGGCAGACCAACCCATGGTAGATGTTGTTGTTACTTTGCAAGGGGCCTGACAACAAAAGACGTTTATCTGCGAGCAAGGTGATTCCGGTTGGGTGAAAGACACCAAGATCGCCAGGGAAGACGCCTTTGACAATGCCATCTTCGGGAAATACGGGGTCTAACGTGCCATGGTTATTCAACCAGAACAGGACGTAATGCCCTTCGCGACCAATCCCTGCGCATAGCAGCCGGTCCTTCACCGGCAAGCACGCGGTGATTCTGCTTATTTTTTCCGAAACCCAGGCTATTCCGCCCTCCCCGAAGTTCGGGTCCAGGGGCGAATCGGCGGTATTGGAGTTGTGCATCGTCGAGACCTCCAGGAGAGAGCTCTTAATATGTCAGACCGCAGTGGGGGCTAATACTGGTAAAAATGCTAGCTGCTCAGTCCCAGAGAGTCGTGGTGCATAGAGGATGACAGCACCAAACAAAAAGCCCCGGGACTCGCATCCCGGGGCTTTTTCGTCAAACCAACAGCTTCAGACCAGCGGATCACCGACATGCAGGATCTTCATGCCATTGGTGCCACCGATGGTGTGGTAGCTGTCGCCCTTGGTGAGGATGACCCAGTCACCTTGCTCCACCAAACCACGCTTGAGCAGCTCGTCCACTGCTGCCTGGCTGACCTTGTCGGCCGGCAGCGAGGCCGGGTCGAAGGCGATCGGGTAGACGCCGCGGAACATGTTGGCACGGGCCTGGGTGGCACGGTGCGGCGACAGCGCGTAGATCGGCACGTGCGAACGCAGGCGCGACATGATCAGCGGGGTGTAGCCACTTTCGGTGAGGGCGATGATCGCTTTCACACCTGGGAAGTGGTTGGCGGTGTACATCGCCGCCAGGGCGATGGACTCGTCGCAGCGCTCGAAGGTGGTGTGCAGGCGGTGGCTGGACTTCTGGCTGGTCGGGTGCTTTTCGGCGCCCGAGCAGATACGCGCCATGGCCTGGACCGCTTCGATCGGGTAGCTGCCGGCGGCACTTTCGGCCGACAGCATCACCGCGTCGGTGTTGTCGAGCACGGCGTTGGCCACGTCGGACACTTCGGCACGGGTCGGCATCGGGTTCTGGATCATCGACTCCATCATCTGGGTCGCCACGATCACCGCCTTGTTGTTGCGGCGGGCGTGCTGGATGATCTTTTTCTGGATGGCGATCAGCTCGGCGTCGCCGATTTCCACACCCAGGTCGCCACGGGCAACCATGACCGCGTCGGAAGCGAGGATCAGCTGGTCGAGGGTCTCGTCGTCGGCTACGGCTTCGGCACGCTCGATCTTGGCCACCAGCCAGGCGCTGCCGCCGGCTTCGTCACGCAGCTTGCGGGCGTATTCCATGTCGCTGGCGTCACGTGGGAACGACACGGCCAGGTAGTCCAGGTCCATTTCCGCGGCCAGCTTGATGTCGGCCTTGTCTTTCTCGGTCAGGGCCGGCGCGGTCAGGCCGCCACCCTTGCGGTTGATGCCTTTGTGGTCGGACAGCGGGCCACCGATGATCACCACGCAGTGCAGGGCGTCTGCCGTGGCGGTCTCGACGCGCATGACCACGCGGCCGTCGTCGAGCAGCAGTTCGTCACCGACACCGCAGTCCTTGACCAGGTCGGGGTAGTCGATGCCGACGATGTCCTGGGTGCCTTCGGTGAGCGGGTGGGCGGTGGAGAAGGTGAACTTGTCACCGACTTTCAGTTCGATGCGCTTGTTGGCGAACTTGGCGATGCGGATCTTCGGACCCTGCAGGTCGCCCAGCAGCGCGACGTGGCGGCCGTTCTTGGCGGCGATGTCGCGGATCAGGCGGGCGCGGGCCTTGTGCTCGTCCGGGGTGCCGTGGGAGAAGTTCAGGCGTGCCACGTCCAGGCCAGCGAGGATCAGTTGTTCGATCACTTCCGGCGAGTTGCTGGCGGGGCCAAGGGTGGCGACGATTTTGGTACGGCGGATGGTCATGCACAGACTCCTATAGTGAAGCGCAGCGAAAGGCTACTCCTCAATTACGCTGTAGTCATTGTTCCGTTGCACTACGTGCACATCAGGCTGGGTTGCGTTTGAACGGCGGGGGTATGCTTGCAAAAGCCTGTGAAGATTTGCCGTTAAAGGCCGATACACTGCCCATCAAAGGAGAACTCCCATGCGCACCCTGATCGTTTTGACCATGGCGGCCAGTGTCGTCGGCTGCACCCGTTGGTCCATGGACCACCACTTGAACAATGCCTACCGCGCCTACGACCGTGGCGACTGCTCGAAAGTGATGCTGGAGCTGTCCCAGGTCGACCGCACCAGCCGCGCGCGCCCGTTCATCCACCCGGAAGTGTCGATGCTGCGTGGCCAGTGCCTGGAGCGCGAGAAGCTCTACGTCGATGCGGCGCAGACCTACCAGTACCTGATCCAGCAATACCCGCGCAATGAATACGCCTACCGCGCCCAGGCCCGCCTGCAGACGCTGGAAAAACTGGGCTATCTGCGTGGCGAGTCGGCAGTGGCCACGCCAGCGAATGCTACACCTTGGCGTTAATCCCAAGGTGTCAGCGATTTCATGGAAGTGGCCCACCGTGCTGCGCTAATCTGGTAAACATGTTGTAACGATCATTGCCAGTACCTTGCATTCCTGGCACCGGGTACAGGATTGCTCTGCCGCCATGTTTATCGAACGCCATATAGAACGTCATCAACTGCCTTGTGTGCTCAAGGTGTACAACCGCTTCACCGACCAGCAGATCGGCTATCTGGGCAATGCCTCCGAGGATGGCATGATGCTGATCAGCCAGTTGCCGGTGCTGGTGGGGCCGGACTTCGAGCTGCAATTGCGCGTGCCGCTGGCTGGCGGCGGCGTGCAGTTCATCAACCTCACAGCCAGTTGCCTGTGGTGCCGGGAAGACGAGACACCCGGCCACTACGATGCTGGCTTCATGTTGTTGCAAGCCCCTGCCGAATATGACGCGTTCGTCCGCTCCCTGCGCGCTTTCTTCAGCTTCCGCCCGGTGAACGCTTCGGCCTGAAGGCTGGCTCGGGTCGGGCAAGGCCCGTAGACTCTGGTCGACCTTGAGTTACAGGACGACCCCGTGAGCTCCAGCATCTTCTGGCACGACTACGAAACCACCGGCATCAATCCGCGCTGCGATCGCCCGTTGCAAGTGGCCGGCGTGCGCACCGACCTTGACCTCAACGAGGTCGAGGCCCCGGTCAATCTCTATTGCCGGCCCTCCGACGATATCCTGCCGCACCCGGCGGCCTGCCTGGTGACGGGCATCACCCCGCAGCAACTGGCCAGCCAGGGCGTGTGCGAAGCCGAGTTCATGACCCGCGTTCATGCGCAGTTGGCTCGGCCGGGCACCTGCGGTGCCGGCTACAACACCCTGCGCTTCGACGACGAGGTCACCCGCTACAGCCTCTACCGCAACTTCTTCGACCCCTATGCCCGCGAATGGCAGGGCGGTAACAGCCGCTGGGACCTGATCGACGTGGTACGCACCGCTTATGCCTTGCGCCCTGAAGGGATCGTCTGGCCGCAGCAGGATGGGCGCACCAGCCTGCGCCTGGAGTTGCTGAGCAAGGCCAACGGCATTGACCATGGCCATGCCCACGAAGCGCTTTCCGACGTACGGGCGACCATCGCCCTGGCGCGGTTGATTCGTGAAAAGCAACCGAAACTCTATGACTGGCTGTTCCAACTGCGCAGCAAACACAAAGTCATGGAACAGATTCGCTTGTTGCAGCCGTTGGTGCATGTGTCCGGGCGTTTCTCGGCCCAGCGCAACTATATCGGTGTGGTGTTGCCGCTGGCCTGGCACCCGGTCAATCGCAATGCACTGATTGTGTGCGACTTGAGCCAGGACACATCACCCCTGTTGCAGGAAAGTGCCGAGGCACTGCGACAGCGGTTGTACACCCGCCGCGAAGAGTTGGCCGCAGGGCAACTACCCGTACCGCTCAAGTTAGTGCATATCAATCGTTGCCCGGTACTGGCACCGTTGTCGGTAATACGCCCGGCCGATCAACAGCGGTTGGCCCTGGACATGGCAGTGTTGCAAGCGCACGGCGAACAGTTGGCTAACCAGCAGGCACTTTGGCAGGACAAGCTCGAGGTCATCTATGGCCGGGAAGAGTTCGCCCCCTGTGAGGATCCTGAACAACAGTTGTATGACGGGTTCCTCGGCGACCGGGACCGACGCCTGTGCGAACAAGTGCGAATTGCTGAGCCTGCGCAGTTAGGGCAAGGGCATTGGATGTTCGATGATGCGCGGATGCCCGAGCTGTTGTTCCGCTACCGTGCACGCAACTTTTCCGACACGCTCGATGAACAGGAGCGGGCGCGATGGCATGCATTCTGTCAACAGCGACTCAGTGATCCGAAGATGGGCGCACCCAATACCCTGGACGGCTTTGATACCGCGCTGCAGGACTGCTGGGCCGGCGCTGGCGAGGCGGGCCGAGAGGTGCTGGACGCCTGGCGGGCGCATGCCGGGCAATTGCGCTTGCAATTCCAGCTTTGAGTTGAACGAGTAAACAACAAAAAACGCCGGCAATGGCCGGCGTTTTTCATCTTGTAACCGATACGCTTGCGCGGAATATCAGTCCAGCAGAGTGGCCCAGCCTTCGACGACGTCGCCGCCCCACTTGGCTTTCCATTCTTTCAGGGTCTTGTGGTTGCCACCCTTGGTTTCGATAACCTCGCCATTGTGCGGGTTCTTGTATTGCTTGACCTTGCGCGCACGCTTGGTAGCAACGGCCTTGACCGCACCGCGTGGGGCTTTGCTCAGTTTGCTTTCCGGGTCGAGCAGGGCGATTACGTCACGCAGCGACTTGCCGTTCTCGGCCATCAGCTCACGCAGCTTCTTTTCGAATTCCAGTTCTTTCTGCAGCTTGCCGTCTTGCTGCAGGTTGGTCAGGCGAGCCTGAAGTTCCTTGATGGCTTCTTCGGTAGCGCGGTATTCGTTGATCAGGGACATGGAGTGTTCCTTAATGCATGTTCAGGGAGACAGTGTCGGGATAATAGACAGCCGATACTCGCAAGTAAACAATTAAAAAGTATTGAATCATTTAATAGTGTTGATAGGACGGGAACAGAATTAGGTTAAGAAAAATTTACATAGTGTGTGGGCCAGTGGCCATACCCCTTTGCCAAGCAGGGAAATGCCTGATGCGCATGTGCCTTGCTGACGCAGGCGGCAAGGCTGTCGATCCTTACTGCGTTTTTCCCCTCAGGCCGCTAGAATATGCGCCTTTGCGAAGTTCTGGAGCTCCCTCATGCGCACCTATCGACTGGTGATTGCCTGCCCCGACCGTGTCGGTATCGTGGCGAAAGTCAGTAATTTCCTGGCCCTCTACAATGGCTGGATCAACGAAGCCAGCCACCACTCCGACGAGCAGAGCGGTTGGTTCTTCATGCGCCATGAGATCCGCGCCGAGTCGCTGCCGTTCGGCATCGAAGCCTTCCGCGAAGCCTTTGCACCGATCGCCGAAGAGTTCCAGATGACCTGGCGGGTTACCGATTCGGCGCAAAAGAAGCGCGTGGTGCTGATGGCCAGCCGCGAGTCCCACTGCCTCGCCGACCTGCTGCACCGCTGGCACACTGACGAGCTGGACTGCGAGATCCCCTGCGTGATCTCCAACCACGACGACCTGCGTAGCATGGTCGAGTGGCACGGCATTCCGTTCTTCCATGTACCGGTCGACCCCAAGGACAAGGCTCCGGCCTTCGCCGAGGTCTCGCGCCTGGTCCAGGAACACGGTGCCGATGTGGTGGTACTGGCTCGCTATATGCAAATCCTGCCGCCGCAGCTGTGCCAGGACTACGCGGAAAAGGTCATCAACATCCACCACAGCTTCCTGCCATCGTTCGTCGGTGCCAAGCCGTATCACCAGGCCGCCCTGCGTGGCGTGAAGCTGATCGGCGCCACCTGCCACTACGTCACCGAAGAGCTGGATGCCGGCCCGATCATCGAGCAGGACGTGGTGCGTGTGAGCCATGCCGACAGCATCGAAGATATGGTCCGTTTCGGCCGTGACGTAGAGAAGATGGTGCTGGCCCGTGGCCTGCGCTATCACCTGGAAGACCGCGTGCTGGTGCACGGCAACAAGACTGTCGTGTTCGATTGATGTGTGCGAGGGCTGCCTTGCAGCCCTGATCGCCGGCAAGCCCCACCCTGAAGTTTGCACGTCACCTGTAGGAGCGGCCTTGTGCCGCGATAGGGCCGCAAAGCGGCCCCGGCGATCTTGGACGTACTCGAGATCCTGGGGGCGCTGCGCGCCCCTTTCGCGGCACAAGGCCGCTCCTACAGAGGCCTGCGCAAGACAGTTGCTCCCACCTTGACCGCGCTATTCTGAAGACATGCGTTACATCTGTGGGAGCTGCGGTTCGCCGCCGCGGCTTGCCGGCGATCAGGGCGCATGGCGCCCATACTTCGTGAGGCTAGCTCCATGGCCCGTCGCAATACACCCACCGCATCGCCCCCCGCGACCCGCGGCGAAGGCTGCCTGGCCCGTTTCGATCCCGATGCGCTGAGCGCTGAGGACGGCACCGAGTTCCCCGGCGCCGCCGAGCTGTGGCAGGCCCTCAACCCGCCAGCCGCCGACAGCGCTCCACCTTCAGCTGCACTGCAAACGGTGGTGAGGGCCCGCGGGCGTAGCAACAACTGACCGGCGTCGAACTGGCCCCTCCACACGGTCAGGTTGATCGGTTCAATGGGCGGCCTGGCGCGCCAGCCAGGCGGACTTGGTCAGTGGCTCGCGGCCTTGGGCCAGCAAGCCCTGCAGGGTCTCGAGCCAGTATGTGCGCGAACTGGCGTGGCGCATGTCCACCGGGTGCAGGCCCAGGCGCAGGGTGTTGGCGTCTCGCCAGCGTTGGCATTGCCAGTTGCTGACCATGTGCGACAGGCCACGGCGCCAGGCACTACCTGCGCTCCAGACCAGCCCAGGGGCTTGGAAGGCCGCAAAGTCGGGCAGGCGGTACAGGTGCTGTGGGGTGCTGGTATAGCGCAATGGCAATTGGCGCAAGGCCTGGCGCGTACCTTCGCTCATGAGCCAGGCGGGGGCGACGAAGCCGGCGACCGGCCAACCCTGTTGCTCGAACATCGCCAGGCCGGCCTGTAGCCGTTGCAACGCAGCAGCCTGGCCGAGCCCATGGAACTCGCCTTCGTGGGTGTAGATGCGACGCATGAAGTACTCGCGCGGCCCGCGCGGCGCCGGCCCGTCATCGGCATGGTAATAGCCATGCAACGCCAGTTCGTCGCCCATGGCCAGCCGCCGTTCGAGCAGGCGGCAGAAGGTCGGCGACCGGGTCAGGGCATTGCGGTGATGGAAATCCGGCACCACCAGCCAGGTCATCGGCACCCCGCCAAGTGCGTCAATGGCCTGGACGAAGGGTTGGTAGTCCGGCCAGGTTTCGGGCGCGACATCGTGCAGCACCAGCATCAGGCTGCGTGCGGCGCCGCCAGCCTCAGCCATGGGCGCGAGCCCGGGGTTGGTGGCCGAGCACCGCTTGATAGTGCTGCAGCAGGCCACCGACCACGGCGTCCCAGCTGTAGTGGAGCTCGGCGTGCAGGCGAGCCTGCACGCCGAGCTGACGAACCCCTGCCTCGAAGGCCTCGTGCACCGCCTCGGCCATTGCCGCACCGTCGTTGGGACGGCACAGGCGGCCACAGTGTTCGTTGACGATTTCGCCGAACGCCCCGGCCCGCACGGCGACCACCGGGGTGGCGCTGGCCATGGCTTCGAGTATGACCAGGCCGAAGGTTTCCTGGTCGCCTGCATGCAGCAGCAGGTCGGCGCTGGCGAGCAGCCGCGCGACGTCCTGCGGTGGGCAGAAGTGATCGATGACGCTGACGTTGTCCGGCACGCTGGCCGGCATGCTCGAACCCACCAGTAGCAGGTGGTAGCGAGGCCCCAGCATGCGCATGCAATCGAGCAGCACCGGCAGGTTCTTTTCCCGCGAGCCGCGCCCGGCGAACACCAGTAGCCGGCTGGTGTCGGCGATGCCCAGTTCGCGGCGCAGGCCCGGGTCGCGCCGGGCGGGGTTGAACAGCGTCAGGTCGACGCCCAGGCGCTGCACATGCACATCTTTAACCCCTAGCCTGCGCAACTTGTCGGCCATCACCTGGCTGGGCGCCAGCACCCGGTCGAAGTTGCCGTACAGCTTGCTGACGTAGGCCTCGACATTGGGGGTGAACCAGTTGCCCATGCGATTGCTCACCAGCAGCGGCAGGTCGGAGTGATAAAAGCCGATGACCGGCACACCCAGCTTGCGGCGAGCCTCCAGCGCAGCCCAGGCGGTGAGGTAGGGGTCGCCGACTTCGATCAGGTCGGGTTGCAGGCGGCGCAGCACCTTGCACCAGGGGGCCAGGCGCACCGGGAAGCGGTAGCCATTGCCAAAGGGCAGGGGCGGGGCGGGGACCTGGTAGATACCGTTGCTATGGACGGTACTGGCGCCGGGGATCAGCAGGCTGTGACGTACGCCGGGCATGGCGTCGAGGCGGTGGTGTTTGGCATCAAGGTAGGTCCGTACGCCGCCGCTGGCCGGGGCGTAGAACATGGTGATGTCAGCGATGTGCACGATCAGCATCCCTCCGGGATCGTCCTCGGGTCTGTCATCCGGCGACTACAGGCCGGCGATGACGCGCCTAAAGGTTGACCTTTATGAAGGATAGTTTGTTCGATCGGGCTATGAAGGGAGGATGGCCGGGAGTACCCATCGCGGGGCAAGCCCGCTCCCACGTGGGAGCGGGCTTGCCCCGCGATAAGGCCGTTAGATACGGAAGCTGCCGACCAGGTGTTTCAGGCGGCCGGCCTGCTGCTCGAGGTCCGAGCAGGCGCGCAGGGTGGCCTGCAGGTTCTCGACGCCTTCCTGGTTGAGCATGTTGATTTCGTTGATGTCCATGTTGATCGAGTCGACCACGGCGGTCTGCTCTTCGGTGGCGGTGGCCACCGACTGGTTCATGCCGTCGATCTCGCCGATGCGCTGGGTCACGCTGCCCAGGCGCTCGCCGGCCTGGTTGGCGATGTCCATGCTGTCCTGGCTGTGGCGCTGGCTCTGGCCCATGGTGTCGACCGACTCGCGGGCGCCGACCTGCAGCTCCTCGATCATGGTCTGCACCTGCTGCGCCGACTCCTGGGTGCGGTGCGCCAGGTTACGCACCTCGTCCGCCACCACGGCAAAACCACGCCCGGCCTCACCGGCACGGGCGGCTTCGATGGCGGCGTTGAGCGCCAGCAGGTTGGTCTGCTGGGAGATGCTGGTGATCACTTCGAGGATCTGGCCGATGTTGACGGTCTTGTTGTTGAGGGTCTCGATGTGCGCGCTGGAGTCGACGATCAGGTCCGACAGGCGGTTCATCGCTTCGATGTTGCGCTGCACCACCTGCTGCCCTTCCTCGGCCAGCAGGCGTGCGGAGCTGGCGTGCTGCGAGGCTTGCGCGGCGTTGCCGGCGATTTCCTGGGCCGCCGCGCCGAGCTGGTTGATGGCTGCGGCGACGCTATTGGTGCGGTTGGACTGCTCGTCGGAGTTGGTCATCGACGAGTTGGAGGCGCTGATCACCCGCAGTGCCACCTCGTTGACCTGCTCGGTGGCCGAGGACACTTCGCGGATCGAACCGTGGATACGTTCGACGAAGCGGTTGAAGGCGGTGCCGAGGATGCCGAATTCGTCGTGGCTGTGAATTTCCAGGCGGCGGGTCAGGTCACCCTCGCCCTCGGCGATGTTCTCCATGGCGCGGGTCATGGTGTTCAGCGGCTGCAACAGCACGCGGATCAGCAGGCCGAGCAGGGCGATGATGATCACCACCGCCACTGCGGTGGCAATCACCGCCGAGGTACGGAAGTTGCTGAGCATGACGAAGGCTTTGTCCTTGTCCACCGACAGGCCGATGTACCAGTTGGCCGACGGCAGGCCTTTGACCGGGGTGAAGGTCAGCAGGCGGGTCTGGCCGTTGAGCTCGACTTCGGTCAGCTCACGGGACAAACGGGGGGTGTTCTGCGGGTACAAGTCCGACAGCGACTTCATCACCAGGTTCTTGTCCGGGTGCACCAGGATCTTGCCCTGGTCATTGACCAGGAAGGCGTAGCCCATGCCGCCGAAGTTCAGCGAGTTGATGATCTCTACCAGGCCGTCCAGGGCCAGGTCGCCGCCGACCACGCCCACCGAGCGCGAGGCGGTGCTGATGATCGAGATGACCATCTTGTTGGTGGCCATGTCGATGTAGGGTTCGGTGAGCATCGGGCCGCTGGCGTTCAGGCCGTCCTTGTACCAGGGGCGCACACGCGGGTCGTAGCCATCGGGCATCTTGGTGTCGGGGCGTACGGTGAAGCTGCCGTCGGGCTGGCCCAGGTAGATGGTCAAAAAGCTGGAGGTCAGGGCGTTCTGGCCCAGCAGGGTGCCGATGTTCTGCGGGTACTGGGCCAGGTTCTGGGCGACGTTCTCGACCAGCTTGATGCGCCCTTCGAACAGGTTGCGGATGTTGGTGGACGTGGATTCGCCCATCTCAGCCAGGTAGTTCTCCAGGTTTTCGCGAATGGCATTACGCTGGAGGTAGTCGTTGTACAGGGTGAACAAGCTGAAGGCGAGGATCACGATCAGTGATGCTGCCAGAAGAATCTTGTGGCTGAAACGTAGGCTTTTATTCATGACGTGATGCGTCCGCTAAGGTTTTTTTATCGGGTCGTTCGCACAAAGCACGGTGGGAAAACAGTGCAACAGGTCCCGTGGGTCCTTTTCGGGGTTGTTACTGTCTTTCTGGTTGGAATCATTTTGAAATATCGGCAGTTACCGCGCAGAACTTGAGCAGAGGATGAACCAGATGTCGGAATTCTCGACCATAGTTGTAGGCGCTGGCCTGGATGGCCAGCCCGTGAGCCAAGCGATGCGCCTGGCCAACCGTCACGGCCTGGTTGCCGGCGCCACAGGGACCGGCAAGACCGTGACCTTGCAGCACCTGGCGGAGGTGTTCAGCGATGCCGGCGTGGCGGTGTTCGCCGCCGATGTCAAAGGCGACCTGTGTGGCCTGGGCGCAGTCGGGGCGCCTCAGGGCAAGGTGGCCGAGCGCATTGCCGGGATGCCGTGGTTGCAGCACCGGCCCCAGGCCTACCCGGTGACCTTGTGGGATGTGGCTGGCCAATCGGGTCATCCGCTGCGTACCACCCTGAGCGAGATGGGCCCGCTGCTGCTGGGCAACCTGCTCGAACTCACCGACAGCCAGCAGGCGGCCTTGTACGCCGCGTTCAAGGTGGCCGACCGCGAAGGGTTGTTGCTGCTCGACCTCAAGGACCTCAAGGCGTTGCTGGCGCACCTCAAGGACAACCCGCAACTGCTGGGCGAGGACAGCGCGCTGATGACCAGCGCCTCGACCCAGGCGCTGTTGCGCCGGTTGGCCACCCTGGAGCAGCAAGGCGCCGAGGCCTTGTTCGGCGAGCCTGCGCTGCAACTGGAGGACCTGCTGCACCCGGACCGCGACGGCCGGGGGCGCATCCACCTGCTCGACGCCAGCCGCCTGGTGCACGAGGCGCCCAAAGTCTACGCGACCTTCCTGCTGTGGCTGCTGGCCGAGCTGTTCGAGCAATTGCCCGAGCGTGGCGACGCCGATAAACCGGTGCTGGCGCTGTTCTTCGACGAGGCGCACCTGCTGTTCAACGGCACGCCGAAGGCCTTGCAGGATCGCCTGGAGCAGGTGGTGCGGCTGATCCGCTCCAAGGGCGTGGGGGTGTACTTCGTCACCCAGTCGCCCGGGGATCTGCCCGACAGCGTGCTGGCCCAGCTGGGCTTGCGCATTCAGCACGGGTTGCGCGCTTTCACGGCGAAAGAGCAGAAGTCGCTGCGTGCGGTGGCCGATGGCTTCCGCCCCAACCCGGCGTTTGACAGCCTGACGGTGTTGACCGAACTGGGTATCGGTGAAGCGCTGGTGGGCACGTTGGAAGAAAAGGGCACCCCGGCCATGGTCCAGCGGGTGCTGATTGCGCCACCGCAGTCGCGGATCGGGCCGTTGAGTGCGGCCGAGCGCAGCGCGTTGATCGCGGCGTCACCGCTGGCGGGGCGTTATGACAAGCCGATCGACCGTGAGTCGGCCTATGAAATGCTTACCCAGCGCAAGGGCGAGCCGGTCGAGCCGGCGCCGCAGGCCAAGGCCGATGACGACAGTTTTGCCGACAAGGCCGGGGAGTTCCTGCAAAGCGCGGCGGGGCAGGCGATCAAATCGGCGGTGCGCCAGGCTGCCAACCAGTTGGGGCGGCAGTTGGTGCGCGGGTTGATGGGGTCGTTGCTGGGGGGCAAGAAACGTTGAGACATAGGGGCTGCAACGCAGCCCCAGTCCATCATCACAGCCGAGGGTAATCGATGTACCCCACCGGCCCGCCTCCATAGAACGTCTCCGGATGCGGCGCATTCAACGGCGCATCCGTCGCCAGCCGCGCTGGCAGGTCAGGGTTGGCGATGAACGGTATGCCAAAAGCCACCGCATCGGCCCGGCCACTGGCCAGGGCGGCATTGGCGCCGGCCTTGTCGAAGCGCTCGTTGACGATGTACGCGCCACCGAACGCCTGCTTGATCAGGGGGCCGATGCTGTCGTCGGCTTCCTTCTCCCGCGAGCAGATGAAGGCGATGCCGCGCTTGCCCAGCTCCCGGGCCACATAGGCGAAGGTCTCGGCACGGTCGGCGTCGCCCATGTCATGAGCGTCGGCACGCGGTGCCAGGTGCACGCCAACCCGGCCGGCGCCCCACACCTCGATGACCGCATCAGTCACTTCCAGCAGCAGGCGTGCGCGATTCTCCAGCGAGCCGCCATAGCGGTCGGTGCGCTGGTTGGTGCTGCTTTGCAGGAACTGGTCGAGCAGGTAGCCATTGGCGCCGTGGATCTCCACACCGTCGAAGCCGGCGGCCTTGGCGTTCTCGGCGCCGCTGCGATAAGCCTCGACGATGTCGGCGATCTCTTCGGTTTCCAGGGCGCGCGGGGTGGGGTAGTCGCTCAGCGGCCGCACCAGGCTGACATGGCCCTTGGGCTGGATGGCGCTGGGGGCCACCGGCAGCTCACCGTTCAGGTATGACGGGTGGGAGATCCGCCCGACATGCCACAGTTGCAGGAAGATCCGCCCGCCGGCGCCATGGATGGCCTTGGTGACGTTGTGCCAGCCGCGCACCTGCTCGTCGTTCCAGATACCCGGGGTGTCGGGGTAGCCGACACCCATTGGGGTAACCGAGGTCGCCTCGCTGAGGATCAGCCCGGCGCTGGCGCGTTGCACGTAGTACTCGGCCATCAGCGCGTTGGGCACGCGGCCTTCATCGGCGCGGCAGCGGGTCAGCGGGGCCATGATGATGCGGTTGGGCAGTTCCAGGTCGCCCAGTTTGATGGGGTCGAACAGCGTGGTCATACAGGTTGCCTCGCAGCTTTCAATTGGAAACCGGGGCCAGTTCGGCGTCATTGCCGCGCTGGCTGAAGGTGATCAGGGTGACGATCAACGCCAGTACCGCCAGGGCCGCTGCGGCCAGGGGCACGCGGGTCAGGCCGAAGCCGTGGGCGATGACGCTGCCGCCGACCCAGGCGCCCAGGGCGTTGCCCAGGTTGAAGGCGCCGATATTCAGGGTGGAGACCAGGTTCGGTGCAGCCTTGCCGTAGGTGACCACGTTCACTTGCAAGGCCGGCACGGCGGCGAACGCCGCGGTGGCCCAGAGGAACAAGGTGATCTCGGCCGGCACCACGGCGGTGCTGGTCCAGCTCAGCACGGTGGACACCACGGCCATGCTGGCGAACACGCCCATCAGCGTGGCGCCCAGGCGCCGGTCGGCGAGTTTGCCGCCGACGATATTGCCCAGGGTCAGGCCCACACCGATCAGCAGCAGGGTCCAGGTCACCCCACGTGGCGACACACCGGTGACATCGCCCAGCAGCGGCGCGACGTAGGTGAACAGGGCGAACATCGAGGCCGAGAACAGCACGGTCATGCTCAACGACAGCCAGATGCCGGCGCCTTTGAGCGCGCCCAGTTCGGCGCGCATGTCGACGCTTGGCTCTTCTGCTTGGCGCGGCAGGTAGCGCAGCAAACCGATCAGCGCCACCACGCCGATACCGGTCACCGCCCAGAAGGTCGAGCGCCAGCCAGCGACCTGGCCCAGCGCGGTACCCAGCGGCACGCCCAGCACGTTGGCCAGGGTCAGGCCGGTGAACATCAGCGCCACCGCCGAGGCGCGGCGGTTGGCCGGCACCAGGCTGGCAGCCACCACCGAACCGATGCCAAAGAAAGCACCGTGGCACAGCGCGGTGACCACCCGGGCGAACATCAACAGGTTGTAGTCGGCGGCCACTGCGCACAGCAGGTTGCCGACGATGAACACGCCCATCAGCGCCACCAGTGCGGCCTTGCGTGGCAGGCGGGCGGTGGCCAGGGCCATGAACGGTGCGCCGATGGCCACGCCCAGGGCGTAGCCGGTCACCAGCCAGCCGGCACCGGGGATGCTCACCCCCAGGTCCTGCGCGACATCGGGCAACAGGCCCATGATGACGAACTCGGTGGTGCCGATGGCGAAGGCGCTGAGCGCCAGGATCAGTAATGAAAGGGGCATGGCATGGTCCTTTTCAGAGCTCTTGGCTCATCTGCGCGAGGAACGCCTGGATGGTGGCCTCGTTGCGTTTGAAGAAGTGCCATTGGCCGATCTTCTGGCTGCTGATCAGGCCGGCGCGCTGCAGGGTCGCCAGGTGGGCCGAGACGGTCGACTGCGACAGGCCGCAGCGTTGGTCGATCTGCCCGGCACACACACCGTGCTCGGTGCTGTGGTGCTGGTCGGGGAACTGCGCAGCCGGGTCCTTCAGCCAGGTGAGGATTTCTCGCCGTACCGGGTGGGACAGGGCTTTTATTATTTCGTCGAGATCGAGTGGCATGGTTGGGCTCACGGTGTGTAGCGTTATATCGCGATGTGGCGAAATATAAATCGGTATTTCGCGATATACAAATATGAAAGGGTTCTGAGCTGAGCGTGAATCGCTATATCGGGTTATGACGATATAGGTGGGCGCAATGCTAGACTGGCGCCATGAACTACCTCGCACACCTGCACCTGGGCGGCCCGGCGCCGCAACAACTGCTTGGCAGCCTGTACGGCGATTTCGTCAAGGGCGCGCTCGAGGGCCGTTTCCCGCCCGAACTGGAAGCCGCGATCCGGCTGCATCGGCAGATCGACAGCTACACCGACAGCCACCCGCTGGTGCTGGCGGCGCTGGCGCGTTTCCCCCGTGAGCGCAGGCGTTTTGCCGGGATCGTGCTGGATGTGTTCTTCGACCATTGCCTGGCGCGGCATTGGGGGGAGTATGCGGCTGTGCCGCTGGCGCAGTTCACCGGGGACTTCTATCGGGTGCTGCTGGCCGAGCCACAGTTGCCCGGGCGGCTGGCGCGAATCGCGCCGTTCATGGCGGCCGATGACTGGCTGGGAGCGTATGGCGATTTCGCCACGCTCGAGCAGGTGTTTGGCGGGATTGCCCGGCGGCTGTCCCGGCCGGAAGGGCTGCACGGCGTGATGGACGAACTGGAGCGGCTGTATGAACCGCTGCTGGCGGATTTTCGCGCGTTCTATCCACAGTTGCAGGCCTTTGCCGCTGCCGAGCGTTAGGCTACCCGCTCCTCGCATTGTGCTTCACGCTGCATGGACTCCAGGTTGCGCTCGATGGTCTCGCAGATGGTGTCCATGGGGATCTGGTGCTCGCTGACGCGGAACGGGCTCTGCAAGTCCGTGCCGATACGCTCGATCGCCAGCAACATGAAGCCCACCACGGTCGACGCCAGCGGGGTGAACCAGCCCAGCGACTCCACCAGCCCGACCGGGACGATCAGGCAGAACAGGGTGATGAACAGCCGCGGGAAGTACACGTAGGGGTAGGGCAGTGGCGTGTTGGCGATCCGCTCCATGCCGCCTTGCGCGTTCGAAAGGTCGACCAGCGTCGACTCCAGGCGCGCCAGGCGAATGCTGTCCAGGCGCCCGGCCTGGTATTCAAGGGCCAGCAATGCCGCCGAACCGCCGAGAATGTCGTTGGCGAAGTTGTTCGAGCGGTTGCGCCGCTCGAACTCGGCGGGCGGAATGAAGGCCATCAGCTCGTCCGGGCACTGTTCGTTCTTCAGGTGCGCCGCCAGGCAGTTCACATAGGCCACATGACGGCGCAGCAAGGTGGCCTTCACCGGGTTCAAGCCATCCGCCGGATCGTCGATCAGGGTCAGCACCTGCCGTGCAAAGCTGCGTGAGCTATTGACCAGCGCACCCCACAACGTGCGTGCCTCCCACCAGCGGTTGTAGGCGCTGCTGTTCCTGAAACTCACCAGCACCACCAGCGCCGAGCCCAGCAGGGTCAGCGGGATCAGGGGCAGGCTGAACTTGCTGTTGAAGAACAGCATGAAGTCGATGGTGACCAGCACGTCCCAGATCAACAGCCAGAACAGCGACCAGCCGATGTAGCCGAAGGTCTTGACCACCAGGCGGTACTTGCGGGCGAGCAGGGCTTTCACGTTGTGGGAACCTCGAAAAGGCGATGCAGGTTCCGACGCCGGAGAATGGGCGAGGTTCGGTGTGATTCGTCGCAGGGTGTAACAGGCCATGTGCTCACGACTTGCCGGCGCCACCGTACCCACCTGTGGGGGCGGGCTTGTCCGCGATGAGCTGCAAGGCAGCCCCAGCCCAGGCGATGCCGAGCCCCAGTGAGTAGCCGAGACCTCAGCCCAGCAACTGTTTCATCTGCACCAACGCCACCCGCCGGCCATCTGGCGCCTGCCGTTCCTCGATCCCGAAGGGTAAAAAGCCCAGCTGTGGATAAAGCAGCAAGCCCGCCGTGTTGTGGTTGAAGCACGACACCCAGACTTCCTTGGCCATGAACTGTTCGCGGGCCAGTGCGATCATGCTGTGCACTAGATGGCGGGCGACGCCCTTGCCACGTGCGGCAGGGGCCACTACCACGTTGCCCAAGGCACAGATGCCGCCCACTTCGGCTTTATAGAAGTTGGCGAAGCCCAGGATCACGCCGTCTTTCTCGACCACGGTGGAGCCACTGCGCTGGTCGATGGCTTCGCTCAATTGCGCGGGTGTCAGGGGGTAGGTGGCCTTGGGGAACATGTAGAACAGCTCGTCCGGGCCTTGGGGGAAGCAGCAGATGGCGGGGATGTCGGTAGGGCGGACGGGGCGATGGGTGAACGGCATGGTGGGCTTCTTCCGTAAAGTGTCGGACCAGCTTAGCCTTGCCTGAACATCCGTGGTGCTCGTTCACACAGTAACAAGTTGCGTGAGCTCTATTTGGGCTCTATTTGGGCTCAATTTGAGCTCGATTGAGCTGAATGCTCGTGATGCCAACTCAACCATTCCTACCCCACCAGTGCCATGCAGTGGTGTTGTCTTGACCGGCACTTCGCTGGCAAGCCAGCTTGACACACAGATTTTATGGGCGATGTATGCCTGTGACAGAGGCGATGCCCGCCTTGGTGCATGTCTTACATCATGCACAGCGGCAACAGCGCCACCTCGATTCCGCGTCGTACAAACAAGGCGGACAGTGAAGACCTCACAGGCATCACTGGCCCGAAACAAACGGTGGGAGCCGGCTTGCCGGCGATGCGCCGCGCGGGCGGCGCTCGATCTCATGGGCGCTGCAGAAACATCGGCGGACACCTGGTGGCCCTCATGCAAGATTCCGGCATGCGCCTGGCGACCCTTGCCCAGGCCTGATCACTCAGGGGGCGGCGGAGCCTGGCACGGGCTGCGCCCGTGTTCGCGGGCAAGCCCGCTCCCACAGGGATCGCGCCAGGTCTTTAAGTTGTGAGCAAGGCAGTTGCTCCCACCCTGACCGCGTAATTCTCAAGACTTGAGGTGTGCCTGCGGGAGCCGGCGATGACGCCATTGCAGGTCATACACCACAGATTGCTCTAATCGAAGACGGCGCCGCTCGTACGCAACAGGCACATTCTTCCAGGCACAAAAAAACCGACCATAAGGTCGGTTTTTTCTGGATCTTGGTGCCCCGAGGGAGACTCGAACTCCCACTCCTTTCGAAAACGGATTTTGAATCCGCCGCGTCTACCAATTCCGCCATCAGGGCTTGTGGCGCCGCAGTATAGAGAGGTCGCCTAGGGCGGTCAATCGGCTTTCATGGTCAATTTTCATGCATTGGGCTAAACTTCCCGGCCCTGTCGAACCGAACATCATCATGCGCGTCGCCGATTTCTCCTTCGAACTCCCAGACTCCCTCATCGCCCGCCACCCCCTGGCCGAGCGTCACGGCAGCCGCCTGCTCGTGCTCGACGGCCCCAGCGGGGCGCTGGCCCACCAGCAGTTCACCGACCTGCTCGACTACCTGCGCCCCGGCGACCTGATGGTGTTCAACAACACCCGGGTGATCCCGGCGCGGCTGTTTGGCCAGAAAGCCTCTGGCGGCAAGCTGGAAGTGCTGGTCGAGCGGGTGCTGGACAGCCACCGCGTGCTGGCCCATGTGCGTGCCAGCAAGGCGCCGAAAGAGGGCACGCAGATTCTCATCGACGGCGGCGGCGAAGCCGAGATGGTCGCCCGCCACGACACCCTGTTCGAGCTGCGCTTCAGCGAAGAGGTGCTGCCGTTGCTCGAACGCGTCGGCCATATGCCGCTGCCGCCGTATATCGACCGCCCCGACGAGGGCGCCGACCGCGAGCGCTACCAGACCGTCTACGCACAGCGCGCCGGTGCCGTGGCCGCGCCCACCGCCGGCCTGCACTTCGATGAGGCGCTGCTGGAAAAGATCGCCGCCAAGGGCGTGGAACGTGCCTTCGTCACCCTGCATGTGGGGGCGGGTACCTTCCAGCCGGTGCGGGTCGACAAGATCGAAGACCACACCATGCACAAAGAATGGCTCGAAGTGAGCCAGGACGTGGTCGACGCGGTCGAGGCCTGCCGCGCCCGTGGTGGCCGGGTGATCGCCGTGGGTACCACCAGCGTGCGTTCGCTGGAAAGCGCGGCGCGCGATGGCGTGCTCAAGGCGTTCAGCGGCGACACCGACATCTTCATCTTCCCGGGCCGGCCCTTCCATGTGGTCGATTGCCTGGTCACCAACTTCCACCTGCCGGAGTCCACGCTGCTGATGCTGGTCTCGGCCTTCGCCGGTTACCCCGAGACCATGGCCGCCTACCAGGCGGCGGTCGACAACGGTTACCGCTTCTTCAGTTACGGTGATGCCATGTTCATCACCCGCAATCCGGCGCCACGCGGCCCAGAGGATCAAGCATGAGTCGCACCTGTCGAATGTCGTTCGAACTACTGGCCACCGACGGCAAGGCCCGTCGTGGTCGGCTGACCTTCCCCCGTGGCACCGTGGAAACCCCGGCGTTCATGCCGGTGGGCACCTATGGCACGGTCAAGGGCATGCTGCCACGCGACATCGAGGCCATCGGCGCCGAGATCATCCTCGGCAACACCTTCCACCTGTGGCTGCGCCCGGGCACCGAGGTGATCAAGAAGCACAACGGCCTGCACGATTTCATGCAATGGAAAGGCCCTATCCTCACTGATTCCGGTGGTTTCCAGGTGTTCAGCCTGGGCGCCATGCGCAAGATCAAGGAGGAAGGGGTGACCTTCGCATCGCCCGTTGACGGCTCGAAAGTGTTCATGGGCCCTGAAGAGTCCATGCAGGTGCAGCGCGACCTGGGTTCGGACATCGTGATGATCTTCGACGAGTGCACGCCGTACCCGGCCGAGCACGATGTGGCGCGCACCTCGATGGAGCTGTCGCTGCGCTGGGCCCAGCGCTCGAAGAACGCCCACGGCGACAACACCGCGGCGCTGTTCGGTATCGTCCAGGGTGGCATGTATCAAGACCTGCGCATGCGCTCGCTGGAAGCGCTGGTCAACATCGACTTCGATGGCCTGGCCATCGGCGGCCTGTCGGTGGGCGAGCCCAAGCACGAGATGATCAAGGTGCTGGACTACCTGCCGGCGCAGATGCCGGCTGACAAACCTCGTTACCTTATGGGGGTAGGCAAGCCGGAAGATCTTGTAGAGGGTGTGCGCCGCGGCGTCGACATGTTCGACTGCGTGATGCCCACGCGCAATGCGCGCAACGGCCATCTGTTCATCGACACAGGGGTGATCAAGATCCGTAACGCGTTCCATCGCCACGATGATTCGCCGCTGGATCCGACCTGCGATTGCTACACCTGCACCAACTTCTCCCGCGCCTACCTGCACCACCTGGACAAGTGCGGCGAAATGTTGAGCAGCATGCTGAATACCATCCACAACTTGCGCCATTACCAGCGCTTGATGGCCGGTTTACGCGAGGCTATTCAACAGGGTAAATTGGCCGCCTTTGTCGACGCCTTCTACGCCAAGCGCGGGCTTCCCGTCCCGCCTTTGGACTGATTGTTCGCATCCATTATTAGAAAATTCCATTAGGAGAGCCCAATGAGCTTCTTTATCCCCGCCGCCTACGCGGACGCAGCAGCCCCCGCCGCCGGCCCAGCCGGTACCGGTTTCGAGTGGATCTTCCTGGTTGGTTTCCTGGTCATCTTCTACCTGATGATCTGGCGCCCGCAGGCCAAGCGCGCCAAAGAGCAGAAGAACCTGCTGAGCAACTTGCAAAAAGGTGACGAAGTTGTCACCAACGGCGGCATCGCTGGCAAGATCGTCAAGGTTGCCGATGACTTCGTGGTCCTGGAAGTGTCGGACAATGTCGAGCTGAAGTTCCAGAAGGGCGCCATTGCCGCGACCCTGCCAAAAGGTACGCTCAAGGCTATCTGAGTTACCGGTTTCATTTTTCCAGTCGGGGCGCGCAAAGCGCCCCGCGTCTTGAACGGGCGGCGTGATGCTGAACAAATACCCTCTGTGGAAATACCTGCTGATCGTGGTGGTACTGGCGGTCGGCTTCATTTATTCCGCACCCAACCTCTACCCGGATGACCCGGCGGTGCAGATCAGCGGCGCCAGCTCCGCGCTGCATGTCAGCCAGGCCGACCTCGATCGCGTCACCAAGGCGCTGACCGATGCCGGCATCACCGTCAAAGGCGGCAACCTGGGCGAGAAGGGCAGTGCGCTGGTGCGCCTGACCAACCAGGAAGACCAGCTGCCGGCCAAGGATGTGGCGCGCAAGACCTTGGGTGACGACTACGTCGTGGCCCTGAACCTGGCCCAGACCACCCCGCAGTGGCTGCGCAACCTGGGTGCCAGCCCGATGAAGCTGGGCCTGGACCTGTCCGGTGGTGTGCACTTCCTGCTGGAAGTGGACATGGACAAGGCCATGACCGCGCGCATGAAAGTCTACGAAGGTGAGGTCAAGACCCTCCTGCGCAAAGAGCGCATCCGCTACCGCAGCCTGCCTCAGCAGGATGGCGGCATCATGCTGGGCTTCGCTGACGATGCAACCCGCGAACAGGCTCGCAGCCTGATCCGCAAGAATTTCAATGATTTCGACCTGACCACCACCGAGCGCAGCGATATCGCCGTGCTGCGCCTGGCGCTCACCCAGGCCAAGGTCGCCGAGATCCGCGAATACTCCATCAAGCAGAACCTGACCACCGTTCGCAACCGGGTGAACGAGCTGGGTGTGGCCGAACCGCTGGTGCAGCGCCAGGGCGCCAACCGCATCGTGGTCGAGCTGCCGGGCGTGCAGGACACCGCCGAAGCCAAGCGTATCCTCGGCAAGACCGCCAACCTGGAGTTCCGCTTCGGTGCCGAGCCGGGCGCGTCCAAAGCCACCACCGAGGTGTTCGAGTTCCGCGAAGGCGGCCGCTCCGCCCCGGTAGAGCGCGGCCTGATCATCACCGGTGACCAGGTGACCGACGCCCAGGCCAGCTTCGATGAGCACGGTCGCCCGCAGGTGAACATCCGCCTCGACGGCCATGGTGGCGAGCTGATGAGCCGCGCCACCCGCAGCAACGTCGGGCGCAGCATGGCGGTGATCTTCATCGAGCAGAAGCCGATGACCCGCTACGAGAAGCAGACCGTCGGCGGCGTCGAAAAAGACGTGGCGATCCAGACTTTCAAGGAAGAGAAGAAGATCATCAGCCTGGCGACCATCCAGTCGCCGCTGGGCAGCCAGTTCCGCATCACCGGCCTGAACGGCCAGGGCGAGTCCTCCGAGCTGGCCCTGCTGCTGCGTGCCGGTGGCCTGGCCGCGCCGATGTACTTCGCTGAAGAACGCACCATCGGTCCGAGCCTGGGTGCCGACAACATCACCAAGGGTATCGATGCCTCGCTGTGGGGCATGCTGTTCGTGTCGCTGTTCATCATCGCCATCTACCGCGGTTTCGGCGTGCTGGCCACCATCGCCCTGGCGGGCAACATGGTCCTGCTGCTGGCGCTGATGTCGCTGCTGGGGGCCACGCTGACGCTGCCGGGTATCGCCGGTATCGTGTTGACCATGGGTATGGCGGTAGACGCCAACGTGCTGATCTTCTCGCGTATCCGCGAGGAAATCGCCGCCGGCATGTCGGTGCAGCGCGCTATCCACGAAGGCTTCAACCGCGCCTACTCGGCGATCGTCGACGCCAACCTGACCACCCTGCTGGTCGGCGGCATCCTGTTCGCCATGGGCACCGGCCCGGTCAAAGGCTTCGCGGTCACCATGTCCCTCGGGATTTTCACCTCGATGTTCACCGCTGTAATGGTGACCCGTGCACTGGTCAACCTGACCTGCGGCGGGCGTGACATCAAGAAGCTGTGGGTTTGAGGGAGCTGCGATGAAAACCATCAATTTCATGGGCGTGCGCAATGTTGCGTTCGCCATTACCGTGCTCCTCACCGTGCTGGCCCTGTTCAGCTGGTGGCACAAGGGCCTGAACTTCGGCCTGGACTTCACCGGCGGTACGCTGATCGAGCTCACCTACGAGCGCCCGGCGGACCTGGAGAAGGTGCGTACCGAGCTGGTCAGCTCCGGCTTCCACGAGGCGGTGGTGCAGAGCTTTGGCGCCACCACCGACCTGCTGGTGCGCATGCCGGGCGATGACCCGCAACTGGGTAACCGTGTGGCCGAGGCGCTGCAGAAGATCGGCGGCGACAACCCGGCCACGGTCAAGCGTGTCGAGTTCGTCGGCCCGCAGGTGGGTGAAGAGCTGCGCGACCAGGGCGGCCTGGGCATGCTCCTCGCACTGGGTGGCATCCTTATCTACCTGGCGTTCCGCTTCCAGTGGAAGTTCGCGGTTGGTGCCATCATCTCGCTGATCCACGACGTGGTGGTCACCCTCGGTATCCTGTCGTTCTTCCAGATCACCTTCGACCTGACGGTGCTGGCGGCGGTGCTGGCGATCATCGGCTACTCGCTCAACGACACCATCGTCGTGTTCGACCGGGTGCGCGAAAACTTCCGCGTGCTGCGCAAGGCGTCGCTGATCGACAACATCAACATCTCGACCACCCAGACCTTGCTGCGTACCGTGGCGACGTCGGTGTCGACCTTGCTGGCGATCGCTGCGCTGCTGTTCTTCGGTGGCGACAACCTGTTCGGCTTCTCCCTGGCGCTGTTCATCGGTGTCATGGCAGGTACCTACTCGTCGATCTACATCGCCAACGTGGTGCTGATCTGGCTGAACCTGAGCAGCGAAGACCTGATCCCGCCGGCCAAGACCGACGGTGTGGACGAGCGGCCGTAAGCCATCGTCCCGCGCCGTTCGGCGCAAACAAAGGCGCGAGTGTTGAACTCGCGCCTTTTTTTTTGCTCCAAGGCTGGGAAGAAGGCGGGCTGGAACCCGCAAGGAAGATCAGGAGGTTCACGTGAACAAATCAATGCTGGTGGGTGCGGTACTGGGTGCTGTCGGTGTGACCGCCGGAGGTGCTGTGGCGACCTACAGCTTGGTGAACAAGGGGCCTGAATACGCCCAGGTCACCGACGTGCAGCCGATCAAGCAGCAGGTGAAGACACCGCGCGAGGTCTGCAAGGATGTCGCGGTCACGCGTCAGGCGCCGGTCAAGGACCAGCACCAGATCGCCGGTACCGTGGTCGGTGCCATCGCCGGTGGCCTGCTGGGCAACCAGATTGGTGGTGGCACCGGCAAGAAGATCGCTACCGTGGCGGGTGCCGTGGGTGGCGGTTATGCCGGTAACAAGGTGCAGGAAGGCATGCAGGAGCGTGACACCTATACCACCACGCAAACCCGCTGCAACACGGTCAATGACATCAGCGAGAAGGTGGTGGGCTACAACGTGACCTATTCCATTGGTGATCAGGTGGGCAAGGTGAAGATGGACCACGAGCCGGGCTCGACCATCCCGTTGGACAAGAATGGCAAGCTGGTGCTTGGGCAGAATCAGGCAGGGCAGTAAAAGCCGCGCTTCTAGCGCAGCGTCGTGGGAGCGGGCTTGCCCCGCGATAGCGTTCGGGCGGGCAGTGCGCAGTTTGCGTCGACGCCATCGCGGGGCAAGCCCGCTCCCACGGCAGTGCATCGAGCATAAAAAAAGCACCCCGTGGGGTGCTTTTTTTATGCTCGATGCACTGGGCGCTTAGCGCTTCATGTATTCCGGCAGGTGCGGCTGGATGGCGGTCAGCACGGCCTTGAAGCACTTGATGTTGCCGGCGACGATATGGCCCTTCTCGAGGAAGTCGTGGCCACCGTTGAAGTCGCTCACCAGGCCACCCGCTTCCTGGATCAGCAGCACGCCTGCGGCCATGTCCCACTCGGACAGGCCCGACTCCCAGAAGGCGTCGAAGCGGCCGGCGGCAACATAGGCGAGGTCCAGGCTGGCGGAGCCAGCGCGGCGGATGCCGGCGGTCTGGCCGGTCAGTGCGCGGAACATGCCCAGGTAGTTGTCCATGTCAGCCATCTGGTTGTCACGGAACGGGAAACCGGTGCCCAGCAGGGCGCCTTCCAGGCTGGTGCGCGAGCTGACGCGCAGGCGACGGCCATTGACCTGGGCGCCGCGGCCACGGCTGGCGGTGAATTCTTCCTGGCGCACCGGGTCGACAATTACCGCGTGCTCGAGGCGGCCACGGTATTTACAAGCGATGCTGACGGCGAAGTGAGGAATGCCACGCAGGAAGTTGGTGGTGCCATCGAGCGGGTCGATGATCCACAGGTAGTCCTTGCCTTCTTCACCGGAGCCGGCGTGCAGGCCGGTCTCTTCACCCTGGATGGAGTGGTTCGGGTAGGCCTTGCGCAGGGCCTCTACGATGACCTTCTCAGCGGCGCGATCGACCTCGGACACGTAGTCCTTGGCCTGCTTTTCGTCGACTTTGATGCTATCCAGGCGTTCGATGGAGCGGAAAATCAGTTCACTGGCGCTGCGAGCGGCGCGCAGGGCGATATTCAGCATAGGCTGCATGGGCGTTTCACCTGGGGATGTTAAAGAGGAAAGCCGCATAGTCTATCAGAATTCCGCGACGGCAGAAGGGTGAGATGCGCATTCGTGGCGTTACGCCCGTCGGTTCTGTAAGATCGATTGCCCCTTCCTCTGTATCCGTGAGCTCAACACCTTGTTGCAGAATATTCGTGTTGTTCTGGTCAATACCAGCCACCCCGGCAACATCGGCGGCGCTGCGCGTGCCATGAAAAACATGGGCCTGTCGCGCCTGGTGCTGGTGCAGCCAAAAGAGTTCCCGTCTGGCGATGCCACCGCGCGCGCCTCGGGCGCCGACGACATCCTGGCCAACGTCCAGGTCGTCGACAGCCTCGAAGACGCGCTGGTCGGTTGCAGCCTGGTCATGGGCACCAGCGCCCGTGAACGCAGCATCCCCTGGCCGCTGATCGACCCGCGCGAGTGCGGGGCCAAGGCCGTGGAGCACGCCCGTGGCGGCGAAGAGATCGCCCTGGTGTTCGGCCGCGAACACGCCGGTCTGACCAACGAAGAACTGCAACGATGTCACTTCCACGTGCACATTCCTTCGAACCCCGACTTCAGTTCGCTGAATTTGGCTGCCGCTGTCCAGGTGCTCGCCTATGAGGTGCGCATGGCCTGGCTAGCCGCCGAGGGCGAGCCCTCGAAAGTCGAGAAGTTCGATGCCAACTCGCTGCGCAGCAACGAGCTGGCGACCATGGACGAAATGGAGCTGTTCTACGAGCACCTGGAGAAGACGCTCGTGGACATCGGCTTCCTCGACCCCGAGAAGCCCAAGCACCTGATGCCGCGCCTGCGCCGGCTGTATGGGCGCAGCTCGGTCAATCGTTCGGAAATGAGCATTTTGCGCGGCATCCTCACCGAGACCCAGAAAGTCGTCCGGGGCGAGCCGCATAAACGGAAGGACTGAAAGATGTTCGAGCGTCTGCGTGAAGATATCCAGAGCGTTTTCCATCGTGACCCGGCGGCGCGCAACGCCTTTGAAGTACTGACCTGCTACCCGGGCATGCATGCCATCTGGCTGCACCGCCTGGGCAACGCATTGTGGAAGCGTGACTTCAAATGGCTGGCGCGCCTGGTGTCGAACTTCGGTCGCTGGATGACCGGTATCGAGATCCATCCCGGCGCGACTATCGGCCGGCGCTTCTTCATCGACCATGGCATGGGCATCGTCATTGGCGAGACCGCCGAGATCGGTGACGACGTCACGCTGTACCAGGGTGTGACGTTGGGCGGCACCAGCTGGAACAAAGGCAAGCGTCATCCGACCCTGGAAAACGGCGTGGTGGTGGGGGCGGGTGCGAAAGTGCTGGGCCCGTTCACCGTCGGCGCTGGCGCCAAGATCGGCTCCAATGCCGTGGTGACCAAGGCGGTGCCGGCCGGTGCCACCGCGGTGGGCATTCCCGGGCGGATCATCGTTAAGAGCGAGGATGATGCCGTCGAAGCCAAGCGCAAGGCCATGGCCGAGAAGATCGGCTTCGACGCCTACGGTGTCAGCGGCGACATGCCCGACCCGGTGGCTCGCGCCATCGGCCAGATGCTCGACCACCTGCAGGCAGTCGACGAGCGCCTGGAGGGGATGTGTGGGGCGCTGACCAGGATGGGCAGTGACTACTGTGCCAAGGACCTGCCGGCGCTGCCCGACGACGATTTCGCCGAGGCCTGCGCCAAAGCCAAGCAAGGCGACACCCAGGCGCACTGATCGCGCCGGCCCGACACAAGGGGCGTGTGCTCACGCCCCTTGTCTGCTACACTCGCGGCCGCCTCCCGCATGCATACCCGACTAAAGCACTAGGTCTTATAGTTGACTTAAATGCTCGGGAATCGCATACTCGCACACATCCTGTAACTCCCGTGGTACCCATACGCCATGCGACTGACTACCAAAGGCCGATACGCCGTGACCGCCATGCTCGACCTGGCGTTGCACGCGCAGCATGGGCCGGTGTCTTTGGCCGATATTTCCGAGCGCCAGGGCATTTCCCTCTCTTATCTGGAGCAGCTGTTCGCCAAGCTGCGCCGCAGCAGCCTGGTATCCAGCGTTCGCGGCCCGGGCGGCGGCTACCAGCTGTCGCGGGGCATGGAAACCATCCAGGTGGCCCAGGTCATCGATGCGGTCAACGAATCGGTCGATGCCACCCGTTGCCAGGGGCTGGGGGATTGCCACGCCGGTGATACCTGCCTGACTCACCACCTGTGGTGCGACCTGAGCCAGCAAATCCACGAATTCCTCAGCGGCATCAGCCTGGCCGACCTCGTCATGCGCCGTGAGGTGCAGGAAGTCGCCCAGCGTCAGGACCTGCGCCGTGTCGCCGGTCGTACCGCCCAGCTGGACAAGATTGAGACGTCCGCCGTCGACTGACATGCAGCGATAAGCGGCGCCAACGCCTGATAGGAGATACTCAATGAAGTTGCCGATCTACCTCGATTACTCCGCGACCACCCCGGTCGATCCCCGCGTCGCCCAGAAGATGGCCGACTGCCTGCTGGTCGACGGGAACTTCGGTAACCCGGCCTCGCGTTCCCACGTGTTCGGCTGGAAAGCCGAAGAAGCCGTCGAGAACGGCCGTCGCCAGGTCGCCGAGCTGATCAACGCCGACCCGCGCGAGATCGTCTGGACCAGCGGTGCCACCGAGTCCGACAACCTGGCGTTGAAGGGCGTTGCGCACTTCTATCAGACCAAGGGCAAGCACATCATCACCTCCAAGATCGAGCACAAGGCGGTCCTGGACACCGCTCGCCAGCTCGAGCGTGAAGGTTTCGAAGTCACCTACCTGGAACCGGGCGAAGACGGCATCGTCACCCCCGCCATGGTCGAAGCCGCCCTGCGCGACGACACCATCCTGGTCTCGCTGATGCACGTGAACAACGAAGTCGGCTCGATCAACGACATCGCCGCCATCGGTGAACTGACCCGCGCGCGCGGCGTGCTGTTCCACGTCGATGCCGCACAGTCGGCCGGCAAGGTCGAGATCGACCTGCAAAAGCTGAAAGTCGACCTGATGTCGTTCTCGGCGCACAAGGTCTATGGCCCCAAGGGTATCGGCGCGCTGTACGTCAGCCGCAAGCCGCGTGTACGCCTGGAAGCCATCATTCACGGCGGTGGCCATGAGCGCGGCATGCGTTCGGGCACCCTGCCGACCCACCAGATCGTCGGCATGGGCGAAGCCTTCGCTATTGCCAAGCAGGAAATGGCCAGCGAGAACGCACGCATCAAGGCCCTGAGCGACCGCTTCTTCAAGCAGGTCTCGGACCTCGAAGAGCTGTACGTCAACGGCAGCCAGACCGCCCGCGTGCCGCACAACCTGAACCTGAGCTTCAACTACGTCGAAGGCGAGTCGCTGCTGATGTCGCTCAAGGACATCGCCGTTTCGTCCGGTTCGGCCTGCACCTCCGCATCCCTCGAGCCGTCCTACGTCCTGCGCGCCCTGGGCCGCAACGACGAACTGGCGCACAGCTCGATCCGCTTCTCCTTCGGCCGCTTCACCAGCGAAGAAGAAGTTGACTACGCCGCGCAGAAAGTCTGCGAGGCGGTGAACAAGCTGCGCGAATTGTCGCCGCTGTGGGACATGTACAAAGACGGCGTCGACATCTCCAAGATCGAGTGGGCCGCCCACTAAGCAGTCGCCGGCAAGAGCGGCTCCCTGATGAGGAAGGAATTGCACCATGGCATACAGTGAAAAGGTCATCGACCACTACGAAAACCCACGCAACGTCGGCAAGATGAACGCCGAGGACCCGGATGTCGGTACCGGCATGGTCGGCGCCCCTGCGTGCGGTGACGTGATGCGTCTGCAGATCAAGGTCAACGAGCAAGGCATCATCGAAGACGCCAAGTTCAAGACCTACGGCTGCGGTTCGGCCATCGCCTCCAGCTCCCTCGCCACCGAGTGGATGAAGGGCAAAACGCTCGACGAGGCCGAGACCATCAAGAACACCCAGCTGGCTGAAGAGCTGGCGCTGCCGCCGGTCAAGATCCACTGCTCCGTGCTCGCCGAAGACGCCATCAAGGCTGCCGTTCGCGACTACAAGCAGAAGAAAGGCTTGATCTAAGCCGCCTGACGCAAGGTAAGGAGTTCCGATGGCTATCAGCATGACAGAAGCCGCCGCCAACCACATTCGCCGCTCCCTCGACGGGCGCGGCAAGGGTGAGGGTATTCGCCTGGGCGTGCGCACCACCGGCTGCTCGGGCCTGGCCTACGTGCTGGAGTTCGTCGACGAGCTGGCCGAAGAAGACCAGGTGTTCGAAAACCATGGCGTGAAGGTCATCATCGACCCGAAAAGCCTGGTGTATCTGGACGGCACCGAGCTGGACTTCGTCAAGGAAGGGTTGAACGAAGGCTTCAAGTTCAACAACCCCAACGTGCGCGGTGAATGTGGCTGCGGCGAAAGCTTCAACGTTTGAGGCTGGCCGTGGGTACTCCTTGTCATTACGCACTGTTTGACCTGCAACCGAGCTTTCGCCTGGACCTCGACAAACTGGCCACTCGCTACCGCGAGCTGGCCCGCGAGGTCCATCCGGATCGCTTCGCCGATGCCTCCGAGCGCGAGCAGCGCGTAGCCCTGGAAAAGTCGGCGGCCCTCAACGACGCCTACCAGACCTTGCGCAGCGCACCGCGCCGTGCCCGTTACCTGCTGGCCATCGGTGGCCATGAAGTGCCCCAGGAAGTCACCGTGCACGACCCGGGCTTCCTGTTGCAGCAGATGCAGTGGCGCGAAGAGCTCGAAGAGCTGCAGGACGAAGCCGACCTCGACGGCGTGGCCGTGTTCAAGAAACGGCTCAAGGCCGCCCAGGACACGCTCAACGACGATTTCGCCGCCTGCTGGGATGTTGCAGCCGAGCGCGAACAGGCCGAGCGCCTGATGCGCCGCATGCAATTCCTCGACAAGCTCGCCCAAGAAGTGCGCCAACTCGAAGAGCGCCTCGACGATTAACCCCGGCATCGCCCGTGACGACGCCTAAGGTACTCAGATAAGCATGGCCCTACTGCAGATCGCCGAACCCGGTCAGAGCCCCCAGCCGCACCAGCGCCGCCTGGCGGTGGGCATCGACCTGGGCACCACCAATTCTCTCGTCGCCGCCGTGCGCAGCGGGCGCAGCGAACCGCTGCCCGATGCCCAGGGCCGGGTCATCCTGCCCTCCGCGGTGCGCTACCTGGCTAACGGTATCGATGTGGGGCTGAGCGCGCGCGAGGCTGCGCCCAGCGACCCGCTCAACACCATCGTCTCGGTCAAGCGCCTGATGGGGCGTGGCCTGGCGGACGTCAAGCAGCTCGGCGAGCAGTTGCCGTACCGCTTCGTCGGTGGTGAGTCGCACATGCCGTTCATCGACACCGTCCAGGGGCCGAAGAGCCCAGTGGAAGTGTCGGCCGACATCCTCAAGGTGCTGCGTACCCGTGCCGAAGAGACCCTCGGCGGTGAGCTGGTAGGCGCGGTGATCACTGTCCCTGCGTATTTCGACGACGCCCAGCGCCAGGCCACCAAGGACGCCGCCAAGTTGGCCGGCCTCAATGTGCTGCGCCTGCTCAATGAGCCAACCGCTGCTGCCGTAGCCTATGGCCTGGACCAGAACGCCGAAGGCGTCGTGGCGATCTTCGACCTGGGTGGCGGCACCTTCGATATTTCCATCCTGCGCCTGACCGCTGGCGTCTTCGAAGTCCTGGCCACCGGTGGCGACACCGCCCTGGGGGGCGACGATTTCGACCACGCCATTGCTGGCTGGATCATCGAGCAGGCCGGGCTGTCCGCCGATCTCGACCCCGCCACTCAGCGCCTGCTGCTGCAAACCGCCTGCGCGGCCAAGGAAGCCTTGACCGATGCTGATGTAGTCAGCGTTCAGCATGGCGCCTGGCAAGGCGAACTGACCCGCGCCGCCTTCGAGGCGATGATCGAGCCGATGATTGCCCGCAGTCTCAAGGCCTGCCGCCGCGCCGTGCGCGACAGCGGTATCGAGCTGGAGGAGGTGGGTGCGGTGGTGATGGTCGGCGGTTCTACCCGTGTGCCGCGTGTGCGCGAAGCCGTTGGCACGCTGTTTGGCCGTTCTCCGCTGACTTCCATCGACCCGGACCAGGTGGTCGCCATTGGCGCCGCCATCCAGGCCGACACCCTGGCCGGCAACCGCCGTGAAGGCGGCGAGCTGTTGCTGCTCGACGTCATCCCGCTGTCGCTCGGCCTTGAGACCATGGGCGGGCTGATGGAAAAGGTGATCCCGCGCAACACCACCATTCCGGTGGCCCGCGCCCAGGAATTCACTACTTATAAAGACGGCCAGTCGGCCATGATGATCCACGTGCTGCAGGGCGAGCGCGAGCTGATCAGCGACTGCCGCTCGCTGGCCCGTTTCGAGCTGCGCGGCATCCCGGCCATGGTCGCCGGTGCGGCGAAGATCCGCGTGACCTTCCAGGTCGACGCCGATGGCCTGCTCAGCGTCGCCGCCCGCGAGCTGGGTTCGGGCGTGGAGTCGAGCATCCAGGTCAAGCCATCCTATGGCCTGACCGACGGTGAGATCGCCCGCATGCTCAAGGATTCCTTCGAGCACGCAGGCTCCGACAAGCAGGCGCGCCAGTTGCGCGAGCACCAGGTCGACGGCGAGCGCCTGCTCGAAGCGGTACAGGGCGCCCTGGACGCCGATGGCGAGCGCCTGCTCAGCAGCGACGAGCGCGAAGCCATTGAATTCCAGATGCAGGAACTACGTGATTTGCTGACCGGCACCGATGGCCCAGCCATCGAGCAACAGACCAAGCGTCTGTCGCAGGTGACCGATGCATTTGCCGCCCGTCGCCTTGATTCGACGGTCAAAGCCGCACTGGCCGGGCGCAACCTGAATGAGATCGAGGAGTAACCGATGCCGCTGGTGACATTCCTGCCGCATGAAAAATTCTGCCCCGAGGGGCTGACCGTGGAAGTGCCGGCCGGGACCAACATCCTGGAACTGGCCCACGACCATCACATCGAGATGGAAAGCGCCTGCGGCGGCGTCAAGGCCTGCACCACCTGCCACTGCATCGTGCGCAAGGGCTTCGACTCGCTCGAAGAGGCCGACGAGCTGGAAGAAGACATGCTGGACAAGGCGTGGGGCCTGGAAGCGCAGTCGCGCCTGGGCTGCCAGGTGGTGGTGGCCGATGAAGACCTCACCATCGAGATCCCCAAGTACTCGCTCAACCACGCCGCCGAAGCGCCGCACTGAGGTATTTCGCATGAGCTTGAAATGGATTGATGTACTTGAGATCGCCATCCAGCTTGCCGAAAGCAAGCCTGAGGTCGATCCTCGTTACGTGAATTTCGTCGATCTGCACCGCTGGGTGCTGGCACTGCCCGAGTTCAGCGACGATCCGTCGCGTGGCGGCGAGAAAGTGCTCGAGGCCATCCAGGCGGCCTGGATCGAAGAAGCCGACTGAGCGCACGCTGCAGGTTAGGCAATCCCCTGGAACCCGCGTATAATTCGCGGGTTTAATTTTTCGCAACACTCATATTTCTGGAGTTTTCCATGGCTGTTCAACGTACTTTCTCGATCATCAAGCCTGACGCCGTCGCCAAAAACGTCATCGGCAAGATCACCACTCGCTTCGAAGAAGCTGGCCTGAAAATCGTCGCTTCGAAAATCAAGCAGCTGTCCAAGGCCGAAGCCGAAGGCTTCTACGCCGAGCACAGCGCTCGTGGTTTCTTCGGTGACCTGGTTGCCTTCATGACTTCCGGCCCGGTCGTCGTTCAGGTTCTGGAAGGCGAAAACGCCATCGCTCTGAACCGTGAGCTGATGGGCGCCACCAACCCTAAAGAAGCTGCTGCCGGCACCATCCGCGCCGACTTCGCCGAGTCGATCGACGCCAACGCCGTTCACGGTTCGGACTCCGAAGCTGCTGCTGCTCGCGAAATCGCTTACTTCTTCGCTGCTACCGAGGTAACCACTCGCTAAGCGAAAGCTTACGGGTGAGGGTGAATCCATGACGACATCTACTGGCAAGATCAACCTGCTGGGGCTGACCCTGGCGGAAATGGAACAGTTCTTCGACTCAATCGGGGAGAAGCGCTTCCGCGCCGGTCAGGTGATGAAATGGATTCACCATTTTGGCGTCGATGATTTCGCCGCCATGACCAATGTCGGCAAGGTCTTGCGCGAAAAGCTCGAGGCCGTTGCCGAGATTCGGGGCCCGGAAGTGGTCAGTGAAGACATTTCCGCCGACGGCACCCGTAAATGGGTGGTCCGCGTTGCCTCCGGCAGCTGCGTCGAGACCGTCTACATCCCCACCGATGACCGCGGTACGCTGTGCGTATCGTCGCAAGCCGGCTGTGCCCTGGACTGCAGCTTCTGCTCCACCGGCAAGCAAGGCTTCAACAGCAACCTCACCGCCGCCGAAGTGATCGGCCAGGTGTGGCTTGCGAACAAATCCTTCGGGACCGTCCCCGCCAAGATCGACCGCGCCATCACCAACGTGGTCATGATGGGCATGGGCGAGCCCTTGCTGAATTTCGATAATGTCATCGCCGCCATGAAGATCATGATGGAAGATCTGGGCTATGGCATCTCCAAACGCCGCGTCACGCTTTCGACCTCAGGCGTAGTGCCGATGATCGATGAGCTGGCCAAGCACATCGACGTGTCGCTGGCGCTGTCGCTGCACGCCCCCAACGACGAACTGCGCAACCAGCTGGTACCGATCAACAAGAAGTACCCGCTGAAGATGCTGCTGGAGTCGTGCATGGGCTACATGTCCACGCTCGGCGGCAAGCGTGTGCTCACCATCGAGTACACCCTGCTCAAGGACGTCAACGACCAGCCCGAGCACGCTGCACAGATGATCGAGCTGCTGCGCGACGTGCCATGCAAGATCAACCTGATCCCGTTCAACCCGTTCCCGCGCTCGGGCTACGAGCGGCCGAGCAACAACGCCATCCGTCGCTTCCAGGACCTGCTGCACCACGGCGGCTTCAACGTCACCACCCGCACCACCCGCGGTGACGACATCGATGCCGCCTGCGGCCAGCTGGTCGGGCAGGTCAACGACCGCACCCGCCGCAGCGAACGCTACATCGCCGTGCGCCAGCTTGCCGCCGACGAGCCGCAAGACAGCGCCGCGCGCCCCTGACGAGCAGCCGCCCCATGACCCTGCGCGCCGCGCTGTCGATCCTCACGCTTTCGCTGCTGGCCGGCTGCGTGTCTGGCGGCGCGGGCGATCCCCTGGCATCGCGCCAGGGGCGTGAGGAAGCAGGGCGAGCCTACGTGCAGTTGGGCCTGGGCTACCTGCAACAAGGCTTGACCCAGCAGGCCAAGGCCCCGCTGGTCAAGGCATTGGCCCTGGACAGCGATGATGCCGACGCTCATGCCGCGCTGGCGCTGGTGTTCCAGGCCGAGGGCGAACCCGCACTGGCCGACCAGCACTTCAACAAAGCCCTGGCCGCCCGCCCAAACGACACGCGAATCCGCAACAACTACGGCAGTTTCCTATATGCTCAGGGCCGGTTTGGCGAAGCCCAGGCGATGTTTCGCCAGGCCGCCGCCGATACCCTGTATCCTGAGCGCTCCCGGGTCTACGAGAACCTTGGCCTGACTGCGCTCAGGCTCGGCCAGGGTGAGCAGGCAAAGGAATATCTGGAGAAGGCCCTGCGGCTCGACCAGCGGCAACCGAGGGCCTTGCTCGAAATGGCTGAGTTGTCCTACGAAAACAGGCATTATGTGCCGGCCCGGGACTACTACGATCGATTCAGCCAGTTGAGTGACCAGAACGCCCGCAGCCTGCTGCTGGGCACGCGCCTGGCGCTCGCCCTCGACGAACAGGGCACCGCGGCCCGGCTGGGCCAGCAATTACAACGACTTTATCCCGGTACGCCGGAATATCAGCAATACCTGTCGGAGCAACGATGAAAGCCGCGCAAACAGAAGTAGCAGCGACTCGCCAGAACCCCGGTGACGTCTTGCGCCAGGCCCGCGAGAAGCGGGACTGGAGCCAGGCCGAGGTCGCTCGAAAGCTCAACCTCACGGTCTCTTCGCTGAACAACCTGGAAACCGGCGCCTTCGACAAGCTGCCCGGGCACACCTTCGCCCGTGGCTACATCCGTGCCTACGCCAAGCTGATGGACATGGACCAGGCCCCACTGGTCGAAGCCTTCGACCAGATCACCGGCACCCACGCCAAGGGTAGCGAAGTGCACGCGCTCGGCCGTATCGAAGAGCCGGTGCGCCTGTCGCACAACATCCTGCGGGTGGTCAGCCTGGTGCTGCTGGTGGCGGTGGTCGGCGGCAGCTTCCTCTGGTGGCAGGACAACGGCAGCCTGCGCGGCAAGGACCTGGCCAAGATCGCCCTGGAGCACGTCGAAGTCGAGAGCGCCGACGGCACCACGCAGATTCACCCGCTGGACGAGCCGGAAGACCAGGCCGTCAGCGAAGCCCAGCAGCCTCAAAGCGAGGCATTGCCGCTGGAGCCGGCCGCCAGCGAAGAGGCGCCCGTTACCGCGCCAGCACCGGCCGAGACCGCTAGCACCACCGCACCGGCTCCAGCGCCAGCCGCAACGGTAGCTCCGGTTGCGCCGGTGGCCAGCACCCCGGTCGTAGCAGCCCCTGCGCCAGCGCCGGTCGCCCCGGTAGTCGTAGCGGCCACGCCAGCTGCGCCAGTGGCCACTACCCAGGCGCCCGCCGCTGCAAGCGTACCGGCCCCGGCCGGCAGCGCCAACGTTCACATCCAGTTCACCGCCGATTGCTGGACCCAGGTCACCGACGGCAACGGCAAGGTGCTGTTCAGCGCCATCAAGCGCAAGGGCGACAACCTGGAACTGACCGGCAAGCCACCGTTCTCGGTGCGCCTGGGCTTCGCCCGGGGCGCCCAGGTGAGCTACAACGGCCAGGCGGTCGATGTTGCCCCGTTCACCAGTGGCGAAACCGCTCGCCTGAAGTTGGGACAGTAAGTCATGCACGGCGAATCTCCGATCAAACGTCGCGAATCCCGCAAAATCTGGGTCGGCAATGTGCCGGTGGGTGGCGATGCCCCCATCGCGGTGCAGAGCATGACCAACACCGACACCAACGACGTCGCCGCCACTGTGGGGCAGATCCAGCGCCTGGTCGATGCCGGCGTGGACATCGTCCGCGTCTCGGTACCAGACATGGACGCTGCCGAAGCGTTCGGCAAGATCAAGAAACTGGTCAGCGTGCCGCTGGTCGCCGACATCCACTTCGACTACAAGATCGCCCTGCGTGTGGCTGAACTGGGCGTCGATTGCCTGCGCATCAACCCAGGCAACATCGGCCGTGAAGACCGTGTGCGCGCGGTGGTCGATGCCGCCCGTGACCGCGGCATCCCGATCCGTATCGGCGTCAACGCCGGCTCGCTGGAAAAGGACCTGCAGAAAAAGTACGGCGAACCGACCCCAGCCGCGCTGGTCGAGTCGGCGCTGCGCCATGTCGAGCACCTCGACCGCCTCGACTTCCAGGACTTCAAGGTCAGCGTCAAGGCCTCCGACGTGTTCATGGCCGTCGAAGCCTACCGCCTGCTGGCCAAGCAAATCATCCAGCCGCTGCACCTGGGTATCACCGAAGCCGGTGGCCTGCGTTCGGGGACGGTGAAATCCGCCGTCGGCCTCGGTATGCTGCTGGCCGAAGGCATCGGTGACACCATCCGTATCTCGTTGGCGGCCGACCCGGTCGAGGAAGTGAAGGTCGGCTACGACATCCTCAAGTCGCTGCACCTGCGTTCGCGTGGCATCAACTTCATCGCCTGCCCGAGCTGCTCGCGGCAGAACTTCGATGTGGTCAAGACCATGAACGAGCTGGAAGGGCGCCTGGAAGACCTGCTGGTACCGCTGGACGTGGCGGTGATCGGTTGCGTGGTCAACGGCCCGGGCGAAGCCAAGGAGGCGCACGTCGGCCTCACCGGCGGTACGCCAAACCTGATCTACATCGATGGCAAGCCATCGCAGAAGCTGAACAACGACAACCTGGTCGACGAGCTGGAAAAGCTCATCCGCCAGAAAGCGGCCGAAAAGGCCGAGGCCGACGCGGCGCTGATCGCCCGCGGCTGACAGACAGATTCGAAAGGACTTTTCGTGAGCAAATCGCTGCAAGCCATCCGTGGCATGAACGACATCCTGCCCGACCAGTCGCCACTGTGGCGCTATTTCGAGGGCACCGTGGCCGGCCTGCTGGACAGCTACGGCTACAGCCAGATCCGCACGCCGATCGTCGAGTTCACCGAGCTGTTCAAGCGCTCGATCGGTGAGGTCACCGACATTGTCGAAAAAGAGATGTACACCTTCGAGGACCGCAACGGCGATTCGCTCACCCTGCGCCCCGAAGGCACCGCCGCCTGCGTGCGTGCGGTGCTCGAGCACGGCATCACCGGCAATGGCCAGGTGCAGAAGCTCTGGTACATCGGCCAGATGTTCCGCCACGAGCGCCCGCAGAAGGGCCGCTACCGCCAGTTCCACCAGATCGGCGTGGAGGTGTTCAACCTCGACGGCCCGGACGTCGACGCCGAGCTGATCATGCTCACCTGGCGCCTGTGGGGCTTGCTGGGCATTCAGGACGCGGTCGAGCTGCAGCTCAACAGCCTGGGCACCAGCGAAGCCCGCGCGCGCTACCGCGAGGCGCTGGTCGAGTATCTCTCGGCGCGCCTGGAGCAACTGGACGAAGACAGCCAGCGCCGCCTGAAGAGCAACCCGCTGCGCATCCTCGACAGCAAGGATGCGAACACCCAGGCGGTGCTGGTCGGCGCGCCCAAGCTTGAGGACTATCTCGACGAAGAGTCCCGCGTGCATTTCGAAGGCCTCAAGGCCCGCCTCGACGCCGCTGGCATTCCGTTCGTGATCAACACCAAGCTGGTGCGTGGCCTGGACTACTACAGCAAGACCGTGTTCGAGTGGGTCACCGACAAGCTCGGCGCCCAGGGCACCGTCTGTGCCGGTGGCCGTTACGACGGCCTGGTCGAGCAGATGGGCGGCAAACCAACGCCGGGCGTCGGTTTCGCCATGGGCATCGAGCGCCTGATCCTGCTGCTGGAAACGCTGGGCAAGGTGCCCGAGTCGATCAGCCGCACCATCGACGTCTACCTCTGCGCCTTCGGCGAGCCAGCAGAGCTGGCCGGCCTGCGCCTGAGCGAGAGCCTGCGCGACCGTCTGCCGGGCCTGCGCCTGGCGGTCAACGCCGGTGGCGGCAGCTTCAAGAGCCAGTTCAAGAAAGCCGACAAGAGCGGCGCGCTGTTCGCCCTGATCCTCGGTGACGACGAACTGGCCAAGCAAGCAATCGGCGTCAAGCCCCTGCGTGGCCAGGGCGAACAACAGAACATTGCCTGGGATGCTCTTGCCGAGCACCTGGAAACCGCGATCGCCCAGGCGTAACGCGGTTCAACAACGAATAGGCGAAAAGGAGTATTGGGGTGTCGAGTAACGATGATGAGCTGGCCGGCGTCAAGGACTGGTGGAACCGCAACGGCAAGCCGCTGCTGACCGGCGCCTTGCTGGCTGGCGTGGTGGTGATGGGCTGGCAGACCTGGCACAAGTACCAGGCCAACCAGGCGCAAGGTGCCTCGGCGCTGTACCAGGCCCTGCTGGAAACTTCGCTGACCCCAGACGGCAAGCCCGACACGACCAAGGTCGCCGAGCTGTCCGGCAAGCTCAAGAGCGAGTTTGGCGGCAGCGCCTATGCCCAGTACGGTAGCCTGTTCGTGGCCAAGGTCGCGGTCGAGAGCGGCAAGCTCGACGACGCCGCCACTGAGCTCAAGGGCGTGATGGACAAGCCGGCCGACGCAACGCTGGGTGAAATCTCGCGCCAGCGCCTGGCCCGTGTGCTCGCCGCCCAGGACAAGGCCGAAGACGCCCTCAAGCTGCTCGACGGCGACACCGACAAGGCCTTCCAGGCCAGCCGTGAAGAACTCAAGGGCGACCTGCTGGTACAACTGGGCCGCGCCGACGACGCGCACAGCGCCTACGAAAAAGCCAAGGCCGCGCTGTCCGACGACGCCGCGATCGGTGGCCTGCAACTGAAGCTGGATGACCTGGCCAAAGGGGACGCCTGAAGTGAAGGGTTGGAAAACAGCAGCTGTGCTCACCCTTGCCGTGCTGGCAGCGGGTTGCAGCAGCAACAGCAAGAAGGAACTGCCCCCGGCCGAGCTGACCAAGTTCACCGAGGAAGTGGTACTCAAGAAGCAGTGGAGCCGTTCGATCGGTGACGGCCAGGGCGAAACCTACAACACCCTGGTACCGGCCATCGAGAACGACCGCATCTATGCCGCCGATGTCACCGGCAAGGTGTTCGCCCTCAACCGCCTCGACGGCGACGTGGTCTGGAAGAAAGACCTCGAGCTGCCGGTTTCCGGCGCGGTCGGCGTCGGTTACGGCCTGGTCATGCTGGGCACCCTCAAGGGCGAGGTCGTCGCCCTGGATTCGAGCACCGGCGAAGAACGCTGGCGCTCGCGCGTCACCAGCGAAGTGCTGGCACCGCCCGCCAACAACGGCGACGTGGTGGTGGTACAAACCCAGGACGACCGCCTGATCGGCCTCGACGCCGCCACTGGCGACCGTCGCTGGATCTACGAGAACACCCCGGCCGTGCTCACCCTGCGTGGTACCGGTGCGCCGATCGTCACCAACCGCCTGGCCATCGCCGGCCTGTCCACCGGCAAGGTAGTCGCGGTAGACATCAGCAACGGTGTACCGGTGTGGGAAAGCCGCGTGGCCATCCCGCAAGGTCGCTCCGAGCTGGACCGCGTGGTGGACATCGACGGCGGCCTGCTGCTGTCCGGTGGCACCCTGTACGTCAGCACCTACCAAGGCCGCGTCGCCGGCCTGGACCTGGAAAGCGGCCGTGTGCTGTGGCAGCGCGATGCCAGCAGCTACGTCGGCGTCGCCCAGGGCTTCGGCAACGTCTACGTGAGCCTGGCTTCGGGCACCGTGGAAGGGGTCGACGAGCGCTCCTCCAGCGCCCTGTGGAGCAACGACAGCATGGCCCGTCGTCAGCTGTCGGCACCCGAGGTGTACTCCAGCTACGTGGCAGTAGGTGACTTCGAGGGTTACCTGCACCTGCTCAGCCAGGTCGATGGTCGTTTCGTCGGCCGTGAACGTATCGACAGCGATGGCCTGCGCGCCCGCCCACTTGTGGTCGGCGACACCATCTACGTCTTCGGCAACAGCGGTAAGCTCGAGGCACTGACCATCCGCTGAAGCTATGCTTGAGCCCGTTCGCGGGCTCAGGTAGCGGCGTAGGAAACGCCGCCCGAACTCCGGCCGCTGCCTTGCAGCGGCCTTTGCATTTTCAAGAATTCAAGAGTGGAGAGCCGCATGGTTCCCGTAATCGCCCTGGTGGGCCGCCCGAACGTCGGCAAATCCACCATGTTCAACCGCCTGACCAAGACCCGCGATGCCATCGTCGGCGACCTGTCGGGCCTGACCCGTGACCGCCAGTACGGCGATGCCAGCTGGCAGGGTCGCTCGTACATCCTCATCGACACCGGCGGTATCACCGGCGACGAAGTGGGCATGGACGAGAAGATGGCCGAGCAGTCGCTGATGGCCATCGAAGAAGCCGACTACGTATTGTTCCTGGTCGATGCCCGCGCCGGCATGACCGCCGCCGACCAGATGATCGCCGACCACCTGCGCAAGCGGAACAAGTCGGCCATCCTGGTGGCCAACAAGATCGACAACATCGACCCGGACATTGCCCGCGCCGAGTTCTCACCGCTGGGCATGGGCAACGCCATCCCGGTGGCCGGCTCCCAGGGCCGCGGCATCAACGCCCTGATGGAATCGCTGCTCGGCCATATTCCGCGTGATGAAGATGAAGAAGCGCTCGACCAGGATGTCGCCGAAGGCGAAGAAGCCGTGCGCATTCCTGGCCCGAGCGAGAAGGATGGCATCAAGATCGCCATCATCGGCCGCCCGAACGTGGGCAAGTCGACGCTGGTCAACCGCATGCTCGGCGAAGAGCGCGTGGTGGTGTACGACCAGCCGGGCACCACCCGCGACAGTATCTACATCCCGTTCGAGCGTGATGGCGAGAAGTACACCTTCATCGACACCGCCGGTGTGCGCAAGCGCGGCAAGATCCACGAGGAAGTCGAGAAGTTCTCGGTGGTGAAGACCCTGCAGGCGATCAAGGACGCCAACGTGGTGGTCTTCGTCATGGACGCCCGCGAAGGTGTGGTCGACCACGACCTCAACCTGCTGGGCTTCGCCCTGGAAGCGGGCCGCGCCATCGTCATCGCCCTGAACAAGTGGGACGGCATGGAGCCGGGCGAGCGCGACTACGTCAAGACCGAGCTGGAGCGCCGGCTGTTCTTCGTCGACTTCTGCGACATCCACTTCATCTCCGCCCTGCACGGCACTGGCGTTGGCAACCTGTACAAGTCGGTGCAGGCCGCGTTCAAGTCGGCGGTCACCCGCTGGCCGACCAGCCGCCTGACGCAGATCCTCGAAGACGCCATCAGCGTGCACCAGCCGCCGCTGGTCAACGGCCGCCGCATCAAGCTGCGCTACGCCCACCTGGGTGGGGCCAACCCGCCGCTGATCGTGATCCACGGCAACCAGACCGAGAAGGTGCCCAACTCCTACTCGCGTTACCTGGAGAACACCTACCGCCGCGTGCTCAAGCTGGTCGGTACGCCGATCCGCATCGAGTACAAGGGCGGTGAGAACCCGTACGAGGGCAACAAGAACACCCTCACCGATCGTCAGGTCAACAAGAAGCGCCGCTTGATGTCGCACCACAAGAAGGCCGAGAAGAAGCGCCGCGACAAGCGCTGATTCCGTGCTGGCTTCTTCGCCGCCAAGCCGGCTCCCACAGGGTGTGCGCAAGCCACAATACCTGTGGGAGCCGGCTTGCCGGCGATAGGGCCCTTTGACCCACCGCAATCCCCCTATTGTTTCAACCTTTTTCCTGACTGCTTGATCCGCTATGCTCGGGCTCCACCCCGTGCCGGACAAACCCCAGGAAAGAGGGCTCCATGATCCGCAGCAAACTGCCGAACGTCGGCACGACCATCTTCACCACCATGTCGCAGCTCGCGATGCAGACCGGTGCGCTCAACCTCTCGCAAGGCTTCCCCGACTTCAACGGCCCCCAGGCCCTGCTCGACGCTGTCGGCCGCCATGTAGCGGCGGGACATAACCAGTATTGCCCCATGACCGGCTTGCCCGCCCTGCGCCAGCAGGTCGCGGCGAAGGTGGCCAGGCTGTACGGGGCGCAGGTCGATGCCGACCAGGAAGTGACCATCACCCCGGGCGCCACCGAAGCGATCTTCTGCGCGATCCAGGCCGTTATCCACCCAGGCGACGAAGTGATCGTCTTCGACCCCAGCTACGACAGCTACGAGCCTTCGGTGGAACTGGCCGGTGGCCGCTGCGTGCATGTGCCGCTCAACGACGGCAGCTTCAGCATCGACTGGCAGCGGTTCAGCGATGCGCTGAGCCCGCGCACGCGGATGGTCATCCTCAACTCGCCGCACAACCCCAGCGGCGCGCTGATCAGCCGTGATGACCTTGACCAGTTGGCAAGGTTGATCGCCGACCGCGACATCTACCTGGTCAGCGACGAGGTCTACGAACACTTGATCTACGACGGCGTGCGCCACGCCAGCGTGCTGGCCCACGAACAGCTCTACCAGCGCGCCTTCGTCATCAGCTCGTTCGGCAAGACCTACCACGTCACCGGTTGGAAGACCGGCTATGTGATCGCGCCGCCCGCACTCAGTGCCGAACTGCGCAAGGTGCACCAGTACGTGAACTTCTGCGGCGTCACGCCCTTGCAGTGCGCGCTGGCCGACTTCATGGCCGAGCACCCCGAGCACATCGACGAACTGCCGAGCTTCTACCAGGCCAAGCGCGACCTGTTCTGCGACCTGCTACAGGCCTCACGCTTCACCTTCACCCGCACCCCGGGTACCTACTTCCAGCTGGTGGACTATTCGCAGATTCGCCCTGACCTGAACGACGTCGACATGGCCCTGTGGCTGACCCGCGAACATGGCGTGGCCAGCATCCCAGTGTCGGTGTTCTACCAGCAACCCATCCCCGAGCAACGCCTGGTGCGCCTGTGCTTTGCCAAACGTGAGGAGACGCTGCGACTGGCGGCGGAAAAGCTATGCGCGATCTGAGTGAACTGCCGAACCTGAAAATCGCCCTGGTGCAGACCACCCTGGCCTGGCACGACCGCGAGGCGAACTACGCCCACTTCGACGAACTGATCGCCCAGGCCGGCGAGGTCGACCTGGTGATCCTGCCGGAGATGTTCACCACCGGTTTCTCCATGGACTCCGAACAGCTGGCCGAGCCGGAAAACGGCCCCACCTACAAGTGGCTCAAGGCCCAGGCCAAGAAGGCCAATGCGGTGATCACCGGCAGCGTGATCATCCAGGCCGCCGATGGCAGCCACCGCAACCGCCTGTTGTGGGCGCGCCCGGATGGCGAGATCCTGCATTACGACAAGCGCCACCTGTTCCGCATGGCGGGGGAGCACAAGCACTACACCCCCGGCGAGCGCCAGGTGCAGTTCGAGCTCAAGGGGTGGCGCATTCGCCCGCTGATCTGCTACGACCTGCGCTTCCCGGTGTGGAGCCGCGACGCCCAGGACACCGACCTGCTGCTGTACACCGCGAACTGGCCGGCGGCGCGGCGCACGCACTGGAACCGGCTGCTGCCGGCGCGGGGTATCGAGAACCTGTGCTTCGTGGCGGCGGTGAACCGAGTGGGCACCGATGGCAAGGGCTTCGCCTACTCCGGCGACAGCCAGGTACTGGACTTCCAGGGCGAGAGCCTGCTCAGCGCGGGCGAGGCAGACGGGGTGTTCACCGTGGTGCTGCGGGCGGCGGAGCTGGCGGCGTATCGCACGCGCTTCCCGGCCAACCTGGATGCCGATAGCTTCGAATTGCAATGACCTCATCGCGGCTGCGCTTCACCGAGCAGCCCCTGCAACGCCGCATCTACCCCTGCGGCCATACCGTGCAAGCTGCCGCACACATACACACAGGCACCGTCGTCGATCCAGCGCTTGAACTCGGTGGCCTGCTGCAGCAGCGCATCCTGCACATAGACCTTCTCGGCCTGGTCGCGTGAAAACGCCAGGTCCAGCCGCTGCAAGTCACCCTTGGCCAACCAGCCCTGAAGCTCTTCGCCACACAGCAGGTCGTGGGCACGATTGCGTTCGCCAAACAGCAGCCAGTTGCGCTGCTCGCCGTTGGCAATGCGTGCCCGCAGCAGGCTGCGCAAGCCGGCCAGGCCGGTGCCGTTGCCGATCAGCACCATTGGCGCCGCAGCGTCGGGCAGGTGGAAGCCGCTGTTACGGCGCAGGCGCGCGCTGAGCGTGCCGTCCAGCGGCAGGTACTCGGTCAGCCAGCCCGACCCCAGGCCCAGGTGGCCATCGGCGTGACGCTCCTGGCGCACGATCAGTTCCAGCACGCCATCGCTGGCGATGGAGGCGATGGAGTATTCGCGGGCACTCAGCGGGATCAGGGCATCGACCAGCGCCTGGGCGTGCAAACCGACCAGGTGCTCGCGGCTATGCGGCAGTTGGCGCCCGGCCAGGGCCTGGGCGAGGGTTTCGCGCAGGCCGTCGAGCTGTACCGGGCTCTGCGGATCCAGGCCAAGGCCGGCGAGCAAGGCATCCACTCGTGGCTGACCGTTGCGCGGCAGGATTTCGACCAGATCACCTGCTTCCCAGGTCGCCGGTGTTTCAGGCAGCAATTGCAGCCGGTACACCGGTGCCCCTTGGCTGCCCGGGTTCAGCAGGTCGCGCCGGGTCAGGCGCCAGTTGCCGAAGCGCGGTGGTTGCCAGGCGGCCACCGGGCGCGCGCCGGTCAGTTGCGCCAGCTCCTGCTGCCAACGTTGCAGCGCGGCCGGGTCGGCGTTGTCCACTTCCACCGGGCTGAAGGCGCTGCTGGCACCGCGCTCGCCGAGCCAGGCTTGCAGGCGGCGAGCGAAGCCGCAGAAGTGCGGGTACTGGCGGTCGCCCAGGGCGAGCAGGGCGTAGTCCAGATGCTCCAGCGCCCAGGGCTGGCCAAGCACTTTGCGTTCGAAGCCGCGGGCGCTGTCCGGCGCCTCGCCGTCGCCGAAGGTACTGACCACGAACAGCGCGCGCTTGGCCTGGCGCAGTTCCTGCTCACCCAGCTCGGCCAGGGGGCGTACCTGCACCGGCAAGCCGGCTGCCTGTAGCTGCCCGGCGCTTTGCCAGGCCAGTTGCTCGGCAAAACCGCTCTGGCTGGCGAAACCGATCAGCCAGCTGTCGCCTGTGTTGGCGGTATCGCCCACCGCGCCACGGGCGGCACGCACCTGGCGTTTCTTGCGTCGGCGGTCGAGGTACAGCAGCCAGCCGGTGACGAAGAACAGCGGCATGGTCAGGCTGGCGAGGGTGACGATGATCCGCCCCGGCAGGCCGAAGTATTCACCCACATGCAGGGCATACACGCTTTGCAGCAGTTGGGCCTTGAAGGACTTGTCGGTGTAGCGGTCATGCTTCTTCACCTGGCCGGTGGCCGGGTCAAGCACCAGGGTGTTGAAGGCACGGGGGTGGTCGGCGTTGTCCAGCAGGTAGAACAGGTTGGCCGGCTGGCCGCCGACCGGTGGCAGGCGCAGGTTGTAGGTGGCCAGCCCAGGGCCGGCGGCGGCCTTGAGGTTGGCCCAGATGGCGTCGTAGTCGACCACTAGCGGCGGGGCGTTGTTGTCGACCTTGGGCGGGCCATGGCGGCCACCACGGCCTTCGCCGCGCTTCTGTTCACCGGCCGCTGGTGGGTCGGCCAGCAGCTTGTTCAGGCCCGCGCGGTACCACTCGTAGGACCAGAACAACCCAGTCAGGGCGAACAGCAGGTAGAACAGCAGGCACCAGGTGCCGAACACCGCGTGCAGGTCCCAGTTGAAGGCGCGGCCCTTCTTGGCCCAGTCCAGGGTCAGCCAGGTCCGCCAGTTCAGGGCCTTGCGAGGCCAGCGCAGGTACAGGCCGGAGAGGCAGAAGAACACCAGCATCAGGGTGCAGGCACCGGTAATCTGCCGGCCAGTGTCACCCATGGCCAGGAAACGGTGGAGCTTGAGCATGAGGTTGAAGAAGCCTTGCCCGGCCACTTCGCCCTTGAGCTCGCCGGTGTACGGGTCGGCGTAGCGCAGTTCGCCACGGCGCTCGCCCGGTGGTGGCATGAAGAAGATGCGTGCGGCATTGCCTTCGCGTACGTCGACCCACAGCATCGACACCTTGTCGTGTTGCTGGGCTTCGACCCGCTGCACCAGCTCGGCCGGTGGCAGCACACCTTCGGCGCGTACCTGCACCTTGAGCACATCGGCATTGAATGCGCGCAGCAGTTCTTCCTGGAACGAGTACAGGGCGCCGGTGATGCCCATCAAGGCCAGCACCAGGCCAGCGGTGATGCCAAAGAACCAGTGCAATTGGAACAGCGTCTTCTTCACCACGTCTCTCACCTTGTAGGGCTGCCGCGACCTGCGCGGCGTGCATTATGCCTTGATACGCAAAAGCCCCGTTCAGTAACGAACGGGGCCGCGGGTTGTTCAGTGGATGGCACGTTGCCTGTGCTGCCCCTATCGCCGGCAAGTCGGCTCCCACAGGGGCCTGTGATAATCCTGTGGGAGCCGGCTTGCCGGCGATAGGGGCCGGTACAGGCACCGGCACCCTCAAGCAATCAACCCAGACCCATCATCAGAAGTGCACGCTGGTGGTCAGCAACGCAGTCCGCCCGGCCGCCTGGTTGGCGAAGTGGGTGGAGAACGCCTTGTCGTAGTAGACCTCGTTGGTGAGGTTCTGCACGTTCAGCTGCAGGTCGATGTTCTTGGTCAGCTTGTACGCGGCCATGGCGTCGTAGCGTACGTAGCTGTCGACCATGGTGGTGTTGGCCACGCTGCCGTACACGTCGTCGACGTAGAAGGCGCCGCCACCGACGGTGAACTTCGGCGTGAGCTGGTAGGTGGTCCACAGGCTGGCGCTGTTGTTCGGCGTGTTCGGCAGCTGGTTGCCGTCGTTGGCCTTGCCCAGCGGGCCGCCGTCGATCTGGCGGGCCTGCATGTAGGTGTAGCCGGCGAACACCTGCCACTTGTCGGTCAGCTTGCCGCTGGCCGACAGCTCGATGCCCTGCACGCGGGTTTCACCAACGTTCTCGTAGGCGGTGGTACCGACCTGCACGCGAGCGTTCTCTTTCTCGGTGCGGAACAGCGCGGCGGCCAGGGACAGGCGCTCGTCGAGCAGGTCCCACTTGGTGCCGATCTCGTAGTTGGTGGTTTCTTCCGGCTCGAAGTCGCTGCTCAGGATATTGCCGGAGCGGTCAGTGCCGCCTGGCAGCGGGTTGCCTTCCATGCCTTCACCCAGCAGCGCGCCCGGTGGGGTGGCGGAGGTGGCGTAGGAGACATAGATGCTGCCGTTGTCGGCCGGCTTCCACACCAGGCCCAGCTGGCCGGTGACGAATTCGCTGGTGTCGCTGCCCTTGGCGGTGGTGGTGCCGGCGGCGTTGTAGGTCTTGTAGTCGGTGTCGAAGTGGTCGTAGCGCAGGCCCATGTTCACCAGCCACTGCGGCGTCAGTTCGAGGGTGTCGAACACATACAGCGCGCGAGTGTTGCTGTTGGTGGTGGTGCCGGCGTAGTTGCGCGAGATCGCGCCGTTCCACGGATCGTCCGGGTTCGGGTTGGCCAGCGAGGTGCAGTTGTAGCCGCTGCGAGCGCCGATCATGCTGGGGTTGCAGTTGGTGCTGGCCGCGACATTGGTGGTGCGTGGGGTGGTGTCGGTGTTGACGTTGTAGCCGGAACGCTTGCTCTCTTCGCGGCTGAACTCGATACCGGTGGAGAAGCTGTTCTTCAGCCCGCCCACATAGAACTCACCGAACAGGTCGGTCTGGTTGGTGGTGGTGGCGGTGTTGCCCACGCGGGTGTTGGCACGGCGCCAGACGCTGCCGTTGTTGACGTTGCCCTTGCTGTCGTCGGGCTGGGTCAGGATGTAGTCCTGCATGCTGTTGCCGTGGCGCAGGGTGTTCTTGACGGTCAGCGCGTCGGTCAGGTCGTGCTCGATGGCGAAGGTGGCGATGTCCACCCGCGACTTGCGGAAGTCACGGTCGGTCAGGCCATAGAAGTTGTCGTGGTCGCCACCGGCGTACGGTTTGCTCGGGTGCGCCGAGGAGCGGTTGCCGGTGCCGCCGTTCGGTACGGTGTACGGGATGCCCGAGTCCGGCAGGTCGTCGCTTTCCAGGTGGTAGTAGTCGAGGTTGACGCGGGTTGGCGTGCCCAGGCCGAAGGCCAGGGACGGGGCGATGCCCCAACGGTCGTAGTTGACCTTGTCGCGGCCGGCGACGTTGCTTTCGTGGGTCATCAGGTTCAGGCGCCCGGCAACGCTGTCGCTGAACTGGTAGTTGCCGTCGAAGGTGTAGCGCTGGGTCTGGTCACTGCCCCAGGTCCAGGCGCCATCGAGCGAGTTGCCCAGGTGCGCGCGCTTGCTCACCAGGTTGATGGTGCCGCCGGCGGCGCCACGGCCACCGATGGCCGAGTTCGGGCCCTTGGCCACTTCCACCGACTCGATGGCGAAGATTTCACGGGTTTGCGCGCCGGTGTCGCGCACGCCGTCCAGGTAGGTGTCACCCTGGGCGTCGAAGCCGCGGATGAACGGGCGGTCGCCTTGCGGGTTGCCGCCTTCGCCTGCGCCGAAGGTGATGCCCGGCACGGTGCGCAGGGCGTCTTGCAGGCTCAGGGCGTTGGTGTCCTTGATCACTTGCTGCGGGATCACGGTGACCGAGCGCGGTGTGTCCACCAGGGGTGCGGTGTACTTCTGCGACGACGCTTTCTCGACCTTGTAGTCGGTATTGGTCTGTTCGGCCTTGCCGTTGACGCTGGTGGCGTCAAGGGTGATGGCGGCCGGATCGGCGGCGTAGGCGGAAGTGGCGGTGATCGCGACGCCGATGGCGGAGGCGAGCAGGCGTGGTGAACTGACAGCGGTTGGCACGTGACGCATTGTTGTAGACCTTCCCCAAGGTATGAAGGCCGCGGATGTTAATGTAAGCGAATGTAAGGAACAATTGAGAAGCGTTACCATTCGTTAGAAATTTACATTCTTTACAATTTTGCCTTACGGAATTTACGGGTTCATGCGTCCGCTGGTGCGACAAGGGCTTGTAGTGAGTAAAAGGGAATCAATATCATTGGCGCCCGTTCTTCTTGCCAGGTGCCGCTGCCATGCTGCTTCACATTCCCGGGCTGTTTACCGCCGACGAAATTTCGCGTATCCGCCAGGCCCTGGAGCAGGCCGACTGGGCTGATGGCAAAGTCACCGCGGGCTACCAGTCGGCCAAGGCCAAGCACAACCTGCAACTGGCAGAGGGGCACCCGCTGGCCAAGGAAATCGGCACCGCGCTGATCGAGCGCCTGTGGCGCAACCCGCTGTTCATGTCGGCCGCCTTGCCGCACAAGGTGTTCCCGCCTTTGGTCAACTGCTACCAGGAGGGCGGCAATTTCGATTTCCACATCGACAACGCCCTGCGCCAACCCCAGGGCAGCCCGGAGCGGGTGCGCACCGACCTGTCCTCGACCCTGTTCCTCAGCGACCCGGACAGCTACGACGGCGGCGAGCTGGTGATCCAGGACACTTACGGTGTGCAGCAGGTCAAGCTGGCGGCTGGCGACATGGTGCTATACCCCGGTACCAGCCTGCACAAGGTCAACCCGGTGACCCGCGGTGCCCGTTATGCAGCGTTTTTCTGGACCCAGAGCCTGGTGCGCGATGACGGCCAGCGCACGCTGTTGTTCGAGATGGACAACGCCATCCGCCAGCTCACCGCCGATGTGCCGGACCACCCGTCGCTGCTGCAACTCACCGGCACCTACCACAACTTGCTGCGCCGCTGGGCCGAGGTCTGAACCGTGTCCTATCAATTGCGCCGTGAACACGCCGTGGACGTTGCCGGTTTGCAGGCGATGCTCGAACACAGCCCGGGCCAGGCCGCGCAAGCGATCCTCGCGGCGGCGGGGCAGGGGGTGGTCGAGGCGCAGCTGCTGCTCGGGCAGATCCTGCTCGACGGGCGTGGTATCGAGCAGGATGCCGAAGTGGCCCGGCGTTGGTTCGCGATTGCCACCCAGAGCGGCAGCGCGATGGCGCACAACATGCTGGGGCGGTGCCTGGAGCATGGCTGGGGCGGCGAGGTGGAGCTGGCGCAGGCGGCTGTGCACTATGCCCGTGCGGCGGACGCCGGCCTGGACTGGGGCCTGTACAACTTGGGCAACCTGTTCGCCACTGGGCGTGGTGTCGGTATGGACCAGTCGCAGGCGTTGGCCTGCTACGAAAAAGCCGCGCAGCAAGGCCACGCCAAGTCGATGAACCTGTATGGGCGCTACCTGGAGCAGGGGATCGCCACTGCCGCCAGCCCGGTGCGCGCCGTGCGCTGGTACCGCCGCTCGGCCGAGGCGGGGGATTTTCGCGGCATGTTCAGCCTGGCGATGGTGCTGGTCGAGCGAGGGCAGGTGGCCGAGGCCGCGCCCTGGTTCGAGCGCGCGCGGGTGCAGGGCAACCTGAACTTCCTGCGCAGCAGCGTGCGCACCTTGCTCGCAGGTGGGCCATTGCTGGCGGGTTTGGCGGCGAACTATGCGCGGGAGCTGGAGCACCGGGAGGGTGCGGGGGAAAACCTGCAGGCTTAAACCAGCGGGCGGGGATGACCATGCTGTGACGACTTTCCCACAGGAGTCGTACCATGGCTGCACCTTACATCAGCGAAAAATCTTTCATTGCCCGCCTTGCGATTGGCAACACCAAGTACCCGGGGCCGGTTGGTCGTTGGGAGTATCGCCCGGGCTACAACGGCACCAAGCGTTGGCAACTGGGTGGGTGGCTGACCACATCGCGCCAGGACCGCGAGCCACAGACATTGTGGTTCGGTGCGGTGAAGAAGGGTGACGGGTATGCCTACGAGATCCGTCTGTGGACGGGTGACCGTGCGCATGCGATGTACAACCAGCGGGTAGATATCAGCACCAATGACTACCTCGGCCTCTACGAACTCACCAGTGCCGTAGGCCCGTTGTGGAAGCTGGATTACGACAGTGCTGCGCAGGCACGTCTTACCACCCTCGAGGGCAAGGCGGTCGGCGTCAGGTATGACAAGGCGTTCTGGACCTCGGGCCTTATCGGCAGCTACCTGCAGGTAGGGCGCGCGCCCGCTGCGGAGTTCGATGTGGAGATCGTGCAGATGGGCGTGGACGAGCCGCGCTGAACGGCGAAATGCAGCATTACGCCGGCTCCTACACGGGCATGCAAATGAAAACGGGGCCTTGCGGCCCCGTTGTCGTTTACAGGTAGAACGCCTTCAGCGGCGGGAAGCCGTTGAATTCCACCGCGCTGTAGCTGGTGGTGTAGGCACCGGTGGACAGCCAGTACAGGCGGTCGCCGATGGCCAGGTTCAGCGGCAGGCCGTACTTGTAGTTTTCGTACATGATGTCGGCGCTGTCGCAGGTAGGGCCGGCAATCACCACCTCTTCGGCCTCGCCTTTCTTCTCGGTCCAGATCGGGAACTTGATGGCTTCGTCCATGGTTTCGATCAGGCCGGAGAACTTGCCCACGTCGGTGTAGATCCAGCGCTCGACCGCGGTGCGCGACTTGCGCGCCACCAGCACCACTTCGCTGACCAGGATGCCGGCGTTGGCGATCAGCGAACGGCCAGGCTCCAGGATGATTTCCGGCAAATCGTCACCGAAGTCTTCCTTCAGGAAGCGGATGATCTCTTCGGCGTAGGTTTCGAGGCTGTTGGTGCGGGTGATGTAGTTGGCCGGGAAGCCGCCACCCATGTTGATCAGCTTCAGCTCGATGCCGTCTTCTTCCTTCAGGCGCTCGAAGATCACCTTGACCTTGGCGATGGCCGCGTCCCACACGCTGATGTCGCGCTGTTGCGAACCGACGTGGAAGGAGATGCCGTACGGCACCAGGCCCAGGTCGCGGGCGAGGATCAGCAGGTCCATGGCCATGTCGGTCTGGCAGCCGAACTTGCGCGACAGTGGCCAGTCGGCGGTGGTGGAGCCTTCGGTGAGGATGCGCACGTAGACTTTCGAGCCCGGCGCCGCCTTGGCGATGTTGCGCAGGTCCGCCTCGGAGTCGGTGGCGTACAGGCGCACGCCCTTCTCGTAGAAGTAGCGGATGTCCTTGGATTTCTTGATGGTGTTGCCGTAGCTGATGCGGTCGGCACTGACGCCACGGCCGAGCACCTTGTCCAGCTCGTAGATCGAGGCGATGTCGAAGCTCGAGCCTTTCTCCTTGAGCAGGTCGATGATCTCGACGGCCGGGTTGGCCTTGACCGCGTAGTAGACCTTGGCGAATTCGAACCCGGCGCGCAGGTCGTCGTAGGCCTGGCTGATCATCTGGGTGTCGATGAGTACGAACGGGGTTTCCTGCTTGTCGGCGAACGCCTTCATTTTCTGGAAGGTGTCACGCGCGAAATAGTCTTCGACCTGGATCGACATGCTCAAGGGCTCCATGGGCAAACTGAAAAGATAAGTGGCTGCAAACTGAACGTCCTCCGTATCCCCACTTTGGTTCGCCTACTTCCCAAGGCATGTCGCCGAAAGCAAAAAGGTCAACCGTGCCGTTGCTGGGCTGCGGGTGACCTTGCTGTCTCGTCGTCAGTACTTGAGCCGGATGGATCGTTTCCAGCATGGACGTTCGGCGCGCACTTTAGGGCGTGAAACCAGCAAGATCAACAGGCAATCCCGGGGTGTTCGCCGTGGATCGACGAGCAGTTACTTGAATAACCGACTCGTGTGACCGGCAGATGTTCCCTGGGATGTTTCAAGCGTTAAATATTGTGGAATAGACCGGGTTGGCCCCTTCGCGGGTGAACCCGCTCCTACAGGGATTGCGCATTTCCTGTGGGAGCGGGTTTACCCGCGAACGGGGCTGAGGTGTTCATATTTATGGCCACGCAACCCTGGTACTGGCGTGCATGAAACTCGTCATAAATTTTTTGTTACCGACTGGCGGAATTGCCGGTTTTGATGAGAAACATTACTATTCGCACCCTTCTCTGCCTCCCTGACGAACCCGACCGTGTCCGGACCCAAAGGCTTCCTCGACCACTACCACGAGCTGATCGGCACCTGGACGCGCAAATTACGCAGTCGTCAGCAGGCCGAGGACCTCGCTCACGATGCCTTCGTGCGGGTGTTGGAAAACCCGCGTGAACAGGTCGAGCAGCCGCGTGCCTACCTGCACCAGACCGCGCGCAATATCGCGGTGGACGGCTACCGTCGTGAAGACCGGCGCCAGGCCCTGGAACTCGAAGCGTTCACCGATGGCCCGGACACCGGCGGTGACCCGGAAGCCTACGTGCATGCCTTGGAGCTGGCCGACAGCGTCGAGCGGGCGCTGGCCGAGCTGCCGGTCAACTGCCGACGGGTGTTCGTCTGGCAGAAGCTCGAGGGGCTGAGCCAGGCCGAGATCGCCGAGCGCATGGGTTTGACCAAGAACATGGTCGAAAAGTATATGATCCGCACGCTCCGACATCTGCGTGAGCACTTGGATGTGTCGGCCAGATGAGTCAGGAGACCCCTTTGATGAAACAGCATGCCCCTGATCCTGTGCGCGAACAGGCCGCAGCCTGGTTCGCGCAGGTCCAGGACGCACCGGGCGACAGCGCGTTGCGGGCCGCCTTGCAGCAATGGCTGGACCAGGATGCCCGGCACCGCGAGGAGTACCAGATGCTCGTGCGGCTGTGGGGCGCTGCTGATTTTATCCCGCGCCCGCGCCTCGAAGCGCTCTGCGCGACCGAGCCGGTGCGCCAGCTGCCCCGCCGCCGTATGCTGCGCCAGGCCTTGGCGGCAGGCGTGGCGATCGCTGCCCTGGGCCTGGGCTGGAGCGGCTGGCAGTACCAGCGGCTCAATCACCAGGATGTGCTGCAAACCGCCCTGGGCGAACGCCGCCAGTTCGAACTGCCAGATGGCTCGCACCTGGAACTCAACAGCGCAACCCGTGTGGACGTGACGTTTTCGTCCGGCCGCCGGGATGTGCGCTTGAGCCGGGGCGAGGCGATGTTCATCGTTGCCCACGACAGTGACCGACCGTTCGTGGTCAGCACCGCCCAAGGGCAAGTGACCGTCACCGGTACCCGCTTCGATGTGCGCCAGGACCCGGACAGCACCCGGGTGGCGGTGGAGCAGGGCTCGGTGCGGGTGCAGGGGGCGGGCGATTCGTTGGCGCAACTGACAGCGGGCCTGGGTTCGCGCATCGATACCCACGGCAAGGTCGCCGCGCCCTATGCCATCGATGCCAGTGCACTCACCGCCTGGCGTCAGGGCAAGCTGGTGTTCGACAACGCCCCGCTCAGCGAAGTGGTGGCGGAAGTCTCGCGCTACCGGGCCCAGCCATTGCGTGTCGCCCCCGGCAAGGTGGCCGGCCTGCGTCTGTCCAGTACCTTCAGCAGCGACGACCCGGATGCCCTGCTGCGGGCCTTGCCGAGCATCCTGCCGGTGGCGATCAAGCAGCATGCCGATGGCTCCAGCGAAATAATTGCAAAATAGATTCAGGTTTTTTTTCGCCCGTTCGTCTTCCCCGCCAGCTGCAACTGCCAAGCATTTTCATTTGCATGCGATTGGCGTTTATCCGACCTTTCAGGATTTCTCGAAGACGTGAACAACAACAAGCCCCTTCTCACGCTGCGCCGCCTGGCGCTGGCCCTGGCGGTCAGTGCCGCCGCCACCCACAGCTACGCCGAAAGCATCCAGATCCCGGCCCAGTCCCTGGCCGCGGCCCTCAAGCAACTGGGCCAGCAGACCAGCCTGCAGCTGTTCTTCAGCCCTGAACTGGTGGCGGGCAAAGAGGCCCCGGCGGTGTCCGGCGACCTGGCCCCGGAGCAGGCCTTGCAGCAACTGTTGCAGGGCAGCGGGCTGACCTTCGAGCAGTCCGCCGACACCGTGGTGCTCAAGCCGGCCGCCACCGCCGGCACTCTCACCACCGGCAGCCTGGAGCTGGCGCCCACCGACGTGAAGGTGGTCGGTGACTGGCTGGGCGATGCGCAGCAGAGCGTGGTGCAGAACCACCCCGGCGCGCGCACCGTGGTGCGCCGCGAGGCGATGGTGGAGAAGGGCACGATGAACGTGCGCGATGCCTTGCGCGGTATCCCTGGCGTGCAGGTGCAGGACTCCAACGGCACCGGCGGCAGCGACCTGTCGCTCAACGTCGGCGTGCGTGGCCTGACTTCGCGCCTGTCGCCGCGCTCGACGGTGCTGATCGATGGCATCCCGGCGGCGTTCGCCCCATACGGCCAGCCGCAGTTGTCGATGGCGCCGATCTCTTCGGGCAACCTGGACAGCATCGATGTGGTGCGCGGCGCCGGGTCCGTGCGCTATGGGCCGCAGAACGTCGGCGGGGTGATCAACTTCGTCACCCGGGCGATCCCGGAAAAGGCCACCGGCGAGCTGTCCACCACCCTGGAAACCTCCCGTGACGGCGGCTGGAAGCACACCGAGTCGGCCTTCGTCGGCGGCACCGCCGACAACGGCCTGGGCGTGGCGTTGCTGTACAGCGGCGTCAACGGCAATGGCTATCGCGAAAGCAACAACGGCAACGACATCGACGATGTGATGCTCAAGACCCACTGGGCGCCGACCGATGTCGACGAGTTCTGGCTCAACTTTCATTACTACGATGGCCGCGCCGACATGCCCGGTGGCCTGACCCAGGCGCAGTACGACCAGAACCCCTTCCAGTCGGTGCGCGACTACGACTACTTCACTGGCCGGCGCAAGGACGTGTCGTTCAAGTGGCAGCGCCAGCTCGACGATGCTACCCAGTTCGAAGTGCTGACCTACTACACCGACAGCTTCCGCGGTAGCGCCATCGCCGCCCGCGACATGAAGACCCTGTCGTCATACCCGCGCAACTACCACACCTTCGCCATCGAGCCGCGGCTGTCGCGGATCTTCTTCGCCGGCCCCACCACCCAGGAGGTCAGCGTGGGTTACCGCTACCTCAAAGAGGCCATGCGCGAGCAGTCCACCCGCCTGGCCCTGGTGGACAACGTGCCGACCGTCACCCGCACTTCCGACGGCCATGTGTTCCAGGACCGCAGCGGCGGCACCGAGGCCAGCGCCTACTACATCGACGACAAGATCGACGTGGGCAACTGGACCATCACCCCGGGCATTCGCTTCGAACACATCAACACCGACTGGCGCGACCGCCCGGTGCTCGACGCCAACCGCCGGCCGACGCCGGAGAAAAATCGCAGCATCACCAGCAACGAACCGCTGCCGGCGCTGAGCGTGATGTACCACTTGTCCGATGCATGGAAGCTGTTCGCCAACTACGAGACGTCGTTTGGCAGCCTGCAGTACTTCCAGCTTGGCCAGGGTGGGACTGGCGACAACACCGCCAACGGCTTGGAGCCGGAGAAGGCCAAGACCTACGAAGTGGGCACGCGCTATGACGACGGTGGCTTTGCCGGTGAGCTGACGGCGTTCTACATCGACTTCGACGACGAGCTGCAGTACATCAGCAACGACATCGGCTGGACCAACCTGGGGGCCACCAAGCACCAGGGCATCGAGGCCTCGGCGCGTTATGACCTGGCTGGCCTCGACCCGCGCCTGGATGGGCTTTCGGTAAACGCCGGCTACACCTACACCCGTGCCACCTACGAAGGCGAGATCCCGGGCTTCAAGGGCCGCGACCTGCCGTTCTATTCGCGTCAGGTGGCCACTGCCGGGGTGCGCTACGAGGTCAACCGCTGGACCTGGAACCTCGATGCCTTCGCTCAATCCAAGCAGCGCGCGCCGGGGACCGGGATGAATGCCGACGGCAGCTTCAACGGCAACTACATCACCGAGCCGAGCGCCGATGGGCAGTATGGCGATATTCCGGGGTACGTGACCTGGCATGCGCGTGGGGGGTATGACTTCGGGCCGCAGCTGTCGAACCTCAAGCTGGCAGCGGGGGTGAAGAACCTCTTCGACAAGCAGTACTTCACCCGCTCCAGCGACAACAACGCCGGGATCTATGTGGGTGAGCCGCGCACATTCTATGTGCAGGCCAGTGTAGGGTTCTGACTGGCGTTACCTTCCTCGCGGGGCAAGCCCGCTCCCACGCAGATTTGAGATTGGCGTGGGAGCGGGCTTGCCCCGCGATGCATTTACAAGGCCACCGCCTCGGCCGGCGACACGATACTTGTCTTCGCCCCCCGCGAACGGCCCGAACTCAGGTACGCCGCAATCGACTCCTGTGTCACCTCGCCCAAGAACACCTGCTCGGCATCCAGCACCGGCAACCACGCCCGGTTGTACTCGTACATCCGCGACAGCAGGATGCGCAGGTGCTCGTCGTGTGCCGCCGTGGCATTGAACGGCCGCAGGAAGTCCCCGCAGGTGCCTTGCTGGCGATGCATGTCGCGCCGGCGCACATACCCCAGCGCCTTGTTCTGCGCATCGGTCACCACCACATAGCGCCGGTCGTGTTCATCCAGCAGCTCCAGCGCATCGGCCACCGTTGTTTCCGGGCTCACCGCCGGCGCGTTGTCCGCCGCATCTTCGGCACGCACCAGCAACAAGCGCTTGAGGGTGCTGTCCTGGCCGACGAAGTTGCTCACGAAATCATCCACCGGGTGTGCCAGCAGGGTGTCCGGGTGGTCCAGCTGCAACAGTTTGCCGGCACGGAAGATGGCGATCTTGTCGCCCAGCTTGATCGCCTCGTCGATGTCGTGGCTGACCATGATCACGGTCTTGTTCAGTGCCCGCTGCATCTCGAAGAACTCGTTCTGGATCATCTCGCGGTTGATCGGGTCGACCGCGCCGAACGGCTCGTCCATCAGCAGCACCGGGGCCTCGGCGGCCAGGGCGCGGATCACCCCGATGCGCTGCTGCTGGCCACCGGACAGCTCGCGCGGGTAGCGCTGCAGGTACTGCTTGGGCTCGAGCTTGATCATGCTCATCAGCTCGCGGGCGCGGTCGTGGCATTTCTGCTTGTCCCACCCCAGCAGGCGTGGCACCACGGTGATGTTCTCTTCGATGGTCATGTTGGGGAACAGGCCAATCTGCTGGATCACGTAGCCGATATGCCGGCGCAGGGTCACCTCGTCGAGATCGGTGGTGTCTTCGCCATTGATGAACACCTGGCCCGAAGTGGGGGTGATCAGGCGGTTGATCATCTTCAGCGTGGTGCTCTTGCCGCAGCCCGAGGGGCCGAGGAACACGCAGATCTCGCCCTCGTTGACGGTGAGGCTCACCGCATCGACGGCTTTGACGTCCTTGCCATTGGCGTGGAAGGTCTTGCTGAGGTTCTTCAGTTCGATCATGAGCGCAGTCCTTCTGGAGTCAGGGCACGTTGCAGGGTTTGCAGGAGCAGGTCGGCGACGATCGCCAGCAGGCTGACCAGCACGGCGCCGACCAGCAGCATCGACATGTCGCTGCGGCTGATGGAGGTGAGGATGAGTACGCCCAGGCCACCGGCGCCGATGGTGGCGGCGATGGTCATCACGCCGATGTTCATCACCACGGCGGTGCGCACACCGGCGAGGATCACCGGCACCGCGATGGGCAGCTCGACCATGCGCAGGCGCTGGCCGAAGGTCATGCCGATGCCGCGCGCGGCTTCACGGATACCGGGTTCGACATTGGTCAGGGCCAGGTAGGTGTTGCGCAGGATCGGCAGCAGTGAATAAAGGAACACCGCGGTGATCGCCGGCAGCGGCCCGAGGCCTTGGCCGAACTTCGAATAGAACGGCAGCAGCAGGCCGAACAGGGCGATCGACGGGATGGTCAGCAGTACCGTGGCGCTGGCTTGCAAGGGGCCTGCGAGCGATGGGAAGCGGGTCATCAGGATGCCCAGCGGCACACCGACGAGGATGGCCAGGCCCACGGCGATCCCTACCAGGGTGATGTGCTGGCCAGTCAGTTGCAGGACCTGGGCCCAGTCCAGGTGGGCGAAGGTATCGAGCAGGTTCATGGCGCTACCTCGCTTTGCAGTGGGTGCTCTTTGAGGAAGGTGGCGGCGACCACCGTCGGGCTCTGGTGCGCGACGTCAACCTTGGCATTGAGCTGGCGCATGGTCTCGTCATCCAGTTGCTCGGCCAGCGGCTTCAACAGCGTGGCCAGTTGCGGATGAGCGTCGAGCACGGCCTGGCGCAACACCGGGGCGGCGGTGTAGTCGGGGAAGTAGTGCTTGTCGTCTTCCAGCAGCTTGAGGTTGAACGCGCTCAGGCGGCCGTCGGTGGTGTAGACCAGGCCGGCGAACACCTGGTCGTTGCGCATGGCGGTGTACACCAGGCCGCCGTCCATTTGCCGGATGTTGCGCCGGTCCAGCGGCAGGCCGTACATCTCGCGCAGGCCCACCAGGCCGTCGGGGCGGTTGGCGAACTCGGTGTCCAGTGCCACCAGGTGCTGGCGATCATGTTCGTTGCGCAGCACCTGGTTGAGGTCGCTGATCGTGTTGATCTGCGGATAGGCCTCGGCGACCTGTTTGGGCAGGCCCAGGGCGTAGGTGTTGCTGAACTTCGATGGGGTCAGCCAGACCAGGCCCTTCTTCGCATCGAGTGCCTTGACCCGGGCGAAGGTGGCTGCAGCGTTGGGCATGCGTTCGTCGATATGGTTGTAGGACACCAGCGACACGCCGGTGTATTCCCACATCAGGTCGAGCTGGCCGGTCTCCTGGGCCTGGCGCGCGATATTGCTGCCAAGGCCGCTGGTCACGCGCACCTCGAAGCCGTTGGCACGCAGGTACTGGGCAGTGATTTCGGCGAGCACGGTCTGTTCGGTGAACACCCGGGCGCCGATGCGGATCAGCGGTTTTTCCGCGGCCTGGGCAAATCCTGCGCAGAGCAGGGCCGCGCCCAGGAGCAAGGCGATTGTCTTTCTCATAAATGTCCCTTCGTCAGTGGGCCAGGCCACGTTCCAGCCAGCGCTTGCTGGAGAAACTCACCAGCGCGTCCAGCGCCAGGGCCAGCAGCGCCGTGCAGGCGGCACCGAGCAATAGCTGCGGCTGGTTGTTCAGGGCGATGCCGGGGAAGATCAGGCTGCCCAGGCTGTTGGCGCCGATCAGGAACGCCAGGGGCGCGGTGCCCACGTTCAGCGCCAGGGCCACGCGCACACCGCCGACGATGATCGGCACGGCGTTGGGCAACTCGACCTGCCACAGCTGCTGGCGCGGGGTCATGCCGATGCCGGTGGCGGCTTCCTTGAGCGAGGCGGGGACGTTTTTCAGGCCCTCGTAGGTGTTGCGCACGATGGGCAGGAGGGAGGCGAGGAACAGCGCGAAGATCGCGGGGCCTGCGCCGATGCCCAGGACACTCAGGGCGATGGCCAGGACGGCCAGGGGGGGAATGGTGTTGCCAACGTTGAAAAACTGCATGAAGCGTTCGGCTTTGTCGACCCGCTGCGGTCGACTCAGGGCAATGCCGGCGGGGATGCCCACGGCCAACGCCGCCGCCATCGAAGCCAGCACCAGGACCAGGTGCGCTTGCAGGTAGAACCCAAGATCGTCGCGGTAGCGGGCGATCGTGTCGATGCCGATCCAGTGGACCAGCAGGGCCAGGATGACGAGCACGGCGGCCCATCCCAACAGCCCTTTTCCGTAGCGTGCAGCCACAGGCGGACTCCTTTTTGTCGTCGGCGCTCGCACCTCCGTGTGGCCGGCCATTCCTGGCGGCGGGCGGTGTGAACGCGAGTAGCAGCCCGATGCGCGGCATCAGGCCATGAGCCGAACCCCGTCAGGTTCGAGATGCAGGTGAAACCAGCCCTGAAGCGAAGCGGCTTGCAGGGGAGTGGACGTCTCCGGGGGCGTAAAGGTTCCCATCTGAGGCGGCATTTGGCCAGTGTTAATCACTAGGGTGTGGGAAATTTCGCGCGATAAAACAGCGCAAATATTACGTGGAGGCGTTGAAATTCCTGCTGTGGAGAGGTTTGTAGATTGGTTGGTGGGCAGCCAGGTGTAGGGCGAGAAAATAGCGGTGCTCTCAAGATCGAGCGCCGCCCGCGCGGCGCATCGCGGGCAAGCCCGCTCCCACATCTGTTTCGGGCCAGTTACTCCTGGCCCATCGCCACTGTCCGCCCTGTTTGTACGACGCGGTTTTTGCATGGACGCTACCCCCGCCCCACATGACTCAAGACATGCTCCAAGGCGAACAGTGGAGACCCCACAGGATGGATTGGCCCGAAACAGATGTGGGAGCTGGCTTGCCAGCGATGCGCCGCGCGGGCGGCGCTGGATCTCAAAGGCGCCACAGGATTTCCGGCATGCACCAGCAGATTTTGGCCACCGCCCCAACTTCAGGTATGATACCGCCCCATTTTTAATCCCCCAGTCAGGCGATTTCCCATGACCAACCAGGCCGCCGAAGTCGCGAAGCGCCGCACTTTCGCCATTATTTCCCACCCCGACGCCGGTAAGACCACCATCACCGAGAAGCTGTTGCTGATGGGCAAGGCAATCGCCGTCGCCGGTACCGTGAAGTCGCGCAAGTCCGACCGCCACGCCACCTCCGACTGGATGGAAATGGAGAAGCAGCGCGGCATCTCCATCACCACCTCGGTGATGCAGTTCCCCTACCGCGAGCACATGATCAACCTGCTCGACACCCCCGGCCACGAAGACTTCTCGGAAGACACCTACCGCACCCTGACCGCGGTGGACTCGGCGTTGATGGTGCTCGACGGCGGTAAAGGTGTAGAGCCACGCACCATCGCCTTGATGGACGTGTGCCGCCTGCGCGACACGCCCATCGTCAGCTTCATCAACAAACTCGACCGCGATATCCGCGACCCGATCGAACTGCTCGACGAAATCGAAGCGGTACTGAAGATCAAGGCCGCGCCGATCACCTGGCCGATTGGTTGCTACCGTGACTTCAAAGGCGTGTACCACCTGGCCGGCGACTACATCATCGTCTACACCCCAGGCCACGGCCACGAGCGTACCGCGGTGAAGATCATCGAGAAGCTCGACTCCGATGAAGCCCGCGCGCACCTGGGTGACGAATACGACCGTTTCCTCGAACAGCTCGAACTGGTGCAGGGCGCCTGCCATGAGTTCGACCAGGACGAGTTCATCAATGGCCAGCTCACCCCGGTGTTCTTCGGCACCGCACTGGGCAACTTCGGTGTCGACCATGTGCTCGACGCGGTGGTCGACTGGGCACCGCGCCCGCTGCCTCGGGTGGCCCATGAGCGGACCGTGGAACCGGTGGAAGAGAAGTTCTCGGGCTTCGTGTTCAAGATTCAGGCGAACATGGACCCGAAACACCGCGACCGCATCGCCTTCATGCGCATCTGCTCGGGCAAGTACGAGAAGGGCATGAAGATGCGCCATGTGCGCACCGGCAAGGACCTGCGCATCGGCGATGCGCTGACCTTCTTCTCCTCCGAACGCGAGCAGTTGGAGGAGGCCTACGCCGGCGACATCATCGGCCTGCACAACCACGGCACCATCCAGATCGGCGACACCTTCACCGAAGGCGAGGCGCTGGGCTTTACCGGTATCCCGCACTTTGCCCCGGAGCTGTTCCGCCGTGTGCGCCTGAAGGACCCGCTGAAATCCAAGCAGTTGCGCCAGGGCCTGCAACAGCTGGCCGAAGAGGGCGCGACCCAGGTGTTCTTCCCCGAGCGCAGCAACGACATCATCCTCGGTGCGGTCGGTGTGCTGCAGTTCGACGTGGTCGCCAGCCGCCTGAAGGAAGAGTACAAGGTCGAGTGCGCCTACGAGCCGATCACCGTGTGGTCGGCGCGTTGGATCAGCTGCGACGACAAGAAGAAGCTCGAGGAATTCCAGAACAAGGCCATGGAGAACCTGGCCATCGACGGTGGCGGTCACCTGACCTACCTGGCCCCTACCCGGGTCAACCTGTCGCTGATGGAAGAGCGCTGGCCGGATGTGAAATTCCGCGCGACCCGCGAGCATCACTGATCGCCTGAAGTGGGGCTGCTTTGCAGCCCTTTGCGGGCAAGCCCGCTCCCACAGGTACAGCGCTGATGTCAGAATCGGCGCTATTGCTGTGGGAGCGGGCTTGCCCGCGAAGGGCCGCAAGGCGGCCCCTTTCAGTTCCCGGCTTTGATACTGGTCCAGATGCGCGTCCTGATGCGGTCGATCTTCGCCGGCATCGCCTCCAGCGCATACAACTTGCCCATCACATCCTCGCTCGGGTAGATCATCGTGTTGGCTTTCATGGCCGGGTCCACCAGCGCATCGGCCTGCTGGTTGCCATTGGCGTACTGCACGAAATTGCTGATCCCCGCCATCACCTCAGGCTGCAACAGGTAGTTCATGTAGGCATACCCGGCCTTCTCGTCCGGTGCATCGGCCGGCATGGCGACCATGTCGAACCACATCGGCGCCCCTTCTTTCGGGATCGAATACCCAACCTTCACCCCGTTCTTCGCCTCTTCGGCGCGGTTCTTCGCTTGCAGCACGTCCCCCGAGAAACCCACCACCACGCAGATATCGCCATTGGCCAGGTCGCCGGTGTACTTCGAGGAGTGGAAGTAGCTGATGTACGGGCGCACCTTCATCAGCAGCGCCTTGGCTTTGTCGTAGTCGGCGGGGTTCTGGCTGTGCTGGGGCAGGCCAAGATAGTGCAGGGCGATCGGTAGCAGTTCCGGGCCGTTGTCCAGCACCGCGACGCCGCAGCTTTTCAGCTTGCTCATGTACTCGGGCTTGAAGATCAGGTCCCAGGAGTCGACCGGTGCGTTGTCGCCCAGCACCGCCTTGACCTTGTCGATGTTGTAGCCGATGCCGGTGCTGCCCCACAGGTAGGGGAAGCCGTACTGGTTGCCCGGGTCGTTCACCTCCAGTGCCTTGAGCAGCACCGGGTTGAGGTTCTTCCAGTTGGGCAGCTGCGACTTGTCCAGTTTCTTCAGCGCCTTGCCCTGGATCTGCCGGGCCATGAAGTGGTTGGACGGGAACACCACGTCGTAGCCGGAGTTGCCGGTCATCAGCTTGCCGTCGAGGGTTTCGTTGCTGTCGTAGACGTCGTAGGTCGGTGCGATGCCGGTGGCTTGCTGGAAGTTCTTCAGGGTGTCGGGGGCAACGTAGCTGGACCAGTTGTAGATCTTCACCGAGTCGGCGGCGCTGGCCACGCTGGCGGCCAGCATCAGGGGGGCGAGGAGGAACGTGCGCATGTCGGGGGTACCTTGCTTTGTCTGTTGTTATCGAAGGCAGGCGATCAGCGGATCAGAAGATGAGGACGTAGGTCTTGCGCACGGTCTCCTGGATATCCCAGGTGCCGAGGCTGTTGGCCGGTAGCATCAGGGCGTCTCCGGCTTCTATGGTCAGGGGCTCGCCACCGTCCGGGGTGAAGGTGCAGCGGCCCTTGATGAAATGGCAGAACTCCTGTTGCACGATCTGCCGCCGCCAGCGCCCCGGGGTGCATTCCCAGATGCCGGTCTCGACCCCGTCGCTGCGCTCGACGCAGGTGACCGAGGTGATCGCGACCGGTTCGCCGAGGGGCACGGCGACCGGGGTGGAGCTGTCCAGGATGGCGCTGTCGGTGTGCTTGAACTGGGTGATGCTCATGACCGGTGGATCCTGTGATGGTGGAGGGGAAGTCAGTGCATGAAGCCTTCCATGAAGTCGGCCAGCCCGCAGGCCAAGCGCCGCTGCCAGGGGGCGCTGGCCGGGCTGGCGAGGGTCCGGTCCTCGTGGACGAAACTCTGGATGATCGCGTTGTAGCCCAGCCAGCGGCAGGGTTCGGGCGGCCAGCTGGCCAGGCTCGACAGTGGGCGGTTGTCGTGTACCCAGGGCTGGGCGGTCAGTTCGCTGTGCTGGCCGAGGATCAGCGCGGCCAGGGTGCGGCCGCCCAGGTTGGTGGCGCCTACACCTTCGCCGCCGTAGCCGCCGGACAGGGCGATGCCGCGCTGGCGGTCGCAGAGCATGTGCGGGCGGAAACGCCGCGCCATGCCCAGGTTGCCGCCCCAGGAATGGGTGATGCGTACGTGCTTGAGCTGCGGGAACAGCTCGCCGAACAGGTAGCGGCGCAGTTCGATTTCGTTGGCGGTGAGGGTGAAGTCCTCACGCAAGCGGCCGCCGAAGCGATAGCCGCCACGGGCGCCGAACACCAGGCGGTTGTCGGCGCTGCGCTGGCCGTAGGTAACCTGGCGGCTGCTTTCGCTGAAGGCCTGGCCCTGGCTCAGGCCGATCTGTTCCCAGGTCGATTCGGGTAATGGCTCGGTGGCCACCAGCAGGCTCTGCACCGGCAACTGATGGCGCCCGAGCGGCGGCAGGCTGGCGGCATAGCCCTCTACGGCGGGGACGATCCAGTGGCTGCGGATGCGTGCCAGCGGCGTGCGAACTTCGCCGCTCCGCCAGTCGACGGCAGGGGAGTTTTCGTAGATCGGCACACCCAGGCTTTCCACCACCCGCGCCAGGCCCCGCACCAGCTTGGCCGGCTGGATGGTCGCGGTATGCGGGCTATGGATCGCGCCGTAGGGGTTGCTGATGCGCAGCTGTGCATCCAACTGCTCGGGGCGCAGCCAGCGGTAGTCGTCCTCGGTCATGCCCTGGCGGTACAAGTCGTCGAGCCAGGCGCGCAGGCTGCGCTCCTGCTCCGGGTAGCGGGCCGCGCAGTACAGCACGCCGCCCTTGCGGTAGTCACAGTCGATGCCTTCGCGCTGGAGCACGCCGTGGACTTCGTCGGGGATGCCGTGCAGCAGGTCGACGCTGGCGCGGCGCTGTTGCGGCGACAGGCTGGCGAGCAGACGGTCTTCACCCAGCAGGTTGCCCATCAGCCAGCCGCCGTTGCGCCCGGAGGCGCCGAAGCCGGCGATATTGGCCTCGATCACCGCGATGTTCAGTGTGGGGGCCTGGCGCTTGAGGTAGTAGGCGGTCCACAGCCCGGTGTAGCCGGCGCCGATGATGCACACATCGACATCCAGGTCTTCGCGCAGCGCCGGGCGCGCGCACAGCGGCTCGTCGAGCTGGTCCATCCACAGGCTGATCGTGCGCAGGGGTTGCATCGGGGCGGGCTCCACATCCGTCTTGGTCTGTGGGCGATCCTATTAGTGCGGCGCGATGGCTGTCTTACGTGCGTGCACGCAGGGAAATTTGCTTGAGGTAGGCCTTGGGTGACAGCCCGGTGTGCTCGCGGAAGCACTTGTAGAACGCTGACAGCGAGTTGAAGCCGGCGTTGAAGGCCAACTGGTCAATGGGCGCCTCGACGCTGCCGTCGTCCAGGCTGGTCATCAGGTGCTGCAGGCGCGCCTGGTTGACGTAGCGATAGAAGCTCTGGCCGAGCACCTGGTTGAGCAGGTAGGAGATCTGGTTGCGGCTGTAGCCGCTTTCGTCGGCCACCTGTTGCAGGTCAAGCTCCGGGTCCAGGTAGGGGCGCTGGTGGTTGAAGTAGTGCTCCAGGTCCTGGGCCATGGTCGACAGCTGGCGCGGCGACAGGCCCAGGCGGCTGGTGGCCGGGCGCGGGCCACCAGTTTGGTTGCCCTTGCCGTTCTGCCGCACCAGTGTGGCGTATTCGTTGATCCGCCAGATCAACCCGTCTTTGACAGTGATCGCCTCGCTGGACTGGAACGCCACCAGCCCGTCGCCACCCTGCACGGTGACCTGGTACTGGATGAACGCTGTGCAGCCGTCCACGCGAATGCGGTCGCTGTGGACGATGTCCTCGCCGGCCTCGTGGGGCAGGCAGGCGCGTACATAGTCGCGCAGCTCGTCATAGCCGAGCACGCGGTTCTGGAAGAAGTCGTGGTACTGGATGTCGGGGTGGTAGAGCGCCATCACCCCGTCGAGGTCGCGATGCTTCCAGCACAGGTGGTAGCGCATGACGGTGTCGGCGGTGAGCGGGGTTTGCCCAGGGCCGTCGGGGAGGATGGTGGAGGTCATGGGGGCGATAGTGCCTTGGCGTGGTTCAGGGTGACAAGGCCAGGTAGTGCATAACGCCCAGGGGGCAGGCGGTGATCCGGCATTTTGCACGGTGGATGAACGGGGCTTAACGGCTAAGGCCTTGTTTCATATGGATGTCATTTTTTGACACAACTGGCATGGGCGCTGCACGGACCTTGGTAGACCACGAACGAGGAGAAGCATCATGCGCTCGATACTGCTGTGGATGATTGGGGTGCCGATTCCGGTGATCATCCTGATCTGGTTCTTCATGCATTGAGATCCCCGGGGCCGCTTTGCGGCCCTTTCGCGACACAAGGCCGCTCCTACAGGTGATCGCATGTCCCTGTAGGAGCGGCCTTGTGTCGCGAAAGGGCTGCGAAGCAGCCCCAGCAATCTAAAGGCTAAAGAAACTGCTCAGCATAGTGGCAAGCAACCTGCCTGGTACCCACCTGCCTCAGCGCCGGCACCTCCTTGGCACACCGCTCGGTCGCATATGGGCAACGCTTGTGGAACGCGCACCCATCCGGCGGATTCAGCGGGTTGGGCAGCTCACCGGCAATGCGGATCTTCGGCTTCAACGGGTCCGGGTGGATCGCCGGTGTCGCCGACAGCAGCGCTTGCGTATACGGATGCAGGGGCTTCTCGTAGATATCCTCCTTCGGCCCCATTTCCGCCGGCCGGCCCAGGTACATCACCAGCACCTGGTCAGCCACATGGCGCACCACCGCCAGGTTGTGGGAGATGAACACGTAGGCGGTGTTGAACTCCTTCTGCAGGTCCATGAACAGGTTCAGCACCTGGGCCTGGATCGACACGTCCAGCGCAGACGTTGGTTCGTCCGCCACCAGCACCTTGGGTTGCAGCATCATCGCCCGGGCCAGGGCGATACGCTGGCGCTGGCCGCCGGAGAACATGTGCGGGTAGCGCTGGTAGTGCTCGGGGCGCAGGCCCACCTGCTCCATCATCTTCTGCACTTTCTCGCGGCGCTCGGCCTTGCTCAGCGAGGTGTTGATCAGCAGCGGTTCGGCCAGTTGGTCGCCGATCTTCTGCCGAGGGTTGAGCGAGGCGTAAGGGCTCTGGAACACCATCTGCACGTCGCGGCGCAGTTGCTTGCGCTGGTCCTTGCTGGCGCCTTTGACTTCATGCCCGGCAATCTGCAGCGAGCCGGACGACGGCTCTTCGATCAGCGTCAGGGCACGGGCCAGGGTGGACTTGCCGCAGCCGGACTCGCCCACCACGGCGAGGGTCTTGCCGGCCTCCAGTTCGAACGACACGCCATTGAGCGCACGCACCAGGGCGTGGCCCTTGAACAGGCCACGGGACACTTCGTAATGACGGGTCAGCTCACGGGCGGATAGAACGACGCTCATCACGCCACCTCCTGGTTCAGCGGGTAGAAGCAACGCACCAGGCTATGGGCCTGGGGATCGAGGGCCGGGCGCTGGCGGCGGCAGTTTTCCTGCACGTACGGGCAGCGTGGCGACAACAGGCAACCCTGAGGGCGGTCATAGCGGCCGGGGACGATGCCGGGCAGCGTGGCCAGGCGTTCGGCGCCGATGCTGTGCTCGGGGATCGCCGCCAGCAGGGCTTCGCTGTAGGGGTGGGCGGGGATGTCGAACAACTCCGGCACCTGGCCCACTTCCACGGCCTGGCCGGCATACATCACGCACACGCGTTTGGCGGTCTCGGCGACCACGGCCAGGTCGTGGGTGATCAGGATCAGCGCCATGTTGCGCTCTTTCTGCAGGTTGACCAGCAGCTCCATGATCTGCGCCTGGATGGTGACGTCCAGCGCGGTGGTGGGTTCGTCGGCGATCAGCAGCTTGGGTTCGCCGGCGATGGCCATGGCGATGGCCACGCGCTGGCTCATGCCGCCGGACAGCTGGTGCGGGTAGGCGTCGAGGCGGCTTTCGGCGGCCGGGATCTCGACCTTCTTCAACAGCTCCAGCGCCCGCTGGCGCGCGGCCTTGCCCTTGAGCCCGAGGTGCTGGCGCAGCACTTCCTCGATCTGGTAGCCGACCGTGTAGCTGGGGTTGAGCGCGGTCATCGGGTCCTGGAAGACCATGGCGATGTCCTTGCCCACCACCTTGCGCCGTTGCCGGCCGCTGAGCTTGAGCATGTCGGTGCCGTCGAACGTCAGATGGTCGGCGGTGATGCGCCCGGGGGCGTCGATCAGGCCCATCAGGGCCATCATGGTGACCGATTTGCCGGAGCCGGATTCGCCGACGATGGCGAGGATCTCGCCGGCCTCCACCGCAAGGTCGAGGCCATCGACGACCGGTACCGCATTGGCGTCGCCGAAGCGCACGTTCAGGTTGTTGATCTGCAACAGTGACATGGCGGTCTCCTCAGGCGGCGTTCTTGAGTTTCGGGTCCAGCGCGTCGCGCAGGCCGTCGCCCATCAGGTTGATTGCCAGCACACTGAGCAAAATGGTCAGGCCTGGCAGGCTTACTACCCACCAGGCGCGCTCGATGTAGTCGCGGGCCGAGGCCAGCATGGTGCCCCACTCGGGGGTTGGCGGCTGCACGCCCAGGCCAAGGAAGCCCAGGGCGGCGGCGTCCAGGATCGCCGAGGAGAAGCTCAGGGTGGCCTGGACGATCAGCGGCGCCATGCAGTTGGGCAGCACGGTGACGAACATCAGCCGTGGCAGGCTGGCACCGGCCAGGCGCGCGGCGGTGACGTAGTCACGGTTCAGCTCGCCCATCACCGCAGCGCGGGTCAGGCGCACGTAGGAGGGCAGCGAGACGATGGCGATGGCGATCACCGTGTTGATCAGCCCTGGGCCGAGGATGGCGACGATGGCCACGGCCAGCAGCAGCGAGGGCAGCGCCAGCATCACGTCCATCAGGCGCATGATCGAAGGGCCGAGGATTTGCGGGAAGAACCCGGCCAGCAGGCCCATCAGGATGCCGGGGATCAGCGACATCACCACCGACGACAGGCCGATCAGCAGCGACAGGCGCGCGCCCTGGATCAGTCGCGACAGCAGGTCGCGGCCCAGTTCGTCGGTACCGAGGATGAATTGCCAGGTGCCGCCTTCGAGCCACACCGGCGGGGTGAGCAGGAAGTCGCGGTACTGCTCGCTGGGGTTGTGTGGTGCCACCCAGGGGGCGAACAACGCGCAGAACACCACCAGGGTCATGAAGGCCAGGCCGGCCACCGCGCCTTTGTTGCGCGAGAAGGCCTGCCAGAATTCCTTGTACGGGGAGGGGTAGAGCAAGCTCTGGTCAACCACGCTGGACGGGGTGACGGATTTCGGGATCGGGCTGGTCATGGCGAACTCCTCAGCGCTGATGACGGATGCGTGGGTTGACCAGGCCGTAGAGGATGTCCACGACGAAGTTCACCAGGATCACCAGGCAGGCGATCAGCAGGATGCCGTTCTGCACCACCGGGTAGTCACGGGCGCCGATGGCTTCGATCAGCCATTTGCCGATGCCCGGCCAGGAGAAGATGGTTTCGGTGAGTACCGCACCGGCCAGCAATGTGCCGACCTGCAGGCCGAACACGGTCAGCACCGGGATCAGGGCGTTGCGCAGGCCGTGGATGAACACCACGCGGGCCGGTGACAGGCCCTTGGCGCGGGCGGTGCGGATGTAGTCTTCGCGCAGCACTTCAAGCATCGACGAACGGGTCATGCGCGCGATCACCGCCAGCGGGATGGTGCCCAGCACGATGGCGGGCAGAATGAGGTGCATCACCGCGTCCTTGAACGCGCCTTCCTCATCGCTGAGCAGGGTGTCGATCAGCATGAAACCGGTCGTTGGCTCGATGTCGTAGAGCAGGTCGATACGCCCGGAAACCGGGGTCCAGCCCAGGCTTACCGAGAAGAACATGATGAGAATCAGGCCCCACCAGAAGATCGGCATGGAGTAGCCGGCCAGCGAGATGCCCATGACGCCGTGGTCGAACAGCGAGCCGCGCTTGAGCGCAGCGATCACCCCGGCCAGCAGGCCGATGATGCCGGCGAACAGCAGGGCGGCGAAGGCCAGTTCGAGGGTCGCGGGGAACAGCGTGGTGAATTCGTGCCACACGCTTTCACGGGTGCGCAGCGACTCGCCGAGGTCGCCCTGGGCGAGCTTGCCGATGTAGTCCAGGTACTGCACCGGAAGGGGTTTGTTCAGGCCCAGGCGCTCCATGGCCTGGGCGTGCATTTCGGGGTCGACCCTGCGTTCGCCCATCATCACTTCCACAGGGTCGCCGGGGATCAGGCGTATGAGCGCGAAGGTCAGCAGGGTGATACCGAAGAAGGTCGGGATCAACAGGCCCAGGCGTCGGGCAATGAAACTCAACATGTTGGGGGTACCTCATCAGCCACTAAGGGCAGAACCGCCGGCTACCTTGCAGATTGCCGGCGGTCGTTATTGTTCTACTTCACCTTGGTGGTGGCGAAGTTATTGTTGGTCAGTGGGTTGATCACATAGCCTTCGACGTTTTCGCGCATCGCGGTGAACATCTTCGGGTGGGCCATGCTGATCCACGGTTGGTCCTCATCGTACACCGCCAAGGCCTGGTTATAGAGCTTGGCGCGTTCGTCGTTGTCGATCACTTCGCGGGCACGGGTGATCAGCTCCTGGAACTTGCTGTTGCACCAGCGCGCGTAGTTCTCGCCGCTCTTGGCGGCATCGCAGCTGAGCATCGGGCTGAGGAAGTTGTCCGGGTCGCCGTTGTCGCCGGCCCAGCCTGCCGAGACCAGGTCGGCCTCACCCTTCTTGGCGCGGCGCAGCATCTCGGCCCATTCCATCACGCGGATATCGAGCTTGATGCCCACCTTGGCCAGGTCGGCCTGCAGCATTTCCGCGGACAGGCGCGGATTGGGGTTGGTCGGGCCGCCACCATTGCGGGTGAACAGGGTGATCACCGTGCCTTCGGGTACGCCGGCCTGCTTGAGCAGTTCACGGGCCTTGTCCAGGTCGTGGGGCGGGTTCTGGTTGTCGGTGTTGTAGCCGATCATGGTGGGTGGGTACGGGTTGACCCCGACCAGTGCGTTGCCCTTGCCGAACAGCTGGTCGACGTGGGTCTGGCGGTCGAAGGCCATGTTGATCGCCTTGCGCACGCGCACATCGCTCAGGTACTTGTGCTGGGTGTTCATCGAGATGTAGCCGGTGACCAATGCCTCGATCTCGGCGACCTTGAGCTTGGGATCGGTCTTGATGCCTGGCACGTCGTCAGGCTTGGGGTACAGGGCGATCTGGCATTCGTTGGCGCGCAGTTTTTGCAGGCGCACGTTGCTGTCGGTGGCGATGGCGAATATCAGCGCGTCGGCCGGTGGCTTGCCACGGAAGTAGTCCGGGTTGGGCTTGTAGCGGACCTGGGCATCCTTGTTGTAGCGCTGGAACACGAACGGGCCGGTGCCGATGGGCTTGCTGTTGAGGTCGCCGGTCTTGCCGGCCTTGAGCAACTGGTCGCCGTACTCGGCGGAGTAGATCGAGGTGAAGGCCATGGCCAGGTCGCGCAGGAAAGGCGCCTCTGGGCGGGTCAGGGTGATCACCACGGTGTGGTCGTCGGTTTTCTCCACCGACTTGAGCAGGTCCTTGAAGGCCATGCTTTCGAAATACGGGTAGCCGACGCTGGTCTTGTCGTGCCACGGGTGGTCCGGCCGCAGCTGGCGGTTCAGGCTCCACAGCACATCGTCGGCGTTGAAGTCGCGGGTGGGGGTGAAGTAGTCGGTCGTGTGGAACTTCACCCCTTCACGCAGGTGGAAGGTGTAGACCAGGCCGTCGGGGCTGATGTCCCAGCGGGTGGCCAGTGCAGGCTGGATCTCGGTGGTGCCGGGCTTGAAGTCGACCAGGCGGTTGAAGATGGCCTCGGCCGTGGCATCGGCGGTGACGGCGGTGGTGTACTGGACGATGTCGAAGCCTTCGGGGCTGGCCTCGGTGCACACCACCAGCGGCTTGGCCGCCACCGTGGATGCCGCGCCCAGGATGACCGCTGCCAGGGCAGCGCGTAGCGGTAACGATTTCATGAAACCTCCCTGCAGTGCTAGTTCCAGCGTAGCCGCCACGGCCCGTGGGGAGTCGGGCCGTGGCGCCAGCGGTCAGAGGATGTTGAACGGAATGGTGGTCACGATACGGAATTCATCGAGGCTGCCGTCGCCCTGGGCCTTGCTGGCGCGGTGGGCGGTGTAGGTGGCGCGGATGCTGGTGTCCTTCAGCGGGCCGCTCTGCACGGCATAGCTGGTGCCGATGCCCCACTCGTAGTGGTTCTCGCCGTTCAGGCCTTTGACGTCATAGGCGGTGCCCTTGTAGTGGGTGCCGTCGATGTCCCAGCCGCGGGCGTTGTACAGGTTGAACTTGAGGCCCGGTACGCCGTACCCCGCCATGTTCAGCACGTAGCTGATCTGCAGCGATTTTTCGTTCGGGCCGTTGAAGTCCGACAGCAGCGAGTTGGCCAGGTAGATGCCGTTGGTCTCGTGCAGGTAGTCGAAGTACTCGTTGCCGTTGACCTGCTGCCAGGAGGCGCTGAGGGTGTGGGCCTGGTGAGTGAGACCGAACGACAGGCTGTAGGTGTCGTTGTCGATCTCGCCCATCTTCTTGCTGCCGGCGTCCACGGTCTTGTAGTAGTTCAAGCCGGTGGTCAGGCTCAGTACCGAACTGTCGCCCAGCACGTGGTTGGCGCCGAAGTAGTACTGGTTCCAGAAATCGTCGACCTTGGTCGCGTAGAGGCTGGTGGTCAGGCTCGTGAACGGCTGGTAGTTGATGCCGGCGGTGCTGGCGCGGTCGGTCTCGACACCCGTGGCGCTGTACTCGCTGCGGAACTTGCTCAGGCTTTGTTCGGTACGTGGCGAGACGCGGTCGAAGGTGCCCAGGTCGAACGACAGGTTGTCGAACTCGGCGCTGTGCAGGAACGCACCCTGGAAGCTCGAGGGCAGGGCGCGGTTGCCGATGTAGGCGATCATCGGGGTGTCCACCGACTGGCGGCCCACGGTGAGGGTGGTGTTGGACACCCGTGCCTTGACGTTGCCCAGGCCCATCTTGCTCCACTGGCCGATCACGTCGCCGTCGCTGTGGGTCAGCGTGCGGTTGTTGGGGCCGGCCACGGCGGCGCGGCCGCGCTCCAGCGCCACGGCGTTGTAGGCGGCGGCCTCGACGGCGAAGCCCACGGTGCCTTCGGTGAAGCCCGAGCTGTAGTTGAGGATGGTGCCCTGTACCCAGTTGTCACGGCTGTGGGTGGGGTGGCGGCTGCCGTCGCTCTTGTAGTACTTCCACAGCGGCGCGCGGGTGGCGCGTTCGCGGGCGTACCAGTTGCGGGTGCTGCCGGACAGGCTCTGGCCTTCGATGAAGCCTTTGGCTTCGGCCTGCTCGCTGTCGGCCTTGAGCGTGACGGGGACGAACTCCTGGCTCATCGGTTCGGCCTGGGCCATGGCGCAGAAGGCACCGATGGACAAGGCCAGTGCGGTTTTGGTGGTGCGTTTCAAAATCAAAGCTCCCTTTCTATTTTTTTAGTTATCACCCGTGCCTTGTGGGCCGGGCCTGTAGCGGTGACGCGGTACTGCAATGTTTGCCTTGGGGTCGCCAGGCAAATCCGGGCTGCACGCGGCCGCGGGAGTGGGTCGCACTCCCGGCCAGGCAATGCAGGGTCAATCGATGCTGACGCCGGAGAAAACGTTGCGTCCGAAGGGGCTGACCTTGAAATCTTTGACGCTGATGCTCAGGGGCTGGTTGACCGTGGAGTGGGCCACCGGGGTGATCGGTACCTGCTGCTTGAGTCGTTGTTGTGCTTGCTGATAAAGCGCGGTGCGTTGTTCGCGGTCGGTGACTTGCTTGGCTTGCTTGACCAGGGTGTCGTACTGGCTGTCGCACCACAGGGAGTAGTTGTTGCTGCCGATGGCATCGCAGCTGAACAGGGTGCCGAGCCAGTTGTCGGGATCGCCGTTGTCGCCGGTCCAACCGATCAGGGCGATGTCGTGCTCACCGCTTTTCATGCGTTTGAGGTACTCACCCCACTCGTAGCTGACGATGCGCACCTTGAAGCCCAGCTTGGACCAGTCAGCTTGCAGCATTTCGGCCATGAGCTTGGCGTTGGGGTTGTAGGGGCGCTGGACGGGCATGGCCCAGAGGGTGATTTCGGTGCCTTCCTTGACCCCGGCCTGCTTGAGCAGGGCCTTGGCTTTTTCCGGGTCGAAAGGTGCGTCCTTGAGCGAGTCGTCGTAGGACCACTGGGTGGGGGGCATGGCGTTGACCGCAGGCTGGCCGGAGTCCTGGTAGACGGCCTGGATGATCGCCTGCTTGTTCACCGCCATGTCCATGGCCTGGCGTACTTCGAGGCGGTCGAACGGCGGATGCTGGGTGTTGTAGGCGATGTAGCCGAGGTTGAAACCAGGTTGCTGCAGCACTTGCAGCTTGTTGTCCTGTTTGAGTGCCTGCAGGTCGGCCGGGCGGGGGTGGAGAGTGACCTGGCATTCATTGCGGCGCAGTTTCTGGATGCGCACCGAAGGGTCGACGTTGATCGAGAACACCAGGTTGTCGATTTTGACCCGCTCGGGTGCCCAGTACTCCTTGTTGCCCTTGTAGCGGATCTGAGAGTCCTTTTGATAGCGCTGGAACACGAACGGGCCGGTGCCGATCGGTTTCTGGTTGATGTCGCTGGGCTTGCCCTGCTTGAGTAGCTGGTCGGCGTACTCGGCAGAAAGTATGGAGGCGAAGGCCATGCCAAGGTTCTGGATAAACGCAGCGTCGACCTTGTTGAGGGTGAATACGACGGTCATGGGTGCGGTTTTTTCGACCTTGGCGATGTTCTTGTCCAGGCCCATGCTGACGAAGTAGGGGAATTCGGTAGGGTAGGCCTTGCGGAAGGGTTGTTCCTTGTCGAGCATGCGGTTGAAGGTGAACAGCACGTCGTCGGCGTTGAAGTCACGGGTGGGCTTGAAGTCCTTGTTGCCGTGGAACTTCACCCCCTTGCGCAGGTGAAAGGTGTAGCGCAGGCCGTCTTCGGAGACTTGCCAATCAGTGGCCAGACCCGGTTGCACGGCGGTGCCGCCGCGCTCGAACTCGACCAGGCGGTTGTAGATTGGTTCGGCGGCGTCGTTGTCGGTGGCCGCGGTGTACTGGGCGGTGTCGAAGCCGGCCGGGCTGCCTTCGGAGCAGAACACCAGGTTGTTGGCCTGGCTCAGCGAGGCCTGGCTCAAGAGGCCGAGGGCCAGCAGGGTGGAGCACAGCGTGGTGAGGCGCATGGCAGATCCTTTGTCCGTGTTTTTTCGGGCCGCGACAGGCAAAAGCGCGGCTGTGGCATCCCGGTCATGACGATAGAGGCGTCACGGTGCGGGAACCAGGGTTCAAGTACTGGGATTGGGGCGGGACTGTTCTGGCAAGCGTGAGGGAAATTTCCTACGCATTGCCCGATCGTGTTATCGCCCCGCCAACAAACCTGCCGGCGGGGCAATCACGAGCGTTACTTGTCCACGCTGACCCCGTAGAAGGAGTTCAGGCCGAAGGGGCTGATCTTGAAGTCCTTCACGGACGTGCTCATGGGCTGATACACGGTGGAGTGGGCGATCGGGGTGATCGGCACCTGTTCCTTGAGGATGTGTTGCGCCTGCTTGTACAGCTCGGTGCGCTTGGCCTGGTCGGAGGTGGCCTTGGCCTGCTTGATCAGGTCGTCATACGGCTTGTAGCACCACTTGGAGAAGTTGTTGCCGTCCATGGCGTCGCAGCCATAGAGCGTGCCCAGCCAGTTGTCCGGGTCACCGTTGTCGCCGCTCCAGCCAATCAGCATGGCGCCTTGCTCGCCACCTTTGGAGCGCTTGATGTACTCACCCCATTCGTAGCTGACGATCTTGGCCTTGATGCCGACCTTGGCCCAGTCGGACTGGAGCATTTCGGCCATCAGCTTGGCGTTGGGGTTGTAGGGGCGCTGCACCGGCATGGCCCACAGGGTGATCTCGGTGCCTTCCTTGATGCCGGCCTCTTTGAGCAGTTGCCTGGCCTTCTCGGGGTCGTACTTGGCGTCCTTGATGGTGGTGTCATAAGACCACTGGGTCGGCGGCATGGCGTTGACCGCCAGCTGGCCAGCACCCTGGTACACCGAATCGATGATCTGCTGCTTGTTCACCGCCATGTCCAGCGCTTCGCGGACCTTGAGTTGCGACAGCGGGTTGGGCTCGTTGCTGCCCTTGACCTTGTCCATCACGTTGTAGGCGATGTAGCCGAGGTTGAAGCCGGCCTGGTCGGGCATCTTCAGCTTCTTGTCCTGCTTCAATGGTTCGATGTCGGCGGGGCGCGGGAACAGGGTGACCTGGCACTCGTTCTTCTTGAGTTTCTGCATGCGCACCGAAGCGTCGGTGCTGATGGCGAAGATCAGGTTGTCGATCTTCACATCCTCGGGCTTCCAGTAGTCCTTGTTGCCCTTGTAGCGGATCTGCGCGTCTTTCTGGTACTTGCTGAACACGAACGGGCCGGTGCCGATCGGCTTCTGGTTGATGTCGGCGGGCTTGCCCTGCTTGAGCAACTGGTCGGCGTATTCGGCGGACTGGATGGACGCGAAGCTCATCGCCAGGTTCTGGATGAACGCGGCATCGACTTCGTTGAGGGTGAACTTGACGGTGTGCTCGTCGACCTTTTCGACCTTGGCGATGTTCTTGTCCATGCCCATGTCGGTGAAGTACGGGAATTCGGTGGGGTACGCCTTGCGGAACGGCTGGTCCTTGTCGAGCATGCGGTTGAAGGTGAACAGCACGTCGTCGGCGTTGAACGCACGGGTGGGCTTGAAATAGTCCGTGGTGTGGAACTTGACGCCTTCGCGCAGGTGGAAGGTGTAGGTTTTGCCGTCGTCGGAGACTTCCCACTTGGTGGCCAGGCCCGGGATCACCGCGGTGCCGCCACGCTCGAACTGGGTGAGGCGGTTGAAGATGGTTTCTGCCGAGGCGTCGAAGTCGGTTCCGGTGGTGTACTGGCCAGGGTCGAAACCTGCCGGGCTGCCTTCGGAGCAGAACACCAGGTTGGAGGCGGCGAGCGCGGACGGAGCGCCGGCTAGCAAGCCTGCACCGACCAGGAACGGAATGACTGCGTGTTTGAGCATGGTGGCCTCATTGTTGTCATTTTTTTAGATTGAGGCGGCCTCGTGAGCCGACCTGCGGATACTTATGCAGGGGCTATTCCCAATGCAACACTCAGCAGGAGGGTTGGCAGCAAAACGTGGGACGGTCGTACATGGATGTCGCATCCATATAACTTTGGCGAATGTTGATCGTTTGCGCGGCGGGTTAGAGCGGGTTTTTCAAGATATTTCGCACTACAGGCGACAAGCGGATGCACCCGTTTGGTGCGTAGGAAGGGTCTGAAATGGCTGCCCGAGACGGTCTTGATCGTCCCGGGCATTCATTTGGAGAGGTCAGGGCACCTGAACTTCGATCAGGCCATCGGCGCTCATGCTGACTTCGCTGGTGCCGGCCTCGATGTCGGGGGCCGGCGCGGCTTCGTCGGCGGCCTTGGCCATCATCGCCATCGGTGCGCTGCGCAGGTATGGGCGAGGGTAGCCGCTGCTGTTGAGGTTGAGGCTGACCACTTTATAGCCCTTGCCGCCGAGTGCCTCGGTGGCCAACTGGGCGCGGGACTTGAACGCGGCGACGGCATCCTTGAGCAGGTCGTCCTCGCTGGCCTTGCGGGTGGACGGGGCGATGGAGAAGTCCATGCCGCCCATTTTCAGGTCCTGCAGCAGCTCGCCGGTGAGCTTGGACAGGGCCGGGAAGTCGGCGCTTTCCAGGCGCAGCTCGGCGCGTTCGCGCCAGCCGGTGATCTTCTGGCCCTTGGTGTCGTAGATCGGGTAGCTGTTGCGGCTGCCCTGGCTGATCTTCACGTCCTTCACTTCGCGGGCCTGCTGCACCGCCTTGTTCATGGTTTCGGTGATCTGCTTGGCGAGCTTGCCCGGGTCGGTGTTCTGCGCTTCGCTGTACAGCGTCACCACCATCAGGTCGCGGGCGACCTCCTTGCTGACTTCTGCGCGCAGCGACACCTGGTTGTAGCGCGGCTCGTCGGCGGCCATGGCGGGCAGGCTGGCAAGCATGCCGCAGGACAGGGCGAACGCGGCACCGCGACGGGAAATGTGCATGTATAGCTCCTTGGCAAAGAAAGGCGTGGGCAGAACCTGCGTTCCACGCATGGCCGATCAGACCGGGGTCAGTGTAGTGGGTTCAAAAATGCCATCATGAATCTGTGACAAAGTGTGGCGCTTTGCCGCATCGCTGCAGCGAGGCGCCTGGCTTCGGTATACTCCAGCCGATTTTCCTGGAGCACTCATCGGGAGAGCTCATGCTCGCCGCCGCACATCCGCTGTCCGCTACACGCCAGAACCTCTGGCGCCTGACCTTCATTCGCATCCTCGTTCTGGCCGCCCAGGCCGGCTCGGTGGGCGTGGCCTACTGGACCGAGCTGCTGCCGCTGCCGTGGTTCTCGCTGGCGCTCACGTTGGTGCTGTCGTCGCTGCTGTGCGCCTTCACCGCCTTGCGCCTGCGCCTGTCGCTGCCGGTCACCGAACTCGAGTACGCGCTGCAGCTGGCCTGCGACCTGCTGATCCACAGCGCGCTGCTGTATTACTCGGGGGGCTCGACCAACCCCTTCGTCTCTTATTACCTGGTGCCGCTGGCGATCGCCGCGGTGACGCTGCCGTGGATCTATTCGCTGGTGCTGTCGGGTATCGCCCTGGTGGCCTACAGCCTGCTGCTGGTGCAGTACTACCCGCTGGAGACGCTGCCGCTGGCGCGCGACACCATGCAGGTGTACGGCATGTGGCTGAGCATCGCCCTGGCCGCGGCGGTGATCACCTTCTTCGCCGCGCGCATGGCCGAGGAGCTGCGCCGCCAGGAGAACCTGCGCGCCGAGCGCCGTGAAGAAAGCCTGCGCGACGAGCAGTTGCTGGCCGTGGCCACCCAGGCCGCTGGCGCCGCCCACGAGCTGGGTACACCGCTGGCGACCATGAGCGTGCTGCTCAACGAGATGCGCCAGGATCATAACGATCCACAGTTGCAGGAGGACCTGCAGATCCTCCAGGACCAGGTCAAGCTGTGCAAGGAAACCCTGCAGCAGCTGGTGCGTGCTGCCGAGGCCAATCGCCGCCTGGCCATCGTCGAGCAGGACGTCACCGCCTGGCTGGATGAAGCGCTCAACCGTTGGCACCTGATGCGCCCGGAGGCCAGCTACCGCTTCCAGCGCCTGCGCGATGGCGTTGTGCCGCGGCTGATCCCGCCACCAGACCTGACCCAGGCGCTTCTGAACCTGTTGAACAACGCCGCCGATGCCTGCCCGGACGACCTGGAGGTGCGCCTGGACTGGGACGCCCAGGACATCGTCATCAGTATCCGCGACCACGGCCCCGGTATGCCCCCGGCGATCGCCGAGGCCATCGGCAAGCCTTTTATTACCACCAAGGGCAAAGGCTTCGGCCTGGGCCTGTTCTTGAGCAAGGCCAGCGTGACCCGTGCGGGCGGTTCGGTGAAACTCTATAGTCATGAACAGGGTGGCACCCTGACCGAATTGCGCCTGCCCCATGGCAAGCGAGGAGATGAACGATGAGCGAAGAAAACCAGGTCGAAGGCGAAGAACTGCCGCACCTGCTGCTGGTGGACGACGATGCCACCTTCACCCGGGTGATGGCCCGTGCCATGGCCCGTCGGGGTTTCCGCGTGAGCACCGCGGGTTCTGCTGAAGAAGGCTTGAAGCTGGCCGAGCAGGACCTGCCCGACTACGCCACGCTGGACTTGAAGATGGAAGGCGACTCGGGCCTGGTGCTGTTGCCCAAGCTGCTGGAGCTGGACCCGGAAATGCGCGTGGTGATCCTGACCGGTTACTCGAGCATCGCCACGGCGGTCGAGGCGGTCAAGCGCGGTGCCTGCAACTATCTATGCAAGCCGGCTGACGCCGATGATGTGCTGGCGGCGCTGCTGTCGGAGCACACCGACCTGGACACCCTGGTGCCGGAAAACCCGATGTCGGTGGACCGCTTGCAGTGGGAACACATCCAGCGGGTGCTGGGCGAGCATGAAGGCAATATCTCCGCCACCGCGCGGGCGTTGGGCATGCACCGGCGCACCTTGCAGCGCAAGTTGCAGAAGCGCCCGGTACGGCGTTGAAAAATCGCGGGCCAAGTCGCAGCGGCGAACCGCCGCTGCGACTTGGCCCGCGATGACGTTTAAGAGGCTTTTACTCCCGAACGGTCAACCCGCACCGCCAACTGCCCCGCGCCAGCGGGCGCCTCGAACGCCACCAGCCCCGCCGCCGGCACCTTGGCCCGGCCTATGACCTTGCCATCGCGCAGCAACTCCAGCGGCATGCCTGCCAACGATTGGCCAGAGGCCAGCTCCATCTTGATCCTGATAGTCATCGGTGACCTCCTTGTCACGCGTTGCGATCGATATAAGTGTTTGTCACGCCATCCAGGCTGGCGATCAGTTCCGGTGAACCACCGCGGAACTGGCGGAACAGGTTGCGTTTGCGCTGCCGGCCATCCACCGGCACCTGCACGGTGGGGTGGAATTGATCGGTCAGTTCGGCATAGCTGCCCCACGGGCCGATGTACGACTCGTCGAGCTGGTCGGTGACGCTGAAGGCATAGCGCACCGCATTGCCCCGCTGCCAGTTGAGCCCGTCCGGCTCACGGCGCTGCCAGCCGATGATCGTCGGTGCACCGACGGGCGACTCGATGAAACCGGCGGGTTTGTTCGGTGTGTAGTCCTTGAGCAGCAGGTAGGTGCTCCAGCCCCACCAGTCGGCGATGCGCTGGCGGTCGTTGAGGTTGTTGACGTCCTTGCGGCGCAGCACGCTCTTGCCGTCCTGGAAGTACAGCGGGGCGAAGTTGCCCGGCACCAGGTCCTGCTCGGCGGCACGCAGGTCAGGGGCCAGGCGCAGGGCGGCATAATCCTTGGCCGGCGGCACGCGGCCATCGGCGAAGGCCTGGAACACCTCGTCGGCCGAGCGTTGCACGGCACGCCCGACCTGGCGGCGGTTGGCCACATCGACGCTGTCGAAGTAGCGCTTGTCGCCATAGGCGCGCCATTGTTCACCTTCGGCATTGCGCACGGCCAGGCCGTACTTGCTGTCCTCGTCATGCATGAAGCGCGAGATCAGCGAGCCGACATCGCTTGGGGTGACGGTGTCGGCCAGCGCCTTGCGCGGCACCCGCAGGTGGCCGGCGGAGAACAGGTCGGTGAGGAAGTGGTCGGCGAAGGCGTTCATCGCATAGGCCAGTTGCAGGTCACGTTCTGCACCACTGGCGCGGGCTTTCAAGGCCTGCTGCAGGGCGGCGGCGTGGCCGGCCTGGTAGGCCAGCAGTGCCCAGGGACCGAAGTGGTCCCAGTTGCTGGCGGCCAGTTTCAGGTAGCGGCCGAGTGGGAACAGGTCGGAGGCGAAGCTGCCGCCGCCGGTGATGCGGTTCCAGCGCGCCGACAGGCTGTCGCCCAGTGCGTCGTAGGCCTCGTGAGGCTGGCGACCCTCTTTGATGGCCCGGTTGGCGGCGGCGATTTCTTCCTGCATGACGGCAAGGATCTGCTCGGCCTCGGCTTTGGCCGCCGGCAGGCGGGCCAGCGAGTCGAAGGCCTGGACGAAGCGCTCGACGCGCTCACCCTCGCTGCTGCCATCGGCGATCGGGCGGTCGGGCAGGCCGTAGAAGTCGCCACCCAGGGCGATCACCTGGCCGTAGGTGAGGCTCAGGCCGTTGGGCAGCGGCAGCGGCGACTGGTGGGCGGGGATGGCCGACTGGCCAACCTCGTAGCGCAGCAGGGTGTTGTCACCGATGGCGGTGTGTTCGCCACCTTCGAAGAACAGCTCGGGGCCGCGAGGTACTGTTTTGTCGCTGCTGCCGGGTACGGCGAAGCGGTGGTACTTGAGGGTGTGGTGGCCGTGCATGACCAGCACCAGGTGGCTGTCCGGGCCGGGGAGGGCAATGCCCTGCGGGTCGAACAGCTGGTCGAGGTCGGCGACCACCAGCGTGGCCTGGGCCTGAGGGGCCGCAGGCGGGGTTTGCATTCCTGACATGATTTGCTCCTTGCAAAGTCGGGATCATCCATTTTTAACTGTATGCATATACAGTATTCGTCATCATATTCAGGAAATTTCCTACGTCAAGCGCTGTTTGTGCTGCCAAGTGGCACCTTCGGCGGGCGCAAGGCCCTGGCACTGACGTATCATTGGGCCCCTGACGGCTACCCCCAGGACTCGCGCTGCATGCTCGCCCTTCTTATCCAGACACTGAACATCACGGCACCCGTGTTCGCCATGCTGTTCATGGGCGTGCTGCTCAAGCGCATCCGCTTGATCGACGACAACTTCAACAAGGTCGCCTCAACGCTGGTGTTCAACGTGTGCATGCCGGCACTGCTGTTCCTCGGCATCTATCACGCCGACCTGGCCGCGGCGGTCAAACCCGGGGTCATCCTCTACTTCATCGGTGCCACCCTGGTGGGCTTCGGCCTGGCCTGGGGGCTGGCGATCTGGCGCTGCCCGCAGGCGGACCGCGGCATCTACACCCAAGGCGCGTTCCGCGGCAACAACGGCGTAATCGGCCTGGCCCTGGCGGCCAGCCTGTACGGCGACTACGGCATCTCGCTCGGCGCGGTGCTGGCGGGGCTGGTGATCCTCATGTACAACTCGCTGTCGGCGGTGGTGCTGGCGGTGTACAGCCCGGACCTCAAGTCCGACCCGTGGAGCATCTGCAAGAGCATCCTCAGCAACCCGCTGATCATCAGCGTGCTGGTGGCCACGCCCATGGCCTACGGCCAGGTGCCGCTGCCCAACTGGTTGCTGACCTCCGGCGACTACCTGGCGCAGATGACTCTGCCGCTGGCGCTGATCTGCATCGGCGGCACCTTGTCGCTGGCGGCGCTGCGCGACAGTGGCCGGCTGGCCTTCGATGTGAGCCTGGTGAAGATGGTCTGGCTGCCGCTGCTGGGCACCCTGGGTGCGTGGCTGTGCGGCTTTCGCGGCGCCGAGCTGGGCATCCTGTTCCTCTACATCGGCAGCCCCACCGCGGCGGCGAGCTATGTGATGGCGCGCGCGGCCAATGGCAACCACGAACTGGCGGCGTCGATCATCGTCATCACTACACTGATGGCGGCCATCACCACCAATATCGGCATTTTCGTCTTGCAGTGGGGCGGCTGGATCTAGACCCTCATTGCACACAAAACCAACAACACGGCCTCACCTAAAGGACACTTCATGCAAGACCAGAGCACGCCCGAGCGCTTGCAGCGCGGGCTGAAGAATCGCCATATCCAGCTGATCGCGCTGGGCGGGGCCATCGGCACCGGGCTGTTCCTGGGCATCGCCCAGACCATCCAGCTGGCCGGCCCCTCCGTGCTGCTGGGCTACGCCATCGCCGGCCTGATGGCCTTCCTGATCATGCGCCAGCTCGGCGAGATGGTGGTCGAGGAGCCGGTCGCCGGCAGCTTCAGCCACTTCGCGCACCAGTACTGGAGCGAGTTCGCCGGCTTCGTCTCGGGCTGGAACTATTGGGTGGTGTACGTGCTGGTCGGCATGGCCGAGCTCACCGCAGTGGGCATCTACGTGCAGTACTGGTGGCCGGAGTTCCCCACCTGGGCCACGGCGGCGATCTTCTTCGTGGTCATCAACGCCATCAACCTGACCCAGGTGAAGGTGTATGGCGAGATGGAGTTCTGGTTCGCCCTGGTCAAGGTGGTGGCGATCGTCAGCATGATCGGCTTTGGCGCCTGGCTGCTGGGCAGCGGCCACGGTGGGCCGGAGGCCAGTGTCGCCAACCTGTGGCAATACGGCGGCTTCTTCCCCAATGGTGTGACCGGGTTGATCATGGCGCTGGCGGTGATCATGTTCTCCTTCGGTGGCCTGGAACTGGTCGGCATCACCGCCGCCGAAGCGGCCAACCCGCGCGAGAGCATCCCCAAGGCCACCAACCAGGTGGTCTACCGCATCCTGATCTTCTACATCGGCGCCCTGGCGGTGCTGCTGGCGCTGTACCCGTGGCAGAAAGTGGTGCAGGGCGGCAGCCCGTTCGTGATGATCTTCCACGAGCTGGACAGCGACCTGGTGGCGACCATCCTCAATATCGTGGTGCTGACCGCCGCACTGTCGGTGTACAACAGCTGCGTGTACGCCAACAGCCGCATGCTGTTCGGCCTGGCTTCGCAGGGTGATGCGCCGCGCCAACTGCTCAAGGTCAGCCGCCGTGGCGTACCCCTGACCGCGCTGGGCGTGTCGGCGTTCGCCACCGGCCTGTGTGTGCTGATCAACTACCTGATGCCGGGTGAGGCGTTCGGCCTGCTGATGGCCCTGGCGGTGTCGGCGCTGGTGATCAACTGGGCGAGCATCAGCATCACCCACCTGAAGTTCCGCAAGGCCAAGCTGGCCGCCGGCATCCAGCCGTTTTACCGCAGCCTGTGGCACCCGCTGAGCAACTACCTGTGCCTGGCGTTCATCGTGCTGATCCTGGTGGTGATGTACCTCACCCCGCCGATTCGCATCTCGGTGATGCTGATCCCCGCGTGGATCGCGGTGCTGTGGGTGGCGTTCCGCATGAAGAAGGCCCGTCAGGCCCGATGAGGTAAATCGAGCCGGCCCTATCGCCGGCAAGCCCCACCCTGAAATTTGCACGTCACCTGTAGGAGCGGCCTTGTGTCGCGAAAGGGCCGCAGTGCGGCCCCGGCGATCTTGGGCGTACTCGAGAACCTGGGGGCGCTGCGCACCCCTTTCGCGACACAAGGCCGCTCCTACAGATTCACGTGCAAGACAGTTGCTCCCACGGGGCTTTGCAAAATGGGCACACTGTGGGAGCCGGCTTGCCGGCGATAGGGCCGGTTGTCATTTAGCCTTCGTAGCTGTCGATCACTTCCTGCGCCGCGCGGAACGCATCGATCGCCGCCGGCACGCCGGCATACACCGCGCAGTGCAGCAGCGCTTCGCGAATCTCTTCCACCGTGCAGCCATTGTTCAGCGCACCACGCACGTGCCCCTTGAGCTCCTGCGGGCATTTGAGCGCCGTCAGCGTGGCCAGGGTAATGAGGCTGCGGGTCTTGAGCGGCAACCCTTCACGTGTCCACACGCCACCCCAGGCATGCTCGTTGACGAAGTCCTGCAGCGGTTGAGTGAATTCGGTCGCATTACCCAGGGCGCGGTCGACGAAGGCATCGCCCATCACCTGGCGGCGCATGCTTTCGCCGGTCTGTTTCGAATCAGCCATGTTGTTACCCTTAGTGTTGGCGGCGCCAGGCGCGCAGTGTCGTGTACAGCAGCACGGCCCCGAGCACTGGCAGAACGTAGAACAGCATCAGTTTTTCCAGGCGCCCGGCCAACGGCAGGCCGGTGGTGAAGGTCACCACGTGCAGGCCGTAGGCCAGGTACAGGCAGAGGAACACCAGGCCTTCGGCGCGGGTCACCCGGTAGCCGGAATAGAACACCGGCAGGCACAGCGCGGCGACACCCAGCATCACCGGCAGGTCGAAGTCCAGGGCGTTGGGTGAGATGGTCAGCGGCTGGGGGGTGACCAGCGCGGTCAGGCCCAACACGGCCAGCAGGTTGAACAGGTTGCTGCCGATCACCGTGCCCACGGCGATCTCGCGCTCGCCGCGCAGGGCGGCGATCAGCGCGGCGGCCAGTTCGGGCAGTGAGGTGCACACGGCGACCACAGTGAGGCCGATGACCCGCTCCGACAAACCCAGGTCGGTGGCCACCTCCACGGCAGCCTCCAGCAGCAGGTGCCCGGCCAGGCTGAGCAGGCCGAGCCCGATCACTACCTGCAGCAGGGTGCCGCTCCAGAAGCGGCCGGCGCTGGTATGCGCTGCATCCGCTGGTGGATAGGTGCGGGCATAGTGGCGCGACTGGTGCCACAGCATCAGCAGGTAGCCCAGCAACCCGAGCAGCAGCACCGCGCCTTCGACACGCCCGAGCAGGCCGTTGCTGGCCAGCAGGTAGACCGCGGCGCTGGCGACGATCATCAATGGGATGTCCAGGCGCACCAGCTGGCGCGACACCCGCAGGGGAATGATCAGCGCGGCCAAGCCGAGGATCACCAGCACGTTGAAGATGTTGCTGCCCACCACGCTGCCCAGGGCCACGTCCGGTGCGCCCTGGTAGGCGGCCTGCAGGCTCACGGTCAGCTGTGGCGCGGTGCTGCCGAAGGCTACCAGGCTCAGGCCGATGATCAGTGGGCGCACATGCAGGCGGGTGGCCAGGCGCAGGGCCGCGCGCACCAGCAGTTCGGCGCCGAGGATCAGCAATAGCAGGCCCACGCCCAGTTGCAGGAGGCTGAAGGTGGGGAGGGTGGCCAGGTCGAAAATGGCGAGGGCTCCAGTCAGGTCAATCGCTCAGACCTTGTACCCGGACTCGCGCCGTTCCGCTACGCAGCATGCCGATTTTTTCTGCGGCCGCCCGTGACAGGTCGATCAGCCGGCCGCGGGTGTGCGGGCCGCGGTCGTTGATACGCACGATCACGCTGCGTTGATTGTTCAGGTTGGTGACCAGCACCCGGCTGCCGAAGGGCAGGCTGCGGTGGGCGGCGGTGAGGCCGTGCTGGTTGAAGGGCTCGCCGCTGGCGGTGCGTTTGCCGTGGTGGCGTGAACCGTAATACGAGGCGGTGCCGGTTTCGTTGTAACCGCGCGGGTCGATGTCGTGGCTGGCGCAGCCGGCCAGTGCAGAGAAAAGAGCCAGGGTGGCAAGGGATCGTTTTAGCAAGGCAGGTGATCTCCAGTGCGGCCATTCGCGGGCAAGCCCGCTCCCACAAGAAAGTCGCTGCCAGTGAATGCGCCGCCATGCCTGTGGGAGCGGGCTTGCCCGCGAACGAGGGCAGAGCCCTCGCAGGATTACAGGGGTGAAACAATCACCCTTCGAGCTTGGCCTTGAGCAATTGGTTCACTTGCCCCGGGTTGGCCTTGCCTTTGGAGGCCTTCATCGCCTGGCCGACGAAGAAGCCGAACATCTTGCCGCGCTTGGCTTCATCGGCGGCGCGGTACTGTTCGACCTGTTCGGCGTTGGCGGCGAGCATCTCGTCGAGCATCTTGTCGATCGCACCGGTGTCGGTGACCTGCTTGAGGCCTTTGCTTTCGATGATGCTGTCGGCATCACCTTCACCGGCGGCCATGGCCTCGAACACGGTCTTGGCGATCTTGCCGCTGATGGTGTTGTCGCGGATGCGCAGCAGCATGCCACCCAGTTGCTCGGCGCTCACCGGCGACTGGTCGATCTCCACGCCCAGCTTGTTCAGCAGGCTGCCCAGCTCGACCATCACCCAGTTGGCGGCCAGCTTGGCGTCGCCGCCAATCGTGACCACCTGCTCGAAGTAGTCGGCCTGCTCGCGGCTGGAGGCCAGCACGTTGGCATCATACGCCGACAAGCCGTACTGGCTCTGGAAGCGCTCGACCTTCTGCGGTGGCAGTTCCGGCAGGCCGGCGCGCACGCTGTCGAGGAAGCTTTGCTCGATAACCACCGGCAGCAGGTCAGGGTCGGGGAAGTAACGGTAGTCGTTGGCTTCCTCCTTGCTGCGCATGGAGCGGGTCTCGTCCTTGTTCGGGTCGTACAGACGGGTTTCCTGCACCACCTTGCCGCCGTCTTCGATCAGGTCGATCTGGCGCTGGATCTCGCTGTTGATCGCGCGTTCGATGAAGCGGAACGAGTTGACGTTCTTGATCTCGCAGCGGGTGCCGAACTCAACCTGGCCTTTCGGCCGGATCGACACGTTGCAGTCGCAGCGCAGCGAGCCTTCGGCCATGTTGCCGTCGCAGATACCGAGATAGCGCACCAGGGCGTGGATCGCCTTGACGTAGGCTACGGCCTCTTTCGCACTGCGCATGTCCGGCTCGGAGACGATCTCCAGCAGCGGGGTGCCGGCGCGGTTCAGGTCGATGCCGGTGGCGCCGTTGAAGTCTTCGTGCAGGCTCTTGCCGGCGTCTTCTTCAAGGTGCGCGCGGGTCACGCCGATGCGCTTGAGGGTGCCGTCTTCCAGGGCGATGTCCAGGTGGCCCTTGCCGACGATCGGCAGGTCCATCTGGCTGATCTGGTAGCCCTTGGGCAGGTCGGGGTAGAAGTAGTTCTTGCGCGCGAACACGTTGCGCGGGCCGATCTCGGCATCGATCGCCAGGCCGAACATGCACGCCATGCGCACGGCTTCCTGGTTGAGCACCGGCAGCACGCCGGGCATCCCCAGGTCGACCAGGCTGGCCTGGGTGTTCGGCTCGGAGCCGAAGGTGGTGGCGCTGCCGGAGAAGATCTTCGACTGGGTGGCGAGCTGGGTATGAATCTCCAGCCCGATCACAACTTCCCATTGCATGTGTGAACTCCTCAGAAGCCGTTGGGGGCGCGGGTGTGCCAGTCGGTGACTTGCTGGTAGCGGTGCGCGATGTTGAGCAGGCGGCCTTCCTGGAAGTACGGGGCCAGCAGTTGCACGCCCACCGGCAGGCCGTCGACGAAGCCGGCCGGCATCGACAGGCCTGGCAGGCCCGCCAGGTTGGCGGTGATGGTGTAGACGTCTTCAAGGTAGGCGGCGACCGGGTCGCTGCTCTTCGAACCGAGCTTCCAGGCCGGGTTCGGCGTGGTCGGGCCGAGGATCACGTCGACGTCGTTGAAGGCGGCCACGAAGTCGTTCTTGATCAGGCGGCGGATCTGCTGCGCCTTGACGTAGTAGGCATCGTAGTAGCCGGCCGACAGGGCGTAGGTGCCGACCATGATGCGCCGCTGCACTTCGACACCGAAACCTTCGCCACGGGAGCGCTTGTACAGGTCGGTGAGGTCTTTCGGGTCTTCGCAGCGGTAGCCGAAGCGCACGCCGTCGAACCGTGACAGGTTGGAGGAGGCTTCGGCGGGGGCGATCACGTAGTACGCCGGGATGGCGTGCTGCATGTTCGGCAGGCTGATTTCCTTGACCACCGCGCCGAGCTTTACCAGCTCCTTGACGCTGGCCTGGACCAGGTCGGCGATGCGCGGGTCGAGGCCGGCGCCGAAGTACTCCTTCGGCAGGCCGATGCGCAGGCCCTGCAGCGAGGCGTTGAGGTTGGCGCTGAAGTCCGGCACTGGCTCGTCGACCGAGGTCGAGTCCTTGCTGTCGAAGCCGGCCATGCCTTGCAGCAGCAGGGCGCAGTCCTCGGCGGTGCGGGCCAGCGGGCCGCCCTGGTCGAGGCTGGAGGCGTAGGCGATCATGCCCCAGCGCGACACGCGACCGTAGGTCGGTTTCAGGCCGGTGAGGTTGGTCAGCGCGGCCGGCTGGCGGATCGAGCCGCCGGTGTCGGTGCCGGTGGTGGCCGGTAGCAGGCGCGCGGCCACGGCGGCAGCCGAACCGCCGGACGAGCCGCCCGGTACGTGTTCGAGGTTCCACGGGTTCTTCACCGCGCCGTAGTGGCTGGACTCGTTGGCCGAGCCCATGGCGAATTCGTCCATGTTGGTCTTGCCCAGGGTCACCATGCCGGCTTCGGCCAGCTTGGCGACCACGGTGGCGTCGTAGGGCGCGGTGAAGTTGTCGAGCATCTTCGAGCCGCAGCTGGTGCGCACGCCGTTGGTGCAGAACAGGTCTTTGTGGGCGATCGGGGCGCCCAGCAGCGCGCCGGTTTCGCCAGCGGCGCGACGGGCGTCGGCGGCGCGGGCCTGTTCCAGGGCCTGTTGTTCGGTGATGGTGATGAAGCTGTTGAGCTGCGGGTCGAGCTGCTTGATGCGCGTCAGCAGCGTGCCGGTCAGTTCTTCAGAGGAGAACGACTTGTCGGCGAGGCCACGGGCGATCTCGGCCAGAGTGAGTTGATGCATGGCAGGCGCTATCCCTTAATCGATGACTTTCGGAACCAGGTACAGACCGTTCTCGGTCGACGGGGCGACGGCCTGGTAGCGGTCGCGCTGGTTGCTTTCGGTGACCTGGTCGGGGCGCAGGCGCTGGGTGGTCTCCAGCGGGTGGGCGAGCGGTTCGATGCCCGTGGTGTCGACGGCCTGCATCTGGTCGACCAGCCCGAGAATACTGTTCAAGGCATCGGTGATGCGTGGCAATTCGCCTTCATTCAGGCCCAGGCGGGCCAGATGGGCGATCTTTTCCACGTCGGAGCGTTGCAGCGCCATGGGGATCTCCAGGGAAAACGACAGACGGAAAGGGTCCGTAGATGAGGAACATGCCGGGATTTCGGCGGTCAAAGGGCCGCGATCATCGGCAGGCATGCTCGGAAAAACGACCAATTTAACATATTGGCTCCTTGCCCAAAATCCCTGCCATTGTTAGAGTTTGCCGCACTTTTTTACCCACGCTTTCCCCAGGGTCACTTTCCCATGTTCAAGAAACTGCGTGGCATGTTTTCCAGCGATCTGTCCATCGACCTGGGTACTGCCAACACCCTTATCTACGTGCGTGAGCGCGGTATCGTCCTGAATGAGCCCTCGGTTGTTGCCATCCGTACCCACGGCAACCAGAAAAGCGTCGTCGCAGTCGGTACCGAAGCCAAGCGCATGCTGGGCCGCACCCCCGGCAACATTGCAGCCATTCGTCCGATGAAGGACGGCGTGATCGCCGACTTCAGCGTTTGTGAAAAAATGCTGCAGTACTTCATCAACAAGGTGCATGAAAACAGCTTCCTGCAGCCCAGCCCACGGGTGCTGATCTGCGTGCCGTGCAAGTCGACCCAGGTCGAGCGCCGTGCCATTCGTGAGTCGGCCCTCGGTGCCGGCGCCCGTGAAGTGTTCCTGATCGAAGAGCCCATGGCCGCCGCCATCGGTGCCGGCCTGCCGGTCGAAGAGGCCCGTGGCTCGATGGTCGTCGACATCGGTGGTGGTACCACCGAGATCGCCCTGATCTCGCTCAACGGTGTGGTCTACGCCGAATCCGTGCGGGTTGGCGGCGACCGCTTCGACGAAGCCATCGTCACCTACGTGCGCCGCAACTACGGCAGCCTGATCGGCGAATCCACCGCCGAGCGCATCAAGCAGGAAATCGGTACCGCCTACCCAGGCGGCGAAGTGCGCGAAGTCGACGTGCGTGGCCGCAACCTGGCCGAGGGCGTACCACGTGCCTTCACCCTGAACTCCAACGAAGTGCTCGAAGCGCTGCAAGAATCGCTGGCGACCATCGTCCAGGCGGTCAAGAGCGCCCTGGAGCAATCGCCACCGGAGCTGGCCTCGGACATCGCCGAGCGTGGCCTGGTGCTGACCGGTGGTGGCGCCCTGCTGCGTGACCTGGACAAGCTGCTGGCCCAGGAAACCGGCCTGCCGGTGATCGTCGCCGAAGACCCGCTGACCTGCGTCGCCCGCGGCGGTGGCCGTGCGCTGGAGATGATGGACAAGCACGCCATGGACCTGCTCTCCAGCGAGTGATCGCTGGCGTAGCCGTGTATCCGCAGGTTTACAGGTGGCACGCACAGTGCTACCTGTATGCGCTGCGCTGGCGCCCGTTCGGGCGTCGATTCCGTCAACCCGCAAGCAGGCCGGTGCGTTGCCCCATGTCCAATGACTTTCTGAGTCGTCCACGAGGAACGGCCCATTAAACCGCTTTTCTCCAAGGGCCCCTCGCTGGGCGTTCGCCTGCTCGTGCTGGTGGTGATGTCGGTCGCGCTGATGGTGGTCGACTCGCGCTTCGACCTGCTCAAGCCGGTCCGCAGCCAGATGGGCCTGGTGTTGATGGAATCCTACTGGATCACCGACTTGCCGCAGCGCATGTGGCAAGGTGTTGCTGGCCAGTTTGGCAGCCGCACCGAGCTGATCGCCGAGAACGAGAAACTCAAGACCGAAGCCCTGCTGCTGCAGGGGCGCCTGCAGAAGCTGGCCGCCCTGACCGAGCAGAACGTGCGCCTGCGCGAGTTGCTCAACTCGTCGGCGCTGGTCAACGAGAAGGTCGAGGTCGCCGAGCTGATCGGTGTCGACCCCAACCCGTTCACCCACCGCATCCTGATCAACAAGGGCGAGCGCGATGGGGTGTTCCTCGGCCAGCCGGTGCTCGATGCCCGCGGCCTGATGGGCCAGGTGGTCGAGCTGATGCCGTACACCGCGCGGGTGCTGCTGCTCACCGACACCACCCACAGCATTCCGGTGCAGGTCAACCGCAACGGCCTGCGCGCTATCGCCAGCGGCACCGGCAACCCGGAACGCCTGGAGCTGCGCCACGTGGCCGACACCGCCGATATCAAGGAAGGCGACCTGCTGGTCAGTTCCGGCATGGGCCAGCGCTTCCCGGCGGGTTACCCGGTGGCCACGGTCAACGAAGTGATCCACGACTCCGGCCAGCCGTTCGCCATCGTCCGCGCCATCCCCACCGCCGCGCTCAACCGCAGCCGCTACATGCTGCTGGTGTTCAGCGACCGACGCACACCGGAAGAGCGCGCCACCGAGGCAGCGATCGCCCAGGAAGAAGCTGATCGCCAGGGCGCCGGCCATGTTCAGGCCCCGGCCACGCCTGCGGCGCCTGCCAATGCCAGCCAGGCCGTGCCCGCTGTGGCACCGACGACACCTGCAGCCACCCCGGCTGCGCATGCGCCGACACCGGCTCAGCCGGCCGCCGCGCCTGCCCAGCCCCGGAGACAATAAATGGCCAGCACCCGTAGCAGAAACGGCTGGGCCATCTGGCTGACCTTCGCCATCGGCCTGTTGCTCAGCGTTTCGCCCCTGCCGCAGTTCATGGAAGTGTTCCGACCCATGTGGCTGGCGCTGCTGCTGGCCTTCTGGACGCTCACCGTCCCTGGCAAGGTTGGCATGACCACCGCCTTTCTGCTGGGCCTGGCCGAGGATGTGCTGTATGGCACCTTGCTGGGGCAGAACGCGCTCATCCTCACCTTGATCACCTTCCTGGTGCTGTCGTTGCAGCAGCGTTTGCGCATGTTCCCCATGTGGCAACAGAGCCTGGTGATCCTGGTGATCTTCGGCATCGCCCAGCTGATCCAGCTGTGGCTCAGCGCCCTGACCGGCAACCGGCTGCCAACCCTGGCGCTGGTCTGGTCGGCGGTGATCAGTGCCTTGCTCTGGCCTTGGGTGAGTTTTGCCCTGCGCGGCTTGCGCGTGCGCCTGCACATTCACTGACGCTGCGTCACCACTGACAGGGAGATGTCCACATGCCTCACCTTTACCTGGCCTCCGGTTCGCCGCGCCGTCGTGAACTGCTGACCCAGATCGGCGTGCCATTCACCGTCGTCAGCGCGCCGATTGATGAAACCCCGCTGCCCGGCGAAGCCCCGGCGGCTTACGTCGAGCGTCTGGCCCAGGCCAAGGCGGTGGCCGGTTTCGCCCAGACCGACGGCACCGGTGTGGTGCTGGGGGCGGACACCACGGTGGTGCTGGACGACGATATCCTCGGCAAGCCAGAAGACCGTGAACACTTCCTGGCCATGCTCGGCGACCTGTCCAAGCGCGAGCACCAGGTGCTCACCGCCGTGGCCTTGACCGATGGCCAGCGCAGTATCAGCCGCTGCATCACTACCACTGTGCGTTTTCGCGCCATCTCCTTCGAAGAAGCCCTGCGCTACTGGGCCAGCGGCGAGCCGCTGGACAAGGCCGGTGGCTATGCCATCCAGGGTTTGGGCGCGGTGTTCGTCAGCGGCATCGAGGGCAGTTACTCCGCCGTAGTCGGTTTGCCTCTGAGCGAGACGGCCGAACTGCTGGAGCAGTTCGCCATTCCCTGCTGGCAGCTGCCGGAGGATTCGGCGCCACGCTAGCCAGCCACCCCGCAGCGATCCATGATTACCCCAGACCATTGACGAGAGCCTGCCATGAGTGAAGAGATCCTGATCAACATCACCCCGATGGAATCACGCGTGGCAGTGGTGGAGAACGGTGTCCTGCAGGAAGTGCACGTCGAGCGCACCCAGCGCCGTGGCATCGTCGGCAACATCTACAAGGGCAAGGTGGTGCGGGTGCTGCCGGGCATGCAGGCGGCCTTCGTCGACATCGGCCTGGAGCGCGCGGCGTTCATCCATGCGTCCGAGATCTCCCAGCGCGAAGGCTCGGCGGTGGAGACCATCACCGCGCTGGTCCACGAGGGCCAGGCGCTGGTGGTGCAGGTGACCAAGGACCCGATCGGCACCAAGGGCGCGCGCCTGACCACCCAGTTGTCGATCCCGTCGCGCTACCTGGTGTACATGCCGCGCAGCAGCCATGTCGGCATCTCGTTGAAAATCGAGGAAGAAGCCGAGCGCGAACGCCTCAAGCAGGTGGTCGCCGACTGCATGGCCAAGGAAGAGATGAAGGACGCCGGCGGCTTCATCCTGCGCACCGCCGCCGAAGGCGCGCGTGCCGAGGACATCCTCCAGGACATCCGCTACCTGCGCCGCTTGTGGGAGCAGATCGGCGCGCAGATCCAGACCTGCGGCGCGCCCACTGTGATCTACGAAGACCTGGGGCTGGCCCTGCGTACCCTGCGCGACCTGGTCAACGCCAAGATCGAGAAGATCCGCATCGACTCCCGGGAAACCTTCCAGAAAACCACGCAGTTCGTCGCCGAACTGATGCCGGAAATTGCCGATCGTCTGGAACATTACCCCGGCGAACGGCCGATCTTCGACCTGTACGGTGTCGAGGACGAGATCCAGCGTGCGCTGGAGCGCAAGGTGCCGCTCAAGTCCGGGGGCTACCTGGTGGTCGACCCGGCCGAGGCGATGACCACCATCGACGTCAACACCGGTGCGTTCGTCGGCCATCGCAACCTCGAAGAAACCATCTTCAAGACCAACCTCGAAGCGGCCACCGCCATTGCCCGCCAGCTGCGCCTGCGCAACATCGGCGGGATCATCATCATCGACTTCATCGACATGGAGGACGAGGAGCACCAGCGCCAGGTCCTGCGTACGCTGGAGAAGCAGCTCGAGCGTGATCACGCCAAGACCAACATCATCGGCATCACCGAGCTGGGCCTGGTGCAGATGACCCGCAAGCGCACCCGCGAAAGCCTCGAACAGGTGCTCTGCGAGCCCTGCGCCGCCTGCCAGGGGCGCGGCAAGCTGAAGACCCCCGAGACTATTTGTTACGAGATCTTCCGCGAGATCCTGCGTGAGGCCCGCGCCTACCAGGCCGAAGGCTATCGGGTGCTGGCCAACCAGAAGGTGGTCGACCGCCTGCTCGACGAAGAATCGGGCAACGTCGCCGAACTGGAAGCGTTCATCGGGCGAACCATTCGCTTCCAGGTCGAATCCATGTACTCCCAGGAACAATACGATGTGGTGCTGCTCTGACCCTGCTTGACCACGGGTGGCCCACGGAAGGGCTGGCAAAGCGTCATTCCCCGGCCATAGTTAATGGACGACTTGGAGGGCCTTGGCCATGGAACGTCTGACCCGCGTTCTGGGCGCCTTGACCCGCTGGGGGTTGGCAATCTGCGCCCTGCTGGCGGTGCTGGTGGCGCTGTATGTCAGCCTCGGTCGGCAACTGATACCACTGGTCGCCGAATACCGTGCGGATGTCGAGCTCAAGGCCGAACAGGCCTTGGGCTTGCCTGTGCATGTCGGAGCACTGGAGGGGCGCTGGAGCGGACTGGCCCCGGTGCTGCGGGTACGTGACCTGCAACTGGGCGAGGGCGCGGACGCGCTGCGCCTGGACGAGGTCAAGCTGGTGCCGGACCTGTGGGCCAGCCTCAAGGCCCGTGAAGTGCGGCTGGCCCGGGTGCAACTGGGTGGCCTGCAACTGATCCTGCGTGAGGACGAGCAAGGCGCCTGGGCGCTCGAAGGCCTGCCACACCAGGATGACGCCCCATTCGACCCGGCCGAGGCACTCAAGCGCCTGCGCCAGCTGGGGCGTGTCGACCTGTTCGACAGCCAGGTCACGTTGCACCCCTGGCAGCGCGAACCCCTCACGCTCACCTACGTCAGCCTCGGTTTGCAGGCCGGCGCCTCGCGCCAGAGCCTCGACCTGCGCGCCACCTTGCCCGATGGCCAGCCGCTTGCAGTAAAGCTGCGCACCCAGGCCACGGCCAAGGCCTGGCGTGACGGGCGCATCGAAGCCTACCTCAGCCTGCCGCAGAGCGATTGGGCGCGCTGGTTGCCACCGCGCCTGCTGGGCCAATGGCAGGCCAGCACGCTGCGTGCCGGTGGCGAGTTGTGGATCGACTGGAGCCAGGGCCAGTTGCAGCGGGCCGTGGCACGCTTGAACGCACCGCAGCTCAAGGGCGCCTACAGCACACGCAAGGCCGTCACCCTCGAAAACCTGGCCCTGGCGGCCTGGTTCCAGCGCAAGGACGAAGGTTTCGATGTGGTGCTCGACTCGCTCGCCACGAACATCGGCAAGACCCGCTGGGAGTCGCACCTGCAACTGGCGCAGCGCGCAGGCCAGACCCCCGCCGAAGAATCCTGGCAGGTCCAGGCCGACCGCCTGGATTTGACCCCGTTGACGCCGCTGATCGAAGCCCTCGCCCCCCTGCCGGAGCCGGCAATGGCCGCAGTCGATGCCCTCAAGGTGACCGGTGCGCTGCGCAATGTGCGCCTGGACATCCGGCCCAAGGCCGAAGGCGACCAGCGCGTGCAGTTCGCCGCCAACCTGGAGAAGGTCGGTTTCGACGCCTACCACGGTGCACCGGCGGCCGGTAACGTCAGCGGCGCCATCAGCGGTGACCTGGGCCAGGGCGAACTGCGCCTGGATACCGATGCGTTCATGCTGCACCTGTACCCGATCTTCGCCAAACCCTGGCACTACCAGAAAGCCAATGCGCGCCTGACCTGGACGCTCGACAAGGAAGGCTTCACGCTTATCGCGCCGTACATCAAGGTGCTGGGCGAGGAGGGCAAGATCGCTGCCGACTTCCTGATCCGCCTGTGGTTCGAGGAAGGCCGTGAAGACTACATGGACCTGCGCGTCGGCCTGACCGAGGGCGATGGCCGCTACACCGCCAAGTACCTGCCTGAAGTGCTCAGCCCGGCATTGGACGAGTGGCTGCGCAGCGCCATCGTCAAGGGCAACGTCGACGAGGGCTATTTTCAGTACCAGGGCTCGCTCAACCATGGCGCGCCGCCCCATGCCCGCGACATCAGCCTGTTCTTCAAGGTGCATGACGCCGCGCTGGACTTCCAGCCAGGCTGGCCGCAGGTGCAGCAGGTCGAGGGCGATGTCTATATCGAGGACACCGGGGTGCGCATCAAGGCCCGCAAAGGCCTGCTGCTCGATACCCGGGTCACGGATGTCAACGTGAACATTCCCCATGTCGAGGGTGACCAGCACAGCCACCTGCACCTGGATGGCGATTTCGACGGCAGCCTTGGCGATGGCCTGAAGATCCTCAAGGAGGCGCCGATCGGTACCGGGGCGATCTTCGCCGGCTGGGAAGGCGCAGGCCCGCTCAAGGGCAAGGTCAAGCTGGACATCCCGCTGGCCCATGGGCAGCGGCCCAAGGTGCTGGTGGACTTCGCCACCGCCGACGCGACGTTGAAAGTCGCGCCGCCAACGCTTGAGCTGAAGCGGCTCAAAGGTGATTTCAGCTTCGATTTCGACAAAGGCCTGAGTGGCAAGGGCATTACCTTGCAGGCATTCGGCAAACCGGTCACTGCGCAAATCGCCGCCGAAGGCAAGGGTGGGCAGATCCAGAGCCGCATCAGCGCCAGTGGCGTGGTGGGGCTCAAGGCCCTGACCGACTGGCTGCAGTTCCAGCAGGCGCTGCCGGCCTCCGGCGAGCTGCCCTACCAATTGCAGGTCATGCTGGGTAGCCAGGACAACCGGCTGACGGTCGAGTCCTCGCTACAGGGGTTGGTCATCGACTTGCCGGCACCCTTCGGCAAGGCGGCGGCGGACGCCCGCGACAGCCGCTTCAGCCTGACCCTGCAAGGGCCGGAGCGGCGTATCGACGCCCGCTACGCCGACCTTGCCCGCTTTGCCTACGCCGCGCCCGCCGACAAGTTGGCCCAGGGCCGTGGCGAGCTGTTGCTGGGCACTGGCGAGGCCAACCCGCCGGCCAGTCAGGGCCTGCGCGTGCGGGGGCGACTCGACACACTGGACCTGGCCCCCTGGCAGCAGCAGATGGACCGTCTTGGCGGCCAGGACCCTGGCGGCAACGCGCGGCAGAGCCTGCTGGGCGTCGACTTGAGCATCGGCCAACTGAAGGCCTTCGGCATGGACCTCAACCAGGCGGTGGTACGCCTGGCGCGAGGCGGCCCGGCCTGGGACCTGCGCCTGGACAGCAAAGAGGTCATCGGCAATGCGCGCATTCCCGATGCCAAGGGCGCGCCCATGAACATCCGCCTGCAGACCCTGCGCCTGCCGCCCGCCAACCCCAACGAAAGCCAGCCGGAGAACGCCCCCGACCCACTGGCTGATGTCGATCCGCGCCGGGTGCCGGCGCTGGACCTGACCATCGACAAGCTGTATCGCGGTGACGATCTGTTCGGCAATGTCGCCCTCAAGTTGCGCCAGACCCCGCGCGGCATGGCCATGGAAGATATCGACCTCGACCTCAAGGGCCTGCGCATCGATGGCAGCGGTGGCTGGGAAGGCGCGCCCGGCAGCGCTTCGAGCTGGTACAAGGGCCGCCTGGACGGCAAGAACCTGGCCGATGTGCTCAAGGCCTGGGGCTTCGCGCCATCGGCCACCAGCCGTGACTTCCGCATGGATGTGGACGGGCGCTGGCCGGGCTCGCCGGCCTGGGTCAGCCTCAACCGCTTCTCCGGCAGCCTCGATGCCGCCCTGCGCTCCGGGCAGTTCGTCGAAGTCGAGGGTAGCGCCCAGGCCCTGCGGGTGTTCGGCCTGCTCAACTTCAACTCGATCGGCCGCCGCCTGCGCCTGGACTTCTCCGACCTGTTCAGCAAGGGCCTGGCCTACGACCGGGTCAAGGGCCTGCTGGTGGCCAGCGAGGGGGTGTACGTGACGCGTGAACCGATCACCGTCACCGGGCCGTCGAGCAACTTCGAGCTCGACGGCACCCTGGACCTGGTGCGTGATCGGGTCGATGCCAACCTGCAGGTCACCCTACCCGTGACCAATAACCTGCCGCTGGCGGCGCTGATCGTCGGTGCGCCGGCGGTGGGCGGCGCGTTGTTCCTGGTCGATCGCCTGATCGGTGACCGTGTATCGCGCTTCGCCAGTGTGCACTATCGGGTCGAAGGGCCGGTCAAAGAGCCTAAAATCACTTTTGTGAAACCTTTTGATAAGTAACCCGGGGGCAGGATGACAGTTGCGGTGATCCAGATGGTCAGCCAGGACGATGTGCTGGCCAACCTGCAACGTGCCAGGGCGCTGCTGGAGCAGGCCGCCGCAGGCGGCGCGCGGCTGGCCGTGTTGCCGGAGAACTTCGCCGCCATGGGCCGGCGCGACGCCGCCGCCCTCGGCCGCGCCGAGGCGCTGGGCGAGGGGCCGATTCTGCCCTGGTTGAAACAGGCCGCTCGCGACCTCAGGTTATGGATTGTCGCCGGCACCTTGCCGTTGCCGCCGGTCGGCCAGCCGGGCATGAAAGCCCATGCCTGCTCGTTGTTGATCGACGAACACGGCGAGTTCGCCGCACGCTACGACAAGCTGCACCTGTTCGACGTGGACGTGGCCGACAACCGTGGCCGTTATCGCGAGTCTGACGACTATGCCCATGGCAGCCAGGTGGTGGTGGCCGATACACCGGTGGGGCGCCTGGGTTTGACGGTGTGCTACGACCTGCGTTTCCCCGAGCTGTACAGCGCCTTGCGCGCAGCCGGGGCCGAGCTGATCAGCGCGCCGGCGGCGTTCACTGCGGTGACGGGTGCTGCGCACTGGGAAGTGCTGATTCGTGCGCGGGCCATCGAAACCCAATGCTATGTGTTGGCTGCCGCCCAGGGTGGCGTGCATCCAGGGCCGCGGGAAACCCATGGCCAGGCGGCGATCATCGACCCCTGGGGGCGGATCGTTGCGCAACAGGCGCGGGGCGAAGCGGTATTGCTCGCCACCCGCGACAGTGAAGAACAGGCGTCCATCCGGGCGCGCATGCCGGTGGTCAGCCACCGGCGCTTTTTCTCGCAGGACGCCTTGCGGCCTGCGCACACCTCGGAGTGACTATGAGCCAGATGTTTTCCACCGTCAGTGAGCAGCTCCTGGCCCCGGGCGGGTTGACCCTCGACAGCCTGCAGGCGGTGCTGGGCGAGGTGGCCGGGCCCGGCATCGATGCCGCCGACCTGTACTTCCAGGGCCAGATCTCGGAAACCTGGGCGCTGGAAGACGGCATCGTCAAGGAAGGCAGTTTCAACCTCGACCAGGGCGTGGGCGTACGTGCCCAGTCCGGCGAGAAGACCGGCTTCGCCTACAGCAACGCGATCAATCTCGAAGCGCTGACCTCGGCCGCCCGTGCCGCGCGGTCGATCTCCCGCGCCGGCCAGGAAGGCAAGGTACAGGCCTTCCGCAGCCAGGATGTGACCGCGCTGTACGCGCATGACAACCCGCTGGATGTGCTCAGCCGCGCCGAGAAGGTCGAGCTGCTCAAGCGTGTCGATGCCGCGACCCGCGCCCTCGACCCGCGTATCCAGCAGGTCAGCGTGAGCATGGCGGGTGTCTGGGAGCGCATCCTGGTCGCCGCCACCGATGGCAGCCTGGCTGCCGATGTACGGCCGCTGGTGCGTTTCAACGTCAGTGTCATCGTCGAGCAGAACGGCCGCCGCGAGCGGGGCGGGCAGGGCGGTGGCGGGCGTACCGACTACCGCTACTTCACCGAAGAGCGGGTCATGGGCTATGCCCGTGAAGCGCTGCGCCAGGCGCTGGTCAACCTCGAGGCGATCCCCGCACCGGCTGGCACGCTGCCGGTGGTGCTGGGTCCGGGTTGGTCCGGTGTGCTGCTGCACGAGGCGGTGGGCCACGGCCTGGAGGGTGACTTCAACCGCAAGGGCAGCTCGGCGTTCAGTGGCCGTATCGGCGAACAAGTGGCTTCGAAGCTGTGCACCATCGTCGACGACGGCACGCTCGAAGGGCGCCGTGGTTCGCTCAGCGTCGATGACGAAGGCACCCCGACCGAGTGCACCACGCTGATCGAAAACGGCATCCTGAGGGGTTACATGCAGGACAAGCTCAACGCCCGCCTGATGGGCATGGCGGTCACCGGCAACGGCCGGCGCGAGTCCTACGCCCACCTGCCAATGCCGCGCATGACCAATACCTACATGCGCGCCGGCGACAGCGACCCGCAGGAAATCATCGCCTCGGTGAAGAAGGGCATCTATTGCGCCAACCTTGGCGGTGGCCAGGTGGACATCACCAGCGGCAAGTTCGTGTTCTCCACCAGCGAGGCGTACTTGATCGAAGACGGCAAGATCACCGCACCGGTCAAGGGCGCAACGTTGATTGGCAATGGTCCGGAGGCGATGAGCCGGGTGTCGATGGTCGGCAACGACCTGGCGCTGGACAGCGGCGTGGGTACGTGCGGCAAGGATGGGCAATCGGTGCCGGTGGGCGTTGGCCAGCCGACGCTGAAGCTGGATGCGATTACGGTAGGTGGTACCGGCGCGTGATCAACGATCGCGGGGCAAGCCCGCTCCCACACACGCCGGCAAAGGCGATGTGGGAGCGGGCCTGCCCCGCGATGGCTTCAACGCAATCCGCGCTGGACCTCGTCGAGGTCGCGGATGTACTTGAACACCTTGCGCATGGCGGCAGGCGGCTTGTTCCGCGCCTTTTCGTGCTGGGCATGACGGATCAGCGAGCGCAGGTGCTGGCGGTCGGTGTCGGGGTATTCGTTGACGAAGCGCTCGAGGTCTTCGTCGTTACCGTCGATCAGGCGATCGCGCCAGCGCTCCAGGTTGTGGAAGCGCTCGTTGTACTGGCGGGTCGAGCTGTCGATCTGTTCGAGCACGGCATGAATGGCGTCCAGGTCCTGTACGCGCATCAGCTTGCCGACGAACGACATGTGGCGTTTGCGGGCGCCATGGGCGGTGTGCTTGCTGGCCTCGTCGAGTGCCTTGCGCAGCTCGTCGGTCAGGGGCAGGCGGGCCAGGGTGTCGGCCTTGAGGGTGGTGAGGCGTTCACCGAGTTCGACCAGCGCATGCAGCTCGCGCTTGATCTGGGTTTTGCTTTTTTCGCCATCGAAGGCGTCGTCGTAAGAATCAACCATGGGGGCCGTCCGCAAGAAATCGCCGCCATGATAACCAGTCGGGGGCCGCTTGTCCGGCCCGGTCGTAGAATGACCCAAGCCGTACGCAGAATTTTTGAGTGGAGAGAACCATGAGTGCAGTCCAGAGCGTAGGCCCCAAGGACCTGCCGGCGTTGCAGGAACAGGTCGAGGCGATCGTCGCCGAAGCGCGCCGGCAGGGCGCCAGTGCCTGCGAAGTGGCGGTGTCGCTGGAGCAGGGCCTGTCCACCACGGTGCGCCAGCGCGAGGTCGAGACCGTCGAATTCAACCGCGACCAGGGTTTCGGCATCACCCTCTACGTTGGCCAGCGCAAGGGTTCGGCCAGCACGTCGGCCAGTGGGCCTGAGGCCATCCGCGAAACCGTTGCGGCGGCCCTGGCCATCGCCAAGCACACCTCCGAAGACGAATGCTCGGGCCTGGCGGATGCTGCGCTGATGGCCCGCGAGATCCCCGACCTCGACCTGTACCACGACTGGGACATCGAGCCGGAAAAGGCCATCGAGATGGCGCTGGCCTGCGAAGCGGCAGCCTTCGATGCCGACAAGCGCATCCTCAACGCCGACGGCACCACCCTCAATACCCACCAGGGCGTGCGGGTCTATGGCAACAGCCATGGCTTCATCGGTGGCTACGCTTCGACCCGCCACAGCCTGAGCTGCGTGATGATCGCCGAGGGTGACGGGCAGATGCAGCGCGACTACTGGTACGACGTCAATCGCCAGGGCCAGTTGCTGGCCGACCCGCGCAGCATTGGCCAGCGTGCCGCCCAGCGCGCGGCCAGCCGCCTGGGCGCACGCCCGGTGCCGACCTGCGAAGTGCCAGTGCTGTTCTCTGCCGAGCTTGCGGGTGGGCTGTTCGGCAGCTTCCTGTCGGCGATCTCCGGCGGCAACCTGTACCGCAAGTCGTCGTTCCTCGAAGGCACCATCGGCCAGCGCCTGTTCCCCACCTGGTTGACGCTGGACGAGCGCCCGCACATTCCGCGCGCGCTGGGCAGTGCGGCATTCGATGGCGATGGCCTGGCCACCTATGCCAAGCCGTTCGTCGACAAGGGCGAGCTGGTGTCCTACATCCTGGGTACCTACTCCGGGCGCAAGTTGCAGTTGCCCAGCACCGCCAACTCGGGAGGCGTGCACAACCTGTTCGTCACCCATGGCGTGGAGGACCAGGCGGCGTTGATCCGGCGCATGGGCCGCGGTTTGCTGGTGACCGAGCTGATGGGCCATGGCCTGAACATGGTGACGGGGGACTACTCCCGCGGCGCGGCGGGCTTCTGGGTGGAGAACGGCGAGATCCAGCATGCCGTGCAGGAGGTGACCATCGCCGGCAATATGAAGGACATGTTCCAGCAGATCGTGGCGATCGGCAGCGATATCGAGACCCGTAGCAATATCCACAGTGGCTCGGTGCTGATCGAGCGGATGACCGTGGCGGGCAGCTGATGTGCTTTTGTGGGAGCGGGCCTGCCCCGTGATGCGTGTCATCACCCTCGCGGGGCAAGCCCGCTCCCACAACCCCCTGTGCTGACCATCTCCGACCCGGCCCGGCCATCGCGCCGGGTTTTTATTTGCTTTTGCTCGTCTTGAATTGATTCTAATTATCAATTAATAATGAATATCATTATCCAGTCACCCGGCGATGATGTTCATGAAATCCGTCCTCCACGAACTGCCCTACCTGGAAAACTGGCGCTGGCTCAGCCGGCGCATCCGCTGCGCGCTCGAACCTGATGAGCCGCGCCTGATCGAGCACTACCTGGCTGAAGGCCGCTACCTGGTGTGCTGCACCGAAACCTCGCCCTGGACGGTGGCGCTGACCGCCTTCCGCCTGCTGCTGGATACCGCCAACGACCGCATGCTGCCCTGGCATTGGCGCTGCCTGTGCCTGGACCAGGCCTGGCGCCCGCTGCTCGACCTGCGCAACCTCGACCGCCGCGAACAGAACCAGCGCTGGCAACCCTACGCCATGCAGCTCGCCAACTGCGTGCTGCTGCCATCGATTTCTCCCGAAGAACTGATGCAAGGACTTGACGATGAGTGATACCCGTATCGAACGCGACAGCATGGGCGAACTGCAGGTGCCGGCCCAGGCCCTGTACGGTGCCCAGACCCAGCGTGCGGTCGACAACTTCCCGGTCAGCGGCAAGCCGATGCCGGCCCAGTTCATCCGCGCCCTGCTGCTGGCCAAGGCGGCGGCGGCCAAGGCCAATGTCGAGTTGGAGCAACTGAGCGCGGGGCAGGGCGATGCCATCGTCAAGGCGGTGCAACAGCTGCTGGCCGGCGACTTCATCCAGCACTTCCCGGTGGATGTGTTCCAGACCGGTTCCGGCACCAGTTCGAACATGAACGCCAACGAAGTCATCGCCACCCTGGCCAGCCGTGTGCTGGGCGAGCCGGTCAATGCCAACGACCATGTCAATTGTGGCCAGAGCAGCAACGACATCATCCCCACCACCATCCACGTCAGTGCCGCGCTGGCCTTGCATGAACAACTGCTGCCGGCCCTGCGCCACCTGACCCAGGTGATCGAGGCCAAGGCCGTTGAAGTGCATCCGTTCGTGAAGACCGGCCGCACCCACTTGATGGATGCCATGCCGGTGCGCATGAGCCAGGTGCTGGGTGGCTGGGCCGCGCAGATCAAGGGTGCCCAGGCGCATATCGAAGCCACCCTGCCGAGCCTGCAAGCGCTGGCCCAGGGCGGCACGGCGGTAGGCACTGGCATCAATGCCCACCCGCAGTTCGCGGCTGGTTTCGCCCGGCAGCTCAGCGGCCTGACCCAGGTCGAGTTCACCCCAGGTGACAACCTGTTCGCCCTGATCGGCTCGCAGGACACCGCCGTGGCCTTGTCTGGCCAGCTCAAGACCGCTGCCGTGGCCCTGATGAAGATCGCCAACGACCTGCGCTGGATGAACTCCGGTCCACTCGCCGGGCTTGGCGAAATCGAGCTGCAAGGCTTGCAGCCGGGCTCGTCGATCATGCCGGGCAAGGTCAACCCGGTCATCCCGGAAGCCACCGCCATGGTTGCGGCCCAGGTGATCGGCAACGACGCCACCATCGCCGTGGCTGGCCAGTCGGGCAACTTCGAGTTGAACGTGATGCTGCCGGTGATCGCCCGCAACCTGCTGGAGAGCATCGAGCTGATGGCCAACGTCAGCCGGCTGTTGGCGGACAAGGCCATCGCCAGCTTCAAGGTCAATGAAGGCAAGCTCAAGGAAGCGCTGTCGCGCAACCCGATCCTGGTCACCGCGCTGAACCCGATCATCGGTTACCTCAAGGCCGCCGAGATCGCCAAGACCGCCTACAAGCAGGGCCGGCCGATCATCGACGTGGCGCTGGAGCACACCGACCTGTCGCGCGATCAGCTCGAAGCCCTGCTCGACCCGGAAAAACTCACCGCCGGCGGCATCTGAGCCAGGGCCGCCCAGGAGGCACGTCATGCAGCACTGGAGACGCACCACGCAAACCGCTAACCAGCTGTTCGAGCAAGGGGAGCTGGTCGATGCCCGGGAACACTACCTGCAGGCGCTGGCCCTGGCCCAGGTGCTGTTCGAGCGCTGGCATGACGTCGACGAGGCGGTGGCCGCGCTGGTCATCGCCCATCACAACCTGGCCGACCTGCACCTGCGCCTGAACCAGCCGCACGAGAGCGCCGACTACCTGTGCGCCGCTCACCAGCGGCTGCTTCAGGCCAGCCAGGCGCCGCGTCTGCCTCAGGCGCTGCGCGATGCCGCGTTGCGCCATAGCGCCCGAACCTATACCGAGCTGCTGGGGTTCATCGCCGAATACGGGCAATACCCACGCACCGAGCGCCTGCTCAATCGCCACTCGCCAGCGTCGAGCGAGTTGCTTGTGCAGCCGGACGTTACTCAATCTCCCGCCTACGGAATTCATTGAAATGCCGCATACCTTGCCTGCACTGACCTATGCCTACGATGCGCTGGAGCCACATATCGATGCCCAGACCATGGAGATCCACCACACCAAGCACCATCAGACCTACGTCAACGGCCTGAATGCCGCTGTCGAGGGTACCGACTGGGCCCAGTGGCCGGTCGAAAAACTGGTGGGGGCGGTCAAGCAGTTGCCTGAGAGCTTGCGTGGCGCGGTGATCAACCATGGCGGTGGCCACGCCAACCACACGCTGTTCTGGACGGTCATGTCGGCCCAGGGCGGTGGGCAGCCAACCGGCCAGGTGGCCAGCGCAATCGACGCCGAACTGGGTGGTTTCGAGGCGTTCAAAGAGGCCTTCACCAAAGCCGCCCTGACCCGTTTCGGCAGCGGCTGGGCCTGGCTCAGCGTCACCCCGCAGAAAACCTTGGTGGTGGAGAGCAGTGCCAACCAGGACAGCCCGCTGATGCACGGCAACACCCCGATTCTGGGCCTGGACGTGTGGGAGCACGCCTACTACCTGAAGTACCAGAACCGACGGCCGGAGTACATCGGCGCGTTCTACAACGTGGTCGACTGGTCCGAAGTGGAACGTCGCTACCTTGAAGCATTGAAGTGAGTCGGACCGGTATGAGCTCCGAGGTGATGTCTGTTGGCAGTGTGCGCCTGTTCCGCCTGGCGCTGGGGACCTTGCTGTTGCTGGTCGGCACCGCGCTGCTGGTGGCGCGGGGCATCGCCTGGCTGGACCTGGAACCGCGCATGCTGCGGGCGCTGGAGGGTGGCGCCTTGTGCGCCCTGGGTACGGCATTGGGGGCGGTACCGGTACTGGTCATCCGCAACATGCCGGTGGCCGTGGCGGACACCTTGCTCGGTTTCGGCGCTGGCGTGATGCTGGCGGCCACCGCGTTTTCGCTGATCATCCCTGGGCTGGATGCCGCCCAGGCCATCGGTTTCAGCCCGTGGGGCGCCGGCGGGCTGATCAGCAGTGGCTTGTTGTTTGGCGCGTTGTGTCTGTTCCTGGTTGACTTGAAGGTCTCTGGTGCCTCACCAGAGGCGCTGGTCGGTCATGAACAGAAGCCCGTAATTGCTGCGCGGATCTGGCTGTTCGTGATTGCCATCATTGCCCACAACATCCCCGAAGGTATGGCCATCGGCGTCTCCGCCGGCGGTGGCATGCCCGATGCCGACAGCCTGGCCATGGGCATTGCATTACAGGATGTGCCGGAGGGGCTGGTGATCGCGCTGGTGCTGGCGGGGGCGGGGATGCCGCGGTTCAAGGCGTTTCTGATCGGCGCCGCATCGGGGTTGGTCGAGCCGCTGGCTGCGGTGATCTGCGCCTGGCTGGTGAACATTGCCGAACTGCTGTTGCCGTTGGGGTTGGCTTGTGCCGCCGGGGCCATGCTGCTGGTGGTGACCCAGGAGATCATTCCCGAGTCACGCAGTAACGGCAATCACCGGTTGGCCAGCCTGGGACTGTGCGTTGGCTTCTGCTTGATGATGGTGATGGATACGGCGATGTCTTGAACCTCAGGCGAAGATGACTTCCACCCGACCTTCGCGTCGGGTTTGAGGTGCCTCTTTGACCACGATCTGCACGTCTCGTCCCAAGCGGGCGAGGCAGTCGATCATCTTGCTCTCGCTGATACCGCGGAATTTGCCGCGTGTGAGGGCGGAGACCTTGGGTTGGCTCAGGCCGAGCAGTTCGGCAGCCTGTAACTGGGTGAGTTGGCGTGCCTTGATTATGCTGCAGATAGTGCTGGCCAGGCGGGCTTTGACCAGCATCTCTCGGGGGGTGGCGAAGTGCAGGTCAGCGTAGACGTTGTCGGTGCCTTCTTCGATTTCGATCATGTGGTTTTCCCCTTCGAGTGGGCCTGCGCCATTTTCAGCCGAGCATTGATCAAGTCAATGTCCTGCTTCGAGGTCTTGATGCCGCTGCGGGATTTCTTCTGGAAGCAGTGCAGTACGTAAACGGCATCAACCAGACAGATGGTGTAGACCGCGCGGTAGGTGTCGCCGAAATGGTCCTCTACGACTTCCAGTACACCCGAGCCAGAGAACCCTTTGAGCACCTTTGCCTGTAGGTGTCTACCGCCTTCCTGTGCCTGATGCAGGGCGAAGCCGAACACATCCTGGACATCTGCTGGCAGTGCCTGGATGTCCCTGCGTGAGCTTCCAACCCAGAACAATGCTTTTATCTGCTTGATCGCATCCATGGGATCGCCTCGAATCTATACCCATATTGGTATAGTGGCAATCACACGATCAGCCCGCCGACAATTGGTAGCGAATGTTACGCGGTGAAGGTTTACTCGCCTTCGTCGAAGAAGTTGTTGATCAGTTCCACCAGCGCATCCATGGCGTCGGTGTCCTGCTCACCCTCGGTGGCCAGGTGCACCTGGGTGCCCTTGCCGGCGGCCAGCATCATTACCGCCATGATGCTCTTGCCGTCCACCAGTTTGTCTGGTGCGCGGCCCACGCGCACCGCGCAGGGGAAGCGCCCGGCCACACCGACGAACTTGGCTGCCGCCCGGGCGTGCAGGCCCAGCTTGTTGATGATGGTGATTTCGCGGGCGGGCATCGTGAGGCGGATCCTGTGGGCTAGAGGTCGCGGTGGCGGACCTGGACGTTTTTCAGGGTTTGCTGCAGCAGCTGGCCGAGCCGTTCGGTGATATAGACCGAGCGGTGGTGGCCGCCGGTGCAACCGATGGCGATGGTGACATAGGCGCGGTTGCTGGCGGCAAAGCGCGGCAGCCACTTGAGCAGGTAGCTGGAGATGTCCTGGAACATCTCCTCGACGTCTGGCTGCGCGGCCAGATAATCAATGACCGGCTGTTCGAGGCCGGAATGTTCACGAAGTTCCGGCTTCCAGTAGGGGTTGGGCAGGCAGCGCACGTCGAACACCAGGTCGGCATCCACAGGCATGCCGCGCTTGAAACCGAACGACTCGACCAGAAAGGCAGTGCCCGGTTCCGGTTGGTTGAGCAGGCGCAGCTTGATCGAGTCGCGTAGCTGATAGAGGTTCAGCTTGGTGGTATCGATCTTCAGGTCGGCCAGGTCGGCGATGGGGCCCAGCAGCTCACTTTCCACGCGGATGGCCTCGGCCAACGAGCGGTTGGCGTTGGTCAGCGGGTGGCGTCGGCGGGTTTCGGAAAACCGTTTAAGCAGTGTTTCTTCGTCAGCGTCCAGGTACAACACATCGCACTGGATATGGCGTGCGCGCGCTTCTTCCAGCAGGTCTGGAAAGCGCGTGAGATGGCTGGGCAGGTTGCGCGCGTCGATCGAGACAGCGACCTTGGGCTGCTGCAGCTCGGTGTTGATCAGCGCGTTCTCCGCCAGCTGCGGCAGCAACCCGGCAGGCAGGTTGTCGATGCAGTAGTAGCCGTTGTCTTCCAACACGTCGAGTGCGGTGCTCTTACCAGAGCCGGAGCGGCCGCTGACGATGATCAGGCGCATGTTCAGTGCTCGTTCTGTACGTCCAGGACGACCTGGTAGAGTGATTCGCTGCTACCGGCGGCACGCAGGCGATCGCGGACCTCCTTGCGATCGAGCATGCTGGCGATCTGGCGCAGCAGTTCAAGGTGGGCATCGGTGGCGGCTTCGGGGACCAGCAGGACGAACAGCAGGTCGACCGGGGCGCCATCGATGGCATCGTAATCGATGGGGGCATCCAGGTGCAGCAGGGCGCTGACAGGCGCGCTGCAACCTGCCAGGCGGCAGTGGGGAATGGCGATGCCATTGCCAAAACCGGTGGAGCCCAGTTTTTCGCGAGCCCACAGGCTGTCGAAGACGTCTTGCATCTCCAGCTCGGGTACTTGCTCGGCGATCAGGTTGGCGACCTTTTCCAGGGCGCGCTTCTTACTGCCGCCCGGCACGTTCACGAGGGAACGGCCGGGGGTCAGGATGGTTTCAAGTCGGATCATGGATGAGGGGGATCAGCGGGCGGCTGCACCTTGCAGCAGGCTTTGCTGTTTTTCCTTGTGTTTTTTCAGTTGACGATCGAGCTTGTCAGCTAAAGCGTCGATCGCGGCATACATGTCTTGATGTTCGGCGTTGGCGACCACTTCGCCGCCGGGAATCTGGAGTGTTGCTTCAACCTTCTGCTGCAGCTTTTCGACTTTCATGATCACCGTTGCATTGGTGATCTTGTCGAAATGCCCTTCCACGCGGGCGAGCTTCTCGAGCACGTAATCGCGCAGTGGTTGGGTGACTTCTACATGCTGGCCACTGATGTTGACTTGCATACAGCTTCTCCTTTGTTGCCCGTGCATAAAGAGGCAGGTATTGCACCTGCCACTGAAACGCTGTGGCACATCCCGGGGCTACATCAATCGCTTGCGTTCGCTTGACGGGGCAATCCCCAGCGACTCGCGGTACTTGGCGACGGTGCGACGGGCTACCTGGATGCCTTGTGCCTCCAGTAAACCAGCGATCTTGCTGTCACTCAATGGCTTTTTCTGATTTTCCGCAGCCACCAGTTTCTTGATGATCGCGCGGATCGCCGTGGACGAGCATTCGCCGCCTTCGGCGGTGCTCACGTGGCTCGAGAAAAAGTATTTCAGTTCGTAGATGCCGCGTGGCGTGTGCATGTATTTCTGCGTGGTCACGCGGGAAATGGTCGACTCGTGCATGCCCACCGCTTCGGCGATGTCGTGCAGCACCAGCGGCTTCATGGCCTCGTCGCCGTGGTCGAGGAAGCCGCGCTGGTGCTCGACGATCTGCGTCGCCACCTTCATCAGGGTTTCGTTGCGGCTTTGCAGGCTCTTGATGAACCAGCGCGCCTCCTGCAGCTGGTTGCGCATGAAGGTGTTGTCGGCGCTGGTGTCGGCGCGGCGAACGAAGCCTGCGTACTGCGGGTTGACCCGCAGGCGCGGCACGGCTTCCTGGTTGAGCTCGACCAGCCAGCGCTCACTGTCCTTACGCACGATGACGTCCGGCACCACGTACTCGGGTTCGCTGGACTCGATCTGCGAACCGGGGCGCGGGTTGAGCGTCTGCACCAGTTCGATGACCTGGCGCAGCTCGTCTTCCTTGAGCTTCATGCGGCGCATCAGCTGGCTGTAGTCGCGGCTGCCAAGCAGGTCGATGAAGTCGGTGACCAGGCGTTTGGCCTCGCTCATCCAGGGTGTGGACGCCGGCAGCTGGCGCAGTTGCAACAGCAGGCACTCGCCCAGAGAGCGGGCGCCGATGCCGGCGGGCTCGAACTGCTGGATGCGATGCAGCACCGCCTCGACCTCGTCCAGCTCGATATCGAGCTCGGGGTCGAAACCTGCGCAGATTTCGTCGAGGGTGTCTTCCAGATAACCCTGCCCGTTGATGCTGTCGATCAGGGTCACGGCGATCAGCCGGTCGGTGTCCGACATGGGGGCGAGGTTGAGTTGCCAGAGCAGGTGGCTCTGCAAGCTCTCGCCCACCGAGGTGCGGGTGGTGAAGTCCCACTCGTCGTCATCGTTGCTGGGCAGGTTGCTGGCGCTGGTCTGGTAGATGTCTTCCCAGGCGGTGTCGACCGGTAGTTCGTTGGGAATGCGCTCGGCCCATTCACCCTCTTCCAGGTTCTCGCTGTTGTTGCTGCTGGTTTCCTGGAAGCTGCTGTCCTGCACTTCGGCGACCGGTTTGTTCTCGGCGTTGTCCGCCATCGGGTCGCTGTTGTCGAAGTCGTCGCCGTCTTCCTGGCGTTCGAGCATCGGATTGGACTCCAGCGCTTCCTGGATTTCCTGTTGGAGGTCCAGGGTGGAGAGCTGGAGCAGACGGATGGCCTGTTGCAACTGCGGTGTCATCGTCAGTTGCTGGCCCATTTTTAGGACGAGCGATGGTTTCATGGCAGGGGCTTAATACCTTGTTCGCCGGCGCGCATGCGCCATCCACTACACGTAGGGCGCTGGGCGCCAATTTTAAGCAAGTTATATGCCTGAAATTGCAGCGTTTGCCTAGAGCACAGTAACACTTAAGCCCCGATCGGGCGTGTGCGCCAGTGCTCCAGACAGCCTGGGTCAGAGGCGGAACTCGTGACCGAGGTAGACTTCCTTGACCAGCTGGTTGGCCAGGATGGTTTCGGCATCGCCTTCGGCGATGAGTTGGCCATCGTTGACGATGTAGGCGGTCTCGCAGATGTCCAGTGTTTCGCGAACGTTGTGGTCGGTGATCAGTACACCGATGCCTTTGTTCTTGAGGTGATGGATGATCTGCTTGATATCGCCGACCGAGATGGGGTCGACGCCCGCGAACGGTTCGTCCAGCAGGATGAACTTGGGTGCGGTGGCCAGGGCGCGGGCGATCTCGACACGGCGGCGTTCACCACCGGACAGGCTCATGCCCAGGTTGTCGCGGATGTGGCTGATGTGGAACTCCTGCAGCAGGCTTTCCAGCTCTTTGCGCCGGCCGTCGCGGTCGAGGTCCTTGCGGGTCTCGAGGATGGCCATGATGTTGTCGGCCACCGACAGCTTGCGGAAGATCGAGGCTTCCTGCGGCAGGTAGCCGATGCCGGCCTGGGCGCGACCATGCATGGGCTGGTGGCTGACGTCGAGGTTGTCGATCAGTACGCGCCCCTGGTCGGCCTGGACCAGCCCGACGATCATGTAGAAGCAGGTGGTCTTGCCGGCGCCGTTGGGGCCGAGCAGGCCGACGATCTGGCCACTGTCGATGGACAGGCTGACGTCGCGCACGACTTGCCGGCCCTTGTAGCTCTTGGCCAGGTGCTGGGCTTTGAGGGTTGCCATTTACTCGGCCTTTTTCTTCGGTTGAATGACCATGTCGATGCGCTGACGTGGTGCAGTCACGTTACCGCCACGACCGGCGGTGGCCACCTGGGTCTTGGTGTTGTAGACGATCTTCTCGCCTTCGGTGGTGTTGCCTTCGTTCTCGACCTTGGCGCGGTCGGTGAGAATCACCATGTCTTTTTGCGCCTGGTACTGGATGGTCACGGCCCAGCCTTTCATCTTGTCGGGCTTGGCGGCATTCTGCTGCTGCTCGAAGTAGGCCAGGTTGCCCACCGAAGTGACCACGTCGATGTCGCCAGAGGCGGCACGGGTCATGGTGACCGTGTTGCCTTTGATCATCATCGAGCCTTGCGTGATGATCACGTCGCCGGTGTAGGTGGCCACGCCCTGCTTGTCGTCCAGGTGCGCGTTGTCGGCCTGGATGCGGATCGGCTGGTCACGGTCGTTCGGCAGGGCGAAGGCGCTCGCGCTTCCCAGTGCTACGCCCAGGCTGAGCAGAAGGGGGATGGTTTTAACGAGCCTCATACTGTCCTCTTACGTTAGAGAGCAGGTCCATCCTGCCTTCTTTCAAATACGCTTTCATTCCTTTGCCCGTAGTCGTGCCACCGGCGCCGTCGATTCTAACGGCTTGCTCGGTCTGCGCATATTGCTTCTGCGGGAACACGGTCATGCGCGTGCTGGTGATGATGGTGTTGCGGTTCTTCTCGTCGGTGCGGGCGACCCGCACGTTGTCGATCAGTTCGACCTCGGTGCCGTCCGGGTTGACCTCGGCGCGGGTGCTCTGCACGTGCCACGGGTACTCGGTGCCGCGGTACATGTGCAGGTCTGGCGTGGTCACCAGGGTGACTTCGCTGGCCTTGAGGTGCTCGACTTTGTCGGCGGTCATTTCGTACTGCAGCTTGCCGTCCGGCAGGAACTGCACGCTGTGGGCATTGATCGCGTAGTAGTCGATGGCGCTTTCGTCGGTTTGTGCCACCGGCTTGTCGAGGAAGCTCTCGGGGCTGACGTTCCAGTAGCCTATCGCGACCAGCACGGCGGCGATCACGCCAAGCAGTGCGAAGTTTCGAATTTTCTTGCTGAGCATGGGCAGCCTTACAGGTAATTGGCGTTGGCAGCGTCCAGGGTGCCCTGGGCCTGCATGATCAGTTCGCAGAACTCGCGGGCGGCGCCTTCGCCGCCGCGTGCCTGGGTGACCCCATGGGCATGCTGGCGCACAAACGCTGCGGCGTTCTGCACCGCCATGCCCAGGCCGACGCGGCGGATCACCGGCAGGTCGGGCAGGTCGTCGCCCAGGTAGGCGACCTGCTCATAGCTTAGCCCGAGCTGTGCGAGCAGCCCGTCGAGCACCACCAGCTTGTCCTCGCGGCCCTGGAACAGGTGCGGAATGCCGAGGTTGTTTGCCCGGCGCTCGACCACGGGGGTTTTGCGGCCGCTGATGATGGCGGTGGTCACGCCCGCGGCCATGAGCATCTTGATGCCGTGGCCGTCGAGGGTGTTGAAGGTCTTGAACTCGCTGCCGTCCTCGAGGAAGTACAGGCGCCCATCGGTGAGCACGCCGTCGACGTCGAACACCGCCAGCTTGATGGCCTTGGCGCGTTGCATCAGGTCCTGGTTCATTTACATCACTCCGGCGCGCAGCAGGTCATGCATGTTCAGGGCGCCGGTCGGGCGGTCATCCTGATCGACCACCACGAGTGCGCTGATCTTGTGGTCTTCCATGATTTTCAGGGCCTCGGCGGCGAGCATTTCGGCGCGGGCGGTCTTGCCGTGCACGGTCATGACCTCGTCGATGAGGGTCGTGTGCACATCGATGTTGCGGTCCAGGCTGCGGCGCAGGTCGCCGTCGGTGAAGATCCCGGCCAGCGTGCCGTCTTTCTCCATGACCACGGTCATGCCCAGGCCTTTGCGAGACATTTCCAGCAAGGCGTCCTTGAGCAGTGTGCCGCGATCGACCCGTGGTAGCTCTTCGCCCGCGTGCATCACGTTTTCGACCTTGAGCAGCAGGCGACGGCCCAGCGCTCCGCCAGGGTGCGAGAAGGCGAAGTCTTCGGCGGTGAAACCGCGGGCTTCCAGCAAGGCGATGGCCAGGGCATCGCCCAGTACCAGGGCTGCCGTGGTGGAGGAGGTGGGCGCGAGGTTCAGCGGGCAGGCTTCCTGGGCTACGCTGGCGTCGAGGTTGACCTCGGCGGCCTGGGCGAGCGCAGAGTCCGGGTTGCCGGTCAGGCTGATCATCTGGATGCCCAGGCGCTTGATCAGCGGCAACAGGGTGACGATCTCGGCGGTGCTGCCGGAGTTGGACAGGGCCAGGATGACATCGTCGCGGGTGATCATGCCCATGTCGCCGTGGCTGGCCTCGGCTGGGTGCACGAAGAAGGCAGGCGTGCCGGTGCTGGCGAGCGTTGCGGCAATCTTGTTGCCGATGTGTCCGGACTTGCCCATGCCGACCACGACCACGCGGCCCTTGCTGGCCAGGATCAGTTCACAGGCCTTGATGAAATCACCGTCGATGCGGGCTAGCAGTGCCTGCACTGCTTCGAGTTCCAGGCGCAGGGTGCGCTGGGCGGATTGGATCAGCTCGCTGGATTGGCTCATGTCGAAAACGCAATGCCTGATGAAAAGGCGGCGATTATAGCCGCAATGTGTGAAAGGCTCATCCTTCGAATGTCATAAGGATGCCGCACAAGCCTGTCATTGCCCTGAACGAGTCGGTTGACGGCCTTGGGGCGGGCGTGCCAGCGGTGCTATAGTTCGCCGCTGTTCGGCCCGCCAGGGATCAGTGTGCCTTCAAGATGAGGGCAGGCGTCCATGAAGACGAGGCTGCATTGCAAGGAGTCTAGATGAGTGTGGATAGCGCCTGCGCGGTCGAGCTGAAGGGGGTCACCTTCAAGCGCGGTTCGCGCAGCATTTTCAGCAACGTGGACATCCGCATTCCACGCGGCAAGGTCACCGGCATCATGGGTCCATCGGGCTGCGGCAAGACCACTTTGCTGCGGCTGATGGGCGCGCAGTTGCGGCCGGCCAGCGGCGAAGTCTGGGTCAATGGCCAGAACCTGCCCGCGCTGTCGCGCAGTGACCTGTTCGACGCACGCAAACAGATGGGCGTACTGTTCCAGAGCGGCGCACTGTTCACCGACCTCGACGTCTTCGAGAACGTCGCCTTCCCGTTGCGCGTGCACACGCAACTGCCCGACGAGATGATTCGCGACATCGTCCTGATGAAGCTGCAGGCCGTGGGCCTGCGCGGCGCCATCGACCTGATGCCCGACGAGCTCTCTGGCGGCATGAAGCGCCGGGTGGCACTGGCCAGGGCCATCGCCCTCGATCCACAGATCCTCATGTACGACGAGCCGTTCGTCGGCCAGGATCCGATCGCCATGGGTGTGCTGGTGCGCCTGATCCGCCTGCTCAACGACGCACTGGGCATCACCAGCATCGTGGTCTCCCACGACCTTGCGGAAACCGCGAGCATCGCCGACTACATCTATGTGGTCGGCGACGGCCAGGTGCTGGGGCAGGGCACGCCTGCGGAGCTGATGGGCTCGGATAACCCACGCATCCGTCAGTTCATGAAGGGCGACCCGGATGGCCCGGTCCCATTCCATTTCCCTGCGCCCGATTACCGCGCCGATCTGTTGGGGGCGCGTTGATGCGCAGAAAATCCTTACTCGAACGTATCCGCCTGTTCGGCCGTTCGGCCATCGACGTGTTGGCCGTGCTGGGTCGTTCCTGCATCTTCCTCGGCCATGCGCTGATCGGCCGGGGCAGTGTAGGCGGCGGCTTCCAACTGCTGGTCAAGCAGCTCTATTCGGTCGGCGTGCTGTCGCTGGCGATCATCGTCGTGTCCGGTGTGTTCATCGGCATGGTGCTGGCGTTGCAGGGCTATAGCATCCTCGCCCGCTACGGTTCGGAGCAGGCGGTGGGGCAGATGGTCGCCCTGACCCTGCTACGCGAACTCGGCCCGGTGGTGACCGGCCTGCTGTTCGCTGGCCGCGCAGGCTCGGCGCTGACCGCCGAAATCGGCAACATGAAATCCACCGAGCAACTGTCGAGCCTGGAGATGATCGGGGTCGACCCGCTCAAGTACATCGTCGCGCCACGCCTGTGGGCCGGCTTCATTTCGCTGCCGTTGCTGGCGCTGATCTTCAGCGTGGTGGGCATCTGGGGTGGTTCGTGGGTCGCCGTCGACTGGCTGGGCGTCTACGAGGGCTCGTTCTGGGCCAACATGCAGAACAGTGTTTCGTTCACCGACGACGTGATCAATGGGCTGATCAAGAGCCTGGTGTTTGCCTTCGTCGTCACCTGGATCGCCGTATTCCAGGGGTATGACTGCGAGCCCACCTCAGAAGGGATCAGCCGTGCCACCACCAAGACCGTGGTCTATGCCTCGTTGGCAGTCCTGGGTCTGGACTTTATTCTGACCGCCTTGATGTTTGGAGATTTCTGATGCAAAACCGCACCCTGGAAATCGGTGTCGGCCTGTTCCTCCTGGCCGGGATCCTGGCGCTGCTGCTGCTCGCCCTGCGTGTCAGCGGGCTGTCGGCCAGCCCGAGCAGCGACTCGTACAAAGTTTATGCGTATTTCGACAATATCGCCGGTTTGACGGTCAGAGCTAAAGTGACCATGGCCGGCGTGACCATCGGCAAGGTCACCGCCATCGATCTGGACCGCGATTCGTACACCGGCCGGGTGACGTTGCAGCTGGACAAGAAGGTCGACAACCTGCCGACCGACTCCACGGCCTCGATCCTCACCGCCGGCCTGCTGGGCGAGAAGTACATCGGCATCAGCGTCGGTGGCGAAGAGGCGGTACTGAAGGACGGCAGCACCATCCACGACACGCAGTCGGCGTTGGTGCTGGAGGACCTGATCGGCAAGTTCCTGCTCAACACCGTGGGCAAGGAACCGAAAGAAGCTCAACCGGCAAATTAAGGAGTTTCCATGATTTCCATCCTGCGACGTGGCGTGCTGGTTCTGCTGGCGGCCCTTCCCCTGCTGGCCGTGGCGGCACCGGGGCAGTCTGCCCGTGATGTCATCCAGGGCACCACCACTCAACTGCTGAGTGACCTGAAGGCCAATAAAGAGCAGTACAAGGCCAACCCGGAGGCGTTCTACAACGCGCTCAACAGCAACCTTGGCCCAGTGGTCGATGCCGACGGCATCTCTAAAAGCATCATGACCGTCAAGTACTCGCGCAAGGCCACCCCTGAGCAGATGCAGCGCTTCCAGGACAACTTCAAGCGCAGCCTGATGCAGTTCTATGGCAATGCGCTGCTCGAGTACAACAACCAGGGCATCACCGTCGACCCGGCCAAGGCCGAGGATGGCGATCGCACCAGCGTTGGCATGAAAGTGACCGGTAACAACGGTGCGGTCTACCCCGTGCAGTACACCATGGAGAAGATCGGCGGCGAGTGGAAAGTGCGCAACGTCATCGTCAACGGTATCAACATCGGCAAGCTGTTCCGCGATCAGTTCGCCGACGCCATGCAGCGCAATGGCAACAACCTGGACAAGACCATCGACGGCTGGGCTGGCGAGGTAGCCAAGGCCAAGCAGACCGCCGAGACCTCGCCGGATAAGGAAGTCAAATGAGCGATGCTGCCGTGAGCATGGCCGAGCCAGGCGTGCTGCGCTTGGCAGGCGTGCTGGACTACCGCAGCGGGCCGGCCTTGCGCAAGCAGGGCAAGGCCCTGATCGACGGCAGCGGTGAAACGCAGCTGGTGCTCGATTGCAGCGCCGTGGCCAAGTCGAGCAGTGTCGGGTTGTCGCTGCTGCTGGGCTTCATGCGCGATGCCCAGGCCGCCGGCAAACGTTGCGAACTGCGCGGCATGCCAGAGGCAATGCGCGAAATCGCCGAGGTCTATGACCTCGATGAAGTGCTGGCAGGCTGATGGCCTGCAGCAAGGTGAGCGCCCCTCGGTCAGCGCGCCCGCACATGGGCTTCGCAGGCGAGGGGCTTTTTTGTATGATGGCCGACCCGCGCGCGTTGGGCGCCGATCGAGGTTGAGCATGCAGGCCGTAGAAGTCAAAAGCTTTCTGGAAGAGAAAATGCCGGGAACCCGGGTCGAAGTTGAAGGCGAAGGCTGCAACTTCCAGTTGAACGTGATCAGCGACGAGCTGGCCGGCCAGAGCCCGGTCAAGCGTCAGCAGGCGATCTATGCTCACCTCAATCCGTGGATCTCAAACGGCAGCATCCACGCGGTAACCATGAAATTCTTCAGCAGCGCAGCCTGGGCTGAGCGCACCTGAGCCAACTTGGCGGCGAGACACGTATGGACAAACTGATTATTACTGGCGGCCCCCGCCTCGATGGCGAGATCCGCATTTCCGGTGCGAAGAACTCGGCCCTGCCGATTCTCTCGGCCACCCTGCTGTGCGACGGCCCGGTCACGGTCGGCAACCTGCCGCACCTGCACGACATCACCACCATGATCGAGCTGTTCGGGCGCATGGGCATCGAGCCTGTGATCGACGAAAAGCTGTCGGTGGAAATCGACCCACGCACCATCAAGACCCTGGTCGCCCCTTACGAGCTGGTCAAGACCATGCGCGCCTCGATCCTGGTGCTCGGCCCTATGGTCGCCCGCTTTGGTGAAGCCGAAGTCGCGCTGCCAGGCGGTTGCGCCATCGGCTCGCGTCCGGTCGACCTGCACATTCGCGGCCTGGAAGCCATGGGCGCGAAGATCGAGGTCGAAGGCGGCTACATCAAGGCCAAGGCCCCTGAAGGCGGCTTGCGCGGCGCGCACTTCTTCTTCGACACCGTCAGCGTGACCGGTACCGAGAACATCATGATGGCCGCGGCCCTGGCCAAGGGCACCAGCGTGCTGCAGAACGCCGCCCGCGAACCCGAAGTGGTCGACCTGGCCAACTTCATCAACGCCATGGGCGGCAAGGTCCAGGGCGCTGGCACCGACACCATCACCATCGAAGGTGTGGAGCGTCTGCACCCCGCGACTTATCGTGTCATGCCCGACCGTATCGAGACTGGCACCTACCTGGTCGCCGCTGCCGTGACCGGTGGCCGCGTCAAGGTCAAGGATACCGATCCGACCATTCTTGAAGCCGTACTTGAAAAACTCAAGGAAGCCGGCGCCGATATCACCACCGGCGAAGACTGGATCGAGCTGGACATGCACGGCAAGCGGCCCAAGGCCGTCAACCTGCGCACCGCACCGTACCCGGCGTTTCCGACCGACATGCAGGCGCAGTTCATCTCGCTCAACGCCATCGCCGAAGGCACGGGTGCAGTGATCGAGACCATCTTCGAAAACCGCTTCATGCACGTCTACGAGATGCACCGCATGGGCGCGCAGATCCAGGTCGAGGGCAACACTGCCATCGTCACTGGCGTCAACGCGCTCAAGGGCGCTCCAGTGATGGCTACCGACCTGCGCGCTTCCGCAAGCCTGGTGCTGTCGGCCCTGGTCGCCGAGGGTGACACCCTGATCGATCGCATCTACCACATCGACCGTGGTTACGAGTGCATCGAGGAAAAACTGCAGATGCTGGGCGCGAAGATCCGTCGCGTACCGGGCTAGTCTGTGATCGGCGCAGGGACGCGCCAGCCGAATCGTATGCGGTCGGGCCCTTTGCCCGGCCTGCTATAGCTGCTTAAGGACCGACGTTTCCCATGTTGACCATCGCGCTATCCAAGGGCCGCATTCTCGACGACACCCTGCCGTTGCTGGCCGAAGCCGGCATCGTGCCCACCGAGAATCCGGACAAGAGCCGCAAGCTGATCATCCCCACCACGCAGGATGATGTGCGCCTGCTTATCGTGCGTGCCACTGACGTGCCGACCTACGTCGAGCATGGCGCTGCCGACCTCGGTGTGGCCGGCAAGGACGTGCTGATGGAGTACGGCGGCCAGGGCCTGTACGAGCCCCTGGACCTGCAGATTGCCCAATGCAAGCTGATGACCGCTGGTGTTACCGGTGCGCCCGAACCCAAGGGCCGCCTGCGGGTAGCCACCAAGTTCGTCAACGTGGCCAAGCGCTACTACGCCGAGCAAGGCCGCCAGGTCGACATCATCAAGCTGTACGGCTCCATGGAGCTGGCTCCGCTGATCAACCTCGCCGACAAGATCATCGACGTGGTCGACACCGGCAACACTTTGCGCGCCAACGGCCTGGAACCCCAGGAACTGATCGCCACGATCAGCTCGCGCCTGGTGGTCAACAAGGCCTCCATGAAAATGCAACACGCCCGCATTCAAAGCCTGATCGACACCCTGCGCAACGCCGTCGAATCGCGACACCGCGGCTGACTGCTGCGCGACATTCCGTCGCGCCCGTCTATCCGCGTCATAGCCTTCTTTCTCGGGTGCCCGCGCGGATGGACTGGTAGCCTTGGGCGCCTGAGCATTCGCTAATCAACTGAGGCCCTCGCCATGACCGTGTCCACTGCAATTGCCCGTCTCAACGCCGCTGACCAGGATTTCGCCCGACATCTTGATCATCTGCTGAGCTGGGAAAGTGTGTCCGATGACGCGGTCAATCAGCGCGTGCTCGACATCATCAAGGCCGTGCGTGAGCGTGGCGATGCGGCGCTGGTGGAATTCACCCAGCGTTTCGACGGTGTCGATGCCAAGACCATCGACGACCTGATTCTCGACCGTGCCCGCCTGGAGCTGGCGCTGACCCGTATCACCTCGGTGCAGCGTGAAGCGTTGGAGAAAGCCGCTAATCGCGTGCGCATCTACCACGAGCGGCAGAAGCAGGATTCCTGGCAGTACACCGAGGCTGATGGCACCGTGCTCGGCCAGAAGGTTACCCCGCTGGACCGTGCCGGTTTGTATGTGCCGGGTGGCAAGGCGTCGTACCCCTCATCGGTACTGATGAACGCGATCCCGGCGAAAGTGGCCGGCGTGTCCGAGGTGGTGATGGTGGTGCCAACGCCGCGTGGCGAGGTCAACGAGCTGGTGCTGGCCGCGGCTTGCATCGCCGGTGTTGATCGCGTGTTCACCGTTGGTGGCGCCCAGGCTGTCGCGGCCCTGGCCTACGGCACCGAGAGCGTGCCGCAGGTGGACAAGATCGTCGGCCCGGGCAATATCTACGTGGCCACCGCCAAGCGTCACGTGTTCGGCCAGGTCGGTATCGACATGATCGCCGGCCCGTCGGAGATCCTCGTGGTCTGCGATGGCCAGACCGACCCGGACTGGATCGCCATGGACCTGTTCTCCCAGGCCGAGCACGACGAGGACGCGCAGGCGATCCTGGTCAGCCCCGACGCCGAGTTCCTCGACCGCGTTGCCGCCAGCATCGACAAGCTGCTGCCGACCATGGAGCGTGCCGAGATCATCGAGAAGTCGATCAACGGCCGTGGCGCACTGATCCAGGTGCGTGACATGCGGCAGGCCATCGAAGTGGCCAATCGCATCGCCCCCGAGCACCTGGAGCTGTCGGTGGCCGATCCGCAGGCCTGGCTGCCGCAGATCCGCCATGCCGGTGCGATCTTCATGGGCCGTCACACCAGCGAGGCGCTGGGCGACTATTGCGCCGGCCCCAACCACGTGTTGCCGACGTCTGGTACTGCACGTTTCTCGTCGCCGCTGGGGGTTTATGACTTCCAGAAGCGTTCGTCGATCATCTTCTGCTCCGAGCAAGGTGCGTCGGAGCTGGGTCACACCGCTTCCGTGCTGGCCCGTGGCGAATCGCTGACCGCGCACGCGCGCAGCGCCGAATACCGCATCCTCAACGAGAAGGGGAACTGAGCATGAGTCGTTTCTGGAGTCCCTTCGTCAAGGACCTCGTACCCTACGTGCCGGGCGAGCAGCCCAAGCTGGCGCGGTTGGTCAAGCTGAACACCAACGAGAACCCGTATGGCCCTTCGCCCAAGGCGCTGGAGGCCATGCGCGGCGAGCTGAATGACAACTTGCGTCTGTACCCGGACCCGAACGGTGACCGGCTCAAGCAGGCGGTGGCCGAGTATTACGGTGTCACCCCGGCGCAGGTGTTCGTCGGCAATGGCTCGGATGAGGTGCTGGCGCACATTTTCCACGGCTTGTTCCAGCACGACCGTGGTCCGTTGCTGTTCCCGGATGTCAGCTACAGCTTCTATCCGGTTTACTGCGGGCTGTATGGCATCGCGTTCGATCAGGTGGCGCTGGATGAGCAGTTCCAGATTCGTGTGTCGGACTACAACAAACCCAACGCAGGGATCATCTTCCCCAACCCCAACGCGCCGACGGGTTGCCTGTTGCCGCTGGAGGCCGTAGAGCAGCTGCTGCAGGCCAACCGTGATTCGGTGGTGGTGGTGGATGAGGCGTATATCGATTTTGGTGGCGAGACGGCCATCAGCCTGGTCGATCGATACGACAACTTGCTGGTGACCCAGACGTTGTCCAAGTCGCGCTCGCTGGCTGGGTTGCGGGTTGGTTTGGCGGTCGGGCATCCGGACTTGATCGAGGCGCTGGAGCGGATCAAGAACAGCTTCAACTCCTACCCGCTGGATCGTATGGCGATCGTTGGTGCGGCGGTGGCGTTCGAGGACCGGGCCTATTTTGATGAGACTTGCCGCAAGGTGATCGACAGCCGTGAGGCGTTGGTTGCTGAGCTGGTGGCGCGTGGGTTCGAGGTGCTGCCTTCGGCGGCGAACTTCATCTTTGCGCGGCACCCTTCGCAGGATGCTGCGGAAATTGCGGCGCGGCTGCGGGAGCAGGGGGTTATCGTTCGGCACTTCAAGCAGGCGCGGATTGCGCAGTTCCTGCGGATTACCATTGGGACGCCGGAGATGAACCAGGCGTTGCTTGATGCCTTGAATTGATAATGGGTTAGTGGGTGTTTTGGGGGCGGGTCGGGGTGTATTGATTGCACTTTGACTGGCCCCTTGTTGTTGTTGGTTTTTAAAGTTGTGGGCATATCCATTTGCTTGGGTGACGCTTATTCACATTTCCGCCCTTACGGCGGGTCACTTTTTGAAGCATCAAAAAGTAACCAAAAAATGCTCGCTCCATTCATACGGCCCCTGCGCTGCGCTTCGGGGTTCCCTCACTCCGGTCTTGCTCCCGGGAGTACGCACCGAAGGGCCATCCATGGCCCATCGGTGCTCGACGGGCATCCATGCCCGTCGCCTCCCTCCGCAAGCCCTCCGATCGGCCTCCTGAAGTCGCGAAGTTAGGGGCGGCGCCTATATTGGCGCAGCTGTCGCTAGTTGATTGTTTTGTTGAACTTCAAACTGCAATCGCTGGCAAGTCGCAGCGGCGAACCGCAGCTCCCACAGGATGGCGCTGAACTCGAAACTCACGCGGTCACTGTGGGAGCCGGCTTGCCGGCGATGAGGCCATTACAAACAACACATCAATAACAATTGAACACTCGCTGCTCTTGCTCTTGCTCTTGCTCTTGCTTCTAAGCGCGCGATAGTCCACTCACCGCCAAACGCGACTTCAGGAGGCCGAACGTAGGACTTGCGGAGCGGGGCGATGGGCATGGATGCCCATCGAGCACCGATGGGCCATGGATGGCCCTTCGGTGCGTCCACGCGGGAGCAAGGCCGGAGTGAGGGAACCCCGAAGCGAAGCGTAGGGGCCGGATGATGGGAGCAGGCGGTTTTGCTTACTTTTGACGCGGCCGGCGAGGCAAGAAAAAAGTAAGCCGCCGTAAGGGCGGAAAGGTGACGAAAAGTCGCTATCGTGAATGGATATGCACCGAAAAATAAAAACCAGCACACTAACCCCGAACCCGAACCCGAACCCGAACCCGAACCCGAACCCGAACCCGAACC
>NZ_JACAFQ010000070.1 GCF_015354575.1 Pseudomonas sp. UFMG81
GGGTGGGGTGGGTCATCGACATCTCTTTTTGCTGACGCGAGCCCTGTAGGAGCGGCCATGTGTCGCGAAAGGGCCGCAGAGCGGCCCCAACCATTTCTGTGTTGTCACATAACCTGGGGCTGCTTCGCAGCCCTTTCGCGACACAAGGCCGCTCCTACAGGTGTTCGGCGCCTTGAATGGCCTCATCCCCCAGTTGCAAGGTCACCCCATGCTCGACCTTCTCCTCCTCGAACAGCCGCCACACATGCTCATCCTGGCTGCCCAGCAGTTCGACGAAGCGCCGTCCCTCGACCTTGTCGTCCAGCTGGCCGACATAGCGGCCTGGCTCGCTGCGCGCCAGTTGCACCTTGCGGTCCTTGTCTGGCTGCGTGGGCGAAATCAGGTTTAGCTCCAGCGCCTGCGGGTCGCTGTTGCCGGTCAGGCGCACGTCGACTTCGCCGGTCAGCTCATCCAGGTGCACGCTGGCCTTGAGGTTGAGGGTCTGGGCCAGCAGTTCGCGGTCCAGCGAGCGGTTGATGCCCTTGCCAGCCTCGTAGTAGTTGTCGTTGACCAGGTTGTCCGGGTTGCGCACGGCAATGCTGACCATGGTCAGGCTCAAGCACACCGAGGTGGTCAGGATGCCGATGATGATCCAGGGCCAGAGGTGCTTGTACCAGGGGCTGGCGGCGGTGGCGGCAGGCATTGTCTGTGTTCTCTCTAGTCAGCGGATCTGTGGGCCGATGAAGCGGCTCTTGGCTTCAACCTGGCTGCCGTTGTCGTCGGCGTCCTTGAGGATGAAGGTGATTTCGTTGGTGGTCGAGGGCAGTTTCTCCGGTGCCACCGACAGCTGCACCGGCAGGCTGACGATGTCGCCAGCGGCCACGCGGATCTCGCGGTGGCCTTCGAGCTTGAGGTCCGGCAGCCCGGCGGCATCGAGCACGTAGACGTGGTCGCGCTGGTCCTTGTTCATCACCTTCAGGCTGTACACGTTCTCGATCCGCCCTTGGGCGTTCTCGCGGTACAGCACCCGGTCCTTGGCCACGTCGAAACCGACCAGCGAGCGGGTGGCGAAGGCGGTGGCCAGGGCGCCGATCATCACCAGCAGCACCAGCGCGTAGCCGATCAGGCGCGGGCGCAGCATGTGGGTCTTCTGCCCCGAGAGGTTGTGTTCGGTGGTGTAGCTGATCAGGCCTTTGGGGTAGTTCATCTTGTCCATGATGCTGTCGCAGGCGTCGATGCAGGCAGCGCAGCCGATGCATTCGATCTGCAGGCCGTCGCGGATGTCGATGCCGGTAGGGCAGACCTGCACGCACATGGTGCAGTCGATGCAGTCGCCCAGGCCCTTGGCCTTGTAGTCGATGTCTTTCTTGCGCGGGCCACGGGTCTCGCCACGGCGTGGGTCGTAGCTGACGATCAAGGTGTCCTTGTCGAACATCACGCTCTGGAAGCGCGCGTAGGGGCACATGTACACGCACACCTGCTCGCGCAGCCAGCCGGCATTGCCGTAGGTGGCCAGGGTGAAGAAGCCGACCCAGAAGTAGGCCCAGCCATCGGCTTGCCCGGTGAAGAACTCGAACACCAGTTCGCGGATCGGCGAGAAGTAGCCGACGAAGGTCATGCCGGTGACGAAGCCGATCAGCAGCCACAGGCTGTGCTTGGCGAACTTGCGCAGGAACTTGTTGGCGCTCATCGGCGCCCGGTCCAGCTTCATGCGCTGGTTGCGGTCGCCCTCGGTGACCTTTTCACACCACATGAATACCCAGGTCCACACGCTTTGCGGGCAGGTGTAGCCGCACCACACGCGCCCGGCGTACACGGTGATGAAGAACAGGCCGAACGCGGCGACGATCAGGATGCCCGACAGCAGGATGAAATCCTGCGGCCAGATGGTGGCGCCGAAGATGTAGAACTTGCGCTCGGGCAGGTTCCACCACACGGCCTGGTGGCCGCCCCAGTTCAGCCACACGGTGCCGAAGTACAGCAGGAACAGCACCGCGCCACCGACCATCCGCAACCTGCGGAAGATGCCGGTGAAGGCGCGGGTGTAGATTTTTTCGCGCGAGGCGTAGAGGTCGACGGAATCCTTCCCTTTGCTGGCAGGCGGGGTGACGTCATGTACCGGAATTTGCTTGCTCATCATCAAGTCCCACGGCAGTGGAGAAACGCCGCGGCCAGTGCGTGCCGGCTGCGGTCTCGCGCGTTCTGCTAGCGCTCTGCGGCCCATGATACGCCTGTGTCGGCGGGTAGGGAGCGCGCTGCGACACTTAGTCGCGTTGGGTTGCTGGGTTGAAACGTGTTATGGCGGCTGTCAATTGATCCAGGTCATCAAGGGGTGGATTCGCCTGCCCTATCGCCGGCAAGCCGGCTCCCACAGGGTAAGGGTGCCCTCGGGGTTTCTGTGGGAGCCGGCTTGCCGGCGATGTGGCCGGTGCAGGTAACCCCCGGCCCAGGAAAAAGGCCCCGGCAGTTTCACTGACGGGGCCTCTGGTCGACTTACTCGGCCTGGGCCGGCGCCTGCTGCTCCTGGTGCGACAGGCTGTACACATACGCCGCCAGCAGGTGCACCTTGTCGTTGCCCTGCATCTGTTCCTGGGCCGGCATCTGGCCCTGGCGGCCATAGCGGATGGTCTGTTGCAGCTGGGCGAAGCTCGAACCGTAGATGAACGCCTGCGGGTGGGTGAGGTTCGGTGCACCCATGGCCGGGGTGCCCTTGCCCTCGGGGCCGTGGCAGGCCACGCAGTTGGTGGCGAAGATCTGCTGGCCTTTTACCGGGTCGGCCTTGGCGTCCTCGGGCAGCTTGCGCCCGTCCAGGTTGGTCAGCACGAAGGCGGCCACATCGGCCACGCCCTGTTCGCCGATCACCGTGCCCCAGCCTGGCATCACGCCGTGGCGCCCGCCCATGATGGTGGTCTTGATGGTCTCCGGCTCACCGCCCCAGCGCCAGTCGTTGTCGGTCAGGTTGGGGAAGCCGTAGGCGCCCTTGGCGTCGGAGCCGTGGCATACCGAGCAGTTCGAGGCAAACAGGCGTGCGCCCATCTTCAGCGCCTGCGGATCCTTCGCCACTTCTTCCACCGGCATGGCGGCGAACTTGGCGAAGATCGGCCCGAAGCGGGCGTCGGCCTTGGCCATCTCCTTTTCCCACTCGTGCACGCCGGTCCAGCCCGGCTGGCCGTTGGTAAACTCGGTCTGCTTGTCGTTGTCCAGGTACGCGTAGCCCGGGAGTACGCCTTTCCAGTTGCCCAGGCCCGGGTACAGCACCAGGTAGCCGAGGGCAAACACGATGGTGCCGACGAACAGCCAGAACCACCATTTGGGCAGCGGGTTGTCGTATTCCTCGATGCCATCGAAGGCGTGGCCGACGGTCTCGTCGGTGATCTCTTCGCGCTGGCCCTTGCGGGTCGACAGCAACAGCCAGGTCAAGGCGAAGATGGTGCCCAGGGTCAGGACGGTGACGTACAGACTCCAGAAGGTTGTCATTGTTGTTTGCTCCTAGAAGCTTGTGCTTGCTCGACGTGTCGGGTGGCTTCAGGGTCGTCCGCGAACGGCAATTTCGTTGCTTCGTCGAAGTCCTGCTTGCGCCGTGGGCTGAACACCCACAGCGCCAGGCCCACGAAGGCCACCAGCACCACCACGGTGCCGAGGCCGCGAATCATCCCGATATCCATCACTGTCACCGTTTGCTTTTGATGATGGTGCCAAGGCCTTGCAGGTACGCCACCAGGGCGTCCATCTCGGTCTTGCCCTTGACCGCGTCGCGGGCACCGGCGATGTCTTCGTCGGTGTACGGCGTGCCGAGGGTGCGCAGGACTTCCAGTTTCTTGGCGGTGTCCTTGCCATCGAGCTTGTTTTCCACCAGCCACGGGTACGACGGCATCTTCGATTCCGGGACCACGTTGCGCGGGTTGTACAGGTGCGCGCGGTGCCAGTCATCGGAGTAGCGGCCACCCACGCGGGCCAGGTCCGGGCCGGTGCGCTTGGAGCCCCACAGGAAGGGGTGGTCCCACACGCTTTCGCCGGCTACCGAGTAGTGGCCGTAGCGCTCGGTCTCGGCGCGGAACGGCCGGATCATCTGCGAGTGGCAGCCCACGCAACCTTCGCGGATGTAGATATCGCGGCCTTCGACTTCCAGTGCGGTGCGCGGCTTCATGCCTTCGACCGGCTTGTTGGTGACGTCCTGGAAAAACAGCGGGACGATCTGGGTAAGGCCACCCACGCTGACGGCGATGACCATGAAGAAGGCCAGCAGGCCAATGTTCTTCTCGACGGCTTCATGCTTCATCAGTGCGCTCCCACGACGACGATCTTGGCGGCTTCATCAGCCTCTACCGGGTTGGCGGCACGCACGGTGCGGAACACGTTGTAGGCCATCAGCAGCATGCCGGAGGCGAAGAACGCACCGCCCAGGGCGCGGACGATGTAGCCCGGGTGGCTGGCCTGCAGCGCTTCGACGAACGAGTAGGTGAGGGTGCCGTCGTCGTTGATCGCGCGCCACATCAGGCCTTGGGTGATGCCGTTGACCCACATCGAGGCGATGTACAGCACGGTGCCGATGGTGGCCAGCCAGAAGTGCGCGTTGATCAGGCCGACGCTGTGCATCTGCACGCGGCCGTAGAGTTTGGGGATCATGTGGTAGACCGCGCCGATCGAGATCATCGCCACCCAGCCCAGGGCACCGGCGTGCACGTGGCCGATGGTCCAGTCGGTGTAGTGCGACAGCGAGTTGACGGTCTTGATGGCCATCATCGGGCCTTCGAAGGTGGACATCCCGTAGAACGCCAGCGACACCACGAGGAAGCGCAGGATCGGGTCGGTGCGCAGCTTATGCCAGGCCCCCGACAGGGTCATCATGCCGTTGATCATGCCGCCCCAGCTCGGTGCCAGGAGGATGATCGACATCACCATGCCCAGCGACTGCGCCCAGTCCGGCAGCGCGGTGTAGTGCAGGTGGTGCGGGCCGGCCCAGATGTACAGGGTGATCAGCGCCCAGAAGTGCACGATCGACAGGCGATAGGAGTAGATCGGGCGCTCGGCCTGTTTAGGGACGAAGTAGTACATCATCCCCAGGAAGCCGGTGGTGAGGAAGAAGCCCACGGCGTTGTGGCCGTACCACCACTGGATCATCGCGTCGGTGGCGCCGGCGTAGGCCGAGTACGACTTGAACAGGCTCACCGGCAGCGATATGTGGTTGACGATGTGCAGCATCGCGGTGACCACGATGAAGGCACCGTAGAACCAGTTGCCGACATAGATGTGCTTGGTCTTGCGCTTGACGATGGTGCCGAAGAACACCAGCCCGTAGGTGACCCAGACGATGGCCAGCAGGATTGCCAGCGGCCATTCGAGCTCGGCGTATTCCTTGGTGGTGGTGTAGCCCATCGGCAGGGTGATCAGCGCGCCGACGATCACTGCCTGCCAGCCCCAGAAGGTGAAGGCGGCCATGCTGTCGGAGATAAGCCGGGTCTGGCAGGTGCGCTGCACCACGTAGTAGCTGGTGCCGAACAGGGCACAGCCACCGAAGGCGAAGATCACCAGGTTGGTGTGCAGGGGGCGCAGGCGGCCGAAGCTCGTCCATGGCAGGTCCAGGTTGAGCTGGGGCCATACCAGTTGCGAGGCGATGAAGACGCCGAGCCCCATGCCAAGGATCCCCCAGACCACCGTCATGATGGCGAACTGGCGGACGACCTTATAGTTATAAGCAGTCGGACTGATTGCAGTGCTCATTCTAAGGTTCCACGGTTTGGGTGTTCTTGTTGGTTGGTAAATCGGCGCCAGTATCGATAACCGCCAGGATTATGGCAACGCATGTTATGTACGCCGACCCGTGTCCAGACCCTGTTCGCCACCGTCCCGTGGCGTTGGGGTTCGAACGATTGTACACAAATAAATCTTTGTAATGTGTACCGTTTCCCAAGTTTTTCTGATCGATCGGTCAAGCTTTTATGTCCAGGACGGGCTCGCAAGGCGTCATCCCAAAGTCGCGGGCTCGCAGGGGGGATCATGTGCGCGGTGTCAGGCTGTGCACCACGTCTGTTCCGGTCGCTGCGCGCGGAGCCACTGTGGCAACAAGCTTAGTTGTGTTCGGAGGGGGTGCAAGGCGGGGGAGAGG
>NZ_JACAFQ010000071.1 GCF_015354575.1 Pseudomonas sp. UFMG81
CGATCCGATCGACGAGATGTTGACGATGTGACCACTGCGCTGGCGACGCATGTGCGGCAGGACAGCGCGGGTGACGTTCAGGACACCGAACACGTTGGTAGCGAACAGTCGCTCGGTTTCGCTGGCGCTGGTTTCTTCCACCGCACCCAGTACACCGAAACCGGCATTGTTGATGACGACATCGATACGACCAAAACGCTTGATGCCTTCCGCGACAGCCTGATGCGATTCTTCTTCGCTGGTCACGTCCAGGCGTACAGCCAGGAGGTTCGGGTGAGTACCCAGGCGGTCAGTGATGTCTTGTGGTTTGCGAGCGGTGGCAATCACTGCGTCGCCGGCACGCAGGGCGTGTTCTGCGATGAGGGTGCCAAAACCACGGGAAGCTCCAGTAATGAACCAAGTACGCATATCAACTCCTCCTGTCAGCGACCCGAGCGTTATTGCCGGGCCTTCTCGATGAGTTGATGCCACTTTAAAGGTGCATCATCGATGTGATAATCCCATGGATTTAGCAAGACTTAGTGAGCCTTGCTCATAAGTAGCAGTTCCCTTCCTTGATGCTTTCATCTATGCAGCATTTCACCACGACAATGCGAACGCACGTGGAAAGCCATTCACAGCGCGGGGAAAACCATGATTTAGCTCACCTCGATCTGGTCATCGAGTGCGAGATACGATCCTGCGACCTGTACTTCTACGGTGAGCAGATCATATGATCGGAGCAGCACCTACCTGAGAGGGAGTAACCATTTTGCCTAACGTGTTTTTCTCTTACTGCCATGCAGACGAGGCCCTGCGCGATCAGCTCGAAAAACAGCTTTCCATGCTCAAACGCCAGGGCGTCATTGACACATGGCACGATCGCAGAATCGGTGCGGGCCAAGTCATCGATGCAGCAATTGATGATCACATCAACAGCGACGAAATCATCCTGCTGCTGGTGAGCCCTGACTTCATCGCTTCCGATTACTGCTACAACATCGAGATGGCCCGAGCGATGGAGCGCCATGCAGCAGGGGAAGCGATCGTCATTCCTGTGATTCTTCGACCATGCGATTGGCACTACGCACCGTTCGGCAAGCTGCTTGGCACCCCTCAGGATGGTAAGCCAGTGACACTTTGGCCGGATCGAGACGAAGCATTCTTGCAAGTCGCGAAGGAGGTGCGGAAGGCCGCCGATCGATGCAGCCGCAGCCAACCGAGCACACTACCTCGATCTGAGCGTACCAATTTCGATAGCGGTTCAGCGCCCGCCCCTATGCCCCCAGCTGGCCCTCGCTCAAGCAACCTTCGGATGGCCAAGAGCTTCACCCAGCTTGACAAAGACCGCTTTCTGCTCGAAAGCTTCGAGTACATCGCCCGCTATTTCGAGAACTCATTGCTGGAGCTCCAGTCGCGCAACCCGGGGTACGAAGGCGCATTTCGCCGTATAGATGCCAATCGCTTTTCTGCGAGCATTTACAAGGACGGCAACAACGTTGCTAAGGCGACTCTGTTCACCGGTGGCCAGCTAGGCGCCGGGATCTATTACAGCCATGGCGATTCGTTTGGCGGGGGCTCGTACAACGAGGCACTCACAGTAGATACAGACGACCAATCCTTGTACCTGAAAACTTTTGGCATGGCGTTCCACACTCGACAAGACCAGAAACTTTCCCAAGAAGGCGGTGCGGAGACGCTTTGGAGCCTTCTCATCGCACCGTTACAACGCAATCGGTGAGTCATTGCCGGATACGAACAAGCCAGAACACGGGGCACGGTGCGTTGCATAAAATGCCCCCTTCTACCGAGAAGTAAGACCTACACAGAAGGCTCAGACCATGGAAGTAGTCCTGCTCGCTCATATCACATTCAACCGTATAGGCTCAGCCAGTCGTGGAGGAGGCTTTCAAAGTCAGCGGCAGGCCAGGTTTTCTGCTGAAGTGGCAGACACAGATCAATCGACCTTACGGGATGTGATAATCGAAATCGCAGAGGCCAATGGTGAAACGGCGGGAGCCTTGAAAGACTTGAGGTACGTGAGCAGCTACGGAGGAGAATTGGTGCTCAACATCCAAGGCCCGAGCACCTCATACAGCACCGCCTACGCACAGTGTCGCATCATCCATGCGCTGAAGGCGAATGAGCAGTACTTCGAGCTTCAGGCAGTAGACGACAGAGATGTCAGACCGTTTGTCTCTTGCCGGCAGACTACCTAACTCGCATGAATGCAGAGCTGCGCAGCAGGATAATTCAATCCGGCCGATAGGGGTCTCAAATTTTGTAAGCCTCATTTTTGACTCGTAGAGCATTTCAGTTTACAGGTCAAAAAAGAGGTTTACATGCCAATATTGTCGAAGCTGTAGGCTTCGGACGCTTACCGACCATTTTCGGCACGGAACGATACGTAGCAACCATCCTTGCTTACTGCCAGACGTTTACGCCCGTTCAACGTCGCGCAGCAACGTGGGCCACTCAGAGTACCTACCAGCGCAAAGACCGGGCTAGCCCGGTCTTTTTAAGCGTGTGTAGATCAACCGCTGAGGCAGCCAGTGCCCATAGCGTGGTAACGAATCGTGTGCTGATTCCCCTGCGAGTCTTCATAGGTCATTTCCACCGGTACGACATAACACACAGGTGGAACTTCAGTGTGCGACAGCACCCGAGCAATATCCAAGCGTTGCTCATAGTGATAATCAGTAAATGTGGTTGCTGTCGCGGCCCGTGAATTTAATTGCGCAGCAAAAGCCGAAGACACCATAAGTACACCCAGCAGTGCCCCTCCAGCACCCAGCAGTGAAATCAGAGCGCTTTTCATAGCTCATTTCTCCAAGTTTGTAGCATTCGCCTTAGTCTTTGAAGTCAGTAGAGAGCGCCAGGTCTTTCCACTCGCTGAGTTCCGCTTCAACGAAGCTGTGCTTCTCGCCGATACGCGCGACGGTATCGCTGCCCAGGGCCAGACGTTGTGGCGGCTTCGGTGCATTCACCAGAGCCAGGATGGCCTCGGCGAACTTCACGGGGTCACCGGGTTGTGCATGGTTAGCCGCCTCGGCGAACTGGCGCATCTTGCCGACGGTGTTGTCGTAGTCCGACAGTTCCAGGGCGGTCTTAATCAGCGACTGCTCGTCCAGGAAGTCAGTGCGGAAGAAGCCCGGAGCAACGACCGTTGCGTGAATGCCCAGCGGCGCCAGCTCCTGGTGCAGGGCTTCGGTGATGCCCTCCACTGCGAACTTGGTGGAGCCGTAGACGCCCCAGCCCATGTATGCCTGGTAGCCGCCGATCGACGAGATGTTGACGATGTGACCACTGCGCTGGCGACGCATGTGCGGCAGGACAGCGCGGGTGACGTTCAGGACACCGAACACGTTGGTAGCGAACAGTCGCTCGGTTTCGCTGGCGCTGGTTTCTTCCACCGCACCCAGTACACCGAAACCGGCATTGTTGATGACGACATCGATACGACCAAAACGCTTGATGCCTTCCGCGACAGCCTGATGCGATTCTTCTTCGCTGGTCACGTCCAGGCGTACAGCCAGGAGGTT
>NZ_JACAFQ010000072.1 GCF_015354575.1 Pseudomonas sp. UFMG81
CGCCCGCCCCTGCCCGCCGCCTGCCCCTGACAGGCAACGCCCGATGATCGGCGCGCTGCTGCAACGTACCGCCCATAGCCACGAACTCTCGCCCTGGCAGCGCTTCGGCCGCGCCCTGTGGGGCGGCACCCTGCCGCTGACCCGTGCCCAGGAAAGCTGGCTGGCGCGGCTGATGCTGCTGCCGACCGCGCTCTACCTGGTGCTCGCCGTGGCGTACCTGGCGCGGCTGACCGACCTGGTCGGCACCCTGGCGCCGCACAGCCTGCTGCAAAACTTCGCCCGCCAGGGCCACTGGCTGGGCGCCGTCGCCCTGGCCCTGCTGGTGCTCAGTTGCCTGCTGCGCAAGAACATGCGCCTGGGCTGGCCGTTCGGGCGCACGGTGCTGTGGGCGGTGATCACCTGCGCCAGCAGCCTGTACCTGGGCTACCACGCCCAGCGCCTGCTGGTGGACAGCCTGGTCGAACAGGCCAGCCCCGCACAACAGGCCCAGGCCGCGTTCGGCATCCCCCTGCTCAACCAGATGCTGCAGCACGACCTGCGCCTGGACGGCCAGGCCGCCAGCCCCGACCAACTGCGCACCCCGGAAGGCAAGCTGCGCCTGGCCGAACTGGCCCTGCGCCTGCCCACCCTGCCCCGGCTGACCGCCACCGAAGGCCTGGCGCCGCAAAGCTTCTTCGAGCAACTCGCCGACCGCCAGCGCGGCGGCTTGGCGCCCAACTACCAGCGCTACCTCAAGGCCACCTCCCGTCAGGAGGACAACTACCGCCAGTACCGCCGCGCCAGCCTGTACTACGCCGGCGCCACCAGCCGCCTGGCCATCCTCCAGCGCCAGGGCCAGGCCTGGACCGACTACCAGCGCCTGCTCAGCAAACGCGGCCGCAACCTCAACCCCTGGACCCTGCCCCCCAGCGAATGGCAACCGGTGCGCCACGTGCTGCGCGAGCAGATGAACGTGCCGGTCAACGACCTGTGGCGCCCTGACGACCGCCCTGGTTTCAACCGCGCGGTGGCCAAGCAAGTGCGCCGCGAGGCCCGCAATGAGTACGCCGCGTTCATCCAGCAGCGCATCGACGCTGGTTGGATCGAACCCGGCCTCAAGCGCCCGGCCTTCCTCGCCGTCGGCGCCATCCAGGCGCAGTGGCGCCAGGACCTGGCGCTGCCCTCGGGCATTACCCTGTACGCCTACCTGACCGAGGAAGCCTTCGAGCGCTCGGTGTACCTGCCGGCGTTGCAGCACGACGCCCGCGAGCTGATGAAGCAACGCGTGGCCTCGGCGAGCGACCTGTCGACCCTGGGCCGCGACAGCTACCGCGACCTGGTCACCCCCGGGGTGAGCGCGCTGTTGATCATTGCCGGGCTGGTGGTGCATCTGTTCCGCGCGCTGTCGTACCTGCTGCGCCTGGTGCTGCCGCAGCCGCTGAGCCTGTACCTGAAACTGCTGGGGGTGTATGGCCTGCTGTTGGTGGGGTTGGGGCTGGTG
>NZ_JACAFQ010000073.1 GCF_015354575.1 Pseudomonas sp. UFMG81
ACCAAGCACCACCCCTTCGGCAAATGCGATGCCGGCCACCCACCCCTGTTCGCAGTGAATCCCAACATCGATGCCCATGACGCGCTGGTGCATGTCGCGGAGTACCTGCGTAGCGCCTACAACGTTGGCTACAAGGCGCTGGAGCATACGGACGACACCGGCAGGAGCCTGCTGTACGCCAACCTGCATTCGATAGAAATGGCCGAAGGGCTGACGGAGGCGATGCTCCAAGGCATCGAGTGCCGGAGCGCCGATTGACTTGGCAACCCCTGTTGAGGGTGTCTTGAGAGATCAGCGCTTCAAGGTCCTGACGGTGACCGCATGAGGGCGACCAAGCGCTAGGCGAAAGCTTTGCAGCGCTCTTGAGATCAAGCGCCGCCCGCGCGGCGCATCGCTGGCAAGCCAGCTCCCACATCTGTTTCTGGCCAATCTATCCTATGTGGTTTCCACTGTCCGCCTTGGTGCATGTCTCAAGTCTGGCGGTGCGGCATCAGCACCAACGCCGGAACCGCGTCGTACAAACAAGGCGTGCAGCCGCGGCGGCACAGGCATAACTGGCCGGAAACAGATGTGGGAGCTGGCTTGCCAGCGATGCGCCGCGCAGGCGGCGCTCGATCTCATAGGCGCGGCAAGACTCCCGACGAACACCTGGGCTGCTCCACCCTCGGTCGGCCCTTTGCACACCGCCTGAAGAACATGATTTCTAACACTTCCGAAGTCCCGATCCGGGACCTGTGTAGGACGCTTCCCTAACTACCTAGCCCGCGAAAAATACCGCCCTCCAACTGCTAGCGTGCGGACTTCCATTTAACAGGGAAGTCTCACCATGACCTTTCGTATCAACATCTTCGGCAAAGGCCAGGGCCTGGACGGCGACCGTACCAGCACCGGTGCCACCTGCATCGCCAGCCGCGCCAAAGGCGCCGTCGACGGCCGTCCCTGGTTGCTCGAAGGCGACAAGACCACCGCCTGCCCCCGCTGCGGCCAGGAAGGCACCCTGATCAACGGCGAGTCACGCTTTCGCCAGGACGGCATCCCCACCGCGGTCGATGGCACCCCCGTGCAATGCGGCTGCCCGGCCGGCAGCAACTACGTCATCGCGCCCCTGCAGCAACAGTCGCCGCCACCCGCCGCCGCTACCGTGCAGCCCAGCACCACCACTACCC
>NZ_JACAFQ010000074.1 GCF_015354575.1 Pseudomonas sp. UFMG81
CTTGGGTGACGCTTATTCACCTTTCCGCCCTTACGGCGGGTAACTTTTTGAAGGATCAAAAAGTCACCAAAAAATCCTCGCTCCATTCATACGGCCCCTACGCTTCGCTTCGGGGTTCCCTCACTCCGGTCTTGCTCCCGGGAGTACGCACCGAAGGGCCATCCATGGCCCATCGGTGCTCGACGGGCATCCATGCCCGTCGCCTCCCTCCGCAAGCCCTCCGATCGGCCTCCTGAAGTCGCGAAGTTAGGGGCGGCGCCTATATTGGCGCAGCTGTCGCTAGTTGTTTGTTTTGTTGAACTTCAAATTGCAATCGCTGGCAAGTCGCAGCGGCGAACCGCAGCTCCCACAGGTACTGTTCTGAACTCGAAACTTACGCGGTCACTGTGGGAGCCGGCTTGCCGGCGATGAGGCCATTACAAACAACCGATCAATAACACTTAAACACTCGCTGCTCTTGCTCTTGCTCTTGCTCTTGCTCTTGCTTCTAAGCGCGCGATAGCCCAGTCACCACCAAACGCGACTTCAGGAGGCCGAACGTAGGACTTGCGGAGCGGGGCGATGGGCATGGATGCCCATCGAGCACCGATGGGCCATGGATGGCCCTTCGGTGCGTCCACGCGGGAGCAAGGCCGGAGTGAGGGAACCCCGAAGCGAAGCGTAGGGGCCGGATGATGGGAGCAGGCGGTTTTGCTGGGCCTGTCCCGTGACAACGGACGCCAAAAAGCTGGCTATTTAGCCTTCTGCCTTAAGCTCTTGGCATATTCGTTCGGAGAACGGTAGCCAAGGGCGGAGTGCAGCCGACAGCTGTTGTAAAAACTATGAACATAGCTGGCGATGGCTAGTTGAGCATGTCGTTTACTGGGATATGCACTGAATGCTTCTTCCCTTTTCAGCGTAGCGAAGAAGCTCTCAGCCACTGCGTTGTCCCAGCAGTTTCCCTTTCGG
>NZ_JACAFQ010000075.1 GCF_015354575.1 Pseudomonas sp. UFMG81
CGTAGTCCGGATCGCAGTCTGCAACTCGACTGCGTGAAGTCGGAATCGCTAGTAATCGCGAATCAGAATGTCGCGGTGAATACGTTCCCGGGCCTTGTACACACCGCCCGTCACACCATGGGAGTGGGTTGCACCAGAAGTAGCTAGTCTAACCTTCGGGAGGACGGTTACCACGGTGTGATTCATGACTGGGGTGAAGTCGTAACAAGGTAGCCGTAGGGGAACCTGCGGCTGGATCACCTCCTTAATCGACGACATCAGCCTGCTGATGAGCTCCCACACGAATTGCTTGATTCATGCGTAAAGACGATCAAGACCCTATATAGGTCTGTAGCTCAGTTGGTTAGAGCGCACCCCTGATAAGGGTGAGGTCGGCAGTTCAAATCTGCCCAGACCTACCAATATGCGGGGCCATAGCTCAGCTGGGAGAGCGCCTGCCTTGCACGCAGGAGGTCAGCGGTTCGATCCCGCTTGGCTCCACCACTTCTGCGGTAACTGTTGTCCTTGATCAGAACTTAGAAATGAACATTCGTTGATGAATGTTGATTTCTGACTTTTGTCAGATCGTTCTTTAAAAATTCGGATATGTGATAGAAATAGACTGAACACCAGTTTCACTGCTGGTGGATCAGGCTAAGGTAAAATTTGTGAGTTCTGCTCAGCAATGAGCGAAATGCGAATTTTCGGCGAATGTCGTCTTCACAGTATAACCAGATTGCTTGGGGTTATATGGTCAAGTGAAGAAGCGCATACGGTGGATGCCTTGGCAGTCAGAGGCGATGAAAGACGTGGTAGCCTGCGATAAGCTTTGGGGAGTCGGCAAACAGACTGT
>NZ_JACAFQ010000076.1 GCF_015354575.1 Pseudomonas sp. UFMG81
TGTTAGGCCTGCCGCCAGCGTTCAATCTGAGCCATGATCAAACTCTTCAGTTCAATACTGCTTGGGTTTTTAAGAAACCCTAAACTTGGCTCAGCAATCTCAAATGACTATGTGATTTCTCGCATGGTCACTTGTGATGCTGATAATCTTTGTGACTATCAGTCCGTACTCACAAGCACCCACACGAATTGCTTGATTCAATTTGTTAAAGAGCGGTTGGCTTTAGCGTTTCGCTTCAGCCGAGGCGCGCATTCTACGCTTTCCTCATTTCGTGTCAAGCGTTTATTTTGAAGTTTTTTCCGAGAAACTCGTTTAGCTTCAAACACTTGACTCGCTGCGATCTCTCGTAGCGGGAGGCGAATCATACAGCGTTACAACCTGCTGTCAACCACCTTTTTTCACCGCTATCGATCGCGAGGCCGAAGTGAGCCACGCGGAAGTTGGCACCGGCGTTGCCGATGTTCGCCGGCAAGCCGGCTCCTACAACGGGCGCAATGTTTTTGGCCCATAAAGACAAAACCCCTACCTGCATGCGCAGATAGGGGTTTTGCGAAATGAATCTTGACGATGACCTACTCTCACATGGGGAAACCCCACACTACCATCGGCGATGCATCGTTTCACTGCTGAGTTCGGGATGGGATCAGGTGGTTCCAATGCTCTATGGTCGTCAAGAAATTCGGTTGCCGGTCTGTCTTTGCAGACAACCCAGCCAATTCGGATATGTGAATTTGTGAAGTTGCGAACTTTCGGNTCTTTCGTCTTCACCACCACAATCTGCAGTTGCAAATTGCTTGGGTGTTATATGGTCAAGCCTCACGGGCAATTAGTA
>NZ_JACAFQ010000077.1 GCF_015354575.1 Pseudomonas sp. UFMG81
GAGTACGTGGTTACATGGCGACCACCGAGAGAACGATGTAAGTATCGCTTCTTGGCGTCCGTTGTCAGGGGACAGGCCCATGCCTACTTTTTCCAAGAAAAAAGTAGGCCGCCGTAAGGGCGGAAAGGTGAATGAGCGTCACCCTCGCCAATGGATATTCACCCAATACCAACACCCACACCCTAACTGCTCGACCTCGACCTCGACCTCGACCTCGACCTAGTCGCTTTCACCGTACGCTGGCGAGCGCAGTACTACCGGAACGCGAAACCCGCAACGCCACCACACTCCCGATCACGATCAACCCCGCCAACGCATACAACGCCGCATCGGTCGAGCCCGTCTGGTCCTTGATGAACCCCACCAGGTACGGGCTGAGGAACCCCGCCATCTGCCCCACCGAGTTGATGATCGCCAGCCCCGCCACGGCGGTGCCTATATTGGCGCTGCTGTCGCTGGTTGATTATTGTGTTGGATATCAAATTGCATTCGCCGGCAAGCCGGCTCCTACGGTGTACGAACTTTTAATTGCACACCCCGCCCGTAGGAGCCGGCTTGCCGCCGTAAGGGCGGAAAGGTGAATGAGCGTCACCCTCGCCAATGGATATTCACCCAATACCAACACCCACACCCTAACTGCTCGACCTCGACCTCGACCTCGACCTCGACCTAGTCGCTTTCACCGTACGCTGGCGAGCGCAGTACTACCGGAACGCGAAACCCGCAACGCCACCACACTCCCGATCACGATCAACCCCGCCAACGCATAC
>NZ_JACAFQ010000078.1 GCF_015354575.1 Pseudomonas sp. UFMG81
TGATCTGAACGGTGCCACGCACACCGCGACCGTTGAAGACGTAGTCGATAACACCACCGTCTCGGTTACTGCCGACCCAGCGAAAGAAGGCGACGCCAACGTCACCTTCCACTTCCAGCTGAGTAACCCGCCGCAGGCCGGCAGCACCACTACGCTGACCGTCAATGTCGGTGGCAAGGACTACACCGTGGTCGTCGATGCCTCCGGCAAAGGCAAGCTCGACGTCCCGAACACCAACAGCAACACCAACGACTTCTACAAAGATGCAACCGAAGTCACCGCCACCGTCACCAAGGTCGAAGGCGGTAACTACGAAGCCGTGGACCTGAGTGGTGCCACGCACACCGCGACCGTCGAAGATGTGGTCGACAACACCACCATCTCGGTAACGGCTGACCCGGCGAAAGAAGGCGACACTAACGTCACCTTCCACTTCCAGCTGAGCAATCCGCCGCAAGCCGGCAGCACCACCACGTTGACCGTCAACGTTGGCGGCAAGGACTACACCGTGGTCGTCGATGCCTCCGGTAAAGGCAAGCTGGATGTGCCGAACACCAACGGCAACACCAACGATTTCTACAAAGATCCGTCTGAAGTCACTGCGACTGTCACCAAGGTCGAGGGCGGCAACTATGAAGCCGTGGACCTGAGTGGTGCCACGCACACCGCGACCGTAGAAGATGTGGTGGATAACACTACCG
>NZ_JACAFQ010000079.1 GCF_015354575.1 Pseudomonas sp. UFMG81
AGATTCCTAGGCATTACTCACCCGTCCGCCGCTGAATCAAGGAGCAAGCTCCCGTCATCCGCTCGACTTGCATGTGTTAGGCCTGCCGCCAGCGTTCAATCTGAGCCATGATCAAACTCTTCAGTTCAATACTGCTTGGGTTTTTAAGAAACCCTAAACTTGGCTCAGCAATCTCAAATGACTATGTGATTTCTCGCATGGCCACTTGTGATGCTGATAATCTTTGTGACTATCAGTCCGTACTCACAAGCACCCACACGAATTGCTTGATTCAATTTGTTAAAGAGCGGTTGGCTTTAGCGTTTCGCTTCAGCCGAGGCGCGCACTCTACGCTTTCCTCATTTGCTGTCAAGCGTTTATTTTGAAGTTTTTCCGAGAAACTCGTTTAGCTTCAAACACTTGACTCGCTGCGATCTCTCGTAGCGGGAGACGAATCATACAGCGTTACAACCTGCTGTCAATCGCCTCGTTGAAGTTTTTTTCAAAGCTACTTCTTTCAAAACACCTTCAACTTCAACTACTTACTGCTTCCCCGCTGCGTTCAACGCTGCGAGGAGGCGAATAATACGCGCTTTGAAATCAGAGTCAACACCTTGATCTGAAAACATTTGAATATCACCAAGCAACTAATTCAGGCCGCTTCCGCTCTGTAGATAAACACCCTCGCGGAGGCTGGCAACCATGAGCGATGCAC
>NZ_JACAFQ010000008.1 GCF_015354575.1 Pseudomonas sp. UFMG81
TACTAATTGCCCGTGATACTAATTGCCCGTGAGGCTTGACCATATAACACCCAAGCAATTTGCAACTGCAGATTGTGGTGGTGAAGACGAAAGACCCGAAAGTTCGCAACTTCACAAGATCACATATCCGAATTGGCTGGGTTGTCTGCAAAGACAGACCGGCAACCGAATTTCTTGACGACCATAGAGCATTGGAACCACCTGATCCCATCCCGAACTCAGTAGTGAAACGATGCATCGCCGATGGTAGTGTGGGGTTTCCCCATGTGAGAGTAGGTCATCGTCAAGATTCATTTCGCAAAACCCCTATCTGCGCATGCAGGTAGGGGTTTTGTCTTTGTGGGCCGAAAACAGTGGGCGCAACTGTCTTGTGCTGCATGCGCCGGTCTCATCGCCGGCAAGCCGGCTCCCACAGGTACAGCGCAAGTCTTGATAATCGTGCGCTCGGGGTGGGCTTGCCGGCGAACACCGGCAACGCCGGTGCCAATCCTCGCGAGGCCCGCCTCACCGGCAGCGCACAGTTCCTCACAATCGTCATCTCCCACATTTCAAGTCGGAACACTAGAATAGAGCCGACGCATCCATTCAGAACCTCTCCATGCCCAACCCTGTCGACCCCGAAGCACTCGCGCAATTGCCGTTGGACGAGCTTGTGGCCTGCCACGAGTGCGATCTACTGATGCGCAAGACCTCACTGCAGCATGACGAAAAGGCTCTCTGCCCGCGCTGTGGCTACGAGCTCTATGCCCATCGCCATAACCTGGTCAACCGCAGCCTTGCGCTGGTACTGACGGCGTTACTGCTGTATGTACCTGCGAACTTCCTGCCGATCATGCAATTGCACCTGCTCGGCCAGACCTCCGACGACACAGTCTGGAGTGGTGTGCTGGGCCTCTATAACTCAGGCATGCGCGGCATCGCGATGGTGGTGTTCCTGTGCAGCATGGCCATCCCCCTGCTCAAGCTGATCTGCCAGCTGACGGTGCTGCTGAGCATCCGCCTGGACATCGGCCGCAGCTACGGCCTGCTCATCTACCGCATTTACCACCACCTGCGCGAATGGGGCATGCTCGAGGTCTACTTCATGGGCGTGCTGGTGGCCATCGTCAAGCTGGTCGACCTGGCCGAGCTGAGCATCGGCCTTGGCTTGTTCTGTTTCATCAGCCTGTTGCTGGTCCAGGTATGGCTGGAGGTGGTGATGTCGCCGCACCAGATCTGGGTAGCGCTGTCGGGGGAGGACGTCCATGCGGGCGATTGATGCGGGCATCCTGGTCTGTGGCGAATGCCACGAGCTCAACCGTCGCGAGGCGGGCGCCAGTTCGCAAACCTGCACCCGGTGCGGTGCGGTAGTCCATGAACGGCGCCCAAACAGCATCGTGCGTACCTGGGCGCTGCTGATCGCGGCGATGATCCTCTACATCCCCGCCAACGTGCTGCCGATCATGACGGTCAGCGCGCTGGGCCAGGGCAGCCCCGACACCATCATGTCGGGGGTCATCACCCTGATGAAGCACGGCATGCTGCCCATCGCCGCCGTGGTGTTCATCGCCAGCATCCTGGTACCGACCTTCAAGCTGGTGGGCATCGCCCTGCTGCTCTATTCCGTGCAACGCCACCAGCCGTTATCGGCACGGCAACGCATATTGATGTACCGCTTCATCGAATTCATCGGGCGCTGGTCCATGCTGGACATCTTCGTCATCGCCATCCTTGTGGCAGTGGTGAATTTTGGCCGTATCGCCAGTGTCGAAGCCAACTTGGGCGCCGTCGCCTTTGCCACCGTGGTGATCCTGACGATGCTCGCCGCCTTAACTTTCGATCCCCGACTGATCTGGGACAACACGGAGTCGGATGACGACCATGAGTGACTTGCCTACGGCTAAAACCCGCCCCGCTTCAAACTGGTCGGCCATTTGGATCCTGCCGCTGATCGCCCTGGCGATCGGCGGCTGGCTGGCCTGGCAGGCCTACCGTGATGCCGGTGTCGAAATCCAGGTGCGCTTCGAAACCGGCGAAGGCATCGTAGCCAACAAGACCGAAGTCATCTTCAAAGGCATGTCGGTGGGCAAGGTCACCAGCCTGGTGCTGGATAACCAAGGTGACAACCGTGGCGTCGTCGCCACCATCGAGATGCGCAAGGAAGCCGGCCCACACCTGACCAAGGGCACCCGCTTCTGGCTGGTCAAGCCAAGCGTCAGCCTGGCCGGTATCACGGGGCTGGAGACCTTGGTTTCGGGCAACTACATCGCCGTGGACCCCGGTGAAGGTGAGCCAACCAAACGTTTCACCGCACTCAAGGAAGCCCCGCCACTGTCCGACACCGAGCCGGGCCTGCACCTGACGCTCAAGGCTGAACGCCTGGGCTCGCTCAACCGCGACAGCCCGGTGTTCTACAAGCAGATCCAAGTAGGCCGGGTGAAGAGCTATCGCCTGTCCGAAGACCAGAGCACGGTAGAAATCAAAGTGTTCATCGCGCCAGCCTATGCCAGCCTGGTGCGCAAGCACACGCGCTTCTGGAATGCCAGCGGCGTCAGCATCGACGCCGACCTGTCCGGGGTGAAGGTGCGCACCGAGTCGCTGTCGAGCATCGTCGCCGGTGGTATCGCCTTCGCCACGCCAGAGAATCGCAAGGACAGCCCGCCCACCGACCCAGGCCTGCCGTTCCGGCTGTACGAGGATTTCGATGCCGCCCAGGCCGGGATCCGCGTCAAGGTCAAGCTCAGCGACTTCGAAGGCCTGCAGAAGGGCCGTACACCCGTGCTGTACAAGGGTATCCAGGTGGGTACGCTCAAGGATCTGGCGGTCGCGGGCGACCTCTCCAGTGCCACCGCCGAGCTGACCCTGGACCCGCTCGCCGAAGACTACCTGGTCGAGGGCACGCAATTCTGGGTGGTCAAGCCGTCCATCTCGCTGGCTGGCATCACCGGCCTTGAGGCGCTGGTGAAGGGCAACTACATCGCTGTCCGCCCCGGTGAGCCCGGTGCCAAGCCCCTGCGAGAGTTCGAGGCGCGTCCCAAAGCGCCACCGCTGGACCTGAAGGCGCCCGGCCTGCACATGGTGCTGTTCGCCGACACGTTGGGTTCGCTGGAAGTGGGCAGCCCGGTCATGTACCGCCAGGTGCGCGTGGGTAGCGTGCAAAGCTACCAGTTCGCCCGCAACAGCAAGCGCATCCTGATCGGTGTGCATATCGAGAAGGAGTACGCCAACCTGGTCAACGGTTCCACCCGCTTCTGGAATGCCAGTGGTATCACCTTGACCGGTGGGTTGTCCGGCATCCAGGTCAAGAGCGAGTCGCTGCAGACCCTGATGGCCGGTGGTATTTCCTTCGACACACCCAAGCCTGATGTACCGCTCAAGCGTCGCATCCCGCGCTTCCGCCTGCATGAAAGCCAGGACGCGGCCAACCGTGCCGGCGCCTTGATCACCATTCGCGTGGAGCGTGCCGATGGCCTGAAGCCGGGTACCCCCATTCGTTTTCGCGGCCTGGATGTGGGCAGCGTGGAAAGTGTCGACCTGACCAGCGACCTGCAGGGTGTCATGCTGCGCGCGCGCATTACCCATGCCGCCGAGCGCATTGCCCGTACCGGCACGCAGTTCTGGGTGGTCAAGCCGTCCCTTGGCCTGGTACGTACCGAGAACCTCGACACACTGGTGGGCGGGCAGTACTTGGAAGTGCTGCCAGCGCTGAAGGACAAGGGGTCGCAGCGTGATTTCATCGCCCTGGCCGATGCGCCGGAGCTCAAGGGCGAAGAGGTCGGCTTGCCGCTGACCCTCAGCGCGCCGCGCCGGGGTTCGATCAAGCCGGGTGTGCCGGTCACCTACCGCGAGGTGCAGGTGGGCAAGGTGACCGGGTTCGAGCTGGGCCAGACCGCCGACAGGGTACTGATCCACATCCTCATCGAGCCGCGCTATGCCGGCCTGGTGCGTGGCGGTAGCCGGTTCTGGAACAGCAGCGGGTTCGGCTTCGACTGGGGGCTGTTCAAAGGTGCCACGGTGCGTACCGAGTCGCTGGAGACCCTGATCGATGGCGGCATCGCCTTCGCCACGCCGGACGGCGAGCAGATGGGCAACCCAGCACGCCCGCAGCAGACCTTCGCCTTGTTCGACAAGCCTGAAGATGCCTGGCTGCAGTGGGCGCCGAAGATCCAGGTCGGCAAGTAGCAGGGTAGGGGCCGCTCTGCGGCCCTTTCGCCGGCAAGCCGGCCCCACACCTCAAGGCTTGCACGGCCCGTGTAGGAGCGGCCTTGTGTCGCGAAAGGGCTGCGAAGCAGACCCCAGCCATTTATGTAGCACCATCAATAGCCGGGGCCGCTTTGCGGCCCTTTCGCGACACAAGGCCGCTCCTACAGATTCACGTGCAAGACACATGCTCTGTGCAAGATAGTGGAGGGCCAGCGCAATCGACAGCCAAATCACAGGCATAAAAAAACCGACCCTAGGGTCGGTTTTTTCGACAAGAACGTCGCTTAGGCAGCTGCAGCTTCTTTCAGCGCCTTGATGTGGCCATTCAGACGGCCTTTGTGGCGAGCAGCTTTGTTCTTGTGGATGATGCCTTTGTCGGCCATACGGTCGATAACAGGCACAGCCAGAACGTAAGCGGCTTGCGCTTTTTCGGCGTCTTTTGCGTCAATGGCTTTAACTACATTCTTGATGTAGGTGCGGACCATGGAACGCAGGCTGGCGTTGTGGCTGCGACGCTTCTCAGCCTGTTTTGCACGTTTCTTGGCGGAAGGTGTGTTGGCCACCGTCGAGCTCCTCGAAAGACTTTAGGTAAATAGCAAACAAAATAGGCCGCGAATCATGCCGACGAGTCGAACGGATGTCAAGGCCACCTGCAAGGTTCCGCCGAGTGGTGGGTCAACAGGCTGGAAAGATTCCATTCTGTTACGCGACCTGTAAACTCGGGAATTTTTGGCTCCCCTGCGAAGGCGCGGGAGTATCGCACATTCGGATGCCAACTGGCAGCGTCCTCCGTCCTCTGGCGTGAAAAACTTTCGATGAACCTGCTCAAATCCCTGGCTGCGGTCAGTTCCATCACCATGATTTCCCGGGTGCTCGGCTTCGTGCGCGACACCATCCTGGCCCGCGTTTTCGGTGCCGGCATCGCCACCGACGCCTTCTTCATCGCCTTCAAACTGCCCAACCTGCTGCGCAGGATTTTCGCCGAAGGCGCGTTTTCGCAAGCCTTCGTACCGATCCTGGCCGAGTACAAGACACAGCAGGGCGAGGAGGCCACCCGCACCTTCATCGCCTATGTCAGCGGCCTGCTGACCCTGGTCCTGGCCCTGGTCACCGTGGTCGGCATCCTCGCCGCGCCCTGGGTGGTGTGGGCCACCGCGCCAGGTTTCGTCGACAGCACTGAAAAATACGAGCTGACCACCTCGCTGCTGCGGGTGACCTTTCCTTATATATTGCTGATCTCGCTGTCATCGCTGGCCGGCGCCATCCTCAATACCTGGAACCGCTTCAGCGTGCCGGCCTTCACGCCGACCCTGCTCAACGTGGCGATGATCGCCTTCGCCGTGCTGCTCACCCCTTATTTCGACCCACCGATCATGGCCCTGGGCTGGGGTGTGCTGGCTGGAGGCCTGGCGCAGCTGCTGTACCAGCTGCCGGCGCTGAAGAAGATCGGCATGCTCGTACTGCCGCGCCTCAACGTGCGCGACAGCGGCGTATGGCGGGTGCTCAAGCAGATGCTGCCGGCGATTCTCGGGGTGTCGGTGAGCCAGATCTCGCTGATCATCAACACCATCTTCGCCTCGTTCCTGGTCGCAGGCTCGGTGTCGTGGATGTACTACGCCGACCGCCTGATGGAGCTGCCATCGGGGGTGCTGGGCGTGGCCCTGGGCACCATCCTGCTGCCCACGCTGGCCAAGACCTACGCCAACAAGGACCGTGAAGAATATTCGCGGATCCTCGACTGGGGCCTGCGCCTGTGCTTCCTGCTGGTGCTGCCCTGCACCCTGGCCCTGGCGATTCTCGCCGAGCCGCTGACCGTGGCGCTGTTCCAGTACGGCAAGTTCACCGCCTTCGACGCGGCGATGACCCAGCGTGCGCTGATCGCCTACTCGGTGGGTCTGCTGGCGATCATCCTGGTCAAGGTGTTGGCACCGGGCTTCTATGCGCAGCAGAATATCCGCACGCCGGTGAAGATCGCCGTGTTCACCCTGGTCTGCACCCAGTTGCTCAACCTGGTGCTGATCGGCCCGCTGGCCCATGCCGGCCTGGCCCTGGCCATCAGCATCGGCGCCTGCCTGAACGCCGGCCTGCTGTTCTGGAAGCTGCGCACCCAGCGGCTTTACCAACCGCAGCCTGGCTGGCTGCTGTTCCTGCTCAAGCTGGTGCTGGCGGTGGGGCTGATGTCGGGCGTACTGCTGCTGGGCATGCATTACCTGCCGGCCTGGGAACAGGGCAACATGCTCGAGCGCTTCCTGCGCCTGGGCGCCCTGATCGCGGCGGGCGTGATCACTTACTTCGGTTGCCTGTACCTGTGCGGTTTCCGCCCGCGGCATTTCGCCCGAAATGCGCTGCACTGAGGCGTAAAAGGGTCAGGCGTCGGTTTTTCACATTCCACACACCCGGGTGGCGCTGCTGCCTGTCGTCAGCGCCCGGGTGTGGTTATAATCGGCCACTTTATGAGCAAGAAGCGCGTTATGCAGCTGGTTCGAGGTCTTCACAACCTACGCCCCGAGCACCGGGGCTGTGTCGCCACCATTGGCAACTTCGACGGGGTCCACCGGGGCCACCAGGCGATCCTCGCGCGCCTGCGCGAACGCGGCCAGGAACTGGGCCTGCCCACCTGCGTGGTGATCTTCGAGCCGCAGCCGCGCGAATATTTCGCCCCCGACACTGCTCCAGCCCGCCTGGCGCGCCTGCGCGACAAGGTCGAGCTGCTGGCCGCCGAAGGTATCGACCGGGTGCTGTGCCTGGCTTTCAACCAGCGCCTGAGCAAGCTCAGCGCCGATGCGTTCGTCAAGGCGATCCTGGTCGACGGCCTGGGCGTGCGCCACCTCGAAGTGGGCGACGACTTCCGCTTCGGCTGCGACCGCGCCGGCGACTTCGCCTTCCTGGTCGAAGCCGGCAAGCAATACGGCTTCACGGTCGAAGCGGCCAACACCGTGATCCAGGACGGCCTGCGGGTCAGCAGCACCGAAGTGCGCAAGGCCCTGGGCGAAGGCAACTTCGAGCTGGCCGAGCACTTGCTGGGCCGCCCTTACCGCATCACCGGGCGCGTGCTGCACGGCCAGAAGCTGGCCCGCCAGCTCGGCACGCCCACCGCCAACATCCAGCTCAAGCGCCGCCGCGTGCCGCTGTCCGGGGTCTACCTGGCCAGCATCGAGATCGACGGCAAGCACTGGCCGGGTGTCGGCAACATCGGAGTACGCCCCACCGTCGCTGGTGACGGGCGTCCCCACCTGGAGATTCATCTTCTGGACTACGCCGGTGACCTCTACGGCCGGCGTCTGACGGTGGAGTTCCACCACAAGCTGCGTGAAGAGCAGCGTTTCGCCTCCCTGGAGGCGCTGAAGTCGGCGATCGACGCGGACATCGCCGCCGCACGTGCCCACTGGCACGCTCAACCGCTAACGAAGAGCCTGAAATGACCGACTACAAAGCCACGCTAAACCTTCCGGACACCGCCTTCCCAATGAAGGCCGGCCTGCCTCAGCGCGAACCGCAGATCCTGCAGCGCTGGGACAGCATTGGCCTGTACCAGAAGCTGCGCGAAATTGGCAAGGACCGTCCGAAGTTCGTCCTGCACGACGGCCCGCCCTATGCCAACGGCAAGATCCACATCGGTCATGCGCTGAACAAGATTCTCAAGGACATGATCATCCGCTCGAAAACCCTGTCGGGCTTCGACGCACCCTACGTGCCGGGCTGGGACTGCCACGGCCTGCCGATCGAGCACAAGGTCGAGGTCACCCACGGCAAGCACCTGACCGCCGACCGCACCCGCGAACTGTGCCGCGAGTACGCCGCCGAGCAGATCGAAGGGCAGAAGACCGAGTTCATCCGCCTGGGTGTGCTGGGCGACTGGGACAACCCCTACAAGACCATGGACTTCGCCAACGAGGCCGGTGAAATCCGCGCGCTCGCCGAAATGGTCAAGCAAGGCTTCGTGTTCAAGGGCCTCAAGCCGGTGAACTGGTGCTTTGATTGCGGCTCCGCGCTAGCCGAAGCCGAAGTCGAGTACGCCGACAAGAAATCCCAGACCATCGACGTCGCCTTCCCGGTCGCCGACGAAGGTAAACTGGCTGCCGCCTTCGGCCTGGCCTCGCTGGCCAAGCCCGCCGCCATCGTGATCTGGACCACCACCCCGTGGACCATCCCGGCCAACCAAGCGCTGAACATCCACCCGGAGTTCAAGTACGCCCTGGTCGATACCGGCGAGCGCCTGCTGGTGCTGGCCGAAGAGCTGGTCGAGTCGTGCCTCAAGCGCTACAACCTGGAAGGCTCGGTCATCGCCACCGCCCAAGGTTCGGCGCTGGAACTGATCAACTTCCGCCACCCGTTCTACGACCGCCTGTCGCCAATCTACCTGGCCGACTACGTCGAACTGGGCGCCGGCACCGGCGTGGTTCACTCCTCGCCTGCCTACGGTGAAGACGACTTCGTCACCTGCAAGCGCTACGGCATGGTCAACGACGACATCCTCACCCCGGTACAAAGCAACGGCGTGTACGTCGAGTCGCTGCCGTTCTTCGGCGGCCAGTTCATCTGGAAGGCCAACCCGGCCATCGTCGACAAGCTCAGCGAAGTCGGTGCGCTGATGCACACCGAAACCATCAGCCACAGCTACATGCACTGCTGGCGCCACAAGACCCCGCTGATCTACCGCGCCACCGCGCAGTGGTTCGTGGGCATGGACAAGCAGCCGTCCACCGGCGAGCCGCTGCGCGAACGCGCGCTCAAGGCCATCGAAGACACCAAGTTCGTCCCGGCCTGGGGCCAGGCGCGCCTGCATTCGATGATCGCCAACCGCCCGGACTGGTGCATCTCGCGTCAGCGCAACTGGGGCGTGCCGATCCCGTTCTTCCTCGACAAGCAAACCGGCGAGCTGCACCCGCGCACCGTCGAGCTGATGGAAGAAGTGGCCAAGCGCGTCGAGAAAGAAGGCATCGAAGCCTGGTTCAAGCTCGACGCCAAAGAACTGCTGGGTGACGAAGCCGGCCAGTACGACAAGATCACCGACACCCTCGACGTCTGGTTCGACTCCGGTACCACCCACTGGCACGTGCTGCGTGGCTCGCACAACATCGGCCACGCCACCGGCCCGCGCGCCGACCTGTACCTCGAAGGCTCCGACCAGCACCGCGGCTGGTTCCACTCATCCTTGCTGACCGGCTGCGCCATCGACGGCCACGCGCCGTACCGCGAGCTGCTGACCCACGGCTTCACCGTGGACGAAAACGGCCGCAAGATGTCCAAGTCGCTGGGTAACACCATCGAGCCGGAGAAGGTCAACAACACCCTGGGCGCCGACATCCTGCGCCTGTGGGTCGCCGCCACCGACTATTCCGGCGAGATGGCTGTTTCCGAGCAGATCCTGCAGCGCAGCGCCGACGCCTACCGCCGTATCCGCAACACCGCACGCTTCCTGCTCTCCAACCTGTCCGGCTTCGACCCGGCCCGCGACCTGCTGCCGGCCGAAGACATGCTGGCCCTGGACCGCTGGGCGGTCGACCGCACCCTGCTGCTGCAGCGCGAGCTGGAAGAGCACTACGGCGAATACCGCTTCTGGAACGTCTACTCCAAGGTCCACAACTTCTGTGTGCAGGAGCTGGGCGGCTTCTACCTCGACATCATCAAGGACCGCCAGTACACCACCGGCGCCAACAGTGTCGCCCGCCGTTCCTGCCAGACCGCGCTGTACCACATCAGCGAGGCCCTGGTGCGCTGGATCGCGCCGATCCTGGCGTTCACCGCCGACGAAATCTGGCAGTACCTGCCGGGCGAGCGCAACGAGTCGGTGATGCTCAACGGCTGGTACGAAGGCCTGAGCGAGCTGCCCGAAGGTACCGAGCTGGACCGCGCCTACTGGGACCGTGTGATGGCCGTCAAGGCCGCGGTCAACAAGGAGCTGGAAAACCAGCGTACCGCCAAGGTCATCGGTGGCAACCTGCAGGCCGAAGTCACCCTGTTCGCCGAGGAAGGCCTCACCGCCGACCTGAACAAGCTGGGCGACGAGCTGCGCTTCGTGCTGATCACCTCGGCCGCCAGCGTCGTACCGTTCGTCCAGGCCCCGGCCGATGCCGTGACAACCGAAGTCGAAGGTCTCAAGCTGAAGGTGGTCAAGTCCGGTCACGCCAAGTGTGGCCGTTGCTGGCACTTCCGCGCCGACGTCGGCAGCCACCCGGAGCACCCGGAAATCTGCGGCCGTTGCGTCGACAACCTGAGCGGTGAAGGTGAGGTGCGCCACTATGCCTAATGCGGCTGCGGGGCGCTTCGGGCGCCTTGCCTGGCTCTGGCTGAGCCTGGTGGTGCTGGTCGCCGACCAGGCCACCAAGGTCTACTTCGAGGGCGCGCTGAGCCTGTACCAGCAGATCGTGGTCATCCCCGACTACTTCAGCTGGACCCTGGCCTACAACACCGGCGCCGCGTTCAGCTTCCTCGCCGACAGTTCCGGCTGGCAGCGCTGGCTGTTCGCCGTAATCGCCGTGGTGGTCAGTGCTGTGCTGGTGGTCTGGCTCAAGCGCCTGGGGCGCAACGAGACCTGGCTGGCCGTGGCCCTGGCCCTGGTGCTGGGCGGTGCGCTGGGCAACCTGTATGACCGCGTGGTGCTGGGCCACGTGGTCGACTTCATCCTGGTGCACTGGCGCAACACCCATTACTTCCCGGCCTTCAACCTGGCCGACAGCGCCATCACCGTCGGTGCGGTGATGCTGGCGCTGGACATGTTCAAGAGCAAGAAGTCCGAGGAGCCTGTCCATGACTGAGACACGTATTGGCCAGAACACCGAAGTGACCCTGCACTTCGCCCTGCACCTCGAGAACGGCGATACCGTCGACAGCACCTTCGACAAGGCCCCGGCCACGTTCAAGGTCGGCGACGGCAACCTGCTGCCGGGCTTCGAGAACGCCCTGTTCGGCTTCAAGGCCGGTGACCAGCGCAAGCTGAGCATCGCCCCGGAAAACGCCTTCGGCCAGCACAACCCGCAGAACGTGCAGGTGATGCCGCGCTCGCAGTTCGAAGGCATGGAGCTGTCCGAGGGGCTGCTGGTGATCTTCAACGACGCCGCCAACACTGAATTGCCCGGCGTGGTCAAAGCGTTCGACGACAACCAGGTGACCATCGACTTCAACCATCCACTGGCTGGCAAGACCCTGAACTTCGAGGTGCAGATCCTCGACGTGAAGGCCCTGTGAGCCCGGAGCCGAGCATGCAAATCAAACTCGCCAACCCGCGCGGCTTCTGCGCCGGGGTCGACCGGGCGATCGAGATCGTCAACCGCGCCCTGGAAGTCTTCGGCCCGCCGATCTACGTGCGCCACGAAGTGGTGCACAACAAGTTCGTGGTCGAAGACCTGCGCAGCCGTGGCGCGGTGTTCGTCGAAGAACTGGACCAGGTGCCCGACGACGTCATCGTCATCTTCAGCGCCCACGGTGTTTCGCAAGCGGTGCGCCAGGAAGCCGCCGGCCGTGGCCTGAAAGTGTTCGACGCCACCTGCCCGCTGGTGACCAAGGTGCATATCGAGGTCGCCAAGTACAGCCGCGACGGCCGTGAGTGCATCCTTATCGGCCATGCCGGGCACCCGGAAGTGGAAGGCACCATGGGCCAGTACGACGCCAGCAATGGCGGCGCCATCTACCTCGTCGAAGACGAGAAGGACGTCGCCGCGTTGCAGGTGCGCAACCCCGAGCACCTGGCCTTCGTCACCCAGACCACGCTGTCGATGGATGACACCAGCCGGGTCATCGATGCCCTGCGCGCCCGCTTCCCGAGCATCGGCGGCCCGCGCAAGGATGACATCTGCTACGCCACCCAGAACCGCCAGGACGCCGTTAAGCAACTGGCCGACGAGTGCGACGTGGTGCTGGTGGTCGGCAGCCCCAACAGCTCCAACTCCAACCGCCTGCGTGAGCTGGCGGAACGGATGAGCACTCCAGCCTACCTGATCGACGGCGCCGAAGACCTGCAACGCAGCTGGTTCGACGGCGTTGAGCGCATCGGCATCACCGCTGGCGCCTCGGCCCCCGAGGTGTTGGTGCGTGGCGTGATCGAGCAGCTCAAGGCCTGGGGCGCCATCGGCGCCGAAGAGCTCGACGGGCGCGAGGAGAACATCACCTTCTCCATGCCCAAGGAGCTGCGGGTACGCTCGCTGATCTGATCAGGCGCCTGCGCAAAGGCCGTTGTCGCCTTCGCGCAGGCTGACCCGGCCACTGGGGCTGAGCACCACGTGCTGCTCGCCCCCTGTGGCCCCCCGCCGGCAAACGGCCAAGGTGATTCCCCCGAAGCCATCCCCCAGCGGCGCCCCGCGCCCGCTGAACCTGACCGTTCTAGCCGAACTTGCGACGATCCTGGCTGGCTTTGCCAGGCGGTACTCACGCAGCAACTGGCCGTTGTGCTCCAGCACAACACGCCAGCCCTTGCCCCAGCCTTCCTCCATCGGCCGCACCACTACCGCCCGCTGACCTAGCAAGGCCTGATTGCGCGCGTCACGCAGCGCCTGTACCAGCTCACGGGCTGTCGCAGCCTGATGCAGCTCCTCGCTGAGCTTGCCGTAGGCTGATACCCCAAGCTGTGTCAGAAGGCCCGCCACGGCCAGCGCAGACATCATTTGTAGCAGTGTTACACCCTGTTGCCTCACCGTGCATTCCTCCCTGGAAGTGCTTCGCTGAAGCTTCGCCACCCGTTCACACGAGTGCCAGTCGGTGGCTTCAGGCAGCAGGCGAGGAATAATCCCAGGAGGGGGAGCGATGTGGGGCAGGGAAAGCGGAATGACGTTGTTGGAAGTGCTGGTGGCCATGACCGTGCTGGCGCTGGGCGTGTTCATGGCCGCGGCCATACAGGTACACGGCCTGCACGCCAGCGACAGCGTCCGGCGTGAAGGGCAGGCGTTGCAGCTGCTGCAAGGCATGCTGGAGCGCGCCAGGGCGAGGGGCGCGCTGTCGGCGGTCGACACGGCGGCGTGGCGGGGGCAGGTGGCGGCTGTGCTAGGTGGGCAGGCCGAGGCGCGCGCCAGCTTCACGGCTGATTGGCTGATGCTCGAAGTGTCTTGGCCAGTGGCCGGTCAGCGGCAGGTGCTCGAACTGCAAGGCAGGGTACAGCCATGAGGCGGCGCTCTGTCGGCTTCGGCTTGATCGAGGCACTGCTGGCCCTGGCGCTCGGCCTGATGCTGCTGGCGGCGGCCAGCCAGTTGTTCGGTTCGGCCTACCAAGCCTGGCGCCTGCAAGGGGCGACGGCCCGCCTGCAAGAGGACGCCCGGCTGGCGTTGCAGCGCCTGGCAGAGGATATCCGCATGGCCGGCATGTTCGGTTGCCTGCGCTTGGAAGCCACGGACTTCAAGTCATCCGGCGCCGCCGAGGCGTTTGCCACACCCATCACGATCGCGCCCGGCAGCCTGACCCTGGTGGGGGCCGAGCTGCCAGGGTTGGTCGGCAAGGCCGATTGGACGGTACTGACCGATTGCCACAGCTGGGCCGAGGTGGTGGGCCACCAGCATGTACCCGGCCCAGGCACGATGGCGCTGCCCATTCGCAGGCTGACCTATCGGCTGAACAACGGTAGCCTCCAGCTCGTTACCAATGTCCAGAATGCCCTGCTGATCGACAATGTGCGGGCGTTCGAGGTGAACCGCGTCGAAGCGGGGGAGGGTGAGCGGTTGGATATTCGCCTGACGCTGTTCGACCGCCAGCACCAGCTCGAGCACCGTCACCAGTTGAGCGTGGCGTTGCGCAACCCGAGGCACGGCTCATGAAACGGCAGCAGGGTGTGGTGCTGTTGCTGGCCCTGAGCCTGAGCCTGCTGCTCGGCCTGCTGGCGGCCCAGGGGTTGCGTGAGGCACTGATGCAGCAGCGGCTGATGGGCGAGCAACTGGCGGGGGCACGCGCTTTCGAGCAGGCAGAGGCCAGCCTGATCGAGGGTGCGGCGTTGCTCTCGACGCGCTTGCCCGAGCGGTGTTCGGCCTGCCTGCCGCCGGGGCTCCCCGACGGCGAACCGGCGCCACCCTGGCAAGCCACCGACAGCGGCTACGTGCTGTTGCAGAACCTCGGCGAAAGTACCCGAGCTGCCAGCATGCCGGCCGGGCAACCAGTGAACCTGGTGCGGGTAACGGCCATCAGCCGCCAGGTGCACGGGCGCCGGGTACTGGAAGCGGTGCATGCATTGGATGATACGGCAGTGCCTCGACGCATCAGCTGGCGCCAGCGCCTGGAGGAGGACTGACATGCAGCGTGGCCTGAGCCTGATTGAGTTATTGATTGTCGTGGCGCTGATCGGCATGCTGGCGGCCATTGCCTACCCCAGCTACAGCGACCAGCTGCGGCGTGCCGCCCGCAGCGAAGTGGTCGGCCTGCTGCATGAAGCCGCCCTGCGCCTGGAGCAGCACCGCACCCGCGCCGGCGATTATGCCGACAGTGGCCAGCAGCTGACGCCATTGCCCGCGGGCACGCGCTACTACCGTTTGCAGGCTCGTCGCGACAACGACCGCTTCGAGCTGCTGGCCACGCGCCTGCCAGGCGGCTACATGGCGGACGACCGCTGCGGCGACTTCCTGCTCGACCAGGCCGGCGTGCGTGGCAATCCGGGCGGTAGCGACAGTCTCGAACTGTGCTGGGGAAGCTGAAGCGTATTAGGGTGCCTGGGCACCGTGGAATTACTTCAGGTGTTGGATCGAACGATGAGCAAGCAAGTAGTGATTGTCGGCGGTGGCGTCATCGGCCTGCTGACGGCGTTCAACCTGGCGGCCGAGGTCGACCGGGTGGTGGTGTGCGACCAGGGCGAAGTCGGCCGCGAGTCGTCCTGGGCGGGCGGCGGGATTGTCTCGCCACTGTACCCCTGGCGCTACAGCGCAGCGGTGACCGCCCTGGCGCACTGGTCGCAGGATTTTTATCCACAGCTGGGCGAGCGCCTGTTCGGCAGCACCGGCATCGACCCCGAGGTGCATACCACCGGGTTGTACTGGCTGGACCTGGATGACGAAGCCGAAGCCCTGCAATGGGCCGCCCGCGAACGGCGGCCGCTCAGCGCGGTGGATATCTCGGCTGCCTACGACGCGGTGCCGGTGCTCGGCCCGGGCTACCGCCACGCCATCTACATGGCCGGCGTCGCCAACGTGCGCAACCCGCGCCTGGTCAAGTCGCTCAAGGCTGCGCTGCTGGCGCTGCCCAACGTCACCTTGCGCGAGCACTGCCAGATCACCGGCTTCGAGCAACAAGACGGGCGTATCACCGGCGTGCAAACCGGTGAAGGCGTGCTGGCGGCCGATGACGTGGTGCTCAGTGCCGGCGCCTGGAGCGGCGACCTGCTGCGCACCCTGGGCCTTGAGTTGCCGGTGGAGCCGGTGAAAGGGCAGATGATCCTGTTCAAGTGCGCCGAGGACTTCCTGCCAAGCATGGTGCTGGCCAAGGGGCGTTATGCGATCCCGCGCCGCGACGGCCATATCCTGGTCGGCAGCACGCTGGAGCACGAAGGTTACGACAAGACCCCGACCGAGGACGCGCTGCAAAGCCTCAGGGCCTCGGCGATCGAGTTGCTGCCGGCGTTGGCGGAGGCCGAGGTGGTCGGGCATTGGGCAGGCCTGCGCCCGGGGTCACCCGAAGGCATTCCGTACATCGGCGCGGTGCCGGGGTATGCGGGGTTGTGGTTGAACTGCGGGCATTACCGCAATGGGCTGGTGCTGGCGCCGGCGTCATGCCAGCTGTTCAGCGACCTGCTGCTGGGGCACGCGCCAATCATCGACCCTGCACCCTACGCGCCAGCGGGGCGCTTGGGCTGAGATTGCCGGGCCCGCTTTGCGGGCCTTTCGCTGACATGTAGGAGCGGCCTTGTGTCGCGAAAGGGGTGCGTAGCGCCCCCTGGATCTCGAATACACCTCAAGATCGCCGGGGCCGCTTTGCGGCCCTTTCCGGCCGGTCCGGCGCCCCGGCAAGGCCGCTCCTACAGGAGAAGTGCAAGCCTTGAGGTGGGGGCATGCCGGCGAAAAGGCCGCAAAGCGGCCTCCGTCAGCCCTGCCGCCCAGGCCCCTGTTCCAGGTGCTGCTGGCTGCAATAGAACTCCTTGCCCAGCTGCAGCGCCCGGTCATTGGGCAGGTGCACGCCGCAATGGGCGCAGCGCACCATCCGCAGCGGGTCCTCGAGGCGAGGCTCGGCGGGCGATTGCTGGCTGGTCTTGAACTTGCGCCACAGCCAGAACGCGGCGGCGATCAGGGCGATCCAGAAGAGTAGGCGAACCATTTTTTCCAGCTTGTCGAAATAAAGAAGCCGACAGTCTAGGGCGCGGCCAATAAAAAAGGGAGGCCTCAGGCCTCCCTTTCTCGCAGCGCGATGGATCAGTCGAACAGACCGAAGGTCATGTAGCTGAACCAGGAGCGGTCCTTCTCGGCTTCCTTCGGGCCTTCCGGCAGGATCGGGTCGCCGTTCTCGTCCTTGGGCAGCAGGTCTGCCGGCATCTCCGAACGGGCATCCTGGAACTGACGGACCACGTCCTGGTTGGCGCGGGTCTCGCCTGGCGGCAGCGGGGTCTCGGTTTCGATCAGGCCCAGGGTGGCCTTGGACAGCCACGAGCGCTCATCAGCTTCGCCCTGCTTGGGCACGAACTGGCCATCGACCAGGCTCGGGTGGTCCGGGTAGTTGAGCTTGAGGGTTTCCAGGCTGGTGGCCGCCAGGTCGTCCAGGTGCATCTTCTGGTAGGCCTCGGTCATCACCGCCAGGCCGTCGCCGACGGACGGCGTCTCCTGGAAGTTCTCCACCACGTAGCGGCCACGGTTGGCGGCAGCTACATAAGCTTCGCGGCTCAGGTAGTAGTCGGCCACGTGGATTTCGTAGGCGGCCAGCAGGTTGCGCAGGTAGATCATGCGCTGCTTGGCGTCTGGCGCGTAGCGGCTGTTGGGGAAGCGGCTGGTCAGCTGGGCGAACTCGTTGTACGAGTCGCGGGCGGCGCCCGGGTCACGCTTGGTCATGTCCAGCGGCAGGAAGCGCGCCAGCAGGCCACGGTCCTGGTCGAACGAGGTCAGGCCTTTGAGATAGTAGGCGTAGTCGACGTTCGGGTGCTGCGGGTGCAGGCGGATGAAGCGCTCGGCGGCCGATTTGGCGGCCTCGGGCTCGGAGTTCTTGTAGTTGGCGTAGATCAGCTCGAGCTGGGCCTGGTCGGCGTAGCGGCCGAACGGGTAGCGCGATTCCAGGGCCTTGAGCTTGTTCACGGCGCTGGTATAGCTGGAGTTGTCCAGGTCGGCCTGGGCCTGCTGGTACAGCTCAGCTTCGCTGAGGTTCTCGTCGATGACTTCCTTGTTCGAGGAACAGGCCGCGGTGAGCCCGAGGATGGCGATCAGCAGCAGGTGTTTCACTTGCATGGCGGCTTGCGTCCCTTTGACGGCCGCTGTCTTGGGCGGTGCCGTCCTGTTATGATGAGCGCCCCCGGCCAACCCCGGGGCAAAAGAAGCCGTATTTAACCACAAGCGCGCAGCCGAAACCAAAGGCTGAACGCCCGTCGATTCGAGCATGTCCGAGATCATTCAACTTAGCGCAGAGGTCCCGTCCGAACTGGGCGGCCAACGCCTCGACCAGGTCGCCGCCCAACTGTTCGCCGAGTACTCGCGTTCGCGCCTGTCCTCGTGGATCAAAGATGGCCGCCTGACTGTCGATGGCGCGGTGCTGCGGCCGCGCGACACCGTCCACAGTGGCTCCATCCTGGCACTCGAGGCCGAGCAGGAGGCCCAGGGCGAATGGGTGGCCCAGGATATCGAGCTGGACATCGTCTACGAGGACGACCAGATCCTGGTGATCAACAAGCCCGCCGGGCTGGTGGTACACCCGGCGGCCGGCCACCCGGACGGCACCCTGCTCAATGCCTTGCTGCACCACGTGCCGGACATCGTCAACGTGCCGCGCGCGGGTATCGTGCACCGCCTGGACAAGGACACCACCGGTCTGATGGTGGTGGCCAAGACCCTGCAGGCGCAAACGAATCTGGTCGACCAGCTGCAGAAGCGCTCGGTCAGCCGCATCTATGAATGCATCGTGGTGGGCGTGGTGATTGCCGGTGGCAAGATCGACGCCCCCATTGGTCGTCACGGTGGCGAGCGCCAGCGCATGGCGGTGACCGACGGCGGCAAGCCGGCGGTCAGCCACTACCGCGTGCTCAAGCGCTTCCGTTCGCACACCCATGTGCGGGTCAAGCTGGAAACCGGCCGCACCCACCAGATCCGTGTGCACATGGCGCATGTGGGTTATCCGTTGGTCGGCGACCAGACCTACGGCGTGCGTTTCCGCATTCCGCCGGCCGCCAGCGTGGCCATGGTCGAGGCGGTGAAGAACTTCCCGCGCCAGGCCCTGCACGCACGCTTCCTGGCGCTGGACCACCCAGCCACCGGTGAACGCATGGAATGGGCCTCGCCGCTGCCGGATGATTTCCTCTGGCTGCTGTCGCTGCTCAACGACGACCGCGAGAGCTTTATCGGATGAGTGGGCTGGCGCAGTCGCTGATCTTCCCCGACTGGCCGGCCCCGGCCTCGGTTCGCGCCTGTGTCACCACCCGCGAGGGCGGCGTCAGCCTGCCGCCCTACGACACCTTCAATCTTGGCGACCACGTGGGCGACAGCCCCGCCGCGGTCGCCGAGAACCGCCGCCGCCTCAGTGATGAATTCGCTGTTCAACCCGCCTGGCTCAAGCAGGTGCACGGGTTGGTGGTGGCCGACGCCGACCCGGCCGTGGTCGCCGAAGCCGACGCCAGCTGGACCGACCAGCCCGGTATCGCCTGCACCGTGATGACCGCTGACTGCTTGCCTGCGCTGTTCTGCGACCGCGCCGGTACCCGTGTGGCGGCTGCCCATGCCGGCTGGCGCGGGTTGGCCGGTGGTGTGCTGGAGGCAACCCTTGATCGCCTGGCGCTGGCGCCTGAAGAGGTGCTGGTGTGGCTGGGGCCTGCTATTGGCCCGCAGGCGTTCGAGGTTGGCGTGGAAGTGCGCGATGCCTTTACCGCCGAGCATCCCGAGGCCGCCGCGGCGTTTGTCGAGGGCGAGCGCCCGGGCAAGCTGATGGCGGATATCTACGCGCTGGCGCGGATACGCCTGGCGGCGCGTGGGGTGACTGCCGTTTATGGTGGCGGCTTCTGCACCGTCAGCGACCCGCGCTTCTTCTCTTATCGCCGCACCCCGCAGGGTGGGCGCTTTGCTTCGTTGGTGTGGTTGCAGCCTTGATGACCCTGGGGGCGCTTTGCGCCCCTTTCGCGGCAGCCCCAGCAATCTTGGCTGCTCCACCGGCACTGCTGACCCCCGTCAACCCCGCTAAGCTTGAATCTTCCAGAATCAGCCTTATCTATTGGTCATCTCAGGCAGGTTCTTCATAAGGTGCTGTCCATCGCTCCGCCTGCCCTTTATAGGAAGGTATCCCCATGCGAATAGACCGACTGACCAGCAAGCTGCAACTCGCGTTATCCGATTCCCAATCCCTGGCCGTGGGCATGGACCACCCGGCCATCGAGCCTCTGCACCTGTTGCAGGCCCTCATCGACCAGCAGGGCGGCTCGATCAAGCCACTGCTGATGCAGGTGGGCTTCGACATCAACAGCCTGAAGAAGGCGTTGAGCAAAGAGCTCGACCAACTGCCGAAAATCCAGAACCCCACCGGCGACGTGAACATGTCCCAGGACCTGGCGCGCCTGCTCAACCAGGCCGACCGCCTGGCCCAGCAGAAGGGCGACCAGTTCATCTCCAGCGAACTGGTGCTGCTGGCCGCCATGGACGAGAACAGCAAGGTCGGCAAGTTGCTGCTGGGCCAGGGCGTGACCAAGAAGGCCCTGGAAAACGCCATCAACAACCTGCGTGGCGGCGAGGCGGTGAATGACGCCAACGCCGAAGAGTCGCGCCAGGCCCTGGACAAGTACACCGTCGACCTCACCAAGCGCGCCGAAGAGGGCAAGCTCGACCCGGTGATTGGCCGTGACGACGAAATCCGCCGCACCGTGCAGGTGCTGCAACGCCGGACCAAGAACAACCCGGTGCTGATCGGTGAGCCTGGCGTGGGCAAGACCGCCATCGCCGAAGGCCTGGCCCAGCGCATCATCAACGGCGAAGTGCCCGACGGCCTCAAGGGCAAGCGCCTGCTGGCGCTGGACATGGGCGCGCTGATCGCTGGCGCCAAGTACCGCGGCGAGTTCGAAGAGCGCCTCAAAGGCCTGCTCAACGAGCTGTCCAAGCAGGAAGGCCAGATCATCCTGTTCATCGACGAGCTGCACACCATGGTCGGCGCCGGCAAAGGCGAGGGCGCCATGGACGCCGGCAACATGCTCAAGCCGGCCCTGGCCCGTGGCGAACTGCATTGCGTCGGCGCCACCACGCTCAACGAGTACCGCCAGTTCATCGAGAAGGACGCCGCTCTCGAGCGCCGCTTCCAGAAGGTGCTGGTCGAGGAGCCGAGCGAGGAAGACACCATCGCCATCCTGCGCGGCCTTAAAGAACGCTACGAAGTGCACCACAAGGTGGCCATCACCGACGGCGCGATCATCGCCGCGGCCAAGCTCAGCCACCGCTACATCACCGATCGCCAGCTGCCGGACAAGGCCATCGACCTGATCGACGAAGCTGCCAGCCGCATCCGCATGGAGATCGACTCCAAGCCCGAAGTGCTCGACCGCCTCGACCGTCGCCTGATCCAGCTGAAGGTGGAGTCCCAGGCGCTGAAGAAAGAAGAGGACGAAGCGGCGAAGAAACGCCTGGAGAAGCTGACCGAAGAAATCGAACGGCTGGAGCGTGAATACTCCGACCTGGAAGAAATCTGGGCTTCGGAAAAAGCCGAGGTGCAAGGCTCGGCGCAGATCCAGCAGAAGATCGAGCAGGCCCGCCAGGAGCTGGAAGCCGCGCGCCGCAAAGGCGACCTCAGCCGCATGGCCGAGCTGCAGTACGGGGTGATCCCGGACCTGGAGCGCAGCCTGCAGATGGTCGACCAGCACGGCAAGACCGAGAACCAACTGCTGCGCAACAAGGTCACCGAGGAAGAAATCGCCGAAGTGGTGTCCAAGTGGACCGGCATCCCGGTGGCCAAGATGCTCGAAGGCGAGCGCGAGAAGCTGCTGAAGATGGAAAGCCTGCTGCATGAGCGGGTGATCGGCCAGGACGAGGCGGTGACCGCCGTGGCCAACGCCGTGCGCCGTTCCCGTGCCGGGCTGTCCGACCCCAACCGCCCCAGCGGCTCGTTCCTGTTCCTCGGCCCGACCGGGGTGGGCAAGACCGAGCTGTGCAAGGCGCTGGCCGAGTTCCTGTTCGACACCGAAGAGGCCATGGTGCGCATCGACATGTCCGAGTTCATGGAGAAACACTCCGTGGCGCGGCTGATCGGCGCCCCGCCAGGGTATGTGGGCTATGAAGAGGGCGGTTACCTCACCGAAGCCGTGCGCCGCAAGCCGTACGCGGTGGTGCTGCTCGACGAGGTGGAGAAGGCCCACCCGGATGTGTTCAACGTGCTGCTGCAGGTGCTCGAGGATGGCCGCCTGACCGACAGCCACGGCCGCACCGTGGACTTCCGCAACACCGTGATCGTGATGACCTCCAACCTGGGCTCGGCGCAGATCCAGGAACTGGCCGGTGACCGCGAGGCACAGCGGGCGGCGGTGATGGACGCGGTGGGGGCGCACTTCCGCCCTGAGTTCATCAACCGTATCGACGAAGTGGTGGTGTTCGAGCCACTGGGCCGCGAGCAGATCGCCGGCATCACCGAGATCCAGCTTGGCCGCCTGCGCAGCCGCCTGCTCGAACGCGAGCTGTCGCTGAGCCTGAGCCCGGAGGCGTTGGACAAGCTGATCGCCGTGGGTTACGACCCGGTGTATGGCGCACGGCCGCTCAAGCGGGCGATCCAGCGCTGGATCGAGAACCCGCTGGCGCAGTTGATCCTCGCTGGGCAGTTCCTGCCTGGTGCGGCGATCACCGCGAAGGTGGAGGGCGACGAGATCGTCTTCGGTTGATGAAAGAACCCCGCTTCGGCGGGGTTTTTTTTGGCGGTTTGCGTGCGCCCAATCGCCGGCAAGCCGGCTCCCACAAGATTAGCGCGATCCCTGTGGGAGCCGGCTTGCCGGCGATAGGGCCCGCCCAGACCCCGCAAACTGCCCGTTTTTCCGGCCTTTCGCATAACTTGCTGAAAATTTTGAAAAAAACGCTTGCACAAAAATCAGAGTGCCCCTAATATTCGCCCCGCTGTCAGGCACTGAGCAGATCGCCAGCAACACCGACGATCTGAAAATAACTTACAAATCAGTAAGTTGAACGAAAAAAAGTGGTTGACAAGCAAAACGAAGAATGTAGAATAGCCGGCCTCAGCAGCGACAACGCGAAAGCGAAGAAGCTAAAGAGTTCGAAGCTAACACAGCCTTCGGAGTTGTACCGAAGTTCAGTTCCGCGATAGCTCAGTCGGTAGAGCAAATGACTGTTAATCATTGGGTCCCTGGTTCGAGTCCAGGTCGCGGAGCCAATCTCGGGGTGTAGCGCAGTCCGGTAGCGCGCCTGCTTTGGGAGCAGGATGTCAGGAGTTCGAATCCCCTCACCCCGACCATTTTCCGGGTCGTTAGCTCAGTTGGTAGAGCAGTTGGCTTTTAACCAATTGGTCGTAGGTTCGAATCCTACACGACCCACCATGTAAAAAGGGCATCTCGACCGAGATGCCCTTTTTCTTTTGCCCGCGATTTATCCCCCCGTCCTTGCTAACCTGTGGCCTTTGCCCGCAGGAGCGCCGCGCCATGCCTTTGAAAGCCAGTGTGTTCATCGCCACCAGCCTGGATGGCTTCATCGCCCGTGAAGATGGCGGCCTCGATTGGCTGATGGGCGCCACCGAGTCAGCCGATGACCATGGCTACGCCGGGTTCATGGCCGGCGTGGACACGCTGGTGATGGGGCGCGGCACCTTCGACAAGGTCATGACCTTCGGTCAGTGGCCTTATCCAGACACCCGTGTGGTGGTGGTCAGCAACAGCCTGCAGCAGTTGCCCGCCAGTGCGCCGGAACACGTCGAACTGCATCCTGGGCCCATCCCTGAACTGCTCGAACATTTGCAGGCCACGGGCGCGAAAAGCCTGTACCTGGACGGCGGCAAGCTGATTCAGGGGTTCTTGCGGGAGGGGCGGGTGAACGAACTGACCATCACCCGCATCCCCGTGCTGCTGGGGCAGGGGATACCGCTGTTCGGCGAGCTGGCGAAGGATGTGCTGTTGCAGCACATGAAGACGACCAGTTACGAGAGTGGGTTCGTGCAGAGCACGTATCGCGTGGTCAGATAAAGCTTGGGGCCGCCTTGCGGCCCTTTCGCGGCACAAGGCCGCTCCTACAGGGGGAACGCGATCTCCTGTAGGAGCGGCCTTGCCGGGGCGCCGGACCGGTCGGAAAGGGCTGCAAAGCAGCCCCAGGATTTCGAAGCCTCAGTGCAGCTTCAGACGAGGCTCGGTCCCGCGCCCAATCTTGCTCCCCAGCATCAGCATCAAGGTGCGGAAGGTCCCGTACAGCGCCATCTGGTGCATGCGGTACAGCGACACATAGAACATCCGCGCCAACCAGCCCTCCAGCTTCACGCTGCCCATCAGGTTACCCATCAGGTTGCCCACCGCCGAGAACCGCGACAGCGACACCAGCGAGCCGTAATCCTTGTACTCGTAGGTCGGCAGCGGCTTGTTCTCCAGCCGCGCCTTCAAGCTCTTGGCCAGCAACGACGCCTGCTGGTGCGCGGCCTGGGCCCGTGGCGGCACGTTGCGGTCGCTGCCCGGCTGCGGGCAGGCGGCGCAGTCGCCGAAGGCGAAGATATTGTCGTCCAGGGTGGTCTGCAGGGTCGGGCGCACCACCAGCTGGTTGATGCGGTTGGTCTCCAGGCCATCGATGTCCTTGAGGAAGCCCGGCGCACGAATGCCCGCCGCCCACACCTTCAGGCTGGCCTGGATCACCTCGCCCGAAGCGGTTTTCAGGCCATCGGCAGTCACTTCGCTGACCGCCGCGTTGGTCATCACCGTCACCCCGAGTTTTTCCAGGGTCTTGTGCACCGGCACGCTGATACGCTCGGGCAGTGCGGGCAGCACCCGCGGGCCTGCCTCGATGATGGTGATATGCATGTCTTTCGGCTGGATCTTGTCCAGGCCATAGGCCGCCAGCTCATGGGCGGCGTTGTGCAGCTCGGCCGCCAGCTCCACGCCAGTGGCGCCGGCGCCGACGATGGCCACGCTGATCTGCTCGCTGGCCACGTCACCTGCGTGGGCGCGCAGGTAGTGGTTGAGCAGTTGCTGGTGGAAGCGCTCGGCCTGCTTGCGGCTGTCGAGGAACAGGCAGTGCTGCGCCGCGCCCAGGGTGCCGAAGTCGTTGGTGTTGCTGCCCACCGCGATCACCAGGGTGTCGTAGCCCAGGGTGCGCGCAGGCAGCAGCTCACGGCCGTCGTCGTCGAGGGTCGCGGCCAGCTGGATCTGCTTGATCTCGCGATCCAGGCCACTCATGCGGCCCATCTGGAAGTTGAAGTGGTTCCACTTGGCCTGGGCCACGTAGTTCAGTTCGTCTTCCGAGGAGTTCAACGAGCCGGCCGCCACTTCGTGCAGCAGTGGCTTCCAGATGTGCGTCAGGTTGGCATCAACCAGGGTGATCTCGGCCTGTTTGCGCTTGCCCAGGGTCTTACCCAGGCGGGTCGCCAGTTCCAGGCCGCCGGCGCCGCCGCCGACAATCACGATGCGATGAGTCATGGGGATATCTCACAAGTTTTACGGAATTCGTGGGCACAAGGCCCGGCCGCAACCGACACGAGGGGAGGGCGAGCGCAAGGCAGCTCATAGCACCAGTCCACTCAGCAGGCGGCTCAACAGGCCCAGACCGATGGTCACGGCCACCACCAGCAACAGGAGCAGCAACGGCCGGAAAGGCTTGCGCTCGACTTGATGCTGGGGGGCGCTCAGATACTCATCGACGCGACGCTGATCTTCAGGATTCAGGCGGCTGGTCATGGTGGGCCTCGTCAGATAGACGTTTGTGACTGCGTGTACGCCACAGCGTTCACGCAAACGCGTGGAACGAATGATAATGCTTTCTATCCTTGGCGCCGAGTGTACGTGATCGCAAAGACACCCGGCACTGGATCAAAGACTGATGCCCACGTCGAACACGATGCTGCGCCCCAGGTTGCCGCGCAGGAAATCCGGCGCGTCGGGGTGGGCGAACAGCACACGGGCGAAGGTCGGCCCCACCAGCGACAGCGACCGCCAGCCCTGGCGCAGGTACTCGGTGGGCGGCGGGAAATGGCTGTTGAGGTCCAGCACTTCGCGCTTGAGGCTGGCGAAGGCGATGATGTCCAGCTCGCCCAGGTCCAGCCCGCGTTCGCGGTAGTTGTGCGATTTCTTGCGCAGCGTCGGTGCCAGGCGCGCCAGCAGTTCCTGCGCGGGTATCCGCCGGGGCCGCTGCTCGCGGCGCACCAACTGCGCCAGGGAGAACGCGCTACGCCGCCGTTGCAGCTCCTCGCGCCATTCATCATTGAGCCGCCGCCCCTCGTCGAGCACGAAGAACACCTCGAACGCCGCGTCGCGAAACAGCACATCCGGCGGTTCCTGCCCGGCCGGGGTGAAGTCCTCGCTGCGGTAGGGGATGTTCAAGCCTTGCAGCAGGCGTTGGCACACCCAACGCTCGCGCTCCCATTTGCGGGCATTGGACAGGAATGCATTGGCTTGTTCGGCCTGGATGGTCAGCAGGCGCAGGTAGTCTGAGTCGTCCATGGGGACAAGCTTAGTCGCTAATCCATGACGGTAAGATGCTGTTAGTGCGCAGGAATCAGCCCAACAGCAACCATTGCTGAACCACCCCCAGCAAATGCAGCAACCCGCCGCCCAGGCAGATCACCGAACTGACCGCGATAAAGCGCCGGCTGCGCCCGGTGCCGGCCAGCAGCAGCGGCCCCAGCAGGCCACGGGTCAGGTACACCAAGGTGATCAGGCAGATCACCGGCAACAGCGCCGGCAGTGGCCGGATCAGCCCGGCTGCCGACAGCGCATAGGCCGACCACACCAGCAGCACGGTCGCGATCGCCAGGGTGATCAGTGCCGGGTAATGGCGCCCTTGCTCCACCGCCCGGGCCATGCGCTCGCCCGCGCCGAACAAGCGGTACCAGCGCGGCCCCACGGCGATCACCGCCAGGTGCAGCACGCCGGCGATGGCGCTGAACGTCGCGCCGAGCAGCAGCGGCAGGTTGAGTCCGTCGGGCATGGGGGCGCGTCCTGCAGCGAATGGAAGCGCCAGCCTATAGCAACCGGGCGACAGGGAGAATGGGTGTAGACTCAGGTTTGTCCACAGGCCTTACAGGGGTATTGCCCAGGTGATCAGCGCACAGGTCTTGTCCAGCACCAGCCTCACCCTGGGCTGGCTCGGTTACATCCCCCTGCTGATCTGGGCCGCCAGCCGCACCCGCTGGGTCGAGCTGTTCACCGACACCCGCCGCCAGCATTTGCTGTTCGGCACGGTGTTCGGCCTGTTCGCCCTGTGGCTGGTGCGTCGCGATTTCGACACCGGTGTGTCCTACCACTTCATCGGCATGACTGCCGTGACGCTGCTGCTGGATTGGCCGCTGGCGATTCTCGGTGGCTTTCTCGCCCAGCTCGGGCTGTTGCTGCTCGGCCGCCAGGAGCTTGCCGCCCTGGGGGTGAACGGCCTGCTGATCATAGGTTTGCCGGTGCTGGTCACCGAGGTATGCGCGATCCTGGTCGAACGCGCCCAGCCGCGTAACCTGTTCGTTTATATCTTCTGTTGTGGTTTTTTCCCCGCCGCCCTGACCGTGCTGGTGTGCCTGATGGCCGGGTTGGGGCTGCTGTGGGTGGACGAACGTTTCGCCATGCCGGAATGGCTCAGCGACTTCGTTGGCTACCTGTGGTTGATGATGTTCCCCGAGGCGTTCATCAACGGCATGGTGATCAGTGCCTTGGTGGTGTTCAGCCCGGAGTGGCTGGAAACGTTCAACCGCACCCGGTATTTGCAGGCGCCGTGGAAGGATGACGAGCGCTGATGTTTTCTGGGGCTGCTCTGCAGCCCTTTCGCGGCACAAGGCCGCTCCTACAACGGATCGCGATCTCCTGTAGGAGCGGCCTTGTGCCGCGAAAGGGCCGCAAAGCGGCCCCCGATCATCAAACCGCCAATCAGCAATTCGCCGAACCCCAACTTAATGCCGCGGCTCCAGATCCCCCGAATACAGCTCATCCTCAGACTCTTGCGCCCCCGCAATCTTGTGCTCTTCAGCCGCCCAGGCGCCCAAGTCGATCAACTTGCACCGGTCCGAGCAAAACGGCCGGAACGGGCTCTGCTCGCCCCATTCCACAGGCGCCCCACAAGTCGGGCATTCAACGGTCATCGGCTGGCTCATGGCTGGCCTCCTCGCAAAGTCAGGTAAAAGTGGTGCAGGCGGTCAATCTCATCGTGCAGCGCTTGCAGGTCACGATCGTTGACCACCACATCATCGGCATGGCGCAGGCGCTCTTCCCGGGCCAGCTGGGCCTTGAGAATCGCCTGCACCTGTTCGGCGCTGGTGTTGTCGCGGGACAACGTGCGCTGCACCTGCAACTCGGTCGGCGCATCGATCACCAGGATCCGCTGGATCTTCTGGTACTGCCCCGACTCGATCAGCAACGGCGAGACATACACCGCATAGGGCGTCTCGGCCTTGGCCAGGTAGCTGAAAATCTCCTGCCCGATCAGCGGGTGCAGCAGTTGCTCCAGCCACTGCCGCTGCGCAGGGTCGGCGAAGATCAGCTGGCGCAGGGCGCCACGGTCGAGCTGGCCGTCTTCGAGCAGCACGCCGGGGCCGAAGCGCTCGACGATGCTGGCCAGGGCAGGGCGCCCCGGCTCGACGACCCAGCGCGCGGCCTGGTCGGCGTCGACCAGGTGCACGCCCAGCTCGACGAAACGTTCGGCTGCGGCGCTCTTGCCGCTGCCGATGCCGCCGGTCAAACCGAGAATCCAAGGGGTGAAGGGCGCTGTGCTCATCAGGTTCCAAGCAGTTGCAGGTAAGAGGCGACTATTTCATCACCCCAGAGCACCGCGATCCAGCCCGCAATGGCCAGATAAGGCCCGAAAGGCAGCGCAGCGCCCAGCTGCGCCCGGCGCAAACGCACCAATATCAGCCCGATCAGCGCCCCCGCCAGCGACCCCAGCATCAGTGTCAGCGGCAAAATCTGCCAACCGCCCCAGGCCCCCAGCATCGCCAGCAGCTTGAAATCGCCCTGGCCAATACCGTCCTTGCCGGTCAGCAGCTTGAACACCCAGAACACCGACCACAGGCTCAAGTAGCCCGCCACCGCACCCCACACCGCATCGGCCAGCGGCACCAGCAGCCCGAACGCGTTGACCACCAGCCCCAGCCACAACAGCGGCAGCACCAGCACATCCGGCAGCAGCTGGTGCTCGGCATCGATCAGGCTCAAGGCGATCAGCCCCCAGGTCAGCAACAGCACTGCCAGCGCCGCCTCGCCCGGCCCGAAGTGCCACGCCACCAGCAGCGACAGCAGGGCACACGCCAATTCCACCAAGGGGTAGCGCACACTGATGCGCCCCTTGCACGCCGAGCAACGCCCACGCAGCGCCAGGTAACTCAGCAGGGGAATGTTCTCCCACGCACGGATCCTGTGCTCGCAGAGCGGGCAGCGCGAGGCCGGCAAGCACAAGTCGAAGCGCTCGTGCACCGCCCCCGGCAGCCCCAGCACCTCCTGCGCCTCCCGCTGCCACTGGCGCTCGAGCATGATCGGCAGCCGGTAGGCCAGCACATTGAGAAAACTGCCCACCAGCAACCCCAGCACCACGGCCAGGGTGTAGAAGAAAGGCGGATGATCGACGATCAAGGTCCAGGCATTCATGTTCAGATCAGGCTACCCAACTGGAAGATCGGTAGGTACATCGCCACCACCAGGCCCCCCACCAGCAGCCCGAGCACCAGCACGATGGCCGGCTCCAGCAGTGTGGTCAACTGCTCCAGCCCCTGGCTGACCTGCTCTTCATAATGTAGCGCGGCTTTGTCCAGCATCAGGTCCAGCGTGCCGCTGGCTTCCCCCACCGCCACCAGCTGGCGCAACAGCGGCGGGAACAGCCCGTCCAGCTCCATTGCCTGTTGCAGCCCCAGCCCGCTCGCCACCCGCTGGCGCAGCGCCAGGATTGCCCGCTCGTGCAGGCTGTCGCCACTCACCGGCGCCACGGTCTGCAGCGCATCCAGCAGCGCCACCCCCGCAGCATAAGCGGTGCCCAGGCTGCGGGCGAAACGCGCCAACGCCGCCCGCCCCAACAAAGTCCCCACCACCGGCACCCGCAGCACCCCACGCAACAGCCACAGGCGCGCCGGCATATGCCGCCGATACAGCTCCCGCACACCCAGCACCAGCGCCGTTATCAACAGCACCAGCCACAGCAAGTGATTGCCCAGCCCTGTGGATAAATCGATCACCCATTGCGTGAACGCCGGCAACGCCTTGTCGAAACTGGCGAACAGGCTCTGGAACCGCGGCACCACCTCCAGCAGCAGCAACGTCGCCACCCCAAGCCCGGTCAGCAGCAACAGCGCCGGGTACAGCATCGCCTTGCGCACCTTCTGCCGCAGCGCCTGGCGCTTTTCCAGCATGCCCGCCATCTGCTCCAGCTGCCGGTCCAGCGTGCCCGACTGCTCACCCACCCGCACCAGGTTGCAGTACAGCGCATCGAACCACGCCGGATGCCGCTGCAACGCCTCCGCCAAGCCCAGCCCCGCCGCCACATCCTGTTTCAACCGCGCCAGCAATGCCGCCATGCCAGGGTTCACTGTGCTGCGCGCCATCACCTCGAACGCCTGCAACAACGGCACCCCCGCCGTTAAAAGCGTCGCCAGCTGCCGGCTGAACCCCGGCGCATCCGCCTTGCCCGCGCGCGCCGGCCAACGCCAGCGCCAGCCCCCCGCCGGCCGCACCCACGTGGCCCGGATACCCTGGCGCCGCAGCCACGCCTGCACGAACGCCGGGCTGCGCCCCGCGTGCTGGCCCTGTTGATGAGCGCCCGAGGCATCGATGCCCTCCCAGGCGTAGAGGCGAGTGGAAGCTTGCATGCGAGAGTCCTTTGCAGTTGAGCGACAAGCCCCGTAACAGCTTGCCGGGCCCGCCAGCGGGCGCGTTTCCATGACGGTCACTAGAGTAGTGCAACGCACATGACGCCCTGCCACGCAGGGGTGACAAAAGGTGTCGGTTCAGGCCTACTGCGCCGCTGCCGGCCGGGGCGCAGCCAGCGCCCCTCACGCCTCCACGTATTGCAAAGGATTACCGCTGATGAAAGGGCAACGCGGCATTACCCTGATCGAACTGATGATCGTCGTTGCGATCATCGGCATCCTGGCGACCATCGCCATCCCGATGTACACCAACCACCAGGCCCGCGCCAAAGCCGCCGCCGGCCTGCTGGAGATCACCGCCCTCAAGACCCCGATGGACGTACGCCTGAACGACGGCAAGAACGTCCCCGACGTCGCCAGCCTCGGCGGCCAGGCGACCACCGCCCACTGCGCCATCGTCGCCACCGGCAACGCCGCCGACGGCACCGCCAGCATCGCCTGCACCCTGGCCCAGGCCCCCGCCAACGTACTCGGCAAGGCCATCACCCTCAGCCGCACCCAGGCCGGCTGGGCCTGCACCACCACCGTCGAGGAAGACCTCGCCCCGAACGGCTGCACGGCGCAATGAAAGTGAGGTGAAACAGAGGTTTGCGTAACGCACACGGCAGTGGTACGTTGCGCAACACGCCGGTGTAGCTCAGTCGGTAGAGCAGCGCACTCGTAACGCGAAGGTCGCAGGTTCGATTCCTGTCTCCGGCACCAGTTCAGGTTCCAGCGAAGGCTAACAAAATCTCTGGAACCCCCGTGAAACCCGCCTTCTGGCGGGTTTTTTCGTTACACCTACCTCGTTTGCTAAGTGCGAAGCTACTCTGCCTGCCGAACTGGAGCCAACAGAAGCCTTAAGACATATGAAAAATAAAATACCACTCACGCTAACATTACTTTGGGTTCTAGCTAGTGCAGTGTTTTTCGGGTTGAACCTGCAATCAAATAAGCTAATGTCACCTAATGAGGTAGGTGACTTTCTCGCAGGATTTTTTTCACCCATTGCTCTAATGTGGCTTGTCTTTGGGTATTTCCAACAGGGAGAAGAATTGAAGCTGAATACTGAGGCCGTTAAGCTTCAGGTAAAAGAGCTCAACCTTTCAGTAGAACAGCAAAGGGAACTGGTAAAAGTAACTCAGGCAGATTTAATCTTGAGCAAGAAAGCTCATGAGCATCAATACGTTGCGCGCGAGGCTCTTTGTGGTTCTATGTTCTCAATGGGGATGAGTGACGACGAGTTAAACGACGAATACAATTACACTCTTTGCAATACCGGTAATGTACAATTCGCAATCAAGGAGGCAGCAATAACTTTCGGAAATTGCTCTATGCAGGCGGATACCGATGCACTGCCAGCAGTTTTAAGGCCTGGAGAAATAATTCTCATTCTGGTTTCCTTTGCGAAAGATCAATACGAATTTCAAAGTGAAGGATTTAGAGAAGAAGACGTAACCGGTGTGGAGTTTGAGGTGTTTTCTGCTGAAGGCATGGCCTACAGAATTCGGCATAGTCATACGAATAGGGATAATATCTGGAATAAATTTGAGCTCGGAGACAAGAGCTTAGAGTGTTGATGGTGCGAAACGTAAAGTTATAAATTGACATTTTAAGGCTAGTATGGTGTGTCAGAAGTGCCGCTAAAAATTTGAATTAGGCTCTGTAGGTCATCACTCAACAAGAGTTGTGTATCGACATGGGTCGACCAAGCAACTGTTATTATGCTTTCTGAGTCTGGAAAAGCGGAACTGTTACGTCGAGCAAAGCTCTGCAAGCTTCTAAGACCTACGCCTGCGCGCCGAGATAATCATTGCTTGTGCGGCTGGCGAGTCATGCAACGACATTGCGCAGCGCTTGGGTACCAGCAAGGATGTCGTATTACGCTGGCACTAGCTCTTCTCAAATTTGGGATTGCTGGGCTTGAACAATGGGCCGCGCTATGGTCGCCCTCTTACTATTTCGGATGACTTGGTTCAGCAGTGGTAAATCAGGTATTGCAGGGTAAATCCGAGTATTCCAGTTACTGGGATACTCGACGCAAGAGCCGTGAGCCGGGTCTATCATCTGCCAGCATCATGCGTATCTGGCATGCGTTTGGGATCAATCCGCCAAATATGTCCTTTTCTATTCGAAAAAACATGCAGAAAGTGCTTGTGATGAAGCGGGCTTAGACCCTGAAGAATGGTTCGTGAGCGCATGCCTAAATACGTATTCAGGTCATTCTTATTGCAACTTGAACTATTCGAATCTCGAGGGTCTTCACCGGCTGTATTTTTCGCCACGCCCGGAGCACTAAAAATAAGCCTTTTATCTCTATTCCGGCCGTCAGAGGAAGCTTTGTTGATGATACTCCCAAGACACCTTACTATCTCTACTAAGAAAGTCACACTAACCTACGATGTTGATGCTCCAATCATTTAGACTGCAGTGCTTCGAGCGGTAAAGTAGAAAGGTTTCTGGATGCTTTATTTTTCTACAGGTAGGCCAATGCCACTCCTGATTGGTCATTGATCTAAATTAAATTTGCCTCTGAGAACCTAATTAAATATCCCTGGGATCTCAGAAGCAAATCTCAAGGGTATGAAAATGTATAGCAAAACAAACACGGGAAAGGATTTTGAGAGCTATGTTCAGTACGTATATAGCACGCTACTCAACCTACGGGGTGAAAAGACCCAAGTCTCCCGTCGGACCACTTTCAAACTTCCAGCAGGCGATAGTTATGAAATAGATGTGTACTATGAATTTATTAAGGTCGGCATCCGTCACAGAGTAGCCATCGAGTGTAAAGATTGGAGGCGTCCTGTTGACCAGGGAAAGATTCTCGAATTTCATCAAAAAATAAAAAACATTGGGCATGATATTGTCGGAATAGTCGTATCTCGATCTGGATACCAGGCCGGTGTGGAGAAGGTGGCGGCAAGACATAATATATCGCTGCTCACAGCAGACGATCTACCATCACTCCCAGAGTTAGTAGGGCGCCAAATTATCAGCTCTGCGTTGCACGAACCTGATTTAATTGGAGAGCCTTTTTGGGTTATCGCTGAATGCAGCGATAAGCTGAATAAACACAGTACAGGTAACTATCACGCTCCACCAGCCAACGGTCTACCTACAATCCCATTGTTTATATCGAAAAGGTACGCAGAAATTTATCTTTCCAAACTCAAGGATCGAGAGTTGTGGTCGGTCTATGGGGTGCCGCAATATAAACTGAGGATATTAATTGGATTTGCTAAAGGTGGGGGCATTAACTTGGCTATCGTCTACGCTCCCCCAGAATCAAATGGCGCCATTTCCGCGGTAAGAGTCTCCGTGAATGAGCTTGAGCGGAACTTCATGGTTTGAAGCATGGATGGGTAGAGCTTTCAGTTTTGCCATCTACTGAATCGGTTTTTCGTATGATTAGTGCAGAGATAAGCTCTCGTAGAAAGTCGGCAAAAAAGGAGCTACGAGGTGGTTTTTAAGCTATCTCTAATTCTAGATTTGAAATCTGAGTAATCAGCGGTATTAATCTTTTCAACTATATTAAAGATTTTTTTGTATCTATCGTCGAAGTTCTCAACTTGATAGATGTTGCTGTCTACCGCGAGATTGTTGATGGTGATGGAGATCTCTTTTAGCAGATCTATCTTGTATGAGGTGGTTTGCAGGTTTTCTTTCTTTAAAGCTGTTATGGATTTTGAGCAGATTTTAAAGCTGCTGCTATCGATCCAAGTGTCTTGCATGTTTGTGAAGGGGCTGACCCACTGGCCGTGAGCGACTTTGTTCCTGAGTGTGATGGCAGGAGAAAAATGATCAGAAATCCAGCTGTGGATTTCTTCGTAAATTTTAAATCTTACGAATCCAACGCTGGAGATTGTGATTTCAGCATCAATAGCCAATGACGCATTCTTTTTGAGACCTATGTCAAGGGCGCGCTGCCAGCGAATTTCTAGCGAGCCTGCATTATAAATATTTGCTCTTTCGTGCTCGCTAAATGCCCCTTTCTCATAGAGAAGCTTGTGCAGTCTAGCTTCACACCAGACACCTAAAAGCATAGTGTACAATCGAGTAAATGTAATTTCGTCAGGCTCGTCGCCCTTGCGAATTACTTTTCGTAACTGTTTGCCGATGTGTTCTAGTGCTGATGAGACGTGCTCAAAGTTTTTTTCGTGGTAATCTTTGACTTTGGAGATTGTGCCAGAGCTGGCAAGATGAGCTGTGTTAGTTTCATCTGAGGGGACGGATGAATTTATTTCGCTGCTGGAAATTGCTGCAGATGGAGTTGCCATCAAGGAAGAGCTAACAATTTCAGCACCTGAAAAGAAATGGAGCAGTTTGTTTAAAATGCTAGCCATATTTTATAAATCAGTCCGTATGCCAAAAAAATCTTCTCGGAAAATTTCTTTGGCATGTCGGACTCGAACCGATACCTTCCTATTATTAATAGGACGTGCTAACCATTACACCACATGCCCGGCGTAATGATCCCCTACCTGGCAAAGAATTGCAACCCTCTTGTGCGAGAATTATGCATGTGTGATGCGATTTTTGGCTGAAATTATTCTCAGCAGATGTGCAAAAAAATGAAAGATTCACGCCTTCCCCCTGCCTAGAGCTACCTAACTTATCGCTTTTCCGCTCATATCCATGAGCAATCTACTTGCATTTCAGAAACCTTGCTCTGGGTGTCTTAAAGGAATAAAGTCTGTTCGTCGCGACCAATTCCGCGACCGGGTTTGGCGACCCGACCGAAAAAGGCGCAACGGCGCCCCGATCACGATTGCAGGCGCTTTTTTTGTGTCCGCAGTTCCGTGTAATGGCGGCTGTGCGTGGGAGACCCTCGGGTCTGCCGGGTTCCTTTTCCTCGGTTCGCCAACCTGCGTACAGCTGCCACCCTATTCGTTTGGCGACGATGGTGTGGTGCTTCAACCGAAAAGGACCTCATGCATGCTCATCGCAAATCTGTACAGGATCCTCGCATCCGCTCTCCGCCGCCCAACCCCCGCGGCCACCCCGTCCCCAACCTTCTACCTGATCGACAGCCACTCCCTCGCCACCCGCGCCAACCGGGAGGTGCCACATGACTGACCATGAACGCCTGTCTTCCATCCAAAGCTACGTCTGGACCCTCGAACTGCTCGGCGAGGCACTGGTCCAGCATGACGAGGTGCTGGAGTGCGAACACAACCCGCAACTGAGCTTCCGCAACACGGCAGGGATCCACCAGGCGATCCGGATCATCAGCCGTTTGGCCAGTGAGCAGTTCGGCAAGCTGGAGGCGATGAAGGAGGAGAGTGTTTCTGGAGATTGATGCTGCGGAATATTGGGGCCGCTTTGCGGCCCTTTCGCGGCACATTCGCCCTCCTACCTGCCGCCACCCCCACCAAGCAGAGCAAGATCACTGGCCAGGCCAAGCCGCAACCTGAGAAGAAAACCGCCCCGGCCCCGAGCGGCTTCCGTGTCACGAAGGATGGGGTGTTCTATGCCGGTGAGGATGGCGAAGCACGCCCGGTTTGTTCACGGCTAGAGATATTGGCTCGCACGCGTGATGAAAAGGGCCACGGCTGGGGTCTGCTGGTAGAGTTTGATGACCCGGATGGGGCCAACAAGCGCCTCAACATTCCGGCCAGGGCAATGGCGGGCGACTTTGGCAAAGAAGTGCTCGCGCCGCTGGTTGATATGGGGCTGCGCCTGGCGCCCGTGCGCACTGCTCGCAATTCACGCAACGATCTACAGAGCTACTTGCAGGGCTATGACAGTGCTGAGCGTGCTCGCCTGGTCACTCGTCTGGGCTGGCACGGGGATGCCTACTTGCTGCCAGATCGGCAGATCGGCAGATCGGTGCCAGCGCCGAATATCTGCACTTCTACGAAGCCGCTGCCCAGCTTCAGCCGATCACTCCGGCGGGGACACTGGAACAATGGCAGCGGCAAATCGGTGCGCTTTGCGTGGGTAATAACGGCCTGGCGTTCGTCGTATGCGTGGCTTTCGCTGGCGCGGTTTTGCATTTACTCGGGCATGAGTCTGGCGGTTTCCACCTGTACGGCGATAGCTCGGGCGGGAAGACCACCCACCTGCAGGTGGCTGCCTCGGTTTGAGGGGGCCACGTCTGGTGCGTTCCTGGCGCTCTACAGACAACGCACTGGAAAGCATCGCGGCGGCGCACTCGGACGGGTTACTGGTGCTCGATGAGATCGGGATGTGCGACCCACGGATCATTGGGGAAACGGTCTACATGCTGGGTAACGGCACCGGTAAGGCGCGGGCCAATGATCGTGGCATGAGTGGGCGCCAAGTTCAGGAGTGGCGCTTGCTGTTTCTCTCCACCGGGGAAAAGACCTTGGCGCAACACATGGCCGAGGCAAACAAGGAATTGAAAGCCGGTATGGAGGTGCGACTGCTTGCTGTACCGGCTGACGCGAGCAAAGGGCTAGGGCTGTTCGAAGAGCTGCATGGCTTCGACGATGCCGCCGCGCTTTCGGATGCGCTCAAGGCCCGGGTTAGCCGATGCTATGGCACGCCGGCCCTGGCTTTCCTGTCGGCCCTCTGTGAGCCCGCCAAGTTGCGGGCATATGCGGCCGTGGTGCGCAGCACTCTGGAGCGGTTTACCACTGAGGCATTACCTGCCAGCGCCAGCGGCCAGGCACAGCGTGCCGCAACTCGCTTCGGACTGGCAGCGGCGGCGGGTGAGTTGGCCACAGCCTTGGGCGTTACAGGATGGCCAGACGGTCTAGCGCTGCAATCCGCGCGTGTTTGCTTGGATGCTTGGTTGGCTGAACGTGGCGGTGCTGGAAACCTGGAAGGTGACGCTATCGTGGCCAGACTGCGCGGCATGGTGGAGCGCTATGGAGAAAGTCGCTTAACGCGATGGGATTCTATTGCCGCAAAGACCGATGACCATGCGCCACGTACAGCAGACCGTCTTGGCTTTCGCAGGACGATGGATCATGGCATTGGTGACTCTCTATATACGTCGGTGACCTATTACTTTTTCGGCACAACTTGGCGCGATGAGGTTTTCAAAGGGATGAACTTGCGCAATGTAAACAGGGAACTGGTTGCGCGCGGAATACTTGAGCCGAGCGGAGACGGAAAAGCCGCCAAATCCGTAACACTACCCGGAATGCCGAAAGGGCGGGTTTATGTTGTGAATTCAAACGTATTGCTTAGCGATTAAATAATAGCATTCAGCTATTCGGGAGATTCGTGGCCACTTGTAGGATCGGCCTGGCTACGCCTGCGCTTAACTAAATTTAATTATTGAAGTCCAAAATGAGCACAAATTCGTCTATGCTGAAACAATGCCAAACCGAACTAGCAAACTTGAAGAAAGAACTACCTCGGCTAAAAGCTGTCGCTGACGAGGCAGAGAAAACATTCGCTAATAGCCGTCAGGGAAGACCTGTCTATCCTCGGGATCAGATCGCGCCTTACTCCAATGCTAAGGCTAAAATTGATGAGCTATCGCGAGAAATTCCCCGGCTCCAGGGTTTGGTTAGCTGGGAGGAGGGTGTAAAGTAAGCCTCCGAAAACGTGCGGCAGGCAAGAAAAGATATAACCAAGGTTCAGAGCGAAATTAAAATCTTGCGCGAAAAGCGAGAGACGCTGGAGTCCAAAAAGGCAGGTCTTGTTGCGAAGCACGAGCGCGAATTTGAAGCTGCAGAACGTGATGAACATCAAGCCGCCCAAGCTTACGCCCAGGCGATGGGGGGAACGATAGCGGGTTGAAGCGCCAGGCAGAGGGATTGTTGCAGAAAGCATCTCACGCGCTGGCCATAATTAAACAGACCCTTCAAGGTGCCAATACAGTCTCGTCGGCACTTAGTGCTCAGCTCTCAGAGCTTGATGATGCTATTCAAGAAAAGCAGGATGAGCTTAACGGTTTAAACTCGAAGGTTCTTCAGGCTGCCCGGTTCTATTGGGCTGACCGCTTTGAGAAGGCGGCACATGAACTGGCGACTCTGGCAGCCCATGTCTCAGCATCTGAGAAACTACTTGGGTATGGCGATAGTTTGACTGATTTATATATTCCAGCCATTTTTCCGAAGAAGCATAATTTTATTTCTCATCGTAGGATTGTTAATCAGCGCAGCGATGTAAAGCTTGAGCAGCTGACAGGCATCTAGCTCTAACCTGTCAAAATTCAGCTCCGCTATCGGGTCAAAGCACCATCTCCGAATGTTAGGTGATTGTGCTTTGAACCATATGCACTAAGGCTTTGGCCTATGTTGTGAGTGCGACCAAACTATTGTGGTGGACTGGCCAATGCTGCGTGAGTGAATGCAGTAGGAAGGATGTGCGAGCTGTGATAGCTCGCACACATGTTTACGCCGCGTCTCCAACTCGCCGGCCTGTGACCGTTATCTGTAGGTTGGCTTGACCTTGAACGGTTCCATGAAGCTGGATCGCTTCGTGTGTTATGGTGCCGTTAAAATCGATTTTGAAATGGTCAATGTCAACGATAGACGTGTTGCCTGGTTTCCACTTGTCGACGCTGACGACGGCTGTGACATTGTTGCCTTGCCCCTCAAAAGTGCCGGTGTAAAGGAAGTTTGCGTCGCCTCCGTTCACCGCTCCTTCCTTCACTACGACCAAGCCATCTCCAAAGTCTTGAATCGAGGATCGGAAATGCACTTCGTAAATCCCGCAAACCATAGTCTGAGCTCCTTTCATTGATGACGACTTGTCAGCCTAAAGCTAGCACTGTGTTGCTGAATCGCCAATAGCTACTCGCACTAGGATCAAAAACGACCGTACTGGCTGCTGTCACTGCATTTGAGTGCGACCATATCTAAGAGCACACCCAGGAAGGCTTGGCCCATACCACCAAAAAGGCTGGCCGTCCCAACGCGGCAGAGACTATCGAGGTCGTGCTAGCCCGCAAGGCCAAGGGTGTGAGCTAGATCCAAGTGACGACCGAACTGGGCCTTAGTCTCCTGGCCGTAAACGTCACTGGAACAAAGGATGTAAGCAGCCCGGGTCATTCGGCTTGGGGTAAACATTTCCGTCCTTCTCCTGCTGGCCTGCCTTTTGCGCTGGTGCGGTGTACCACCTAGCCCGCGCCATCACTCACTCGTTTGCATCGCATCTTACTATCACGCTTGGTGTCCTCGACCGGTAGGAATCGCCCCATCGCGAACCGTCATTAACCGACTAAGTAACTTTCGTCCATATCTGGATGAGCCTCGAATCTATCGATCTCGAAGTAGAGCAGGCCTACCTCCCTTGGGAGACTGTCCAAGTGGGAAAGCACCGTGTTGATCCGCTCGCACTGCTCTGGAGTGATATAGAAGCGGTGTTTGTCAAGCCAGTGCCTAGAATCGTGATAGTTATCCAGCTTTGCGGATTCGAGGGTAGCAATGTGTCGTTCGATCAATGTTCGACTGACTAATCGTCTCAACGCGGGGATGATGTCTATAGTGCGATCATCCGAGACAATAATGGCCAGCCTTTTTCTGCCTTCGGGCCCCACATACCTTACTCCAGAATTGTATCGGGACCCTCTTGATGGCATGCAATCCTCGCTTGCGTTTCCGTCCAGGATTACACCAACAGCATGGCAATACCCTCTGGGATCCACGATTATCGTTCCGTCGATGTTGCTGACGCTTTGGAGCAACTCTTCGGTAAGGATTGTTGGCGTAATCGGCGTGCCTTGCCTACCGAGTCGCTCTGCCTCGCTAGCCGCGTCCTCCGCAAACACAATCATGCTGCCATGCTGTAGGTGGGTCTGTGCTTTCAGCAGACTCCACGCATGCAGCCCGTCCTCTGGCAGGGATCTAGGGAAGATCCGCGAGTAACTGGTGAGAAAGGCTATCTTGTCGAAGGGTTCCTGCGGAAGTCTGGGTACGCCGTAGTGGCTTCGTATCAGCATTTGTTCGCCACAACGCAGCTCCCAGTGATAGTGATCAATGAAAGAGACAATAAACGCATCCTGCTCTGCAGGGTCATGAGATTCCTTTAGCCTGCCTAGGCCGTAGATGCTCTCGGAATCAGTAATGATCCCGATACCAGTAGCAGCCATCTGAAGGACTTTCCTGACCCAGCGTGGCTCGCGGAGCGGCACGGGACTGGTAAATTTCAAGGCAAAGTCGACTGCTGTGTTTGTGGGATCTACGATTACGAGGTCGCCGATCCCTTTCGAGCCTTCATAGAGAAGAGAGGAGACGAGATTGAGGGTCTTGAGCAGACCGGTATCAATGTACCTCTTTCTTATCGAAAGGCCTGGGGTATGCATGAACTTCTCTGCCGCTAAGCGGACAATTTCCTCCGCACTCCTCACGCCATCATGGAAGAAGCGTCCAGGCTCTGGGTCCTGAAGCTTCCCGGTCGCTACTTCGAGCACGGCGTAGATCGCTGCATCGATCAGGCTACGGTATCCATAACTTCTTTCGGATGTTTCTACTGGTCTCGGCGATAAAGGCGGAAACTGTGTGAAGATAGATGTCGGGACTTGTATGACCGGGACGACGTAGTATTCCCCGATCAGCCTCGACTGACCGCAGTATGACTTTACCTCGTTTGCTTTGTCGTAGGATTTCAGCGCATTAGCAACCGCCATTGTCGCCGAGTCGCGCCGCATCCATTCGGGCTTATCGTTCATGCTGGCGTTATCGCTGAAGAACATAGTCTGTAAGCGATGCCCCTTATATTTCGACTCCACGTCATCGAGCAAGCCCTCGAAGAGAGCCAGCGGCCATTGGCCGTCTTCCGGTTCGACGCAGACCGGGTTGGAATTACTACTCCCGGGCGCGCGTGCGCCTACAAGCAGGGCGTAGGCATCGTCCATTACTCCGAGTTTGGAGAGAACATCTCTCGCCAGACTTTGAATACTGATCCGGTAGCTATCCTGATAGCCCCACATGAAGAGGTAGATTGTGCGACCGCTCATGTTTCAGCCTCTTTTAAATTGGATCGAATAATCGTGAAATCGCATCGGATAGAATGAACAGAGTCACCACTCATTCCATTGTTTGATGACAGCCTGGAGGAGAACCTCCGCGTTGACCGGGTCCCATGAAGTTGGACTGCCCTCCCAGATCAAGTAATATTGTTCGTTCGCGCAAACCAGTTTGCTCTTATCGGCCTCGGACTGTATCCAGTTGATTGCGTTAACGAAACAGTCCCCATAGCTCAGTCCGAATTTTTCGGGAGGCACGTTGTAGAGCAGCCCTTCGAGATAGTACGAAGGCGCAACGTCCGCACTCAAAAGACCCTCGGCGACCAACCTTCTTCGCATGTTCTTCACCACGCGGATCATCGGTTTCAGCCACGCGTTGCTAGCTTGGTGCTTGGTGGTTAGATTTTCTGAGTGCTGCTTGGGGTAGTTGACGATCTGTTGGCCGTCGAGAGTGAAAAAGCAGATTCCCTCGTCGTACGTTGAGTCATACGCGCTTCTGAATTCCCTGTATCGACGGAATTGCATCGCCGCTATAACGTCGGCCTTGCGGCGGTTGCCGTTCGCGGCTATCACGATGGCTTTTTGACCGCTCGTGACGTCGGTGCCAAACCGATCGGTGAGGGCCCTAACTACATCATTCCTATACTGGTCGTAGGAATAGGTCGCAGAAATGAAAGCTTGGTCATAGGCTGCCTTTTCTGTCTGCGTCAGTAAGGTTACGTCGCTGAAGTAAACGTCGTCGAGCTGGATGACGACATCCACATCGCTTTCAGCGAAGATATTGGTGTCGTTGCCGTACGAACCTTGAAGATAGACCTTGAAATTCTTGGAATGGTATTCGGCGGTGGTGGACTCCAACGCGCTCTTGATCGCATTGTATGTCGCAGCGGATTGCGTGACCGAGCCTTGATGGGACCAGGTGTCGAGTTGACTCTCAGGAATTCCCATGTTCCTTGGTTCTCTCAGAGTAGGAGTTCTTTAAGTTGCGCTTCGCGCGTGGCGAACGATTCACTGCCACACTGGCGAAGCATATTCAGTTTATCTAAGTCGTGCTCCATGAGATCCGTTGCCATTTCAGGGCGTTCGAAGGTGTCGCTTATCCGTATCGTTGCAACGTCTTTGAACAACACCTCGCGCAGTTGGTCCAACGATTGCGTATTAATCTCCAGGGTCTTTTGCAGCAACTGGACCGCGAGCCACCTCTTCGCAATCTTCATCAGTAGCCCCGGCTTCGGCTCCGGATAAATACCGACGCCAACATTCACGACACGGATATCCTTCCTGTCCTTGTTCAAGGCCGCTGTCGCATCGGCAATCGCAAAGAGCGTTGGGTTGTTTGCACAGTATCCGCCATCAATCAGCTCGATCTTGTTCCCGTCGGCGGTCGTGACAATCTTCCGCTCGAAGAACGGGTATGCGGAACACGATGCCTGGACGGCATCTGCGATGCTCACGCCGAATCCTGGGTTGAAAGTCGCCTTGCGGCCGTGCGCTTGTGCGACGCTAGCCTTAAAAATCATCGGCTTCTCGGTGGCCCACCGCGTTGCAACTATGCCGAGACCGGTCCGCACGTCTTCAAAGGTCTTGTTCCCGAACACCTCTTCAGCCAGGCTCCGTAAAGCGGAGGTTTTAGCAGAGGCTCCCCTGCATGCCATGACTCTGGGTACATGCGATTTGTACAGCTCGTGGATTTGATCTACTCCGTAGCCAAGTGCGATTAGGGCAGCGATGATCGCTCCCGTACTCGTTCCGAAGATTAAATCGAACCGCTCATGAAGGGGGCACCCCAACATGGCTTCAATCTCTTTCAGGACCCCGAGCGTATAAAAGCCCTTGGCGCCTCCGCCGTCTAAGGCAAGGATTCGATAGACACCATCGTCTTCAAGCATGGTTAGATTTCACTGTGTCAGGGGTTGATATTAGCTCGCGCACTGACACAGCCTACCAAACTAGGCCCAAGCCCGACTGCTGCCAGATACTGGGGAGAGAAACCTTCCTCTGGCTCGAGCTCAATGGGTGTAGCTCGTTCGCCGTTCGTGGACGTCAGCTTTTAGTCGGCCGTTGCCATTCAGGGCACACCCAGCGTGATCGTCAAGTCCGAAGCAAACAACTAGTTAGGTCAGTGCAATTACCTACACGGAACACTATTTCTGTTCAGAACACCACGCTTTCACCTTCCATGCAATTGTGTTCCATGGCTGCAATCCCCGCCGTTGCTGGCCTCCCGCCGAGACGGAACACCAAGAACACCAAGAACACCATTTTTAACGATTACTCTACCCCGCACCCCAGAATGTGCTAAGGCCAGCAGCGCGGCAAGTCCCGGAACTGCCCGAACTGGCCGGGGACCCCGGGTGATTGGCCGGTACACGGGAAGGGGAACCCGCAGCTCTTTGTTAGCACCCTGTTCACTGGCTTAGTGAACTGGTAAACCGGTGAACTGCTGATAGATGGAGGGTTTACCGTGTTGGCTCCCTCCCAGATCCCCATTCACTCAATATTTTAGGAAATTTCCTCCAACTTGGCCTGTTGCGAACCGATCCGCTCTGGGGATAAATTCCTCAGGTCGCAGCAAAACCTGCGGCCAGGTGTAGGAACCTGCTGGTAAACTTGGCGCACGCACTGGGCGCCCCATCACAACGGCTGGCGCTTTTTTTGTGCCTGCCGCGATGTGTTATGGCGGCTGTGCGTGGGCAGGCTTCGGCCTGGCCGGGTTCCAAGTTTCCCGGTATTCCTACCCCACGCACAGCTGCCACCCAATCCCGTAGGAAGGATCGTGGTAGCTCCAATCTCAAACTTGGAGTCTCATGCATGCTTATTCGCATTCTGAGCAGGATCCTCGCATCCGCTCTCCGCCGCCCAACCCCCGCGGCCACCCCATCCCCAACCTTCTACCTGATCGACAGCCAGTCCCTCGCCACCCGCGCCAACCGGGAGGTGCCCCATGACTGACCATGAACGCCTGTCTTCCATCCAAAGCTACGTCTGGACCCTCGAACTGCTCGGCGAGGCGCTGGTCCAGCATGACGAGGTGCTGGAATGCGAACACAACCCGCAACTGAGCTTCCGCAACACGGCGGGGATCCACCAGGCGATCCGGATCATCAGCCGTTTGGCCAGTGAGCAGTTCGGCAAGCTGGAGGTGATGAGCGAAGAGGGGCATATCGGAGGCTGATGCCTGGCGTCACAGGGGCCGCTTTGCGGCCCTCTCGCGTGGCGTCTTCCTGCCGAGTGTTTCTACTTACGCCATCGCTACTTTCTAGATAATGCTCAACCGCGATTCACCGCCAGCCCAGTGTATTCGGGCCTTCAGGCAAAAATTTTAGAGATAACGATTTGCATTGTCGGAGATAGTTGCTGACTTGCGCACGTCTAATTCACACCCGCATTGCCCGGCCAGCCCTACCAAAACCACCCACCCCGCGCGAGCTCCTGCTCGCAACTCCGATACTGCGCCCCAAACACCGACGCCCGTGCCTGCACCTTCTGCGACACGTTCACCAACCACGGCTTGGCGTCATAGCTGCGGTTGCGGTAGCCGCCCCAGCCTTCGTGGTAATTCAGGTACTGGCCAAAGGCGTCCCACTTGGACACGCCATTCACCCGCTGGCTCTTCTGCATGTACCAGCCCATGAAGTCGAGGGCGTCGGCGAAGTCGTCGCGGGCGGCGCCCCAGCCGCCGGCTTCGCGCTTGTAGTCGGCCCAGGTCTCGTCCTTGGCCTGGGCGTAGCCGTAGGCGGTGCTGACCCGGCCCCAGGGGATGAAACCGAGGAAGTAATAGCGCGGCGGCAGGGCGTCGTGCTTGAACGAGGACTCCTGGTACATCATCGCCATCGGCACCTGCACCGGCGCACCCCAGCGCGCCTGCATCTTCAGCGCCGCCTCGTGCCATTTCGGTTTCTCGCGGAAGATCTCGCAGAGGTTGTCGGGGTTGGCAGGGGGCTTGGTGGCGCAGCCGGCAAGCGCCAGGAGCAGGGCTGGCATCGTGAGCCGAAGCATGGAGGGGGTTCCTTATTGCAGACGTCGGGGTCGCAGAGCGCTGGCGCTTTATACCTTCTTTTGAGACGTAGATGAATCAGCGGCCGGTTGTGCGATGTCAATCGCGGATAGCTCCTTTCGAGAGATATTGATGACGTAGGTGAGGAAACTTTGGGTGAGCTGATCGCTGCTAGCTTGAGTCGCTCCATCGGCAATCGCTGGCCGCCAGGTGTTCGGCGGGAGTCTTGCAGCGCCTATGAGATCGAGCGCCGCNCGNGCGGCGCATCGCTGGCAAGCCAGCTCCCACATCTGTTTCGGGCCAGTTTTGCCTGCGCCGCCGCGGCTGTACGCCTTGTTTGTACGACGCGGTTTTTGCATGGACGCTAGCGCCGCCTCACATGACTCAAGGCATGCACCAAGGCGGACAGTGGAGACCTCACAGGATGGATTGGCCCGAAACAGATGTGGGAGCTGGCTTGCCAGCGATGCGCCGCGCGGGCGGCGCTCGGTCTCATAGGCACTGAAAGGCTCGCGCCAAGCATTGGGTGCAAAATGCCTTGACTCTTCATTCGAGTAAAAATCCCGGCCGTCCACATTCCATGAATCGTGGACACTTTGTTTTCGGTTTACTTGTCCATGTCAAGATCTGGATGCCTGGTGGCAGTGGCCGTGCGCCGCCAAGATTACCGACGGACGCGGCCCAAGCCACCAAGCGATGTTTTTGCCACCAGATCGCAGAAAAATACCCCTATCTCTTTCCCCCAACGCCGAAGTAACCTGCGCAATGCTCGAAGGAACCGCCAGCGTGCGGCCGAGCCATGCAGCGACACACGGGTCGTCCAGGACGGGCGACCGAACAACAAGAACAAGAGAAGTCATCGACATGGATGTGAGATGCAATCAGCTCAAGGCGCTGACGGGCACGCTGTGCCTGGCATTCGCCACCGGCCTGCCGCTGTCGGCTGCGGCGGCCTATCAAGACACCGGCCGCGCCGGCGACCCCGCCAGTTGGCGCTCGGCCGAATACCAGCAGGACTGGGGCCTGGAGCGCATGCAGGCCAGCCAGGCCTATGCCGCCGGGATCACCGGCGCCGGGGTGCGTATCGGCGCCCTGGACTCGGGGTTCGATGCCGCCCACCCCGAGGCCAGCCCCGGACGTTTCCACGCCGTTACCGCCACCGGCCAGTACCTGGACGGCGCCCCCTTCAGCGTGTCCGGGGTGCTCAATGGCGCCAACGACAGCCATGGCACCCACGTTACCGGCACCATGGGCGCGGCCCGCGATGGTGTTGGCATGCATGGGGTGGCCTTCAATGCCCAGGTGTACGTGGGCAATACCAACCACAACGACAAGTTCCTGTTCGGTACCGGCCCCGATCCGCGCTATTTCAAGGCGGTCTACGATGCCCTGGTGGATGCCGGGGTGCGGGCGATCAACAACAGCTGGGGCAGCCAGCCCAAGGATGTCAGCTACCAGACCCTGGGCGACCTGCGCGCGGCCTACGCCCAGCATTATCAGCAAGACACCTGGCTCGACGCCGCCGCCGACGTGGCGCGGCGGGGTGTGATCAACGTGTTCAGCGCCGGCAACAGTGGTTATGCCAATGCCAGCGTGCGCGCGGCGCTGCCGTACTTCCAGCCGGAGCTGGAGGGCCACTGGCTGGCGGTGTCGGGCCTGGACAAGAGCAACCGGCAGAAATACAACCAGTGCGGCATCGCCAAGTACTGGTGCCTGGCCACCCCGGGCGCGGCAATCAGCAGTACCGTGCCCGCTGGCGGCTACGCCACCTACAACGGCACCTCGATGGCCGCGCCCCACGCCACCGGGGCCTTGGCCCTGGTCATGGAACGCTACCCCTACCTGAACAACCAGCAGGCCTTGCAGGTGCTGCTGACCACCGCGCGCCAGCTCGATGGCTCGCCGACCGTGGGGCCCAATGAGCAGGTGGGCTGGGGCGTGCCGGACCTGGGCCGGGCGATGCACGGCCCAGGGCAGCTGCTGGGAGAGTTCGACGTCAACCTGGGGCGCGGGCAGGGCGATAGCTGGAGCAACGGTATCTCCGACCAGGCTTTGCTGCAGCGGCAAGCCGAGGACGCGGCGGAGCGCCAGGCCTGGCAGCAAACCCTCAAGGATCGCGGCTGGGAACAGGGCCTGGCAGCGGGCGCCAGCCAGCAGGATCGCAGCGACTATGCGCTGGGCGTGGCCCGGGACGCGGCGGCCGCGCAGCGGGTGTACCAGGGCAGCCTGGTCAAGTCCGGGGCCGGCTGGCTGGTGCTCACGGGGGACAGCAGCTACCGCGGCCCAACCCGGGTCGAGGGCGGGTTGCTGGTGGTCAATGGCAGCCTGCAATCGGCGGTAACGGTCAACACCGGCGCGACCCTGGGCGGCAGTGGCCGGGTCGGGGCCCTGACTGCCAGCGCTGGGGGGGGGGTGGCGCCGGGTAACTCCATCGGGACCTTGAATGTCACTGGCAACCTGGACTTGCAGCCCGGTTCGACCTATCGGGTGGAGCTGTCGCCCACCGCCAGCGACCGGCTGGTCGTGGGTGGACAGGCTTCTGTCGATGGCGCCAATCTCAGCCTGGTGGTGCCCCAGGTTCAGCCGAACCTGTTGGCCGGTGGCCCAGTCGCTAGCCTGGTGGGGCGCCAGTTCGACATCTTGCAGGCTGCGGGTGGCGTCGATGGGCGTTTCGCCCAGGTCCAGCCCGGCTTCCTGTTCCTGGGGACTGTCCTCGATTATTCGGCCAACGCCGTGCAACTGGACGTGACGCGCAGCGCCGCGACCTTCGACAGTGTCGCGGCCACCCCCAACCAGCGCGCCAGCGGCGGCGCCGTGGAGCGGCTGTGGCCGGGCAACCCGGTGTACGAAAGCCTGCTGCTGTCAACCTCGGCGGACCAGGCCCGGGACGGCCTGCGCCAGCTGGCCGGGGAGATCTACCCGGCGCTGGACTCGATGCTGCTCAGCCAGGGCACGGTGCTGCGCGATGCCTTTGGCGAGCGTGCACGGGATGCCGACGCGCCCGGCACGACGGCCAGCGAGCCAGGCTCGACCCAGCTCTGGCTCAAGGGCCTGGGCAACTGGGGCCGCATCGAGGGCGTGCAGGGCAGCGAGTCCTACACCAGTTCCCTGGGCGGCATGCTGCTGGGTGTGGACCATGACCTCGACGCGCAGACCCGCGCCGGCCTGGCCGCCGGCTACAGCGACAGCTCCCTGGGCATGGGCGGCAGCCACTCGCGGGCCACGGTCGACAGCTACCACCTGGGCGCCTACGCCCGCCACGACCTGGACCAACTGCGCCTGAGCCTGGGCGGCAGCTACAGCTGGCACCGCGCCAAGGTTCGGCGCGACCTGGCCTATGGCGAGGTATCCGGCCGCCAGCACGCCCGGCTCGATGCCCGCAGCCAGCAGCTGTACGCCGAGGCGGCCTATCGTCTGGCGCTGCAGCTGGAGCCTTTCGCCAACCTGACCTACCAGCACCTGGACCGCGACGCCTTCCATGAGCAGGGCGACGCCGCGGCGCTGCATGCCGGTGACGAGCAGCGTGATGCCTGGCTCAGCACCTTGGGGGTGCGTGGGCGCCAGCACTGGCAACTGGGCACGCAGCAAGACCTGCAACTGGCGGCCAGCCTGGGTTGGCAGCACCGCCTGAGCGGCACCCAGGACAGCGAGCACCTGGCCTTTGCCGGGAGCGACCAGCCGTTCCGGGTCGCCACGGCGCCGGCCCTGCGCGATGCCGCGCTGGTGGGGCTCCAGGTCCGGGTGGGGCTCACCCGCGACCTGGACCTGAGCCTGGACTACCAGGGCCGCTTGGCCAGCCGTGAGCAACAGCACGGCGCGGGCCTCAACCTGCAATGGCGTTTCTGATGCGCTGAAGCGGGCAACACGGCGTTCGACCAACGCCGTTTTTTTTCATCAATGCAGCTAAGGAAGGTTGTAGTGAAGCGACTCAAAAAGGATGACAACGCGCGGGGGCAGGGCGCGGCCCTGGCATTGCTCGGCTGGGCGGCGCTGATGGGCACGGCCCAGGCCGCGCCCTATGTGGAGAGTGGGCGCCTGGGCGATGCCAGCAGCTGGCGCAGCAGCGAGTTCAAGGCCGATTGGGGCCTGGCGGCGATCTACGCCGACAGCGCCTATGCCGCCGGCTACACCGGCAAGGGGGTCAAGCTTGGCATCTTCGACCAGCCGGTCTACGCCCCGCACCCCGAGTTCGCCGGCAACGGCAAGATCGTCACTTTGGTTACCAGCGGCATCCGCCAGTACACCGACCCCTACATCCCGGTGAAGGCCGGCGATGCGTTCCGCTACGACGGCCGCGCCTCGGTGGGCTCGGATGGCAAGCTGGGCTCCCACGGCACCCACGTCGGCGGGATCGCCGCCGGCAACCGTGACGGGGTGTCGATGCACGGCGTGGCTTTTGCGGCGCAGATCATCAGTGCCGACAACGGCGACCCCGGCCCTGAGGATGGCATTGTCCTGGGCAACGATGGCGCGGTGTACAAGGCCGGCTGGGATGGCCTGGTGGCCAGTGGCGCGCGGATCATCAACAACAGCTGGGGCATCGGCATCACCGACCGCTTCGCCAAGGGCGGGCGCAACCCGGCGTTCCCGCATTTCACCGTGGACGATGCCCGCGCGCAGTTCGCGCAGATCCAGCCGCTGCTGGGCACCTTGCCCGGCGGCGCCTATGACGGCGCCATCGCCGCCGCCCGCAGCGGGGTGTTGACCATCTTCGCCGCCGGCAACGACTACAACCTGAACAACCCCGATGCGATCGCCGGGCTGGGCTATTTCGTCCCGGAGATCGCCCCCAACTGGATGACCGTGGCAGCGTTGCAGCAAAACCCCGACAGCGGCAGTGCCAACCCCTACCAGCTCAGCACCTTCTCATCGCGTTGCGGCTATACCGCAAGCCTGTGCGTGTCGGCCCCCGGCACCCGCATCTACAGTGCGGTGATCGGTGGCACCAGCGAGCAAGACCTGACCCTGGGCTACGCCAACAAGAACGGTACCTCCATGGCCGCGCCCCATGCCGCCGGCGCGGCGGCGGTGCTGATGGAACGCTTCCCCTACATGACCGGCGCACAGGTCGCCAGCGTGCTGCGCACCACCGCCACCGACATGGGCGCGCCCGGCGTGGATGCCTTGTACGGCTGGGGCATGATCAACCTGGACAAGGGCATCCGCGGCCCGGCCATGCTGGTCACCGAACAGGACATTCCCGAGGAGTTCCGCATCGCCGGCGGCTACGGCCCGAGCCAGTTCGTGGCCGACCTGCCGGGCATCGGCGCCCTGGTGGATGCCGGCAAGCCCACCGAGCGGCGCTGCCTGGGCCTGAGCTGCGGGCTGGACCTGTGGAGCAACGATATCGGCGGCCATGGCGGCCTGACCAAGCAGGGCATCGGCACCCTGGTGCTCACCGGTAACAACACCTACGCCGGCCCGACCCTGGTCAACCAGGGCCGGCTGGCGGTCAACGGTTCGCTGCAATCGACGGTGACGGTCAATGCCAGCGGCGTGCTGGGCGGCAATGGCCGGATCGGCGCGCTGGTGGTCAACCCCGGCGGGGTGGTGGCGCCGGGCAACTCCATCGGCACCTTGCAGGTGAGCTCGGACGTGACCTTCCAGCCGGGCTCCACCTATGCCGTGGAGGTGGATGCCACCGGCAGCGACCGCCTGGTCAGCGATGGCCAGGTCACCCTGGGCGGTGCGCACCTGGCCCTGGACCTGCAAAACCCCGGGGTTTCGTTGCAGGCCCAGCAGGCAACCAGCCTGGTGGGGCGTCAGTTCGACATCGTTAGCGCCGCGGGCGGGGTGCAGGGTAGCTTCGCCGATGTGCAGTCCAACCTGTTGTTTCTCGGCGGTGGCTTGGCCTACAGCGGCAGCGGGGTGCAGCTGGCGGTGCAGCGCAACGCCACGTCCTTCGCCAGTGTCGGCCTGACCGCCAACCAGCGTGCGGTGGCCGCGGCTGCCGATCGGCTCGGCGCGGGCAACCCGGTGTACGAGAGCTTGCTGTTGACGGTCGATGCCGGCAGCGCGCAGCAGGCGTTCGACCAGTTGTCCGGGGAAATCCACCCGGCGGTGGGCAACCTGCTGCTCAACGACAGCCGCCAGGTGCGTGACGCCGTGGGCGAGCGGACCCGCCAGCAGGGCGTCGCGGTGGCTGAGCAGGGCCAGGGCAGCGGCCTGTGGGTCAAGGCGCTGGGGGCCTGGGGCAAGGCCGAGGGTGATTCCGGCCGGGCGCGTTACAGCAGCTCCATTGGCGGCCTGTTGCTGGGAGGTGACGGGCAGGTCAGCGATGACACCCGCATCGGCGTCTTCACCGGCTACAGCGACAGTTCACTGAGCATGGGCGATGGGCGTCATTCCTCGGCCAGCGTCGACAGCGTCCACCTGGGGGCCTATGCCAGCCAGGAGCTGGAGCAGCTGCGCCTGAGCCTGGGCGGCAACCACAGCTGGCACCGCATCGATACCAAGCGCGAGCTGCAGTACAACGGGGTCAGCGATCGCCTGAAGAGCAAGCGTGATGCCCAGAGCACACAGGTGTTCGGCGAGGCGGCGTGGCAGGTGGCGCTGCCGAGCATGGCGCTGGAGCCGTTCGCCAACCTGGCCTATGTGCATATCGCCAGTGACAGCTTCAAGGAGCATGGCGGCGCGGCTGTGCTGGAGGGGGGCAAGGATAACCGCGATGCCTGGCTCTCGACCCTGGGGATGCGCGTGGGCAAGCAGTTGCAGTTGTCCGGCGGCCAGGCGGTGGCGCTGTCCGCCACGCTGGGGTGGCAGCACAACTTGAGTTCCACCGGGGCTGACCAGCATTTGGCTTTCGCGGGGCACGGCGATAGCTACAAGGTCCAGGCGCTGTCCCTGGATCGGGATGCGGCGGTGGTGGGTGTGCGGGCGGGGATCGACCTGGGTAGCCAGGCCCGGGTCAGCCTGGACTACAGCGGGCTGCTGGGGAGCCGGGACAAGAGCCACGGGGTTGGGCTGACTTTGGATTGGGCGTTTTGAGGGGCATAGCTTTCAAGATGATCGCGTGAGGGCCGCCAGGTGCTTGCCGAGGGGCTTGCAGCGCCCATGAGATCGAGCGCCGCNCGNGCGGCGCATCGCTGGCAAGCCAGCTCCCACATTTGTTTCGGGCCAATCCATCCTGTGAGGTCTCCACTGTACGCCTTGGTGCAAGCCTCAAGTCTGGTGGGGCGGCATCAGCGCCAATGCTGAAACCGCGTCGTACAAACAAGGCGGACAGTGGAGATGGACCAGGAGTAACTGGCCCGAAACAGATGTGGGAGCTGGCTTGCCAGCGATGCGCCGCGCGGGCGGCGCTCGATCTCAAGAGCGCTGCAAGTCTCCCGCCAAGCACCAGCACCAAGCACCACCACCAATCAAACCACCACTCACTGCGCAGCCGTGAACAACGCCACCGGCACGGCCTTGAGCGCGCCATCCAGGTTGCGGTAGCGGGTGTACTGCGCCGAAGGCGGCAACAACCGCCCGCGCTCCACCATCCGCCGCCCATCCAGCAGGTAGCGCATGGTCTGTTCCTTGCCGCGCTGGGCAGCCGGGTCCTGGTTCAGGTCCTGCGCCAGTATCCGCATCGACTCGTCGATGCAGGTCTGCAGCAGCGCATCGACTTTCTGCGCATCGAACCCGCCATCGTCGATGCAGTGCTCGCCGCAGCGGCGCACCGACAGGCTCTGCACTTCAACGCGGGTGCGGTACAGCACGCTGCCGGCGATGTCCTGCAACTCCACCTGGCTCACCAGCACGAAGCTGCCGCGATCGGGGCTCACCACCACCTGCGGGGCAATGCGCAAACTGGCCGTGACCGGGCCGCTGGAGGGGCGCAGCCCGGCATTGCCGGCGGCGCTGGCGTAACGTTGCTGGAGCTTGCCGTTGTAGGGATGCTCGGCCAGCACCACCGCCATCGACTGCGCCGCCTGCTTGGCGTCACGCTCGGCGTCGCGCTGCAACGCGGCTTCGCCGACCTGGGTGTTGATCGCGCTGGCCAGCAGCAGGCCGATGGGGCCGCCGCTGATGGTCGCGTTCTGGGTCAGCGAATAGTTGGTCTCGCGCGCTTTGGCGGCGGCCTGGGCATCGATCACCCGGTTGGCATCCACCCAGCCGGCTGACGCCACCTGCACCTCGATACGGGCGCCGTGCTCGTTCAGGTAGCGCAGCGCCGTGGGGTCGTGGATATCGGCCGGGCGCGGCGCCTGCTGGGCGCAGCCGCCGAGCAGCAGGGCCAGCAGCAGCGCGCGCTTCATTGCGAGAACGGCGTAACGAACTCTTGGCGGCTGCTGTCGACCGCCTGGTAGAAGGCGTTGGACAGGTTGCTGTAGGTGGGCTGGTCCCACTCGCCCTGGGCCGGCTGGGTGACCACGAAGGGCTTGAACCAGCGCAGGCGGCTGTCCTGCACGTCTACCAGGATGCCGCGGCCCGAGACGATCGGAATTGGCGCGCTGGTGGGCACCACGCTGTAGTAGCTGCGGGTCGCGCCGGTGCCGTCGATGGCCACCAGCAGCAGGCGGTCGATGCCGTAGGTGGCTTTCAGGGCGCTGATATCACGCTCCATGTAGCCTTCCTTGAACTTGGTTTCCTTGTACTTGTCCAGGTCGATGCGTTCTTCGATGCGCTTGGTCTTGTAACCCTTGGCTTGCAGCTTGGCGATGATGGCGTCGGGCAGGGTGTTGACGTCGGTCAGGTCCCAGGTGCTGACATGCTCGCTGAGCTTGCTGTTGACCCCGGTGTTGATCGCCAGGTCCAGCAGCCCTTGCTGGCCGGTCAACATCAGCTTGGGTGGGGCGACGGGGGTCATGGCCACGCCGATCACCAGGTCCTTTTCGTTCCAGAACTGCTGATCGAGTTGCACCGGGGGCTGTACGTTGGCGCAGCCGGTGAAGATCAAGCACAGCAGGAGCACTGCACATCCCTGCAAGTAACGCATCGGGTAATCCTTAAAGAGTGTTGGAGACTGGCTGTATCGGCCAGGGGCCGGCAATCATGATGGCAATAAGACATTATTTTCAAGGTGGGCTCGGCGCTTCAACGCAGCGCAGGTATTGTGTAGCGCGAGCGTGTCGCGCAGAGTCTGCGCACCTTCCAGGAGCCCCCCATGTCGACAGCCGTTTTCGCAGCCGCCCAATGTGCCGTTGGTGATGGCGATATCACCGCCAACCTGGCCTTGCACCTGGCGTTCATGCGCCGGGCGCATGAGCACGGCGTGGGCTTGCTGCTGTTTCCCGAGCTGTCTGTCACGGGGTACGACCTTGCCGTGTCCAGCGCCCTGGCGCAGGGCCTGGACACGCCGCTGCTGGAACCACTGCGCGACTACGCTCATCAAGCGCGCATGACCACGGTGGTGGGTATGCCACTCAAGCTCTCGGGCCACGCCAAACCGCGAATTGCCGCCTGCATCCTGCACCCGGACGGCTCGATTGGCGCCTACACCAAGCAGCATCTGCACACCGGCGAGGATGTGTATTACGAGGCCGGGAGCGGGGGCGAGCTGTTGTCCGTCGCCGGGGTGTCGGTGGCCTTGTCGGTGTGTGCCGACTTCACCCATCCCGAGCATGCCGCCAGTGCCGCGCAGCGCGGCGCGCAGGTGTACGCCAGCGGGGTGCTGATCGGGGAGACGGGTTACCCAACGGACAGCCGGCTATTGCAGGGGTATGCGCAGCAGCACGCCATGGCGGTGCTCATGGCCAATCACGGCGGGGTCACCGGCGGCTGGGCGGCGGCGGGGCGCAGTGCGTTCTGGGATGAGCAGGGGCGGTGTGTCGCGGCTGTTTCTGGTACCGGCAACCGGATGCTGGTTGTCAGCACTCAAGCTGCGGGGTGGCAGGGATGTGAAGTCACAGTAGACGAACGCTTTCGGTGACTGAGACAGGCTGGTCGGCCCTATCGTGGAGGTTCGGCACACCAGCAAGCGCGCCTCCCTGGACAGTGCGACACATTCATTGGCTGCGTTCCGGGAAGTTGAAGCGAGCTTCCATGGCTCCCAGACTCACAGTACTTGCTTCGTCCAGGTGGCGTTGGCGTTCTGCTGCAAGGAGGTCTGCGCGCAGATCGTCGATCTGATCGCGTAGCGTTTCGAACATCTGGGCACGTATCAGCACTGCTGCTGGTTTGTTGCATTTTTGGATGAGGAAACCCTCGGTCCTGTTATTGGCCATTTCAGCCAACTTTGCATTGAACGCTCTTCTCATCGTTGCCGCTGGCACCGATTTCAGTGGCTTATTCATCACGGTGCTCCTCTCTGCTTGGTTGAAGTGGCGCCATTGTTTCAATACCGAATGTGAGCCCGAGGCGCTCGATGATTTCTCCGTGAGTGCCCCTTGAGCCCTTGGCTCCCTGTTCCTGGTCCTCCTCGTTCAAACGCTTCAGGAACTCGCCCATGTCACGCGCAATGCGCTTGGGTAAATTCACCCGCTCTCCAGTCAATAGTCCGCTCAGCATCACTACATCATTCCGATGCTTGCGGATATTCTTGGCATCGACCCGATCGCCTGATTGCCTGCGCGCGGAAAGGTCCAGCCAGGCCTTTGCCTTGAAAGGGATCAGACGGTCCGCACCAATGAACGAGAGTGTGTCGCTCTGTTGTCGGCCTGCGAGCAGGAACGCGTAATAGTCATCATCGAGCAGGATTGCCGAGAGGCTGGACATGGAGTCGTCGGTGGGGATTGGCGTCAGTGTGGCGTGATCTGGGTGCTCGAATCCGTCAGGTGCCCTGGAAAACAGCTCGAGCTGAGCGGGATATGTATCGTCAGTGGGTTTCTGAAACCGGTAGAACACAGGATGTACCATGCCGGCTTGCCTGATCTGGTAGCCGCCTTTGCGCACGAACGCCCAGAATGCTGCGATGAACCGGTTGTCGAGCGCTTCGATGATCAACACGATATCCAGGTCCTTGGTGGCCCTGAAGGGAATGCCGGCTTCATCCATCGACAGTGATGAGGCTACCCCGCCAATCAATACGTACTGATCGCGAAAGCAACTGAAGTGCTGACCGAAAAGCGCTAATCCCCTGATCCCAACCATTCAACCCGCTCCTTGAGTTCATCGAGCGCAATTTGGATGCGCGCGTCCTGGCTATTGTCCAGGCTCAAGAGCAGGGAGGCTTCATCGGCACCGTTGCCGGATGTCTCCAGCGTGTCGTAGGCCCAGATTTGCACCCACGCCTTGGTGTCGTCCACCGACGTGCTGAGTTGTATCGAGCCTTGTGCAAGCAATGCGTCAAAGTGCGGGCGAGTCATGCCATAGATGGGCTGCGCCGGAGCGGCCAGAAGCGTGTGCTTGGCCAGTGCTGATTCACCCGCGAGGAATGTTCCGTGCTCTGGCGCGAGCTCAGTGGAAATTGCGACCTGGCGTTTCACCGGTGAGCGAAGGTAGGGGCGTGCCCGCTTGAACACCTCGGTTGCACTGGCGCTGAACGTATAGGCCTGGTTCGCACCTTTGAGAGGAACGGGGTCAAGCAGCCCAATCTGCAGCAATTGATCCACGACCTTTGAAAGGGTCACCCGGCTGTAGCTCAAGTTGCCCATGAGCCCGCTGGCCGGGAACGGCGTGTCATTGCTTCCGATTTTATAAAGACGGGCGAGCAGCATGGCTTGGGCAGCCGGGAGCAGGGCAGTGATCTGGGCTTGGGTCTGGCGTTGGCGGACGCGCTCACGCAGGTCAATGGCCAGTTCGGGGACGAACAACTGGTAACCGGGCTGGATGAAGTTGAGCTGGTGGCTGATCAGGCTGCGCCGGTCGGCGGAGGACAGGGCCTGGCAGACATAGACGGGGGTGGCGGGGGTGGCTTTGCGTATCTGGGCGAAGTGCTTGGTCAGGGTGACGGCGCCGAGATAAGTGGGGTTGCTGGGTAACAGCAGCAGCAGGTCCAGGGGCGCTGGGGCGAACTGCAGGGTGAGTACGATACAGGTGTAGGCGTCTTGGAGGTGGTAGGGCAGCTTGAGCGAAATGGGCTTCAAGTGCGTGGGTACGCCCAGGATCGACTCAAGATAGCGTTGGGTGGCTAAGCGCAGTTTGGTCATTGCGAAGAGCTACTGTGTTAAGTGCTTTATTGAACTGTAAGCTTCAATAGATAACTAATCAAAAAAATGATTAACAACGAGCCGTTGCGGGCAAGCCTCCTCCCACAAGAGCCTGTGCAGGCTGACTCGCAGAACGCGATCAGTCGTTGAGTTCCGGTGTGGCAGCGGTGTGTGAGGGGAGAGGGCCGGTCGCAGTTACCTCGAACCACACCGGCCACGAACTGCGCTGCCGGTTCTCCACCTGCACGCAAGGGATCAACCTGTCGGTCAGCACCTCGGTCCGCCCTACGCTCACCGCCAGCCGGTACTTGGCGCTGTGCACGCACTCGCGGTCGCCGAACTCGCAGCGGTCCAGGTTCGTTCCGCCACACGGCCCGTTCGCCAGGCCCTTGGGGCAGGTCTCGGGGCAGGTGTAGAGGGTGTCCTGCAGCCGGCAACTGCCGCAGGTATCGCACCCCACCAGCGGGCGCTTGATGCGCCGTTCCAGCTGATGCAGCCAGCGTGCCCCCGTGGGGTTGGCCCACAGCGGTCGGGTCACGGCCCAGCCGAACGCCTTGCTCAACGTAGTCGTGCGGCTGAACAGCTGGTGGTGCATCGCCGACAGCAGGTGATAACGGGCTTTCTCCTTCGTCGAGGCCTCGATGTGCCGTTGCCCAAGGCGCCAGGCGTGCCCAGGCGGGTGGAAGGTGACCGGTGCCAGGTCAGGCTGCTGCCAGGCCGCTTGCCAGGCCGGGGTCCAGTCTGCCAGCGAGGTGAATTGCCCTTGCAGGTCGTCGATGGCCTGCTCCAATGCCTCGAACTGTGCCACATCGTGAATGCCCGACAGGTGCACGCCGGCATAGCCCATCAGCTTCAGGCCGATCACTTGCAGGGCCAGGCGCCGGGTGGCGCGGGCCTGGGCGTACTGTTTCGATACTGCCGCCTCGGCCGCCAGCAGTGCGCGCATCGATGGCGTGACGGTTACCCCGGCGACGTGGTCGAGCATAGCGGCCCGGCCTGCGGTCAGCGCCATGATGCAGGCCATCAGCGGCTTGGGCCGGGGCTGGCGCTGCATCCAGTCATAGGCTTCCTGATGTTTCTCGATGTCGAAACCGAGCTGCAAAATGAACAGGTCGGCGCCGGCGGTGAGTTTTTTTTGCGCCTTGCTGTACTGCGCGCCGCCCTCGGCTTCCCGGTACTTGAACGGGTTGAGCGCGGCAGCCAGCAGCCAGTGCGGGCGGGCCTGGCGCACGAGCTGCAACGCAGCGACCGATTCGAGGTAGCGCACCGGGCGCTCGCCCGGGGTGTGGCCGGGCAGGCGGTCGCCGGTGAGCAGCAGCAACTGGTCGAGGCCGGCGGCGTCCATGCGTTGCAGTTGGGCGAGCAGGTCGCGGCGTTCGCGGTCCTTGCCGGAGAAGTGCAGCAGGACGGGCACCGGTTGCTTGAGGCTGGTGAAGGCGTCCAGCGGCGACAGGTCCAGCGCGCTGCCGACGCGGTCGCCGATGGCCACGGTCAGCGGCCAGCCGCATAGCCGGGTGCGGGCCATGAGGGCTTCGAGGGTGGCCAAGCGCTCGGCGCAGGGCTTGGGGACGAATTCCAGGATGCAGGCGAAGGCGTTGGCGTCCAGGGTCGTTTTCAGCAGGCTCATGGGGCGGGCTACCGGATTGGGCAGGGTGGCAGTGTGGCGCAGGTTGGCGGGCGGGGCATGTCTGGTTGCGCGGGGGATTGTGCTGGTTGAGACATCATTGTGGGTGGGGCGCGCTCCAATCGCGGTTCTAACCGCTGATCGGAGCGCTATGGCAGTCAGCTGAGCGCTCACGCCTGGCGGGCAATGGGCGCGAATTCTGCTTTCACGTAATAGGTTTTCTCTTCATTTCCGGCGCTTTTCAGGCCTGCCTGGGCCTTGGCCTCTACGACTTTCGCCTTCACCGACATCTCAAGGTTCTTGTCTGAGGAGAACGATGTACTTTCCTTGATTTCCAACGAAGCGCTGAGACACCCGCCTTGTTCGCGTGCAAATACCACGGCTTTCCAGGATGGCTCATAGGCGAGCCAGAAAAAGTCGCCTTGCTCCACTGCACTGCCTGCACGCCAGCTCCTGCCTTCAAGAACGAACTCGCGGGTATCAAGGTTGTCGGTCGTCCTCTCGGAGTTGCCCTGATAGCTGAGGCCACCACCAGCTGCTGGGCCTGCTTGGGCCGAAACTCCAGCGCTGACTGAACGGGTGGTGTTGTCCGAGGCTTTTTTGGTGATCGTGATTTTGACGGCGCCCAGATGAACAAGCAGCTTGATGAGCTCGGACTCTCGCTCCTCGAGCAGGATCGAGTCGTAGCTGTCGCTGGGGATATAGAGTTTGCCTGCGCCCGCAGAATCGTAACCTGTCAGTGGATGCTTGCGGTACGTCTTGCCAACCACCGGATGCCCAGGCTGAAAGCTGTAACCCTCTGCCCTTGCCTGGCTGGGCGAAATGGAGTGCCGCTCGACGTACTGTGCAAGCAGTTCAGCCTGCTGGCGCTCGGCGTCGTCCGTTTCAGGGGTGTTGCTGTCTTTGTTGAACAAGGACATCAGGCTTGGAACACCCAGCAATGCCGAAATGATCAGCGGAGTGGGCAGTACCAACGCCGCCGTTGTAACGAGCGGGGAAGATGTCTCCCGGCCAGGTAGGACGAAATTGGGTTTGTAATCGCTTTTGGTAGCAGAGGCGCAGTCCTCATCCACGATATAGATCAGGTCAAGCATCGAACGCTCCTTGTGTTCATGGGTGGCCTAGTGGCATCACTGTATCACCGCACGTAGCGACTCAAGAGATCATTGGCTACATGAATTAATCTTGAGTTCATCTCAAATTTAATGAGTTTGTTTCACATCACCTGTCCCCGCAGAATCCCCTCATTCATTTTCAAGTATCGAGGGGCACGAACATGGCGCTGGCACACAACCTGGGTTTTCCGCGCATCGGCCGCGACCGTGAGCTGATGAACGCCCAGGAGGCCTTCTGCAACGGCGAGCTGGACGAAGCCGGCTTGCGTGCCGTGGGCCGTGCCCTGCGCGCCGCGCACTGGCAAGTGCAGAAGGCCGCTGGCATCGAGCTGTTGCCGGTCGGCGATTTCGCCTGGTACGACCAGGTGCTCACTCACTCGCTGACTTTCGGCGTGATCCCCGAGCGCTTCCAGGCCAAGGACGCTGCCAAACCCACCCTGCACACCCTGTTCGCCATGGCCCGCGCCCAGGCGTTGACCCCGTGGTTCGACACCCACCACCACTACCTGGCCCCCGAGTTCAGCGCCGACCAGCAATTCACCCTGAGCTGGGAGCAGTTGTTCGACGAAGTCGACGAAGCCAAGGCCTTGGGCCATGCGGTCAAGCCGGTGGTGATCGGCCCGCTGACCTACCTGTGGCTGGGCAAAACCAAGGGCGGCGAGTTCGACAAGCTGGAGCTGCTCGACCGCCTGCTGCCGCTGTATGACCAGATCCTCAACCGCCTGGCCGCGCAGGGCGTGGAGTGGGTGCAGATCGACGAGCCGATCCTGGCCCTGGACCTGCCGCAGGACTGGAAGAACGCCTACGAGCGTGTCTACAACATCCTCCAGCGCGCGCCGCTGAAAAAACTGATCGCCACCTACTTCGGTGGCCTGGCTGGCAACCTGGGCCTGGCCGCCAACCTGCCGGTGGACGGCCTGCACATCGACCTGGTGTGCGCCCCGGACCAGTACCCGACCATCCTCGACCGCCTGCCGGCCTACAAGGTGCTGTCGCTGGGCGTGGTCAACGGCTGCAACGGCTGGCACTGCGATCTGGAGAAGGCCCTTGAGCTGCTGCGCGATGCCCAGGAGCGTCTGGGCGACCGGCTGTGGGTGGCGCCGTCGTGCTCGCTGCTGCACAGCCCGGTGGACCTGGGCCGTGAACACCCACTCGACGACGAACTGCAAGGCGGGCAGGCCTTCGCGGTGCAGAAGTGCCAGGAAGTGGCAGCGCTGACCCAGGCGCTCAACCAGCCCGCAGTCGCCAACGTGCTCGCCGCGCGGGTGAGCAGGGCGGCGCCGACTTTGCTTGCCACGGCCTGACCCTGGGCGGCCCCAGTTCGGTTAGAGTGCCCGGACATGCCTACCGAAGTCCCGCGATGAAGCCTACCCACCTCACCCTGATCTGCCACGCCCGCACCGAAGCGCAGCGGGTGGGGCGCTTCGCCCAGGACGACGAGCCGCTGCGTGATCCACCGTCTGTTCTCGCCCAGTTATCCACAACCGCCCGCTGCCTGACCGCCCCCGAGCATCGCACTCGGCAAACCGCCGAGGGCCTGGCGGCGACGGTCGAGAACGGTTTGCGCGACTGCGACCTGGGCTCCTGGAAAGGCATGGCCCTCAAGCAACTGGACGAACAGCAACTCCAGGCCTGGCTAAGTGACCCGTATGCCACGCCCCATGGGGGGGAATCGATCGCCGCCCTGTGCCAGCGGGTTGCCCACTGGATGGACAGTGGCCTGGGCGAGGGCGAGTGGGTCGCCATTACTCACCCTTTCGTCATTCGCGCTGCGATGCTGCATGGGCTGGGGGCGCCTTTCGAGGCGTTCCACCGCATCGATGTACCGCCCCTGGCTCGGGTGCGCCTGAGCCATTACGGGCAATGGCGGGTGGTGCTGGCCTGAGCCAAAATCGCTGGGGCCGCTTCGCAGCCCAATCGCCGGCAAGGCCGCTCCTACAAAAACTGTGCAAGACAGTTGCTCCCACAGTCGTGTGTGGGAGCCGGCTTGCCGGCGATTGGGGCGCGAAGCGGCCCCGACGGCATCAGCTCGAACGATGGACTAACCCCGCACCACCGCCGGCACCACGCGCACATAAACCAACTCACTGACCAGCTCCACCAACGTCTGGCTGATCACCGCCGCCGCCGCCAGCCCACGGATCGGTTCCGGCAGGGCCAGCGCCAACGGCAACACCACCAGCGAATTGCGCGTCGCCGCGCTGAAGGTCACCGCCCGGGCCTCACCTGCGGGCAACCTGAACAGCCGCGCCGCGAACCACCCCAACAGCGGCGCCAGCAAGGCGAAACCGACATACACCGGCAGCACCGGCAGCAGGTCATCCAGGCGCGTGACCACCACGCCGATCTGCGAGCCGATCACCGCGACCAACACCAGCGCCATGGCCGGCACCGGCAGCCAGGCCCAGGCGTCGTTCCACTTCGCGACCATCACTGATCGCCGTGCCCCGGCGCTGGTGGCCACGGCCAGCAGCAACGGCAGCACGATCAGCAGCACGAAGGCCTCCACGAACGGTGCCACGGCAATCTCGACAGCGCTGTCAGCCCCGAGCATCAGCGCCAGGTACAGCGGCAGCAATGCCAGCTGCAGCAGCAACAACACCGGCGTGGCCGCCAGGGTGAGGCGCGAGTCGCCCTTGCCGATATGGGTGAACACCACCACGTAGTCGATGCACGGCGTCAGCAGCACCAGCAGCGCACCGGCCAGCACGGCGGGGTGCTCGACCAGCCCACGGGTGCCAGCCCACACCAGCAACGGCACCAGCACGAAGTTGGCCAGCAGCAGCGCGCCCATGAAGCGCCGGTTGCCCATCCCAGCGCGCAGGTCGAGGAAGGGGATCTGCAAGAACATCGCATACATCAGCACCGCGATCGCTGGCGTCACCAGCAGTTCAAGTGGCCGGGCCGCACCCGGCGCCAGCAGGCCGACGGCGGCGGCGAGCGCCACGGCGATGAAGTACAGGGGGATCTGGTTGCGTTCGAGCTGCTCTCTGTCCACGGGCGTCCTGGCATTTGCGACTGAATTACGGGGTGGGGCAGGGTACTATCTGGCGCAAACCATAGGGAGTGATTCGATGCGAATTCTAGTGGTAGGTGCGAGCAAGGGATTGGGCAAGGCACTGGTCGAGGGCCTGGGCCAGGCGGGCGATACGCTGATCGGCGTGTCGCGCACACGGCCTGCGTCGTTGCCGGGCAATGTGCACTGGGTCGAGGCTGACCTCGGTCAACCGCGCCAGGCCGCGGCGGCCATTCATGAAGCGGTGGCCGAGGGCGGGCTGGACGTGCTGGTCTACAACGTCGGCATCTGGGAGCAGGGGGCCTTCGAAGAGGGCTACCGCTTCCTCGACGATGACGATGGGCAGATCGAGCGCATGGTCGCGACCAACCTCACCGCACCATTGCTGCTGATCAAGCGCCTGCTGCCGGTGCTGCTCCAGAGCCCGCGGCCACGCATCATCCTCACCGGTTCCACCTCCGGCCTGCCGGGCAGTGGCCGGCCAGAGGTGACCTTCGGCGCCAGTAAGTTCGGCCTGCGCGGTATCGCCGAAACCCTGCGCGAGGGGTTCCGTGACCAGGGCTTGGGGGTGAGTTGCCTCAACCTTGGCTACCTGAACACCGAAGATGGCCTGGACGTACCGCTGGCCCAGGCCGAGCAGCGCGGCGAGGGCGCGCTGATCCCGCTGCACGATGTGGTGCAGGTGTGCCGGATGATGTTGAGCCTGTCCGCGGCCAGCTACGTGCGCGACATCACCCTGCCGGCGCTGCGCGATGAGCGCTTCTGAGATGCACTTCGAGCAGCAGGTTCGCGAGGTTATCCACAATGACCCGGTGCGCTGGCGATTGCTGGTGTGGGTACGGGAGCTGGCGTTACCGGATTGTTGGATCGGCGCGGGCTTCGTGCGCAACGCGGTGTGGGACCACCTTCATGGTCGCCAGCCAACGGCGCCGGACGGCGATGTGGATGTGCTGTGGTTCGACCAGGCGCGTAGCGACCCTGCCGAGGATAAGCGGCTGGAGGCGCAACTGCGGGCCTGGGCCCCCGGGGTGATGTGGTCGGTGAAGAACCAGGCGCGGATGCACCTGCGCAACGGGCAGGCGCCCTATGCCTCGACCGAGGATGCCATGCGCTATTGGGCGGAGACGGCCACGGCGGTGGCGGTGCGGCGTACAGGCGATGATCGCTGTGAAGTGCTGGCGCCGCTGGGGCTTGAGGATCTGTTCGGGCTTAAGGTGCGTTCGACGCCGGGCAAAGCCGAGGTGATGGCGGTGCGGGTCCGCGACAAGGGGTGGCTGGCGCGGTGGCCGCAATTGCGGATGGCGCCGTAAGGTGCGTTGCCTGTATTGGCCCTATCGCCGGCAAGCCGGCTCCCACACATTCCTGTGGGAGCCGGCTTGCCGGCGATAGGGCCGGATCAATCCGTGAAGATTACCGCTCGATCGCCAGCGCCACGCCCTGGCCACCGCCGATGCACAGGGTGGCCAGGCCTTTCTTGGCATCGCGCTTGATCATTTCGTGCAGCAAGGTCACCAGCACTCGGCAGCCGGACGCACCGATCGGGTGGCCCAGGGCAATAGCGCCGCCGTTGACGTTGACCTTCGCCGCATCCCACTCCAGTTGCTTGCCCACCGCCAGCGCCTGGGCGGCGAACGCTTCGTTGGCCTCGATCAGGTCCAGGTCGGCCAGTTTCCAACCGGCCTTGTCCAAGCAGCGCTGGGTCGCCGACACCGGGCCGATGCCCATGATCGCCGGGTCCACGCCCGCGCTGGCGTAGGCGGCGATCTTCGCCAGCACCGGCAGGCCCAGGGCCTTGGCTTTGGCGGCGCTCATCAGCAGCACCGCGGCGGCGCCGTCGTTGAGGCTGGAGGCATTGCCGGCGGTGACGCTGCCGTCCTTCTTGAACGCCGCGCGCAGCTTGCCCAGGGATTCGGCGCTGGTGCCGGGGCGTGGCTGTTCGTCGGTGTCGAACACCAGCGGCTCGCCTTTCTTCTGCGGGATGTGGATCGGGGTGATTTCGTCCTTGAAGCGCCCGGCCTCGATGGCGGCCACGGCCTTGCGCTGGGATTCGGCGGCAAAGGCGTCCTGCTGCTCGCGGGTGAGGGCGTATTTATCCACCAGGTTCTCGGCGGTGATGCCCATGTGGTAGTCGTTGAACGCGTCCCACAGGCCGTCGGTGATCATGCTGTCGATCAGCTGGCCATGGCCCATGCGCTGGCCAGTGCGGGCCGAAGGCATCACGTAGGGCGCCAGGCTCATGCTTTCCTGGCCACCGGCGATCACCACCTCGGCGTCGCCGCAGCGGATCGCCTGGGCGGCCAGGTGCAGGGCCTTGAGGCCCGAGCCGCAGACCTTGTTCAGGGTCAGCGCCGGTACTTCGTAGGGCAGGCCGGCCTTCACCGCGGCCTGGCGGGCGGGGTTCTGCCCGGCACCGGCGGTGAGCACCTGGCCGAGGATCACTTCGTCGACCTGGGCCGGGTCCAGCTGGGTCTGGGCCAGCAGCTGGCGGATCACCGCGGCGCCCAGCTCGACGGCGGACACGTTGGCCAGGGCCCCCTGGAAGCTGCCGATGGCAGTGCGGGTGGCGGCGACGATGACGACTTCGTTCATTGTTGTTCTCCGGAATGCGGGCGTGATCGCCACAGCATCCTTGCTGGGTGCTTATTTGAGAAGTTTGTTTTTCTTTGCCATTGATCCGAATTTCAAATGAATGAGTGGGGCAGGGCCACGCTTGCACCGCCGGCAACTAAGCTTGGCATCAGCTTCGGGGGGAGCGTTTTCAATCAGCCGATCGGAGCTTCCTGCCATGCGCTACTCAGTGATTGCCATCACCCTGCTGCTCGCCAGCGCCAATACCTTCGCCAAGACCGAATGCACTACGGCCGACCGTAGCACCTGGCAGGATGCCGACACGTTCCAGGCCCGGCTCAAGGAGCAGGGCTACACGATCAACAAGTTCCAGGTCACCAAGGGTAATTGCTACGAGATCTACGGCTTTGACAAGGACGGTCGCAAGGTCGAGATCTACCACGACCCGGTCACGGGCAAGGCGGTCAAGACCGAGATCCACAAATGACCGCCAGCGTGCGGCTGTGGGACCCGTTGCTGCGGGTGTGCCACTGGTCGCTCGCTGGGGTGTTCTTCGCCAACTACTTTTTCAACGAGGCCGGGGACGACTGGCACCAGTGGCTGGGCTATTACGCCTGCGCCTGCCTGGTGCTGCGCCTGGGGTGGGGCTTCGTGGGGCCGCGCAGTGCGCGTTGGGCGGATTTCTGGCCGACCCGGGCGCGGTTGAAAATCCATGCTCGGGCGCTGTGGCGCGGCGAGCGCTATCACCGCATGGGGCACACGCCGATCGGCGCGCTGGTGATGGTGCTGATGATGACCGGCATCGCCAGCCTAGGTGTGACCGGCTGGATGATGCTGGAGGTGGATGCGCTGTGGGGCGCCGAGTGGCTGGAGACCCTGCACAGCTGGCTGGCCGATGCGCTGCTGGCGCTGGTGGGCGTGCATCTGCTGGCGGCGGTGGTGGAGAGTGTGAGGTTGCGGGAGAACCTGCCGCTGTCGATGGTGACCGGGCGGCGGCGGTCGTCTGAGGATCCGTGAACGTAGGGCCGCTTTGCGGCCCTTCCGCGGGCAAGCCCGCTCCCACAGGGATCGCGCTAGGTCTTTAAATTGTGAGCAGGACAGTTGCACCCATAGGGAATCACTCGGACCTGTGGGAGCCGGCTTGCCGGCGAAAAGGGCTGCGCAGCAGCCCCTGCATTAGCATTTACCCCGCCGGGCACTGGTTGGTCACGCAGTGAATCCCACCCCCTCCGGCTGCGATCGCATCGATATCCAGCTGCACCACCTTGCGCCCCGGGTACAACTGCACCAGCAACGCCCGAGCCTTTTCATCGGCACTGCGATCGCCAAACTGCGGGGCGATCACCGCGCCATTGATCAAGAAGTAGTTGATGTACCCCGCGGCAAAGTCCGGGTTGCCCTTGCTGAACTTGTTGCTGCGCGGTTTCAACGGCGGCGACATCGTATGCACCTGCAACTTGCGCCCATCGGCATCGGTGGCGTTCTTGAGGATCTCCAGGTGCTTGCGGGTCACTGCGTAGTCGTAGGAATCCGGATCGTTGTCCAGGTTCGCCACCACCACCCCGGGCGCGGCGAAGCGGGCATAGAAGTCCACGTGGGCGTCGGTGATGTCCTTGTCCTTGATGCCCGGCAGCCAGATGATCTTGCGCAGCCCCAGGCGCGCCTTCAGCTCTTGCTCGACCTCGGCCTTGCTCCAGTCGGGGTTGCGGTTGCGGTTGATCCAGCTGCTCTCGGTCATGATCCCGGTGCCGTGGCCGTCCACCTCGATGCCGCCGCCTTCGCCCACCAGCTCGCTGCGCTGGTACGCAGCATTAGCCGTCTTGGCCACGCGGGCGGCCAGCTTGGCGTCGTAGCGATGCTGCTGCTTGCCGCCCCAGCCGTTGAAGTTGAAGTCCACCGCGCTCAGCGCGCCATCGTCGTCGACCACGAAGTTGGCGCCGATGTCGCGCATCCAGATGTCGTCCAGCTCGGTTTCGACATAGGTGATGTTGTGGCTGCCGCATTCTTCCTCGGCGATGTCGCGCTCGCTGGCGCGGCAGAACACCGTCACCGGCTGGTAGGCGGCGATGGCCCGGGCGATACGGCCCAGCGCGGCCTGGACGTCCTCGGTGAAGTCTTCCCAGATGGCATCCTGGGCGCCGAAGGCGATGTAGGCGCGCTGCTGCGGTTCGCCCTCGTCGGGCATGAACCAGCGGCCGGCCTCGGCGGCGTGGGCGCTGCCCAGGGGCAGGCCGAAGCTGGCGGCGGCGCCAAGGCCGGCGATCACGCTCATGTGTTGCAGGAAGGTGCGGCGAGTGGGCATGGGGTCAGTCCTGTGCAGTCTTGAAGCGGGTCCAGACGCGCATGCGCGCACGCATGTCGGCCTGGGGGATGTCCTTGCCCGGGATCAGCCGGGTGAAGGCAGCGTCATTCAAATAGATGTCGGGGTTGTCACGCAGGCGCGTATCGACCATTGGCCGGGCCTTGGCACTGGCAGTGGGGTAGCCGGTGAAGTTGCTGATGGCGGCCATGTTCTGCGGGCGCATGACGAAGTTGATGAAACGATAGGCGTACTCCGGGTGCTTGGCGTCGGCGGGGATGGCCATGGTGTCCATCCACACCGTGGTGCCTTCGCGGGGCACGCGGTACTGGAAGTCGATGGCCTTGCCGGCGGCCTCGGCGGTGCGTTGAGCCTGGATCACGTCGCCGCTGTAGCCCAGCGACAGGCAGGTGTTGCCGTTGACCAGCTCGGTCACCGGTTGCGACTGCAGCTTGCGCACGTAGGGGCGGATGCCCTTGAGCAGCTCGCTGGCGGCGGCCAGGTCTTCGCGCTTGGCGCTGCGCGGCTCGCGGCCCAGGTAGTGGAGCACCACGGCGAGCACTTCGTCGGGCGAGTCGATCATCGAGATGCCGCAATCGGCGAACTTGGCCGCCAGCTCCGGCTTGAACAGCAGGTCGAGGCTGTCCAGCGGGGCGTCGGGCATGCGCTCGCGGATCTTCTTCGCGTCCATGGTCAGGCCGATGGTGCCCCAGGTGTAGGGCACGGTGGCCTGGCTGGCCTTGGGGTAGCGGTCGTGCAACTTGCGCAGGCTGGGGTCGATGTCGTCGAGCGCGGTCAGCTGCTTGTGGTCCAGCGGTTGCAGGCTGCCGGCGCGCATCAGCCGCTCGGCGACGGTGTCGCCGGGGAACACCAGGTCGTAGCCGCTGCGCCCGGACATCAGCTTGGCTTCGAGCACCTCGCTGCCATCCATGACGTCGTAGATCACCGGGATACCGGTTTCGGCGGTGAACTGCTTGAGGGTGTCCTCGGCGAAATAGTCGGCCCAGTTGTACAGGCGCAGGGCGTCCTGTTCGGCGTGGGCGGCGCTGGTGCAGGCCAGCAGCGCGGCGATGGCCAGCAGGCGTGATGGATGGCGTGGCATGGTTCAGGCCCTCGCGGTTGGCTGGGTGCGGCCGTCGAGGGTCATCAACGGCGCGTACAGGTCGGGGCGGCGGTCGCGGTAGACGCCCCAGCTCAGGCGGTCCTCGCGCATCAGGTCGAGGTCCAGGTCGTGCAGCCACACGCCGCTGCTGTCGCGGTCGGCTTCGGCGATCAAGGCGCCCTTGTGGTCGCAGATGAACGACGAGCCGTAGAAGCGCATCGACAGGCTGTCGTCACTGTTGGCCACTTCCACGCCGACACGGTTGGCCGCCACCACCGGCAGCAGGTTGGCGGCGGCGTGGCCGCGCATGGCCACCTGCCAATGGTCGCGCGAGTCCAGCCCGGCGGCGCCGGGCTCGGAGCCGATGGCGGTGGGGAACAGCAACACTTCGGCGCCCATCAGGGCCAGGCAGCGGGCGGTCTCTGGGAACCACTGGTCCCAGCAGATGCCGATCCCCAGGCGGCCGAAGGCGGTGTCCCAGACCTTGAAGCCGGTGTCGCCGGGGCTGAAGTACTCTTTTTCCTGGTAGCCGATGGCGTTGGGGATATGGCTCTTGCGGTACACCCCCAGCAGCGTGCCGTCGGCGTCGGCCACGGTCAGCGAGTTGAAGAAGGCGTTGCCGGCCCGTTCGTACCAGCTCAGTGGCAGCACTACGCCGAGTTCCTTGGCCAGGGCGGCGAAGCGGCGCAGCAGCGGGCTGTCGTGGTAGTCCTCGGCCAGCGCCTGGTGGCTGTGGCACTGCTCGATGCAGAAGTACGGGGTGGCGAACAGCTCCTGCAGCAGGATCACCTGGGCGCCGTCCGCGGCGGCCTGGCGCACCAGTTGCTCGGCGCGATCGAGGTTGGCCGGCAGGTCCCAGCTGCAGGCCATCTGGGTGGTGGCGATGCGCAGTACGGTCATGGGCGTTCTCCCTGCACCGGCCAGGCCGGCTGCTGCTGGGTGATGCAGTGGATACCACCGCCGCCGTGGGCGATGTGGTCGATGCGCACCGGCACCACTTCGCGGCCGGGGAAGGCCCGGGCCAGCTGGTCGGCGGCGGCCTGGTCGGCGTCGATGCCATAGGCCGGCATGATCACCGCGCCATTGGCCAGGTAGAAGTTGGTGTAGGAGGCGCAGAACACTTCGGCGTCGGTGTCGACCGCTGCCGTGGCTTCGTACAGGTCGAGCAGTTCGAAACGGCGGCCTTGGGCGTCGGTGGCCAGTTCCAGGGCGCGGCGGTTCTCGCGAGCCACTTCGGCATACACCGAACCCTCGTCGTGGGTGGCATCCACCAACAGCACCCCGGGGCGGGCGAAGGCGCACACGCCATCGACATGGCCGTCGGTCATGTCGCCGGTCACGTACTGCGGGTCGCCCGGCAGCCAGATGGTCTTGCGGATGCCCAGCAGGCGGGCGAAGCAGTCCTCGAAGTCGGCCTTGCTCACGCCCGGGTTGCGGTTGGGGTTGAGCAGCACCGATTCGGTGGTGATCAGCGTGCCTTCACCATCGACATGGATGGCGCCGCCTTCGTTGCACAGCGGGGTGCTCAAGCCCTCGAAACCAAGCTGGTCGAGGATGCGCCGGGCCAGGCTGCGGTCCTTGCCGTGCTCGGACTTGTTGCCCCAGGCGTTGAAGCGCCAGCTCAGGCCGGCCACGCCCTGTTGCGGATGCACCAGGAAGCTCGGGCCGCTGTCACGGCACCAGCTGTCGTCGACGGCCAGTTCGATCAGCTCGATGCCCGGCACGCACAGGTCGCGGGCGGTGGCCATGGCGGACGGGTCGACCACCATCTTCACCGGTTCAAAGCGAGCGATGGCGGCGGCCACCCGGGCATAGTCGCGCTGCACGTCGGCCAGGGTCACGCCCCAGCCCGACTCCCACAGCGGTTTATTGTGCGGCCAGATCATCCAGGTGGCGGCGTGGCGGGCCCATTCGGCAGGCATGCGCCAGCCGCTGTCGTGGGACAGGGTCATAGTGAACTCCGATCTATTAGGGATTTTTATCAACGAAGCCCGCCGTCGCGGGTGTTGGTGCCCATGTTATGGCTGGGCATCCTGCGCGACAAACGATAGATTTAGCGTATTTCTGATCAGTCAGGCTTATCAGCATGCTCAAGCATTGGCCCCCGCTCAACGCCCTGCGCGGTTTCGAAGCCGCCGCTCGCCTGGGCAGTTTCCACAAGGCCGCCGAGGCCCTGAACCTCACCCAATCGGCGATCAGCCAGCAGATTCGCAGCCTGGAAGGCTACCTGGAGCAGCCGCTGTTCCATCGCAATGGCCGCAGTGTCAGCCTGACCGATGCCGGGCATGACCTGCTCAGCACCACGCAGACGCTGTTGCAGCAGCTGGCGGTGGGCATCCGCCGGCTCGACCAGTACCGCAAGCCCAACCAGCTGGTGGTCAACACCACCCCGGCGTTCGCCCGGCACTGGCTGCTGCCGCGCCTGGCGGACTTTCACCAGCGCTATCCGGAGGTGGACCTGTGGCTGTTCACCAGCTTCGAGGCACCAGACATGGCCAGCGAGACCATCGACCTGGCGATCCGCGACGACATCGGCGCCCAGGCCGAGTGCAGCTTCACCGTGCTGCACCAGGACCAGCTGTACCCGGCGTGCCACCCGGAGGTGCCCGCGCAGGGGCGCACCACCTTGCATGGTGAGCGGGAGATGGACTGGAGCCATTGGCAGGTCGAAGGCGGCGAGGACGTCGGGCAGCAGGGCAAGGGGCTGAATTTTTCCGACCCGGGGTTGTTGCTGGAGGCGGCGGGCGAGGGCTTGGGGGTTGCCCTGGTCAGCCAGCTGCTGGCGCAGCGGCTGGTGGAGCAGGGGCGGTTGCAGGCGTTGTCTGCCCAGCGCGTGCGGGGCCCGGCGTGGAGCTGCCTGGTGCATCGCGACAGCCAGGACGACCCGCAGGCGCGGCGGTTCCTGGCGTGGGTGCGCCAAGCCCTGCAGCCAGCGGCGCCCTTGTAGGAGCGGCCTTGCGTCGCGAAAGGGGTGCGAAGCGCCCCCAGGATTTGTGAATCACCTCAAGATCGCCGGGGCCGCTCTGCGGCCCTTTCGCGACGCAAGGCCGCTCCTACAAGAGTGAGTGCGACCATGCAGCATTTCGAATCACCCCGTAATATGTGTCGGATGACATGCGAGGGTAGTCTCACCCTCTAGATCAACCGGCAGCCCCCGGATCCGGGCGCTGCCCCAGCCTAAACCTGACGAGGTACAGACATTGGCCATCATTCATCCCAAGGTTCGCGGTTTCATCTGCACCACGACTCACCCCAAGGGCTGCGAGCTCAACGTCCGTGACCAGATCGAAGCCACCCGCAAGCTGGGCGTGCGCGAGGATGGTCCGAAGAAAGTCCTGGTAATCGGCGCCTCCAGCGGCTACGGCCTGGCCGCCCGCATCACCGCGGCGTTCGGCTTCAAGGCCGACACCCTGGGCGTGTTCTTCGAAAAGCCGGGCACCGAGACCAAGGCTGGCACCGCCGGCTGGTACAACTCGGCAGCCTTCGACAAGTTCGCCAAGGCCGAGGGCCTGTACAGCAAGTCGATCAACGGTGACGCCTTCTCCGACGAAGCCCGTGCCAAAGTGATCGAGCTGATCAAGAACGAAATGGGCGGCCAGGTCGACCTGGTCATCTACTCCCTGGCCTCGCCGGTGCGCAAGCTGCCGCAGACCGGTGAAGTGATCCGTTCGGCGCTCAAGCCGATCGGCCAGCCGTACAAGTCGACCGCCATCGACACCAACAAGGACACCATCATCGAGGCCAGTATCGAGCCGGCCACCGAGCAGGAAATCGCCGACACCGTCACCGTGATGGGCGGCCAGGACTGGGAGCTGTGGATCGATGCCCTGAACGCTGCCGGCGTACTGGCGCCACAGGCCCGCACCGTGGCCTTCAGCTACATCGGTACCGAAATCACCTGGCCGATCTACTGGCACGGCGCCCTGGGCAAGGCCAAGCAGGACCTGGACGAAACCGCCCAGCGCCTGGCTGGCAAGGTCGGTGGCAGCGCCAACGTGGCCGTGCTCAAGTCGGTGGTCACCCAAGCCAGCTCGGCCATCCCAGTGATGCCGCTGTACCTGTCCATGGTCTTCAAGATCATGCAGGAGAAGGGCGTGCACGAAGGCACCCAGGACCAGCTGGACCGCATGTTCCGCGACCGCATGTACCGCGCCGACGGCGCCCCGGCGGCGCTGGACGAGAAGGGCCGCCTGCGCCTGGACGACTGGGAACTGCGCGACGACGTGCAGGACGCCTGCAAGGCCATGTGGCCGAACGTGACCACCGAGAACCTGTTCGAACTGACCGACTATGCCGGTTACAAGAAACAGTTCCTCAACCTGTTCGGCTTCGAGCGCGCTGACGTCAACTACGACGAAGACGTGGCCACCGATGTGAAGTTCGACTGCATCGAGCTGTAAGCGCACCCGGCCCTATCGCTGGCAAGCCAGCTCCCACAGGACTTCCACAATGTTTAAGAAAGTGGTGATCCTGTGGGAGCCGGCTTGCCGGCGATGAGGCCGGTACAGGCGACAGATTTTTTGCTAGCGTTGGCGCACAACAACACACAAAGCGCGCCATGAGCAGCCTTACCCAACCCGCCACCGCCTTTCGCCACATCGCCCCCGACGGCTACAGCCTCGGCGGTTTCCGCTGGCGCCACGCCACCCCCGATAGCCAGCGCCCGCTGGTGATCATCAACGCCGCCACCTCGGTGCGCTGCCGCTACTACTCCCGTTTCGCCGACTACCTGTTCGCCCAGGGCTTCGATGTGCTGACCTACGACTACCGGGGCATCGGTGAGTCGCGCCCGGCGTCGTTGCGCGGGTTCCAGGCCACCTGGAGCGACTGGGGCCGGCTGGATTTCGAAGCCATGCTGCAACTGGCCGCCATCGAGCACCCGCAGCAGCCGGTGCACGTGGTCGGGCACAGTTTCGGGGGCTGGGCGCTGGGGCTGGCGCCGTCGGCGGCGCAGGTGAGGCACGCGGTACTGGTGGGGGCGCAGTTCGCCTATTGGCGCGATTACGCGGCGGGCCAGCGCTGGCAGCTCTATGGCAAATGGCATGTGCTGATGCCATTGCTCACCCGGTTATTTGGCTATTTCCCGGGCAAGCGCCTGGGCTGGCTGGAAGACACCCCGGCTGGCGTGGTATGGGACTGGAGCACCCGCACGCCGCGCTACGAGCAGCGGCCCAGCGGGCGCTCACTGGAGACGTTGCCCTTTGCCCAGGTCAATGCGTCGACCTTGGCGATCAGCCTGACCGATGACCCGTTTGGCACAGTGGCGGCCACCGAACGGTTGCTGGGGTATCTTCACCCGGCCCAACGCAGCCATCTGCGGGTGGCACCTGGGGATATCGAGGTGGAGGCGATCGGTCATTTCGCTTTCTTCCATGACCGCTTTCGCGACAGCCTGTGGCCAACCGCGCTGGGTTGGTTGCAGGCCGGGCGGTTACCGGAACAGGTGCCGGGCCGGGTTATCGGCTGAGGGGCCATCGCGGGGCAAGTCGCATCGGCGCACCGCCGCTCCCACGTCAGCCCCGCGATGGCGTTCAGATGGGATAGCCGTACAACGCCACTACCAGCCCGGCCAGCGCGCAGACGATCAATACCTCCAGCACCCCGCGCCGGAATATCATCAACCCGACCCCGGCCAGCACCGCGATCCCCAGCGCGGCCCAGTCCACCTGCTGGGCAAACCCATGTGGCCAGAACACGTGGTAGGCAAAGAACAGCGCCAGGTTGAGGATCACCCCCACCACTGCCGCGCTGATCGCCGTCAGCGGCGCAGTGAAGCGCAACTGCCGGCGGCTGCTTTCCACCAGCGGCGCGCCGATCAGGATGAACAGGAACGATGGCAGGAAGGTGAACCAGGTGACCAGGCAGGCCGCCAGCGCACCCGCGAGGAATGCCTGTTCCGGGCCGAACTGCGCCTGCACGTAGCCACCCACGAAGCCGACGAACGCCACCACCATGATCAGTGGGCCGGGCGTGCTTTCCCCCAAAGCCAGGCCGTCGATCATCTGGGTCGGTGTCAACCAGCCATAGTGGCTGACCGCGCCCTGGTACACGTAGGGCAGCACCGCATAGGCGCCACCGAAGGTCAGTAGCGCGGCCTTGGTGAAGAACCAGGCCATCTGGGTGTAGGTGCCTTGCCAGCCGAACAGCACCGTCAGCGTGGCCATTGGCAGGCACCACAGTGCAGCGCCGCAGAGCACCAGCAGCACCAGCCGCGACCAGCGAAACCGCGTGTGCGCCGGGGCCGGCTGCTGCGTGTCAGTGTCTTCGACCGCAGTGGCTGTGGTACGGAACAGGTGCGGGCGCCAGCGCCCGCCCAGGTAACCGATCAACCCGGCGCCCAGCACAATCAACGGAAACGGCAGCCCCAGCCCGAACAGGGCAACGAACGCAGCCAGGGCGATGCCCCATAGCGCGGCGTTGTGCAGTACCCGCGAGCCGATGCGCCAGGCCGCCTGCAAAACGATGGCGGTGATCGCCGGTTTGAGCCCGTAGAACACGCCGGCCACCAGGGGTTGCTGGCCGTGGGCGACATACACCCAGGACAGGCCGATGAGGATGAACAGCGAGGGCAGGATGAACAGTGCGCCGGCAACGATGCCGCCCCAGGTGCGGTGCATCAGCCAGCCCAGGTAGGTGGCCAGTTGCTGGGCCTCGGGGCCGGGCAGCAGCATGCAGTAGTTGAGGGCGTGGAGAAAGCGCGACTCGCTGAGCCAGCGGCGCCGCTCGACGATCTCCCGGTGCATCAGGGCGATCTGCCCGGCGGGGCCGCCGAAGCCGATGAAACCGAGCTTGAGCCAGAACAGCAGCGCCTGGCGCAAGGGGATGCTGTTGGTTTGCATGCTGGTGAGTTCCGGCAGTGAGGGGGAATCGCGGGGCAAGTCGCATCGGCGCACCGCCGCTGCGACTTGCCCCGCGATGGGCTATCAGCCCAGGCGCGCCAGCGGCTGCGCAGCGAATTTCACCCCCGCCAGCCCATGCTTGATCAGCGCGCGGATGTTGCCGTGGTCGCTGCCCTCAGGTGTGGCCACGACGCTGCGGTAATGCTCGCCAAACGCCAGCAGCGCTTCCTGGTCGCTCAGCCCTTCCAGCAGGGCCAGGCCCAGGGTCTTGCACGAGCCTTCGTTCTGCCCGGCGGCGTTGTGCACGTCGCCATTGTCGAAGGCCTGGGGCTGGTAGCTGTAGTGGGCGGTGACAAAGGCCAGGGTGTCGGCGAATACGTGTTCGCCGCCGGCCAGGCTGGCACGCAGGGTGTTCAGGTCAGTCACGGGGTTTTCCTTGTTCGAATGCGGCTTTCTGCTCGGCGCTGGCTTCGTTCTGGTACTGGGCTTTCCAGTCGTTGTAGGGCATGCCGTACACCTGCTCGCGGGCATCGTCCAGGCTCAGCTCGATCTGGCGATCGTCGGCGGCGGCCTTGAGCCATTTCGACAGGCAGTTGCGGCAGAAGCCGGAGAGGTTCATCAGGTCGATGTTCTGCACGTCGGTGCGCTTTTGCAGATGGTCGACCAGGCGCCGGAACGCGGCGGCTTCGAGTTCGAGCTGTTGTTGCGGGGTCATGGGCGGTCTCTCAGGTCATGCGGTTCTTCAGATGGCGGCCACCGTTGATGACCACCTGGCTGCCGGTGCTGTACTGGCTGTGCAGCAGGAACAGCACGGCGTCGATCAGCGGGCGGGCGCCGGGTTCGAACTCCAGCAAGGCTTTTTTCAGAGTCTGCTGGCGGTAGTGCTCGTCGCCCCCTTCCTTGAGGATCAGCAGCCCGGGCAGGATACCGTTGACGCGCACCGTGGGCGCGTACTTTTCGGCGAACGACAGCACCATGTTCTGCAGCGCGGCCTTGGTCGCGGCATAGCCGATATGGCTCTTGCTGCCGCGCGAGGAGGTCTCGTCGCAGATGTGGATGATGTCGGCCTTGTCCACTTTGCCCAGCAGCTCACCCAGGGCGAGGTTGAGGTGGTAGGGCGCCTCGACATGCAGGCGGAACATGGTGTCGAGGTTGTCGAGATCGTCGTCGAGCCACAGCGAGGCGTTGTGGATGATCGCGCGCAGGCCGTCGTAGTGGCTGTGCAGGTGGTCGATCAGGGCCTGGCGGTCGGCAGTGTGGGTGAGGTCGGCCTGGAATGGGTGGATGTTCGGGTGTTCGGCCTGCGGGTTGAGGCTGCGGCTGGCGCTGACCACCGTATGGCCGGCCTGTGCCAGCTCAAGGGCCAGGGCCAGCCCGACGCGCTGGCTGGCTCCGGTGATGAGGATTGGGCTGTTCATGTTCGGGCGGTCTGTTCGTCTGTCCGTGCGTGATGCCCCAGCATACCCGAACTGCACCGCCTTGCGAGCCCGTGCCTCAGCGGCTGCGCAGGCCTTGCGGGCTGCTGTCGGCGGGGCGTGGTGTGGCGTTCAGCCAACCGGCCAGCAAGCGCGTGGACAGCGGGATGAACAGGTACACCATCAGTGGGGTCAGGGCCAGGGTGCTCAGCAGCACGCGCGGCAACAGGTCGAGGGCCGCCAGCCAGTGGCCGAACAGCAGGTTGAACAGCAGCGATACCGGGAAGAACGCCAGCCAGATGGCCGTGGCCTGCTTCCAGCGCGGCGGTTTTTGCACCGTATTGGTGCCAAACCAGTCGTCGATGCCACTCACGCGCCTCTCTTTGGGGCGCTCGAACAGGCCGTCGCCGCGTTGCAGCCAGGCCCGGCGCGAAGCCGAATGCTCCCAGGCGTGCAGGGTCTGTTCGTTGGTGAAGCGGAAGATGATCTGGAATTCATCGCCTTCGCTGGGCGGGGCGAGGATGCCCGAACCAAGGTAGCCGGGGAAGTCGGTGGCCAGCTGCTCGCCTTCGTGCAGCCAGGCCAGCAGGTGCTGGTAGCGGCCATGGGCGGCGCGGCGCGACACCATCAGGGTGACGGGGGTAGACATCGTGTATCTCCTGGCGACGGGGCTGGCGGGTAGCCGGCCCCTTGGCATGCGGCCCGGGGTGGTGGGCGGCGCAGGCGCTCTTGCAAGAATCGGGCACGGATTATCGCCGATCGATCATGACTGTAGGAGCGGCCTTGTGTCGCGATCGGGGCGCGCAGCGGCCCCAGCAGTCTCGGATGGAGCAAAAAACCTCAGGGCCCATCGCGGTTCAGGTCGTCAGAAGGCAGGTTGCGCGTGCAGCTCGGGGTGGGCCTGGCGGTGGGCCTGGAGGATGTACTCGCGCAGGCGCTCGATTTCCTCGGCGGGGGTTTGCGACAGATCATAGGCGGCATGCCGGGCGTTGATGCGCCGGCGCAGTACGCCACGCAGGCCGATCGGCGGAACATCGCCGGGGGCGAAGCGCAGGTCGAAACGGCTGGGGGCCTTGGCGTTGCCACGCACTTCCAGCAGCACACCCTTGAAGGAGATATCGCGCACCCACAAGTCGCTTGCCTGGCCGTGGTCGCCCAGCAGCGGTGATGGGCGCTCGAGCGACAGGCGCCATGGCCGCAGCATGGGGCCGTCTTCGTAGATGTCCGGTGAGCCCAGTTGCAGGTGCAGGGCGTGGAACTCGTCCTCGACCAGTTGCAGGGGGAAGCTCAGTTGCTGGTTGTTGAAGTTGGCCTGCAGCGTGACTTGCTCGTTGGCGATCAGGCGGGTGAGCAGCTCATTCAGGCGACGGTCGCCATTGACCCGCAGGCTCGACACCGGGTCGGCCAGGTTCAGCTGGGGGGAATGCTGCATGTCCTGGATGAAATCCAGTTCGGCCTGGGAGAGGAGGGCGTCTGCTTGCATGGTCGAGCTCGGGTCGATCGATAGGGTGACTGCACGGCGATTGACCGTGGCGAATGCGCTTCGTTCAAGCCATTCGTCGGATGGTCATCAGTGATGTGACTTTCGACGGATGCGGCCTTTTGCCACTGTCGGGTGCTAGTATCCTACGTTTTCACTCAGTTTCGGAATCCTCGTTCGATGAAAGTCGCCATTATTTCCGGTTCGGTGTACGGCACCGCCGAAGAAGTTGCCCGTCACGCCGAAGCGCAGCTCAAGGCTGCCGGCTTCGAAGCCTGGCAAGCCGCCCGCGCCACCCTGCAGGACCTCGAAGGTTTCGCCCCCGAAGCGTTGCTGGCGGTGACCTCGACCACCGGCATGGGCGAGCTGCCGGACAGCCTGATGCCGCTGTACAGCACTATCCGTGACACATTGCCGGCCGCCTGGCGCGGTTTGCCGGGGGCGGTGATCGGCCTGGGCGATTCGAGCTATGGCGACACCTATTGCGGCGGCGGTGAGCAGATGCGCGAGTTGTTCGCCGAGCTGGGCGTCAATGAGGTGCTGCCGATGTTGCGCCTGGATGCCAGCGAAACCGTGACGCCGGAGACCGATGCCGAGCCGTGGCTGGCGCAGTTCGCGGCGGCTCTCAAGGGTTGATGCCGCCCTTGCTGGCCAATCGCCGGCAAGCCCCACCCTGAAGTTTGCACGTCACCTGTAGGAGCGGCCTTGTGCCGCGAAAGGGGCGCAAAGCGGCCCCGGCGATCTGGGGCGTACTCGAGATCCTGGGGGCGCTGCGCCCCCCTTTCCGGCCGGTCCGGCGCCCCGGCAAGGCCGCTCCTACAGAAGGCCTGTGCAAGACAGTTGCTCCCATTCGAGCCCTGGGCAATTTCTGTGGGAGCCGGCTTGCCGGCGATTGGGCCTTCAGGGCTTTACACTTTTCGACTGGATTCACGCATCAACGCCAGCCACGCCTGCGCCGCCCGCGACAGATACGCCCCGCGCCGCCAGATGAAGGCAATGTCCCAGCGCAGGTAATCTGGTGCGCTCAATGGCAAGCGCACCACCCCCGGCCGCTCCAGCGCCTGGGCCACGATCCTCGGCAACAGCACCACCCCTTGTCCCGCCGCCACCAGCGCGGCGAGAAAGTCCGCCTGGCCGCTGCGCCCCCCTTCCTTCGGTGTGAAGCCCAACTGCTGGCAGGCGTTGAGTAGCCGGTCGTTGAGCACGAAGCTGCGCTGATACAGCAGGAAGGGGGTGTCGGCCAGCTGCGCCAGTGCGACCTCGGCCTGGCCCGCCAGGGCATGGTCGACCGGCAGCAGGGCATCCAACGGTTCATTGCAGAAAGGCTCGGACGCAAATGCCGGGTCGCTTGGCGTGAGGCTGCCGCCCAACTCCAGCTCGCCACTTTTCACGGCTTGCTCGATGGTCCGGCTGCCGCCTTCGAGCAAGTGCACGGCAATGTTCGGGTAGCGCCGCCGGTATTCGGCGAACAACCCGGCGAACAGCGCATCGCTGCCCAGCAACGGCAGGCCCAGGTGCAATTCGCCACGGGCCATCTGCCCCAGGTCGTCCAACTCGTTGAGCAGCTCCTGGCGCTGGCGCATGAGCACTTCGCCGCGCGCGAGCACGATGCGCCCGGCCTCGGTCAGCAACAACTGCGAGCCCTGGCGCTCCAGCAAGGGCTGGCCGAGGTCCTGTTCCAATTGGGCGACCTGCTTGCTCACAGCCGACTGGCTGATGTGCAAGGTGCCTGCCGCCTGAGTGAAGCCGCCACGGTGGATCACTTCGATGAAGCTGCGCAGTTGCTTGAATTCCATGCTCTGGATTCCATTGTGGAATGGCTTCAAGTCTAACAATTCGCTTCTGGCCTGGTAGAGCGACTTTTACAATGGGGGCGTTGTCGAGGAACCCCGCCATGAATCCTGTATTGCTCAAGAAAACCCTGCGCCTGCTTGCCGAACTGGCCGTACTGCTCGCCTTGTTCCTGATCGGCGGCCAGCTCGCCGCCTGGCTCGGTTGGCCGATCCCCGGTGGCGTGATGGGGCTGGCCCTGCTGCTGGCGCTGTTCGCCACTGGCCTGATCAAGCCCACCACCCTGCAAATGGGGGCCGGCTGGCTGATGGCCGAGATGCTGCTGTTCTTCATCCCCGCGCTGATGAGCCTGCTGGACTACGGCAGCCTGCTGCGCAGCGAGGGCTGGCGCATCCTGCTGGTGATCGCCATCAGCACCCTGCTGGTGATGGTGGTCACTGCGCTGACCGTGGAGCTGGTGTGCCGGTGGAGGTTGCGCCATGAGCCTTGAACCCATGTCGCTGTTCTGGCTCGCGCTGACCCTGGGCGCGTATGTGAGCAGCCGCTGGCTGTATCGGCGCAGCGGCCGCTACCTGCTTTCGCCGCTGATCCTGGTGCCGGCCCTGCTCCTGGCGGTAGCCGTGCCATTGCATACGGCCTACGCCGAATATGCCCGCAACACCCATTGGCTGATGGGCGTGCTGGGCCCGGTGACGGTGGCCTTCGCCATACCGATCTGGCAACAGCGGGCACTGCTGGCGCGGCACTGGCCGGCGCTGCTGGTGGGCATGCTGGCCGGCAGCGTGGCGTCGATCGGCAGCTCCTGGGCGCTGGCCCACGGCCTGGCGCTGGATGAGTCGGTCAGCCTGTCGCTGCTGCCGCGCTCGATCACCACGCCCTTCGCCATGCCGGTGGCCCAGGACTTGGGCGGGGTGCCGGAGCTGACCGCAGTGTTCGTGATGTTCACCGGGGTGCTGGGGGCGATGTTCGGCGGCATCCTGCTGCGCTGGTTGCCGCTGCGCACGCCGCTGGCGCGGGGCGCGCTGTTCGGCGTGGGCGCCCATGGCGCCGGGGTGAGCAGGGCGCAGGAGGTTGGCCGCGAGGAGGGCTCGGTGGCCGGCCTGGTCATGGTCCTCACCGGCCTGCTCAACCTGTTCGCCGCGCCCCTGCTGGTGTGGCTGATCTGACCGTTCGTGCCACTGACTCGCACGGTCATCAGGCTGGCTGCCAAGGCGACTTAATACTTTCGTTTTGCCTTCTAGACTCAGCCTCGACATAGAGAGCACATGTATGTGCCGAGGTGAAATGCAATGAACGCAGCCTTGCCCTATTCCGACACTTGCACGCAACAACACCCGGGACGACCCTGATGCCACTGGCCGAGATTCCATTGTGCGTCTGGCGCACCCGGAGCCAGGGTTTCACCTTCCGGGGCCAGAGCATCCGCTACTGGACGGCAGGGCAAGGAGAGCCTCTGCTATTGCTACACGGTTTCCCCACCGCCAGCTGGGATTGGCACTACCTGTGGGGCCCGCTCACCCAACGCTTTCGCGTGGTGGCCTGCGACATGCTGGGCTTTGGCGACTCGGCCAAGCCCGCCGACCACGACTACAGCCTGCTGGAGCAGGCCGACCTGCAGCAGGCACTGCTCGAACACCTGAACATCCACCAGCCGGTGCACCTGCTGGCCCACGACTATGGTGGCAGTGTCGCCCAGGAGCTGCTGGCGCGGCATCACGAGCAGCGCCTGGACATCGCCAGCTGCGTATTCCTCAACAGCGGGCTGTTCCCCGAGAGCTGCCGTGTGCTGCTGATCCAGAAGCTGCTGCTCAGCCGCCTGGGCTGGCTGGTGGGGCGCTCGTTCGGGCGTGACGACCTGGTGCGCAATGTCACCCAGGTCTACGGGCCCTGCACCCACCCTAGCGAAAGTGCGCTGGACGACTGCTGGAGCCTGATCGCCGCCAACCGCGGCCAGCGCATCCTGCACAAGCTGATCGGTTTCTTGCCCGAGCGCCGTGCGCAGCGCGAGCGCTGGGTGAGCGCGATGCAGCGCGAGGGCGTGCCGATGCGCTTCATCAACGGCGCGGTCGATCCGTTGTCAGGGGCGCACATGGTCGAGCGCTACCGGCAAGTGGTACCCGACCCCGATACCGTGGTGCTGCAGGGTATCGGCCACTACCCGCACACCGAGGCGCCGGTGCAGGTGCTGCGTCACTACCTGGCCTTTCGTGAACAGCCGCTGAGCTACGTGCCGCTGAAAGTCGCCTGGTCGTGACCGGGTGATCATCGCCCTGCGTTATCCACCGGCATTCGCCTGGGTGGGCTTGATTGCCCGCGCCGGGCGGCTGGCGGAGACTCCCCGGCATCCCTTCATTTGCCAGGAGCCTTGAGCATGAGCGAGCCGGTACGTCTGCAAGATCGAGTGGTGATCGTCACGGGGGCCGGCGGCGGCCTGGGGCGGGCTCATGCCTTGCTGTTCGCTGCGCGCGGCGCGAGGGTGGTGGTCAACGACCTGGGTGGCTCAAGCCAGGGCGAGGGCGCCAACCAGTCCGCTGCTGACCGTGTGGTGGAGGAAATTCGTGCTGCCGGCGGCACGGCGGTGGCCAACCACGATTCGGTGACCGACGGTGCGCGCATCGTCGAGCAGGCGATGGACAGCTTCGGCCAGGTGGACGTGCTGGTGAACAATGCCGGCATCCTGCGCGACAAGAGCTTCCACAAGATGGAAGACAGCGACTGGGACTTGGTCTATCGCGTGCATGTCGAGGGCGCCTACAAGGTCACCCACGCCGCCTGGCCGCATCTGCGCGAGCAGAACTGGGGGCGGGTGATCTTCACGTCTTCCACGTCGGGTATCTACGGCAACTTCGGCCAATCCAACTACGGCATGGCCAAGCTTGGCCTGTACGGCTTGACCCGCACCTTGGCCATCGAAGGGCGCAAGCACGGCATCCTGGTCAACGCCATCGCCCCCACCGGCGCTACCCGGATGACCGAGGGGTTGATCCCGCCACAGGTGTTCGAACGCCTCAAGCCTGAGCTGATCAGCCCGCTGGTGGTGTTTCTCGGCAGCGAGCAGTGCCAGGACAGCGGCGAGCTGTACGAGGTGGGCGGCGGCTGGGTGGGCAAGGTGCGCTGGGAGCGCAGCCAGGGCGTGGGCTTTGACCCGCGCGAGGGTTTCACCCCGGAGCAGGTGGCGGACAACTGGGGGCGGATTGGCGATTTCGAAGCGGCGTTGCACCCGCGTGACAGCATGCAAGCGTTGCAGCAGTTGATGGCGAACTTGCAGCAGTATCCATCGAGTTGAAGCCCTTCGCTGCTGCGACTTGCCCGTGATGGGGTAACGCCGGTCTGATGATGCTTGCACATATAAAAAAGGCCGCTGCAAAGGCAGCGGCCAATCGAGACGTCAGATCAAGGAGCTTCAAAATCAACGTCGGTGAACCTGGGCCAGCGCGAGCGGCGGGGGAGAGCCCTTCGTGCCGGCCAGTGAGGTAAGAATAAGCAATCGTCTTCGTAGGAAAAATAGCTGCTCGTGACATTCTCTATTACATATCCCGCGATAATCCCCCGTATTTCCGGCGTTCGCGCCAATAAAGTCATAAACACCTGTAGGCAGGTTGTTAACTAGTACGTAAGTACTTCCCTCCTCTTTGTTTATCACGGTTTCTGCATCGTTCGGGCTCCTACATTGATCCCGGAGATGCCCCATGAATTTGAAGTCTTTTTCTGCCTTTGAGTCGGACGATTCACTCGCACATTTTGATCAAACGGTGCTGAGTGCCCTGGTTGTGCATACCTTGGCTTTGCAGGCGCATCTGGCTTTGACGCCGACACTGCCCGACCGCGAAGTGCCCGTTGAAGATCCGGCGCAGTGGCTGGAGGAGCACCTGCCACAGTGGCAGGCCGATACGGCACAGTGGTGGGAGGAGCAAACCAGCAGCCTGCAGGAGCAACTGCGCCAACTGTCGAGCCTGCTTATCCGTGCGCAGGCGATGCGTCATGGCGCGCCGAAAGCGGACATCGAGGCGCTGTTGCCGGATGCTCCGGAGGAGCCGGTGCTGGGCCGGGTCATGCTGCATACCCCGGACGGTATACAAGTGCGGATCCCAGGTTGCCTGGTGTTGGCTCACAACCTGTTCGATGACGAGGAGCCTCTGTTACTTTTCGGCCTCGGGTTGGGCACATGGTTCGCCCGGCCGCAGTCTGTGGCCGATAAGCTGCTCGAACGTCTGCGCGACGACGAGCGCTGGTTGCTTGCCGTAACCGCAGCCGAGCGCGAGGCATTGATGGCCGCCGAGCACGTCGAGCTGGTACGTGCACCGCAGGAGGATGGCCTGGAGGACTATCTGCTCAAGGATATGCGCACGCTCCAGCTCCAGCTGGTCGTACAGGCGTTGCACGCCGAAGCGGGTGATGCCGATGCGGCAGTGGTACTGGAACCCTTGCTTGAGGGGCTACAGCGCCAGGTCGCTGACATCCTCGCCCTGCTGCGCAACGACCAAGCCCCGGAATGGCTACGCAATCTGTCGGGTGACGAGCGCCAGCGATTGGAGGCTCTGGACACGCAACTCAATGACGCAGAGGCGCTGCTGGTGAGGGTGTCCGGGCATAGTGACTTCCATGATTACGCCGTGCGACAGATCAAGATGTGGTTGCTCAACGAGGGCGTCGAGCACGTGGAACCTGCCGACGTGGCGCTGCACGTCAGGCATGACTTCACCGCTGACGCGCAGGTACAGGTGACCACGTTGCTCGACTGGGTGTGCGCCGGCGCCTATCACGGTGAGCGCCTTGCCATAGAGATTCGACACGACGATCTGCGTGAAGCCTTGGGTGGCGATGGGTTGTCGAGGATGGCGCACGACCTGCAACTGCGTCAGCGCTATGTCGATGAGGTGGAGGGTATCTACCAGAATGACCAGGTCGTGCAATTGTTGGCGAAGGCGCTCGATACCAAGTTGCGGCTCTCCATGTTGGCCGCTGACTTCCAGGGGCTGGACCGCAATGCAGTGGCACTTCTGCAGACGATCACCCGGGAGGGCTGGGCACAGGACCCGAAGCAACCCGACATCACGGTTGGGCGACTGTCTATCAATGGGATGCAGCTGCTGACCGACCATCTGTACCTGCACGATAACGACACCCATGTTCTTTATGCCCCGGGTTCGCCGATGGGTGATTTCCAGGTCTTCAATTCAGCCTTGTCCATGAGCCAGCAGATCGGCTTGCTCTGCGCTATCCCCCATGGACGCGAATATTTGTTGGAACATGTCCTGCATGACGAACGCGTTGAGATGAACACTTACCTGAAGTTGATCGAGCGCCTGCCTCAAGAGTGGTCTGAAGAAACTGTGGTCGTAGAGCCGCTGCCGATCGCTAGCTGGGGCCAGACCATTGAGCACTGGGCCAAATTGAGGGTATTGAAGATCATCGATGACCTGCAGATGGTGCGTCCGGAGCAGTTGGCGAACGCTGACGCGTCATTGCAACGGCGAGTGGCTGATATTGATCATGAGCTGAGTGCGCTGCTGGTGGACTATCAAGCGGTAGCAGAGATCCCAACCTTCATGGCGTATGCCCGCAACAAGGTGAGTGAGCGGATAAACCAGTATTCGGGTAATCGGGGTGGCTGGATCGACGCCGATACGGTGCTGGTCGAGCTGGAAGGGGGTATCAGGCAATCGTTGACCAAGGTCGTGGCCAGCGGTTATCCGGCAGACTTCAACTTCTCGGCCTACGCCCGGTTCAGTTCGACAGTGGGGCAGGATCTGTCGCACCTGAACAGGCGCTTGATCGACCGCTATATTCGCGCCGCAAAGCTGGGTAAAGGCTACTGCGATGAGATCGCCCAAACTTATCTTCACCCGGATGGCAGTGCCCAATCGAGGCCTCTTGAACTGCATCGCCACTTGATGGGGATGAAGATCCAACGCGACTGCCTGCTCGAGGTGCAGCGCGGCACGCTTAACAAAGAGCATACCCGTTGGTTGATACCGGCCTGCCTGCGTTTCCATGCTGGGAGTTTCGTTCAGGACTGCCAGCTCGCCGAGTTGCAGATCAATGGCGCCGGTATTTCCGGCGCCTACCTGCTGCAGTCGAGCGAGGCGCGCGGTACGTTGATCTACCTCAGTGACGGCCCCGAAGGGCGGTCGCTGTTCACGGTTCAGGACTTCATCGAGCACTGGCGTGGCGCCCCCATGCAGGACTGGGTCTATGAGCGCATCGACGTCGATGACGAGGAAAAGATTCGGAAACTCAATGAGTGCGTTGAGAACAACGACAATGATGATTCATTTGAGCAGGGCGACAAATGTATCGCGGACGCGCTGCAGGTTCTGCATAACATCAAAGATTTGAGCGATGCCCTGCGCGAGCGTATCAAGCTGTTGCTGGACGAGGCCCAGCGTGATGCCTACAGCGCAGCCAGACGCATCGCCCAGGTGTTGTGGTCGACAGTGAAGCTGGTGGGCGATGTGGTGGCGCTGGTATACCCCCCCGCAAGTGTCGTGATCGGTTTCATCAACGCGGGTATTGGCCTCTATCGCAGCCTCGTGGCCTTGCGCGATGGTGACAGGCTCGGGGCGATCCGGCTCCTGTTCACAAGCCTGACCGAACTGCCAGGGTTCACTGGCGTGGTCTCGCACTACGCTGGCCGGCTGTTCACCTACGGCAGCAAACTCTGGTCGATCATATTCCCCGGCCCTTCCTCCAGCCTGAGCCTGCGGCTCAAGAAGATCTGCGAGTACCTCAAAGCGCTGTATGAGCGGTACAAGCTGGAGGTGGATGTGGCCAAGGTGCTCTACAGCAAATTCGACGAGCAGATGGCCTTGCTTACCGAACGGGCGGCACTGTCGCAGTTAGACCAGAGTGCGCGTTCGGCGACCTAAGGCTGATGCCCCATGCGCCTGCTGACTGCCGCCACGGCTGCCAGCAGGCGCTGCGCCGCCGGGCCTTGCTCGTCGGCATGGAAGATCGAGGTGGGACCGACTACGGTCATCACCGCCGCGACCTGCCCCATGGCGTTGAACACCGGGGCGGACAGCGCGTCTACCCCGGGCATCAGCAGGCCATGCACATGGTGCAGGCCGCGCAGGCGGATCTGCTCCAGCAGGGGCGCGTAGTCGCTGGCGGCCTGGCCAAGCGTTGCCAGTTCCCGGTCGCGCAGCTCCACGGTTTCGCGCTCCGGCAAATGGGCGGCGAACACCAGCCCGGTGGACGAACTGAGCAGCGGCAACACCGAGCCGATCTGGGTCACCACCGTTACCGCGCGCACCGCCGGCTCGATGCTCACCACCGTCGCCCCCTGGTTGCCCCACACGGCGATGAAGCAGCTCTCGTTCAGCTCATCGCGCAATTGCGACAACGGCAGTGCCGCCACCTTCAGCACATCGATGCTGCCCAGCGCCGCCATCCCCACGCGCAACGCTTCACGGCCCAACCCGTAATGGTTGGTGGCTGCGTCCTGCTCGGCGAAACCGCTTGAAATCAGCGCTTGCAGGTAGCGGTGGACCTTGCTCGCCGGCATGTCGACATGCTCGGCCAGGCGCGACAGCGAGGTGGAGGGGGAGAGTTCGGCCAGGGCTTTGAGGATGTCGGTGCCGACTTCCGCCGAGCGGACTTTCTGTTTGCCGTTATCGGTACTGCTGGCTTTGGCCATGGGGGACACGTTCATCCAGATTTTACGGGGTGGCGCCTTTATAGCTTGACGCCTGCACAGGAGCAAATTACGTTATTCGTAATCTGATTACGAAAATAACAATGCAGACGCGCTGCCGCTCCAGGTGCCGGTTTCAGGATCGGGCTTCGCAGCCAGCTGCCCATGACGGCGCCCAGCCGCCCGGAGGCCCCGAGATGACCCGCGACACCTCACCTGAACTTGAGTACCTGAGCGGCTTCGGCAACGAATTCGCCAGCGAAGCCCTGCCCGGGGCGCTGCCGGTCGGGCAGAACTCGCCGCAGAAGGCCCCTTACGGGCTGTACGCCGAGCTGCTGTCGGGCACGGCGTTCACCATGGCCCGTAGTGAGCTGCGCCGCACCTGGCTGTACCGCATCCGCCCGTCTGCCTTGCACCCGCGTTTCGAGCGCCTGGAGCGCCAGCCGCTGACCGGCGCGCTGGGGCCGGTCAACCCCAACCGCCTGCGCTGGAGCCCCCAGCCGATGCCGGCCGAACCCACCGATTTCATCGACGGCTGGTTACCCATGGTGGCCAACTCGGCGTCGGAGAAACCGGCCGGTGTGAGTATCTACATCTACCGCGCCAACCGCTCGATGGAGCGGGTGTTCTTCAATGCCGACGGCGAGTTGCTGCTGGTGCCTGAACTCGGTCGCCTGCGCATCGCCACCGAGCTGGGCGTGCTGGAGGTCGAGCCGCTGGAGATCGCGGTGATTCCGCGTGGCATGAAGTTCCGCGTCGAACTGCTCGATGCCCAGGCCCGGGGCTACATTGCCGAGAACCACGGTGCGCCGTTGCGCATCCCGGACCTTGGCCCCATCGGCAGCAACGGCCTGGCCAACCCGCGTGACTTCCTCACCCCGGTGGCCCACTACGAAGAGGCCAACGGCCCGGTCCAGCTGGTGCAGAAATTCCTCGGCGAGCACTGGGCCTGCGAGCTTTCGCATTCGCCGCTGGACGTGGTCGCCTGGCACGGCAGCAACGTGCCGTACAAATACGACCTGCGCCGCTTCAATACCATCGGCACGGTCAGCTTCGATCACCCCGACCCGTCGATCTTCACCGTGCTGACCTCACCGACCAGCGTGCATGGCCTGGCCAACATGGACTTCGTGATCTTCCCGCCGCGCTGGATGGTGGCCGAGAACACCTTCCGTCCGCCATGGTTCCACCGCAACCTGATGAACGAATTCATGGGCCTGATCCAGGGCGCCTACGACGCCAAGGCCGAAGGGTTCCTGCCCGGTGGCGCCTCGCTGCACGGGGTGATGAGTGCCCATGGCCCGGACGCCGAGACTTGCGACAAGGCCATTGCCGCAGACCTTGCGCCACACAAGATCGACAACACCATGGCCTTCATGTTCGAGACCAGCCAGGTGCTGCGTGCGAGCGTGCAGGCCCTGGAAAGCCCCCAATTGCAGACCGACTACGATAGTTGCTGGGCCACCTTGCCGAGCACCTTCACCCCGAACCGGAGATAACCGATGAACCACACCGCCATTGCCCGTAGCTGGGTCGAGCACGCCAACGGGCACCGCGACTTCCCGCTGCAGAACCTGCCCCTGGGCATCTTCAGCCGCCCGGGCCAGGCACCGCGTTGCGGCGTGGCCATCGGCGACGCCATCCTCGACCTGGAGGCCGTGCTGGCTGCCGGGCTGTTCGAGGGCGCGGCCAAGGCTGCGGTCCAGGCCACTGTCGGTGGTGCGCTGAACGCCTTCTTCGCGCTCGGCCGTTCGGCCCGGGTGGCCCTGCGCGAGCGCCTGCTGGTGCTGCTAGGTGAAGGTAGCGAGCACCAGGCCGCGCTGAAAGCCGCCCTGTACCCGGCCAGTGAATGTCAGCTGCACCTGCCGGCGAAGATCGGTGACTACACCGACTTCTACGTCGGTATCGAGCACGCCAAGAACGTCGGCAAGTTGTTCCGCCCGGACAACCCATTGCTGCCGAACTACAAGCATGTGCCCATCGGTTATCACGGCCGAGCCTCGACCATCCGTCCATCGGGCACCGACGTGCGTCGCCCCAAGGGCCAGACCCTGCCTGCCGGCCAGACCGAGCCGAACTTCGGCCCTTGTGCGCGCCTGGACTATGAATTGGAGCTGGGTATCTGGATCGGCCAGGGCAACGAAATGGGCCAGTCGATCCCGGTCGGCGATGCCGCCGAACATGTAGCCGGCTACTGCCTGCTCAACGACTGGTCGGCGCGGGATATCCAGGCCTGGGAGTACCAGCCGCTGGGCCCGTTCTTGTCCAAGAGCTTCATCACCACGGTTTCGCCCTGGGTAGTCACCGCCGAGGCCCTGGAGCCGTTCCGTTGCGCCCAGCCGGCGCGCCCGGAAGGCGACCCACAGCCGCTGTCTTACCTGCTGGACAAACGCGACCAGGCGGGCGGCGCCTTCGACATCGAGCTGGAAGTGTTGCTGCTGACCGCGCGCATGCGCGAGCAGAACCTGCCAGCCCATCGCCTCACGCTCAGCAACACCCGCAGCATGTACTGGACCGTGGCACAGATGGTCGCCCACCACAGCGTCAACGGTTGCCAGCTGCAGCCGGGCGACCTGTTCGGTTCGGGCACCCTGTCGGGTGCAGCACCGGGCTCGTTCGGCAGCCTGCTGGAGATCACCGAGGGTGGCAAGCACCCGCTGGAGCTGGCCAGTGGCGAGGTGCGCAAGTTCCTCGAGGATGGCGACGAGATCATCCTGAGCGCCCGTTGCGTGGCGGATGGCGTGGCCAGCATCGGCTTCGGCGAGTGCCGCGGCACTGTCGTTGCGGCCAACTGAGGGGGCGGGGCGATGGAACTGTTCACTTACTACCGCTCCACATCGTCCTATCGGGTGCGCATCGCCCTGGCGCTCAAGGGCCTGGGCTACCAGGCATTGCCGGTGAATTTGCTCAAGGGTGAGCAACGAGGCGCGCAGTACCTGGCGCTCAACCCCCAGGGGCGGGTGCCAGCCTTGCGCACCGACGACGGTGAGCTGCTGGTGCAGTCGCCAGCGATCATCGAGTACCTGGAGGAGCAGTACCCACAACCTGCGCTGCTGCCGGCATCGGCCGAGGCTCGGGCCAAGGTACGTGGCGTGGCGGCGATCATCGGTTGCGACATCCACCCGCTGCACAACGTCAGTGTGCTCAACCAGTTGCGTCAGTTGGGGCACGATGAGGGCCAGGTCAACCAGTGGATTGCTCACTGGATTGGCCAGGGCCTGGCGGCGGTGGAGCAGTTGATAGGCGAGGACGGTTTCTGCTTTGGTACTGCACCGGGGTTGGCCGATGTCTACCTGATCCCGCAGCTGTATGCCGCCGAGCGTTTCAACACCGACCTCAGTGGCTATCCGCGTATCCGCCGGGTCGCCGCGTTGGCAGCGGAACATCCAGCGTTCGCCAAGGCCCACCCGGCAAACCAGCCGGACACACCCGCTCAGTGAATCGAGCGCTTGGCCGAGGGTAGCTGGCCAAGCCGCTCGCTCAGCTTCAGGCGCTGGATCGGGTCATCGGTCAGCAGCAAGGCATGCTCCAGGTCGAAACGCTCGGCCTGGGGGCAGTCAAGGTGCTGGTAGAGGGTGGCCCGGGCCAGGTAGTCGCCGACTTGCACCGGGCCCAGTTGCATCACCCGCTCGGCATCGACCAGCGCGGCCAGGTGGTTGTCGTTGCTGCTGTGCAGCTGGCGCAGGTTGCGTGACAGGCGTTGCAGCATCTGCAGGGGCGAGGCGCTGCGCATGTGTTCGGCGCTCAGCTGCATCTGCGGGCCGAACTGGCGGGCCAGCAGTTCACGGCAATCGGCGGGGTAGAGGCGGCGACCACCGCACGGGTCGAGCAAGTGGTCGGCCCCCGGCACGCGCAGCAGGAAGTGGCCGGGGAAGTTGACCCCTTCGAGCGGGATCGACAGGCGCCGCGCAAGTTCCAGCGCCAGGATCGCCAGCAACAATGGTTGGCCGCGACGGCGTTGCAGCACCTTGTCCATCAGCGCCGCTTGTGGTCGCAAGGGGTGGTATTCATCCTGCTGGAAACCCAGTGCGTTGAGTTGGCGCAACAAGGGTTGGGCCAGTTCATTCAGCGGCAGGATCGGCAGGTGGGTGCTGACCTCGCGTTGCAGCTCGTGCACACGTGCAAGGCACGTGGCCGGCTCGACACTGCGGTCATGCTCGGCGGCGATCCACAAGGTGGCCTCCAGCAGGGCGATCGGCTCGCGTTCCAGGCAGGCCAGGCAGGCTTGGCGTGAGTTCATGGGACCTCTCCATCACGCTTAACTATTAGCTCTGGCGGGGCTTTTCGTCCAGTGGTCCGCCCGCGCGGTGTGCGGCCTTGACCTGCCTATACTGGTAGGAGCACCTCTCGGGGGAGCCCGTCGATGTTCGCGCTCATGCAAAGCACCCGCACTCAGTCGCTGCACTTGTTCATCGACCCGCCCACGGGCCTCAAGGCCGTTGTGGTGATCCACAGCGAGCAGTTGGGGCCCGCCATGGGCGGTTGCCGCTACCTGCCTTACGCCGATGACGAAAGCGCCATGACCGATGCCATTCGCCTGGCCCAGGGCATGAGCTACAAGGCTGCCCTGGCGGGGTTGCCGATGGGCGGGGGCAAGGCAGTGATCGTGCGCAACCCGCATGTCGAGAACCGAGCTGCGCTGTTCGAGGCATTCGGGCGTTTCGTCGACACGTTGCAGGGCCGCTTTATCACGGCTGTAGACAGTGGTACCTCGACCCTGGACATGGACTGCATCGCGCAGTCCACCCCACATGTCACCAGCACCACCGCCTCGGGTGATCCCTCCCCCCATGCCGCGATGGGCGTGTTTGCCGGTATCCGGGCAACATCCGTGGCTCGGCTGGGCAGCGACAATCTGGAGGGTTTGCGGGTGGCGGTGCAGGGGTTGGGCAACGTGGGCTATGCGTTGGCCGAGCAACTGCACGCAGCGGGCGCCGAGTTGCTGGTCAGTGACCTGGACCCGGGCAGGGTGAGGCTGGCGGTGGAGCAGTTCAATGCCCATCCGGTGGCCAACGATGCGCTGATCAGCACCCCTTGCGACATCTTCGCACCGTGCGGGGTGGGGCCGGTGCTGAACGGGCAGAGTGTGATGCAACTTCGCTGTGCGGCGGTGGCCGGTTCGGCCAACAACCAGCTGACCACCTTGCAGGTGGCCGATCAGTTGGAGGCCCGCGGGATCCTGTATGCGCCAGATTATGTGATCAATGCCGGCGGGCTGATCTATGTGGCGCTGACCCATCGCGGCGAGGATGTTGGCACCATCACCGCGCACTTGGCGCGGATCCCCACGCGGCTGACCGAGGTGTTCGCCCACGCCCAGGCAGAGAAGCGCTCGCCAGCGCGCGTGGCGCAAATGCTGGCGGAGCGGTTGCTGTACGGCTGAAAAGGCTTGCGCGATCCCTGTAGGAGCGGCCTTGTGCCGCGCAAGGGCCGCAAAGCGGCCCCAGCTGTTGGAGGCTTACCAGAATTCTGGGGCCGCCGCGCAGCCCTTTCGCTACACAAGGCCGCTCCTACAGGGGCAGTGCCGATGTTACTCGGCCGCCCCACCTTCGAGCAGTTCCGCCAGCGCATCCGGCTGGCTCTTGAACGCCCGGGCGAACACATCGCGATTCTTGGCCATGTAGATACCAGCTTCCTCGACCTGCTGCTCGCTCAGCGACGGCACTGCCTTGTGCAGCACTTCAGCCAGGCGCTCGGCCAGTTCGAGCATCTTGTCGTGACGATCGGCTTCGGCCTTATCCATGAACAAGCGCTCCGGGTCGCGGCTGCTGCGGTACACCACTTCGACGGCCATTCATCACCTCTGTGCCTTTTTGCTGTTTGGGGGTAGTGGTTAACTGTGTTTTTATACAGTACATGGGCCGGCCACCCCGCTGCAACCATGATGATGGCCATTTGTGCAGAAAAACAGCGTAGCCCACAGGTGCCCTGCGGCAATCGACCGCCTTCCAAGACAGGGGCCATGGCCCTTTAACTGCATGCACAAGAAATGTCACAGGCGTGACGCACCATCCTTCAGCCGTATCGGGGAATCGAACATCGTGAACATCAAATGGGCAGACAAACTGCGCAAGGGCCTGCACGGCTCCGCCGACTCGCTGGGCAACCTGTGCGTGGAGGCGTTCCACTACCTGGCGCTGTTCGGCATCGGCGCGATCACCGCCTATGCGGCGGTGGTCACCTTCCTGGATATGCTGGGCAAGGGCGGGGTCAGCGTCGACGACATCCTGCTGCTGTTCATCTACCTGGAGCTGGGGGCGATGGTGGGGATCTACTTCAAGACCAACCACATGCCCATCCGCTTCCTGCTCTACGTGGCGATCACCGCGCTGACTCGCCTGCTGATCGGTGACGTGTCGCACCACAAGGCGCCGGATGTCGGGCTGCTGTACGTGTGTGGGGGCATCCTGCTGCTGGCGTTCGCCATCCTGGTGGTGCGCTACGCCTCGTATCGCTACCCCTCGACCAAGGCGCTGGACGCCAACGGCAAGGAAGTGGACGAGGGCAAGTAACCCTCAGTTGGCCAGGTTGGACGCCGGGTGACGGTGGTCGCGGGTCAATGCGGCCAGTACTTGCAGCGGGTTCTGGCCAAGCTCGATGGCCAGCCCCAGGCGGATGCTGTCGATGACCCGCTGCAGGCGCACCGGGTCGTTGCGCTGGGCCTCGCTGATCAGCCGCTTGGCCACCACGCCGCTGTCGTCCGAGAGGGTCAGCATGATGCTGCCGTCCAGGCGCTCGATGCTCAGGTTGACCCGGTATTCGGGGGCGAACGCCGCGCTGATCTGCTCGAAGGGGTTGTTCATGGTCCAGGCCTGCAATTAATGACTGCTGAAGTTGACCGGGTCGACCTTGGGTTGGTTCAGGTCCGCTGATCGGTACAAACGAAAACGCCCGGCGCAAGGCCGGGCGTTTTGTGTGACGCGGTTGGATCAGGCGTCCGGATCACTCAGTTCAAGCACGCCACGTTTACTGCGCAGCTTGCCGTAGAAATGTTCCAGCGCGTGGTTAAGCTTGTTTGCGGCGCCATCGACCGCCTGGTCCAGCGAAGTGGCGGTATGGGTCACGGAAATCGGTTGGTGGCCTTTGGGGCGAGCCTCCATCTGGCAGCGTTTGTCGTGCGGTCCGGGCTTGGCGCCGTTCTCGTCGCGCAAATGAACTTCGATGCGGGTGAGGTCTTCTTCGTAGCGCTCAAGGCTGCTGTGCAGCGTGGCGCGGACCCACTCGTCGAGACGGTTGTTGCCTTCGAAATGGTTGCTGCTGTTGACCTGGATTTGCATGACTTCAATCCTTATTCAGCTTGCTCGCGGGAGGCACTTTCAAGCCACTGAGGGCGTTGGTCTTTTTGCGCCTCTTGACTCTAAGGTCAGGCATCCGCGCGACGAATTCAACCCCCTGCGCAAGAAAAATTTCCTGTTGCAAAAAGTCCGGCATTGGCCGGGCTTTTGTTGTCGTCGGTCAGAACTCAACCGAGGTCTGCAAGTATAGAGTACGGGGTTCCCCCACATACTTGCCCTTGTTGTTGTCATCGAACGAGCGGGTGTAGTACTCGCGGTTGAACAGGTTCTTCACCCCCACCGCCACCTTCAGGTTCGAAAGCTGCGCGCCGAAGTCGTAGCCGGCGCGGGTGCTGACCAGCATGTAGCCGGGGATGCGCCCGGTGCTGCCGTCGGCGCTCTCGCTGCTGGTGTTGGCGTTGTCGGCGTACTGGCTGCTCTGGAAGCTGCTGTCCAGGTTCAGCTGCCAAGGGCCGTCGGTGTAGCCAACCCCCAGGGTGCCCTTGTGGCGCGACGAGAACGGCACCTGGTTGCCTTTGTTCGGCCCGTCTTCGCGGATGGTGGCGTCGACGAAGGCGTAGCCGGCGTGCACGTCGAAACCGGCCAGGGCCGGGCTCAGACCGTCAAGGGCGTAGCGCACGCTGGTCTCGATGCCCTGGTGGCGGGTCTCGCCGCGGGCGATCACCGAGTCGTTGGTCTGGTTGCTCTCGTACTGGTTGTCGAAGTTGATCAGGAACGCGCCAAGCTCGGCCTGCAGGTCGCCGCTGTCGTAGCGCATGCCGGCTTCCCAGGTGCGCGCCTTCTCCGGCTTCACCTCGCCACTGCTCACGCGGTTGGGCATCTGGCTGTACTGCACGCTGCCGAACGAGCCTTCGGTGTTGGCGTACAGGTTCAGGCTGTCGGTCAGGTGGTACATCACATTCAGTGCCGGCAGCGCGGTGTTGTAGCTGCCCTGGTAGCGCTGGTTGCTGAGCTTGTTGCTTTGCTCGGAGTCGATCATCTCGTAGCGGATGCCCGGGGTGATGGTCCAGCGGCCGATGTCGATGCGGTCGTCCAGGTAGATCGCGTGGGCCTCGGTGCTGCCACGGGTGTCGCGGTCGTTGCGGCTGTCGGTGGTGGGCAGCAGGTTGCTGCGGCTCGGCTCGCGGTAGCGCAGCTCGTGGCCGGCCTCGTTGATGTAGCGGTAGCCGATGCCCAGCTCGTGCCAGCTGTCACCCAGCGCCACGCCTTGCGAGAAGCGCGTCTCGATGCCGCGCACCCAGTATTCGCGGGGCGACAGTGAGACGAAGCTGCCCTGGTCGAGGTAGCCGCTGCGCAGGGTCTTGGTGAAGAAACTGTTGACGCTGAACTGGCGGTCGTCCTGCTTGTGGTCGTAGCCGAAGTTGACCAGGGTGCGGCGGCCCCAGAACTTGTCCTTCAGGCGGGTCGACTGGTACGGGTCGTCATCGAAGGCTGCCGCGCTCAGGCCGCCGGGCATCTGCGCCTCGCCCTCGTAGTACTGGGCCATGGCATGCAGGCTGTTGGCCTCGTCCAGTTGCAGCTTGCCCTTGAGCATCAGGTCGTCGATCTGCGTGTCGCTGTGCTCGCGCCAGTCGCCGCCCCGGGTGCCGGAATACAGCAGCGCGCCGCCCAGGCCGTTGGCGTTGGTGCCGCCCACCAGCAGGTTGGCGCTGTTCTTGAAACCGTCCTGGCTGGACGACGGGCTGACCTGGTTCTGCATCGCCGCCTTGAACGTTGCCTCTTCGGGGATGGCGCGGGTGACGAAGTTGACGATACCGCCGACGTTCTGCGGCCCGTAGCGCACCGCGCCACCGCCGCGCACCACATCCACCGCGTCCATGTTGCCCAGGCTGATCGGCGCCAGCGACAGCTGTGGCTGGCCGTAGGGCGCGAAGGGCACCGGGATGCCATCCATCAGCACCGTGGAGCGCGAGGCCAGGCGCGGGTTGAGGCCGCGGATGCCGAAGTTCAGCGCCAGGTCATGGCTGCCGGTGCCGTTGTTCTCGGGGGCGTTCACCCCGGGGATGCGGTTGAGCACTTCACGGGCCGTGCTGGCGCCGCTGCGTTCGAACTCCTCACGGCGCACCACATCGCGCGCGCCGGGGTGCTCGAACACGTTGTCCTGGCGCGCCTCGCCCAGCCAGTCGCCTACCACGGTCGAGGCGCCCAGCTCCACGGCCGCGCCGGTACCAGCGGCAGGCAGCGGTTGCAGGCTGTAGGCGTTATCCGCCTCCTGTCGGGCTTGCAGGCCGCTGCCGCGCAGCAGCGCGTCGAGGCCCTGGCTGACGTCGTACTCACCCTCGAGGCCTGGGCTGGCAAGACCCTGGGTCAGGGCCGAGCCGAACGAGATCAGCGCGCCACTCTCACGGCCGAACTGGTTGAGCGCCGCTTCCAGGTTACCGGGGGCGATGTGGTAGGCGCGGCTGTCGGCGGCCTGGGCGGCAGGCACGGCAAGGCCGAGGCTGGTGGCGAGCAGCAGGGCTTGGGCGAGGGGGCTGAGGCGCAGAAGCATGGGGCGGTGGTCCTGTGAGAAGGGGGTTCTGCCTTCTCTGTCACGCGAGGTTCGGGAAATGGCTCAAGTTGCTTCAACTATTTTTGAGGTTCCACCGGCCTCATCGCTGGCAAGCCAGCTCCCACAGGGTGGCGTATGGTTTGAAGTCAATGCGGTCGGGGTGGGAGCCGGCTTGCCGGCGATAGGGCCGGCACAGGCTCAGCCTATGGCCGCCTCGACCGACACCCAATACCGGGTAAACCGCCGCACCTTCACCGGCAACGCCACTTCCAGCATGGCCAGGATCCGTTCGCTGTCGTCCAGCGGGTACGACCCGGAGATACGTAGGTCGGCCACCCGTTCGCTACAGCCCAGTTGCCCCAGGCGATAGCGCGACAGTTCGGCAAGAAAATCGCTCAGGCGCAGCTGCGACACCACCAGCATGCCGTCCACCCAGGCCGCGCGGTTCGGGTCCAGCGGGGCGATCGCCTGCCAGCCCGTGCGGGCGAAGCGCGCCTGGTGCCCGGCCAGCAGCGTCTGCCCGGCCACGCTGGCACTGCCGCTGAACACCGAGACCAGGCTGAAGCCTTCGAACTGGCGCACATCGAAGCGGCCACGACCCAGCTGCATGTCACCTTCGGCGGTGCGCAGGCGCAACGGGCGTGGGTCATCGAGCGCGTCCAGCAGCAACTCGCCCTCTTGCAGGTGCACCAGCCGCTGCTGGCCATCGAAGCGCACATCGGCGGCGCTGCGGGTGTTCAGGTGCAGCTGGCTGCCGTCGTCCAGGGTCAGGCGTCGGCGTTGGCCCACGGGGCTGCGGTAGTCGGCCATCAGCCCCGGCAGCGGGTTGTGTTGCTGCAAGCCCAGGCCGGTGGCGCTGGCCATGCCCACCAGCAACAGCGCCTTGAGCGCCCGGCGTCGGGCCGGGGAGGGCGGCGCCTGCAAGGTGGCGTGCACCACCGGCGCGGCCACCCCGCGCAGGCGCTGGTTGACCTGCTGGATATGGGCCCAGGCACGCTGGTGCTCGTGGTCGGCCTGCAACCAGTGCTCCAGGGCCTGCTGCTGGTCGAAGCCCTCGGTCTGCGACTCGATCAGCCAGTGCACGGCCTGCTCGGCGATTTGCGGCGCGAACGTCGTGTTCATAGGGCGAAGTAGCAGCGCAGGGCTGCCTTGTGCAGGTAGCGCTTGACCGTTGCCAGCGAGATGCCCAGTTCGCGAGCGATCTCGCCCTGGCCCAGGCCATCGACCTGGGCCAGCAGGAAGGCGCGCTTGACCAGCGGTGGCAGGCCGTCGAGCAGGCGGTCGAGCTCCAGCAGGGTGTCGAAGATGATCGCCTTGTCTTCCTCGCTCGGCGCTACCTGCTCCGGCACCTGGGCCAGGGCTTCGAGGTAGGCGCGCTCCAGCTCCTGGCGGCGGAAGTGGTTGCACAGCACGCGCTTGGCCACGGTGGTGAGGAAGGCGCGCGGCTCCGCCAGTTGCGGCGCTTCGCGGGCCTGGAGCAGGCGTACATAGGTGTCCTGGGCCAGGTCCGCGGCGCTTTGCGGGCAGCCCAGGCGCCGCCGCAGCCAACCGGTGAGCCAGCTGTGGTGGTTGCGGTAGAGGCCTTCGACAGTGGAAGAGAGGGCGCTGGACACCGATACGACTCCGGCGCCTGATGACGCAACTGGAAGTAAGAATTGTTCGCATTGTAGTGGTATGCGAACTATTCGGCAATCGTTCAGGCAGCTTGCGCGCCCCCTGTAGGAGCGGCCTCGTGCCACGAAAGGGCCCCAGGATTACAACCACGCCTCAAGACTGCCGGGGCCGCTTTGCGGCCCTTTCGCGACACGAGGCCGCTCCTACACAAAAGCGGCGCAGGCAATCCATCTCGTCAATTTTGCTTATGAGAATTGAAATCATTACTATTGCACCCCCATTCCCCCGGACCACCGCCATGTCCAGCAAAGCCACCGGCATCACCGCACGCTACCGCCTGGCCGTGGCTTCCCGCAGCCTGGCCGCGCTGCTCGGTGGCTACCTGCTGGCGTCCCTGGCCGGCGTGTGCATCACCCTGCTCACACCGATGGCCCAGGTCGACGCGGTGCTCACCGGCACGATGCTGTCGTTCGTGGTCTACCTGCTGGCGTTCATCTGGTGCTTCGCCTGCCGCAGTGCCTGGCGCGCCTGGCTGGGCGTGCTGCTGCCGGCCTTGGTGCTGGGGGTGATCGACGGGCTGGCCTACTGGATGAAAAACGGATGAAAGAAGGCTTCCGCCAGGCCATGGCCTGGCTGCACACCTGGACCGGCCTGATCTTCGGCTGGCTGTTGTTCGCCATCTTCCTCACCGGGACGCTGTCGTACTTCAAGGACGAGATCAACCACTGGAGCCAGCCCGAGATCAGCCATCACCCGCTGGATGCGGCGGCCAGCCTGGCCATGGCCCAGGGCTACCTGCAGCAACACGCCGGCCACGCCAGCGGCTGGTTCATCCGCCTGCCCAGCGAGCGCGAGCCGGCGCTCAGCGTGAGCTGGCGCGACCCCAATGGCGGCGGGCGGCGCGGCTTCGTCAGCAAAGAGCTGGACGCACGCAGCGGCGAACCCGTCGAGGCCCGCGACAGCCGCGGCGGCGAGTTCTTCTACCGGTTCCACTTCCAGTTGCAGATGCCCCACCCCTGGGGGCGTTGGTTGTCGACCTTCTGCGCCTTCATCATGCTGCTGGGCCTGGTCACCGGCATCATCACCCACAAGAAGATCTTCAAGGAGTTCTTCACCTTCCGCCCCGGCAAGGGCCAGCGGTCCTGGCTCGACGGCCACAACGCCATCGGTGTGCTGGTGCTGCCGTTCCACCTGATGATCAGCTACAGCAGCCTGGTGATCTTCATGGCCATGGTGATGCCGGCCAGCATCATCGCCAGCTACGGCGACAGCGACGGCTACTTCAGCGACCTGTTCGGCCGCGACGACGAGCCCGCGCTGGCCGGCGTGGCGGCGCCGCTGGCACCCCTGCCGCAGCTCTACGCCAAGGTCCAGGCACAGGCCCCCGGGGCGCGCATGGGTTTCATCCAGGTGCATAACCCTGGCGATGCCAACGCCCGGGTCACCTTCACCCGCGCCTCGGCCGACAGCGTGGCCTACCAACGCAGCGCCAACTGGACCTTCGACGGCGCCAGCGGCGCACTGCTGAGCCAGGGTGCGCCGGAAAGCGCAGCGATGATGACCTCGTTCACTTTCGTCGGCCTGCACATGGGCAACTTCGCCGGCCCCTGGCTGCGCTGGTTGTACTTCGCCTTTGGCGTGGCCGGCACGGCGGTGATCGGCACCGGCCTGGTGATGTGGCTGGGCAAGCGCCAGCTCAAGCATGCCAAGAGCGCGCACATGCCGGTCGAATTGCGTCTGGTCGAGGTGCTCAATATCGCCAGCATGAGCGGCCTGCTACTGGCGGTGGCGGCGTTCTTCTGGGCCAACCGGTTACTGCCGACGGCATTGCAAGGCCGCGCCGACTGGGAGATCAACAGCTTCTTCCTGGCCTGGGCGCTGTCGCTGGTGCACGCCGTGCTGCGCCCTGGGCGCCGGGCCTGGGGCGAACAACTGGCGCTGGGCGCGCTGGCCTTCGCCCTGCTGCCCCTGCTCAATGGCCTGACCACCGGCCAGGGCCTGAACCATTCCGTGGCCGTGGGTGACTGGGCCATGGCCGGTTTCGACCTGACCGCGCTGGGCACCGCTGTGTTCCTGGCCTGGGCCGCCGGCAAGATGCTGCGTGCGCCCAAGGCCGTGGCCAAGCGCGCGCCCAAGGTCGCCAAAGCCGTGGAGGTGAGCGGATGCTGAGCGTCGCGCTGCTCGGCTTCGCCGGTTTCGCCGGCCTGTGCCTGGCCATGGAAAAACACTTCAACGACCTGCTTGGGCGCAAGCCCACGGCCCTTCAGCTCAAGGCCCTGCGCCTTGGCGGCTGGGTGCTGTTGGCGCTGTCGCTGGTGCTGGCCGTGCACTTTCAGGGCTGGGCCCTGGGCCTGGTGGAGTGGATCGCCGTGCTGATGGCCGGGGTGACGCTCTGGGTATTCGGTTTGCCTTACCAGCCACGGCTGTTGCTGGGCCTGGCCGCGGCCAGCCTGGTGCTCGGGCCGCTGCTGGCCGTGCTGGCGGTGTGAGGTGTTGCGCGAACCGGGGGAGCTGATCGAGCCAGACGCCGAGGCCGGCACTGGCCGGGCGCGCTTCGTCCAGGTGTTCCTCGCCCAGCGCGCACGCATGGAGGCGCTGGTCAGCCGGCGCATCGGCTGCCGCGCCACCGCCTCCGACCTGGTGCAGGACCTGTTCCTGCGTTTCTGGCGCCGCCCCGAGGTCAAGGTCGAGGCCCTCGACACCTACCTGCTACGCAGTGCCAGCAACCTGGCCATCGACTACCTGCGCAGCGAGGGCAGCCGCGACCGCGCAGCCGAAGGCTTGCAGCACACTGACGACGAACCGTTCGCCCAGGCGCCCGAGCAGGCCCTGGAGGTCGACCATGACCTGCAGCGCATCGAGACGGCGCTGCGTGCACTGCCCGAACGCACCCGGCAGATCTTCTTGCTCAACCGCATCCACGGCTGCACCTATGGCGAGATCGCCAAGGCCATGCAGCTGTCCCAGAGTGCGGTGGAAAAGCATATGATGCGCGCCCTCGAAGCGTGCAAGGCGAGCGTCGCCGAAGCCGCACCCCCACCGCGCCGGCCAGGGAGCGCCCGTCGATGAGCCTCGAACCGCCGATCACCGCCGAACAGTCCCAGGCCGCCTTGCGTTGGCTGGGGCGCATCCACCAGCAGCCGCAGCAGGCCGACAGCGCCGCGTTCAAGCGTTGGTTGCTGGCGGACCCGGCCCATCGCCGGGCCTATGCCGAGGCCGAAGTGTTGTGGCGCCAGACCGAGGCCCCGGCCGCACGTTTGGCGGCGCAAGAGCAGGCCAGCTTGCAGCAGTACCTGCGCGCGATGAATCGCCCCGAGCGCAAACCGCGCTGGCCACGCTTCGCCGTGGCCGCCTGCCTGGTGTTGGGGTTGGGTGGTGTGGCCGGCTGGCAGCCGCAGCACTGGTTGCAGGACCTGCGCGCCGACTACACCAGCGGTGATCAGGTGCGCCAGGTCACGTTGGCGGATCGTTCACAGCTGACGCTGGATGCCGGTACCGCGCTTGCCGTGGACTTCGACCACGGCGAACGGCGTGTGCGGCTGTTGCGTGGTGCGGCGTTCTTCGAGGTGACCCACACCGGCCAGCCGTTCCTGGTCGAGGCCAATGGCGGCGAGGTGCGGGTGCTGGGAACACAGTTCGAGGTGCGCGACCAGGACGATGGTGCCCAGGTCACCGTGCGCAACGGCCGGGTGGCGGTCACTGCGGCCCAAGGCCAGGTCGCTCGCGAACTGACCGCCAACCAGCAGTTGGCCTATGTCGATGGCGTGGCCGGGGAGATCGGTGTTGTGGACAGCGACAGCCGCCTGGCCTGGCGCCAGGGCTGGCTGAACTACTACCAAGTGCCGCTGGGGCAGGTGCTCGATGACCTCGGGCGCTATTACCCCGGGCGCATCCTGCTGCTCGATGGCGAGCTGGCGCAGCGCAAGGTCAGCGGCAGCTTCCCGGTGGCCGAGCCGCTGGTGGCGCTGGACTCGCTGGGGAAGGTGCTGGGCTTCTCGCGCCAGACGCTGTTGGGGCGGTTGACCCTTCTGCGCTGATGCGTGAGCCCCGTCCGACGGGCTTACACGCCCCTGTAGGAGCGGCCTTGTGTCGCGAAAGGGCCGCAGAGCGGCCCCGGCAATTCCTGCGTCGCCGCCGAAAACCTGGGGCCGCTACGCAGCCCTTTCGCGACACAAGGCCGCTCCTACAGGTCGCGCGGAAAAAAATTCAAGGGGGAGGTGAGGTACCCGCTCTCGGCATCCGTGTAGTGAGTGGAAGTGCGATTCATTCGCAAGCGTTCATCCCTCTCACAGGTCAGCGTCCATGAAGTTCACCCCGCGTTGCGTCCCGCTCTGGTTCGGCCTCACCACCTCGTCCGTGCTGGCCATGGCCCCCCAGGCAATGGCCGAGCAGCAGAGCCAGGTCTATACCTTCGCCCAGCCGAGCCAGCCCCTGGCCCAGGCGCTCAATGCCTTCAGCCGCGCCACCGGGCAAAGCGTGGTCTACACCCTGGCGCTGCCTGACCAGCAAGCCCCTGCCTTGAACGGCGCGTTCAGCGCCGAGCAGGCCTTGCAGCAGCTGCTGGGCAATTCTGGCCTGGCCTGGCGCCGCCTCGACGCCCGCACCCTGACCCTCGAGCAACCTGACAGCGCCGGCGCGCTCAACCTGCAAGCCACCACCATCACCTCCCAGGCCGACGACTTTAGCTACCAGCCCCCGGCCAGCGCCTCGATCATGCGCGGCCAGGGCCCGACCCAGGACATCCCCCAGGCGATCAACGTGGTGCCCGCGCAGGTGATCCGCGACCAGGCGCCGCGTAACCTCGACGACGCGCTGTACAACGTCAGCGGCATCACCCAGGGCAACAACTTCGGCGGCACCGCCGACACCGTGATGAAGCGCGGCTTCGGCGACAACCGCGACGGCTCGATCATGCGCGACGGCATGCCCATCGTGCAGGGCCGCGCGCTCAACGCCAGCACCGAGCGGGTCGAAGTGCTCAAGGGCCCGGCCTCGTTGCTGTACGGCATCCAGGACCCGGGGGGGGTGATCAACGTGGTCAGCAAGCGCCCGCAACTTGAGCAGTACAACGCCTTGACCCTGCGCGGCTCCACCTACGGCAGCGGCAAGAACGGCAGCGGCGGCGGTTTGGACAGCACCGGCGCACTGGGCGAAAGCAACCTGGCCTATCGGCTGATCGTCGACCACGAGGATGAAGATTACTGGCGCAACTACGGTGTGCACCGCGAGTCGCTGGTGGCGCCGTCGCTGGCCTGGCTGGGCGAGGACACCCAAGTGGTGCTGGCCTACGAACACCGCGAGTTCCTGTACCCGTTCGACCGCGGCACGGCCTTTGGCAGCAACGGCCACCCGCTGGACATCCCGGCCACCCGCCGCCTGGACGAGCCGTTCAATGACATGGAGGGCCGCTCCGACCTGTATCGCCTGGAGGTCGACCACGCCTTGACCGACGCCTGGAAAACCCATTTCGGCTACAGCTTCAACCGCGAAACCTACGATGCCAGCCAGGTCCGCGTGACCGGCGTCAACGAGGCGAAAGGCACGCTGACCCGCAGCATCGACGGCACCCAGGGCGCCATGAGCCGCGACCAGTTCGCCACCTTCAGCCTCAATGGCACCGTCGAGCTGGCCGGCCAGCGCCACGACCTGCTGGTCGGTGTCGATCACGAAGACCGCAAGGTCTACCGCGCCGACCTGATCCGCCAGAACAGCCGCTCGACCTTCAGCTACCTCAACCCGGTCTATGGCCGTGAAGTGGAAGGCACCACGGTGCGCGCCAGCGACAGCGACCAGACCGACAAGCTGCGCACCGACTCGCTGTTCCTGCAGGATGCCTGGCACCTGGACGATCACTGGATCCTGGTCGCCGGCGGGCGTTTCCAGCAGTTCGACCAGTACGCTGGCCGCGGTCGCCCATTCAACGTCAACACCGACAACAGCGGCCAGACCTGGGTGCCCCATGCGGGCCTGGTGTACAAGGTCGATGAGCAGCTGTCGTTGTATGGCAGCTACAGCGAGTCGTTCAAACCCAACTCGACCATCGCGCCGTTGAGCATCGGCGGTGGCCAGACCCTCACCCTCGACTCGGGGATCGAGCCGGAGCAGGGCAAGGCCTGGGAAATCGGCGCCAAGCTGGATATCCCGGGCCGGATCACCGGCACCCTGGCGCTGTTCGATATCAACAAACGCAACGTGCTGGTGGCCGATGGCGACACCCAGCCCGGCACGATCATCTACAGCAACGCCGGCGAAGTGCGTTCACGCGGTGTCGAGCTGGACCTGAGCGGCCAGCTCAGCGAGCGCTGGAGCCTGATCGGCGCCTACGCCTTTACCGATGCCGAAGTGACCAAGGACCCGGTGCTGGAGGGTAACCGCCTGCAGAACGTCGCCCGCCACAGCGGTTCGCTGTCGGCGGTGTACGACTACGGCAGCCTGTTCGGCGGCGACCGCCTGCGCCTGGGTGCCGGTGCCCGCTACGTGGGCGAGCGAGCCGGCAACCCGACCAATGACTTCGACCTGCCGGCGTACACCGTGGCCGATGCCTTCGCCAGCTACGAGACCAAGCTCGACGAGCACAAAGTGCTGCTGCAACTGAACGTGAAGAACCTGTTCGACAAGGTGTACTACAGCTCGGCGGTGAACCGGTACTTCGTCGCGGTAGGGGATGCGCGGCAGGTGAGCCTGTCGAGTACTTTGGAGTTCTAAAGACTGGGACCGCTTTGCGGTCCTTACCGGCCGGTCCGGCGCACCGGCAAGGCCGCTCCTACAATTGATCGCGGTCTCTTGTAGGAGCGGCCTTGTGTCGCGAAAGGGCCGCAACGCGGCCCCAGCGATCAACAGGCAAACGCCGCCCGATACTCCCCCGGCGTCGCCCCCAGCGCCTGCCTGAACCGGTTGCTGAAATGGCTGGCACTGGCAAACCCGCAGATCAACGCCACCTGCCCCAGCGGCAACTCACCCAGGCGCAACAGCTCGCACGCTCGGTGCAGGCGCCGAGCCAGCAGGTACTGGTGCGGCGGCAGACCGAAGCTCGCCCGGAACATCCGTGCGAAGTGGTATTCGGACAGGTTGCAGCGCAGCGCCAGCTCCCCCAGGGTCAGGGGCTGGTCGAGGTTGGCCTCGATGTAGTCCACCAACTGCCGGCGCTGGTGCGGCGCCAGCCCGCCTTTGAGTTTGAGCCCTTGGCGCAAACCAGCCTGGTTCAATACCGCGTGGTCGATGATGGCATGGGCCAGGCTGCTGGCCAGCAGGCGTTCGCCGGGCTCGGCCCAGTGCAGCTGGATCAGCTGGCGAAAACGTTCCGCCTGCTGGGCATCGTCGAGAAAGGTCGCCTCGCGCAGCTGCATCTCCCGCGGCTCGCGGTCGAGCAGGCGGGTGCAGCCCAGGGCGAACTGTTCCTCGCTGATATACAGGTGCGCCAGGCGGATCGAGCCGTTGACCACCCAGTTCGACTCCTGCCCGGCGGGCATGATGCACAGTTTGTCCGGCGCGCCCTTGTCGCCGGGGCGCTGGCGGCGGAAGGTGCCGGTGCCGTCGGCGATGTAGCAGGACAGGGTGTGGTGGCTGGGGGCCTGGTAGTCGCGGGCATCGTCGCGGTTGCTCCACAACGCCGCCGCCAGCCCGTCGCCCAGGTGCGCGCTCAATTCCAGGCGGGCGTGGGGCGAGGCGTGCATGGCGTTGAAGACTTGCAGGTGGTCGAGTGCGGGCATGGGCGGATCCTCTGGTGGCCATCGTACTGCGATGGCGAGGGGCTGACAGCTACCTGCCGAGCAAAAGCGCAAGTTTGTGCAAGCGCAGGGCAGGTGCCCGGTGAAGACTGTAAGGCCTGGCGAGGGCTGCGCCCTCGATCGCTGGCAAGCCAGCTCCCACAGGAGTGTGCAGCTCAGGAGGTTTGCACTTTTCCTGTGGGAGCCGGCTTGCCGGCGATGGGCCGCACAGCGGCCCCGGGTTCCAATGCCTGAGGATGTCGCCATGAACCTGTCGCTCTACCTGCTCACCGTCCTGATCTGGGGCACCACCTGGATCGCCCTGAAATTGCAGCTGGGCGTGGTCGCCATTCCGGTGTCGATCGTCTACCGCTTCGCCCTGGCCGGGTTGATCCTGTTCGCCATCCTGCTGCTCACCCGGCGCCTGCAACCGATGGACAGGCGCGGCCATCTGGTGTGCATGGCCCAGGGTTTTTGCCTGTTCTGCGTCAACTTCATGTGCTTCCTCACCGCCAGCCAATGGGTCGCCAGCGGTCTGATCGCCGTGGTGTTTTCCACCGCCACCCTGTGGAACGCCCTCAATGCGCGGATCTTCTTCGGCCAGAAGATCGCCGCTAACGTACTTGCCGGCGGTGCCATGGGCCTGCTGGGGCTGGGGCTGCTGTTCTGGCCGGAGCTGTCACACCACGCCGCCAGCCGCGAAACCCTCTACGGCCTGGGCCTGGCGCTGCTCGGCACCTTGTGTTTCTCGGCCGGCAACATGCTCTCCAGCGTGCAGCAGCGGGCCGGGCTCAAGCCCATGACCACCAATGCCTGGGGCATGCTCTACGGCGCATCGATGCTGGCGGGGTACTGCCTGGTCAGCGGCATTCCCTTCGAGATGGAATGGAACATGCGCTATATCGGTTCGCTGCTGTACCTGGTGATCCCGGGCTCGGTGATCGGCTTCACCGCCTACCTCACCCTGGTCGGGCGCATGGGGCCGGAGCGCGCGGCCTATTGCACGGTACTGTTCCCGTTGGTGGCGCTGAACGTGTCGGCGTTCGCCGAGGGGTATCAGTGGACACCGCCGGCGCTGCTGGGGCTGGTGGTGGTGATGGCGGGGAATGTGCTGGTGTTTCGCAAGCCAAAGGCAAAGCCGGTGAGCGGTGCGCTGGCAATGAAATAAGGCTGCGCCGCGCCGCTTTCCTGTAGGAGCGGCCTTGTGTCGCGAAAGGGCTGCGTAGCGGCCCCAGGATTTCGGCATCACGCAAGATCGCCGGGGCCGCTATGCGGCCCTTTCGCGACACAAGGCCGCTCCTACAGGCGATAGGGCCAGCCCAGTCAGTAAGCAGCTATTAGCCTTTCCACACCTGCGGATTCACCAGGTCCCGCGGCCGCTCACCCAGCAGCGCCGCGCGCAGGTTGTCTATCGCCCGGTTGGCCATGGCCTCGCGGGTTTCAGCGGTGGCCGAACCTACGTGGGGCAGGGTGAGGGCGTTGGGCAGCTTGAACAGCGGCGAATCGGCCAATGGCTCCTTCTCGTACACGTCCAGCCCGGCGCCGCGAATGGTGCCGTTTTGCAGGGCTTCGATCAGCGCCGCCTCATCCACCACCGGGCCACGGGCGATGTTGATCAGGAACGCGCTGGGCTTCATCAGCTTCAGTTCACGGGCGCCAATCAGCTTGCGGGTGGCCTCGGACAGCGGCACCACGATGCAGACGAAATCGGCCTCGGCCAGCAACTGATCCAGGCTACGGAACTGAGCGCCCAGCTCCTGCTCCAGCGCCGCCTTGCGGCTGTTGCCGGCGTACAGGACGTTCATGTTGAAACCGAAGCGGCCACGGCGGGCGATGGCCGCGCCGATGTTGCCCATGCCGACGATGCCTAGGGTTTTGCCGTGCACGTCGGTGCCGAAGTGTGCCGGGCCCACGGTGGCCTGCCACTGGCCGGCCTTGGTCCAGGCATCGAGTTCGGCGGTGCGGCGGGCGCAGCCCATGACCAGGGCGAAGCCCAGGTCCGCGGTGCTTTCGGTGAGCACGTCGGGGGTGTTGGTCAGGGCGATGCCGCGCTCGTTGAAGTAATCCAGGTCATAGTTGTCGTAACCCACCGAGACACTCGACACCACCTCCAGCTTGCCCGCGCCTTCGAGCTGCGCACGGCCGAGCTTGCGGCCCACCCCGATCAGGCCGTGGGCCTCGGGCAGGGCTTCGTTGAACTGGGCGGCGATGTCGCCCAGTTTCGGGTTGGGCAGGATCACGTTGAAGTCTTGCTGCAGGCGTTCGGCCATCGCCGGGGTGATGCGGCTGAAGGCCAGGACGGTCTTTTTCATCGGGCTTCTCTGCAAGGCTGGGGAGTGGAGTCGGGCAGAAAAGCGGGGGCCGCGTTGCGGCCCTTTCGCGGGCAAGCCCGCTCCCACAGTGAGCGCGTAAACCTGTGGGAGCGGGCTTGCCCGCGATGGAGGGCGTAGCCCTCCCATAGGCCTGTCTGCCAGACGCTGAAGTCAATGGTTAGCAACCTACCATTGTCCCCACTCCAAATGCAGCAGCTTTTTCAGTTGGCGATCAGCACCTGGTGGGTCTTCAGGTCCGCCTCATGGGCCGCTAGGATCTCCGGCAACGAGTTGCGCAGGTACTCGACCCAGGTCTTGATCTTGGCATCCAGGTACTGGCGCGACGGGTAGATCGCGTACAGGTTCAGCTCCTGCAAACGGTAGTCGGGCATGATCCGCACGATGCTGCCGTCGCGCAGGGCATCGATGGCCGAATAGATCGGCAGCACGCCTACCCCCATGCTGCTGCGGATCGCGGTCTTCATCGCATCGGCCGAGTTCACCTGGAACGGCGAGCTGGTGATGTTGACCATCTCCTGGCCTTCCGGCCCGTCGAACAGCCATTTCTCCAACGGGATCACCGGGCTGACCATGCGCAGGCAGGCATGCTTGAGCAGGTCGGCCGGCTTGTGCGCGGTGCCGTGGCGTGCCACGTACTCGGGCGAGGCGCAGACAATGCTGTAGGTGATGCCCAGGCGCTGCGAAACGAAGCCCGAGTCCGGCAACTCGGTGGCCAGCACGATGGACACGTCATAGCCCTCGTCGAGCAAGTCCGGCACGCGGTTGGCCATGGTCAGGTCGAAGGTCACATCCGGGTGCGATTCGCGGTAGCGGGCGATGGCGTCGACCACGAAGTGCTGGCCCACCCCGGTCATCGAATGCACCTTCAACTGCCCGGCCGGGCGGGCATGGGCATCGCTGGCCTCGGCTTCGGCCTCCTCGACGTAGCTCAGGATCTGTTCGCAGCGCATCAGGTAGCGCTTGCCAGCCTCGGTCAGCGCGATGCGCCGGGTGGTGCGGTTGAGCAGGCGGGTTTGCAGATGGGCTTCCAGGTTGGAGACCGCCCGCGACACGTTCGCGGTGGTCGTATCCAGTTGCACGGCGGCGGCAGTGAAACTGCCGAGCTGGGCCACACAACTGAAAGCACGCATGTTTTGCAGGGTGTCCATGGGTCACTCTCGGTTTAGAGGGCAAAATTGTGACATGAAGTAACGACTTTGCACGTCCGACTAAAGCCGGATTATCGCTGTTTTGGTAACAAAGATTCGCAGGAATATGCGCTTATCGCCAATCCAACCCACCCCTAGAATGGCCCAGCCCCTCCACCTCTTCCTCGGGAAATCGCAGCTGTGCCGCGTCGCAACATCAGAGCGCTTAGCGCGCTCAGTGCCTGTGCCCTTAGCTTGTCCTTGAGCGGCTGTATCGGAACCTGGGGCATTGCCCCGCAAAGCAAGACAATCCAAGCCAACCAATTGACCACCGACGCCGCCATCCGCGAGGCGGAGCGCGATGCCCATTGGCCCGCCCAACAGTGGTGGCGCGGCTATGGCGATGCGCAGCTGAACGACTGGCTGGCGCAGGCCCTGGAGGGCAGCCCGAGCATGGCCATGGCCGCCGCGCGGGTACGTGAAGCCAAGGCCATGGCCGGCGTGGTCGAGTCGGCGGAAAAACTCCAGGCCAATGGCAACGCCACGCTCAAGCGCCACAACTGGCCCGAGGATCAGTTCTACGGCCCGGGCGCGTTGTCGGGGGCCAACACCTGGGACAACAACGCCGCCATCGGCTTCAGCTACGCCCTTGATCTATGGGGCCGCGAACGCAATGCCAGCGAGCAGGCCGTGGACCAGGCGCACATGAGCGTCGCCGAGGCGCGCCAGGCCCAGCTCGAGCTGGAGAACAACGTGGTGCGCAGCTACATCCAGCTCAGCTTGCAGTTCGCCCAGCGCGATATCGTCCAGGCCGAGCTTGCCCAGCAGGAGCAGATCGTCGCCCTGGCCAAGCGCCGCCTGGACGGCGGTATCGGCACCCATTTCGAGGTCAGCCAGGCCGAAGCGCCGCTGCCCGAGACCCACCGTCAGATCGACAGCCTCAACGAAGCGATCGCCCTGACCCGCAACCAGCTGGCTGCGTTGGCCGGCAAAGGGCCAGGGGAGGGCGCCAGGTTGCAGCGCCCGACCCTGACCCTCGGCGCGCCGCTCAAGCTGCCGTCGAACCTGCCTGCCGAACTGGTCGGCCAGCGCCCCGACGTGGTCGCCAGCCGCTGGCAGGTCGCCGCCCAGGCGCGCGGTATCGATGTGGCCCACGCCGGGTTCTTCCCCAATGTCGACCTGGTCGGCAGCCTCGGCTTCATGGCCACCGGCGGTGGCCCGCTGGAGTTCCTCACCGGGCGCAAGTTCAACTACAACGTCGGGCCTGCCATTACCCTGCCGATCTTCGACGGCGGCCGCCTGCGCTCGCAACTGGGTGTGGCCTCGGCTGGCTACGACGTGGCCGTGGCGCGCTACAACCAGACGGTGATCGGCGCATTGAAGAACATCTCCGACCAGTTGATCCGCCGCGAGTCGATGAAGGAGCAGGCGCATTTCGCCGCCGAATCCGTGGCCGCCGCGCAGAAGACCTACGACATCGCCACCGTGGCCTTCCAGCGCGGCCTCACCGACTACCTCAACGTGCTCAACGCCCAAACCCTGCTGTTCCGCCAGCAACAGGTGCAGCAGCAGGTGCAGGCCGCACGGCTGATCGCCCATGCCGAGCTGGTCACCGCCCTGGGTGGCGGGCTTGAGGCGGGCAACGACGTGCCGGATGAAGAACACCAGGCCGCGCCGAAAACCCCGGCCACCCTGGCCATCTTCGACACCCCGGACCACGCCCAATGAGCACATCGAGCTTGCCCCTGCGCTGGCTGCAAAGCCTGGAATGGCGCCGGGGCTTCTTCGCTTGGGCGCGCACCGACGGCGTTACCTGGGTGTACATTTTCAAGGTCCTGGCCGCCGCGTTCATCACCCTGTGGCTGGCCATGCGCCTGGAATTGCCGCAGCCGCGCACGGCGATGATCACCGTGTTCATCGTCATGCAGCCGCAAAGCGGCCATGTGTTCGCCAAGAGCTTCTACCGGGTGCTCGGCACCCTGGCCGGCTCGGCGATGATGGTCGCGTTGATCGCGATCTTCCCGCAGAACACCGAGCTGTTCCTGCCCAGCCTGGCGCTGTGGGTGGGCCTGTGCTCGGCCGGCGCCATGCGCTACCGCACCTTCCGCGCCTATGGTTTCGTGCTGGCCGGCTACACCGCGGCGATGATCGGCCTGCCGGTGCTGGAGCACCCCGACCAGGCGTTCATGGCGGCGGTGTGGCGGGTGCTGGAGATTGCCCTGGGCATCCTGGTGTCGACCTTCGTCAGCGCCGCGATCCTGCCGCAGTCGGCCAGCGCCGCCATGCGCAACGCCCTGTACCAGCGCTTCGGCACCTTTGCCGGGGTGGTGGTCGAGGCCTTGCGCGGTGACAGCCAGCGCGACCGCTACGAGACCAGCAACGTGCGCTTCGTCGCCGAGGCGGTAGGGCTTGAGAGCCTGCGCAACGTGACCGCCTTCGAAGACCCGCACATGCGCCGCCGTTCTGGCCGGCTGGTGCGCATGAACAGCGAGTTCATGGCCATCACCACGCGTTTCAATGCCCTGCACCGGTTGCTGGAGCGCCTGCGTGCACGCGGCCCGTTGCAGATCGTCGGCGCCATCGAGCCGGGCCTGGAGACGTTGGCCGAACTGCTGAAACCCTACGTGGGCCGTGCGCTTACCGATGCCGATGCGCTGCGCCTGGCACTGGAACTGGGTACCTATAAAGAGGGCCTGCAAACCCAGGTCCGTGGGCTGCGGGCGGACTACTTGGAAACCAACCCCAGCGAGTCCGACCTGCTCGATTTCCACACCGCCTTCGAGCTGCTCTACCGCTTCGTCGACGAGATGTACAGCTACGCCGAAACCCACGCCTCGCTGGCTGCGCACAGCCACGAGCGCGAACAATGGGACGAGCCCTACGTGGCCCAGACCAGCTGGCTGGTGTCGCTGGCCGCCGGGGTGCGGGCCTCGGCGGTGTTGTTGCTGCTGGGCAGCTACTGGTTGCTCAGCGACTGGCCCAGCGGCGCCATGATGACCCTGATCGCCACGGTCACCGTGGGCCTGTCGGCAGCCTCGCCGAACCCCAAGCGCATGTCGTTCCAGATGGCCTGCGGCACCGCCATCGGCGCCTTCATCGGCTTCTTCGAAACCTTCTTCGTGTTCCCCTGGATCGACGGTTTCCCGCTGCTGTGCATGGTGCTGGCGCCGGTGTTCGTGCTCGGTGCGTTCCTCGCCTCGCGCCCTGCCTACGCCGGTTACGGTCTGGGGCTGCTGGTGTTCTTCGCCATCGGCTCGGTGCCCAACAACCTCACCGTGTACAACCCCTACACCTTCATCAACGACTACATCGGCATGGTCATCGGCATGTTCGTCTGCGCTGCCGCCGGGGCGATCATCCTGCCACCCAACAGCCGCTGGCTATGGAGCCGCCTGGAGCAGGAACTGCGCGAGCAGGTGCTGTTCGCCATCAGCGGGCGCCTGCGCGGCCTGGGCTCGGCCTTCGAAAGCCGCACCCGCGACCTGCTGCACCAGGCCTATGGCCTGGCCGCTGGCCAGCCGAAAGTGCAGAGCGAGCTGATGGGCTGGATGTTCACCGTGCTGGAGATCGGCCACGCCGTCATCGAACTGCGCAAGGAGCAAGACCGGGCGCCGGTGCACCCGGCCTACGCCGAGTCGCAGCCGTGGCGCCAAGCCATCCGCGTGATGGGCCGGGCGTTGGCGCGGCTGTTCCTGCAACCCAGCGCCAGCAACCACGAACGCGCCCTGGTGGCGGTGGACCACGCCATCAGCCGCGTGCAGGCCACCGACGAACCCTTTGCCCGGCACTTCGACACCTCGGTGCTGCGCCGCGCGCAGAGCTACCTGCACTTCATCCGTACCTCCCTGCTCGACCATCAGTCGCCGCTGGCACCGGCGAAAGGATTGCATCATGCCCCGTGAGATCGCCTTCCATGGCGTGTACATGCCGACCATGACCTTGATGTTCCTGTTCGCCCTGGGCCTGGCCTGGGGGCTGGACCGGTTCATTGCCAGCCATGACGGCTACCGCTTCTTCTGGCACCCGGCGCTGCTGCGCCTTTCCCTGTTCGTCTGCCTGTTCGGCGCCCTGGCGCTGTCGCTCTACTGGTGAGAAACCTTCGATGAAAAAGTTCTTCAGCCTGATCGCCACCCTACTGGTGCTGACCGCTGCCGTGGTGATCGGCCGCCAGTTGTGGCTGCACTACATGACCACGCCCTGGACCCGCGACGGCCGGGTGCGCGCCGACATCATCAACGTCGCCGCCGACGCGCCGGGCTATGTGGTGGACGTACCGGTCAAGGACAACCAGCGGGTGAAGAAGGGTGACGTGCTGATCCGCATCGACCCTGAGCATTACCAGCTCGCAGTGGACCAGGCCAAGGCGCAGGTCGCCTCGCGCAAGGCCACCTGGGAGATGCGCAAGGTCAATGCCAAGCGCCGTGCCGACATGGACAACCTGGTGATCTCCAAGGAGAACCGCGACGACGCCAGCAATATCGCCAGCTCCGCCCTGGCCGACTACCAGCAGGCCCAGGCCCAGCTGGCGGCCGCCGAGCTGAACCTCAAGCGTACGCAGATCGTCGCCACCGTCGATGGCTACGTGACCAACCTGAACATCCACAAGGGCGACTACGCCCGCACCGGCGAGGCGGTGATGGCGGTGGTGGATGAACACTCATTCTGGGTGTATGGCTTCTTCGAGGAGACCAAGCTGCCCCATGTGAAGGTGGGCGATACCGCCGAGTTGCAAATGATGAGTGGTGAGCGCCTGAGCGGGCATGTGGAGAGCATTGCCCGGGGTATCTATGACCGCGACAACCCGCAGAGCCGCGAGTTGATCGCCGATGTGAACCCGACGTTCAACTGGGTGCGGCTGGCGCAGCGGGTGCCGGTGCGGATCCATATCGATGAGGTGCCGGAGGGGTACCTGCTGGCGGCAGGGACGACCTGTACGGTGGTGGTCAAGCCGAGCGAGGGATGATCCAGTTCTCGCGCTGACGCCATCTGTGCATTGGCAGGCAGGTGTCAGCGTTTGAGGCTGGCGTTGAATCGGGCTGTTGCCGCAGTCGCTTCCTGTAACAGCTGATTCCAGTCATCAGGCGGGTATCCGGTGCCAAGCATGCGACGGAACACTTTGTAGGCATCGTCACTGCTTTCGTAAGCGCGTTTGCTGTCGTCATCGTTTACCCAAACCAGGACGATTATCTTGCTCGACGCGTGATAACGGAAAAACAAACGATATTGTTGGAAGAACTTCGCCCGGAACCAGTGCCGGTGGGCATCTCCCAGGGTGTTGCCCTGGCGATACTCGGTTTTGGTTGGATCCTGCGCGATGCCATCAAAAGCCAGGCGAATAATTGCAGTCAGCCGTTTCCAGGCATTCTTCCTGGTGTAGCTATCGGGGGCCTTGCGCTTCAGGACCTCCAGTTCGTTTATCAGCTGGTCCAGCTTATCGAGGAACATGGGGTGTGCGAACACCGTCCAGCCAGTTGAAGAAACGGGGGGGAGGTCAGCATCTGTCATTCATCATCCGCCGAAAGAGGTTGATCTAGATCGAGTTCCTCATCGCCAACCAGTGCCTTCAGGCGAGCGACAAACTCTGCATCGACAACCTTCAAATGTTGCGGGTTCGTGGCGATATCCCGTTCCAGGAATTCGAGGAACTGCCCCACGGCAGGATCTTCCTCGGCTGCCTCTGCGCGGGTGAGTATCACCTCTCCGCCTGGGCGGATCGAGTAATGGATCTTGTCACGTTTTTTCAGGCCCAAGGCGCGGCGAACGGTTTCGGGGACCGTGGTCTGATAGCGCTCGGTCAGGGTCGACTCGACTTCGAAAGTAGTGGTCATGGTCTATTCATCTGCGATGGGTAATGCCGATCAAGGTAATGCGAGTGCATTACCTGGTCAATGCAGTTGCATTACCTCATGAGTCATCAGCTGATGAATGGTTGGCATGGTTCATCCAGCCGGCCCGACCAACACTGGCACTGCCACTCGGTCAATCACCTTGGCGCTGATCGACGGATCCAGCAATCGCCCAAGCCGTGACAGATGCCGGTGCCCGATGATGATCAGCTCACACCCCAGCGCTTGCGCCTTGGCGACGATGACGTCCTCCGGCTGCCCGGCAACCATGCAGCCCAGGCTGTCGAAGCCGGCTTCGCGGAAGGTTTGCACGGCGCTGCTCACAGCATGTTCAGCCAGCTGCTGTTCGTCGCAGGCGGCGGGGTATTCCTCCAGCTCTTGCTCGGTGTAGGCCGTGCGCTGTTCGTGCACGGCGAAGGTCGCGTCGATGGCGAGCAGCACGTGCAAGGTGTGCTCGCCCGGGCGGCAGTAACGCTGGGCGAGGGTGAGCAGGCTGGCGGCGGTGGGGGAGGCGTCGATGGCGATCAGGACCGGGTGGGGCATGCGCAATCCTTTGGAAGGTGGGTGGCAGTGCTGGCCTCTTCGCGGGCAAGCCCGCTCCCACAGGTGATGCGCACACTGTGGGAGCGGGCTTGCCCGCGAAGAGGCTCACGCCATTGTCGAGTCATTCACGCCGTCGAATAAATGGCCCCCCACGCACGGCGCCGTTGCGTCTGACGCAATCGGCAACCTGCTACCATCGCGTTTCCCACAGCTGTCACGGACAACAGCCATGCAACTCCCGGACATGAACCTGCTCGTCGCCCTCGATGTGCTGCTCGACGAGGGCAGTGTGGTCGGCGCCGCTCAGCGCATGAACCTGAGCCCGGCCGCCATGAGCCGCACCCTGGGGCGCATTCGCGAGGCGTTGGGCGACCCGATCCTGGTGCGCGCCGGCCGTGGCCTGGTGCCCACGCCCCGGGCGCTGGCCCTGCGCGACCAGGTACACGGGCTGGTGGAGCAGGCCGGGCTGGTGTTCCGCAGCCGCGAGGACGTCGACCTGGCCAACCTCGACCGCGCCTTCAACATCCGCACCAATGACCTGTTCATCGCCCTGTACGGCGCCCAGCTGCTGCGCATGATGCTGGCTCAGGCGCCGCGCACGGTGCTGCGCTTCGTGCCCGAGGGCAGCGGCGATGACGATGCAGTGCTGCGCAACGGGCAGATCGACCTGATCATCAGCTCGGCCGTCGAGCTGGGGCCGGAGATCAAGGTGCAGAGCCTGTTCAACACTTACTTCGTCGGGCTGGCCCGCGACGACCACCCGATCTTCGATGCCCCGATCACCCCCGAGCGGTTCGCCGCCTATCCACAGATCAGTGTGTCCCGGCGTGGCCGGGCCAACGGGCCCATCGATGTGTCGCTGGCCAACTACAAGGTGGAGCGGCGGGTGGCGTTGATCACCACCAGCTTCCATTCGGCGATGTTCTCGTTGCCGGACTCGGACCTGATCCTGCCGATGCCGGCCAATATCCTCAACAGCGTGCAGCGGCTGAAGTTGCCGTTGCGCTCGTTCGAGATTCCGGTGCCGTTGGAGAAGGTCAATGTGATGCAGGCGTGGCACCCACGGTTCGACAATGACCCGGCGCATCGCTGGTTGCGGCGCACGTTGAAGGCGTGCGGGAGCCTGGATCCGTGAAATGATCGCGGGGCAAGCCCGCTCCCACGCATTCACGTGGGAGCGGGCTTGCCTCGCGATCGGTACCGATTGCGTCTGACGCAACATAAACCTGCCAACAAGTCAGTTTTCGTCAGCATTCGACCTTCTTAGACTTCTCCCAGCCCTGAATATGTTGCTGGAGATGTCATTCCATGAGTTCCCTGACCGCGCCTTCTGCCGCGCTGGCCGCCGCTCCCGCGCCGGCCGCCCCTGCGCAGACGGCGTTCGGCCTGCGGGTGGTGATAGGGCTGTTCGGCGTGTTGCTGGCGGTGCTGTGCGCCGGCCTCAACGAGGCGGTGACCAAGATTTCCCTGGGCGACATCCGTGGTGCCATGGGCATCGGTGCCGACGAAGGTGCCTGGCTGCTGGCGGTGTACAGCGCCGCGTCGGTGTCGGCCATGGCCTTCGCACCCTGGCTGGCCACCACCTTCTCGCTGCGCCGCTTCACCATGACGGCCGTCGGCCTGTTCGCCTTGCTCGGCCTGATCCAACCCTTCGCCCCCAACCTGCACAGCCTGATGCTGCTGCGCATTCTGCAAGGCTTCGCCTCGGGGGCCTTGCCACCCATGCTGATGAGCGTGGCCCTGCGCTTCCTGCCGCCGGGTATCAAAATCTACGGTCTGGCCTGCTACGCATTGACCGCAACGTTCGGTCCAAACCTGGGCACGCCGTTGGCGGGCCTGTGGACCGAGTACGTAGGCTGGCAGTGGGCGTTCTGGCAGATCATCCTGCCGTCGCTGTTGGCCATCGCCTGCGTGGGCTGGGGCCTGCCCCAGGACCCGCTGCGCCTGGAGCGCTTCAAGCAGTTCAACTGGCGCGGCGTGCTACTCGGTTTGCCGGCGATCAGTTGCATCGTGCTCGGGCTGTCGCTGGGTGATCGCTGGGGCTGGTTCGACTCGCCGCTGATCTGCTGGCTGCTCGGTGGCGGCCTGCTGTTGCTGGTGCTGTTCCTGTACAACGAATGGTCCGAACCGTTGCCGTTCTTCCAGCTGCGCATGCTGTCGCGGCGCAACCTGAGCTTCGCCCTGCTGACCTTGGCCGGGGTGCTGATCGTGCTCTCCGGCGTGGGCAGCATACCCTCGGCTTACCTGGCACAGATCCAAGGCTATCGCCCGGCGCAAACCAGCCCGCTGATGCTGCTGGTGGCCATGCCCCAGCTGATTGCCCTGCCGTTGACGGCAGCGCTGTGCAATATCCGCGCGGTGGATTGCCGCTGGGTACTGGCGCTCGGGTTGGCGATGCTCGCTGCCTCGTGTGTGGGCAGCAGCCTGTTGACCTCGCAGTGGATCCGCGGCGACTTCTACCCCTTCTACCTGCTGCAGGTGTTCGGCCAGCCGATGGCGGTGCTGCCGCTGCTGATGCTCTCGACCAATGGCATGACCCCACAGGAAGGCCCGTTCGCGTCGAGCTGGTTCAACACGGTCAAGGGGCTGTCGGCGGTGATCGCCGGTGGCCTGCTCGATGCCCTGGGCACCGTGCGCCGGCATTTCCATTCCAACCACCTGGTCGACAGCCTGGGCAATGCGCCGCTGATCGACGACAACACAGCCGGCCTGGCCAAGCGCATCCATGACCAGGCCCTGGTGCTGACCTCGGCCGACCTGTACCTGGTGATGGCGGGCTTCGCCGTCGCCCTGATCTGCCTGATCCCCTTCGTGCCTACCCGGATCTACCCACCGCGTGCGGTGGCCTGAGCCTGTGGATGAATTCGAGAAACTGCAAATGACCAACAACCGTAAAACGCTCTTCATCGGCTCGGCACTGGCCGTCGCCGTGCTGGCCGCCATCGTCGGGCCCTGGATGCTCGGCAGCGATCATCGCCAGAGCACCAACGATGCCTACGTCACTGCCGACTACACCGTGGTCGCACCCAAGGTGGCGGGCTTCATCAAAGAGGTGCTGGTGGAGGACAACCAGCAGGTCACGGCCGGCCAGTTATTGGCGACCATCGACCCGCGTGACTACCAGGCTGCCCTCGACGCCGCCCTGGCCCAGCTGCTGGTGGCCAAAGCCCAGAGTCTGGATGCCCGCGCGACCCTGGAGCGCCAGGCGGCCTTGATTGCCCAGGCCGAAGCGGCGGTGAAAGCGGCACAGGCCGAGGCCGCTTTCGCCGACCATGAAGTGACCCGCTACAGCCGCCTGGCCGAGCAGGGCGCCGGCACCGTGCAGAATGCCCAGCAGGCACGGAGTCGGGTTGACCAGGCCCGGGCGAGGCTGGCCAATGCCCAGGCCGCGTTGGTGGCTACGCGCAAGCAGGTGGACATCCTCAGTGCCCAGGTGGCCAGTGCCGACGGCCAGCTCAAGCGTGCCGAAGCGGGGCTGGAGAAAGCGCAGCTGGACCTTTCCTACACCCGCATTACTGCGCCGGTGGACGGCATGGTCGGCGAACGCGCCCTGCGCGTGGGCGCCTACGTGAATCCAGGGGCGCGGCTGTTGTCGGTGGTGCCCCTGGAGCGCGCCTACATCGTCGGCAACTTCCAGGAAACCCAGCTGACCCACGTGCAGCCGGGCCAGCCGGTGAGCATCAGCGTCGATACCTTCTCGGGCGAAAAACTCCACGGGCATGTCGAGAGCATTGCCCCGGCCACCGGGGTGACCTTCGCTGCGGTCAAGCCGGACAACGCCACCGGCAACTTCACCAAGGTGGTGCAGCGCATTCCGGTGAAGATCGTCTTCGATGACGGCCAGCCATTGCTCGCGCGCCTGCGGGTGGGGATGTCGGTGGAAGCGACCATCGACACCCAGGGTGACAAGCTGGGCGGTAAAGAGGTGACTGCGCGATGAACGATGCGGTTGAACATTTCGAGAGCGCCGGGGCTGCTGCGCAGCCCTTTCGCGGCACAAGGCCGCTCCTACAGGGGATCGCGGTCGCTTGTAGGAGCGGCCTTGTGCCGCGAAAGGGGCGCGCAGCGGCCCCCGTCCTGTTGGCCATGTTGCTGGTCGGCTGTACCCTCGGGCCCGACTTCCAGCGCCCTGCCAGCGAAGCGCCAAAAGACTGGGCTGCGCTGCAGGCCCAGGCTGCCGCGAGCCAACCGGTTGCCGAACCACTGGAACTGCGCTGGTGGGACAGCTTCCACGACCCACGCCTGAGTGCCCTGATCCAGAAGGTCGCCGAGCGCAACCTCGACTTGCAGATGGCCAGCGCGCGTTTGCTGCAAAGCCGTGCCCTGCGCAGCACCGTGGCGGCGGACGAAGCGCCGTCGGTGGACGTGAATGCCGGCTACAGCCGGGCGCGCAACAGCGCCGAAGGCCTGAGCGATCCGTCGGGCAAGGCGGGCAGGTCGGCCTTCAACCTCTGGCAGGGCGACCTGGTCGCCGGTTGGGAGCTGGACCTGTGGGGCCGTGTACGGCGCCAGGTCGAGGCGGCCGACGCCACCGTCGAAGTGGCCGAGAACGACCGCCGTGGCGTGCTGCTGGCGCTGCTGTCGGAGACCGCCGGCAACTACATCCAGCTGCGCGCCGTGCAGCACACCCTGGACGTGACCCAGGACAACCTCAAGGTGGCCCGCCACAGCCTGAAGCTGTCCGAGGACCGCCAGGCCCAAGGCGTCGCCACCCGGCTCGACGTGGCCCAGGCCAGCGCCCAGGTGGCGTCGATCGAGGCCCGGCTACCGACCCTGGAGGCGCGCCGCGATGACTTGATCAACGCCCTCAGCCTGCTCGCCGCCGAACCCCCGCGCAGCCTGCAAAACGAGCTGTTGCAAAGCGGCGAGCTGCCCGAGCCGCAGCAACGCTTTGCCATCGGCGTGCCGTCGGAGCTGGCCGAGCGCCGCCCGGATATCCGCCAGGCCGAAGCCCGGTTGCATGCCGCTACCGCCAGCATCGGCGTGGCCAAGGCCGACTTCTATCCAAGCATTCGGCTGTCGGGCAGTGTGGGTTTCCAGGCCATGCAGCTGTCCGATTTCGGCGGTTGGGATTCACGACGCTTCGCCTTCGGGCCGCAACTGTCGCTGCCGATTTTCGAAGGTGGGCGGCTCAAGGGCACGCTGGAACTGCGTGAAGCCCAGCAGCAGGAAGCGGCGCTGAACTACCACAAGGTGGTGCTCGGTGCCTGGCATGAGATCGACGACGTGCTGCGCCTGTACAACGCCAGCCAGCTGCGCCGCGACCACCTGGCCGAAGCGGTACGGCAGAACCGTATCGCCCTGGAGACCGCGCAGCGCCAGTATGTCGAAGGGGCGGTGGACTTTCTCAATGTGCTGACGGTGCAGGGTGCGCTGCTGGCCAGCGAGGAGCAGTGGATCGACAGTTCGGCGGCGGTGTCGCAGGCGTTGGTGGGGTTGTACAAGGCCCTGGGTGGGGGCTGGCAGGCGTTTGACAACGCCTGACAAGCATCGCGGGGCAAGCCCGCTCCCACGGTTAGCGTGGGAGCGGGCTTGCCCCGCGATGGCCCTAGAGCGGCCGCAATAACCCGAAGCGCTTGCGCAACACCCAATCGAGCAACCGCTGCGGCAACACCCGCGCCATCAACGGCAACGCCGTGCTGCCATTGCCGATACGCACCAACGCCGGCACCGGCGACTTGCGCGTAGCGGCCAGCAACCGCTGGGCAAACACCGCCGCCGAGGTCGGCCGATCCTGCGAAGCCCGTGCCCGGGCCTGTACCTGCTCGCGCAACGGCCACCACGGCGAGTCGCTCGCCAGCACCTGCTCGGCCTGCTGCTGGGCATTGCTGGCGAACTGCGAGGCAATCGCCCCCGGCTGCACTTCCATCACGCGGATACCGAATGGCGCCAACTCCAGGCGCAGGGCATCGGTCAGCCCGTGCACGGCCGCTTTCGAAGCGCAGTAGGCACCGGCGAACGGGGTCACCAGCACGCCCGACACGCTGCCGATATTCACCACCAGCCCTCGCGAGCGACGCAGCAACGGGAACAGCGCACGGGTCACGCCAACCAGGGCGAAGACGTTGGTCTCGAACTGCTGGCGCATCGCTTCGACACCACCATCGAGCAATGGGCCCATGGCGCCGTAACCGGCGTTGTTGATGAGGATATCGAGGCCGCCATGGCGGTCTTGCAGTTCGTCGGCCAGGCGGGTCAAGGCCTCGCCGTCATTCACATCCAGTTGCCGTGCGGCGAAGCCGGCGGCGAGCAGGGTGTCGACATCGTCGAGCTTGCGGGCGGTGGCCCAGACTTCGTGGCCGGCATCGCGAAAGGCGTCGGCCAGGGCGCGGCCGATGCCGCTGGAACAACCGGTGATGAGGACGGTGGGCATGAACGGGGCCTTGTGATCAGAGTGAGGGGGGCTACCCCCCTGTAGGAGCCGGCTCGCCGGCGAATAGGCCGGCACAGACAGCGGAACAATGGACGAATGTACCTTGCACAGGCTTCGCCCGAAACTCCAAAGTCAGCGGCCTGAAACCGTAATGCCGCGTGAAGCACCGGCTTCATCGGGGCCTTGCTGTTGTGTTGGTTCTCAATCGCTCAGAATTTCTCAGGCATAAAGTACGCCAGGAAACGAGATGGCGAGCTATCAGTTCTACCAGTTGAGTAGCACGACCCAACGGGGTAACGTACAGGCAGCCACTGTAAATATCCTAAGTGGAAGTAACATGTCTACGAGGACTAAAAATTAAGCACGCGCCCTGTGGAATGCTTAGTGCTGTTGAGTTTAATAATGCTGAAGCAATCGTTGAGATAGGGAGTGCATGCTCTCTCGAGGGCTGCGCTGACACTCAAGTGCGAGCGGCCGATAACGGTTGCGTGGTGGTATGCGGACGATCTGCCACTGGGGACTTCAGCATTGCCTTGCCGCACAGTGATACTGCCCCTGTCTTCGCGCGGCGCAAGTACGAGCGTGCGAACTAACACTTTTTCCCGTTGTGCAGCCCAATCCGCTGGCATAGCGTTTGGTAGCCAACATTGTCAGGCGAAGTAGCAAAGGTGAGCATTTTTGAGCCCACGCGGCGCGTCATGGGCAGTAGATCCTGCTGCGAATGGCGATCCTATTGACATAGTGCAGGAAACACGCAGATGAAAAATGAAGCCAGCGATTTGGACGCGCAATGTGTAAGGGTGGTTGATCCGCTGAAGGCATCTCTAACCATTGATAAAGAGGTCATTGAGTTTGAGGGTGATCGAGTCCATTTTTCTCCTGGAAGTGGACGTATGATCCTACGTGCGCTTCAGGACGAAGGCGAAGGTGAGGATAGGTCGGCCCTGGTTATCGACATATACCTTCCACGGACGGAGGAGAAAAAAGAGTTTGAAATACGTCTTCCGGAGTTCATGACGGACCCTCAGATCTCAGCCTTGAATGTCAGATCTATACTCTCCAACCATTGGAGCGGATTCGCCAGTAGCGGTGAGGCGTCGGTTCTCTATGTGACGGATACGCAGGTAAGTATTTCATCGGTTGATGCCAGCGGCGTTTTGAATGATGGCAGGCCGTTTAAAGTGATCATCGAGCCCTTTTCGTATTCCCAGGCTGACACGCCAGGCAAACGATAACCGATACACCGATGGCGCCAACGTGCCTCGGTTATTGCAAGGTCAATAGAGGCGAACGGTCAGTTGGCAAACGTCCCTTGCAGATGTTCTGCCCGAAACTCAAGCGTCTGCGGCCGATACCCCGAGCGCAGTGGCGGCAGCGGCAGGCAGTCGCGCCACTCGGCACCGGGCTGCAATTCGCCAGGGCCACGGTAGCGCGGTGCGGCGTAGGTGTTCTCGGCCAGGTTCACGGTATCGCCCGGTGCATAGGCACCCACGCGCCAGCGCAGTTCGCTGAGCGGGGCTTTGTTGCCGTTCTTCATGCGCACCTGTAGCGCGCGGTCGGCGGGGCATTGCTCGGGTGCGTAGCTCAGGCGCAGATCCAGGCGCGCCAGTTGCGAGGCTTCGCGGGTGTCCTGCCACACCACCCACAGCGCCACCAGCCCCAGGCCGCACACGGCCGCCAGGGATATCGGCAATGCCTTGGCCGGGTAGCGCAGCAGCAGGACCAGCCAGGTGAGGACAAGCAGGGCGCCGATGATCATGGGCAGTGCATCTCGACAACAGGGATGGCCTCATCCTAGCGCGATTGCACGGGCGCATCCAAAACCACTTCCGTCTTACCGAAAACTCACGATCAGCAGCCGAACTGTTATTTCTGCCAGTTGTGGAGCGGTGGTAGCAGCCTTAGTGTATTCGCGAGGCCTGCTGTTCATGACCGGATAGTTAAATGATGGAAGGAGGAGACTACTGATGAACAATGCATCGAAGACAGGCAAGAACTCGCACAAGCGAATAGCTGTCAGTGGCGAAGTCACGGCTCAGCTCAAGTTCAGTGGATCTGCGGACAGGGAGTTCAAGACAGAGCTCATAGAGTTTTCGGATCATGACGATGACACGCACGCCAATGTCCATGCGACACACGAGGTGGAAAATCAGAGCCCTCAACATATTGTGATTGGCGTGCCGCGCACCGTTATGAAAGACGAATATGACATTGCCCCGCTGGGTAGTGGTCCCGGCAAGGCATGGGCAGAATTGAAAAGCCGCTATAACGGCAATGCACGCTCAGGCAAGCTGACGAACGTCAAGTGGGATAAAGAGAAGCGTACGCTTTCTGGACGGTTTGCCTTTCAGGGGATGGATGCTTTCGAACGAAATTTTTCCGCAGAGGACGGTGAATTTTCCATCACCTACTGATACCCAGCTCAGGCGAACAGTACGTTCATCCAACGTTGAAGAAAAGTCTTGAATGATAGAGACATGGAGATGCGTCATGAGTGACTACAGTCAGGAAAAATTTGATGCGATGCGGCTGAAAGCAAAACGGGTTGATGGGCAGGCAGTGATGACCATCACGCCGTCTCTAGTCGGCGTAGAGAACTATGTGGCAGATGAAGTGCGGTACTCGCCGGAAGGGCTGACCGATCACTACGTGTTCGCCTATAAAGCAATTTCAGGGCAGGGTGACTACACGAACCTGGGGCTGACATTCTATCTGAATAGCGCGGGTGGTCAGCTTAATGTCAAATCAGGTGTTGTTGTTCTGAATAACCATCTACTGCCGAGTCGACAGGCCAAATTTGAAGTCAAAGTATGGAAACCTGAAGAACATATATCCTTCAGCTTTGAATGGATAACTGAAGGGCCTGAGAAGGATCATGCGGTGACAGAGGGGCTCATCGACATCAAGTTCAGCTAGCTCGGGCATGAGCGCGTTCGCCATCTGGCCACTTTGCGCGTACCCATTCGGGTTCACGCAAAGTGGCCAGAACGGACCGGGGTGCTTACTGCGCGATGGTCTTCACCGAAACCCCACGCTCCACCGGCGTGGAGGTACGCCCATACACATCCTCGAAGCGCTCGATGTCATCCTCGCCCAGGTAGCTCCCGGACTGCACTTCGATGATCTCCAGCGGGATCTTGCCCGGGTTGCGCAGGCGGTGCACCGAGGCGATGGGGATGTAGGTGGACTGGTTCTCGGTCAGCAGGAACACGTTCTCGTCACAGGTTACCTCGGCGGTGCCGGACACCACGATCCAGTGCTCGGCGCGGTGGTGGTGCATCTGCAACGACAGCGCGGCACCCGGCTTGACGGTGATGTGCTTGACCTGGAAGCGCCCGCCCATGTCCACCGAGTCGTACGAGCCCCACGGGCGGTACACCTCCAGGTGGTTCTGGGTCTCGGTCCGGCCCTGGGCATCGAGGGTATTGACCAGTTGCTTGACGCCTTGGACCTTGTCCTTGTGGGCGATCATCATGGCGTCCTTGGTCTCCACCACCACGATGTTCTCCAGGCCGATCACCGACACCAGCTTGCCGTTGCCGTGGATCATGCAGTTGTGGCTGTCCTGCACCACCACGTCGCCCTTGGTGACGTTGCCGTTGTCGTCTTTCTCGTGCACGTCCCACAGCGACGACCAGCAGCCCACGTCGCTCCAGCCGGCCGACAGCGGCACCACGCAGGCGCGCTGGGTCTTTTCCATCACCGCGTAGTCGATGGAGTTGTCCGGGCAGCAGGCGAAGGTGGCTTCGTCGATGCTCAGCACATCGGCCTCTTCGTCGCTGCGCTCCAGGGCCAGCAGGCAGGTGTCGTAGATGTCGGCATCGTGGCGCTTGAGCTCTTCGAGGAAGCGGCTGGCGCGGAACAGGAACATACCGCTGTTCCAGAAGTAGCCACCGGCGCGGACGAACTCGTTGGCGCGTTTCTCGTCGGGCTTTTCGACGAACTGCGCGACCCGCGCCACACCCTCGGGCAGCAGCGCGTCCTGGCTTGAGCGGATATAGCCGTAGCCGGTCTCGGGCTTGGTCGCCGGTACGCCGAACAGCACCATCTCGCCACGTTCGGCAGCCACGGTGGCCAGGGCCAGGGCGCGTTGCAGGGCCTTCTGGTCCTCGATCACGTGGTCGGCCGGCAGCACCAGCATCAGCTCGTCACGGCCTTCGTTGACCAGCTTCATGGCGGTCATTGCCACGGCCGGCGCGGTGTTGCGGCCGAAGGGTTCCATGAGGATGGCCTGGGTCTCCAGCTTCAGCGCACCCAGCTGCTCCTGGACGATGAACTTGTGGTCCTTGTTGCAGACCACGATGGGGCTGTCCATGCCGTCGAACACCAGGCGCTGGATGGTCTGCTGGAACAGCGTGTGCTCGCCGGTCAGGGCCAGGAACTGCTTGGGGAACTGCTTGCGCGACAAAGGCCACAGACGCGAACCGCTACCACCAGAAAGAATTACCGGGATCATCATGTTTCTCCAATAGTCGTTTAGAGGCAGGGGGATCAGTTGCTAGCCACGGGGCGAGTTACCCACACCGGCGACAGGCTGTTGCCGGAACCGGTGACGTACAGCACGGCCGCTTCGCCGCGCTCCAGGGCGACGGGTTTGACGTCGCCGACTTTCTTGTCGCCTGCATACAGCGCGAGGTTGACCTTGACCGGGTTGATCTCGCGCTCGCCACGGCCCTTGGCCGCCACCGGCTTGACCACTTCGGTCTTGCCGTCGGCGGTTTTCAGGGTCAGTTGCTGGTCGCTGAGGTTCTGCACGCGGACCAGGGCTTTCTGCTTGTTCTTGAACGGCGGTTCTTCGATCAGTTGCGGGTTGCCGCCTGCGTTGTTGACCAGGGTGTAGTACTTGTCGGCGGCCAGCTTGACCGGGACGTTCTTGCCACCGACCTGGGCGGTGTAGTCACCGCCGGGCAGGAAGCTGAAGTCGCTGCTGGCCTGGGCGCCGACCTGCTTGATCTGGGTGTTGCCCACGCTCGCGGCAGTGGGGCTGCTTGCGGCGTTGTACAAACGTACGAAGGTCGAGCCCTTCGGCGCGCTCGGCCCGTACAGGGCAGCGTCGGCACCGGCGAAGGCCTGCATCGAGGCCACGGTCAGGCCGGCAGCGAGGGTGAGGGCTTTGGCAATGGAAGTCTTGGTGGTCATGTGCGTGTTCCTCTCTATCTTCAGTGGTCCGTCCGGTTGGACGACAGGGCCAGGTTTTCTTCGGATTTGCGGGTGTTCTTCAGCTGCGCGATCCACTGTGGGTCGAAGCCGCTGAGGTCGTTTTTCATGGGTAGATAGCGTTCGGGGAATTCCCACACCACGACCTGTGGCGGGGCGTTCTTGAAGGCGTCGCTTTGCAGGTACTTGAGCATCGGCAGCAGCGGGCCATGGCCGTCTTCTGCGTAGTTGGCGACATCGCTGCGCAGGGCCTGCTGCAGGGCGCCGAGGAAGTTCCAGTGCGGGTTGGCGCTGTAGCTGGTACCCACCAGTGCCACCGGGATGCTGCTGTCGGCGAACAGTGCGTCGCCGGCTTCGCCCTCGGCCTGCACCGGATGGGTCTTGCGTTGCTGCAGGGTGTCCGGGGTGGGCAGCAGGTTGCTGAACAGCGGGTCCAGCGGCAGGAAGTTGGTCAAATCACCCTTGTATGGCGCGCTGGCGCCGGCCTCGGTGATGTACGCCTGGGGCTCGCCGGTGAGCAGGCCTTGGCGGTTGACGGCTTCGGCCAGGGACTGCGCGACCACCTCGGCGCCCATCGGCGTCCAGTGGGTGTCGGTGCGCAGGAACACCTGGCCGCGGGCCTTGGCCTGCTCCAGCGGCGCCAACAGGTCGGGGGCGAACACATTGGCCTGGCGCACCTGGGCGTGGAACTGGTTGAACAGCTCGTCGTGCAGGCTGGCCGGCGCCTCTTTGCCGATGTATTCGGAATACAGGCGGGCCTTGGCCGGGACGATCGCCAGCACCAGTTGCACGCCTTGGCGCTGCAAGGTGTCGCGGATGCCGCGCACCAGCGCCAGGTTGTCCTGCATCTGCTGCTGCGCGCCGACGGTGGGGTTGAACTCCTCGTCGCTGAACAGCCACTGGTCGCGGCCCAGCACCACGCCGGGGCGGCCTTCGTTGAACAGCTTGAAGTCCAGCGCGGCCCACAGGTTGGTGCCCAGGCGCTTGATCGGGAACTGCTCGTCGTAGTGGGTTTCGGCGGCCTTGGCCAGCTTGCCGTCGAGCAGGCTCATCTGCCCGGTGCGGGTGAAGCTGTCCAGCCCGCCGACCGACCAGGCGCCCAGCCCGACCAGCAGGCCCATGAACGACAGGGAATAGGTGATGCGAAGTGTCCGGTTCATGTGTCGGGCCTCAGAACTGGAAGTACAGGAACGGTGAGTAGCTCTGCGCCGAGAGCTTGAGCACCGAGGCGATGAACAGCAGCAGTACCAGTGCGCGGGTCATGATCCGCGCCCAGTCCAGGCCCACCGAACCGTCGGCGTTGACGTGCACCGGGGTGGCGATGGGCGTGGGCTTGGCATTGCGGTAGAAGTCGCGCAGGCCGAAGAACGCCAGGCTCAGGTAGGCCACGATCAAGGTCGCCACTTGCAGGCCGGTGAGCTGGGCGCGGTTGAGTTCCGACAGCTGCCATTCGCCGAAGCTGAACATGGCGCCGTACATGCGGGCGGCCACGTGCAGGTTCTCGGCGCGGAAGATCACCCAGCCGACCACCACCAGCAGGAAGGTGAAGGCCCATTTCACCGGGTTGAAGCGCTGCGGGTTGGTGTCCAGGCCCAGTGCGCGTTCGATCGCCAGCCACAGGCCGTGCCAGGCGCCCCAGATGATGTAGGTGAAGTTGGCGCCGTGCCACAGCCCGCCCAGCAGCATGGTCAGGAACAGGTTGCGGTAGGTGGCGAAGGTGCCTTTGCGGTTGCCGCCCAGGGTGATGTACAGGTAGTCGCGCAGCCAGGTCGACAGGCTGATGTGCCAGCGCCGCCAGAACTCGGTGATCGACTGGCTGATGTACGGCTGCTTGAAGTTCTCCATGAAACGGAAGCCCATCATCAGACCCAGGCCGATGGCCATGTCGCTGTAGCCGGAAAAATCGAAGTACAGCTGCGCGGTGTAGGCCAGGGCGCCGAGCCAGGCATCACCGGTGGTGGGGTTCTGCAGGGCGAAGCAGTGGTCGGCGACCACCGCCAGGGTGTCGGCGATGAACACCTTCTTGATGAAACCCTGCATGAAGCGGGTGCAGCCTTCGGAGAACTTGTCCAGGGTGTGGGTGCGGTTGTTGAACTGGTCGACCAGGTCCTTGAAGCGCAGCACGGGGCCGGCGATCAGGTGCGGGAAGATCGCCACGAACGCCGCGAAGTCGATCAGGTTGCGGGTGGCCGGGGTGTCGCCGCGGTACACGTCGATGATGTAGCTGATCGACTCGAAGATGTAGAACGAGATGCCGATCGGCAGTAGCACGTGGGTGAGGATGAACGGCTCCAGGCCCATCGAGGTCATGATCGCGTTGAGGCTGTCCACCCCGAAATTGGCGTACTTGAAGTAGCCGAGGATGCACAGGTCGACCCCCACGCCGAGCAGCAGCCAGCGCTGCGCGGGTTTGGTGCGCACGCCGGCGGCGCCCACCTTCAGGCCGATCCAGTAGTTCCACAGGGTCACCCCGGCGAACAGGGCGAGGAAGTCCACCCGCCACCAGGCGTAGAAGATGTAGCTGGCAACCAGCAGCAGCAGGTTGCGATAGCGGTTCCCGCTTATGTAGTACAAGCCGAGGAAAACCGGCAGGAACAGGAACAGGAACACATTGGACGAGAAGACCATCCCGGTTCTCCTAGTTATGCACAGCACCTGGGGCACAGCGCCCCCCAAACCCCCCACAAAAAAGTGGAAGGTCACCTAGTCATCGATGGCCATGCGATCCCGGTGGGAGCGGGCTTGCCCGCGAAGGCGTCAGCCGCAGCAGCAGCGTTGCCAGATCGATCGCATTCGCGGGCAAGCCCGCTCCCACAGGGTTCTTCGGGTCATCGGGTCTTGCGTTACTTCTTTTTCTGTTCCGCGCTCGGGTCGTAGACCCGGGTTACATCACCCCCCAGCCGGAAGCTGTTGAACGGCTGCATGCCGTGCTTGCGCTTGAGGGTGTCGCCGACGCACTGGTACAGCGCGCACCACGGCTCGAGCCAGGCGTACTTGCTGTCCACCTTCAGGTCCTTGAGGTCCTGCTGCTTGCCGGCGCGGGCGCTGAACTGGCGGGGGTCGCGGGCCCCGGCCAGCACGCCTTCACCCAGGCGTTGCAGGGCGAAGTTGTTTTCCTTGCGCAGGTCCACGCCGTTGGCCTGGGCGAAGCTGGCGATCATCGCCAGCGGTGGCAGGGCGTAGTTGTGGTAGGCCAGGGCGCGCTGCTTGCGTTTGAGCTCGTTGGGCAGGAAGCCCTGCTCGTCCACCTGGTTGGCGCCGACCTTGTATTCCTTCACCGCCCAATCGAACAGGTCGCGGCGGTCGGTGGCCACGGCGGTGGCCATCACCGACCAGGCCGCCCAGTAGCTGTGGTTGTTGATCTTCTCCAGCGGCAGGTCGCTCCAGTCGCGCACGGTCTGTTCGGCCAGGCGGGCAAACCATTTTTCGATCTGCTCGGCCTCGGCCTGGTGCGCGGCCAGCGGCTGCGAGTTGGAGAACTTCAGGCGCAGCCACGAACCGCTCATGCTGCCCAGCGCCCATTTGCGCATGGACTTGCCGGTGTGGTTGTAGTCCTTGGACATCAGCGCATCGGCGCGGGCCCAACTGTCGAGCCAGGTCAGCGCGCAGTCGAGCTGCGCCGGGCGGCCGTCGCGCATGTACTGGCCGATCATCTTGCTGACGCCTTTTTCGAGGGTGGTGATGTCCTCGGTGGACTTGCGGAAGGCTTTTTCCGAGGCGACGTTGAGCGTCGCCCGGGCGTTGTCCGAGCCTTCGTACTTGCTGCGGAACTGCAGGGCGCCGGTGTAGGGCTTCGGTGCGCGTTCGCAGCGGAAGTTGCCGTCGCTGGTCTTGAGCTTCTCGATGCCCTCGTAGTAACCCTGGGGCGGCACCAGGGCGGCCTGCGCGGCGCCGCCGAACAGGGCGAGGGCGAGCAGGGCGGGTGCGGTCTTGCGGCTGATCGGGGTCATGGTTCGCCTCACTGGCCAGCCTGCGCGGTGTGCTGCGCAGGGCTGGCGAAGTTGTTGCGTTTGCAGAGTTTGGCTTCGACTTTCTGGGTGCCGCTTTCCGGCCCCTGGACCTCCAGGGCGAGCAGGTTCTGGCTGGCCCAGTCTTCGTCCTCGCGCATCTGGAAGACGAAGCGGCCATCGGTGTCGGAGGTCTCGGGCTTCTCGATCTTGATGTCCTCGTGGCGGCCGTTGAGGTACCACAGGGTGGCCTGCAAAACTTTCACCGAGGTGTCTTCGAAGCGGATGTCGAGCTGGTGGTTGCGGTTGATCAGGTCCTTGATCACGCCGTTCTTGCCATTGACCATCAGCTCGTTCTTGCCGGGCTTGAGGGTGGCGCTGGCGCTCATCTGCGCAGGGCGGTCGTCGCAGCCGTCGTCGAGCAGGCCGAGGATCTGCCGCCAGATGGTTTCCTGGTCCAGGCGGTACAGCGGCGAGAACTCCCAGACCAGGATCTTCGGCGGATTCTTCTGGAATTCTTCGCTGCCCAGGTACTGGATCATCGAGCCCTCCAGGCCGCCGCCGGGGAAGGCGACGTTGAGCACGTCGGCGCCGATGTACTGCTCCAGGAAGCCCGAGAAGTTGTAGTTCTTGCCGCTGTGGCTGGTGCCCACCAGGGTGATCTGCGCGTTGCCCGAGTCGCCGAACAGGTCGTCGCCACCGCTGGCGCCGCCTTTCGGTTCGGTGGCGAACTGGTCCATGTACTGCACCGCGTAGCTGGTGCCGCACAGCTGGCCGGCGACGTTGTGCAGGGTGCCGGTCTTGCCCATGCGCCCGGACTTCTTGGTCTCGAACTCTTTGCGCGGGATGCCTTCGAAAGCCGGCATCTTGTGCACGGTGTCGGCCACGATCTTCGCCGCGCGCTCGGCACCATACGGCGTCCAGTGCTGGTCGCCGCGGAAGTAGAAGTCCTTGCCCTGGTCGGCGGCGGCCAGTTGCTCGTTGGTCAGCGGCGACAGGTCAGGCACGTTGTAGCCCATCTTGCTAAAGCGGGCGAGCATGGCCTGGTAGTTGTGCAGCGCCTTCTGATAATTGAACGCGGCCTTCTCTTCGGGCTTGAGCATGTTGCGGTTCACCAGGCCACGGGTGGGCTGGTACACCACCACCAGCTCGACGCCGCGTTTCTTGAACGCATCGTGCACCTGTTGCAGGCGCTTGTAGCCGCCGGCGGTGGTGTCGAACTCGGTGCGCAGGTCTTCACGGGTACGGAACAGCCAGTCGCCCTGGGCTTGCACCAGGGTGGTGAAGTTCTGCTGGTAGCGCGTGGTGTAGCGGCGGGCGTCGTGGGCCTCGGGGCACAGCTGGCAGCAGGGTTCGGCGCTGAAGGTCGGCGCCTTGACGTCCTCGGCGCGCACGCCCTGGCTGATGGCCAGGAGGGCGGCGGACAGGCCCAGCAGTTTGATCAGGTGTGGGGTCATGGTCTGGGCTTCCTTAATCGATCATTTCGGTCTGGCGTTCGACCGGGTCGATCAGCACGGCCTTCTGCTGGCGCACCAGCAGGTCGAGGATTTCGTCCTGGCGCTCGCCAAGCACGCCGTTGAAGCTGATGCCGTTGGCCTTGCGCGGCATCAGCATCGACACCTTGTACAGCTCCACCGACAGCGGCGAGTCGATCGACAAGGGGCCGGAGCCGTTGGCCGCCAGCTCGCCGCCCACCACGATCAGCGACACCTTGGTGTCGAAGGGGTCGAGGGCGATGTCGCGGTCGGTGTCGGAGAGATCCTTGATGTGCCCGTACACCCCCACCAGGCCGTTGGCCATGGCGATGTTTTCGTACAGGCGGATGTTCACGCTGTTGCGCACGCGGATGCCGTGGCGGCGGTTGTTGATCAGCTTGTTGCCCCAGATCAGGTTGTCGCCGCTCTCGTACAAGGTGATGCCGTCGGTGTGGTTGCGGTAGATCTCGTTGTAGGCGATCAGGTTGTTGACGCTGTTGCGGTCGATCACCACGCCCGAGAGCTTGTTGTCGTAGCTCTTGTTGTTGATGATCCAGCTGTCGTTGACCTCGCGCGAAACGATGATCCCGTGCTTCTTCTTGGTCCCATACACCGTGTTGCCGGCGATGATCAGCCGGTGCGAGCGGTCGTGGGGGTCGATGCCGTAGACGATGTTGTCGCGGTAGGTGCTGTCCTTGACCACGAAGTCGCTGGTCTCATAGCAGTAGAAGCCGTACCACATGTCGCTGAACTCGGAGCCCAGGATCCAGCCGGTAGGTTCCGGGCGGCCCATCTGCTTGGCCATGTTCGGCGTGTACTGCGAAATGCTCACACCGTACGACTTGGACTTGGCGTAGCCGAAGCTGGCCATCTTGCTGTTGACGATGTAGGTCTCGGTGCCGCCCCAGCTGAGCAGGAACGGGCGGAAGTCGTCGGGCTTTCTGAAGGTGGCCGGGCCGTTGGCCTGTTCACGCCAGCCGGTGACTTTGGTGTCGCTGACGAACAGCTTGCCGTCGTTGACGATGAACGATCCGCCTTCTTCGGACAGGCGCAGTTCCTTCACCTTGCCGTCGATTTCCAGCACGCCCTTGCGCCCGACCACGATCGGCAGGCGCGCCAGGTACACGCCCGGCGCGGTTTCGCGCAGGTACTGGTTGGGGACCTTCTTGCTCAGTTCCACCAGGTCGACATGGCCGTCATCGACGAAGATCGCCTGGGGGATGCCGTGCTGGCGGCGCACCCATTCGGCGCCTTTGTTGTCGCCGCCGATGAACTCCTTGAGGGTGTCTTCTTGCAGCATGCGGCGCACGCTGACCTTGCCCTTGTGCGTGCGGTCGATTTTCTGCTGCACGGCGGCGGCGGTGTAGCCGGACAGGTCGGGCAGCTTGGGCGGGTCCATCAGCAGCGGCTCGATGGGCGCGCTGGCAACGGTGTAGGTCTTGGCCTGTTGCAGCCCCTTGGCCATTTCCGGCTCGGCGGCCTGGGCGATGCCCGCGGCCAGCAGCAGGGCGCTGGCGAGCAGGCTGTGGCGAAGGTTCGGGTGCAGGTTCATAAGGGTCCTCTCCCGGCCTCAGAAGCGCCAGATCACGTCGACGAAGGCGCGGTGCATGTACGAGTCGGCCTCTTTGCCGTAGGCGTCGCCCGGCTTGAACACACCGGCGCGCAGGCGCACCAGGGCGGACGGCTCGTCGATCGACTGGCTGAGCGAGGCCGGCAGCAGGCCTTGCTTGAAGTACTTGGTGACGACCACGTCCATTTCCTGGCCCAGGTCTTTCTCGCCCTGCACCAATGGGCGGCTGATACCGCCGTCGTCGACCACCGCGTTGATGCCGCTGGAGCCGATGTTCTGCTTGCCGTCGACGCGCCAGAACTTGTGGTAGATCAGGCTGGCGTCATAGTCGTCGCGCAGCTGCCAGGAGGTGAACAGGGTCGCCGCCTGCAAGTTGCCCAGTTCGCCGCGGAAGGCTTCGCCGAAGCGGTGCACGCGCGAGCGGGTGCCGGTGAAGTTGGAGCGGTTGCTCTCAAGGCCGGTCTGCTCGAAGTTGTTCGAGCCGTCGCTGCCGCCACCGCCGCTGCCCCGGGCGTAGGCCGCGCCAACCTGCCAGTTGGGGTCCAGGCGCAGGCGGATGCCGAGGTCGGTGGCCCAGGCATTGACGTCACCGCTCTGCTTGCCGGTGGCGACCTGCTCGTTGCCCACTGCCTGGCTGCTGAGGGTGTCGCGCTCGCCAGTCAGCCAGGTGACGCTGCCCCAGTAGTTGACGGTGTGGTCGTTGCGCCAGTTGTAGGCGTCGCTGTTGGCCTCCAGGCCCAGCCAGGTGAGGTCGCCGGTGCGGGTCTTGTCGAGGGCGTCGACGGTTTCGCCGGGGCTTTTCAGGCTGCCGCTGTCGTGGGTGTGGTGAGCGCGTACACCGACCCAGTGGCCAGGGGTCCACTGCGTGGCGATGTTGCCGTACAGGTGGGTGCGGTCCTTGTCTTCCGGGGCCAGCTCGGTGAGGTCGGTGCGGTACTCGCTGAAGCGCTGGGCCACGCCCAGGTCGGCCTTGAGCAGGGTGGTGTCGAAGGTCCAGTTCAGCGCCTCGATATTGGTGTCGCGCCACATGCCGTCGTCGCTGCGCAGGCGTTGGCGGCCCAGGCGCAATTGCTCGCCGGGGTAGGCGGTGAGGCCGCTGTAGCCGACCCAGAACTCGCGCATGGCCAGGTAGCTTTTATCCGGCTTGCGGCTGTCGTCGCCGTCGTCGCTGGTGGTGCCGTCGTCGTTCTGGCGCAGGGTGTCGGTTTCGATGATGTCGGTGGCGGCCACTGCCTGGCCCATGGCGAAGGCGCTCCAGTTGCCGCGCTCACCGTACACCCAGGGGCGCAGGTCCAGGCCCACGCCGTTGACGTCGCCGCCGGAGCGGGTGCCCAGGTCGCGGTCGTCCTCGGACTGACCGGTGATCTTCACGTCCAGGCCGAAGTTCTTCTGCGCGGTTTCCTGCGCCAGGGTCGGCATGGACCAGAGCAAGGCGAAGCTCAGGCCGATGCCGGCTTTCACGAAGGGGTTGAGCGTCATAGCGAATCCTCGGCGTCTACGGCGTGTTCGTCGTCTTGCAGGGCCTCGATGGCCAGGGTGCTGTTGCCGGCCTGGAACAGGCGGGTGCGCGCCCGTTGTTCCTGCGCCAGCAGTTGCTGGGCCTGGCTGCGCTGCTCGGGCGTTAGCTGCTGGTCGAGCTGTTGCGCAAGTTCGGTCGACTGGGGCGTCGGGTTGGCCTGGGAGAGCTGGGCGAAGACCCAGGCGTTGGTCGGGGTCGGGCGAATGCCATGGCCTTCGCTGAACAGTTGGGCGAGGGCGTAGTCAGCGCTGTTCTGCCCGCCACGGGCAGCGGCGAGCAGGTGGTCGACTGCTTTCTGTGGCTCGACGTCGCCGAGGTAGCCACGGCGATAGAGCTGGCCCAGGTAGTAGTCGGCGCTGACCTCGCCGGCGTCGGCGGCGGCTTGCAGGTGCTGCTCGGCCTTCTGTGCGTCGGCGGGTACGGTCTTGCCTTCGTAGTAGAGGCGGCCCAGCAGCAGTTCGGCGCGGGGCTGTTGGGCCTTGCGGCCTTTGTCGATGTAGCCCATCAGCTGATCGGTGTCGCCCAGTTCGGGGAAGTCGTAGAGCAGCTGCGCCAGGCTCACCCACGAGGCCGGGTTGGCCGGGGCGACCTGTTCGAGCAGGTCCTTGGCGGTCTTCTCGTCGGTCTGCCCCAGGCTGCGGTCGGCCAATACGCGGGCGACGCTGTCGACCCGGGTGGCCGACACCGCGCCACGGGCGTAGGCGGCCTTGAGCTGGCCGAGCAGGGCGGCCTGCTGGTCGGGCTGGGCGCGTTTCTGGTAGACCGTGGCCAGCTCGACGTAGCAGATGTCGGTGGTGGCCAATGCGGCCTTGCAGATTTTTTCCACCTCGCCCAGGTGCTGGTCGTAGCTGCCCTGGGTGCGGTACAGCAGCACCTGGGCCAGGCCCGCCTCTGGGTTGCCGGCGGCGCGCCACTGGTCGATCTGTTGCTGGGCGTTGATGGTGGGGAAGCTCTGCGGGTATTGCAGGTAGAGCATCGCCAGCGGGATCAGGGTGTTGCCTTCGCCTTGTTGCGCCGCCTGCTTGAGAAGGCGCTCGGCTTCTTCACGCTCGGCCTGGCTGCTGTCGGGCTTGGCCACCAGCAGGCGGCCAAGGCGGGCCTGGGCGCGGGGCGAAGTGGCGGCGGCGGCGCGGTAAGTGGCCTCGGCCTGCTTGAGCTTGGCCGGCTCGCGGGTGGCGACCTGGATATCGGCCAGGCCCACTTGCGCATCGCTGTAGCCCAGGTCGGCCAGGGCCTTGTAGTTGCGCTCGGCGGTGGCGGTGTCGCCGCGCTTGAGCGCTTCGTTGGCCAGGCGCTGGTCGGGCAGGCCGGTACAGCCGGCCAGGGTGATGGCCAGGGCCAGGGCACATAGCCCGAGGCTGATGAAATCACTGTGGGAGCCGGCTTGCCGGCGATTGGCCAGTGCAGGCGCTACATCCGTAGGGCGAGTGCTGCGCACTCGATCGCCGGCAAGCCGGCTCCCACACATTGGGCGGTGTCCGCTGGTCATTATCCGTTCCTCTTACAGCCCGCGGGCCACGGCCTTGTCGATCAGCCAGTTCAGCGACGGGCCACGGTCGCTGTTGACCGCGGCCGGGCGGCCGGCGAGCTCGGCCGGCAGGCCTTCGTCGGGCTGGATCTGCACGCGGATGTCAGAGGCCAGGTTGTCGGTGTCCAGGCTCGAACTGCCGACGATCTTGCCGGTGCGCACATCGTCTTCGCCGGCGACCTGGAAGTTGACCCGGGTGCCTGGCTTCACTTCATCGAACTGGCGGTAGCTGAAGCGCGCCTCGACGGTCGGGGTGGTGGTACGCGGGATCAGCGCGAACACCGGCTGGCCTTTGCTGGCGTACTGGCCGTCGTCCACCAGCTGGCGCGACACCACGCAGTCGCACGGGCTGGTGAGGGTGCCGGAGAGCTGCTTGCCGAACAGTTCCTCGACCTTGGCCGGCTCCAGTTGCGAGTCGTCCAGGTGGCCCTTGAGCAGGTCGAGCATGCTGGTGTTGAAGGTGGCCAGCGGCGCGCCCTTGGCCACGCTGGCACCGCTTTGCACCAGGCTTTGCAGGCTGCCGTCGCGGGGCATGGTGACGTTGGTGGTGGGCACCGCGACCACGCCGGCTTCGGCGTGGCTGACGAAGTACAGGCCGTACAGCGACTTGGCGACGAAACCGAAGGCCACCAGGCCGACCACGAACACCCCGGCGGTGACGGTGACCGCGCGCAGGCGGCCGAAGGCCGACAGGCCGGCACCACCGTCCTTCTGCTTGCGCGCCTTGGTGAAGTTGTCGCGTTGCAGGGTACTGAGCACGTCCCCCACGCTGATCAACTCGCCGGACAGGTGGCTGGTGATGATGTGGCGCAGGGTGGCGATGTCGCGTGGCTCCAGGTTCTGGAACTCGACGCCGGTGCGGCCGCTGTCGCGGCTGCTGGTGCGCACCAGCAGCTCGACGTCCATCGACAGGCCGAGGTTGTCGACCACGAATTGCAGGCGACCGCGCAGCACTTCACCTTCGGCGAGCGGCTTTTTCGCATGGAAGGACAGGCCCCCGGCGGAAAGATCGTCCACCTTCACATCGTGCGGCTCGCGGTTGCCGTCCAGGTAGCGCAGCTTGGCGGGGATGCGCACCCGGGCGTGCTGGCGCTGCGCTTCGGACTCATGCACGACATTGACGTTCACGGCGGTATTCATGGCGATTTCGTTCCTGTTATCCGATCCGGGTTGGGCTCACACGACCATGAACAGCACGGCGACGAAGATGCTCGCGGCCGAGAAGGTCATGGTCCGCGAGGACCAGGTGTTGAACCATTGTTGAAAGCTGGCGAGGTCACGCTTGAGGGCAGTTGGCTGGCGGGTCCAGGACTGCCTGTCGAGGCGGAAGAACACGTAGATCTTCATCACCGCACCGACGATCTGGTTGTAATAGAGAATCAGCGGGTAGGCGGGGCCGACGTTGTGGCCCGAGCACAGCAGCATCACGGTGAGGATCAGGCGGGTGATGCCGATCCACAGCAGGTACACGAGCAAGAACTGCAGGCCGAACTTGAAGCTGGCGATCACCGCCACGGTCAGCCCCAGCAGGCTGGTCCACATCGACACGCGCTGGTCGAACAAGACGATGCTGGTGAACAGCCCCAGGCGCTTGAGGCCCAGGCCCAGGGCGCGGGAGTTCTGCCGCAGGTTGTTGCCGTACCAGCGGTACATGAGCTTGCGGCTGGCCTTGACGAAGCTCTTCTCCGGCGGGTGCTCCACCGTGTTGATGGCGGCATCGGGCACGTAGAAGGTGTCGTAGCCCAGGCGCATCAGGCTGAACCAGCTGGACTTGTCGTCGCCGGTGAGGAACTTGAAGCGGCCCAGGCGCCAGTGCATCAGCGAGTCGCTCTCGACGTCGGCGATAAACTCGGGGTTGGTCACCACGCTTGCGCGGAACATCGACATGCGCCCGGTCATGGTCAGCACGCGTTTGCTCAGGGCCATCGAGCACATGTTGATGTGGCGCTGGGCGAAGCGCAGCTTGTGCCACTCGCTCATGATGTAGCCGCCGCGCACTTCGCAGAACTCGTTGGTGGTCAGGCCACCAACGTTGGGGTAGAGCTTGAACCACGGCACGGTCTTGCGTACCACGCCCTCGGCCAGCACGGTGTCGCCGTCGATCACTGCCACCACGGCGTTCTCGTCCGGGAGCATCCGCGAGATGGCGCGAAAACCATAGGCCAGGCCATCGCGCTTGCCGGTGCCGGCGATGCGCACGATGTCCAGGGTGACGTGGGCGGGCGGGTTGTACTTGGCCCACAGGCTTTTCACCAGCAGCTCGTCGGACTTCTCCACCAGCGAGCAGACCACGGTGGTGGGGAAGCCGCAGTCGATGGCCTCGCGGATCACCGAGCTGTACACCTGCGCGGTGGTCAGCGCCTCGATGCGAAAGCTGGTGACCATCAGGTACACGTGCGACGGGTCGGCCGCCTTGCCCAGCTTTTGCACCTTGCGGCGCAGGTAGGGGTAGACGATGTACAGGAACAGCATGCCGCGGATGAAATGGGTGGCGCCCATGGAGTAGCGCCAGATGCCGACAGCACCGACCAGGAAGATGAAGTGCTTCGACTGCGAGTCGAAGATGTCGCTGGGCAGGGCCAGGGCGATCAGCATGAGCAGGCTCATGTAGAGCAGCCAGCCGGCGCACTGCAACAGCACTGTCTGGAACCTTTGCATGTTCGGCATCCGTCGAGAATTCGGGGGGTGGACGGGCGGCGCGCTGGGGAGGGACGCGCCGCCCGACCGGGTTACCAGCAGATACCTTCGGTACGGCTGGTGGTGCAGGTCGGCTTGTTCATGAAGCCGACCAGGTCGATCACCTGCTTGCCTTCCGGCGCCTGCTGGGCGAGGGCGCGGAACTGCTCGTCACGGTTGCCCAGGACGATGATCTCGGCGTTGCTCACCACCTGCTCGAAGTTGGCGTTGAGCAGCGAGGACACGTGGGGGATCTTCGACTCGATGTAGTCCTTGTTGGCGCCATGCACCCGGGCGTACTCGACGTTCTGGTCGTAGATATCGAGCTGGTAGCCCTTGCCGATCAGGCGCTCGGCCAGTTCGACCAACGGGCTTTCGCGCAGGTCGTCGGTGCCGGCCTTGAACGAAAGGCCCAGCAGGGCGACCTTGCGCTTGTCGTGGCTTTCGATGATGTCGAAGGCGTTCTGCACCTGGGACTCGTTGCTGCGCATCAGCGAGTCGAGCAGCGGTGCCTTCACATCCAGGCTGGACGCGCGGTAGGTGAGGGCGCGCACGTCCTTGGGCAGGCACGAGCCGCCGAAGGCGAAGCCTGGGCGCATGTAGTACTGGGACAGGTTGAGCACCTTGTCCTGGCAGACCACGTCCATCACGTCGCGGCCATCCACGCCAACGGCCTTGGCGATATTGCCGATCTCGTTGGCGAAGGTGACCTTGGTGGCGTGCCACACGTTGCAGGTGTACTTGATCATCTCGGCCACTTCGATCGGCTTGCGGATGACCGGCGCGTCGAGCTCTTCGTACAGCGCTTGCAGCACGTCGCCGCTGGCGCTGTCCAGTTCACCGATGACGGTCATCGGCGGGTGGTCGTAGTCCTTGATCGCGGTGCTTTCACGCAGGAACTCGGGGTTGACCGCCACGCCGAAATCGACGCCGGCCTTCTTGCCCGAGCAATCCTCGAGGATTGGGATGACCACGTTCTTCACGGTGCCCGGCAGCACGGTGCTGCGCACCACGATGGTGTGGCGGCGGGTGGTGTCGCGCAGCACGTAGCCGATCTCGCGGCATACCGACTCGATGTACTCCAGGCCCAGGTCGCCGTTTTTCTTGCTTGGGGTACCCACGCAGATCATCGACACGTCGCTGGCGCGGATGGCTTCGGCGAAGTCGGTGGTGCCGCGCAGGCGGCCGTTGGCCAGGCCTTGTTGCAGCAACGCTTCCAGGCCGGGTTCGACGATGGGCGACTTGCCCTGGTTGATCAGGTCGATCTTGGTGCGGGACACGTCCACACCGATCACTTCATGGCCACGTGCCGACAGGCAACCTGCACAGACTGCACCCACATAACCCAAACCAAAGATGCTGATACGCATCGCATTCACCTCGTGTGTTAATCACGCCAGCCCTGTTGCGAAGAGCCGACCGGGTTGATTGACCAGCAGTTTTCGGGCGCACGGATCCATGGCGAATTGACACTTCACCGCGCGCAGGCATGAATAAATCCGGAGCGCAGAAAGTTATGCACTCTTGTATGGCAGTCAAAGGCCAGTATTAAAAAGGCGTGCCCTGAAATGCAGCCGTCGTTATTGCAAAGCGCACTTGGCGGATTGCAGTGCTTGTTCTTTCAAGTGGATAAATCCTTTGAAATCAACCACTAGGACGAGTTTTAGGGGGCGCTTGTCTCCTGCATGGATCATGGCTTATGGCACTTCCTGTACCGCCGTTGAAGTTTTATGAGCCGGTTGCGGATGTCGGCCCTTGTCATCTGTAAGTCATCTCTCACGCTAGGCGCTTGATCTGCGTTACGGGTGCTATGAGCCGTTGCTCGTAGTAGAAGTTCCGAGCGTGGTTCCACCTTGATGAAACATTTCTAAATATTTTTTCAGTGATGAATACTTTCAATTTGATGGCACGTGTTAGTTTCATCCCCGGCGGTAAAGGGCGAAAACGAAGCGGGATGTTCAAGTGCCAGCATGTGAAATTTTTTTTGAAATTTCGTCAAAAAACTACGAACGGTCTTATGGCGTTTTGCGATAACGGTATGAGTGGTGATTTTTTGGCGCTATTTAAATGGCGTTTTTCAAGGTGTGCCCCATTGCAGGGCCATCAATGCAATCGCGGGGCAAGCCCGCTCCCACTGGGCTGTGGGAGCGGGCTTGCCCCGCGATTGAAGAAACTCAGCCTTCGGCGTGATCGCGCAGGAATACCAGGTGGTCGGGCTTGGACTGCTCGGCACTGTAGTAGTAGCCCTGCACATCGAAGCGCTTGAGCTGCTCGGGGTCGCTGATGCGCTGCTCGATCACGAAACGGCTCATCATCCCGCGGGCTTTCTTGGCGTAGAAGCTGATGATCTTGTACTGGCCGTTCTTCAAATCCTTGAAGTCGACGTTGATCACTCGGGCATTGAGCGCGCTCTTTTTCACCGCGCTGAAGTACTCGTTGCTGGCCAGGTTGAGCAGCACGTCGTCGCCCTGGTCGGCCAGCGCCTGGTTCAGCCATTCGCTGATGCGCGTACCCCAGAATGCGTAGAGGTCCTTGCCGCGGGCGTTGGCCAGCTTGGTGCCCATCTCCAGGCGGTAAGGTTGCATGAGGTCGAGCGGGCGCAGCAGGCCATACAGCCCGGAAAGCATGCGCAGGTGGTCCTGGGCGTAGCTGAAGTCGTCCTCGCTCAGTGTTTCGGCGTCGAGGCCGGTGTACACGTCGCCCTTGAATGCCAGCAGCGCCTGCTTGGCGTTGGCCGGGCTGAAGGCCGGGGTCCAGCTGCCGAACCGCGCGGCGTTGAGGCCGGCGAGCTTGTCGGACAGGTGCATCAGTTCGGCGATCTGCGCCGGCGACAGCTCGCGCAGCTGCACGATCAGTTCCTGGGAGTCGTCCAGGTACTGGGGCAGGGTATGGCGCTGGGTTACCGGCGGGGTGTCGTAGTCGAGGGTCTTGGCGGGGGAAATCACCGTCAGCATCGGGTCGGCTCCTGGAATCAATGGGCGGATTCTACGGGGCTGGCGGGGCAAGTCCAAACTATGGCGACGATAGTCACGGAACATCTATAGTGCGCGCCATGCTTTCAAGGAGAATGCGCACCGTGCGTATCGCGTTTGCCCTGTTCGCCGGGCTGCTGAGCCTGGGCGTGCAGGCCGCTCCGGCGGATTTCGTCAGTTTCGATCGCAGCCTGTGGCCCGAGCAACTGGACAGCCCGACGCTGTTCGATGTGGCCTCGCGGGCCGAAATTCTCTCGTTCGCCCGGGTACTGCACGAGAGCGAGATGCTCGATGAACAGGCCCTGGCGACGCGGCTGGGCCTGCGTCAGGTCAACCTGCCTGTGGTCCGCGCCGTGCGTGCGCGGCTGTGGCAGCGGTTGCTGACCAGCTACCAGCAGGCGCAGCGCAGTTGCGAGCAGGACGCATCGTTCTGCTACCCGGTGGAGTCGATGGCGGACTTGCGTATGCAAGCCGCCACGTTCGCTGGTGATGTCGGCACGTTCTATACGGGGTGGGTCGAGCCGAGCCATCAGTTTCATACCCGCTACCTGGACGAACAGTTGCGCAAGGCGGCGGTGTTCGCACAGTCCACCAGCGAGGTGGACAAGCTCTCCGAGCACGAGCGCAATGGTGACGAACTCAACGACCGCATGTTCCTGCTGACCTTCGTCGGTGGCCCTGCGGCGCAAGGGGGGAGCACGGACGCGATGACCGACTACCTGCGCCGGCAGAAGCTCGACGGTATCTTCTTCGTGCTCGGCAATCGGCTGCAGCAGCGCCGTGACAGTGGGCCGCTGGCCGGGCTGTATGCGGGCCAGTGCGTGGGCATCCAGGGCTGGGAGTACCGCTCTCATGCGCAGTGGCAGGGCTGGCAGGACTCGCTGCGGCGCAGCCAGGCGCGGGTTCAGGCAGATCTGCCGGAGCAATATGTACCGTTGTTCCGCCCGCCCTATGGGCAGCGGCGCGGGGATGGCGAGGCGTTCATGGCCAGCCAGCAGTTGCGGGTGTCGTTGTGGGATATCGACGCCCAGGATGACGGGCCGTTGACTGCCGAGGCCTCGGCGCAGCGGGTGATGACGCTGATGTTGTTGTGGCGCAAGGGGGTGATTCAGTTTCGAGACAGCTTGCCCAAGGCGCAGCCGGCGCTGGAGTGGCTGTTGCAGCATACGGCGCAGAGCGGGATTGGCTGGGAGGGGTGTCGGGAGTATGGGGTGGGGGAATAGGGTTGGCGGTTGATCGTGTGTTGGCTGCTATGAGTAGGGCGATAGAGATGCAGCGCTCTTGAGATCGAGCGCCGCCCGCGCGGCGCATCGCTGGCAAGCCAGCTCCCACATTTGTTTCGGGCCAGTTATGCCTGTAAGGGTACCGCTGCCCGCCTTGGTGCATGCCTCAAGTCTTGTGAGGGGCCGGTAACGCCCACCTCGATACCGCGTCACGCCAACAAGGCGTACAGCGATGAAGCAACAGGAGTAATTGGCCCGAAACAGATGTGGGAGCTGGCTTGCCAGCGATGCGCCGCGCGGGCGGCGCTCGATCTGATAGGCGCTGCAACTCTCAAACAGATCGCTAAGAAGGAAAAACCCGGCATTTGATCTCTGAGCGTAGTCCCACCCAACCCTCGCGCCAAGCCCTGTTCGTCAATCGGAAAAATAAACTTCACCTGAGCGTAAAAAGACTTTTTACCGTCATGGTTTTTGCGGTATCAAGGAGTCAGACAGCCGAATCCTGCAGCACAGGTGGCGTCATCCACGCCCCTTTGCCAGGTGAACTCCCCGCCCGTAACAACGCGGATACGGGGGGAACGGCAGTCACTCTGCGGCGCAGCCGTATGCGCCGTGCGGCTTTCACATAAGGTGACCGAGTATGGATGACCAAGGACGCAACCCTTCCTCCACCCAGCCAATCCTCTATGTGCTCGATACCAACGTCCTGATTCACGACCCCAACGCCCTGCTCAACTTCGAGGAGCACCACGTCGCCCTGCCGATGACGGTGCTGGAGGAACTCGACAAGCTCAAGACCGGTAAACAGACCATCGCCGCCGAATGTCGCCAGGCCATCCGCCTGATCGACCAGACCCTCGGTGATGCCTCGCCCAGCGATGTCGAGCAGGGTGTGCCGATCCAGCGTGGCAAGAGCGGGCCCAAGGGCTTCCTGTCCATCCTCATGAGCACGCGCAACGAACCCAATCGCCTGCTCCCGGAAAACCTCGCCGACAACATCATCATCAATCAGCTGGTGGACCTGCGCACCAAGCGCCCGGACCTGGACGTGGTGCTGGTCACCAAAGACATCAACATGCGCCTCAAGGCGCGCGCCTGCGGGATCGCCGCCGAGGACTACAGCACCGACCAGTTGGTGGATGACGTCTCGCTGCTGTCCAAGGGCTACCACTCGGTCACCGGCTCGTTCTGGGACCGGGTGAGCAAGGTCGACACCCGCCAGGAGCGCGGGCGCACCTGGCACCGGGTGCAGCTGACCGACAACCTGCCGGCGGTGCACGTCAACGAGTTCATCATCGATGAGCAGGGCTTCGTCGGCTGGATCAAGGGCATCCGCAACGACGAACTGCTGCTGCTCGACCTGCACCAGGAGCCGCTGCTGCACCAGGAAGCCTGGGGGCTCAAGCCGCGCGATATACACCAGAGCCTGGCGCTGTTCGCCCTGCTCGACCCGGATATCCACCTGGTCAACCTGACGGGGGCCGCCGGCTCCGGCAAGACCATCCTGGCGCTGGCCGCGGCCATCGAGCAGACCATGGTCAGCAAGCGCTACCGCCGCATCATCGCCACCCGCAGCGTGCAGGGGCTGGACCAGGAGATCGGTTTCCTGCCGGGCACCGAGGCGGAGAAGATGGAACCTTGGCTGGGCGCCATCACCGACAACCTCGAAGCCCTGCACATGGATGACGAGAGCACCCACGGCAGCGTCGAGTACATCCTCGAGCGGGTGCCATTGCAGTTCAAGTCGCTGAACTACATCCGCGGGCGCAGCTTCCAGCAGAGCCTGATCCTGATCGACGAGTGCCAGAACCTCACGCCGCACCAGATCAAGACCATCATCACCCGTGCCGGGACCGGCTCGAAGGTGGTCTGCCTGGGTAACCTGGCGCAGATCGACACCCCCTACCTGTCGGCCACCAGCTCCGGGCTGACCTACCTCACCGAACGCTTCAAGGACTTCCCCCACGGCGTTCATATCACCCTGCAGGGCGTGCCGCGCTCGGTGCTGGCCGAGTACGCCGAGTCGCACCTGTAAACGTTCATCAGCCTGTTCGCCGGCCTTGCCGGCGAGCAGGCCGGTGCGTCGAAATACCCCTCTGCTCAAAGCTGACCTGCAGGTTTACACTCTGTACTCCCTTCACAGGAGCAGAGCTGTGCTGACTCATCTTGATTCCCAGGGGCGCGCCAACATGGTCGACGTCACTGAAAAGGCCGTGACCGCCCGCGAGGCGCTGGCCGAGGCGCGGGTGCGCATGTTGCCGACTACATTGCGCATGATCGTCGACGGCGAGCACCCCAAGGGCGACGTGTTCGCCGTGGCGCGCATTGCCGGCATCCAGGCGGCGAAGAAGACCAGCGACCTGATTCCGCTGTGCCATCCGCTGATGCTTACCAGCGTCAAGGTCGAGCTGGCCGCCGAGGGTGAGGATGTGGTGCACATCGTCGCCCGCTGCAAGCTGGCCGGGCAGACCGGCGTCGAGATGGAAGCGCTGACCGCCGCCAGCGTGGCTGCACTGACGATCTACGACATGTGCAAGGCGGTGGACAAGGGCATGGTCATCGAGCAGGTGCGCCTGCTGGAGAAGACCGGCGGCAAGAGCGGCCACTACAAGGTGGAGGGGTGATGAAGGTCAAGGTGATGTATTTCGCCCGTTATCGCGAGTTGCTGGGTGTCGATGACGAGCGGATCGAGGGTGCATTCAAGGTGCTGGACGATGTGCGCCAGGCCCTGGTGGCCAAGGGCGGCCAATATGCCGTGCTGGCCGAGCAGAACCTGATGTGCGCGCGCAACGAAGAGCTGTGCAAGCTCGATGAACCGCTGGAGGATGGCGACGAGGTCGCGTTCTTCCCGCCGGTGACCGGAGGTTGAGCATGGGTGTACGGGTACAGCAAGCGGCGTTCGACCCCGGTGTCGAAGTCAATGCCATGCACGCCGCCAATGTCGGCGTGGGCGCGGTGGTCGGTTTCGTCGGCTATGTACGGGACTTCAACGATGGCCAGGACGTGGCGGGGATGTTCCTCGAGCACTACCCCGGCATGACCGAGAAGGCCTTGCACAAGATCGTGGTCGAGGCCGAAGGCCGCTGGCCGCTGCTCAAGGTCGAGGTGCTGCACCGCATCGGTGCCCTGGAGCCGGGCGAGCCGATCGTTTTCGTCGGCGTGGCCAGCGCCCACCGCCAGGCAGCCTTCGACGCCTGCAACTTCATCATGGACTACCTCAAGACCCGGGCGCCGTTCTGGAAGAAAGAGCAGACCGGCGACGGCCCGCGCTGGGTCGAGGGCAGGCAGAGCGACGAGGATGCTGCCCGGCGTTGGTGAGGCGTGATTGCTCGTCTTTCAGGGGGGCAGCCCATCAAGGTGATTCAAGTTCGGGACTGCCGGGGCTGCTTTGCAGCCCTTTCGCGACACAAGGCCGCTCCTACAGGAGATCGCGATTCCCTGTAGGAGCGGCCTTGTGTCGCGAAAGAGGTGCGTAGCGCCCCCCCAGTGTTGCCAGTCGTTGCGTTCCAAGACAGAAAAGTCCAGTATGGAATCATAAGTACAATATGATTCCCCGCCGTCTTGCGGCCTTCACTTTTACCTCTGTCTTGCACCACACCTCCAATAACGAGCGAGCGAGAAACCGATGAAGAAAATCACCCTGATCAGCGGCCTGGCCCTGGCCTTGATGGCCGGCAGCAACCTGTACGCCGCCGATTCCCTGCGCATCGGCATCGAGGCCGCCTATCCGCCCTTCGCCTCGAAGAATGACAAGGGCGAGATCGTCGGCTTCGACTACGACATCGGCAATGCCCTGTGTGCGCAGATGCAGGTCAAGTGCGTGTGGCACGAGGTCGAGTTCGACGGGCTGATCCCCTCGCTGAAGGTGAAGAAGATCGACGCGGCCCTGTCGTCGATGACCATCACCGACGAGCGCAAGAAGTCTGTGGACTTCACCCACAAGTACTACTTCACCTCCTCGCGGCTGGTGATGAAGAAGGGCGCGGTGGTCGACGACCAGTATCAGAGCCTGGTCGGCAAGACCATCGGCGTGCAGCGCGCCACCACCACCGACCGCTACGCCACCGAAGTGCTCGAGCCCAAGGGCGTCAAGGTCAAGCGCTACAGCAACAACGAAGAAATCTACATGGACCTGGCGTCCGGGCGTGTGGATGCGATCTTCGCCGATACCATCCCGCTGGACGACTTCCTGTCGATGCCGCGCGGCGCCGACTACGCGTTCGTCGGCCCTGAACTGAAAGACCCGAAATACGTCGGCGAAGGTGCCGGGATTGCCGTGCGCAAGGGCAACAGCGCGCTGGTCGGGCAGCTCAACGCCGCCATCGACGCCCTGCGTGCCAGTGGCGAATACCAGAAGATCGAAGGCAAGTACTTCAAGTCGGACATCTACGGCGACTGAGCCGGCCCCGCTCGAGGCCTGATCCGTTTCAGGCCTTGAGTTCCTTCAGGTGCTTGTACACCGTCGCCCGCCCCATCCCCAACACATTGGCCACGTAGTTGGCCGCGCTCTTGCCCTTGAACGCGCCTTCGGCGTGCAGGGCCAGCACCAGCTCGCGCTTGTGGTCGCGGCTCAGCACGCCCAGGCTCAGCTGGTGCTGGCGCAACCAGCTGTTGAGGAAGGTGTTGATGCGCTCCTGCCAGTCGTCGCGGAACAGTGCGTCGGGTTGCGGGATCAGCCGGCTTGGCGAGAGGAACAAGTCCAGCGCCGCCCGAGCGTTCTCGAACAGCGAGATGTTCAGGTTGATGCACAGCAGCGCCAGCGGCGCCCCCGCGCCATCGCGCAGCACGGTGCTCAGCGAGCGGATCTTCTGCCCGTCCCAGTTGAGTTTCTCGTAGGGGCCGATGTTGGTTTCATCGGTGCCTTGCTCGAGCATGTCCTCCAGCGCGGCGTCGTCGCCGATCTCGCGTTTGGACAGGTTGTTGGCGATGTAGTCGATCTTCTGGCTGCGCAGGTCGTGGAGCACCACCTCGGCATGGGGGAAGAACAACGTGGCGATCGCATCGGCGATGGCCCGGTAGTTGTCCAGCGTCGAATCGGGGCGAGGTGAGGGCATTGCGGCAGGCTCCTTGCGGTATCAGCGCCCTGGTACCCAGGGCGCTGGGAGTGTGCCGCAATCGCGGCGACACGTCATCTTGTCAGGCGCCCCGGCGACAGCAGGCGGGCGCTGAGGCCAAAGCCGCACAGGTGCTCGGGCAGTTGCGCGCCGCGCACCAGTGCGGCGCTGGCCTGGCCCATGGCCGGCGAGGTCTGGATGCCATAGCCGCCTTGCGCGGCAACCCAGAACAAACCCGCGACTTTTGGGTCGTAGCCGGCCACCAGGTCGCCGTCGGCGACGAAGCTGCGCAGGCCGGCCCAGGTGCGGGTGGGGCGGCGGATGCTCAGGGTCGTGGCCTGCTCGATCTGGTAGATGCCCAGGGCGATATCCAACTCTTCGGGCTGCACGTCGTGCGGCACCACCGGGTCGGCATTGGCCGGTGACCCCAGCAGCATGCCGGCGTCGGGCTTCATGTAGAACGACTCGTCGAGGCTGACCAGCATGGGCCAGGCGTGGCTGTCGACGCCTTCAGGGGCGGCGAAGATGAATGCCGCCCGGCGCTTGGGTTGCAGGCCCAGCGGGCGAGCGCCGGCCAGTTCGCCAATGTGGTCGGCCCAGGCGCCGGCGGCGTTGATCAGCACCGGTGCGCGGAACTCACCACGGTTGGTGTGCACCCGCCAGTGGCCTTCGCCGTCACGCTCCAGGCGTTGCACCTCGCAGTTGCTGTGGATTTCGCCCTGCTGGCGACGAATGCCGCGCAGGTAGCCCTGGTGCAAGGCATCGGTGTCGATATCGCTGGCGCTCGGGTCGTACAGCGCGCCATGCACGCTGTCACGGCGCAGCACCGGCAACCGCGCGCAGGCCTGGTCGGCATCGAGCAGCTCGACTTCGGGCACGCAGGCGCGGGCGCTCTGGTACTGGCGCTGCAACTCGTCGGGGTCGCCGGTGAAGTCCACGGTCATCTCCCCGCGCGGGGTCAGCAAGGGGTGTTCGCTGAAACCGGCGGGCGGGCTGTCGAAGAAGGCCCGGCTGGCGAGGGTCAGCGCGCGCACCTGCGGTGTGCCGTAGGCAGCGGTGTAGAGCGCCGCCGAGCGGCCGGTGGAGTGGTAGCCGGGTTGCGACTCGCGTTCGAGCAGCAGCACCCGGCCATGGGCGGCCAGCCAGTAGCCGGTGGAGGCGCCGGCGATGCCGGCACCCACGATGATGTAGTCGGCAGTCTGCATGGGGTGTCCTCAGCGGGCCTGTTGCAGGCGATACAGGGCGTTGGCCAGGGCGATGTCTTCCAGGCCCAGGCCGATGGAGCGGAAGAACACGTGGCGCTGGTAGCTCGGCTCGGGGGCCTGGCCGCTGAGCAGTTGCGCCAGGTCGCCGGCGATCGCTTCGGTTTGCCAGCCGTGCTGCTCCTTGGCGATCAACATTTCGCCGGCGCTGGAAGGGGTGGTCACCCGGTAGTCGCAGTAGACATCCATGTGCGCCAGGCTGGCGGGCGGGACTTCGTGGGCGCGCACGGCGTTGGTGCTGATCGAGGTGATCAGCGCCGGTTTGCTCAGTTGCAGGGGGTCGATGACCGGGCCTGCCGAAGAGGTGCACAGCAGGATCACATCGGCGTCGTGCAGGGCCTGCTCCAGGCTGTCGGCCAGTTGCACGCGGTGGTCCAGGTCGGTCAGTTGCCGGCGCTGCTCTGCGTCCTGGCGTGCCAGGCTGGGCGAGTACAGGCGGATGTCCTGCCAGGCGCGCAGCTCGCGCACGTAGTGCACGTGGGCACGGGCGATGGCGCCGCTGCCGATCACGGCCAGGCGCCGGGCCCCGTGTGGGGCCAGGACGTCGACGGCCACGGCGGTGGTGGCGGCGGTGCGCGCGGTGGTCAGCTCACCGGCATCGCACAGCAGCAGCGGCTGGCCGTTGTCCATGGACATCAGCAGGGTCCAGGCCGTGACCAGTGGACCTTGTTCGCGAACGATGTAGGGCGAGGTCTTGATCCCGTAGACCCGCTCCGCGGCCAGCACCCCACCGTAGTTGATGAAGTCGCCGCCGCCGGCGGGGAACTCCACCAGTTGCTGTGGCGGCTGCACCGCCTGGCCGGCGGCCAGTTCACGGAACAGCTTGCGCAGGATCTGCGGCACGTCCAGCTGGTCGAGCAGTTGGCGGGCGTGTGGTCGATCGATGACGAGGGGCGCGGTCATGCGAGGCTCCAGATAAACTGTTTTGTCCATTATGGACTTTTTGTTTATTTGGACAATATCGCGGGCATAAAAAAGCGCTGGCCGGCGCCCACATCTTGCGCGGTCTCTGTAGGAGCGGCCTCGTGTCGCGAAAGGGCCGCAAAGCGGCCCCGGCGATCTTGAGGTGTCATCGAGATCCTGGGGGCGCTGCGCACCCCATTCGCGGCACAAGGCCGCTCCTACAGGGGGCGTGCTACCAGGTGGGAGGCTTGCCGGCGATGGGGCGCAAAGCGGCCCCAATTGCATGGCGGGCTGATCAGTGCCCTTTGCGTGGCACCGGCTTGAGCAGTTCGTCCGGCGGCATCTCGCACTTGATCTTGCGCCCCAGCAGCTCTTCGATGGCCGGCAGCTGGTAGGAGTCGTCTTCACCGGCGAAGCTGATCGACACACCCTCGGCACCCGCGCGGCCGGTGCGGCCAATACGGTGCACATAGTCGTCCGGGTCTTCCGGCAGGGTGAAGTTGATCACGTGGCTGATGCCGTCGATATGGATACCGCGGCCGGCCACGTCGGTGGCCACCAGCACGGTGATGCGCCCCTCGCGGAAGTTCTCCAGGGTACGGATGCGCTTGTGCTGGGGCACATCGCCCGACAACTGGGCGGCGTTGATGCCGTCGCGCACCAGCTTCTCCTCGATGCGCCGCACCTCGTCCTTGCGGTTGGCAAAGACCATCACCCGTTCCCACTGGTTTTGTGTGACCAGGTTGTACAGCAGCTTGTACTTGTCGCTGCCGGCCACGGCATAGACATGCTGTTCGACGGTCTCGCTGGCGACGTTCTCCGGCTCGATCTCGACGATGGCCGGGTTGGTGGTCCACTGCTTGGCCAGGTTCATCACGTCGTCGGTGAAGGTGGCGGAGAACAGCAGGGTCTGGCGCTCGCTCTTGGGCGGGGTCTGGCGGATGATCTGCCGCACCTGGGGGATGAAGCCCATGTCGAGCATGCGGTCGGCTTCGTCCAGCACCATCACCTCGACCATGTCCAGGTGCACTTCGCCGCGTTGCTGGAAGTCCAGCAGGCGGCCTGGGGTGGCGACCAGGATGTCGCAATGGCGCGCTTCGAGCGCTTTGAGCTGCTTGTCGAACTCCATGCCGCCGACGAAGCTCATCACGTTCAGGCCGCTGTACTTGGTCAGGGCCTGGGCATCCTTGGCGATCTGCACCACCAGCTCGCGGGTCGGGGCGATGATCAGCGCCCGTGGCTCACCCATGTAGCGCTCTTTGGGCGGCGGTGTCTGCTGCAGCTGCGAGATGATCGAGATCAGGAACGCGGCGGTCTTGCCGGTACCGGTCTGGGCCCGGCCGATGGCGTCCTGGCCGCGCAGCGTGTAGCCAAGCACCTGGGCCTGGATCGGCGTGCAGTAGGGGAAGCCAAGGTCGTGGATGGCATGCATCAGCTCGTTGGAGAGCTTGAAGTCGTGGAAGCGGGTCTTGCCTTCCTGCGGCTCCACCACGAAGTCTTCGGGCTTCCACAGGCTGGCCTGGGGCTTGGGTTTGCGTTCACGGCGCGGCTTTTCCCTGGCCGGCTGTTCTGCGCGCGGTTGTTCGGCGGGCTCGGCCTGCGGCGCGGCGTCTCCCTTGGCGAATATTTTCTTGAGTGCCTTGAGCACGGTCGTCTCGTCAACTGGTTAAGGAATGTACGCCGGGCAGTGTAATGCAAGAATCGGGCGCGGCGTAGTGCAATGCTGGGCGGGCTACAGGGTCACTGCAGTTGGCGGCTCAGCCAGTCGTGGATGTCGTTCAGCTCCTCGACCGCCACTTCGTGCTCCATGGGGTACTCCTGCCAGCGGGCGGCCACGCCCCAGGTGTTGAGGTATTCAAACGCGGTGCGGCCCATCGACGGGATCACCACCGGGTCGTGCACACCGTGCAGGCACAGCGCCGGGGTGCGCTGCTGGCAGGCGCTCAGTTGCTGGGCGTCGGTGAAGGTCGGGGCATAGGTGGACAGGGCGATCACCCCGCCGAGGGCTTCCTGCCACTTTATATAGGCGGTGTGCAGCACCACGGCGCCGCCCTGGGAGAAACCCGCCAGGAAGATCCGCGTCAGGTTGATGCCTTTGGCCTGCTCCGCCTTGATCAGGTCGATGATCTGTTCGGCCGATTCTTCCAGCTGGGCTTCGTCGATGGCCCGCGCCGGGGTCATGGCCTTGATGTCGTACCAGCTGGGCATCTCGTAGCCGCCGTTGATGGTGACCGGGCGGGTAGGGGCCTGGGGCATGACGAAACGGGTACTGAGCAGGCGCTCCTGGAGAAACTCGGCCACCGGTAGGAAGTCGTAACGGTCGGCGCCCAGGCCGTGCAACCAGATCACACAAGCGTCTGCGGTCTTCTGGGGTTCGAGAATCAGCGGGTTGGTCATGACTGCTCCGAAAAAGTGCGTGCGTGCGCATTGAGTGCGTAAAAAGAAGGCGATAGGGGTTAATGCCAGAAAAAGATGTCGCAACTCTACAACTTTTCCTACTTGACGCCTGCTTAATCGCTTAAGCCTTCAACTGTGGTACGCCCTTTGCTATGTGCTTGGTATGCGAAGGAGTGGGCCAGTCACGGTAACACCCCTCGTGTGGATACAAAGGCTGTCACAGAACAGCCCATTGCGCCAATTGACCCAAAAACAAGCCAACAAGGGGTCGGATGCGCCTCATAAGGGTGCGGTGCAATTCCGGCTCGTACAACAAGAGCGATTTGGAGGTTGTTGATGAAGATGTTGAAAACCACTCTGGCCGTGCTCACCGCCGCCGCCGCGCTGGGCGCCACCAGCTTCGCCCAGGCCGGCGCCACCCTCGATGCGGTGAAGAAGAAGGGCTTCGTCCAGTGTGGCGTGAGCGATGGTCTCCCAGGCTTCTCGGTACCGGATGCGCAAGGCAAGATCGTCGGCATTGACGCCGACGTGTGCCGCGCCGTAGCCGCCGCAGTATTCGGCGACGCCAGCAAGGTCAAGTTCAGCCAGCTCAACGCCAAGGAACGCTTCACCGCGCTGCAGTCCGGCGAAGTCGACGTGCTGTCGCGCAACACCACCTGGACCAGCTCGCGCGATGCCGGCATGGGCCTGGTGTTCGCCGGTGTCACCTACTACGACGGCGTTGGTTTCCTCGCCAACAAGAAGCTCGGCGTCTCCAGCGCCAAGGAGCTCGACGGTGCAACCATCTGCATCCAGGCCGGTACCACCACCGAACTGAACGTCTCGGACTACTTCCGCGCGAACAACCTCAAGTACACCCCGATCACCTTCGACACCTCCGACGAGAGCGCCAAGTCGCTGGAGTCCGGCCGTTGCGACGTGCTCACTTCGGACAAGTCGCAGTTGTTCGCCCAGCGCTCCAAGCTGGCCGCGCCGACCGAGTACGTGGTACTGCCGGAAACCATCTCCAAGGAACCGCTGGGCCCGGTCGTGCGCAAGGGCGACGAGGAGTGGTTCAGCATCGTCAAGTGGACCCTGTTCGCCATGCTCAACGCAGAGGAAGCCGGGGTCACCTCGAAGAACGTCGAGGCTGAAGCCAAGTCCACCAAGAACCCAGACGTCGCCCGCCTGCTGGGCGCCGATGGCGAGTACGGCAAGGACCTCAAGCTGCCCAAGGACTGGGTAGTGCAGATCGTCAAGCAAGTCGGCAACTATGGCGAAGTGTTCGAGAAGAACCTGGGCCAGAGCACCGACCTGAAGATCGACCGTGGCATGAACGCCCTGTGGAACAACGGCGGCATCCAGTACGCACCACCGGTGCGCTGATGGTTGCACCCCGCGGCGGCATCCAGCCGCCGCGGGTCGTTCGAATCCCTTCTTTTCGGGGCACTTCATGCAAAATCAAATCGGCGCACGGAAAGGGTTTTCCCTTAGCGATCCACGTGTGCGCGCGTGGCTGTTCCAGATCGTCACGGTGGTCTTCGTGGTCGGCCTGGGCTGGTACCTGTTCCACAACACTCAAACCAACCTGCAGCACCGGGGCATCACCTCCGGCTTCGACTTCCTCGAGCGCAGCGCCGGCTTCGGCATCGCCCAGCACCTGATCCCCTACGTGGAATCGGACAGCTACGCCCGGGTGTTCGTCATCGGCCTGCTCAACACGCTGCTGGTCACTTTCATCGGCATCATCCTGGCCACGCTGCTGGGCTTCATCGTCGGCGTGGCACGGCTATCGCCGAACTGGATGATCAACAAGCTGGCCACGGTGTACGTGGAGACCTTCCGCAACATCCCGCCGCTGCTGCAGATCCTGTTCTGGTACTTCGCGGTGTTCCTGACACTGCCTGGGCCACGGGGCAGCATCAACATCGACGACACCTTCTTCATCAGCAACCGCGGGCTGAACATGCCCGGCGCTGCAATGGCGGAGGGCTTCTGGCCATTCGTGGTGGCGCTGGTGCTGGCCGTCGTCGCCATCGTGCTGATGGTGCGCCTGGCCAACAAACGCTTCGACGAAACCGGCGAACCCTTCCACAAGTTCTGGGTGGGGCTGTTGCTGCTCATCGGCATCCCTGGCGTGTGCGCGCTGCTGTTCGGCAGCCCGGTGCACTGGGAAGTGCCGCAGCTCAAGGGCTTCAACTTCGTTGGTGGCTGGGTGCTGATCCCCGAGCTGCTGGCCCTCACGCTGGCGCTGACCATCTACACCGCGGCGTTCATCGCCGAAATCGTGCGCTCCGGCATCCGTTCGGTTAGCCATGGCCAGACCGAAGCGGCCCGCTCGCTGGGCCTGCGCGAAGGCCCGACCCTGCGCAAGGTGATCATCCCCCAGGCGCTGCGGGTGATCATCCCACCGCTGACCAGCCAGTACCTGAACCTGGCGAAGAACTCCTCGCTGGCCGCCGGTATCGGCTACCCGGAGATGGTTTCGCTGTTCGCCGGCACCGTGCTCAACCAGACCGGCCAGGCCATCGAGGTGATCGCCATCACCATGAGCGTCTATCTCGCCATCAGCATCAGCATTTCGCTGTTGATGAACTGGTACAACAAGCGCATTGCGCTGATCGAACGGTGAGGGTACTTCCGTGACAGCTCATGTTTTCAAACCTGACATGCCGCCACCGGTGAAGACCGTCGGCGTGCTGGCCTGGATGCGGGCCAACCTGTTCTCCAGCTGGCTCAACACCTTGCTCACGCTGTTCGCCCTGTACCTGGTGTGGCTGATCGTGCCGCCGCTGGTGCAGTGGGCGTTCATCGACGCCAACTGGGTCGGCACCACCCGTGCCGACTGCACCAAGGAGGGCGCTTGCTGGGTGTTCATCCAACAGCGCTTCGGCCAGTTCATGTACGGCTACTACCCGGCGGAACTGCGCTGGCGTGTCGACCTCACCGTATGGCTCGCCGTGCTCGGCGCCGCACCGCTGTTCATCAAGCGCTTTCCGCGCAAGGCGGTGTACGGCCTGGGCTTCCTGGTGCTGTACCCGATCATCGCCTACATCCTGCTGCATGGCGGCGTGCTGGGCCTGGAGACCGTGCCCACCAGCCAGTGGGGCGGGCTGATGCTGACGCTGGTGATCGCCACGGTCGGCATCGTCGGCGCGCTACCGCTGGGCATCCTGCTGGCGCTGGGGCGCCGCTCGAACATGCCGGCGGTGAAGGTGGTCTGCGTCACCTTCATCGAGTTCTGGCGGGGCGTGCCGCTGATCACCGTGCTGTTCATGTCGTCGGTGATGCTGCCGCTGTTCCTGCCCGAGGGCATGAGCTTCGACAAGCTGCTGCGGGCGATGATCGGCGTGATCCTGTTCCAGTCGGCGTACATCGCCGAGGTGGTGCGTGGCGGCCTGCAGGCCATCCCCAAGGGCCAGTACGAAGCCGCCGCGGCCATGGGCCTGGGCTACTGGCGCGCCATGGGCCTGGTGATCCTGCCCCAGGCGCTCAAGCTGGTGATCCCCGGCATCGTCAACACCTTCATCGCCCTGTTCAAGGACACAAGCCTCGTGATCATCATCGGCCTGTTCGACCTGCTCAACAGCGTCAAGCAGGCGGCTGCCGACCCGGCCTGGCTGGGCATGGCGACCGAGGGCTACGTGTTCGCCGCCCTGGTGTTCTGGATTTTCTGTTTCGGTATGTCCCGCTACTCCATGCACCTGGAGCGCAAGCTGGACACTGGCCACAAGCGTTAGGAGTTTCGAAATGAGTGAAGCGATCAAGCAGCCTGCCGGCCCCGAAGGCATCATCCAGATGCAGGGCGTGAACAAGTGGTACGGCCAGTTCCATGTGCTCAAGGACATCAACCTGAACGTGCGCCAGGGCGAGCGTATCGTCTTGTGCGGGCCGTCGGGTTCGGGCAAGTCCACCACCATCCGCTGCCTCAACCGTTTGGAAGAGCACCAGCAGGGGCGCATCGTCGTCGACGGCGTGGAGCTGACCAACGACCTCAAGCAGATCGAGGCGATCCGCCGCGAAGTGGGCATGGTGTTCCAGCACTTCAACCTGTTCCCGCACCTGAGCATCCTCGAGAACTGCACCCTGGCGCCCATGTGGGTGCGCAAGCTGCCGCGGCGCAAGGCCGAGGAAATTGCCATGCATTATCTGGAGCGCGTGCGCATTCCGGAGCAGGCGCACAAGTACCCGGGGCAGTTGTCCGGTGGTCAGCAGCAGCGCGTGGCGATTGCCCGGGCGCTGTGCATGAAGCCGAAGATCATGCTGTTCGACGAACCGACTTCAGCCCTCGACCCGGAAATGGTCAAGGAGGTGCTGGACACCATGGTCAGCCTGGCCGAAGACGGCATGACCATGCTCTGCGTAACCCACGAGATGGGCTTCGCCCGCACCGTGGCGAACCGAGTGATCTTCATGGACAAGGGGGAGATCGTGGAACAGGCGGCGCCGGATGATTTCTTCGACCGGCCGCGCAGTGATCGGACCAAGTTGTTCCTGAGTCAGATCCTGCATTGATGCAATTGGGGCCGCTTACGCGGCCCTTTCGCGGCACGAGGCCGCTCCTACAGGAGATCGCGTTCCCCTGTAGGAGCGGCCTTGCCGGGGCGCCGGACCGGCCGGAAAGGGCTGCAAAGCAGCTCCAACGATTAGACTCAGTTCTCTTCTTTTGCGGCCACCGGCGCCGGCGGCGGCCGCAGCCCCACCTCGGCGATCAGCTTCAATTGCTGACCATTGCGCACCACTTCGATGGTGATCTTTTCGGTAGGCTTGATCCGCGCCACCTGGTTCATCGACTTGCGCCCGTCACCGGCTGGCTCGCCATTGATGCTCAGGATCACATCCCCCAGCTGCAGCCCCGCACGTGCCGCCGGGCCATCGCGGAAGATGCCCGCCACCACGATACCTGGGCGGCCCTGCATGCCGAACGACTCGGCCAGTTCCTGGCTCAGCGGCTGCACTTCGATACCCAGCCAGCCACGGATCACCTGGCCATGCTCGACGATCGACTTCATCACCTCCAGGGCCAGTTTGACCGGGATGGCGAAGCCGATGCCCTGCGAGCCGCCGGACTTGGAGAAGATCGCCGTGTTGATACCCACCAGGTTGCCATTGGCATCGACCAGCGCGCCGCCGGAGTTGCCCGGGTTGATTGCCGCGTCAGTCTGGATGAAGTCTTCGTAGTTGTTCAGCCCCAGCTGGTTGCGGCCGGTGGCGCTGATGATGCCCATGGTCACGGTCTGGCCGACGCCGAACGGGTTGCCGATGGCCAGGGTGACGTCACCGATGTGGATGTTGTCGGAGCGGCCGATGGTGATCGCCGGCAGGCTCTTGAGGTCGATCTTCAGGACCGCCAGGTCGGTTTCCGGGTCGCTGCCGATTACCCGGGCGAGTGTTTCGCGGCCATCCTTGAGCGCCACGACGATCTGGTCGGCGCCGCTGGTGACGTGGTTGTTGGTCAGCAGGTAACCCTCGGGGCTCATGATCACCGCCGAGCCCAGGCTCGACTCCCAGCGCCGCTGCTTGGGCAGGTTGTCGCCGAAGAAACGGCGGAACTGCGGGTCTTCGAACAGCGGGTGGGCGCTCTTGTTCACCACCTTGGTGGTGTACAGGTTGACCACCGCCGGGGCGGCCAGGGTCACGGCATCGGCGTAGGAGACCGGGCCCTGCATGATCCGCGTGGTCTGCGGGGCCTGCTGCAGGTTGACGTCCTGGCTGGGCAGGCCGACCCATTGCGGGAAGCGCTGGATGATCAGTATGGCGATCAGCACGCCGGTGAGCAGGGGCCAGCCGAAGTAACGCAGAGCCTTGAACATGAATGGGTCCTGGGAGTAGGGCGGGGGCCACATCAAGGCGGCCCAGGGTGCGAGCGCGCGCGATCATACACGTGAACAAGTCGATCGGCGACGGCTGCCTCATCGCGGGGCAAGCCCGCTCCCACGCCAGATATCAATGGCGTGGGAGCGGGCTTGCCCCGCGATGGGATACTCCCCCAAGCACTTGCCAGCGGTTTCCCCGGCGCTGGCGACGGCCCATAATGGCGGCCATTATAGGGCCTGGTGCCCTGGTGCAACGCCGAATTCGAGGAGATTTTTCATGGCCGTCGCCCTCAACACCCTGGTCGAGGAAGCCGAGCGCTATCTTGCCAGCGCGAAGATCCAGGACTACTGCCCCAACGGCCTGCAGGTCGAGGGGCGCCCCCAGGTCAGCCGCATCGTCAGTGGCGTGACCGCCAGCCAGGCGCTGCTGGACGCGGCGGTCGAGGCCGAGGCCGACCTGATCCTGGTACACCATGGTTACTTCTGGAAGGGCGAGAACCCTTGCATCACCGGTATGAAGCAGCGCCGCCTGAAAACCTTGCTCAAGCACGATATCAGCCTGTTGGCCTACCACCTGCCGCTGGATGTGCACCCGGAGGTGGGCAACAACGTGCAGCTGGCGCGCCAGCTGGACATCACCGTCGAAGGCCCGCTGGACCCGAGCAACCCCAAGGTGGTCGGCCTGGTCGGCTCGCTCGCCGAGCCGCTGTCGGCGCGTGATTTTGCACGCCGTGTGCAGGAGGTCATGGGCCGTGAGCCGCTGGTGATCGAGGGCGAGCGGATGATCAGCCGGGTGGGTTGGTGCACCGGTGGCGGCCAGGGTTACATCGACACCGCTATCGCCGCCGGGGTGGACCTGTTCCTCAGTGGCGAGGCCTCCGAGCAGACGTTCCACAGTGCGCGCGAGAACGGCATCAGCTTCATCGCCGCCGGGCACCACGCCACCGAGCGCTATGGTGTGCAGGCGTTGGGTGACTACCTGGCGCGGCGCTTTGCCCTGGAGCATCTGTTCATCGATTGCCCGAATCCGATCTGACCATTGCCATAGCGCGGTCTCTGTAGGAGCGGCCTTGTGTCGCGAAAGGGGCGCGAAGCGGCCCCGGCAATCTCTGCATCATCCCGAAATCTGGGGTCGCTGCGCGCCCCTTTCGCGACACAAGGCCGCTCCTACAATGACGCGGCGTAAATGCCCAAACCCCCAGTCATATCGTTAGATTGTTTCGATCTAGTGGGCCGCCTAAATAGAATCAGGCGCTGTGATAAAGTGGCTCGCTCGAACACGGCCCGCAGGCCGTCCATAAGATCGTTTTTCGTGAGTAGCCATGGTCGACAATCTGACGCACTTGAAACAGCTGGAGGCGGAGAGCATCCACATCATCCGCGAGGTGGCCGCCGAGTTCGACAACCCGGTGATGCTGTACTCGATCGGCAAGGATTCCGCGGTCATGCTGCACCTGGCGCGCAAGGCCTTTTTCCCAGGCAAGCTGCCGTTTCCGGTGATGCACGTCGACACCCAGTGGAAATTCCAGGAGATGTACAGCTTCCGCGACAAGATGGTCGAGGAGATGGGCCTGGAACTGATCACCCACGTCAACCCCGAGGGTGTGGCGCAGGGCATCAACCCGTTCACCCATGGCAGCTCCAAGCACACCGACATCATGAAGACCCAGGGCCTGAAGCAGGCGCTGGACAAGCATGGCTTCGACGCCGCCTTCGGTGGCGCGCGCCGCGACGAAGAGAAGTCGCGGGCCAAAGAACGCGTGTACTCGTTCCGTGACAGCAAGCACCGCTGGGACCCGAAGAACCAACGCCCCGAGCTGTGGAACATCTACAACGGCAAGGTCAACAAGGGCGAGTCGATCCGCGTGTTCCCGCTGTCCAACTGGACCGAGCTGGACATCTGGCAGTACATCTACCTCGAAGGTATCCCGATCGTGCCGCTGTACTTCGCCGCCGAGCGCGAAGTGATCGAGAAGAACGGCACCCTGATCATGATCGACGACGAGCGCATCCTCGAGCACCTCAGCGATGAGGAGAAGGCGCGCATCGTCAAGAAGAAGGTGCGTTTCCGTACCCTGGGCTGCTACCCGTTGACGGGTGCGGTCGAGTCCGAAGCCGAGACCCTGACGGACATCATTCAGGAAATGCTCCTGACCCGGACGTCCGAGCGCCAGGGCCGTGTCATCGATCACGATGGTGCAGGCTCGATGGAAGACAAAAAACGCCAAGGCTACTTCTAATTTCAGGGTTTCGTCATGTCGCACCAATCTGATCTGATCAGCGAGGACATCCTCGCCTACCTGGCCCAGCACGAACGCAAGGAACTGCTGCGCTTCCTGACTTGCGGCAACGTGGACGACGGCAAGAGCACCCTGATCGGGCGCCTGCTGCACGACTCGAAGATGATCTACGAGGACCACCTCGAGGCCATCACCCGCGATTCGAAAAAATCCGGCACCACCGGCGAAGAGGTCGACCTGGCGCTGCTGGTGGATGGCCTGCAGGCCGAGCGCGAGCAGGGCATCACCATCGATGTCGCCTACCGCTATTTCTCCACCGCCAAGCGCAAGTTCATCATCGCCGACACCCCGGGCCACGAGCAGTACACCCGCAACATGGCCACCGGCGCGTCCACCTGCGACCTGGCGATCATCCTGGTCGATGCCCGCTACGGCGTGCAGACGCAAACCCGCCGGCACAGCTACATCGCCTCGCTGCTGGGCATCAAGCACATCGTCGTCGCGGTCAACAAGATGGACCTCAAGGGCTTCGACGAGCAGGTGTTCGAGTCGATCAAGGCCGATTACCTGAAGTTCGCCGAGAGCATCAACCTCAAACCGTCGAGCCTGCACTTCGTGCCGATGTCGGCGCTCAAGGGCGACAACGTGGTCAACCGCAGCGAGCAGTCGCCGTGGTACACCGGCCCGGTGCTGATGGAGATTCTCGAGTCCGTCGAGATCGCCGCCGACCGCAATGTCACCGACCTGCGGTTCCCGGTGCAGTACGTCAACCGCCCGAACCTGAACTTCCGCGGCTTTGCCGGCACCATCGCCGGTGGCGTGGTGCACAAGGGCGATGAGATCGTGGTGCTGCCGTCGGGCAAGAGCAGCCGGGTCAAGTCCATCGTCACCTACGAAGGTGAGCTGGAGAACGCCGGCCCCGGCCAGGCCGTGACCCTGACCATGGAAGACGAGATCGACATCTCCCGTGGCGACCTGCTGGTGCATGCCGACAACGTGCCGCAGGTGACCGACCAGTTCGACGCCATGCTGGTGTGGATGGCCGAGGAGCCGATGCTCCCGGGCAAGAAATACGACATCAAGCGCGCCACCAGCTATGTGCCGGGCTCGATTGCCAGCATCACCCACAAGGTCGATGTGAACACCCTGGAGCAGGGCGCCGCCAGCGCGCTGCAGCTGAACGAGATCGGCCGGGTCAAGGTGGCGCTGGACAGTGCCATTGCCCTGGACGGCTACGACAGCAACCGCACCACCGGTGCGTTCATCGTCATCGACCGCCTGACCAACGGCACCGTTGGCGCCGGCATGATCATCGCCCCGCCGGTACTGCCCCACGGCAGCACCGGCCAGCATGGCAAGGCCGCCCACGTGTCCACCGAAGAGCGCGCCCTGCGCTTCGGCCAGCAGCCGGCTACCGTGCTGTTCAGCGGCCTGTCCGGCGCCGGCAAGAGCACCTTGGCCTATGCGGTGGAGCGCAAGCTGTTCGACATGGGCCGTGCGGTCTATGTGCTCGATGGCCAGAACCTGCGCCACGACCTGAACAAGGGCCTGCCACAGGACCGCGCCGGGCGCACCGAGAACTGGCGCCGCGCCGCCCATGTGGCGCGCCAGTTCAACGAAGCCGGCCTGCTGACATTGGCCGCGTTCGTTGCGCCGGATGCCGAAGGCCGCGAACAGGCCAAGGCGCTGATCGGCAAGGAGCGCTTGGTGACGGTCTACGTCCAGGCTTCGCCGCTGGCTTGCCGCGAGCGGGACCCGCAGGGGTTGTATGCTGCGGGCGGCGACAACATTCCGGGCGAGAGCTTCCCGTTCGACGTGCCGTTGGATGCGGACCTGGTGATCGACACCCAGTCGGTCAGCGTGGATGAAGGCGTGAAGTTGGTGCTGGATGTGTTGCGTCAGCGTGGCGCGATCTGAGTGATCGCTTGATGTGAAAAACCCCGCTTCGGCGGGGTTTTTTGTTTGTGTCTGGCGATAGGCGCGGTTGTTGCGGGTAGGTGCCTGCCGAGGGTTCTGCAGTGCTCTTGAGATCGAGCGCCTGCCGGGGGGCCTGCTGTGCTCTTGAGATCGAGCGCCCGCTTCGGCGGGGTTTTTTGTTTGTGTCTGGCGATAGGCGCGGTTGTTGCGGGTAGGTGCCTGCCGAGGGTTCTGCAGTGCTCTTGAGATCGAGCGCCTGCCGGGGGGCCTGCTGTGCTCTTGAGATCGAGCGCCGCCCGCGCGGCGCATCGCTGGCAAGCCAGCTCCCACATCTGTTTCGGGCCAATCCATCCTGTGAGGTCTCCACTGTCCGCTTTGGTGCATGTCTTAAGTCATGTGGGGCGGCGCAAGCATCCACGCAGAAACTGCGTCGTACAAACAGGGCGGACAGTGGAGATGGACTAGGAATAACTGGCCCGAAACAGATGTGGGAGCTGGCTTGCCAGCGATGCGCCGCGCGGGCGGCGCTCGATCTCAAGCGCGCTGCAAGGCTTTCGTCCAGCGCCTGGACGCCCTGATGCAATAGTCGCTATGGCCCCAGAAAACGCTGGACCCAAAGGTTACCTCTGCTGAATTTCCTACCCAGAAATCAAGACTTGCCCTATTCCCTGTAGTCCATTTCCCAAACATACTCCTCACCCCTTTCAAGCCATTGCGGTGCTCTGGGTTGGCCTCTAGTCTCGGGCGGTCGCTGCAAAATCAGCGATCGGCTTTGACAGGCCGCTGAGAACTTAAGCATGGCTGTCGCGTTATGGCGGTTGTGCGTGGGGCACCTCACCCTTTGTTTGACAGCAGGTGGTGGTGGCCTTATTCGAGAGAACCCTACCATGCTCAAGATCGTCCCCGATCCACCCCACAACCATCATTCCCTTGAAGACACCCTGATCCAGGCCACCGAGTACGCCTTGTGCGCCGTGACCGTGGCCCACCAGGCGGTGCTGTTGCAGCCCAAATCCCCGGCTTCGATCCTGATGCTGGCGTCGATGCATGAGATCGAGTCGCTGCGGGTGCTGCTCGAATCGGCATTGATCCAGGTGCAGATGCCGGCCCAGGCCGGGGCGTTGCACTAGACAACGAACATTTCAGGGAGCTATCACGATGACGACAGACAACATAAAAACCACCGCGGGCAAGACCAAGTTCTACCAGGGCGAGGGCATGACTGCCCCGCTGTTCTGCATCGAACCTGGCATCCCTTGCCAGCATGCCCGCGATCAAGCCTCGGAGCTGATGGGCTGCGTGCGCGACCTGACCATCGCCGGGATCATGGAGGAGAAGCCGCAGTTGCTCTGGGCCTCTTATTACTTGAGCGCGTTGGCCAAGGCGCTGATGGATGATGCCGAGCTTGGCATGAGGCATTGAGCCCTTTCGCCGGCAAGCCGGCTCCCACAAGGTTCGGCGCAGTTCATGTGGGAGCCGGCTTGCCGGCGATGGGGCCGCCTAGCGCCCCTAGATATGCTGCTCCGACACCGGAATCACCCGCCGCTCCTTCACCGCCTTGTACGAAAAGCTCGAATAGATTTCCTTCACCCCCGGCAACCGCTGCAGCACTTCGCGGGTGAATTCGCCGAACGACTCCAGATCCCGCGCCAGGATTTCCAACAAGAAGTCATAGCGCCCGGAAATGTTGTGGCAGGCGACGATCTCGGGGATCTCCATCAAGCGTCGTTCGAACGCCAAGGCTATCTCCTTGGTATGCGAGTCCATCATGATGCTGACGAAGGCGGTTACCCCGAAGCCCAGCGACTTGGGCGAAAGGATGGCCTGGTAGCCGGTGATGTAGCCGTTGTCCTCCAACAGCTTGACCCGTCGCCAGCAGGGCGAGGTGGTCAGCGCGACCTGGTCGGCGAGTTCGGACACGGTCAGGCGGGCGTTGTCCTGCAGGGCGGCTAGCAGGGCGCGGTCGGTGCGGTCGAGTGACGAAGGCATGGTTTGCCCTCCAGCTTTTGTATTTATTGTTTTTCTTCCAATCAGGGCCCATAACCGTGGGCCAATTTGGAAAATGTGCAGCAGCTCGGTGGCATAAGCTTATAGCAAACCACACGAGGCTGTTGCCATGCGCGACTCCAATAACAACACCGGTTTTTCCACGCGGGCCATCCATTACGGATACGACCCGCTGTCCCACGGCGGCGCACTGGTGCCGCCGGTCTACCAGACCGCTACCTTCGCTTTCCCTACCGTCGAGTACGGCGCCGCCTGCTTTGCCGGGGAGGAGGGCGGGCACTTCTACAGCCGTATTTCCAACCCCACCCTGGCCTTGCTGGAACACCGCATGGCGTCGCTCGAAGGCGGCGAGGCCGGGCTGGCGCTGGCCTCGGGCATGGGGGCGATCACCTCCACCCTGTGGACCCTGCTACGCCCAGGTGACGAGTTGATCGTCGGCCGCACCCTGTACGGCTGCACCTTCGCCTACCTGCACCACGGCATCGGTGAGTTCGGGGTGAAGATCCAGCATGTCGACCTCAACGACCCTCAGGCGCTTAAAGCAGCAATCACGCCCAAAACGCGGATGATCTACTTCGAAACCCCGGCCAACCCCAACATGCAACTGGTGGATATTGCCGCAGTGGCCGACGCGGTGCGTGGCCACGACATCAGCATCGTGGTCGACAATACTTACTGCACCCCGTATTTGCAGCGCCCGCTGGAATTGGGCGCCGACCTGGTGGTGCATTCGGCCACCAAATACCTGTCCGGCCATGGCGACATCACCGCCGGCCTGGTGGTGGGGCGCAAGGCGTTGGTCGATCGCATTCGCCTGCAAGGGCTCAAGGACATGACCGGCGCGGTGCTTTCGCCCCACGACGCCTCGCTGCTGATGCGTGGCATGAAAACCCTGGCCCTGCGTCTGGACCGGCACTGCGCCAATGCGCAGCGGTTGGCCGAGCACCTGGCCCGCCAGCCGCAGGTCGAGCTGATCCACTACCCGGGCCTGCCGTCGTTCCCTCAGTACGCGCTGGCACAACGGCAGATGCGCCTGCCAGGCGGGATGATCGCCTTCGAGCTCAAGGGCGGTATCGAAGCCGGGCGTCGGTTCATGAACGCCTTGCAGCTGTTCAGCCGGGCGGTGAGCCTGGGTGACGCCGAGTCGCTGGCCCAGCACCCGGCGAGCATGACCCACTCCAGCTACACCCCGCAGGAGCGGGCGCACCATGGTATCTCCGAGGGGCTGGTGCGGTTGTCGGTGGGGCTGGAGGACATCGACGACCTGCTGGCCGATATCGACCAGGCCCTGAAGGCCTGTGCCTGAACTGCCACGGACGAGGCTTGCGCAATGGTAGCGATGATGAACCCGAACGAGCCGTTGACGCCCCTCGATGCGGCGTTGGACAGCGATCCGGCCGAGACCGAGGAATGGTGCCAGGCGCTGGCGTCCACCTTGGCCCACTGCGGCGCTGCGAGGGCGCGCTACCTGTTGCAGCGCCTGCAAGCCCACGCCCTTGAGCTGGGCCTGGAGCGCGAGGCGCAGGCCTTCTCTGCCTACCGCAACACCTTGCCGGTGGAGCAGCAGGGGGCCTATCCGGGCGATCTGGAGCTGGATGAGCGGATCACCGGCATCCTGCGCTGGAACGCCTTGGCCATGGTGGTGCGGGCCAACCATGCCTATGGCGAACTGGGCGGGCATATCGCCAGCTACGCCTCGGCGGCGGAGATCTTCGAGGTCGGTTTCCAGCACTTCTTCCGTGGCGAAAGCGGTGGCGAGCAACGCACCGGCGACCTGGTGTTCTTCCAGCCGCACTCGGCCCCGGGCATCTATGCCCGGGCGTTTCTCGAAGGGCGCTTGAGCGAGCAGCAATTGGCCAACTATCGCCAGGAGGTCGCGGGCAATGGCCTGTGCTCCTACCCCCACCCCTGGCTGATGCCCGACTTCTGGCAGTTCCCCACCGGCTCCATGGGCATCGGCCCGCTCAATGCCATCTACCAGGCGCGCTTCATGCGCTACCTGCAGCACCGGGGCCTGCTGGATACCTCGGGCCGGCATGTGTGGGGCGTGTTCGGCGACGGCGAGATGGATGAGCCTGAGTCCACCGCCGGCCTGACCCTGGCGGCCCGCGAGGGGCTGGACAACCTGACCTTCATCGTCAATTGCAACCTGCAACGCCTGGACGGCCCGGTACGCGGCAATGGCCAGATCATCCAGGAGCTGGAGGCGCTGTTCAGCGGCGCCGGCTGGAACGTGATCAAGGTGCTGTGGGGCTCGGAGTGGGACGCGTTGTTCGCCCGCGACCATGAGCACGCGCTGCTGCGCCAGTTGGCGGCCACCCCCGATGGCCAGTTCCAGACCCTCGGCGCCAAAGATGGCAGTTACAACCTCGAGCATTTCTTCAACCAGGCCCCGGCCTTGCAGCGCCTGGTGGCGCACATGAGCTCCGACGAGATCAACGCGCTCAAGCGCGGTGGCCACGATTTCCGCAAGCTGCACGCGGCCTACGCCGCCGCCAAGGCGTGCAAGGGCCGGCCGACGGTGATCCTGGCCAAGACCAAGAAAGGCTATGGCATGAGCAGTGCCGGCGAGTCGCGGATGACCGCGCACCAGGCCAAGAAACTGGATGTGCAGGCGCTGTTGGCGTTTCGCGATCGCTTCCACCTGCCGCTGTCGGATGAGGCGGTGGAGCAGCTGCGTTTCTACCGCCCGGCCGAGGATAGCCCGGAGATGGTCTATTTGCGCCAGCGCCGTGCTGCCCTCGGTGGGGCGTTACCCATCAGGCGCAGTGACTGTGCCACGTTGCCTCTGCCCGAACTCGATGCATTTGCCGGTTTCGCCCTGCACGCCGATGGCAAGGAGATGTCCACCACCATGGCCGCCGTGCGTCTGCTCGGCCATTGGCTCAAGGCGCCTGGGCTGGGGCCGCGTGTGGTGCCGATCGTCGCTGACGAGGCGCGCACCTTCGGCATGGCCAGCCTGTTCCGCCAGATCGGCATCTATTCTCCGGCCGGGCAGCGCTATGAGCCCGAGGATGCCGGTTCGTTGCTGGTGTACAAGGAGGCCCGCGACGGCCAGTTGCTCGAGGAGGGCATCACCGAGGCCGGGGCGATTTCGTCGTGGGTCGCGGCGGCCACCTCGTATGCGGTACACGGCGAGCCGATGTTGCCGGTGTACATCTATTACTCGATGTTCGGCTTCCAGCGCGTTGGCGACCTGATCTGGGCCGCCGCCGACCAGCGCGCCCGCGGCCTGCTGCTGGGCGCCACCGCCGGGCGCACCACCCTGGGCGGGGAGGGCTTGCAGCATCAGGACGGTTCGAGCCTGGTGATGGCCTCGATGGTGCCCAACTGCCGGGCCTGGGACCCGTGTTTCGCCGGGGAGCTGGCGCTGATCCTCGACCATGCCGCCCGGCGCATGCTGGTGGAGCAGCGCGACGAGTTCCACTACGTGGCGGTGATGAACGAAAACTATCCACAGCCATCGTTGCCCGATGGCGTGCGGGAGGCGGTGTTGCGTGGCATGTATCTGTACACCCGGCAGCAAGCGGAGCAGCCGCGGGGCCAGGTGCGCTTGCTGGGTTCGGGCACGATCCTGCGCGAGGTCATCGCGGCGGGCGAGCTGCTGGTGAACGAGTGGCAGGTCGACTGCGAGGTGTTCAGCGTGACCAGTTTCAGCGAGTTGGCGCGTGATGCGCGGGATGCTCGGCGCAGCGGCATTGCCGGTGAGGATGAGCATTGCCACCTGCGCCAGTGCCTGCCCGGCGATGCGCCGGTGATCGCGGCGAGCGACTATGTGCGCGCCTGGCCGCAACTGATTGCCGAGTATGTGCAGGCACCCTACATCACCCTCGGCACCGATGGCTTTGGGCGCAGCGACACACGCCAGCAGTTGCGGCGGTTCTTCGAGGTGGACAGGTATGCGGTGGTGATGGCGGCGTTGTATGGCCTGGTGCGGCAGGGGCGTTTGCCCAAAGAGGTATTGGCGCAGGCCCAGGCAAGGTATGCCATCACGGATGAAGGCGCATCCTGGTATCGATGATGGCCCTGGCTGTATTGACCCTATCGCCAGCAAGCCCCCCACCCAAAGCCTTGCGCGGTCTCTGTAGGAGCGGCCTTGTGCCGCGAAAGGGCTGCATCGCAGCCCCGGTAATTTTGAATGCCACAGAGAAACCAGGGGCCGCTTTGCGACCCTTTCGCGACACAAGGCCGCTCCTACACTGACCGCGTAAGATGTGGGAGCCGGCTTGCCGGCGATAGGGCCAGTAAACCGCGCCCACAAAAAAGGCCTCTGACGAGGCCTTTTTCATTTCATCCGATCAACGCTTGAGCCCGTAGCTCTCATCCAGCATGCCCGGCGAGTTCGGTGCCTTAGGGGCGTAGTCACGCGGCACTTCGGCGGTGTCTTTCGGTGGGGTCAGGCGGTCGCGTGGCGCTTGCGCCGCTTCCGAGTGCAGGGCAGCCAGCAGGCGCTGACGGGTCAGCTCGTCCAGGGCCAGGCGGTTGGCGCCGTCGGCCAGGTGATCCTGCACGTCCTGGTAGCTTTGCGTGAGCTTCTGCACCAGCGACGCGGTGCTGTTGAAGTGGGTGACCACCTCATTTTGATAGGTGTCGAAACGCTGCTGGATGTCATCCAGCTGGCGTTGTGTATTGCTGGGCGCCGCGTTGGGCAGCAGGCGGGCCAGCGCGAAACCTGCGACGACACCGATGACCAGGGCCAGGGTCGGCAGCAACCAAACAAGGAGCGAGTGTTCCACGAGTCCTTCCTCTATAAACGGCTTTGCTTTACGTTAACGGCTCAGACCTGCGCTGTATACCGCGAGCAATCGCAAATCAGAACAGAATTCCTCTGCTAGACGAGTCGACCCACCCCGAGGTCACGGAGTAGTGCCTTGCTTATCCGCGAAACACCTATGTTCATCGATGGCCCATGTGGCCAGCTGGAAGCCTTGTACCTGGACGTGGCCGATGCCCGTGGCGCGGTGCTGATCTGCCACCCCAACCCGGTCCAGGGCGGCACCATGCTCAACAAGGTGGTCTCGACCCTGCAACGCACCGCCCGCGACGCCGGTTACGTCACCCTGCGTTTCAACTACCGTGGCGTCGGCCAGAGCGCCGGCAGCCACGACATGGGCGCCGGTGAAGTGGCCGATGCGCAAGCCGCAGCCGCCTGGCTGCGTGATCAGCACCCCGAGCTGCCGCTGGTACTGATGGGCTTCTCCTTCGGCGGCTTCGTCGCCGCCAGCCTGGCTGGGCACCTGGAGGCCGAAGGCGTCGAGCTGCAGCAACTGTTCATGATCGCCCCGGCGGTGATGCGCCTGACGGAGCAGTTCCCGCTACCTGGCCGCGTTGCCCTCACGGTGGTGCAGCCGGACACCGACGAAGTGGTCGACCCGCAGCTGGTCTACGATTGGTCTGCGGCGCTGACGCGCCCCCACGAGCTGCTGAAAGTGGCAGAATGCGGACACTTCTTCCATGGCAAGCTGACCGATCTGAAGGATCTGCTGCTGCCGCGCCTTTCGAACTGAGCAAGCCTGAACAAGCGAACACCCATGACGACGCGCATTCTCACCGGTATCACCACCACCGGCACCCCGCACCTAGGCAACTACGCCGGTGCCATCCGCCCGGCAATCCTGGCCAGCCAGCAGCCTGGTGCCGATTCGTTCTACTTCCTGGCCGACTACCACGCGCTGATCAAGTGCGACGACCCGCAGCGCATCCAGCGCTCGCGCCTGGAAATCGCCGCCACTTGGCTGGCCGGTGGCCTGGACCCGGACAAGGTGACCTTCTACCGCCAGTCGGACATCCCCGAGATCCCCGAGCTGACCTGGCTGCTGACCTGTGTCGCGGCCAAGGGCCTGCTCAACCGCGCCCACGCCTACAAGGCCTCGGTGGACAAGAACGTCGAGGCCGGTGAAGACCCGGATGCCGGCGTGACCATGGGCCTGTTCAGCTACCCGGTGCTGATGGCCGCCGATATCCTGATGTTCAACGCGCACAAGGTGCCGGTCGGCCGCGACCAGATCCAGCACGTGGAGATGGCCCGCGACATCGGCCAGCGTTTCAACCACCTGTTCGGCCAGGGCAAGGACTTCTTCGCCCTGCCCGAGGCGGTGATCGAAGAGAGCGTGGCCACGCTGCCGGGCCTGGACGGTCGCAAGATGTCCAAGAGCTACGACAACACCATCCCACTGTTCACCAGCGCCAAGGACATGAAGGACGCGATCTCGCGCATCGTCACCGACTCCAAGGCACCAGGCGAGGCGAAGGACCCGGACAATTCGCACCTGTTCACCCTGTTCCAGGCCTTCTCCACCCAGGCGCAATGCGCCGAGTTCCGCGCAGAGCTGGTGCAGGGCCTGGGTTGGGGCGAAGCCAAGCAGCGCCTGTTCCAACTGCTCGACGGACAGCTGGCCGAAAAGCGCGAGCATTACCACCAGCTGATTTCGCGCCCGTCCGATCTGGAGGACATCCTCCTGGCCGGTGCCACCAAGGCGCGCAAGATCGCCACTCCGTTCCTCGAACAGCTGCGCGAGGCCGTAGGCCTGCGTTCGTTCCGCACCGCCGTGCAGGCCACCAGCGAAGTGAAGAAGAAGGCCGCCAAGAGCGCGCGTTTCGTCAGCTTCCGCGACGAAGACGGCAGCTTCCGCTTCCGCCTGCTGGCCGCCGATGGCGAGCAGCTGCTGCTGTCGCGCAGCTTTGCCGACGGCAAGAGCGCTGGCGCGGTGAGCAAGCAGTTGCAGCAGGGTGGCGAGGCGGATGTGCGGGTCGAAGGCCTGGGCTTTGCGCTGTGGCTGGATGGCGAGCAAGTGGCCGAGGGGCCGCAGTTCGACAATGCCGAGGCCCGTGAAGCCGCGATTCAGAGCCTGCGCGAGGCGCTGGCGCCACAAGCGGACTGAGGCATAAAGACTGTGGGAGCGGGCTTGCCCGCGAAGCATGCGACGCGGTGCTTGGCACCGGCTTCGCCGGTGTTCGCGGGCAAGCCCGCTCCCACAGGGAATGCATGCAGGCGGACAATGGCCGCATGTATCATTGCCATCAAGCGGGCCGGTCGCTAAAGTGACGGCCCGTTTTTTGTTGCCTCGCTAACGAAATCATGACGCCCCTAGAACGATACCAAGCCGATCTGAAACGCCCCGACTTCTTCCATGACGCGGCGCAGGAAACTGCGGTGCGTCACTTGCAGCGCCTGTACGACGACCTGGTGCACGCGCAGAACAACAAGCCGGGCATGTTCGGCAAGCTGTTCGGCAAGAAGGAGCAGACCCCGGTCAAGGGCCTGTACTTCTGGGGCGGGGTAGGGCGAGGCAAGACCTACCTGGTCGACACCTTCTATGAAGCGCTGCCGTTCAAGCAGAAGATGCGCACGCACTTCCACCGCTTCATGAAGCGGGTGCACGAGGAGATGAAGACCCTCAAGGGCGAGAAGAACCCGTTGACCATCATCGCCAAGCGTTTCAGCGATGAAGCCAAGGTGATCTGCTTCGACGAATTCTTCGTCTCCGACATCACCGACGCCATGATCCTCGGCACGCTGATGGAAGAACTGTTCAAGAATGGCGTGTCGCTGGTGGCGACCTCCAACATCGTGCCGGACGGTTTGTACAAGGACGGCTTGCAGCGCGCGCGCTTCCTGCCGGCCATCGCCATGATCAAGCAGTTCACCGACGTGGTGAACGTCGACAGTGGCGTGGACTATCGCCTGCGTCACCTGGAGCAGGCCGAGCTGTTCCACTTCCCGCTCGACGCCGCCGCCCACGAGAGCCTGCGCGCAAGCTTCAAGGCGCTGACGCCCGAGTGTACCCAGGCGGTCGAGAACGACGTGCTGATGATCGAAAACCGCGAGATCCACGCGCTGCGTACCTGCGACGACGTCGCCTGGTTCGACTTCCGTGCGCTGTGTGACGGCCCGCGTAGCCAGAACGACTACATCGAGCTGGGCAAGATCTTCCACGCGGTGCTGCTGAGCAACGTCGAACAGATGGGCGTCACTACCGATGACATCGCGCGTCGCTTCATCAACATGGTCGACGAGTTCTACGACCGTAACGTGAAGTTGATCATTTCGGCCGAGGTGGAGTTGAAGGACCTGTACACCGGCGGGCGCCTGAGCTTCGAGTTCCAGCGCACCCTCAGCCGCTTGCTCGAGATGCAGTCCCACGAGTTCCTGGCGCGGGCGCACAAGCCTTAAATCGACGTTGCAAGGCATCGCGGGGCAAGCCCGCTCCCACACCATGGGTTCATGGCGTGGGAGCGGGCTTGCCCCGCGATGCTTTCAGGCTTCCTGCATGAACTGCTGGCGATACTGGTTCGGCGACAGTTCGGTGTGCTGGCGGAACAGGCGGGCGAAGAAGCTCGCGTCGTCGTACCCCACCTCGTAGCTGATGGTTTTGATGCTCTTGCGCGTGCTCGACAGCAGGCCCTTGGCGGTCTCGATGCGCAGCCGTTGCAGGTAGTGCAGCGGTTTGTCGCCGGTGGCGCTCTGGAAGCGGCGCATGAAATTGCGGATGCTCATGCCGTGGTTGCGTGCCACATCCTCGAAGCGGAACTTGTCGGCGAAGTGCTCTTCGAGCCAGTGCTGGATCTGCAGGATGATCAGGTCCTGGTGCAGCTTCTGCCCGCCGAAGCCCATGCGCCCGGGAGTGTAGCTGCGTTGCACTTCGTAGAGGATGTCGCGGGCCACGGCGCGGGCGACGTTGGCGCCGCAGAAGCGTTCGATCAGATAGATGTACAGGTCGCAGGCCGACGTGGTGCCGCCGGCGCAGTAGAGGTTGTCGGCATCGGTGAGGTGCTTGTCCTGGTTCAGGCGGATCTTCGGGAAGCGCTCGGCGAAGCTGGCGAAGAAACGCCAGTAGGTAGTCGCCTCCTTGCCGTCGAGCAGGCCGGACTCAGCCAGCCAGAACACCCCGCTGGCCTCGGCGCACAGCACCGCGCCACGGGCATGTTGCGCGCGCAGCCAGGGCAGCACTTGCGGGTAGCGTTGCAGGAGATTGTCGAAGTCGTCCCAGAAGGCCGGGAGGATGATCACGTCGGCATCGTTCAGGCCGCTGTCGACCGGTAGCTGCACGTTGCTGAAACTGTCCACGGGCAGGCCGTCGGGGCTCACCAGGCCGATCTCGAACATCGGTTGCAGGCCCAGGCCCAGCTGCTTGCTGTAGCGCAGGCTGGCCAGGTGGAAGAAGTCCTTGGCCTGCATCAGTGTCGAAGCGAACACTTTATCAATGGCCAGGATGCTGACGCGCCGCAGCGACGCGGGGGGTTGGGTAAACATCATTGTCATTGTTCTTATAGGGTAGAGTGGTCAATCACCGGCTGGATCGTCTTATTTTTTGGCGATTGTGTCTACCCCAATGCACGGCGTCGCCTGCTTCGCGGGCAAGCCCGCTCCCACAGGTACCCCGCAGGCCTCGAGCGTAGTGAGATCCTGTGGGAGCGGGCTTGCCCGCGAAGCAGGCGACACAGGGCTCGGCTCAGGGCGCCGGATTGGGCTGCTCCTGATGAATCGCCTCGATCGCCGCCAGCAGCTCGTCGCTCAAGTTCAGCGCCTGGCTATCGATGTTGCTCTGCAATTGCTCGACCGTGGTCGCGCCGATGATGTTGCTGGTCACGAACGGCTGCCGGGTCACGAACGCCAGGGCCATCTGCGCAGGATCCAGCCCATGCGCTTGGGCCAGTTGCACATAACGGCTGCACGCCGCCACGGTTTGTGGGTTGGAGTAGCGGGCGAAGCGGCTGAACAGGGTCAGGCGGGCATCTGCCGGGCGGGCGCCATTCTCGTACTTGCCCGAGAGCATGCCGAAGGCCAGCGGTGAGTAAGCCAGCAGGCCGCACTGTTCGCGGATCGCCACTTCTGCCAGGCCCACTTCGAAACTGCGGTTGAGCAGGTTGTAGGGGTTCTGGATCGAAACCGCACGTGGCCAGCCGCGGGTTTCGGCCAAATGCAGGAACTTCATGGTGCCCCACGGGGTTTCGTTGGACAGGCCGATATGGCGGATCTTGCCGGCGCGCACCTGTTCGTCGAGTACTTCCAGGGTTTCTTCCAGTGGGGTGAACAGGTCCTGGGGCAGGTGCTGGTAACCCAGCTTGCCGAAGAAGTTGGTACTGCGCTCGGGCCAGTGCAACTGGTACAGGTCGATGCGGTCGGTCTGCAAGCGCGCAAGGCTTGCATCGAGTGCGGCAACGATGTGCTGGCGGTTGTGCTTGAGCTGGCCGTCGCGGATATGACTGATGCCGTTGCCGGGGCCGGCGACCTTGCTGGCCAGCAACCAGTCGTCGCGGTCGCCGTTTTTCGCGAACCAGTTGCCGATGATGCGCTCGGTGGCGGCGTAGGTCTCTGGGCGCGGCGGCACCGGGTACATCTCGGCGGTGTCGATGAAATTGATGTTGCTGTCCTTGGCCAGGCGGATCTGGGCGAAGGCTTCGTCCTGGGTGTTCTGCTCGCCCCAGGTCATGGTGCCCAAGCACAGGGCGCTGACGTTGAGGTCGGTACGACCGAGCTTGCGGTATTCCATCGAAAGGACGCTCCTGGCAAAGAAGCCCATAAAAGCAGGTTGAAATTTTTCGCGCAATCTGGATAATTCTGCAGCTCTTCGCGTGGCGGAAGTGATGCACCACCACGCTAGAAGAACCTTTGTCGAACATTGGCGTGCCCGACCCGAGCCCCCAAAAGCGTCAGCGTTCGGCTGCGCGTTTGCCCTTGGCAAGCCGTGCACTATCCAGTAAGATTCGCCGTCTATTTTTCGCTGGGCGGCCTCTGAGGCTTTAGAGAATGAAAACTTTTACTGCTAAACCGGAAACAGTAAAGCGCGAGTGGTTCGTAGTCGACGCCGCTGGTCAGACCCTGGGTCGTCTGGCTACCGAAATCGCTAGCCGCCTGCGTGGCAAGCACAAGCCAGAATACACCCCTCACGTTGACACCGGCGACTACATCGTCGTCATCAACGCCGAGCAAATCCGTGTGACTGGTGCCAAGTCTTCCGACAAGATGTACTACTCCCACTCCGGCTTCCCGGGCGGTATCAAGGAAATCAACTTCGAGAAGTTGATCGCCAAGGCCCCTGAGCGTGTCATCGAAACCGCGGTCAAAGGCATGCTGCCGAAGAACCCGCTGGGTCGCGACATGTACCGCAAGCTGAAAGTGTACGCGGGTGCTGCTCACCCACACACTGCTCAGCAGCCTCAAGAACTGAAGATCTAACGGGATAGTTCATTATGTCGGCGACTCAAAACTACGGCACTGGCCGTCGCAAGACCGCAACCGCTCGCGTTTTCCTGCGTCCGGGTACCGGTAACATCTCCATCAACAACCGTTCTCTGGACGTGTTCTTCGGCCGCGAAACCGCTCGCATGGTTGTTCGCCAGCCGCTGGAACTGACCGAGACCGTTGAGAAGTTCGACATCTACGTCACCGTTTCCGGTGGTGGTGTCAGCGGTCAGGCCGGTGCGATCCGCCACGGTATCACCCGCGCCCTGATGGAATACGACGAAACCCTGCGTGGCGCTCTGCGTCGTGCTGGCTACGTCACCCGCGACGCTCGTGAAGTCGAGCGTAAGAAAGTGGGTCTGCGTAAAGCGCGTAAGCGTCCTCAGTACTCCAAGCGTTAATACCGCTTCGGCAGTCGAAGAAGCCCGGTTCCTCTGGAACCGGGCTTTTTTTATGTCTTGAACTAACCTGTCCTCTAGCGCCCTGCGCGGTTAGTTCGCTTGCTCAACTTCGCCTCACGGCTGCACCGGCTTCGAGCTCACCCCGCAGGCCACCGTCGGTGGCAACTTGTCGCATAGACGCAGATCAAGCAAAGCGAGGGTAGTGACCCGACGAGCGGGTAATCACCTTGTCAGTGTGTGGATTTGTTCCTTACCATTGCGACCACTTTTTAGTGCCACAGACACACCTAAGTAGATGCCTGTTCAAACAGGCCAAGCAAGCTGATGGGAGAGGACTGAATGAGCAATGACGGCGTCAACGCAGGCCGGCGCCGCTTCCTCGTAGCCGCGACATCCGTGGTCGGGGCAGCGGGGGCAGTGGGGGCTGCGGTACCGTTCGTGGGGTCATGGTTTCCCAGTGCCAAGGCGAAAGCCGCCGGTGCACCGGTGAAGGTCAATATCGCCAAGGTCGAGCCCGGCCAGCAGATGGTGGCCGAGTGGCGCGGCCAACCTGTATTCATCGTGCGGCGAACCGAAGAGATCCTCGGTAATCTTAAAAAAATCGCCGGCGAGCTTGCCGATCCCGAGTCCAAGGCGTCGGTGCAACCCACCTACGTCGATCCGCAGAATCGCTCGATCAAGCCCGAGATCCTCATCCTGGTCGGCCTGTGCACCCACCTGGGCTGCTCGCCCACGTTCCGCCCCGAAGTCGCGCCCGCTGACCTGGGGCCCAAGTGGGTCGGTGGCTACTTCTGCCCGTGCCACGGTTCGCACTACGACCTGGCTGGCCGCGTCTACAAGTCCCAGCCAGCGCCTCTCAACCTGCCAGTGCCACCGCACTCGTACGAGTCGGACGACCTCATCGTCATCGGCATCGACCAGGAGAAAGCATGATGAGCAAGTTCATGGAGTGGATCGATGCGCGCTTCCCCGCGACGAAGATGTGGGAAGACCATCTGAGCAAGTACTACGCGCCCAAGAACTTCAACTTCCTGTACTTCTTCGGCTCGCTGGCCCTGCTGGTGCTGGTCAACCAGATCGTCACCGGTGTGTGGCTGACCATGAGCTTCACCCCCTCGGCGGAAGAGGCGTTCGCCTCGGTCGAGTACATCATGCGCGACGTCGAGTACGGCTGGATCCTGCGCTACCTGCACTCCACCGGCGCCTCGGCGTTCTTCATCGTGGTGTACCTGCACATGTTCCGCGGCCTGCTGTACGGCTCCTACCAGAAGCCGCGCGAGCTGGTCTGGCTGTTCGGCATGCTGATCTACCTGGCGCTGATGGCCGAAGCGTTCATGGGCTACCTGCTGCCGTGGGGGCAGATGTCGTACTGGGGCGCCCAGGTGATCATCTCGCTGTTTGGTGCGATCCCGGTCATCGGGGGTGACCTGACCCAGTGGATTCGTGGCGACTACCTGATCTCCGGCATCACCCTGAACCGCTTCTTCGCCCTGCATGTGGTGGCCCTGCCGATCGTGATTCTCGGCCTGGTGGTGCTGCACATCCTGGCGCTGCACGAGGTGGGTTCGAACAACCCCGATGGTGTCGACATCAAGAAGAAAAAGGACGAGAACGGCATCCCGCTGGACGGCATCCCCTTCCACCCGTACTACACCGTCAAGGATATCGCCGGCGTAGTGGTGTTCCTCTTCGTGTTCTGTGCCGTGGTGTTCTTCTTCCCGGAAATGGGTGGTTACTTCCTGGAAAAACCGAACTTCGAGCAGGCTAACGCCTTCAAGACGCCTGAGCATATCGCCCCGGTGTGGTACTTCACGCCGTTCTACGCGATCTTGCGTGCGGTGCCCGACAAGCTGTTCGGCGTCATCGCCATGGGCGCCGCGATCGCCGTGCTGTTCGTGTTGCCCTGGCTCGACCGTAGCCCAGTGCGCTCCATGCGCTACAAGGGCTGGATGAGCAAGATCTGGCTGCTGGTGTTCTGCGTGGCCTTCGTCATTCTCGGTGTGCTGGGCGTGCTGGCGCCGACGCCGGGGCGTACCTTGCTGTCGCAGGTGTGCACGGTGCTGTACTTCGCCTACTTCCTGCTGATGCCGTTCTACACAAGGCTCGAGAAGACCAAACCGGTTCCGGAAAGGGTGACTGGCTGATGAAAAAGTTTATTGCAGTATGCTTGCTGGCACTGATGCCGGGGCTTTCTTTCGCTGCCGAGCATAGCCTGGAGCTGGACAAGGTCGACGTCGACCTCACTGACAAGGCTGCCCTGCAGGACGGGGCGCGCACCTTCGCCAACTATTGCATGGGGTGCCACAGCGCCAAGTTCCAGCGTTATGAGCGGGTGGCCGATGACTTGGGGATCCCCCATGAATTGATGCTCGAGAACCTGGTGTTCACCGGTGCCAAGATCGGTGACCACATGAAGATCGGCATGCAGCCCAACGATGCCAAGACCTGGTTCGGTGCGGCGCCGCCCGACCTGACGCTGGTGGCCCGGGTGCGCGGCAATGACTGGTTGTACACCTACCTGCGCAGCTTCTACGAGGACCCATCGCGCCCCTACCGGGTGAACAACAAGGTGTTCCCCAACGTGGGTATGCCTAACGTGCTGGTGGGCTTGCAGGGCAACCAGGTGATTGGTTGCAAGCAGGTGCAGACCGTGGTCGATGGCAAGAAGCAATTCGACCCCCTGACCGGCAGCCCGCTGACCCATGAAGCATGCGACCAGCTGACCGTCGAGGAGAAATCCGGTACCCTGACGCCCGAGCAGTTCGACGAGAAGGTCAAGAACCTGGTGACCTTCCTGGCCTATTCGGCCAACCCGGTCAAACTGGAAAGCCAGCGCATCGGTACCTATGTGCTTCTGTACCTGGCTTTCTTCTTCGTGTTCGCCTACTTGCTCAAGCGCGAATACTGGAAGGACGTGCACTGATCACGCAGTAGTTTCTGGTTGTTGAACGCGCCCGGGGCGCCTTGGCAATACTGCCAGGGCGCCCCGGGCGCGTTTTCATTTACCGTTTTACAAGCATCCCGTGCGAGGAGGCGCTACATGGGCGCAACCAACAGGTTAGCCTGCTATTCCGACCCCGCTGATCACTACTCCCATCGGGTACGCCTGGTGCTCGCCGAGAAAGGCGTCACCGTGCAGATCATCGACGTCGACGCCAAACGCCTGCCGCCCAAGCTGGTCGAAGTGAACCCCTATGGCAGCCTGCCGACCCTGGTCGATCGCGACCTGGCGCTGTACGAATCGACTGTGGTGATGGAGTATCTCGATGAGCGCTACCCCCATCCGCCGCTGATGCCGGTCTATCCGGTGGCCCGTGGCAATAGCCGCTTGCTGATGCACCGCATCCAGCGTGACTGGTGCTCGCTGGCCGACACCGTACTCGATCCACGCAGCAGCGACGCGGCACGCAGCCAGGCACGCAAGGAGCTGCGCGAGAGCCTTACCGGCGTAGCACCGCTGTTCGGTGAGATGGCCTGCTTCATGAGCGAGGAGCAAAGCCTGGTCGATTGCTGTCTACTGCCCATCCTCTGGCGTTTGCCGGTGATGGGGATCGAATTGCCGCGGCAGGCCAAGCCGCTGCTGGACTACATGGAGCGACAGTTCGCCCGCGAGCCTTTCCAGGCGAGCCTGTCCGCTGCCGAACGTGAAATGCGCAAGGTTTGATAATGCGCAAGGTTTAATAAGGAGCCGTTGATGAACTCCAGTCGCCCCTACATGGTTCGCGCGCTGTACGAGTGGATCGTCGACAACGATTGCACGCCCCATATGCTGGTCAATGCCGAGTATTCCGGTGTCCAGGTGCCCGATGGCTTTGCCAGCGATGGCCAGATCGTCCTGAACATGTCCCCCAGTGCCGTGCGCAACCTGCACATGGACAACGAGGCGGTGAGCTTCGAGGCGCGCTTTGGTGGCGTATCCCGTTCGCTCTACGTGCCGACAGGCGCGATCCTGGGGGTCTACGCCCGGGAGAATGGCCAGGGCATGGTCTTCGAGCTGGAGTCGCCGATCGACGATGAGGACGATCTGCAGGATGACGGTGTCGAGCCGGATGACGACGGCCCGCCACAAGGCGGTGGGCAGCCGCCGCGCCCCAGTGGTCGACCCAGCCTCAAGGTGGTCAAGTAACAAAAAAGGCGATCCGAGTGGATCGCCTTTTTTGTTGCTGCCGTTCGCGCTTACAAGTCCTTGATGCTCTGCACCTGGTCCTTGTTGATGCGGTTCTGCTTGCCGTCGAGTTGCTTGAACTCGTAGAAGCCCGAGTTGCGGTCGAAGTGCGGCGTGTCGAGGGTCTGCAGTTCGCGACCGTCGTTGAGGGTGATGATGCTCGGGCTGGAGCAGCCGGCCAGGGCGGCGAAGGCGCCGATCAGCAGGGTGGGGAGCAGGTACTTCTTCATGGTGTTTCCTGGCATTTCAAGGGTTGGAAATCGTTGTTGTCTGTCATGGCCTCTTCGCCGGCAAGCCCAGCTCCTACGGCGTTTGTAGGAGTCGGCCTTGCCGGTGAACCGGTCAGTCGATGTATTCGAACAGCTTGACGATCTTCTGCACGCCCGACACGCCCTGCACCACATTGGTGGCGGCGTTGGCCTCTTGCTGAGTGACCAGGCCGAGCAGGTAGACGATGCCGTTCTCGGTGATCACCTTGATGCGCGAGCCAGGAACATTGGCATCACCGAGCATCTGGGTCTTGATCTTGGTGGTCAGCCAGGCGTCGTTGTTGCGGGCAAGGATCGAGGAAGGCTGGATCACTTGCAGTTCATTGTGCACCTTCTTCACGCGCTGGACCTGGCCGGCGGTCTGCTCGGCCAGCGACTTGAGGTCGGCGCGCGGGGTTTGGCCGGCGAGCAGGACCACACCGTTGTAGCTGCTGACGACGATGTGCGAACTCTTGTCCAGGTCGGGGTTGGCCTTGGCGATGTTCACCGAAACCTTGGTTTCGATCAGTGAGTCGTCGATCTTGCTACCAATGGTGCGGGTGCCGCGGTCATCCTCGATGGGCGAGTTGCGGGTCGAGGTCAGTACCGAGCTGCAACCGCTGATGCTCAGGCACAGGGTAAGGGCCATCAGGCCGAGACGCTTGGGGATCATTCTTCACTCCCGAACAGTTGGCTGTCGATCAGGTCGCACAGGCAGTGGATCGCCAGCAGGTGGACTTCCTGGATGCGTGCGGTGACCGTCGAGGGGACGCGGATTTCCACGTCCTCGGGCAGCAGCAGCGACGCCATGCCGCCACCGTCACGCCCGGTCAAGGCTACGACAATCATTTCGCGGTCATGTGCGGCCTGGATCGCCTGGATCACGTTGGCCGAGTTGCCGCTGGTAGAGATCGCCAACAGTACGTCGCCCGGTTGGCCCAGGGCGCGGATCTGCTTGGAGAAGACTTCGTTGTAGCTGTAGTCGTTGGCGATCGAGGTGAGGGTGGAGCTGTCGGTGGTCAGGGCGATGGCCGGCAGGCTCGGGCGCTCGCGCTCGAAGCGGTTGAGCAGCTCCGACGAGAAGTGCTGGGCGTCACCGGCCGAGCCGCCGTTGCCACAGGCGAGCATCTTGCCGTCGCTGAGCAGGGCGTTGACCATGACCAGGCTGGCCTGCTCGATGTGAGGTGCCAGGATGTCCATTGCCTGTTGCTTGGTGTCGATGCTGGCCTGGAACAGCCGGCGAATTCGGGATTGCATGTCCATCTGGTGAGACCTTAAGTGGGGCGTTGACCGGCGCGACGCGCGCCAGGGTTCCGCCCGCGAAACATAGAGCGAAAAATTCGGTACGGGTTCAGCACTCGAAGGCGTTTTTCAGCCAAAGAAGCGGTTGCCCAGCGTGGCCTTGGCCCTGCAGGGCGACTACGTCGAAGCGGCAGGGTTGAGCGGCCCAGCGGGGTTCTTTATGCAGGAAAAGGGTGGCGGCCAGCGCCAGTCGCTTCTGCTTGCGCTCGTCGATACTGCCGAGCGCGCCGCCGAAGTCCGCGTGCAGCCGGTAGCGGACTTCGACGAATACTACTGTATCGGCATCGAGCATGACCAGATCGAGCTCGCCACCCTTGCATCGCCAGTTGCGCGTAACCAGCTGAAGACCCTGCCCCTCGAGAAAACCGAGGGCCTGGTCTTCGGCGGCCTGGCCCGCGCTACTGGGCGATGCGCCGGGCATCAGCGTGGGGTGTCCGGCAGGCGCTTGACCTGGCCGCCGGAGAACTCGGCCCAGGGCAGTTGGCGCTCGACACGCTGTGCGGCGTTGATGCTCAGGCTGCCGGACAGGCCCTCGATGCGGTTGCCGGGCAGTGCTTTGAGCTGGCCGAGGCGTGGCGCCAGGCTGTAGGCGTCGACGCCCATGGCATACAGGCGGCCGAGGCTGCCGGCGGCCTGTGGCCACTGTTGCACCACCTGCTGGCGCAGGCTGTTGGTGTTGTCCAGCAGCCACGGGGTTTCGCAGAAGCGGATGCCGTTCATGTCGTTGTACTGGTTGACGTCGCCGCTGGCGCTGTACAGGTTGGAGGTGGCGTACACCGGCACGTCACCGGCGTACTGGAAGTTCAGCGTTGGCTTGATCTGCTGGGCCTGTTGCGGGGTAGCGGCGAGGAAGATGAAGTCGATGTCCTGGCGACGCGACGGTTGCGCGGCGATGTCACCACCGACGGTGCTTTGCAGGCTCTTGGCCCGGCCTTCGCTCTGGCGCAGCTGGAACAGGTCGGCGATCTGCTGGGCGAGGGCGACCGGCTGGGCGATGCGCTCGGCGGCCAGCAGGGTGCCGCCGTTGGCTTCCCAGTCCTGGCGGAACGCGGCGAGGACGCGATCGCCCCATTCGCCGCGCGGTACCAACGCGACTGCGCGGACCTTGCCGTCGGCGCGGGCGCGACGGGCGACTTCGCGCGCTTCGTCTTCAGCCGCGAGGCCGAACTGGAACAGCTGTGGCGGTGCTTTCTGGCCGGCGTCGGCGTAGTTCAGGGCCAGGGTGGTGATGGGCAGCTGTGGGTAGTCCGCAAGCTTTTTCACCAGCGGTTTTTCCAGTGGGCCGACCACCAGTTGCACGCCGGCAGCCTGGGCCTGGCGATAGAAGTCATCGAGCGAGGTGATGCGCGAGCTGTCGAATACCTGCACCGCTGGGGCCGGTTGACCGCCTTGCTGGGCCTGGAAGTGGGCAGCCATGAAACCGTCGCGCAGGGCGCGGGCGACGCCGGCCAGCTGGCCTTCCTGGGGCAGCAGCAGGGCGATCTTGGTCAGCGGTTGGCTGGCCAGCTCTTTAAGCTTGGTGAGGGCCAGCGGCAGTTGCTGGGCGGCTGGGTGATCGGGGTGCTGTTTTTTCCAGGTGTCGATGGCGGCCTGTTGCTGCTCCAGGGTGCCGGCGCTCTTCACCGCCAAGGCCAGGCTGGTCCAGCCGGCGAGGGTTTCATTGTTGCTCGGCTGTTGCAGTTGCTCGGCCGGCAGCGCGGCGACCAGCGCCCAGATCAAGTCGTTGTTGGCGGCGGCGGCCTGGCCGCTGAGCAGGGGTGCGAGCAGCACGCGCTGCTGGGCGGCGGCCAGCGCCTGGCCATCGGCTTCGAGGGCGGCGGCGTGGACGTTGTAGGTGCGCGCTTGCTGCTGTTCCGGTAGCTCGCCGACGCGTTGCAGGCTCGGGTGGGCGAGGGCGGTCAGCGCGGCCTTGGGCTGGTTGCGGCTCATGGCCAGTTCTGCGGCCAGGGTGGAGGCGAACACTTGCTGGGCGGGCTTGAGCGAATCCAGCGGGACCTGCTCGAGGATGCGCGCCGAGCGTGGGAAGTCCTTCTGCTTGTACGCCAGGTCCGCGGCGCTCAGGCGCAGCAGCGCCGCGTCTTCGGCGGACTTGCTGGTGGCTGCCTTGTCGAGCAGCTGCTCGATGCTGGCATCCGGGGTGCGCGGCAGTTCGCCCAGGCTGGATGAGGGCGAGCTGGCGCAGGCTGCCAGCAGGGCGGCGAGGCAGAGGGCTGTGAACAGCCGCAGGCAAGCGATCATGTAAAGGTCCTGTTACTCGATCAAGTTGGCCGGCAATTGTACCCAAGCGGGGGCCGGGGCGCGAACTCGCCGAACGCGAACCTTCACTATAGGTGGCTTGGGCTGGGCGGGGAGTGAAGTTCTTTGCGCCCTGTTGCGGGCGCTCGGGCTACAATGGCGCCTTTGATCCGAACGGCAGGTGTGCGCAGTGACTGAGGTGGCAGGGGCTTCGAAATCGACGATGGGTACGCTGTATGTGGTCGCCACGCCCATCGGCAACCTTGACGACATGAGCGCGCGGGCGTTGAAAGTGCTGGCGCAGGTGAGCCTGATTGCCGCCGAAGACACCCGGCACTCGGTGCGCCTGCTTCAGCATTTCGGCATCGATACGCCGTTGGCGGCCTGCCATGAACACAATGAGCGGGATGAGGGCGGGCGGTTCATCACAAGGCTACTGGCCGGCGATGACGTGGCGCTGGTATCCGATGCGGGCACGCCACTGATTTCCGATCCTGGCTATCACCTGGTGCGCCAGGCGCGCGCGGCGGGGGTCCAGGTGGTGCCGGTGCCGGGTGCCTGCGCCCTGATCGCCGCGTTGTCGGCAGCCGGGTTGCCTTCCGATCGTTTCATCTTCGAAGGCTTTCTGCCCGCCAAGTCCGCTGGGCGGCGTGCGCGCCTGGAACAGGTCAGGGAGGAGTCGCGGACCCTGATCTTCTATGAGGCCCCGCATCGCATCCTCGAGTGCCTCGAAGACATGGAGGTGGTGTTCGGCGCCGAACGCCCGGCGGTGTTGGCGCGGGAAATCACCAAGACCTTCGAAACGCTCAAGGGCTTGCCTCTGGGTGAGTTGCGCGCGTTCGTGCAAGGTGACAGCAACCAGCAGCGGGGTGAGTGCGTGGTGCTGGTGGCGGGCTGGACTGCACCTGATGACGAACAGGCAATCAGCACCGAGGCGCAGCGAGTGCTGGATCTGCTACTGGCCGAATTGCCGCTCAAGCGTGCGGCGGCATTGGCGGCCGAGATCACCGGTGTGCGCAAGAACCTGCTGTATCAGTTGGCGCTGGAAAAGCAGAAAGCCCAATAGTGGCTCTATGATATTGATTGTCGCATCGCTTGTTCTTGAGCGCGTCTGACGGTAACCTTGGCGGCGGAGAGTCGATCGGACAGTCGCTGCCGTCTTTTGTTCCGCAAAAGGCGGGGGAGGAAAGTCCGGGCTCCGCAGGGCAGAGTGCCAGGTAACGCCTGGGAGGCGCGAGCCTACGGAAAGTGCCACAGAAAATAACCGCCTAAGCACTTCGGTGCCGGTAAGGGTGAAAAGGTGCGGTAAGAGCGCACCGCACGGCTGGCAACAGTTCGTGGCTAGGTAAACCCCACTCGGAGCAAGACCAAATAGGGTTCCATACGGCGTGGCCCGCGTCGGAACCGGGTAGGTTGCTAGAGGCGTCCAGTGATGGCCGTCGTAGAGGAATGACTGTCCTCGACAAAACCCGGCTTACAGATCGACTCTCCACCTCTCCTTCTCCTGCTTGATTCGATAGCAGATGCCCCTTCGTAATACCGAAAAAATCTTACTCTTAATAAATTACTTTAACTTCGAACTCTATCCGCCTGAGTGCGTTTGATTTTTTCCGTCGCTTTTCATCTCCGCTAATCCTTTTCCCTTCCTTTGTTGCGCTAAATCCACGTCCTGTAAGGGTTTTCCTTATGAACGTGCCTTGACGGTGTGGCGGACGGATTCCTATAGTGTGCGCAAGTGGCAGAAAGTGGGATGAAGTGGGTTTTCTGGCACAAAAAAGCTAACATTGTGGGGAATCGCAGCCGTGTTCCGCGGAGCCAACGCCGTCAGCCTCGATGCCAAGGGTCGGCTCGCCATGCCGAGTCGGTACCGTGACGAGCTCGATTCGCGTTGCAATGGTCAGTTAATCGTGACCATCGACGCGGTTGACCCCTGCTTGTGTGTTTATCCCCTCGATGAGTGGGAACAGATTGAAGCCAAGTTGCGCGCCTTGCCGTCGTTGCGTGAGGAAAACCGCCGCCTGCAGCGTTTGCTGATTGGCAATGCGGTGGACCTGGAGCTCGACGGCAGTGGGCGTTTCCTGGTGCCGCCCCGCCTGCGTGAATACGCCAAGCTCGACAAGAAGGCGATGCTGGTGGGGCAGCTGAACAAATTCCAGCTGTGGGATGAGGATGCCTGGAACGCGGTTTCGGCAGCCGACCTTGCAGCTATTCAACAACCGGGCGCCATGCCCGATGACTTGCGTGACCTGATCCTGTGACCATAGATAGCGGCTTCAACCACATCACCGTCCTGCTCGACGAAGCTGTCGAGGCATTGGCTCTGCGCGCCGACGGTTGCTATCTGGACGGCACCTTCGGGCGTGGCGGCCACAGCCGCCTGATCCTCAGCAAACTTGGGCCGCAAGGGCGGCTGCTGGGGTTCGACAAGGATCCTCAAGCGATTGCCACCGGGCAGGCGCTGGCGGCCGAAGACGGCCGCTTTGTCATTGTGCAGCGCAGCTTTGCCGAGCTGGGTGACGAAGTGCGTGAACGCGGCCTGGACGGCAAGGTCAGCGGCATCCTGCTCGACCTGGGCGTATCTTCGCCACAGTTGGACGACCCCGAGCGCGGTTTCAGCTTCCTCAACGACGGCCCTTTGGACATGCGCATGAACCCGGACCACGGCATCAGTGCCGCCGAGTTCATCGCCACTGCGGCGGAGGAAGAAATCGCCCGTGTGTTCAAAGAGTACGGCGAGGAGCGCTTCGCCAAGCGCATGGCCCGCGCCGTGGTGCTGCGCCGTGAACAGCAGCCGTTTACCCGCACCGGCGACCTGGCCGAAGTGCTCAAGGTTGCCAACCCCGCCTGGGAAAAGGGCAAGAACCCGGCGACTCGCGCGTTCCAGGGCCTGCGTATTCACGTCAACAACGAGTTGGGCGACCTCGAAGTCGGCCTTGAAGCCGCGATCGACGCGCTCGAGGTGGGTGGCCGCCTGGCAGTGATCAGCTTCCACTCGCTGGAAGACCGTATCGTCAAGCTGTTCATGCGCAAGCTGGCCAAGGGCGAGGCGGACAACCTGCCGCGTAACCTGCCGGTCCAGCACAAGGTATTCGAGCCCAAGATCAAGCTCATCGGCAAGGCGCAGTTCGCCTCCGACGAAGAACTCAAGGCCAACCCGCGGTCGCGCAGCGCCGTGATGCGGGTGGCGGAGAAGCTTCGGTGAGCCGGCTGTACGCCAAACCTCTGCCAGGCGGAAGCTTCCTGATGCTTCTGCTGTTCGTGGGCGTGCTCGTCTCGGCCATCGCCGTGTCGTACAGCGCGCACTGGAATCGCCAGTTGCTCAACACCCTGTACGGTGAGCTGAGCGAGCGCGACAAGGCCCAGGCCGAATGGGGTCGGTTGATCCTGGAGCAAAGCACCTGGACTGCCCACAGCCGTATCGAAAGCCTCGCCAGCGAACAGCTGAAGATGCGCGTCCCCGCTGCTGACGAAGTGCGGATGGTGGCGCCATGATGAAGCTCGAAGGCGCACTCTACCCCTGGCGCTTCCGCGTGGTCATCGGCCTGCTGGCATTGATGGTCGGTGCCATCTGCTGGCGGATCATCGACCTGCAGGTGGTCGACCGCGACTTCCTCAAAGGCCAGGGCGATGCCCGCAGCCTGCGCCACATCCCGATCCCCGCGCACCGTGGCCTGATCACCGACCGCAACGGTGAACCGCTGGCCGTGAGTACCCCAGTCACCACCCTGTGGGCCAACCCCAAGGAAATGCAGGTGGCCAAGGACCGTTGGCCACAACTGGCCGCGGCACTGGGGCAGAATGCCCAGCAACTGACCGAGCGCCTGACGCAGCAGGCTGGCAAAGAGTTCATCTACCTGGTCCGGGGCCTCACCCCAGAGCAGGGGCAGCATGTGCTCGACCTGAAAGTCCCTGGCGTTTACGGCCTCGAAGAGTTCCGCCGTTTCTATCCGGCCGGCGACGTCACCGCCCATATGGTCGGCTTCACCGACCTCGACGACCACGGTCGCGAAGGGGTGGAGCTGGCCTACGACGAATGGCTGGCGGGCGTGCCCGGCAAGCGGCAGGTGATCAAGGACCGGCGCGGTCGGTTGATCAAGGACATCCAGGTCACCAAGAACGCCAAGGCCGGCAAGACCTTGGCGTTGTCGATTGACCTGCGCCTGCAATACCTGGCCACCCGCGAGCTGCGCAACGCCATTGCCGAGCAGGAGGCCAAGGCGGGCAGCCTGGTGATCATGGACGTCAAGACCGGCGAAGTGCTGGCCATGGTCAACCAACCCACCTACAACCCGAACAACCGCCGCAGCATGTTCCCGGCAGCGATGCGCAACCGGGCGATCATCGACGTGTTCGAGCCCGGCTCGACGGTCAAGCCGATCTCGATGAGCGCCGCGTTGCAGAGCGGCCGCTGGAAACCCACCGACAAGGTCGAGGTGTATCCGGGCAGCCTGCAGATCGGCCGTTACACCATCAAGGACGTGTCCAAGAGCGAGGGCCCGATCCTCGACCTGACCGGCATCCTGATCAACTCCAGTAACGTGGGGATGAGCAAGATCGCCTTCGATATCGGTGGCGAGGCCATCTACCGGGTGATGTCCCAGGTCGGGCTTGGCCAGTACACCGGCCTCGGCTTCCCTGGCGAGCGCGTCGGCAACCTGCCCAACCACCGCGAGTGGCGCAAGGCCGAAACCGCCACGCTGTCTTACGGCTATGGCGTTTCGGTGACCGCGCTGCAGCTGGTGCACGCCTACGCCGCGCTGGCCAACGACGGCAAGATGGTGCCGCTGTCCATCCTCAAGGTCGACAAGGCGCCGGAAGCGGTGCAGGCGATCCCGAAAGAAACCGCCGAAACCGTGCAGGCCATGCTGCAGCAGGTGATCGAGGCGCCGCGCGGGGTGTTCCGTGCCCAGGTGCCGTTCTATCACGTAGGTGGCAAGTCGGGTACCGCGCGTAAAGCCACCGTCGGCTCCAAGGGTTACACCGAGAACGCCTACCGCTCGTTGTTCGCCGGCTTCGGCCCGATGAGCGACCCGCGCTACGCGATCGTCGTGGTCATCGACGAACCGAGCAAGGGTGGCTACTTCGGTGGCCTGGTCTCGGCCCCTGTATTCAGCAAAGTGATGTCGGGCACCCTGCGTCTGATGAATGTGCCGCCGGACAACCTGCCGGCGCCTTCGACGCAGCAAGCCAACGCAGTACCCGCTAACGGAGGGCGTGGATAATGACGATGCCATTGAGCAAGCTGTTCGCCAACGCCAGCCGCGACCCGCTGATCCGTGAACTGACCCTGGACAGCCGCGCCGTGCGGCCGGGCGACCTGTTCCTGGCGGTGCCCGGCGCCAAGGTCGACGGCCGCTCGCATATCGCCGACGCCCTGGCCCGTGGTGCAGCGGCTGTCGCCTATGAAGAGCAGGGCGCCAGTGTGCTGCCGATCACCGACGTGCCGCTGATTCCGGTCAAGGGCCTGATCGGCCAACTGTCGCAGATCGCTGGGCGCTTCTACGGCGAGCCGAGCCGTCAGTTGGACCTGGTCGGCGTCACCGGCACCAACGGCAAGACCAGCGTTACCCAACTGCTGGCCCAGGCGCTCGATGCCCTCGGTCAGCGCTGCGGCCTGATCGGCACGCTGGGCACTGGTTTCTATGGCGAGCTGCAGAGTGGCCGCCTGACCACGCCCGACCCGATTGCCGTGCAGGCGACCCTCAACGACCTGAAGAAGGGCGGCGCCAAAGCCGTGGCCATGGAGGTTTCCTCCCATGCCCTGGAGCAGGGGCGTGTTGCCGCGCTGGAATTCGATATCGCGGTGATGACCAACCTGTCCCGTGACCACCTCGACTACCACGGCAGCATGCAGGCCTACGAGGCCGCCAAGGCCAAGCTGTTCGCCTGGCCGAGCCTGCGTTGCCAGGTGGTCAATTTGGACGACGGGTTCGGCCAGCGCCTGGCAGCCGACTTTGCCAATCGCCCCATCACCGGTCACAACGATGCTCGGTTGATCAGCTATAGCCTGGAAAACCCGGACGCCTCGTTGTTCTGTCGCGAAGCCCGTTTCAGTGACGATGGCGTGCACGCCACCCTGGTCACTGCCCAGGGCGAGCGTACCCTGCGCAGCCAGTTGCTGGGGCGCTTCAACCTGAGCAATATGCTCGCCGCCGTGGCAACGCTGCTGGCCCTGGATTATTCGCTGGACGAAATTCTCAAGGTCACCCCGCAGTTGCAAGGCCCGGTCGGCCGTATGCAACGCCTGGGCGGCGGCGACAAACCGCTGGTGGTGGTCGATTACGCCCACACCCCGGATGCCCTGGAAAAAGTCCTCGAGGCCCTGCGCCCCCATGCCCACGGCAAGCTGGTGTGCCTGTTCGGCTGTGGCGGCGACCGTGATGCCGGCAAGCGCCCGCTGATGGCCGAAGTGGCCGAGCGCCTGGCCGACCGCGTGCTGGTCACCGACGACAACCCCCGTACCGAAGACCCGTTGCGGATCTTCGACGATATTCGCCCTGGTTTCACCAAACCCGCCGACGTCGAGTTCGTCGCTGGTCGTGGCCAGGCCATCGCCCACCTGATCGCCACTGCCAGTGCCGACGACGTGGTCGTCCTGGCCGGCAAGGGGCACGAGGACTACCAGGAGATCAACGGCGAACGCCATGACTTCTCCGACCTGGTCGAAGCCGACAAGGCACTTGCCGCCTGGGAGGCTCCACATGCTTAAGCCCATGACCCTCAGCCAACTGACCGGCGCGCTGAATGCCCGCCTGGTCGGTGCCGATGCCAGCTTCACCGGCGTCAGCATCGACAGCCGCACGGTTGCTACTGGCCAGCTGTTCGTCGCCCTCACCGGCCCGCGCTTCGATGGCCACGACTACCTGGCCGACGTGAAGGCCAAGGGGGCCGTCGCCGCGCTGGTCGAGCGTGAAGTCGCCGATGTCGACTTGCCGCAGCTGCTGGTCGCCGACTGCCGTGTCGCGCTCGGCCAGCTGGGTGCGCTGAACCGCGCCGCGTTCGACAAGCCGGTGGTGGCCATTACCGGCTCCAGCGGCAAGACCACGGTCAAAGAGATGCTGGCCGCGATCCTGCGCACCCGCGGGCCGGTGCATGCCACCCGTGGCAACCTCAACAACGACCTCGGTGCGCCACTGACACTGCTGGAAATCGCGCCTGAGCACAGTGCGGCGGTCATCGAGCTGGGCGCCTCGCGTATCGGTGAGATCCGCTACACCGTCGGCCTCACTCGGCCGCAGGTGGTGATCATCAACAACGCCGGCACCGCCCACGTAGGCGAGTTCGGTGGCCCGGAAAAGATCGTCGAGGCCAAGGGAGAAATCCTCGAAGGCCTGGGCGAGGGCGGTACCGCCATTCTCAACCTGGCCGACAAAGCCTTCGACATCTGGCGCAAGCGTGCGGGCAACCACCGCCTCTTCAGCTTCGCGCTGGACAACCCACAGGCTGATTTCCATGCCAGCGACATCGGCCGTGACGCCCGTGGTTGCCCGTCGTTCACCCTTCACGGCCCTGATGGCAGCGTGCCGGTGCAGCTGAACCTGTTGGGTACCCACAACGTCAGCAATGCCCTGGCCGCCGCCGCCGCCGCCCATGCCGTTGGTCTGACCTTGAACGGCATCGCCGCCGGCCTGAATGCCGTGCAACCGGTCAAGGGCCGCACCGTGGCGCAGGTCGCACCCAACGGTGTGCGGGTCATCGACGACAGCTACAACGCAAATCCCACCTCGATGTGTGCGGCCATTGATATACTCGCCGGCTTTTCCGGGCGCACCGTTCTGGTGCTCGGGGATATCGGCGAACTGGGCCAATGGGCCGAGGAAGGCCACCGCCAGGTAGGTGACTACGCACGCGGCAAGGTCGACGCGCTGTACGCAGTGGGCAGCAACATGGCCCATGCGGTGCAGGCGTTCGGCGCCAATGGCCGCCATTTCGCTACTCAAGCTGAGCTGATCGATGCCGTTCGCGCCGAAACCGCCAGCGACACCACTATCTTGATCAAGGGCTCGCGCAGCGCTGCGATGGAAAACGTCGTGGCCGCATTGTGCGGTGCCAGCGGGGAGAAACATTAATGCTGCTGCTGTTGGCCGAGTATCTGCAACAGTTCCACAAGGGCTTCGCGGTCTTCCAGTACCTGTCGTTGCGCGGGATCCTGGGCGTGCTGACCGCACTCTCGCTCGCCCTGTGGCTGGGCCCGTGGATGATCCGTACCCTGCAGATCCGCCAGATTGGCCAGGCCGTGCGTAACGACGGCCCGCAATCGCACCTGTCCAAGTCGGGCACCCCGACCATGGGTGGCGCGCTGATTCTTTCCGCCATCGCCATCAGCACCCTGCTGTGGGCCGACCTGAGCAACCGCTATGTGTGGGTGGTGTTGATCGTCACCCTGGCGTTCGGCGCCATCGGCTGGGTCGATGACTACCGCAAGGTGATCGAGAAGAACTCCCGTGGCCTGCCCAGCCGCTGGAAGTACTTCTGGCAGTCGGTGTTCGGCCTGGCGGCAGCAGTGTTCCTCTACAAAACCGCCCCGACCAGCGTCGAAACCACGCTGATCATCCCCATGCTCAAGGACTTCGCCATCCCGCTGGGTGCCGGGTTCATCGTGCTCACCTATTTCGTCATCGTCGGCTCCAGCAACGCGGTCAACCTGACCGACGGCCTCGATGGCCTGGCGATCATGCCGACGGTGATGGTCGGCGGCGCCCTGGGCATCTTCTGCTACCTGTCGGGCAACGTGAAATTCGCCGAATACCTGTTGATCCCTTACGTGCCGGGCGCTGGCGAGCTGATCGTGTTCTGCGGCGCGCTGATCGGTGCCGGCCTGGGTTTCCTGTGGTTCAACACCTACCCGGCCCAGGTGTTCATGGGCGACGTCGGCGCCCTGGCGCTGGGCGCGGCACTGGGCACCATCGCCGTGATCGTTCGCCAGGAGATCGTGCTGTTCATCATGGGCGGCGTGTTCGTGATGGAAACCCTGTCGGTGGTCATCCAGGTCGCGTCGTTCAAGCTCACCGGCAAGCGCGTGTTCCGCATGGCGCCGATTCACCACCACTTTGAACTCAAGGGTTGGCCCGAGCCTCGGGTGATCGTCCGCTTCTGGATCATCACCGTGATCCTGGTGCTGATCGGCCTTGCCACCCTGAAACTGAGGTAAACGAGCGTGTCACTGATCGCTTCCGACCAATTCCGCATCGTTGTCGGCCTCGGCAAGAGCGGCATGTCCCTGGTTCGCTTCCTGGCGAGCCGGGGCATTGCCTTTGCGGTCGCCGACACCCGTGAGCAACCGCCGGAACTGGATACCCTGCGCCGTGACTACCCGCAGGTGGAAGTGCGCTGTGGTGAGCTGGACGTGGACTTCCTGTGCCGCGCCAACGAGCTGTACGTGAGCCCCGGCCTGGCCCTGGCCACCCCGGCGCTGCAGCAGGCCGCTGCACGTGGCGTGACGCTGTCCGGCGACATCGAGCTGTTCGCCCGCCACGCCAAGGCCCCGATCGTGGCCATCAGTGGTTCCAACGCCAAGAGCACCGTCACCACCCTGGTCGGCGAGATGGCCGCCAAGGCGGGCAAACGTGTGGCAGTGGGCGGCAACCTCGGCACACCAGCGCTGGACCTGCTCGACGATGCGGTGGAGTTGTACGTGCTGGAGCTGTCGAGCTTCCAGCTGGAGACCACCGACCAGCTCAACGCCGAAGTGGCCACTGTGCTGAACATCAGCGAAGACCACATGGACCGCTACAGCGGCCTGCCGGCCTATCACCTGGCCAAGCACCGGATCTTCCGCGGTGCCCGCCAGGTCGTGGTGAACCGCCAGGACGCCCTGAGCCGGCCGCTGCCGGTCGAAGGCCGTCCGTGCTGGAGCTTCGGCCTCAACGCGCCGGACTTCAAGGCCTTCGGGTTGCGCGAAGTCGAGGGCGAGAAATACCTGGCCTTCGAGTTCCAGACGCTCATGCCCGTGCGCGAGCTGAAGATTCGTGGCGCCCACAACCAAAGCAATGCCCTGGCAGCATTGGCCCTGGGCCATGCCGCCGGGCTGCCGTTCGCGCCGATGCTCGAAGCCCTGCGCGAGTTCAAGGGCCTGGCCCATCGCTGCCAGTGGATCCGTGAACGCAACGGCGTGAACTGGTACGACGATTCCAAGGCCACCAACGTCGGCGCGGCCCTGGCCGCCATCGAAGGCCTGGGCGCCGATATCGAAGGGCAGTTGGTGCTGATCGCTGGCGGTGATGGCAAGGGCGCCGACTTCGGCGCGCTGCGCGAGCCGGTGGGCAAGTACTGCCGCGCCGTAGTGCTGCTGGGCCGCGATGCCGATCGCCTGGCCGAAACGCTCAAGGATGGTGTCCCGCTGGTGCGCGTGCAGACCCTGGACGAGGCCGTGCAGCGCTGTGCCGAGCTGGCCCAATCGGGCGACGCGGTGCTGCTGTCGCCAGCCTGCGCCAGCCTAGACATGTTCAAGAACTTCGAAGAACGCGGGCGCCTGTTCGCCCAGGCGGCGGAGGGGCTGGCATGATCTTCGGCATCCTCAAACCGTACCCGTCGCCGCTGATCAGCGGCCGTGGCATCGACATCGACTTTGCCCTGCTGGCCGGCTGCCTGGCGCTGCTCGGCCTGGGCCTGGTGATGATCACCTCGGCCTCGTCGGAAGTGGCTGCGGTGCAGTCGGGCAACCCGCTGTACCACATGTTCCGCCACCTGGTGTACGTCGTGCTCGGCCTGGGCGCCGGGCTGCTGACCCTGATGGTGCCGATCGCCACCTGGCAGCGCATGGGCTTCTTGATGCTGATCGGCGCCTTCGGCTTGTTGGTGCTGGTGTTGGTACCGGGCATCGGCCGTGAAGTGAACGGTTCGATGCGCTGGATCGGCTTCAGCTTCTTCAACGTCCAGCCGTCGGAGATTGCCAAGGTCTTCGTGGTCATCTACCTGGCCGGCTACCTCGTACGTCGCCAGACCGAGGTGCGCGAGAGCTGGATGGGCTTCTTCAAACCGTTCATCGTGCTGCTGCCGATGGCCGGCCTGCTGCTGATGGAGCCGGACTTCGGTGCCACCGTGGTGATGATGGGCGCTGCCGCGGCCATGCTGTTCCTGGGAGGGGTGGGGCTGTTCCGCTTCTCGCTGATGGTGGTGCTGGCGGTGATCTCGGTGGTGGTCCTGGTGCAGGCCCAGCCGTACCGGATGGCGCGTCTGATCACCTTCACCGACCCCTGGTCCGACCAGTTCGGCTCCGGCTACCAGCTCACCCAGGCGCTGATCGCCTTCGGCCGTGGCGAGTGGCTGGGCGTGGGCCTGGGCAACAGTGTGCAGAAGCAGTTCTACCTGCCCGAGGCGCACACTGACTTCGTGTTCTCGGTGCTGGCCGAGGAGCTGGGCGTGATCGGCTCGCTGCTGACCATCGCGCTGTTCGTCTTCATCACCGTGCGCGCTTTGTACATCGGCCTGTGGGCCGAGAAGGCCAAGCAGTTCTTTGCCGCCTACATGGCGTTCGGCCTGTCGTTCCTGTGGATCGGCCAGTTCCTGATCAACATCGGGGTGAACGTCGGCCTGCTGCCGACCAAGGGCCTGACCCTGCCATTCCTCAGCTACGGGGGCAGCTCGCTGGTGATCTGCTGCGCCTGCGTTGGGTTGTTGCTGCGCATCGAGTGGGAGAGTCGCACGCACCTGGGCAGCGAAGAGCACGAGTTCAACGAAAGCGACTTTGCCGAGGAGACCAGTCATGGCCGCTGACGGCAAGAATGTATTGATCATGGCCGGCGGTACCGGCGGCCACGTATTCCCGGCCCTGGCCTGCGCCCGCGAATTCCAGGCGCGCGGCTACAACGTGCACTGGCTGGGTACCCCGCGCGGCATCGAGAACGAACTGGTGCCCCAGGCCGGCCTGCCGCTGCACCTGATCCAGGTCACCGGCCTGCGCGGCAAGGGCAAGCTGTCGCTGCTCAAGGCGCCGTTCACCCTGGTCAAGGCCGTGCTGCAGGCGCGGCGCATCGTGCGCGAGCTCAAGCCGGTCTGCGTGATCGGCTTCGGTGGTTACGTGACCGGCCCTGGCGGTGTGGCCGCGCGGCTGTGCGGCGTACCGCTGGTGATCCACGAACAGAACGCCCGCGCGGGTACTGCCAACCGCCTGCTGGTGCCACTGTCGGCGCGGGTCTGCGAAGCCTTCCCAGGCACGTTCGAAGCCAGCGACAAGCTGCGTACCACCGGCAACCCGGTACGCCCGGAGCTGTTCATGGACGCGCAGCGCGCGCCCCTGGCCGAGCGCCGTGCGCGCCTGTTGGTCATGGGCGGCAGCCTGGGTGCGGAACCATTGAACAAATTGTTGCCTAAGGCCCTGTCCGAGGTGCCCGCGAACCTGCGCCCCGAGGTGTTCCACCAGGCTGGCAAGCATCACGCGCCGGTCACCGCCGAGCGTTACCAGGAGGCGGGGGTCGAGGCACAGGTAGAACCGTTCATCAAGGACATGGCCCACGCCTATGGCTGGGCCGACATGGTGGTGTGCCGGGCCGGCGCCCTGACCGTCAGCGAACTCGCGGCGGCGGGCCTGCCCTCGATGCTGGTGCCGTTGCCCCATGCAATCGACGACCACCAGACCCACAACGCCCAATATCTGGCTCGTGAAGGCGCTGCCTTCCTCATGCCACAAGCGACAACTGGCGCAGCGCAACTCGCTGAACGCCTGAACGAGGTGCTGATGCAACCCGAGAAACTCAACACCATGGCCGGCACCGCGCGGCGCCTGGCCAAACCTGCTGCAACCAGCACCGTGGTCGATATCTGCCTGGAGGTGGCCCATGGTTGAGAGCCAGAAAGCCATGCCGCAACCGAAGATGGGCCGTATCCGGCGCATCCACTTCGTCGGTATCGGCGGCGTGGGCATGTGCGGGATAGCCGAGGTGCTGCTGAACCTGGGCTACGAAGTGTCCGGCTCCGACCTCAAGGCGTCGCCGGTCACCGAGCGCCTGGAGTCGTTCGGCGCCGAGATCTTCGTCGGCCACCGCGCCGAGAACGCCGCCACGGCCGATGTACTGGTGGTGTCCAGCGCGATCAACCCGGCCAACCCGGAAGTCGCCACCGCCCTTGAGCGCCGCATCCCCGTGGTACCGCGCGCCGAGATGCTCGCCGAGCTGATGCGCTATCGCCACGGCGTGGCGGTGGCCGGCACCCACGGCAAGACCACCACCACCAGCCTGCTGGCCTCGGTGTTCGCCGCCGGTGGCCTGGACCCGACCTTCGTCATCGGTGGCCGGCTGACCGCCGCCGGTACCAATGCGCAGCTGGGCACCAGCCGCTACCTGATCGCCGAAGCCGACGAAAGCGATGCCAGCTTCCTGCACCTGCAACCGATGGTCGCGGTGGTCACCAACATCGACGCCGACCACATGGCCACGTACGAGGGCGACTTCAACAAGCTGAAGAAGACCTTCGTCGAGTTCCTGCACAACCTGCCGTTCTACGGGCTGGCAGTGATGTGCCTGGACGACTCGGTGGTGCGCGAGATCCTGCCGCAGGTCAAGCGCCCGACCGTGACCTATGGCTTCAGCGAAGAGGCTGACATCCGCGCCATCAACGTGCGCCAGCAGGGCATGCAGACCCACTTCACCGTGCTGCGCCGCGACTGCGAGCCGCTTGAGGTGTCGGTCAACATGCCGGGCAACCACAACGTGCTCAACGCCCTGGCCACCATCGCCATCGCCACCGACGAAGGCATCAGCGATGCAGCCATCGTCCAGGGCCTGTCGGGCTTCCAGGGCGTCGGCCGGCGCTTCCAGGTGTACGGCGAACTGCCGGTCGACGGTGGCAGCGTGATGCTGGTCGACGACTACGGCCACCACCCGACCGAGGTCGCCGCGGTGATCAAGGCCGTGCGTGGCGGCTGGCCGAGCCGCCGCCTGGTGATCGTCTACCAACCGCACCGCTACAGCCGCACCCGCGACCTGTACGACGATTTCGTGCAGGTGCTCGGCGATGCCAACGTGCTGCTGCTGATGGAGGTCTACCCGGCCGGCGAAGAGCCGATCCCCGGTGCCGACAGCCGCCAGCTGTGCCACAGCATCCGCCAGCGCGGCAAGCTGGACCCGATCTACATCGAACGTGGCGCCGAGCTGGCGCCGCTGGTCAAGCCGCTGCTGCGCGCCGGCGACATCCTGCTGTGCCAGGGTGCCGGTGATGTCGGCGGGCTGGCCCCGCAACTGATGAAAAGCCCGCTGTTCGCAGGCGCCAAGCAGGAGAAGTCGAAATGACCAGCGCCTACGACAAGCTGCACTCCACCCTCGACGTCAACGCCTTCGGCCGCGTCGCCGTGCTCTATGGCGGCAAGAGCGCCGAGCGCGAGGTGTCGCTGAAATCGGGCCGCGCCGTGATCGAAGCGCTGACCAGCGCCGGTGTCGACGTGGTCGGCATCGACGTCGGTGACGATCTGCTGGCCCGCCTGCAAAGCGAGAAGATCGACCGCGCCTTCATCATCCTCCACGGCCGTGGCGGTGAGGACGGCAGCATGCAGGGCCTGCTCGAGTGCCTCGGCATCCCCTACACCGGCAGCGGCATCCTCGCCTCGGCGCTGGCCATGGACAAGCTGCGCACCAAGCAGGTGTGGCAGAGCCTGGGTATCCCCACGCCACGCCACGCCGTGCTGGGCAGCGAACAGGATTGCGTCGCCGCCAGCGCGGAGCTGGGTTTCCCGTTGATCGTCAAGCCTGCCCATGAAGGTTCGAGCATCGGCATGGCCAAGGTGAGTAGCGAGCAAGAGTTGATCGCCGCCTGGAAAGACGCCGCCATGTACGACTCGCAGGTGCTGGTCGAGCAGTGGATTCACGGCCCGGAGTTCACCGTGGCGGTGCTGCGTGGCCAGGTGCTGCCTCCGATCGCCCTGGGCACCCCGCACGTGTTCTACGACTACGACGCCAAGTACATCGCCAATGACACCCAGTACCGCATCCCGTGCGGCCTGGACAACGTCAAAGAGCAAGAGCTGATCGACCTGACCGCGCGCGCCTGCGATGCCATCGGCATCGAAGGCTGGGGCCGTCTGGACGTGATGCAGGACGAGCAGGGCCGGTTCTGGCTGCTCGAAGTCAACACCGCACCCGGCATGACCGACCATAGCCTGGTGCCCATGGCGGCCCGCGCGGCCGGCCTGGACTTCCAGCAACTGGTGCTGGCGATCCTGGCCGACAGCGTAGCGACGCGAGGTTAAGCAGCCATGCAAGGCGCGATGATACGTCAGCAGCAACCCGTCCCCGGCCGTAGCAAGCCGGTGCCGCGCGGTGCCAGCCGACTGGTGGCCGACGAGCCCGTATCGGCGCGCCTGCCACGGCCGAACTTCGGCGGCCTCAAGCGCCTGCTGTGGCCGGTGCTGCTGGTGGCCGCAGGCTTTGGCGCCTATGAAGGCGCCATCCGCCTGATGCCCTATGCCGACCGCCCGATCACCAAGATCGCCGTGCAGGGCGACCTCAGCTACATCAGCCAGCAGGCGGTGCAGCAGCGGATCGCGCCCTATGTGGCGGCGAGCTTCTTCACCGTCGACCTGGCGGCGATGCGTGTGGAGCTGGAGCAGATGCCCTGGATCGCCCACGCCGAAGTGCGCAGGGTGTGGCCGGACGAGGTGGTGATCCACCTGGAAGAACAGTTGCCGGTGGCGCGCTGGGGTGACGAGGCCTTGCTCAACAACCAGGGCCAGGCCTTCACCCCGCGCGAGCTGGCCAACTACGAGCACCTGCCGCAGCTGTTCGGGCCGCAGCGCGCTCAGCAACAAGTCATGCAGCAGTATCAGGTACTGAGCCAGATGCTGCGCCCCATGGGCTTTTCCATCGCTCGCCTGGAGCTGCGCGAGCGAGGCAGCTGGTTCCTGACCACCGGTGCCGGTAGCACCGGGCAGGGGATCGAGCTGCTGCTGGGGCGCGACCACCTGGTGGAGAAGATGCGCCGTTTCATTGCCATTTACGACAAATCGCTTAAAGACCAGATCACCAATATCGCCCGCATCGATCTGCGTTACGCCAACGGATTAGCCGTCGGCTGGCGGGAACCGAATGCACCGACAGCGGCCCAACCCGCCGTTGCGAAGAATTAGAGAGAGGCAGGACCATGGCAAACGCGCATAGCGGCAAAATGATCGTCGGGCTGGACATCGGCACCTCCAAGGTGGTGGCGCTGGTGGGTGAAGTCGGCGAGGACGGCACCCTGGAGATCGTCGGCATCGGCACTCACCCATCGCGTGGCCTGAAGAAGGGCGTGGTGGTGAACATCGAATCGACCGTGCAGTCGATCCAGCGCGCTGTGGAAGAGGCCCAGCTGATGGCCGGCTGCCGCATCCACTCGGCGTTCGTCGGCGTGGCCGGCAATCACATCCGCAGCCTGAACTCCCACGGCATCGTCGCCATTCGCGACCGTGAAGTGAGCGTGGCCGACCTCGAGCGCGTGCTCGACGCCGCCCAGGCGGTGGCGATCCCGGCCGACCAGCGCGTGCTGCACACCCTGCCGCAGGACTACGTGATCGACAACCAGGAAGGCGTGCGCGAGCCACTGGGCATGTCGGGCGTGCGCCTGGAGGCCAAAGTGCACGTGGTCACCTGCGCGGTCAACGCCGCCCAGAACATCGAGAAGTGCGTGCGCCGCTGCGGCCTGGAAATCGACGACATCATCCTCGAGCAGTTGGCCTCGGCCTACTCGGTGCTGACCGACGACGAGAAAGAGCTGGGCGTGTGCCTGGTGGACATCGGTGGCGGCACCACCGACATCGCCATCTTCACCGAAGGCGCGATCCGCCACACCGCGGTGATTCCGATCGCCGGCGACCAGGTCACCAACGACATCGCCATGGCCCTGCGCACCCCCACGCAGTACGCCGAGGAAATCAAGATCCGCTACGCCTGCGCCCTGGCCAAGCTGGCCGGTGCCGGCGAAACCATCAAGGTGCCGAGCGTCGGCGACCGCCCGCCGCGCGAACTGTCGCGCCAGGCCCTGGCCGAAGTGGTCGAGCCGCGCTACGACGAGCTGTTCACCCTGATCCAGGCCGAACTGCGCCGCAGCGGCTACGAAGACCTGGTGCCGGCCGGCATCGTCCTCACCGGCGGCACCGCGAAGATGGAAGGCGCCGTGGAACTGGCCGAGGAAATCTTCCACATGCCGGTACGCCTGGGCGTGCCGCACAGCGTTCGAGGCCTGAGCGACGTGGTGCGTAACCCGATCTATTCCACCGGTGTGGGCCTGCTCACCTACGGGCTGCAAAAGCAGTCCGAGGACTTGTCCCTGACCGGTATCAGCAACAGCAACAGCAGCAACAACAGCTATGGCGATGAACCCAAGGGGCCAGTGCTTGAACGACTCAAGCGTTGGGTCCAGAGCAACTTCTGAGTTTCAAAGCAGTAGTGGTAGGCGCAACAACTAGAGAACTGTAAGGAGAGGGAAAATGTTCGAGCTCGTAGACAACGTCCCGCAAAGTCCGGTCATCAAGGTGATCGGCGTCGGCGGTGGCGGCGGCAACGCCGTCAACCACATGGTCAAGAGCAGCATCGAAGGCGTCGAGTTCATCTGCGCCAACACCGATGCCCAGGCGCTGAAAAACATCGGCGCGCGCACCATCCTGCAATTGGGTACTGGCGTAACCAAGGGCCTGGGTGCTGGTGCCAATCCGGAAGTCGGCCGCCAGGCCGCGCTGGAAGACCGTGAACGCATCGCCGAAGTGCTGCAAGGCACCAACATGGTGTTCATCACTACCGGCATGGGCGGTGGTACCGGTACCGGTGCCGCGCCGATCATCGCCGAAGTGGCGAAAGAGATGGGCATCCTCACCGTCGCGGTGGTGACCCGTCCGTTCCCGTTCGAGGGCCGCAAGCGCATGCAGATCGCCGATGAAGGCATCCGCATGCTGGCCGAGAGCGTCGACTCGCTGATCACCATCCCCAACGAGAAGCTGCTGACCATCCTGGGCAAGGATGCAAGCCTGCTGTCCGCCTTCGCCAAGGCCGACGACGTGCTGGCCGGCGCCGTGCGCGGCATCTCCGACATCATCAAGCGTCCGGGCATGATCAACGTCGACTTCGCCGACGTGCGCACCGTGATGGGCGAGATGGGCATGGCGATGATGGGTACCGGTTGCGCCAGCGGTCCGAACCGCGCGCGTGAAGCCACCGAGGCGGCGATCCGCAACCCGCTGCTCGAAGACGTCAACCTGCAGGGCGCCCGCGGCATCCTGGTGAACATCACCGCCGGTCCTGACCTGTCGCTGGGTGAGTACTCCGACGTGGGTAGCATCATCGAGGCCTTCGCCTCCGACCATGCGATGGTCAAGGTGGGCACCGTGATCGATCCGGACATGCGCGACGAGCTGCACGTCACCGTGGTCGCCACCGGCCTGGGCGCGCGCATCGAGAAGCCGGTCAAGGTGGTCGACAACACCCTGCAGACCGCCCAGCAGGTGTACGAGTCGTCCAACCCGGCCCCGGTTCGCCAGGAACAGCCAGCGGTAAACTACCGTGACCTGGAGCGTCCGACCGTGATGCGCAACCAGGCGCATGCAGGTGCTGCGGCAGCCGCTAAACTCAACCCTCAGGATGATCTGGACTACCTGGATATCCCGGCGTTCCTGCGTCGTCAGGCCGATTAATGGAATTTATCAGGGGTATAAGGGTGATTGGTGTTCAGCAAAGGCCGGGTCTGTTATCATCCCCAGCCTTTGTTGATACCTGTTCGCAATTTGCGCTGAAGCGGCCAATGCCATGATTAGACAACGCACCCTGAAGAATACCATCCGTGCCACAGGCGTCGGCCTGCACTCCGGGGAGAAGGTCTACCTGACCCTCAAGCCTGCGCCTGTCGACACCGGCATCGTCTTCCGTCGCGCCGACCTCGACCCTGTGGTCGAAATACCGGCGCGCGCGGCCAATGTTGGCGAGACCACCATGTCCACCACGCTGGTCAACGGTGACGTCAAGGTCGACACGGTCGAGCACCTGCTCTCCGCCATGGCGGGCCTGGGCATCGATAACGCCTACGTCGAGCTCTCCGCCTCGGAAGTGCCGATCATGGATGGCAGCGCCGGTCCCTTCGTATTCCTGATTCAATCCGCCGGCCTGGAAGAACAGGACGCCGCGAAGAAGTTCATCCGCATCCTGCGCGAAGTCACGGTGGAGGAGGGCGACAAGCGCGCCACCTTCCTGCCTTTCGACGGGTTCAAGGTGAGCTTCGAGATCGACTTCGATCACCCCGTTTTGCGTAACCGTACGCAAAGTGCCAGCGTGGACTTCTCCAGCACCTCGTTCGTGAAGGAAGTCAGCCGCGCGCGTACCTTCGGTTTCATGCGTGATATCGAGTACCTGCGCAAGCACAACCTCGCGCTCGGTGGCAGTGTCGAGAACGCCATCGTGGTGGATGAGGACGGCGTGCTCAACGAAGACGGCCTTCGTTATGAAGACGAATTCGTCAAGCACAAGATCCTCGATGCCATCGGCGACCTCTATCTGCTGGGCAACAGCCTGATCGGCGAGTTCAAGGGCTACAAGTCCGGACACGCGCTGAACAACCAGCTGCTGCGCAAGCTGATTGCAGAAACCGACGCCTGGGAAGTGGTCACCTTCGAAGATGCCAGCACGGCACCGATCTCGTACATGCGCCCTGTTGCGGCCGTGTAAGTTCGAACACTCTCTAGTTGTTGATCAAGGCCACCTTCGGGTGGCCTTTTTTATGCCTGCCGCAAAGCCTGCGTGATCCCTGTGGGAGCGGCTTCAGCCGGTGCCATTTACCGCGTCGCCTGCTTCGCGGCTGAAGCCGCTTCCACATCTTGCGCGATCTCTGTAGGAGCGGCCTTGTGTCGCGAAAGGGCCGCAAAGCGGCCCCAGCGATCTTGAGGTGTACTTGAGATCCTGGGGCGCTGCGCACCCCTTTCGCGGCACAAGGCCGCTCCTACAGAAAACCTGCGCAAGACAGTTGCTCCCACAGGGATTGCGGTGTCTGCAAGACTTTTACAGGGTCAGGGCTTGTTCTGCCCGTGGGCCGCCAACCGCTCCAGCGCCGCACGCAGCTTCGGGTCGCTGATGCCTTCGGCCGAGCCGCGAATGCTTTCGGCGGCATTTCCAGACAGTTCCGGCCCGTGCCCTTCACGCTTGCTCGGCACCAGGGGCGGTTGCACCTTGAACAGGATGCGCGTCAGGTTGGCGAAGGCCTCCATCACCTGGAGTTGGCGCTGCAAGCGCTTCTGCTGGTAGCGCAGGCGCGTTGCCCAATGGCCATCGGTCACCACCAGCAACAAGGTACCTTCCTTCCACGACGCCACATGGCAATGTTCGCGCGCGGCCGGTTGCAGCTGGCTTTCCAGCAGGCGTTGCAGGTGCTCCAGGCGTTCGGCCTGGTTGAGCAACAGGCGCAGCGGGCGCGCCTTGCGCAGCAAGTCGGCGGGGGGGCGGGCAAGGGTGGGTTTGTAGGCCATGGAGTTACGCAAAGGGTTGCAAGATTGGCAGTCTAACAGTTGCGGCTTCATCGCGGGGCAAGGCTGCTCCCACGCGTGAATGTGGGGGCGGGCTTGCCCCGCGATGGCGATCGATCAGGCAGTGACTGCCTGTTATTGATGCAAGTCATTCTCGATACGTTTCATCTTTCGCCACCTTGAACTTGGCAAAAAAGCCCCTATGTTAGTCAGGCCCCCTAAAAGCGCTGTGCCAGCATCGTGGAAATCCACCACTTTCCTCACCATCGTTTCCGGGTAGAATGCTCGTTCGCATGCGGCCTCAGGGCTGCACGGGCGACTCATGGGGCCGCCCTCCATCCCTACGTGTGGAAGATCCTGCCGATATGTTTGCGCCTTTGTTAAAAAAACTTTTTGGAAGCAAGAACGAGCGCGAAATCAAACGCCTGCTCAAGACGGTGGGTACCGTCAATGCCTTCGAAGAGAAGATGGTGGCCCTCTCCGACGAGCAGCTGCGGGGCAAGACCGCAGAGTTCAAAGAGCGCCTGGCCAAAGGCGAAACCCTCGACCAGCTGTTGCCAGAAGCCTTCGCCGTGGCCCGTGAGGCCGGCAAGCGCGTGATGGGCATGCGTCACTTCGACGTGCAGCTGATCGGCGGCATGACCCTTCACGAGGGCATGATCGCAGAAATGCGCACCGGTGAAGGCAAGACCTTGGTCGGTACCCTGGCCGTGTATCTCAACGCGCTGTCCGGCAAGGGCGTGCACGTGGTCACGGTCAACGACTACCTGGCCCGCCGTGACGCCAACTGGATGCGCCCGCTGTACGAATTCCTCGGCCTGACCGTGGGTATCGTCTCGGCATTCCAGCCGCCGGAAGAAAAACGCGCCGCCTACGCCGCCGACATCACCTACGGCACCAACAACGAATTCGGTTTCGACTACCTGCGCGACAACATGGCGTTCAGCCAGGACGAGAAGTTCCAGCGTGAGCTGAACTTCGCCGTGATCGACGAAGTCGACTCGATCCTCATCGACGAAGCGCGCACCCCACTGATCATCTCCGGCCAGGCCGAGGACAGCTCCAAGCTGTACATCGAGATCAACCGCCTGATCCCGCGCCTGACGCAACACATCGAGGAAGTCGAAGGCCAAGTGACGCAAGAAGGTCACTACAGCATCGACGAGAAGAGCCGCCAGGTCGAACTGAACGAGGCCGGCCACCAGTTCATCGAGGACATGCTCACCCAGTCCGGCCTGCTGGCCGAGGGCGAGAGCCTGTACTCCGCGCACAACCTGAGCCTGCTGACGCACGTCTACGCCGGCCTGCGTGCGCACAAGCTGTTCCACCGCAACGTCGAGTACATCGTCCAGGAAGGCCAGATCCTCCTGATCGACGAGCACACCGGCCGCACCATGCCGGGCCGTCGCCTGTCCGAAGGCCTGCACCAGGCGATCGAGGCGAAGGAAAACCTGAACATCCAGGCCGAAAGCCAGACCCTGGCTTCGACCACCTTCCAGAACTACTTCCGCCTCTATACAAAACTGTCCGGCATGACCGGTACCGCCGACACCGAGGCGTTCGAGTTCGCCCAGATCTACAGCCTCAACGTGATGGTCATCCCACCGAACAAGCCGTTGGCCCGTAAGGACTTCAACGACCTGGTGTACCTGACCGCTGACGAGAAGTACGTCGCGATTATCGCCGACATCAAGGAAAGCATGGCCCAGGGCCGTCCTGTTCTGGTCGGCACCGCGACCATCGAAACCTCCGAGCACATGTCCAACCTGCTCAAGAAGGAAGGTATCGATCACAAGGTCCTGAACGCCAAGTACCACGAGAAAGAAGCCGAGATCATCGCGCAAGCGGGTGCGCCAGGTGCGCTGACCATCGCCACCAACATGGCCGGCCGTGGTACCGACATCCTGCTGGGTGGCAACTGGGAGGCCGAAGTTGCAGCGCTGGACAACCCGAGCGCCGAGCAGATCGCCAAGATCAAGGCCGACTGGCAGAAGCGTCACCAGCAGGTGCTCGAAGCGGGCGGCCTGCACGTGATCGCCTCCGAGCGTCACGAATCGCGCCGTATCGACAACCAGCTGCGTGGCCGTGCCGGCCGTCAGGGCGACGCCGGTTCCAGCCGCTTCTACCTGTCGCTGGAAGACAGCCTGATGCGCATCTTCGCCTCCGACCGGGTGAAGAACTTCATGAAGGCACTGGGCATGCAGTCCGGCGAAGCCATCGAGCACCGTATGGTCACCAACGCCATCGAAAAAGCCCAGCGCAAGGTCGAAGGCCGCAACTTCGACATTCGTAAGCAGCTGCTCGAATACGACGACGTGGCCAACGAACAGCGCAAGGTGATCTACCACATGCGCAACAGCCTGCTGGCCGCCGAGAACATCGGCGACACCATCGGCGAGTTCCGCCAGGAAGTGCTCGATGCCACCATCAGCCAGCACATCCCGCCGCAGTCGCTGCCCGAGCAGTGGGATGTGGCCGGCCTGGAAGCCTCGCTGGCCAGCGACTTCGCCATCAAGCTGCCGATCCAGCAGTGGCTGGACGAGGACGATCACCTCTACGAAGAGACTCTTCGCGAGAAGCTGATCACCGAGATCACCACGGCTTACAACGAGAAAGAAGACCAGGCCGGCGAAGACGCCCTGCGCACCTTCGAGAAGCAGATCCTGCTGCGTGTGCTGGACGACCTGTGGAAAGACCACCTGTCGACCATGGACCACCTGCGCCACGGCATCCACCTGCGCGGCTATGCGCAGAAGAACCCGAAGCAGGAGTACAAGCGCGAGTCGTTCACCCTGTTCCAGGAGCTGCTGGAGTCGATCAAGCGCGACACCATCCGCGTGCTGTCGCATGTTCAGGTGCGCCGCGAAGACCCGGCCGAGGAAGAGGCCCGTCTGCGCCGCGAAGCCGAAGAGCTGGCCAGCCGCATGCAGTTCCAGCATGCCGCAGCCCCTGGCCTGGACGCCGAGCAGCTGGCTGAGGAAGGTGCCGAAGTCGCCGTTGCCTCGGCACCGGTGCGCAACGACCTGAAGCTGGGCCGCAACGAGCCGTGCTGGTGCGGTTCGGGCAAGAAATTCAAGCACTGCCATGGTCAGATCGAGTGATTTGACCTCACCCCTGGCTTGAGATCCTGGGGCTGCCTTGCAGCCCATCGCGACACAAGGCCGCTCCTACAGGGATAGCAACACCCCTGTAGGAGCGGCCTTGTGTCGCGAAAGGGGCGCGAAGCGCCCCCCAATCCCCGCATATTTTCTAGGAGCGCTCTAATGGCTGTTGGTCTTGGTCCTTTGCCCACCCTGCACCCGGTTCCCGGTTTCGAACTCGGCATCGCCTCGGCGGGCATCAAGCGCCCCGGGCGCAAGGATGTGGTGGTGATGCGTTGTGCCGAAGGCTCCAGCGTCGCCGGCGTGTTCACCCTGAACGCCTTCTGCGCAGCGCCGGTCATTCTCAGCAAACAGCGTGTGCAGGGCACCGTGCGCTACCTGCTGACCAACACCGGCAATGCCAACGCCGGCACTGGCGCCCCAGGCCTGGCCGCCGCTGAGCGCACCTGCGCCAAGCTGGCTGAGCTGGCGGGTGTACCTGCCGAGTCGGTGCTGCCGTTCTCCACTGGGGTGATCGGTGAGCCACTGCCGGTCGAGAAGATCGAAGGCGCCCTGCAGGCCGCACTGGACAACCTGTCCGAGAACCACTGGGCCGAAGCCGCCACCGGCATCATGACCACCGACACCCTGCCCAAGGGTGCCAGCCGCCAGTTCCAGTTCGACGGCAAGACCATCACCGTCACCGGCATCAGCAAGGGTGCGGGCATGATCCGCCCGAACATGGCCACCATGCTCGGCTACATCGCCACCGACGCCAAGGTCGCCCCTGCGGTACTCAAGGACCTGATGCTCGACGGCGCCAACAAGTCGTTCAATCGCATCACCATCGATGGCGACACCTCGACCAACGACTGCTGCATGCTGATCGCCACCGGCAAGGCCGACGTGCCTGAGGTGACCGAGGCCCGCGGCGAACTGTTCGAAGCGCTGAAGCAGGCGGTGTTCGAGGTGTGCATGGAAGTGGCCCAGGCCATCGTCCGCGACGGTGAAGGTGCCACCAAGTTCGTCACCGTGCAGGTCAACGGCGGCGGCAACCACCAGGAATGCCTGGACGTCGGCTACGCCGTGGCCCACTCGCCGCTGATCAAGACCGCGCTGTTCGCCTCCGACCCGAACTGGGGCCGTATCCTGGCCGCTGTTGGCCGCGCCGGCGTGCCAGAGCTGGACGTCAGCCTGATCGACGTGTACCTGGACAGCGTGTGCATCGCAAGCCAAGGCGGGCGCAGCCCGAGCTACACCGAGGAGCAGGGCTCCAAGGTGATGGCCCAGGAAGAGATCACCATCCGTATCGAGTTGGGCCGCGGCCAGTGCAGCGAAACCATCTGGACCACCGACCTGTCCCACGAGTACGTGAAGATCAACGCCGAATACCGCACTTGATGCATTGATCCAAAGGCCCCTTCGCGGGCAAGCCCGCTCCCACAGGTCATGCGTGGCCTGGGAGCGATGCGATCCCTGTGGGAGCGGGCTTGCCCGCGAATGGCTGCGCAGCAGCCACCGGGCTGTGCAATTACCCATTCAATGGAGCCGCCCCATGAGCTATCACCTGATCATCGGCGACAAGCTGTATTCCTCCTGGTCGCTACGCGGCGCCCTGGCCCTCGAGCTGGCAGGCGTCCCCTACGAAGAAACCCTGATCAAACTCGACCAGCCCGACACCCGCCAACGCATCCTCGCGTTCTCGGCCACCGGCAAGGTACCGTTGCTCAAGACCGAGCATGGGGTGATCGCCGACTCCCTGGCCATCGCCGAGTACCTCAACGAACAGCACCCGCAAGCCAAGCTGTGGCCTGAAGACGTTGCTGCCCGTGCCCAGGCCCGTTCGGCGTGCGCGCAGATGCACAGCGGCTTTTTCGCCCTGCGTGGTGCCATGCCGTTCGACCTGTCCCGCGACGCCGCGCTGGAAAGCGTGCCGCTGGACGTGCAGGTCGATATCGACCGCATCGTCGCGCTGTGGTCTGAATGCCGCCTGGTGGCGAAGGACACCGGCCCGTTCCTGTTCGGCCGCCCAACCCTGGTCGACGCCTTCTTCGCCCCGGTGGCGGTGCGCCTGCGTACCTACCGGGTCGAGGTGCCGGCCGAAGCCGCCGCCTACATCGAGACCCTCTACCAGTGGCCAGCCTTCCAGGCCTGGCAGCAGGCAGGCCTGGCGGAGCGTGCAGCGTGAAACGGATTCATGTAGTAGCGGCAGTCATTCGCGGCACCGACGGGCGCATTCTCATTGCCCGGCGCGCCGACACCCAGCACCAGGGCGGCCTGTGGGAGTTCCCCGGCGGCAAGGTGGAGGAGGGCGAGGGCGTCGAGGCGGCGCTGGCCCGTGAACTGCGCGAAGAGCTGGGGATCGACGTCGACGCTTCGCGCCCGCTGATCAAGGTCAGCCACGATTACCCGGACAAACAGGTGTTGCTGGATGTCCGTGAAGTCACCGCTTTCAGCGGCGAGCCCCACGGTGCCGAAGGCCAGCCGTTGGCCTGGGTGGCACCACGGGACCTGGGCCAGTACGAATTCCCTGAGGCCAACAAACCCATCGTCGCGGCGGCGCGCTTGCCGGATCAGTACCTGATCACCCCGGACGGGCTGGAGGTGCCGCAGTTGCTCAAGGGCATCCAGAAGGCGGTCGCCAGTGGGATCAAGCTGATCCAGCTGCGGGCGCCGGACATGTACGACCCCAAGTACCGCGATGTGGCGGTGGACGCGGTCGGGCTGTGCGCGGGCAAGGCGCAGTTGATGCTCAAGGGGCCGCTGGAGTGGCTGGGCGACTTCCCGTCGGCCGGCTGGCACCTGACGGCGGCGCAGTTGCGCAAGTACGCGGCCAAAGGCCGACCATTCCCGAGCAATCGCTGGCTGGCGGCGTCATGCCACAGTGCTGAAGAGCTGGCGCTGGCAGAGCAGATGGGTGTCGACTTCGTCACCTTGTCGCCGGTGCAGGCGACCCAGACCCATCCGGATGCTACGCCGCTGGGGTGGGACGAGGCACAGCGCTTGATCGCCGGGATCAGCCACCCGGTGTTCCTGCTGGGGGGCGTCGGGCCGGGTGAGCGTGAGCAGGCCTGGGACGTTGGCGCTCAAGGCGTTGCCGGGATCAGGGCGTTCTGGCCTGAGGCCTGAGTCGTTTCTGATAGGGACCGCCTTGCGGTCCTTTCGCCGGCAAGCCGGCTCCCACGAAATTGCCGCCGTCACCTGTGGGAGCCGGCTTGCCGGCGAAAGGGCTGCGCAGCGGCCCCGGCGATTTCAGCCCAGCGGCTTGTCGGCAGGCTGCCACAACACTTCGGGCACCCCCTGCCGCCGCCCGATGATCCTTGCCGCGACGAACAGCAGGTCGGAAAGCCGGTTGATATACGCCAACCCCACCCCCTCCAACGGCTCCACCGCGTTCAACTGCTGACACCGCCGTTCCGCCGCCCGCGCCGCGCTGCGGCACACATGGGCTTGCGCTACCAGCATCGAGCCCCCGGGCAGGATGAAATTCTTCAGCGGCCCCAATTCGTCGTTCCAGCGGTCGATGCCCGCCTCCAGGCGTTCCACTTCAACGGTGTTCAATGCCTGGTAACTGGGCATCGCCAGCTCGCCACCCAGGTCGAACAAGCGGTGCTGGCACGGCGCCAACACCTCGACCAGCTCTTCCAGGCCGGCCTCGGCCAGCCCTGCCAGCAACACACCGAGATGGCTGTTGAGGCTGTCCACCTCACCGATTGCCTCGATGCGTGGATGGTCCTTGGGCACCCGGCGGCCGTCGCCGAGCCCGGTTTCGCCCTTGTCACCGGTGCGGGTGTAGATCTTCGACAGGCGATAGCCCATGTCATGCCTCCGTGTTGGCCGTCACCGGGCTGGCCGGCTGGGCGAGGGGCAGGCGCAGGGTGAAGCAGGTGCCCTGGCCGGGCGTGGACTGCACTTCCATCTGCCCCTTGTGGTTGTTGGTGATGATGAAGTACGAGACCGAGAGCCCGAGCCCGGTGCCCTGGCCGATCTCCTTGGTGGTGAAGAACGGCTCGAAAGTGCGTTTGCGCACCGTCTCGGGCATGCCCACGCCGTTGTCCTCGACCTGGATTTCCGCCCACGGTGGGTTGAGCCGGGTGCGCAGGGTGATGCGGCCAGGCTCGCTGGGTTGCGGGCGCTGGTGGATGGCCTGGGCGGCGTTCTTCAGCAGGTTGAGCAGCACCTGTTCCAGTTCGTTGGCGGTGCAGGGCACCGGCCCCAGCTCGGGGTCGAACTGCCGGACAATAGCTTGGCCCTTGAAGTCGAAGCCGATGGCCAGGTCGAAGTCGTTGCCGGCGATCTCCACCGCCTGGTCGATCAGTGCCGGCAGGTCGCAGGGCGCCAGCTGGCGGTTGCTGCGGCGGCTGAAACTGAGCATGTGGGTGACGATCTTCGCCGCCCGCGCGCCGGCCTGCTGGATGCCATCGAGCAACTGCGGCACTTCGCGGCTTTCCAGGTAGCGGTTGACCGCCGGCAGGTCCAGGCCCAGTTCGGTGGCTTGCTCCTGATTGCGCGGCAGCTCCGGTGACAAGCGCCGGCGGATGTTCTGCACGTTGTGCAGGATCGCCCCCAGCGGGTTGTTGATTTCATGGGCCATGCCCGCAGCCAGGCCGCCGACCGAGAGCATCTTTTCCGACTGCACCATCATCTCCTCCAGCGACAGGCGCTGGGTGATGTCGTCGATACGGATCACCACACCGCGGCCGCCGCCACCGGTCAGTGGGTAGAAGGTCAGGGCGTAGTGGCGCAGGTCGTCGCCCTTGGGCCAGGTGACGCGCTCGATCTTCGCCACCCGGTGCTTCTCGACACTCTCCTTGAGCTGCGGCAGGAACGGCTTGAGCGGTTCGAAGGCGAGGAAGATCGGTTGGTTCAGCGCTTCGTCCAGCGGCGTGCCGGAAAGCACCGTGGCCTCGTGGTTCCACTGGGTGACGTAGAGCTGTTCATCCAGCGCGATCAGTGCCGAGGGCATGGAGTCGATGATGCTGTTGAGGTAGTTCTGGAAACCCGTGAGTTTTTTCTCGATCTTGCTGCGCACCTGGACTTCCAGCTCCAGCTTGCGGTTGGTGTGGCGGGTTTCTTCGGCCAGGCCCTGGGCTTGGTCATAGGCCTGCTGGAACTCGTCGCGGGCGCCTTTGAGTTGCTGTTCGCGGGCTTCGATACGCGACAGCATGGTGTTGAATGCCTCGGCCAGGCTGCCAATCTCGTCATCGTTGCCGCGCTGGGCGCGCAGGGCATAGCTCTCCTCGCGGGTAACCTGGCGCGATAGTTCTTCGAGGTTGTTGATCGGCAGGGTGATCAGCCGCTTGATCTGCCGGGCGATGACCAGCCACAGCAGGATGCTGAACACCAGGATCGCCAGGCTGGCGGTCAGGGTGCCGGTGTAGAACGCGGTGGGCAGCTCGCTGCTGGCCACCAGCAGCAAGTGAGCGGGCGGGCTGGCGTTGCGCGGCAGGCGAATCAGCTGGGTGCTGCGAAACTCCATCAGGCGCCAGCCGTCGATGTTGCGATAACGCTTGGGCAGGGCCAGCGCGTCGCCATGCTGTAGCTGGGCGAGCATCTGCCCGTCGCCGCCATAGATGGCTGCGGCGCGCAGGGGGGTGTAGTTGCCGAGCTCCTTGAGCAGTGCGCTGGCGGTTTCCGGCGAGTCGCCGGCGCGGGCCGACAGTTGCGGGTTGGCGACCAGCTTGCCGATGGTCTGCAACGCCTGGGGCGCCATGCTTTCCTGGGTGATCCAGTAGGCGGCGCTGATGAACGCCAGGTTGGCCACCAGCAGGATGGTCACCAGCAGCACCAGTAAGGCCGCCAGCAGTTTTTGCCCGACCGGGAGGTTTTCCAGGCGTTGGCGCAGGGTCATGGGTCAGTAGGTGTCCATATCCGATGGGTGGTCAGTGTCATTCGCTGCGCAGGCCACGGGCCTGAAGGTTATCGACCAGGCGTCGGTGCAGGCGTTCCAGGTGCGGTACCTCGGCACCGTGGCGGGCCGCGGTGCGGCAGGCATGGCCGAGCAGGTAGTGCACCTCGGTGCGCCGGCCGTGGCGAACATCCTGGTACATCGAAGAGTAGTTGGCTGCGGTGGCGACGATGACCCGTTGCACTTCCTCATGCAGGTCCTGGGCGGCCTCGGGCTGGCCACAGCGCTGCAACAGGATGGCGAGTTCGTCGCACAGCTGGTCGACTTCGGCGAGGTGCCCGAGCAGACCCCCGTTCTGGCAGTCGTGCAGGACGGTCAGTGGGTTGATCGCGCAGTTGAGGGCCAGTTTGCGCCATAGCCGCGTGGTGATATCCGCTGTCCATTGGGTGGGAATGCCTGCATCGTGCAGGTCGTCGAACCATAGCGGCGGGCTGGGGTTGGCCGGGTCGCCCAGCCAGTTGAAACCATGCCCGGCGAAGCGCACCTGCCAGTCGGCTTCGCGGAACGCGCCCTCGGTGCTGGAGGCGAAGATGCAGCGGGCATGAGGCACCTGTTCGGCGACTTCATCCTGGCTACCCAGGCCGTTTTGCAGCAGCACCAGTTCGGCACCCTTGGCCAGTCGAGGTGCCAGGCGCGCGACGGCTGGCGCTGCGTCGTAGGCCTTGCAGGCCACCAGCAAGCGATGGATCGGCGTGGGCGCGGCGAAGGTCTCGGCGGGGATCGCGTAATGGCGGGGCCCGTCATGCTCGACCAGGGTCAGCCCGCCACCGCGTCGGTAGTCGGCCAGGCGCTGCTCGTCGCGCAGGATCAGCTGTAGCGGTTTGCCGGCCCTTGCCAGGCGGCAGGCCCAGAGGCTGCCGAGGCTACCGGCGCCGAGAATATGCCAGGTGCTGCTCATCTGCGTTTCGCAACCCGTTATAATGAGCCCGCATTTTAACCTTCCAACGCTGACGCGCTCCATCTTCAAGCTGAGCGCGCTTTTATTTTATGGAGAACAACCATGCCTTCGTTCGACGTGGTATCGGAACTGGACAAGCACGAAGTCACCAACGCCGTGGACAACGCGGTGAAGGAACTGGACCGCCGTTATGACCTCAAGGGCAAGGGCAGCTTCGAGTTCAAGGACAAGGAGCAGACCGTACTGCTGACCGCCGAGGCCGAGTTCCAGCTTGAGGCCATGATCGAAATCCTGCGCCTGGCGCTGGTCAAGCGCAAGATCGACGTCAAGTGCCTGGAAGTGAAGGATGCCTACCCGTCCGGCAAGGAAGTGAAGCAAGAGGCCAAGTTCCGCGAAGGCATCGATAAAGAGCTGGCGAAGAAGATCGTCGCTCACATCAAGGACGCCAAGCTCAAGGTCCAGGCCGCCATCCAGGGCGAGCAGGTACGGGTCACCGGCAAGAAGCGCGACGACCTGCAAGAGGCGATCGCGGCGCTGCGCGCCAAGGAATTCGACATGCCGCTGCAGTTCAACAACTTCCGCGACTGACCGGGGGAGGGCAGGAACCTTGATGGCGTATTGATGTCCATGGGTTCCTGCGGTCGCTGAATGCTGTGCGGCCTGCTTCACTGTTTTTTGCCGCTTGGCATCAGGAGAGAAAGACGATGGATTTGAATGCAGAGGTCGACCAGCTGGTTCGCCAGTCGCAGACTTGGCTACCGCTGATCATGGAATACGGCAGCCGCCTGCTGCTGGCGCTGCTCACGCTGGCGATCGGCTGGTGGATCATCAGCCGGGTGAGCGAGCGGTTGGGCAAACTGGTTGGCCTGAAGGCCGACGCGGCGTTGCAGGGCTTTATCAGCACCCTGGCCAACATCGTGCTGAAAGTGCTGCTGATGGTCAGCGTGGCGTCGATGATCGGCATCGAGACCACCTCGTTCGTCGCCGCCATCGGTGCCGCGGGCCTGGCCATCGGCCTGGCCTTGCAGGGGAGCCTGGCGAACTTCGCCGGTGGCGTGCTGATCCTCATGTTCCGCCCGTTCCGCATCGGCGACTGGATCGAAGCGCAGGGTGTCGCGGGCACCGTGGACAGCATCCAGATCTTCCACACCGTGCTGCGCACCGGTGACAACAAGACGGTGATCATGCCCAACGGCAGCCTGTCCAACGGCATCATCACCAACACCAACCGCCAGCCGACGCGCAAGGTGGTGTTCGACGTTGGCGTGGACTACGAGGCCGACCTGCAGAAGGCGCGTAACGTGCTGCTGGAGCTGGCCCAGGACCCACGGGTGCTGCAGGACCCGGCGCCGCAGGCGGTGATCTCGACCCTCGGTGACAGCTCGATCACCGTGTCGCTGCGTATCTGGACCAAGACCGCCGACTACTGGGACGTGTTGTTCATGCTCAACGAGCATGCCCGCGACCGGCTCAAGGCCGAAGGCATCGACATCCCGTTCCCGCAGCGGGTGATCCGTGTGGTGCAGGAGACTGCCTTGCAGTAATTTCCGTTTCAGCGTCAATCGCGGGGCAAGCCCGCTCCCACGAGTCTGTGGGGGCGGGCTTGCCCCGCGATGCTTTTGCCCTCCTTACACTTGCTCACAGCAATCCGCCGTCATTTCTGGCATATAACCTGACCCACCTGATCCCCCCGAAAGCCATCATGAAACCACTGCTGTACATCACCCCCCTGCGAGCCCTGCTGTTCGGCCTTACGCTGGCGCTATTCGAACTGCTCACCTACCTGGCCAGCGATGCGGTCATGCCGGCCATGCCGGTGGTGGTCGAGGACCTCAATGCCAGCCCGCAATACATTCCCCATGCCCTCAACCTGTACCTGCTGGGCGGGGTGCTGTTGCAGTGGCTGATCGGCCCGCTTTCCGACCGCTATGGCCGGCGCCCGCTGCTGCTGGCCGGTTGCGTGGTGTTCGGCGTGGCGTGCCTGGCGACCTTCTGGGTGCATGACATCGGCCTGTTCAACCTGCTGCGCCTGTTGCAGGGCATCGGCCTGGGTTTCGTGGTCACGGTCAGCTACCCGGCGCTCAACGAGGCCTTCAGCGAGGCCGACGCGGTGCGCATGATGGCCTTGCTGGCCAATATCGCCTTGCTGTCGCCGCTGCTCGGGCCGCTGGTGGGCACCCTGATGCTGCAATGGCTGGACTGGCGCTGGCTGTTCGTGGCCTTTGCCGGCGGCGCAGTGCTGTGCTGGCTGTTGTTGTACCGCTTGATGCCGGAGACGCTGGGGGTGGAGCGCCGCGATGGTTCGCGCCTGCCGTTCACGCCGATCCACTTGCTGCCACTGCTGGCGGGTTATGGCCAGCTGCTGGCCAACCGCCGCTTCGTGGCCGGTAGCGCGGCACTTGGCCTGGTGGGCTTGCCATTGATTGGCTGGATCGGCCTGTCCCCGGTGCTGCTGATCACCGACGAGGGCCTGAGCCGGATGGAGTACGCCCTGTGGCAACTGCCGGTGTTCGCTGGGCTGATCCTTGGCAACCTGATCATCAATCGCATCGCTGACCGCTACCCACTGCCGGCGCTGGTGCGCGGTGCGCTGTGGCCTTACCTGGCTGGCCTGTGCCTGATGGTGCTGGCGACCTGGTGCTGGCCGTCGGTGCCCAGCGTGGTGGCGGGCATGACCCTGTACGCCCTGGGCTTGGGCGTGGCCAACGCGGTGCTGTACCGCATGACGCTGTTCTCGAGCGAGCAGAGCAAGGGCCTGGTCTCGGCCATGCTGGGGATGATCACCATCGCCCTGCTGGGCCTGGGTGGCGCGGTGCTGGCGATGCTGGGGGCAGGGGCGAGCCTGCTGCACTTCGCCCTGGCTGCGGGTATCGCGGGGGCGCTGGCGCTGTGGCCGTTGTGGTTCGTGGTGGGCGGGCGTTCTGGTGAGGGGGCTGTGGCGCAGTGATCGCTACTGGCCTTGCTGGTCTGCGTTACCTGTAGATCCTTGGGGCTGCTTTGCAGCCCTTTTCGCGGCACAAGGCCGCTCCTACAAGAGATCGTGGTTTCTCTGTAGGAGCGGCCTTGTGCCGCGAATGGGGTGGATCAGGGTTGTTCAGCCGCCGGGTTCTGAACCGGCACCTGCTTTCCCCGCCCGACCTCCTGGCGCCAGTGCAGCGCGATCAGGATCAGCGTTGGTACGCCCAGCAGTGCGGTGATCAGGAAGAAATCGTGATAGCCGAACTTCTCCACCATCACCCCTGAGTAGCCGCCGATCAAGCGTGGCAGCAGCAGCATGATCGAGCTGAGCAGCGCGTACTGAGTCGCCGAGAACTTCAGGTTGGTCAGGCTCGACAGGTAGGCGACGAACGCCGAGGTGGCAAGCCCAGAGCTGAAGTTGTCCAGCGAGATGGTTACCACCAGCATTTCCAGGTTCGGCCCCATGTCGGCCAGCATCAGGAACAGGATGTTGGTGGCCGCCGAGGCCGCGCCGCCGATGAACAGGATCGGCAGGATGCCGAAGCGCACGATCAGCAGGCCGCCGGCACCGGCACCGACCAGGGTCATGATCAGGCCGAAGATCTTGCTGACGCTGGCGATCTGGTCCTTGGTGAAGCCCATGTCGATGTAGAACACGTTGGCCATCACGCCCATCACCGTGTCGGACATCCGGTAGGTGGCGATCAAGCCCAGCAGCAGCAAGGCCTGCCAGCGATAGCGGCTGATGAAGTCGTTGACCGGGGTGAGCACCGGGGCCAGGCCGCGACGGCCCATCGACGACAGGCAGGCCCAGCTCAGCAGCGCATACAGCAGCAGGCGCAGGAAGGCGCGGTCCTCGAGCAGCAGGTCGAGCACGGAGGCGTCGCCGAACACCACGCTGGACCAGTCGGTATTGAACATCTGGGTGAAGCTTGCCGGTACCGAGACCAGCAGGATGATCAGCACGAACACCGACGCCAGTTGGTGCAGCAGCCCGTAGCGGGCGGCGGACAGCTGGGTGCGCAGCGGCACTGGCGGCTCGCGCATCACCAGGGTGGTGAACACCGCCGGCAGCATGAGCACGCCGAACAGCACGTAGGTGCCGGTCCAGGCCTGGTGCAGGTAGCTGAAGCCGGTGGAGCCGAACCACTCGGCGAAGAACAGCGCACCGGCGGTGGCGAGCAGGGCGGCGACCCGGTAGCCGGCCATGTAGCTGGCAGCCAGCGCGGCCTGGCGCTGGTCGTCGGCGATCTCCAGGCGGTAGGCGTCGACGGCGATGTCCTGGGTGGCCGAGGCGAACGCCACCAGCACCGCCAGGGCGACCAGCCACGACAGGTGCTTCTGCGGGTCGCAGAAGCCCATGCCGACCAGCCCCACCACCACCAGCACCTGCGACAGCAGCAGCCAGGAGCGGCGGCGGCCCATGCCGCCGAGCAGCGGCAGGCGCCACTGGTCGAGCAAGGGCGACCACACCCACTTGAAGGCGTAGGCCAGGCCGATCAGGCTGGCGTAGCCAATGGTTTCGCGCGCCACACCGGCTTCGCGCAGCCACACCGAAAGCGTCGAGAACACCAGCATGTACGGCAGGCCGGCGGCGAATCCGAGCAGCAAAAGCACCAGGGTTGACGGGCTGGCATAGGCAGCGAGCGCAGCGCGCCAGGTTTTACGGGGCATGGGCCAACATCTGCCTCAAGGTTTGCGAAAACAAAGCGCGCACTCTAACCGCTGTGCTCCATCGGGCGCCAGCCATGGCACGCCATATCCACACGATTATTGGCTACATTCACGCCCTCTGCGCGCAATCGCGCGCGCTGTTCGTCACCCGAGGGCGTGCCCAGCGCCAGGCTCAGCCGCCCGCCGGCGCCGAGCACGCGGTGCCAAGGCAGGCGGGTATCCGCTGGCAGTTGCCCGAGGGTGCGTCCGACCCAGCGCGCCGCACGGCCAAGGCCGGCCAGTTCGGCCAGCTGGCCATAGCTGACCACCTTGCCCTGCGGCACCTGGCCGAGCACCGAGTACAACGCCATTCGTCGGGCTTCGGCGTTTTCCGGCGGCGGCGGATAAACGGTCGACATCAGAGGATTCCTGGCCTGCGGATGAAACCGGACAGGCGGTAACGGTGAATGCGCGTGGAACTCGTCGGCATGGTCTGGGTCTGTCCTTGCTCTGGGCCTGGGCATCCGGATAATGCCCGGCTTTTTTCGACAAATCGAATCCGTAGTCTGCTTATGTACTCTAGAACGCTGCTCTGTCTCATCGCTGTTTCACTCTGCGCCCCGGCGCTTGCCGACACCGTGTGGATGAAGAACGGTGACCGCCTGAGCGGCAAGATCACCGTGTTCGATGGCGGCAAGCTACTGCTGCAAACACCCTACGGGGGTGCCATCGCCCTGGACTGGAAGCAGGTGAAAACCCTCGAAAGCGATCAGGAACTGCTGGTCAAGCAGGACGCCTACACCGGCGAGAAGGCCAAGTCGCTCAAGGCCGCCGAGCCGGGCAAGGTCACCCTGGCCAACGGTGATGCACCCAAGACCGTCGAGCTGGCCAGCATCGAGCAGATCATGAAGCCGCAGCCGGTGGTCGAGGACTTCCTGTGGAAGGGCAATGTCGACGTGGCGATGGACTACAAGCGCGCCGAGAACAATACCGACGACTACGACGTCAGCTTCAAGACCACAGCCCGCCATGGCCGCTGGCGGCACAACGCCGAGGGTGAGTACAACCGCGAGACCAAGGACGACGTCACCACCACCAACAACTGGAGCGGTGAATACGCTCTGGACCGCTTCATCACCGACAAGTGGTTCTGGCAGGGGCGCGTGGAGTACAAGCGCGACCATATCGAAGACCTGGCGCGCCAGCGCACCGTCGGTACTGGCCCGGGTTACCAGTTCTGGGATAACGAGTTGGGGGCGTTCTCGCTGGGCTCGCTGATCAACCGCACCGACTTCGAGTACCGCGACGGCAGCAAGGACAACTTCTACGCCGCGGCGGTGAAGTGGGACTACAACCGTTACCTGATTGGCAAGAAGGTGGAGTTCTTCACCAATGGCGAGGTTGGCAAGCCGTTTGGCAGCGTCGCCGACTATGCCCTGGATGCCGAGGTGGGCCTGCGCTACAAAGTCACCGATTGGGCCTCGCTCAACCTCAAGGCGGAGAAGGACCTGATCAAGGGTACCGATGAGCGTGACCTGGACAAGACCCGCTATACCGCAGGCTTTGGCGTGACCTGGTAGATGGTTTTCGCGGGGCAAGCCCGCTCCCACACTCGTCCGTGGGAGCGGGCTTGCCCCGCGATCGGGATGCAGGCTATGGCGGCAGTGGATGATAATGCTTATCTTGTCAGCCATCCCGTCCATCGCCAGGAGCCACCTTCGTGAGTATCAACGCCCTTCGCCCCGCCCGGGAACTACTGCTCAAGGAATACCGCGGCGTGCTTTCCACTCACTCCAAATCGATGCCCGGCTTCCCGTTCGGTTCGGTGGTGCCGTACTGCCTCGATGCCGACGGGCACCCGATCATCCTGATCAGCCGCATCGCCCAGCACACCCACAACCTGCAGAAGGACGCCAAGTGCTCGCTGCTGGTGGGCGAGCGCGATGCCGAGGACGTGCAGGCGGTGGGGCGGCTGACGATCATGGCCGAGGCGCACAAGCTGACCGACGAAGCGGCCATCGAAGCCGCCGCCGCGCGCTACTACCGCTACTTCCCGGAATCGGCCGACTACCACAAGGCCCACGACTTCGACTTCTGGGTGCTGCAGCCGGTGCGACACCGTTACATCGGCGGCTTCGGCGCGATCCATTGGCTCGACCAGGTGACCCTGGCCAACCCGTTCGCTGGCCAGGCCGAGGCGAGCATGATCGAGCACATGAACAGCGACCATGAAAGTGCCATCGCTCACTATGTCGAATTGAGCGGCCTGCCACGCACCGCGGCTGCCGAAATGGTCGGCATCGACAGCGAAGGCATGCACCTGCGCATCGGCCAAGGGGTTTACTGGCTGGCTTTCCCGACTACCTGCAATACCCCGACACAAGTACGCGAGGCCTTGGTTTTACTGGCTCGCGCCGACCAGTGGCCGGTGGCGGCAGCGGTCGAGGGTTGAAAATCCGCGTGCACGCATCCATCTGAAGGTCTTACAGGAAGATTCTCTTCCGTCGAGGAATTCTTGATGCGTGCCTTTCTACTGCTGTTTCTCATTTTCCCGGTGCTGGAGCTGTTCGTCTTCGTCAAGGTCAGCGCCGCCATCGGTTTCTTCCCGGCGCTGCTGCTGATCATCGCTGGCTCCGCCCTGGGTGTGCTGGTGATGCGCGTGGCCGGCCTGGCCACCGCACTGCGTGCCCGCGAGAGCCTGCAGCGCGGCGAACTGCCTGCCGAAGAAATGTTCCAGGGGCTGATGATGGCGGTCGGTGGTGGCCTGTTGCTGCTGCCAGGCTTCATCAGTGACGTGCTCGGCCTGCTGTGCCTGCTGCCGTTCACCCGCCGCCTGGTGGCCGGCAAGCTGCGCCGCCGCGCCGAAGAACAGGCCCTGCGTCAGCGGGCGTTCCAGGATGACCCGTTCCAGGCCCAACCTCGCGATACGAACCACCGCCCCAATGTGATCGAGGGCGAGTACGAACGTCGCGACAAGTAATTGCAAGTCTTCTGTAGGAGCGCCCTTGTGTCGCGACAGGGGGGCGCAGCAGCCCCAGCAATGTTGATCCCCATCAGAACCCAGGGGCCGCTTCGCGGCCCTTTCGCGACACAAGGCCGCTCCTACACGGCCAGCTCCGCGTCAAGGATGCTGGTCGAACAGGGCCAGTCAGCGGCCTAATGAAAATTTTTCCGTATCAAGCCTTGTAATCGAATAAGCCGGCCTCATGTATGTGGTCACCGCAAGGTTTCTGGTGGCGACACCAGACATGACACAGGTGGTTCGCCCTTCGCGGGCCACCCCCGGCAACGCCGGACCGCATCAACCCGCCGGTGCTGAAACCGGCCGATGAAAACCACAATTTGGGAGAGATCGACAATGAAGCTTCGTCCTCTGCATGACCGCGTCGTCATCCGTCGCAGCGAAGAAGAATCGAAAACCGCTGGCGGTATCGTCCTGCCGGGTTCGGCCGCTGAAAAACCGAACCGCGGCGAAGTCGTCGCCGTCGGCGCCGGTCGCATCCTGGACAACGGCGAAGTGCGCGCGCTGGCCGTGAAAGTGGGTGACAAAGTGGTTTTCGGCCCTTACTCGGGCAGCAACACCGTGAAAGTCGATGGCGAAGACCTGCTGGTCATGGCCGAGAACGAAATCCTCGCCGTCATCGAAGGCTGATTTCCCCCGACTTCCCGTTACTCCAAAGAATTCCAAGGATTAAACGATCATGGCTGCTAAAGACGTAAAATTCGGCGATTCCGCTCGTAAGAAAATGCTGGTTGGTGTCAACGTTCTGGCTGACGCGGTAAAAGCGACCCTGGGCCCGAAAGGCCGCAACGTGGTCCTGGCCAAGAGCTTCGGCGCGCCGACCATCACCAAGGACGGCGTTTCCGTCGCCAAAGAAATCGAGCTCAAGGACGCCTTCGAGAACATGGGCGCCCAGCTGGTCAAGGAAGTTGCTTCCAAGGCCAACGATGCTGCCGGTGACGGCACCACCACCGCCACCGTCCTGGCCCAGGCCATCGTCAACGAAGGCCTGAAAGCCGTCGCTGCCGGCATGAACCCGATGGACCTCAAGCGCGGCATCGACAAGGCCACCGCCGCTGTCGTCGCCGAGCTGAAGAACCTGTCCAAGCCATGCGCCGACTCCAAGGCCATCGCCCAGGTAGGCACCATCTCCGCCAACTCCGACAACTCCATCGGTGACATCATCGCCGAAGCCATGGAAAAAGTCGGTAAAGAAGGCGTGATCACCGTCGAAGAAGGCTCGGGCCTGGAAAACGAACTGTCCGTCGTAGAAGGCATGCAGTTCGACCGTGGCTACCTGTCGCCGTACTTCGTCAACAAGCCGGACACCATGGTTGCCGAGCTGGAAGGCCCGCTGCTGCTGCTGGTCGACAAGAAGATCTCCAACATCCGCGAACTGCTGCCAGTGCTGGAAGCCGTTGCCAAGGCCGGCCGTCCGCTGCTGATCGTTGCCGAAGACGTCGAAGGCGAAGCCCTGGCGACTCTGGTCGTGAACAACATGCGCGGCATCGTCAAGGTTGCTGCGGTCAAGGCACCAGGCTTCGGCGATCGCCGTAAAGCCATGCTGCAGGACATCGCCACCCTGACCGGCGGCCAGGTCATCTCCGAAGAAATCGGCCTGTCCCTGGAAACCGCTACCCTGGAGCACCTGGGTAACGCCAAGCGCGTCATCCTGTCCAAGGAAAACACCACCATCATCGACGGCGCCGGTTCCGACGCCGACATCGAAGCGCGCGTCAAGCAGATCCGCGCCCAGATCGAAGAGACTTCCTCGGACTACGACCGTGAGAAGCTGCAAGAGCGCCTGGCCAAGCTGGCTGGCGGTGTTGCCGTGATCAAGGTCGGTGCCGGCACCGAAGTCGAGATGAAAGAGAAGAAAGCCCGCGTTGAAGACGCCCTGCACGCTACCCGTGCCGCCGTCGAAGAAGGCGTGGTGCCTGGCGGTGGCGTGGCCCTGGTTCGCGCCCTGGCCGCTATCGTCGACCTGAAAGGCGACAACGAAGAGCAGAACGTCGGTATCGCCCTGCTGCGCCGCGCGGTCGAAGCCCCGCTGCGCCAGATCGTTGCCAACGCCGGCGACGAGCCAAGCGTGGTGGCCGACAAGGTCAAGCAAGGTTCGGGTAACTTCGGTTACAACGCCGCCACCGGCGAATACGGCGACATGATCGAGATGGGCATCCTGGACCCAGCCAAGGTCACCCGTTCGGCCCTGCAAGCCGCTGCTTCGATCGGTGGTCTGATGATCACCACCGAAGCCATGGTTGCCGACCTGCCGGAAGACAAGCCAGCCATGCCAGACATGGGTGGTATGGGCGGCATGGGCGGCATGGGCGGCATGATGTAAGCCAGCCTTACCCCCTGCTGTAACAAAAAGCCCCGGCTCGCGAGAGCCGGGGCTTTTTCGTTTGCCTGTGCTGGCCATTCGCGGGTAAACCCGCTCCCAGAAGACCCAAGGGTGGTGCAGTCACTGTGGGAGCGGGTTTACCCGCGAATGGGCCGCAACGCGGCCCCTTGCTCAGGCAGCGCTGTTCTGCGGCACGGTCGTCACCGCCATACCCCGGCGATACAGCACCAGGTAATACGAGCCCAACCCGATCAACCAGCAGAACACCGCCGTCCACAGGTTGTGCGACAGGAAGTGCGCACCCTGCATCATCCGCCCCACCGACAGTACCGACCCGGCGACCAAGGCCAGCAGCAACGCCGCGCGGGCCAGGCGCGGACGCCGGTCACGCAACATGAAGAACAGCCCGAACAGGCAGAAACCGGTCGCCGCATGCCCACCCGGCCAGCACAGCCCTGGCTTGTCGGTGGCAGGGCGGGGTTCGAGCAGCTTGCTGTAGGTTTCCTGGCCGCCGAACTGGGTCAGGCTCCATGGGCACTGCACCTGGGTCACTTTCTTCAGTGGTGTGACGAACGCGGTGGACAGGCCCAGCGCCAGCACCAGGCAGCCCAGCTCGCGGCGCCAGCCGAACAGCCGCCGCCAGAAGAAACTCAGGGCGAAGGTCACCAGCGCCAGCACCCCCAGCAGGATCACCCCCTGCTTGACCCGGTCATGCAGGATGGTTTCCAGCAGGTAGCTGTGGCGGCCGATGAACTCGCCGGCGGCCGGGTCGAAGAACAGGTTGGCCACGTCCATGTCGACCGAGGTCAGCTCGAGCAGGATCAGGGCCACGGCGACGGCCAGCGGGATGCCCAGGTACAGCCAGGCATTGATCGGGCGAGGGCGAATGGGTGAAGACATGACGGCTCCAGGGCGCGAAAAAGACCGGGCATTGTCGACTGCCCGCTATCCTGTGTCCGTGAAGGATCGGTGAAAAAACTGTCAAGTTCGGCGGTTTTTCCCAAACGCTGGCACCGTGCAGGCAATGGCCGTAAGCTGCGCCTGCCGCGCCGAGTGAAGCGCCGCACAGGAGACCCCGATGCGCATTCTTTTGGTTGAAGACAACCGCGACATTCTTGCCAACCTGGCCGACTACCTCGGCATGAAAGGCTACACCGTGGACTGCGCCCAGGATGGCCTGTCGGGCCTGCACCTGGCCGCCACCGAACACTACGACCTGATCGTCCTCGACATCATGCTCCCGGGCATCGATGGCTACACCCTGTGCAAGCGCTTGCGCGAGGACGCCCGTCGCGACACACCGGTGATCATGCTCACCGCCCGTGACCAGCTGGACGACCGTCTGCAGGGCTTCCGTTCCGGCGCCGACGACTACCTGCTCAAGCCGTTCGCCCTGTCGGAGCTGGCCGCCCGCATCGAGGCAGTGCTGCGCCGCGCCCAAGGTGGCGGCAGACGCACCTTGCAGGTGGCAGACCTCAGTTACGACCTCGATACCCTCGAAGTGACCCGCCAGGGCCGCCTGCTCAAGCTCAACCCGGTGGGCCTGAAGCTGCTCGCCGTGCTCATGCAGAAGAGCCCCCACGTGTTGCGCCGCGAAGTGCTGGAAGAAGCCCTGTGGGGCGACGACTGCCCTGACAGCGACAGCCTGCGCAGCCATGTGCACCAGTTGCGCCAGGTGATCGACAAACCGTTCGACAAAGCGCTGCTGCATACCGTCCATGGCGTCGGCTATCGCCTCGCCGAGGGCCGCGATGGAGTTTAAGCAGAGCCTTGCCCAGCGCATCATCATCGCTTTCGCGCTGATGAGCGCACTGGTGGCCGGGGCGTTCGCCTTCGGCATCGTCGGTACCGTGCACCTGGTCGAGGAACGGCTTATCTCCTCGGTGCTCGGTGGTGACCTGCAGCGCCTGTTGCGCATGGACAGCGTCAGCGACTGGAGCCACCGGCCGCGCCCGGACCAGCTGTTCTACTTCAGTGGCGGGCGCGACGATTTCGAACTGCCCAAGGACCTGCGTCACCTGGAGCCTGGGTTCCACGAGGTGTTCCGCGACCAGCTTTCGTACCACGCCATGGTCGAGATCGTCGATGGCCGGCGCTATGTGCTGTTGCAGGACCAGAGCGATTTCGAAGAGCGCGAGCGGGTGCTGTTCGCGGTAGTGGTGGTGGGCTTCGTGCTCAGCCTGGCGCTGGCGGTGATCCTGGGGTGGCTGCTGGCGCGTCGGGTGATGGCGCCGGTGATCCGTTTGGCCCGCCAGGTCCGCCATCGCGACCAGTTGCTGGGCTTGGCGCCGCCGCTGGCGCCGGACTATGCGGCAGACGAAGTGGGGCAGTTGGCGGTGGCCTTCGACGATACCCTGGGTCGCCTGCGTGATGCCCTGACCCGCGAGCGGCTGTTCACCAGCGATGTCAGCCACGAGCTGCGTACACCCTTGATGGTGCTGGCCACCTCCTGCGAGCTGCTGACGGAAAACCCCAACCTGGACAACCGCGCCCGCAGCCAGGTGGAGCGTATCGTCCGGGCCACCGAGGAGATGCGTGAGCTGGTCAAGACCTTCCTCATGCTCGCCCGCGCGCAACGCGATGAAGGTGCGGTAGCGTCCCAGGCGACCCTGCGCGAGGTGGCCGACGACCTGACCGGAGTGTGGCGCGACACCATCGAGCAGAAAGGCCTGGCGCTTTACTACGATGGCCGCGTCAGCGCCAGTTCGGTGCTGTACAACGCCACCTTCCTGCAATCGGTGATGGGCAACCTGCTGCGCAATGCCGCCCATTACACTGACGGCGGCTATATTCGCCTGAGCCTGGAACCCAATGGTTTCAGTGTCGAAGACAGTGGCGTGGGTATCCCGGAAGAGCAGCGCGAGGCGATGTTCCGTCCGTTCGTGCGTGGCGACGAACGCCGTGGCGAGGGGCTGGGGTTGGGCTTGTCGCTGGTTCAGCGGATCTGCGACGACCAGGGATGGCGCGTCACCCTGACGACCACGCTGCCCCATGGTTGCCGTTTTCAGGTCGACCTGACACCCGGCAGGGCTGCACAGGAGCTGCCCGGTGTTGATCGTCAATAGGATCCGGATTTACTTCTTGTAAAACCTTTCTGCAGGGCTTACAGATTTTTCACATTCGCATGACCTGTTGCCAACGCCCGCCTGCCTAAGGTGGGCGAATTGGAGTCAGGAGATGCTCGATGCGTAGCCCAATCAAACTCGAATTTTCCGATAAGTACGACCGCGAGCATGCCCGCGAGTACTTCCTCAAGCACCAGGATGGCCTGGCCCGACGCCTTTCCCACAAGCGCGACGAGCAGCTGGCCCGGCGTGCCCTGGCCATGGCCGGCGAGCCGGGCCTGGTCCTCGACCTGCCGTGTGGCGCGGGGCGTTTCTGGCCGTTGCTGGCGGAAAAGCCCAACCGGGTGATCATCGGTGCAGACAATTCCGCTGCGATGATCGAGACAGCCTGTGCGGCGCAACCGCCAGAAGTGGTGGCGCGGGTACGCCCCTTGCAGACTTCTGCCTTTGCGATTGATCTGCCGGACAACGCGGTAGACAGCATTTTCTGCATGCGCTTGTTCCACCATATCGGCGACCCTGCTCATCGAAAGACAATTCTTTCGGAATTTCAAAGGGTTAGTCGCGACAGTGTAATCCTGTCATTGTGGGTGGATGGCAACGTCAAGGCGTGGCGACGCAAGAAACTCGAGGCCCGTCGGAGTGTCAGAGCCGAGCAGAGCAGCTACCAGAACCGTTTTGTGTTACCGGCGGCTACAGTAGAAGAAGAATTTTCCGCAGCAGGTTTCAGAATTCAGGAACGTCTCGACTTCCTGCCGTTCTATGCCATGTGGCGAGTGTACGTATTGCGCAAGGGGTAGGTATTGATGGCGGCAGTGCAGAAAGAGCCCGGTCAGTTCGATTTTTATTGGCAGCAGCAGGGCGAGTGGGTCGAGGAACCCAACCAGCGGCGTGGTGGCGAGAGTGGCGTACAGCGCCTGTGCGACGCCAGCGGCCAGTTGCTGTATGCCAAGCGCCAGGTCGGGCATATCTACCGCAGCCTGCTGCACCCGTTCGGGCGGCCTACGGTGCTGCGTGAGCTGGACGCATTGAACAGCTTCGAGCAGTTGGGCGTGCGCGTGCCGCGCATCGTGTTTGCCGGTGCCGAGCGTGACGCCGAGCATCAATGGCGGGCGTTGCTGGTGAGCGAGGCGCTGGATGGTTTTGTCGACCTCGACACCTGGTATGCCGAGGGTGCACGCGAGCAGTACCCGCAGGCGGTTCATGAGCGCATGTTCAAGGACCTGGCCGACAACCTGGCGCGCATGCACCTGGGGCACTGGCAGCATGGTTGCCTGTATGGCAAGCATGTGTTCGTCAAGGTGCTTGGCGAGGGCGAGCAGGCGCGGGTTGAAGTGGCATTGCTCGATTTGGAGAAGTGCCGGCGGCGGATCAGTTGCCAGCGTGCGGCGTACAACGACCTGCGGCAGTTGCGTCGCCATTCGTCGATGACCGACGCGGAATGGCAAAGCTTGCTCTATTTTTACCAGATGGCGTTTGGCAGCGCTGTCAAAGGGTTAGGGCAATGAAACTAGAAATCGCTCGAGCTTTGTTTCTGGTCGGGGCGCTGGGGGTGACCACAGTGGCCGTGGCGGCCTGGGAACAGCCTCGGCTTACGGTTTTCAGCCAGGCTGAGGTGGGCGGGGGTTGTCCGCTGCCGCGGGTGGCCAAGGTTGAGCAGGGGGCCGTGGCGCCGGATCATGATTTGTTGTTGTTCTTGTTTGGGATGAGGCAGGGGTTGCGGCCGTTTGGTTGATAGTGGGCTGGCGCTGGGTACTTTTTCATGGGGCTGGCGTTTTGTTTTTCCTATGGCGGTAAAGTTGGTTAGTTGGTTAGTTGGTTATGAGGTTTGTGTACATATCCATTTGCGAGGGTGACGCTTATTCACCTTTCCGCCCTTACGGCGGGTCACTTTTTGGCAAACGCCCCAAAAAGTAACCAAAAAAGGCTGCGCTCCATTCATCCGGCCCCTGCGCTTCGCTCCGGGGTTCCCTCACTCCGGTCTTGCTCCCGGGAGTACGCACCGACGGGCCATCCATGGCCCATCAGTGCTCGACGGGCATCCATGCCCGTCGCCTCCCTCCGCAAGCCCTCCGATCGGCCTCCTGAAGTCGCGAAGAGCGGGCGGCGCCTGCATTGGCGCAGCTGTCGCTAGTTGAATGGAAGTTGAACTTCCAATTGCAATCGCTGGCAAGTAGCAGCGGCGAACCGCAGCTCCCACAGGTACTGCGCTGAACTCGAAATTTACGCGGTCACTGTGGGAGCCGGCTTGCCGGCGATGAGGCCATTACAAACAACAGATAAAAACGATTAAACACGATCCGCACTTGCTCTTGCTCTTGCTCTTGCTCTTGCTCTTGCTCTTGCTCTTGCTTCTAAGCGCGCGATAGTCCAGTCACCGCCAAACGCGACTTCAGGAGGCCGAACGGAGGACTTGCGGAGCGGGGCGATGGGCATGGATGCCCATCGAGCACTGATGGGCCATGGATGGCCCTTCAGTGCGTCCACGCGGGAGCAAGGCCGGAGTGAGGGAACCCCGAAGCGAAGCGTAGGGGCCGGATGATGGGAGCAGGCGGTTTTGCCTACTTTTTCCAAGAAAAAAGTAGGCCGCCGTAAGGGCGGAAAGGTGCCGAAAAGTCCCTATCGTGAATGGATATGCACCGAAATATAAAAACCAGCACGCTAACCCCGAACCCGAACCCGAACCCGAACCCGAACCCGAACCCGAACCCGAACCCGAACCCCTCACCCCGCCTTATGCGCCAAAACCGTATAAATACAAGGCAACACAAACAACGTGAACAAGGTCCCGATCGACATCCCGGTAGCGATCACCAAGCCAATGTCGAACCGGCTGACCGCCCCCGCCCCCGTAGCAAGAATCAAAGGCACCATCCCGAACACCATGGCCGCCGTGGTCATCAGCACCGGCCGCAAGCGTATCGCGGCAGCCTCCTCGATCGCCTCCCGCACCCCAAGCCCCTTCTCATCCCGCAACTGATTGGCAAACTCGACGATCAAAATCCCATGCTTGGTAATCAGCCCGATCAACGTCACCAACCCCACCTGGGTGTAGATGTTCATGCTCGACACCCCAAGGAACAGCGGCAACAACGCCCCGCAGATCGACAACGGCACCGTCACCAGAATCACCAACGGATCCCGGAAACTTTCGAACTGCGCCGCCAGCACCAGGAAAATGATCGCCAGGGCCAGCCCGAAGGTCATCCACAACGCGCTGCCTTCCTGCACGAACTGCCGCGCGGTACCGGCGTAGTCCACCGAAAAGCCCTCCGGCGCCTCCTCGCGGGCAATCGTGCGCACCGTCTCCAGCGCCTCGCCCATGCTCACCAACGGAACCCCCTGGATGATCGCCGCGTTCAGCTGCTGGAACTGATTGAGCTGCCGCGGTCGGGCCCGGTCGCTGAGGGTGATCAAGGTCGACAGCGGCAACAATTGGCCCTGCTCGTTCTTCACGTAGTAGTTGTTCAACCACCCCGGGTCGGCCCGGTAAGGGCGCTCGACCTGGGCGATCACCTTGTAGCTGCGCCCTTCGAGGGTGAAACGGTTGATCTCCGCCTCACCCAGCAAGGTGGCCAGGGTGCCGCCCAGGGCATCCATCGACACCCCCATCTGCGCCGCCTTGGCCCGGTCGATATCGATCACCACTTCCGGCTTGTCGAACGCCAGGTCGATGTCGAGGAAGGCGAACTTGCCCGAGGCCTGGGCACGCGCCTTGACGCGCTGGGCGACATCCAGCAGGGCAGGGTAGTCGCCGGCCGTGTTGATCACGAACTGGAATGGCAACCCCTCGCCGGTGCCAGGCAGCGAGGGCAGGTTGAAGCCGAAGATCTGCAGGCCACCGATCTGCTCGAGCTCTTTCTGTACCAGTGGCAGCAGTTGCATTTGCGTGCGCTCGCGCTCGCCCCATGGCTTGAGCAAGAAGCCGCCTATCCCGCTCTGCACGCCATTGAAACCGTTGATCTGGAACGACGAGTAGTACTCGGGGAAGCGCTTGAACAACGGTGTGAATTGATCGGTGTAGGCATTGAGGTAGTCGAGGTTGGCGGTCTGCGGCGAGCTGCTCATCATGAAGATCACCCCCTGGTCCTCGTCCGGGGCCAGCTCGTTGCGGGTGAACATCAGCAGCAGGGGGATCAGGCACAGGATCAGCACGGCGAACACCAGCACCACCGGGCGGCTGTTCAGGGTGCCGTGCAGCAGGCGCTGGTAGCGCTGCTTGAGGTTGTCGAAGATCAGGTCCAGGCGGTGAGCAAGGCCGGTGGGGTTCTGCTCGTGGCGCAGCAGCAGGGCGCACATCATCGGTGACAGGGTGAGGGCAACGATACCAGAGATGATCACCGCGCCGGCCAGGGTCAGGGCGAACTCCTTGAACAGTGCGCCCGTGAGCCCGGTGAGGAAACCGATCGGCGCATACACCGCCGCCAGGGTGACGGTCATCGACACCACCGGCAGGGCGATCTCGCGGGCACCCTCCAGCGCCGCATCGAACGGCGTCTTGCCTTCTTCGATATGCCGGTGGATGTTCTCCACCACCACGATCGCATCGTCCACCACCAGGCCAATGGCCAGCACCATCGCCAGCAGCGTCAGCAGGTTCAGCGAGTAGCCCATCATCTGCATGAAGAACAGCACGCCGATCATCGACAGCGGGATGGTCACCACCGGGATCAGCACCGAGCGCAGGGCACCCAGGAACAGGAACACCACCACGATGACGATCAGCACCGCCTCGCCGAGGGTCTTGATCACCTCGTTGATCGAGGCCTGGATGAACAGCGTGGCGTCGTAGGCGATGGACACCTTCAGCGCCGTGGGCAGCTCCTGTTCCAACTGCGGCATGAGCCGGCGCACTTCCTTGATCACCTCCAGCGGGTTGGCCGCCGGGGTGGCCTTGACCCCGATGTACACCGAGGGTGTGCCGTCGAACGAGCTGACCGTGTCGTAGTTCTCCGCCCCCATCTCGATGCGCGCCACATCGCCCAGCAGCACCCGGCTGTCGCCGGAGGTCTTCACCGGCAGGGCGGCGAAGGCCTCGGCGGACTTGAGCTCAGTGGTGGCGTTGATGCTGGTGACCACGTACTCGCCCTTCACCTCGCCGGCGGCAGCGAGGAAGTTGTAGCGGCGCACGGCGCTGGTCACGTCCACCGCCGACAGGCCGAAGCCGGCCAGCTTCACCGGGTCGATCCAGATGCGCATGGCGAACACCTGGTTGCCGAGGATCTCGGCCTCGGCCATGCCCGGCAGGGTGGCCAGCTTGGGCTGGATCACCCGCGACAGGTAGTCGGTGATCTGTGGGTTGCTCATCTCCTTGCTGTAGAAGCTGATGTACATCAGCGCCGAGGCGTCGGCTGCCTCCTTGCTCAGTACCGGGTCCTCGGAGTCCTGCGGCAACTTGTTGCGCACCTCGTTGGCCTTGGCCAGCAACTGGGTGAACAGGCGGTCGGTGTCGGCGCCGATGCGGGCGTAGACCGAAATCACCGAGAAATTCTGCCGGCTCACCGAGGTCATGTAGTCGATGCCGTCGGCGCTGGCCAGGCTCTGTTGCAGCGGCTGGGTGATGTAGCCCTGGATGGTCTCGGCGTTGGCCCCGGGGTAGGCGGTGGTCACCGTGATCAGGGCGTTTTCCATTGCCGGGTACTGGCGGATCTGCAGCTTGCTCCAGGCTTGCAAACCGAGCAGCAGGATCAGCAGGCTGACCACGCTGGCCAGCACCGGGCGGCGGATGAACGGGTCGGTGAACGCCATGCCGGCCTCCGCTTCAGTCCGCGCCCGGCGCGGCAGGCTTGAGGGCTGCGTCGGCACTGATGCGTACCGCCGCGCCTGGGCTCAGCTTGAGCTGACCGGCGGTAACCACCTGGTCGCCCGCCTGTAGGCCCTTGCTCACCACCACCCAGCCATCGCGGCGCTCGCCGGTTTGCACGGTGCGTTGTTCGACGACCTGCTGGGGCTGGCCGTCGCTATTGACCTGCGGCTGGCCATCCTCGCTCTTCTTCGTCTCGACCACATACACCGAGTTGCCGTACAGGGTGTAGGTGATGGCGTTCTCCGGCACCACCACTTGCGGCTTGGGATCGGGCAACAGCACGTTCAGGCTGGCAAACATGCCGGGCAACAGCTTGCCGTCGGGGTTGGCCAGGGTGGCGCGTACCAGCAGGTTGCGCGTGCTTTCCTCGACCTTGGGGTTGATGGCGCTGAGGCTGGCGGGGAAGGTCTGGCCGGGGTAGGCGGCCACCTGCACCACGACCTGCTGGCCGAGTGTCAGTTGCGGCAGGGCCTGCTCGGGGACGTTGAAGTCCACATACAGGCTGGACAGGTCCTGCAGGGTGGCGATCACCGTACCGCTGGCCAGGTAGGCGCCAACGTCCACCTGGCGAATGCCGATGGTGCCGCTGAACGGGGCGCTGATGCTTTTCTTCGCCAGCGACGCCTTGAGCTGGTCGACCACGGCCTGGTTGCGCCGGTAGACCGAGGTGAGGCGGTCGTATTCGCCACGGGAGATGGCCGAGTCGCCGACCAGTTGGCTACCCCGGCCGAAGTCGACCTTGGCCAGCCCCAGGTCCGCCTGTGCCGTACCCAGCAGGGCGGTTTCCTGGTCGTGATCCAGTTGCAGCAGCAACTGCCCGGCCTTGACCTGCTGCCCGGACTCGAAATGCAACGACTTGACCGTGCCGGCCACTTCCAGGCTCAGCTCCACGCCTTGATAGGCCTTCAGGCTGCCCACCGCCGGCAGGCGCTCCTGCCACTGGCGCAGTTCGGCCTGGGCCGCGGCGACGCTGACCGGTGGCTTGGGCTGGGAGAACATCTGCACCTGCTGGTAGATGGAGTAGCCCTTGATACCCCCCAGAATCAGCACGATCAGCAGGACGACAGCCAACATGATCAGCATGCGGCGGCGCAACATAGGTCCGGTTCCTTGGATGCGGAATTTTTCGATCGGGCACGACCACGGGCGATCCGGCCCACGTGCGATGGGGGAAAGTATTGTCGGTTTTTCGAAAAAGGGGAGGAGGGGTGTTGTCTGTTACGGCCTCATCGCCGGCAAGCCGGCTCCACCTGGTGGCTACATGCGCCCCACCTGTAGGAGCGTCCTCGTGCCGCGAAAGGGCTGCACAGCAGCCCCGGCAATCTATGCGCAGACGCAAAAACCTGGGGCCGCTTCGCGCCCCTTTCGCGGCACGAGGCCGCTCCTACAGGAGCCTGTGCAAGACAGTTGTTCCCACGCTGACCGCGCCATTTTTGTGGGAGCCGGCTTGCCGGCGATGAGGCCGGTGCAGGCAACGGAACAATCAGACCAGGTGCAGGTGGTTGTCCCAGAACCCGGACGGCAGGTTCATCGGCTGCCCGATCAGTTCCGGCTTGCGGCAGTCATACAAACGGCAGCGCCCCTGCCCGGAGGTGACGACGAAACCTTCCTTCACCGCCCCGACCCCCGCGCAGTCCGGCATCGGCGCATCAAGCTTCACCGCGCCGCTGTCCAGATCCCAGATGAACAGGCGGTTGGCCCGTGGCGCGGTCAGCGCCACCAGGCGCAGGTCGCTGTGGATGGCGACGCTGGCGGTGTACTGGGCCATCGCTTGCAGCTGGCGCTCGGGTACCGGGAAGGCCTTGAACGGCTCGCCCGGGCGCTTGATCGCCAGCAGCTCGGCGGTTTCGTCCGCGCCGCCCATGAACTGTTGGCAGGCGGCGATGGTGCCGTCGTCGCCGACCGCCAGGTGACGCACGCTGTTCATCTGCTGGGCCAGGGTCTCCTTGCTCAGCAGGGTGCCATCGCGCTGCATCAGCACCAGGCTCGGTTGCATGGCGTCGAGGTTCATCTCCACCCGGCTTTCAGCTTCGGTGCGAATGCCGCCGTTGGCCACCACCAGGGTTTCGCCGTCGGGCAGCCAGGCCACTTCGTGGGGGCCGATACCGTGGGTCGAAAGCTCGCCGGTATGCACCAGGCGCTCCCCCTCGAAGCGGTAGACACCCAGCACGCCACGCCCGGGGTCGGTGGTGTCGTTCTCGGTGGCGTACAGCCATTCACCGCTTTTGTGGATGACCGCATGGCCATAGAAGTGGCGATTCGGTTGCGAGGTCACGGTCTGCAGCAAGCGCCCGTCGCGCAGGTCGACCAGGTAGCTTTCGGTGCCCGGGCGACGGGCGACGAACAGCGCGATGGGCAGCTCGGGGTGGTTGATGATCGCATGGCAACGCTGGGCCACCTGGGTGCTGAACACCTCGCGGCCATCCAGGCGAAAGCCGACGGCGTAGTGCTTGCCGTCGCCATCGTCGCGCGCCGAGAGCAGCAAGGGTTCGCTGCCTTTGCCACGGAACAGGCTCCAGCCGCCCAGGGTGAGGGCGCTGAGCACTACGCTACCGAGTTTCAGGGCCTGGCGTCGCAACATGATCAGTCACCGTCGTTGGCATTGAAGCCCAGCTGGATGTTCAACGCCTTGGCCAGGTCGCCCTCATGCAGGCGATGGACGACGTTCAGGGCATCGTAGATGCGGTTCAGGGTTTGCTGGCCAGCCTCGTCGGCCAGCAGCTCGCCGAGGGTCTTCGGGTTGTCGGCCAGCAGTTTGAGCGCGGTAGCGTAGGCGTCGTCGATCTTCTGCGCCAGTGCCGCCTGGTCCTTGCCCAGCAGGCCGCGCAGGCCCTGGTTGTCGACACCGACCCAAACCGCCTGGGCGGCCTTGAGCGAGGCTTCCAGGCTCTTGAGCGACGAGTGGCTGCGCCAGGCTTCGGCTTGCAGCGGCTGGGCGATGCCCTTGCTCTGCCGGCCCATGGGGGCGCCGAGCTTCTTCTTCAGGGTGTCCAGGGCGGTGACCTGGGCACGCAGCAGGTCGGCGATCGCTTCGTGGGAGTCGGCGTAGCGCTGGTTGGGGAACTTGGTCATCTGCGACAGCATGCCGTCGGTGCTGTTCCAGGTCTTGAGGATATCCTCGGCCAGGGCCTTCTGGTGTTCGCCGATGGCCACCAGCAGTGGGCAGTAGCGTGCCTTCTGCTCGGCCGTGGCGATGTCAGGCTTGCTGTCGAACAGGATGTACTCGTAGGCGGACAGGCCGCGCACCACGACGCTGGCCTTGCCCAGCGACTCGGCATCGACTGGCTTGTCGCCATTGACCAGCTGCTCGACCTGGCGGCCGACCAGGTTCTTCTTGTCTGGCCAGAACTGCACCTGCCAGGCGCGGTTGCCTTCGGCCAGCGGGCCGACCAGCAGCGGTTGCAGCTCGGCCCAGGCCTTCTGGGCGTTGAGGAAGTCGGCGCGGGCGCTGTCCAGCGAGGCCTTGCCTTCGCAATAGGCCAGGGCGCTGGCGGCCAGCGTGCGGTCGGCTTCCACCCAGCGGCTGTAGGTGGGCAGGATCACCTGCTTGGCGATGGCGGCGGAGGTCACCGCCTGCGGGTCCTGCGGCGAGCAGGCGCCGAGGGCGAGGGCCGCGAGGCTGGTGAACAACAGTTTGGGTCGGAACATGCCCGGCTCCTTGTGCGGTTTAAAGGGAATTCAGGAAGGCCAGCAGCGCGGCGCGCTGCTCGGCATTGAAGGTCAGTACCTGGTCGCGCGCCGCTTGAGCCTCGCCACCATGCCAGAGCACGGCTTCGAGCAGGTTGCGGGCGCGGCCGTCGTGGAGGAACTGGCTGTGGCCGCTGACCGTTTCGCTGAGGCCGATGCCCCACAGCGGTGGGGTGCGCCAGTCCTGGCCGTTGGCGGAAAACTCGGTGCGCTCGTCGCTCAGGCCCGGGCCCATGTCGTGCAGCAACAGGTCGCTGTAGGGGCGGATCACTTGGCCGGCCAACTCCGCTTCGGCCGCATCGGCGGCCGTGGTGAACTGGGGGGTGTGGCAGCCTTGGCAGCCGGCCTGGAAGAACAGGTTCTTGCCGGCCAGCACTGGCGGCGCGGCGACGTTGCGGCGGGCGGGCACGGCGAGGTTGCGGGTGTAGAAGGTGACCAGGCGCAGGATGTTGTCGCTGACTTCCTTCTCGCCGTCCTGGCCATCACCGTTGGGTGCGGCCAGGCAATCGACCTGGGCGGGCGTGCAGTCATCCTTGGGCAGCAGGGTGCTGGTCAGGCCCATGTCGCCGGCGAAGGCGTGCACGTTCTGTTGGTTGACGTTGGGCTGCCCGGCCTTCCAGCCGAAGCGGCCGACCACGGTCTTGCCCTGGGCATCGTCCCAGACCCGGTTGGCCCGGCCCCGTATGCCGTCATGGTTGCGGTCGTCCGGGTCTTCGTTGGCCAGCAGGTCGGCTTCGGCGATGGCTTCGAGCAACCCCAGGCCGATCATCGGCGGGGCGACCCGGGCCGAGAAACGGGTGTCCGGGTGCATCGGGCCGTAGCCGAGCTGGGTGAGCTGCAACGTCGGGCGGCGCAGTTCGACCTGGTGGCCATCCTTGAACGTGACGGTGTGGGTGTCGTAGCTCACCCGTACCTTGCCCTCCGGTGCCACGCCCGGCACGGCCATGTCTTGCAATTGCGTGCCGTACACCGGTTCGGGGACCACGCCCAGGCGTTCGATCTCGCGGGCGTAGTAGGGCTGGTCGGGGATCGACAGGCGCACCAGCATCGACACCGCGTTGCTGTCGCCGGGTGCCGGCGGGTGGCCGCGGCCGTCGCGTACGTGGCAGTTCTGGCAGGCGTTGGTGTTGAACAGCGGGCCCAGGCCGTCGCGGGCGGTGGTGGTGGACGGGGCGATCACCCAGGGGTTGCGGAAGAAGCTGTTGCCCACGGCAAAGTCCAGGCGCCGCTCGGGGCTGAGGTTGGCCGAGGGTAGTGAGTAGGCGTTGCGGTCACTGCGCTGCACCGTGGCCTGGCCGCCGGAGAGGGCTTCGCCGGGCTCGGCCTGGGTGAAGCGCGGGGCGTCGTCACAGGCGGCGAGGGCGAGGGCCAGCAGCAGGGGGCTTAGGCGAAGCAAGGACATCGACAATCCTGGGCATGGGCGAAAAACCGGCGTGCAAGCTTATCAGGCCGGCCGTTTTTGAATAAGAGCAATTTGCAATTACGCGGATGAAAAGAATGTGAAACTTCAGGCTCATTGCCGGCATTGATGGCCCTATCGCCGGCAATTGTTACGCGCCGCATTTCTGCGATGGGGCCGGCAAAACAAAGAAGGCGACCCGAGGGTTAATGCTGATCAGTTAGTGCGCCATCGCATTGATTGGGGCCGCTCTGCGGCCCTTCGCGGGCAAGCCCGCTCCCACAGGATTGCGCATTTCTCAACATATGCGCCGTACCTGTGGGAGCGGGCTTGTCGGAGCGCCGAACCGCCGCGAAGGGCTGCGAAGCAGCCCCAAATGTGGCTTAACTGACTGGCATTAACCCGTAGGCCGCCTTTTTGCGTGAACCGCTACAACGCCGATCAGAACTCGTGATCAGCGGTATCGGGGTTCAGGTTGTCGATGCCCAGCTTGCCCGCGGCCTGCTCGATCGCGCCGGTCTGCTTGACCAGCGAGGCGATGGCGTCACGCACGATCTGGTTGCCGGCGGCGTTGTCGGCAGCGATCAGCTGGTCGTAGTGCTCACCCTTGAGGGCGTGATCGACCATGACCTGGATCTTGGCCTCGGTGGCTTCCAGGTCGGCCTTGAGCGTGGCGTCGGCGGCTGGGTCGACCTTGGCCACCAGCGACGACAGGCTCGGGCCGCTCAGCTTGCTGCCGTCGGTACGGGTGTACTCGCCCAGGTAGACGTTGCGGATGCCCTTGGCGTCGTAGAAGTGCGAGTAGTGGGTGTTGTCGCTGAAGCAGTCCTGCTCGTCTTCTGGCGAGTTGGCTTCCAGCGAGACCTTCATGCGCTCGCCGGCCAGCTCGCCCAGCGACAGGCTGCCCATGCCGAACAGCATCTTGCGCAGGCCATCGTTGACCGGGCCGTTTTCCAGGGTGGCGCGGTAGTTGTCGGCGACGTTTGGTGCCCAGTTGCCGACCATCTCTTCGAGGTCCTTGACCAGCAGCTCGGTGACCGCCTTCAGGTAGGCGCGGCGACGCTCGTTGTGGCCGCCGGTGGCACCCTTGCCTTCCAGGTAGTCGGAGGCTGGGCGGTTGCCCGCGCCTGGGCCGGTGCCGTTGAGGTCCTGGCCCCAGAGCAGGAATTCGATGGCGTGGTAGCCGGTGGCGACGTTGGCTTCGGAACCGCCCAGCTCGTTCAGGCTGGCCAGCTTCTCGGGGGTGATGTCCTTGACGTCGACCTTGTCCTCGCCCACCTGGATCTCGGTGTTGGCGATGATGTTGGCGCTGGCCGCCGGGTTGCCCAGGGCGTGCTCGTAGCCCTTGTCGACGTAGTCGATCAGGCCTTCGTCCAGGGGCCAGGCGTTAACCTGGCCTTCCCAGTCGTCGATGATGGTGTTGCCGAAGCGGAACACTTCGCTTTGCAGGTAAGGCACGCGTGCGGCAGCCCAGGCGGCCTTGGCGGCTTTGAGGGTGTCGTCGTTGGGCTTGGCCAGGAACGCGTCGACCGCGCTCTGCAGCTGCTTGGCGGTGCTCAGCGAGTCGCTGTACACGGCGTGGACCATCTCGGCGTAATGCTTGACCACGGCCTTGCCGGCGGCTTCGTCGACAGCCCCAGGCGCTGCTGCGGTGGTGCTGGCGGCGGCAGGTGCCTGGGCTTGCGGAGCGGCGGCCTTGTCGTTCTTGCCTTCGCCGCAACCGGCGAGGGCGATGGCGATGGCCAGCAGACTGGCGGAGGCCAGGGGCATACGAATCATTGTTGGTTTCCTGCGTCGTGTGGTTGGACCATTGGGTTGGGCCGTGTGCCGTGGCACGCGAAACGGCAACATCATGCGAAAGATTTGCATTTGCTGTAAAGAGGCGGGCGCGCATTTCATGCAAACGCCCGTTCAAGGTGCACCACCAACGATGACGCGGGTTACAGCACCGAGACCTGATTGCGCTGCGCCTGCTTGAGGAAGCTTGTGAGCTCGCGTGCCGAGAGTGGCTTGCTGTAGTGGTAGCCCTGACCTTCGTGGCAGCCTTGGGCGATGATGTAGCTTTCCTGTTCGGCGGTTTCCACGCCTTCGGCGATCACCTGCATGCCCAGGCTCTTGCCCAGCTGGATGATGGCGCGAACGATGGTGGCGTCGTCATCGTCGTCGAGCAGGTCCTGGACGAAGCTCTTGTCGATCTTGATCTTGTCCAGCGGCAGCGACTTGAGGTAGCTGAGCGAGGAGTAGCCGGTGCCGAAGTCGTCGATGGCGATCAGCGCGCCAGACCGGCGCAGGCTGAGCAAGTGCTGGGCGGCGGTGCTGATGTCTTCCATCAGGCCGGTTTCGGTGACTTCCAGCTCCAGGCTGCGCGGTGGCAGGCGGTAGGCCTGCAACAGGTTGTTGACCACCCGCGGCAGCTCGTTGTGGTGCAACTGCACGGTAGACAGGTTGACCGCCATGCGCAGTTCGCTGAAGCCCAGGTCGTGCCACTCGCGCAGCTGGCGGCAGGCCTGGTCGAGCACCCATTCGCCGATGGCGATGATGTTGCCGTTCTGCTCGGCCAGCGGGATGAACTGGTCGGGGGGCACCATGCCCAGCTCCGGGTGCTGCCAGCGCAGCAGCGCTTCGACCCCGACCACGCGGTGGTCGCGGTAGCTGATCTGCGGTTGGTAGACCAGGTACAGCTGGTTGCGTGGCAGGGCTTCGCGCAGATCCTTCTCCAGCTCGCGGCGCCGGCGCATCTCGCTGTCGACGCTGGCGATGTAGAACTGGTAGCGGTTGCGTGAGCGGGCCTTGGCCAGGGTCATGGTCTGCTCGGCCTTCTGCAACAGCTTCTCGGTGCTGTCGCCGTCCTCGGGGAACAGGGTGATGCCGATGGTGGCGCGCAGGCGGATCTGCTGGTGGTCGAGGTCGAAGGGCGCCTCGAGATCGTCGAGGATGCTCTGGGCCAGTTCGGCGGCCTCGTAGGGTTGCTCGATGTTGGCCTGGACCAGGGCGAACTGGTCGCCACCCAGCCGCGCCAGGGCACCCAGGCGGCCGCTGTGGGCGCGCAAACGGTCGGCCAGGGCCAGCAGCAACTGGTCACCCACCTGGTAGCTGAACTGCTCGTTGATGCCCTTGAAGTCGTCCAGGCCTACACACAGCACGGCCACGCGGCGTTGCAGGCGGCCACCGTCGACGAGGATCTTGTCCAGTTGCTGCTGCAACTGCTGGCGATTGGGCAGGCCGGTGAGGAAATCGTACTGGGCCATGCGTTGCAGGCTGTTCTCCGCCTCGTGGCGCAGGTGGGTGTTGCGTTCGATGGAGGCCAGCAACTGGTTGGCGGTGTTGACCCAGATGCCCAGCTCGTTGCGCTCGTGGCCCTTGAGCAGTGGGATCTGGTGCTGGCTGGGGCGGTCGGGGTTGATCTGCGTGAGGTGCTCGATGATCTTCGACAGCGGCTTGGTCAGCAGCCAGTGATAGACCAGGTACAGCACCAGGCCCATGGCCATGGCGCGCAGCACGCCGGAGATGAAGATGATCACTGCGTTGATCAGGAAGTCTTCGCCGTAGCTGGAGGTGTCGAGGGTGATGCTCAGGTCGCCGTAGTACTCGCTGTAGGGGCCACGGCCGACCAGTTGGGTGGTGTAGGTGCGTTCCTGGCCGAGGATCAGGTCGGTCAGCCAACGCATGGACATGTCCTGCAGTGGGCGGGATTTTTCCGCGAGCATGGTTTCGTTGGGGTGGCCGATCGAGGCCATGCGCACCGACTCGTCCTGGAACAGGCCTTCCATCACCTGCATGCCCATTTCCCGGTCGAGGCTGTACACCGCCTGGGTGGAGGGGTCGCGGAACATGTCGAGGATGCGCTGGGCATCGTTGTTGACGGCCTGGCGCGTCTTGTAGGCGTCATAGACGATCTGCGCACAGCTGAGCACGACGCCCACAGCCAATGCCGAGAGCAGCACCACCCGGAGCAACTTGACCGACAAGCTGTTGCGAAATTCCAGCTTCAATGGGGTTTCCTTAATCCATGCGCGTGCCATTATTTTGCCATTAACCCTGGCAACAAGACTATCGACCGATTGCCTTGGCAGGCAACATGCCGGTCGACGGAACTGCCCTTGGCACTATATCGGTCGAGCGGTCATGCGACTTGAGTGCGCTGCGTCATCTTTCCAGAAGTTTGATGTTAGCGCGCTATGCGTGCCGAGCAAGAGCGTTGGCGCAGGGCGCTGCGAATTCTGCCGGGTGGGCCGCCGCCTTTCGCCGGCAAGCCGGCGAAAGGGTTGCAGTTGGCAATAAAAAACCCGGCACCAGGCCGGGTTTTTTGATCAAGGTACGAACACTCAGGCCGTGAAGACCTTGCCTTCGAACTGCTGGGCAACGAAGTCCCAGTTGACCAGGTTCCAGAACGCCTCGACGTACTTCGGACGCAGGTTGCGGTAGTCGATGTAGTAGGCGTGTTCCCAGACGTCGCAGGTCAGCAGCGGGGTGTCGCCGCTGGTCAGCGGGCAGCCGGCGCCGATGAGCGGCGTTGTTGAAGATGCCGCCCGAAGAGCTCTTGACGATCTCTTCCAGGGTCTTGCCTTCGAATTCGGTGCCTGGGACCAGGTTGTTCAGGTTCACGACATAGGTGTTGTGGTGCTTGTCGTGGTGATACTCCAGGGTTTCCTTGGAGATGTGCGGCTGCAGGGCATCGTGGGCATACGGCAGCGGCGGCAATTCAAAAGCCATGGTGGATCTCCTGATTCAGGTCTGTTCGCGGTTTGCGCAAGGCCGATCACGGGCGGCCCGGTGAGCGTCGGCGAGTTTGTACTCTTTGCGACGCAAGGGCTGGATCATAGCACCGGGCCCGGCGCATAACCACGCAACAACTATAGGGAATAGAGGTTCCAGAGCGGTTTGGCGGGTGCCGGCCGGTGATGGTCCTTTCCAGGCTGGTGAGCGGACGCCGGCCCCTGTAGGAGCCATGCAGGCCTGATATCAGTTGAAAATCAATTGCGCCGCCACCGCGAACATCATCACCGCCACCATCAGGTCGAGCATCCGCCAGGTCGCCGGTCGCGCCAGCCAAGGGGCCAGCCATGCAGCACCCACGGCCAGGGTGGTGAACCACAGCAACGAGGCGCTGGCGGCACCGGCTACATAGGCC
>NZ_JACAFQ010000080.1 GCF_015354575.1 Pseudomonas sp. UFMG81
TGGTGCTGGTGAGCGTGGACCCGAACCGCGACACGCCGAACCAGCTCAAGCAGTACCTGGGCTATTTCGACAAGGATTTCGTTGGCGTGGCGGGGACTATCGAAGATACCCAGAAGCTGGCCAACGGCCTGAGCATTCCGTTCATTCCGGCTGACACCAGCAAGCCGGGCTACACCGTGGATCACAGCGGCAACCTGGCGGTCGTGGGGCCGGATGGGCGTCAGCGTGGGTTCATTCGTGCGCCGTTCAACAACCAGAAGCTGGCGGCGCAGTTGCCGGGGCTGGTCAAGCGCGATTGATTGGGGCTTAAAAAACATCGCGGGGCAAGCCCGCTCCCACGCCGGACGCATTCTGGCGTGGGAGCGGGCTTGCCCCGCGATTGTTTCAGGTGTCGATTAGAACGCTGGAACCACAGCGCCTTTGTACTTCTCGGTAATGAACTGCTTCACCTCAGGCGAGTGCAGGGCCGCAGCCAGCTTCTTCATGGCGTCGGAATCCTTGTTGTCCGGGCGCGCTACCAGGATGTTCACGTAAGGCGAGTCGCTGCCTTCGATGGCCAGAGCATCCTTCTCCGGGTTGAGCTTGGCTTCCAGCGCGTAGTTGGTGTTGATCAGGGCGGCATCGACCTGGGTCAGCACGCGCGGAATGGTGGCGGCTTCCAGCTCGCGGAAC
>NZ_JACAFQ010000081.1 GCF_015354575.1 Pseudomonas sp. UFMG81
GTCGGGGAAATCCCCCAGGGCTAACTTCACACCGTCGCCAAATTTGGTGACCGGGTGTGAGAACCCGTTGCGTAATTGTCGGCGTTCCAGGCCTTTCTCACGGGACAAAGGGTGGCAGCCGTGCACGGGGTGAGAAACCGAGGCGCAAGAGAAACTCGGCCAGACCGAAGTCTGCCCGGGCACGGCTGCCATAACTGGAACGCCGACAATTACGCAACGGGTTCTCACACCCGGTCACCAAATTTGGCGACGGTGTGAAGTTAGCCCTGGGGGATTTCCCCGACAACGCAGCAACTTCCGGCAGGTGCGTAGGATAGTTCCTAAGCAATTTGGGCCGAAGCATTTGGTTGCAGGTTCGGAAATGTCTTACGGGTTGGGCGGGGTGCCTTTGGAGGTCCTGGCTTGCTACCGCGTCAGGGCGACCAGGTGCTTGCCGGTGTTTTTGCAGTGCTCTTGAGATCGAGCGCCGCCCGCGCGGCGCATCGCTGGCAAGCCAGCTCCCACATCTGTTTCGGGACAGTTACTCCTGGTTCATCTCCACTGTCCGCCCTGTTTGTACGACGCGGTTTCCGCTTTGGCGCTGATGCCGCACCACCAGACTTGAGACATGCACCAAGGCGGACAGTGAAGACCTCACAGGATGGATTGGCCCGAAACAAATGTGGGAGCT
>NZ_JACAFQ010000082.1 GCF_015354575.1 Pseudomonas sp. UFMG81
TTGGTGATGGTTTTACGCTCGGGCGAGCTCAGCGGCAGGCCTTTACGCGTAGCATCAACCCAGTTGTCGAGCGTTTTGACGGACATCTCAAGCTGACGTGCAGCTTCAGTTCTGCCAACGCTTTCGGCTAGAGCTACGGCTTGCGTTTTGAACTCATCGGTGTAGTTGCGGCGAGTACGTGGGTACATGGCGACCTCCAAGAGAACGATGTAAGTATCGCTTCTTGGCGTCCGTTGTCAGGGGACAGGCCCATGCCTACTTTTTCCAAGAAAAAGTAGGCCGCCGTAAGGGCGGAATTCACCTTTCCGCCCTTACGGCGGGTCACTTTTTGAAGCATCAAAAAGTAACCAAAAAATGCTCGCTCCATTCATACGGCCCCTACGCTGCGCTTCGGGGTTCCCTCACTCCGGTCGTGCTCCCGGGAGTACGCACCGAAGGGCCATCCATGGCCCATCGGTGCTCGACGGGCATCCATGCCCGTCGCCTCCCTCCGCAAGCCCTCCGATCGGCCTCCTGAAGTCGCGAAGTTAGGGGCGGTGCCTATATTGGCGCTGCTGTCGCTGGTTGATTATTGTGTTGGATATCAAATTGCATTCGCCGGCAAGCCGGCTCCTACGGTG
>NZ_JACAFQ010000009.1 GCF_015354575.1 Pseudomonas sp. UFMG81
GAAATGGGGTGGGTCGGGGACGATTTTTTTCATGGTGATACTCCAGTGCGTGACGGGAGCCGCCATCTCGATCTTTCTCACGGATGAAGGTGGCAGCCGTACGCGGGGTGAGAAACCGGTGCACTGAAGCCGGCCAGACCGAAGTCTGCCCGCGCATGGCTGCCATGAAGCGAAAGCCTTTGGCAGTGCAGGTCGGGTTCTCACACCCGGTCACCCAATGTGGTGACCCGGTGAAGTTAGCCCTGAGGGATTTCCCCGACAATGCAGCAACTTCCGGCAGGTGCGTAGGATAGTTCCCAAGCCTTCTGGGCTGAAGCATTTGGTTGCAGGTTCGGAAATGTCTTACGGGGTGGGTGGGATGCGTTTGGAGGTCCTGGCTTGCTATCGCGTCAGGGCGACCAGGTGCTTGCCGGTGTTCTTGCATCGCTCTTGAGATCGAGCGCCGCCCGCGCGGCGCATCGCTGGCAAGCCAGCTCCCACATTTGTTTCGGGCCAGTTACTCCTGGCCCATCTCCACTGTCCGCCCTGTTTGTACGACGCGGTTTTTGCATGGGCGCTACCGCCGCCCCACATGACTCAAGACATGCACCAAGGCGGACAGTGGAGACCTTACAGGATGGATTGGCCCGAAACAGATGTGGGAGCTGGCTTGCCAGCGATGCGCCGCGCGGGCGGCGCTCGATCTCAAGAGCGATGCAAAAGCACCGGCAAGCACCTGGTAGCCCTCACCCAACACTCCGCCAAACACCTGGTCGCCTTTACCCAATCATCTTGAAAAATCTATCCAGCGCCTCCGCCCCCCTCAAGCCGCCACCTCACTGTGCGGCTCAAAACTATCCGCCCGCGCCAACTGCCACATCCGCGAATAAAACTGCCCATTCACCTCACCGGTCAGTAACTCCCCCGGCTTGAGGAACACATGCATCTGCGAGAACAACTTGATCTCGGTCGCTGAAATCCGCCGCACCAGGTGCTTGGCCTCCAGCTGCGCCGGGTGCTCAAGCCCTGCCGCCGCCAACATCTCGGCCAGTGCACGCAAGGTGTTGTGGTGGAAATTGAGCACCCGCTGGGCCTTGTCCGGCACCACCAGCGCGCGCTGGCGCAGGGCATCCTGGGTGGCCACGCCCGTCGGGCACTTGTTGGTGTGGCAGCTCTGCGACTGGATGCAACCAATGGCGAACATGAACCCGCGCGCCGAGTTGGCCCAGTCGGCGCCAATGGCCAGCACGCTGGCGATATCGAAGGCGCTGACGATCTTGCCGCTGGCACCCAGCTTGATCTTGTCACGCAGGTTCAAGCCCACCAGGGTGTTGTGCACGAACAGCAGGCCCTCGCGCAGCGGTACGCCGATATGGTCGGTGAACTCCACCGGCGCTGCGCCGGTGCCGCCTTCCTTGCCATCGACCACGATGAAGTCGGGGAGGATACCGGTCTCCAGCATGGCCTTGGCGATGCCCATGAACTCCCACGGGTGGCCCAGGCAGAACTTGAAGCCCACCGGCTTGCCGCCCGACAGCTCACGCAATTGGGCGATGAACTGCATCATCTCGATGGGGGTGGAGAAGGCGCTGTGGCGCGACGGCGAAATGCAGTCCTCGCCCATCAGCACGCCCCGGGTCTCGGCGATTTCCTGGGTGACCTTGTGCTTGGGCAGGATGCCGCCGTGGCCGGGCTTGGCGCCCTGGCTCATCTTGATTTCGATCATCCGCACCTGCGGGTTCTGCGCCTGGGCGGCGAAGCGCTCGGGGTCGAAACGGCCGTCAGGGGTGCGGCAGCCGAAATAGCCGCTGCCCAGTTCCCAGGTCAGGTCGCCGCCGTGCTCGCGGTGGTAGGGGCTGATGCTGCCTTCGCCGGTGTCGTGGGCGAAGTTGCCGAGCTTGGCACCTTTGTTCAGGGCGCGGATGGCGTTGGCACTGAGCGAGCCGAAGCTCATGGCCGAAATATTGAAGATCGACGCCGAGTACGGCTGGGTGCACTGCGGGCCGCCCACGGTGACGCGGAAACTCGCTGGGTCGGCCAATGGCGCCGGGCGCATGGAATGGCCAATGAATTCGAAGCCCGACTCGTACACATCGATCAAGGTGCCGAAGGGTTTGTCCGAGGCTTCGTTCTTGGCCCGGGCGTAGACCAGCGAGCGCTGGGCGCGGGAGAAGGGCAGGGCGTCGCTGTCGGCTTCCAGCAGGTACTGGCGGATCTCTGGGCGGATGCCTTCGACCAGGTAGCGGATGTTGCCGAGGATCGGGTAGTTGCGCCGCACCGCGTGGCGCTGCTGCAGCAGGTCGAACACGCCGATCAGGCTGAGCACGCCGGTGGTGAGCGTGAACGGCCACAACCAGTCGTGTTCGAGGAACGGCAGGCTGGCGAGGGTGAACAGCACGCAGGCGGCGAAGAAGGCGTAGCGACTGAGAAGTGACAGGCTCATACGGGGTCCTTGCGAATGGCTCGGTCAGGCTCAGGGCCTGGGGCGAACCCCGACCATAGCCCGGTTGTGCGGCCCGTGGCCAGCCTGGGGCGGCGCGGGAAAAATGAAAAAATGGGTATCGAAAATCATTCGCGATAATGTATGTTATAAAGTATCAAATTGATCACCAGGAGTTCCCTCATGAAAGCAGGCATTCACCCCGCCTATCGCCCCGTGCTGTTCCACGACACCGCCGCCGATGTGTTTTTCCTGATCGGCTCGACGGTCGAGACCGACCGCACCCAGCAGCACAGCGATGGCCAGACCTACCCCTACGTGGCGCTGGATGTGTCCAGCGCCTCGCACCCGGTGTATACCGGGCAGCAGCGCAAGACCACGGTGGAAGGGCGGGTGGCCGGGTTCAACAAGCGCTTTGCCGGCTTCCAGGCCAAGCGCTGAACGCTGTAGGAGCGGCCTTGCCGGGGCGCTCCTACAGGTGACGTGCAAGCTTCAGGGTGAGGCCCGATCAGGTATCCTGCGCCCTTTGTTAAGCCAAAGGCCGCCCCATGCCCAACACTATCCACATCGCTGCCGCCCTGCTGCTCGACCCGCAAGGCCGAACCCTGCTGGTGCGCAAGCGCGGCACCCTGGCGTTCATGCAGCCGGGTGGCAAGATCGATGCGGGGGAATCACCGGCGCAGGCGCTGGCGCGCGAGCTGCACGAGGAACTGGGGTTGCACATCGACCCGGCGCAGGCCACGCACCTGGGCTGTTTCAGCGCCCCGGCCGCCAATGAACCGGGCTTCGTGGTCAAGGCCGAGCTGTTTCGCGTCGACAGCGCCGAGGCCGTAGCCCCGGCTGCGGAAATCGAGGAAGTGGTGTGGCTGGCCGCCAGCGAAACGCCAGGCCTGAACCTGGCGCCGCTGACTCGCGACCTGATCCTGCCGCTGTGGCGCGAAGGCCTCAACGCACCGCGCTGACCCCGTCGAGGGTGGCGAACGAGGTGTCCTTGGCGGTCAGCAGGAAATCGCGCATGTACGGTGCATCGAGCATGTCGGTGCGCACCGCCGCGTAGAGCGTGGCGAACAGGCCTTTCTCACCCAGGCGCTTACCCTTCACGTAGCCACGCGAACTGTATTCGTGCAGCGCCCAGTGCGGCATGCCGCACACGCCACGGCCGCTGGCCACCAGTTGCATCATCATCACCGTCAGCTCCGAGGTGCGCACGGCCGCCGGCTCGATGTCGGCCGGTTCCAGGAAGCGGGTGAAGATGTCCAGGCGGTCGCGCTCCACCGGGTAGGTGATCAGGGTCTGGTCGAGCAGGTCCTGGGGCACCATGTAGGGTTTGCTGGCCAGCGGGTGCTGGTTGGCCACGGCGAGCATGGCTTCGTAGGTGAACAGCGGCACGTAGGTGATGCCGGCCAAATCCACCGGGTCGGAGGTCACCACCAGGTCGAGGTCGCCACGGGCCAGGGCCGGCAGCGGGGCGAAGGCGAAGCCCGAGGCCAGGTCCAGTTCCACTTCCGGCCAGGCGTCGCGGAATTGGTCGATGGTCGGCATCAGCCACTGGAAGCAGCTGTGGCATTCGATGGCCATGTGCAGGCGCCCGGCGGTGCCGCCGGCCAGGCGCGCAATGTCGCGTTCGGCGCCGCGCAGCAGCGGCAATGTGGCGTCAGCCAGTTGCAGCAGGCGCAGGCCGGCGCTGGTGAAGCGGATCGGCTTGGTCTTGCGCACGAACAGCGCCAAGCCCAGGCGCTCTTCGAGCTCCTTGAACTGGTGCGACAGCGCCGACTGCGTCAGGTGCAGGCGCTCGGCGGCCTCCACCAGGCTGTCGGCCTCGCGCAGGGCATGAAGGGTTTTCAGGTGGCGGATTTCCAGCACAGCGGCTCCGTGAACAAATCTTGGGGGGAAACGGGATGGCGTTGAGTTTCCCTCATGTTGCCTGGGGCTGTCGACTGCACCGTGGCAATGACCGCCTGGCAAGGTTCACGAAACTGTCACGGTTTTGTGGCAGCGCGCTCGAATGGATTTCATCAGACTCGCGCTCTACTGGGGATCTGCATTCTGGTGTTTCTTTCATGCGGGCATTTTTGTTTTTTTTATTGTTGATCAGCGCCTCGGCAGGTTTTGCCGATGATCGCTGCAACCCTCGGGTGCCTGTGCAACGGGCCGAGCTGGGTGAGCTGAGCCTGGTCTACCAGAGCGTCGGTGCGCCGCGCGATCCGGCGTTGTTGCTGGTCATGGGCCTGGGCGGGCAGCTGATCCACTGGCCGGACGACGTGGTCGAGGCGCTGTGCCGCCAGGGCTTTCGGGTGATCCGCTACGACAACCGCGATGTCGGCCTGTCGCGCTGGAACCAGCTGCCGGGTTCGGCCAACCTGACCGTCGAGGTGATGCGCTACAAGTTGGGCCTGCCGGTCTCGGCGCCCTACACCTTGACCGACATGGCCGGTGACGGCCTGGCCCTGATGGATGAGCTGCAGATCCGGCAGTTCCATGTGCTGGGGGTGAGCATGGGGGGGATGATCGCCCAGCACATCGCGGCCATGGCGCCGCAGCGGGTACGCAGCCTGACGCTGGTGATGTCCAGTTCGGGGGCGGCCGGTTTGCCGGCGCCGAATCCGGCGCTGGTGCAGTTGCTGGCGCGGCGCGATGCGCCCAACCGTGCAGTGGCGATCGAGCAGCAGGCTGACTTGCTGGCGGCGTTGGGCAGCCCACAGGTGGCGGATGACCGCGCGGCATTGCTCAAGCAGGCAGAGCAGTCCTACGACCGGGCGTTCAACCCCGAAGGCGTGCAGCGCCAGATCATGGCGATCCTTGCCGAACCGAGCCGGGTGGCGCTGTTGAATCAGCTGCGGGTGCCGACGCTGGTGGTGCATGGCACCGCCGACCCGTTGTTGCCGGTGATGCATGGGGTGCACCTGGCGGCGCATATCCAGGGCAGCGAATTGCGGCTGATCCCGGGGTTGGCGCATCGCTTCCAGGAGCCGTTCAAGCAGCCGTTGTTGGGCGCGGTACTGCCATACCTGCAATCGCATCGGCAGGATGTGACGCATATCGCCGGGCTTTGAGGGGCATGACCTGGTTGCATGGCCCTTGTAGGAGCGGCCTTGTGCCGCGAAAGGGCTGCAAAGCAGCCCCGGCGATTTTTGTTTCGACGCTGAAATCTGGGGCCGCTCCGCGACCCATTCGCGGCACAAGGCCGCTCCTACAGGGATCGCGCGAAGCAGGCGTCTGTCAGTGCATCCGCACCCACACACTCACCAGCACCGTCGCCGCCATCAGCCACGCCACCGTGGCCAGCGCCAGCGATGTCTCCAGGCGCATGCGGTCGACCAGCACATACAAGGTCGCCAGGTACACGAAGTACGGAATGATCGACCACATCCCGAACAGGATGGTGGTCTTCAGGTCGTCGATGCCGCGGCCCTTGCCGACGATGTAGTGGGCGATGAGGGCGAAGGTGGGGAACAGCGGCACCAACCCTGCAATGTAGTAGTTGCGGGTCTTCGACAGGATGGCCAGCAGCACCACCACGCCGGCGCCCAGGGCTGCCTTGAATACCAGGTCCACGTTGTTTTTCCAGGATGAGGTTGACGATCAGCCGAGGCCGTATTTCTTCACTTTGTCGAACAGCGTGGTCTTGGCCATGCCCAGTTCCTGGCTGGCCTGGCTGAGGTTGCCACCGGTGCGTTGCAGCGCTTCGCCGAGCAGGTTGCGCTCGAACGCTTCCACCGCCTCGGCGAAGCCCAGGCCCTGGCTGACACCGCCGCTGGGGCCTTTCTTGAAGGCCGGCAGGCCCAGCGCATGGCGCTCGGCGACGTTGCGCAGCTCGCGCACGTTGCCCGGCCAGTCGTGGGCCATCAGTTGCGACAGGGTCTGGCTGTCGAGCTCCGGCGCCTCGCGGTCGAAGCGTAGCGCCGACTGCTGCAGGAAGTGTTCGAACAGTTGCAGGATATCCTCGCGGCGCTCGCGCAGTGGCGGCAGCTCAAGCGTGACCACGTTGAGCCGGTAGTACAGGTCGCTGCGGAACTGGCCGCTCTGGCCCAGGGTGTCGAGGTCGGCCTTGGTGGCGGCGATCACCCGGCAGTCCACCGGGATGCTCTGGTTCGAACCGAGGCGCTCCAGGGTGCGCTCCTGCAACACGCGCAGCAGCTTGATCTGCAGGTTGATCGGCATGCTTTCCACTTCGTCGAGGAACAGCGTGCCGCCGTTGGCGTGTTCGATCTTGCCGATGCGGCGTTTGCCGGCGCCGGTGAAGGCGTTGGCCTCGTGGCCGAAGATCTCGCTTTCGAACAGGTTCTCCGGCAGGCCGCCGCAGTTCAGTGCCACGAACGGCTGGCCCTGGCGTCGGCTGAAGTCGTGCAGGCAGCGGGCGACCAGCTCCTTGCCGGTGCCGGTTTCGCCTTCGATCAGCACATTGGCCGAGGTGTCGGCGACGTTGGCGATCAGTTCGCGCAGCTGCTCCATGGCCGGCGAGCGGCCGATGATGCGGCCCTCCAGGCTGCTCTGCTCGACCAGCTGGCGGCGCAGGGCGACCACCTCGCGGGACAGCCCGCGCTGCTCCAGTGCGCGGCGCACCACGTCGACCAGGCGCTCGGGCGAGAAGGGCTTTTCCATGAAGTCGTAGGCGCCATTGCGCATGGCGCCGACGGCCATGTCGATATCGCCATGGCCGGTGATCAGCACCACGGGCAGGCTGCGGTCACGGGCCTTGAGGCGGTTGAGCAGTTCCAGGCCATCGATGCCGGGCAGGCGGATGTCGCTGACGACGATGCCGGCGAAGTCATCGCCGATGCGCTCCAGCGCCTGCTCGGCGCTGCCGACGCCTTCGCAGGCAATGTCTTCCAGGGCCAGCGCCTGCTGGCAGCCGAGCAGCACATGCGGGTCGTCTTCGACGATCAGGACGGTGAGGGGCGCTTGGGTCATGAGGGTTCTACCGTTTCGCTGGGGGCATTGGCCAGGGGCAGGGCGAGGACGAACGCGGTACCGCCACCGGCGGGGTGTTCGACGCTCAGGGTGCCCTTGGCGGCGGTGGCCAGGCTGGCCGACAAGGTCAGGCCCAGGCCCAGGCCATGCTCGCCCGGTTTGGTGGTGAAGAAGGGTTCGAACAGGTGCTTGCGGGCTTCGGGGTCGATCCCGTGACCGTTGTCGCGCACCCGCAGGCGATATTTGTCGCCCTGGGCTTCGCCTTCCAGCCACAACTGCGGCAGCGCCTGGGTGGCCATGGCGTCGAGGGCGTTGCCGATCAGGTTGACCAGGATCTGCTCCAGGCGGGTCTGGTCGATGGCCAGCAACTGGTCGTCGAACTGGCGGTGCAACTGGCAGGCATTCATGCGATTACCCAGCACCTGCAGGGTCGCCTCGACGGCCTTGTCCAGCGAGGCCTGGCCGCGGTCGTCGCCGCGCCGGGCGAACGAGCGCAGGCTGGCGGTGATACGGCCCATGCGGTCTATCAGGTCGTTCATGGTGCGCAGGTTGGCGCTGGCGGTTTCCAGCGCACCGCGTTCGAGGAAGCGCACGGTATTGCCCGACAGCGTGCGCAGTGCCGCCAGCGGCTGGTTGAGTTCGTGGGCGATGCTGGTGGACATCTGGCCGATGGCCGCCAGCTTGCCGGCCTGCACCAGCTCGTCCTGGGCCTGACGCAGGGTTTGTTCGGCGTGGCGCCGCTCACGGATCTGGCCTTTGAGCCTTTCGTTGCTGGCGCGCAGATCGGCGGTGCGCTCAGTGATCTTGCGCTCAAGCTGGCTGTTGGCTTCTTCCAGCGCCTCGCGGGCGGCCAGGCGAGTGGCGATCACCTTGCGCCGTTCGTTCCAGGCGATGGCCAGGATCGTCAGCAGGGCGAAGGCAACGCCGACCAGGATGCCTTGCACCATCGATTCACGGCGCAGGTCCTGCAACGGGGTGAGCAAGGTGAAATGCCAGGGGGTGTCGGCCAGGCGCCGGGTCTGGGCCAGGTAGGCCACCTCGCGCTGTTTGCCCTTGTCGGTCTCGCTGTTGGCCGGGAAGGTGAGTTTCTCCACGCCGTCGGCGAGGGTTTCGCGGGCCAGCGGTTGCAGCTCGTTGAGCGGCCACCAGTAGTACTGCAGGCTGCGCGCCAGGCGCTCCTTGATCTGCGGGTTGAGCGGGCGCACCGACTTCAGGCGCCGGGCCGGGTCGCTGGAGAGGATGATGATGCCGTTCTCGTCGCTGACGAAGGCCTCCAGGCGGGCGCGCTGCCAGCGCTCTTCCAGGGTGTCGAGGCGCACCTTGATCACCGCCACGCCGATGATCTTGCCGTGCTCCTCCAGGCCGTGGGCCAGGTAGTAGCCGGCCTCGCCGGTGGTGCTGCCGATGCCGTAGAAGCGCCCCGGCTCACCGCGCACGGCGGTCTGGAAGTAGGCGCGGAAGGCCAGGTCCTCGCCCAGGAACGAGTCGGCATCGCGCCAGTTGCTGGTGGCTTGTACCCGGCCGTTGGTGTCGAGGACGAAGATCGCCCGGCTGCGGCTGCGCCGGTTTAGGCCTTCGAGGTATTCGTTGACGGCCTGGCGGTCACCGGCGTCGGGGTCGGTGAGCAGGCGCGAGACGCTGTCTTCCAGCTCCAGCAGGCTGGGCAGGTAGGTGTACTTGCTGATTTCGCTCTCGACCGTGCGCGCGTGCAGTTCCAGCGCGCGCTCGCCGCTCTCGCTGAGGGTGCGGATACCGTTGCTCTCGCTGATCATGTAGCCGGCCAGCCCTAAGCCGACCATCAGCAGGATGACCAGGGGCGGTAGCAGCAGTTGGCGGATCAGGCGGGATTTCACGGCGGGCTGGGCAGGGCGAAGAAGCGAAGGGTCGCATTTCATCACAGTGGCCTTGTCACCACCAGCGTCCGCTGCCGACAGGGCAGCGGACGCGGGGCGCAATCAGTGCTGCAGGATCTTGCTGAGGAAGTGCTGGGTGCGCTCGTGGCGGCCTTCGGGGTTGCCGAAGAAGTCTTCCTTCTGGCAGTCCTCGATGATGTTGCCCTTGTCCATGAAGATCACCCGGTTGGCGACCTTGCGCGCGAAGCCCATCTCGTGGGTGACGCACATCATGGTCATGCCTTCGTGGGCCAGTTCGACCATCACGTCCAGTACTTCGTTGACCATTTCCGGGTCCAGCGCCGAGGTGGGTTCGTCGAACAGCATTACGATCGGGTCCATCGACAGGGCGCGGGCGATGGCCACGCGCTGCTGCTGGCCGCCGGACAGCTGGCCAGGGTGCTTCTTGGCGTGGGCGCCCAGGCCGACGCGGTCGAGCAGGGCCAGGCCTTTCTTGGTGGCCTCGGCCTCGCTGCGGCCGAGCACCTTGCGCTGGGCGATGGTCAGGTTCTCGGTGATCGACAGGTGCGGGAACAGCTCGAAATGCTGGAACACCATGCCAACCCGCGAGCGCAGCTTGGGCAGGTTGGTCTTGGGGTCGGCGATGGAGGTGCCGTCGACCACGATGTCGCCCTTCTGGAACGGTTCCAGCGCGTTGACGCACTTGATCAGCGTGGACTTGCCCGAGCCCGACGGGCCGCAGACCACCACCACTTCACCTTTCTTGACCTCGGTGCTGCAGTCGGTCAGCACCTGGAAGTCCCCGTACCACTTGTTGACGTTCTTGATGGAAATCATACGGTGATCCTTTTTTGCAGGCGCTTGACCAGCCAGGAAGCGGAGAAGCTGATGAGGAAGTAGACGACACCGGCGAAGATCAGGAACTCATGGGAGCGCCCGATGATGTCGCCGTTGGAGCGCGCCGAGTTGAGGAAGTCGATCAGGCCCACGGTGTACACCAGCGAGGTGTCCTGGAACAGGATGATGCTCTGCTGCAGCAGCAGCGGGGTCATCTTGCGGAACGCCTGGGGCAGGATGATCAGGCGCATGCACTGGCCGTAGCTCATGCCCAGCGCCTGGGCGGCGCCCATCTGGCCCTTGGAGATCGACTGCACGCCGGCACGCACGATTTCGCAGAAGTAGGCCGCCTCGAACATCATGAAGGCCACGACGCAGGAGGTGAACGCGCCCACCGGGGTGTCTTCGCCGGTGATCCAGCGCAGCACGAAGGGCACCGCCAGGTAGAACCAGGTGATCACCAGCAGCAGCGGGATGGAGCGGAAGTAGTTGACGTAGGCGCCGGCGAAGTTCGCCAGCAGCTTGCTCGACGACAGGCGCATCAGGGCGAGGATCGTGCCCAGCGCGATACCGCCGACGACGCCCATGACCATCAATTGCAGGGTCAGCACCATGCCGTCCCACAGGGCAGGCAGGGCCGGGATGATTTCGCTGAAATCCATGTCCATTTACTTGCCCCCCACGGAGATCAGGCCAGGTACCGCAACTTTCTTCTCGACCATGCGCATGAGCAGCATCAGGCCCATGTTCAGGGTGAAGTAGATCAGCGTGGCGAGGGTGAACGCCTCGAACAGGTTGGCGGAGAATTCGGCAGTCTGCTTGGTCTGCGCCAGCAGCTCCATCAGGCCGATCAAGGAGGCCACCGAGGAGTTCTTGAACACGTTCAAAAATTCCGAGGTGAGCGGCGGAATGATGATCCGGTAGGCCTGGGGCAGCAGCACGTTCATGTAGATCTGCGGCAGGCTGAAGCCCATCGCCCGGCCGGCCGCTTCCTGGCCGCGGGGCAGTGCCTGGATACCGGTGCGCACTTGTTCGCAGACACGGGCGGCGGTGAACAGGCCGAGGCAGATGACCACGCTGATCAGCGCCGAGGTGGTCGGGTTGAGGTCCTGCTTGAACCACTCCTGCAGGCCTTCGGGCAGCAGGTCGGGTACCAGGAAGTACCAGATGAACAGCTGCACCAGCAGCGGCACGTTGCGGAACAGCTCGACGTAGGCGGTGGCGATCCCTGACACCAGGCGGTTAGGTACGGTGCGCATCACGCCGAGCAGCGAGCCCAGCAGCAAGGCGATGATCCAGGCAGAGATGGCGATGGCGATGGTCCAGCCCAGGCCGGTGATATACCAGTCCAGATAGGTTTCGCTGCCCACGCCGGTGGACTTGAAGAACACGCCCCAGTCCCAGTTGTAATTCATCGGGATTTCCCCTCAGACGGTTGTTTCACGGGCACCTTGATACATCCGGGGGCGTTCGACGCCCTCGGATGTAAAGGTTAGACACTAAAAAGTGGCCTGTCGGATCGAAACGTGCGCGTTGCGCACCAGGCCACTAGTTGCCTGGGATCAGGACTTCTTCTCGTCCGCGGCCTTGTCGGTCGGCTCGGCGATCAGCTTCTTCAGCTCGTCGCTCATCGGGAAGTTCAGGTTCAGGCCTTTCGGTGGGATCGGCTGCTGGAACCACTTGTCGTAGCTCTTGTTGACTTCACCCGACTTGAAGTAGGCAACGATGGCGTCGTCGACCGCTTTCTTGAAGGCCGGGTCGTCCTTGCGCACCATGCAGCCGTAGATTTCGTACGACTGCGGGGTGCCGGTGATGACCCAGTCGGCTGGCTTCTTGGCCTTGGCCATTTCACCGGCCAGCAGGGCGTCGTCCATCATGAAGGCCACGGCGCGGCCGCTTTCGAGCATGTTGAAGGCTTCACCGTGGTCTTTGGCCGAGATCACGTTCATCTTCATCTGCTTGTCGGCGTTCATCGCCTTGAGGATGCGCTCGGAGGTGGTACCGGCGGTGGTCACCACGTTCTTGCCGGCCAGGTCGGCGAAGTCTTTATACGATGGCTGGCCGTCTTTGACCTTGGTCAGCAGGCGAGTGCCGACTTCGAAGATGCCCACCGAGAAACCGACCTGCTGCTGGCGCTCGACGTTGTTGGTGGTGGAGCCGCACTCAAGGTCGACGGTGCCGTTCTGCACCAGCGGGATGCGGGTTTGCGAGGTGACCAGGTTGTACTTGACCTTGATGTCGGTGCCCAGTTGCTTTTTCAGGGCGTCGACCACAGCGATCTGGATGTCGTGGGAGAAGCCCACGGGTTCCGGCTTGCCGGCGAGGTAGGAGAACGGGATGGAGGAGTCGCGGTGGCCCAGGGTGATGGTGCCGGAGTCCTTGATCTTCTTCAGGGTGCCGGTCAGCTCTTCGGCCATGACGGGCGATGCGATGACAGCGGCCGCGATAGCGGCGCCCAGCAATTGACGAACGATGCGCATCAAAATTTCCTCGACGTGTTTGTTTTTTTTATGGAGCCGTTGGCGGACTCTTTCGTTCAACGAATACCGCATTGAAGCGGGTGCATTCGGCTACCAAGTGTAGAGCATGAGTCGTGCCAAGCCCTGACATTGATCATAACGGCGCGAAAACACGGGGGATTAATCTTTTTTGACGGTATTGGCAGTTGATGTTTCGTGCGGTATTCCGAATGAATGGCTGCACCTCGTTCGGAAAACCGAATGAATGCCTGCTGGCTGTGGTAGCGGGTTAACGACGGTCAGGGTTTGCGCTGTGGTGTGCTGCTGGTCCTTTGTATTCCAGGAGCTCACACCAATGGCGAACATACCCATCCCATATGATTCGATCGATGCTTTCATTGCCAGCCACCTGCCGGCCTGGATGCACGGTGCCAGCGCTGATCGGCTGACCGCCCTGCGCCGAGCGCTGCAACGCGAACAAGACAGCGCGGCCGATGTTGCGCGCCTGCTCGAAGGGTTGCCCGCGCTGGATGCCTTTGCCGCGCGGTTGCTCGAGCCTGCGTTGCAGGCTGCCGGAGCAGGCGGTGTGGCTGTGCGCCACAGTTGGGTGCACATCGCCCGTGACGTCGAATTGCCGACCGCAGCGCCCAACCTGCCCGCGCCGCGTCACACCTTCCATTCCCGCCAGAGCCTGCTGGGCGCCGCGCTGCACAACTACCATGAAGACGAGACCCGTCCCTCGATCTTTCGCCGCGCACACCTGGCCGATGCCCTGGGCAACAGGCTGCCGCTTGGCTTCGAGGACTTCACCAGGCTGGTGCGCCGGTTGGATATTGGCGGCCAGTACCAGCGGCTGTTGAACGCGCGATTGCTGACTGGGTCGGCGACGCAGCGATTGGCGGAAAATCTCGCGGCGCAGTTCGAGGTGGCCGTGCGCGTGGCCACCTTGCGCGGTGAGCTGGACGAGGCCAGTTACCTGCAACTGTTGCCGTTGATGGCGTCGATCCCGGTAGTGCCCGCAGTGCCAGGGCAAGTCACGGCACGCCAGTTGTATCTGTTGGGCAAGCCGGTGCGGGGCGTGCTGACGTTGGAGTTGGCCAAGGCGCAGGGCGCACCGCCGGAGGGTGTGATCCTGTGGCTTCCCGGCGATGATCAGCAACCGCTCAGCCGGCACGAGTCGTGGGCCGCGTTGTACCTGGCACTGGCGCAACGCCTGAGGCGCGGTGCATTTAGCAGCTGGTTCAGGCGCTTCATCGCCGCGCGCGACCTGCCGGCATTCGTCACAGGCCTAAAGCGCTTGCTGAGCACGACGGAACCGGGCAAGCCACTGGAGCTCGATGGCCGGCATCTGCCGGTCACTGATCCTGTTTTCGCTTATCTGGGCAGCCAGCAGCGCGACAAGTGGCTGGATGACGCCCGGGTGTGGGCGGTGCCAACCGGTGATGAAGACCAGGCTGACCGCCACGAACGGTTGCAGGCTTCCCTTGCCGCCGGCCTGGACTTGCTGGCGCTGGCCGGCACGTTCGTACCCCTGTTGGGGGAGGTGATGTTGGTGGTGACCGCGGTGCAGATTGGCGAGCAACTCTACGAGGGGTACGAGGACTGGCAGCGCGGCGATCGCCAGGGGGCGCTCGATCACGTGTTCGAGGTGGCGCGCAGCCTGGCCGTCGGCGTGGTGGTGGGCAAGGCCGGTAGCGAGGCACTGCGGCTTACCCGTCGCGTGCCCTTCGTCGACGAGCTGGTACCGCTGCACGCCGAAGGCGGCACGCTGAAGCTGGCGCATGCTGACCTCAAGGACTATCGGGTGCATGACCCGGACACCGCGCTGGGGCATCAGGCCTTCGTGGCGGGCGGGTGGCGCCTGCGCCTGCCGGACGGCAGTTATCACGTGGCGCGCCAGCCCGCGACCGAAACCTGGCGCATCCATCATCCGTTGCGCAGCACGGCACAGGCACTCAGGCTCGAACACAATGGCAGTGGCGGCTGGCGCCATGAACTGGAGAGTCCGCAACAGTGGCAGGGAGCGGGCCTGTTGCTGCGTCGCCTGAGTCGGCGCCTGGCCGCCGTTTCCGATGACGGCGCGGAGCAATTGCTGCAGATTACCGGTTTCGACGAAGCGCAGCTGCGCCGCCTGCACCTGGAGAACGCCGAAGCGCCGGTGCGGCTGCTGGACGCTTTCGAGCGGCATACGCTGCACCTGCAGTTCCCGGCGTTGCGCGGCGAGGCATTCGAAGGCTACCTCGCTGAACACGAGGTGGTTGCCAGCCCGGCGGCCGCCTTGTTGCGGCGTGACTTCCCGGGTTTAAGCGTGAACGCGGCCGAGGTGCTGGTCGGTGAGCTGGACAGTGTGACGCGCGAGAACATGCTGGCGCAGGGCAGGTTGCCCTTGGCGCTGGGGGAGCGTGCCCGCTGGCACTTGCACGATACGCGGGTGGACCGTGCCTTTGCGGGTTTGCAGTTGGCGCAGGCGGTGACCGCCGATACCGAGCGGCTCGCCTTGGCGCTGCTGGGGCGGATGGCGCCCTGGCCTGAGACGGTGCGGGTGGAGCTGCGCGAAGGCAATGCTGCTGGCATGCTCCTGGCGGAGCAGGGCAGCGAGTCGGCCAGCGAAGTGCGATGCATCGTCAGGGAGCGAGCGGGGTATCGCCTCGACCAGGGGGCGACGGCCCAACCTTCGCAAGCGACGGACAGCCTCACGAAGGTCTTGATGAGGTGCCTGGACGATACGCAGAAAGGACAGTTGGGCGACCCGTCGCTGGACGAAAGGGGGCTGGCGCAATCCCTGGCCAGGCGGGCAAGCAGCGATCGGCGGCAGGCTGCGGTGCTGATCGGCATGGTGCCGATTGGTCGCGGCCTGCGCCCGCCCCGCAGGTTCGCCGATGGCCGAGTGGGTTACCCCCTGAGCGGGCGCGGGGAGAGCAGCCGCCAGGCGATTCGCCGGGGCATTGCGCAAGTCTTCCCAACCCTGAGCAGCCTGCAACTGGAGGCTTATATGCTGGAGCTGATGAACCGCGGCGTGAGCCTGTGGGATCATTACAGCCTCTTGCAGCAGCACCTTGGGGCGTTGCGCCAGGATCTGCGCACCTGGCGTGATGCGGGCAGTGGGCCGCTGGTGTATCTGCGTCGACAACGCGTGATCAATCTGATCCGGCGCAGTTGGCGGCGCAAGCTGACCAATGCCGGTGGCGATTTTGTCCTGGAAATCGACGGTGAACGGGTAGGAAGCCTCCCGCCTTTGCCAGCCGGTGTGGACTTTTCTCATATCCGCCGCCTGGCCCTGCGCAACATGGACCTGGCACAGGTGGACGCCGATTTTCTCGGACGCTTCGGTAACCTGGTCGAGCTCGACCTGCGCGATAACCGGCTGGGCGCCATCCCGCCTGGTATCGAGCGGTTGACCCAACTGCGGCAGTTGCACTTGTCTGGCAACCAGATTGTCCTCGATGACGCCGGCGATGCCCGGCTGGCCCCCTTGACCCGGCTGCATACCCTGGACCTGAGCCACAACCCACTCGGCCAGGCGCCAACGGTAAATGGTCTACGGCACCTGCGCAGGCTGCTGCTGCGGGCAACCAGCCTCGAGGCGGTGCCGGACCCGGTGCGACGGTCGTCGTGGCGGGGTATCACCGACCTGCGCGACAACAGCATTCGCCATTTGCGCGAGGAACTGCACAGTTTGCGTTTGCGCCTGCAACGCTTGAGCTTGCATGACAACCCGTTCGACGAGGCCAGTGAACAATTGCTGCAGCAGGCGGCGCCAGGCCACCCAGGGGCTCATGGGGCGGCCGACACTGCCGTGCGCGAATTGTGGCTGGGTAGCCAACGCGGCGCTGAGCGGGCCCGTCACGAGGCGTTGTGGGAAAGCTTGCAGGCGCAGACCGACGCCGACGATCTGTTCCGTTTTCTGGGCGACTTCGCCCAGAGCGAAGACTTTGCCGAATACCCCGAGCATTACCAGCACCGTGTATGGCGCATGCTCGAGGCATGTGAGCAACATGAGCCCTTGCGCATGGCCTTGTTCGCCGAGGCCGGTGGGCCGCGCACGTGCGAGGATCGCCTGTTGCTGACCTTGAGCCAGTTGGAACTGGCGGTGCTGGTCGAACAGACCACCTTCGAAGGGCCTGGCAGCCTGGTGGAGCGGCGCCTGGTGAGTCTCGGTCGGGCATTGTTTCGACTGGATGAGCTCGATCGTTTCGCCACCCTGCATATCCAGGACTTGGGGCGCAGGGAGATCGCATTGATCGATGAGATCGAGATTCGGTTGTTTTTCCGGATCCGCCTGAGTGGGGCGCTGCAGCTTCCCGAGCAGCCGGCGGACATGCATTACGAGAGTTTTGCCAGTGTCACCAGCAGTGATCTCAAACGGGCCCGGGCAGCGGTACTGGCCGCGGAAAATACGGACGTGCTGGTCGATTCCCTGGCTCAGCGGCCGTTCTGGCAGCACTATGCTCGGCAACGTCATGCCGAGCGCTTCGAAGCCCTGGCCGAACCCTTCCACCTGCGCCTGGAAGCGCTCGAGGCGTCGGTGGATGAGACCGGTGAACACTATTACCTGGAACAGAGCAACGCGCTGATGGGTGAGCTCCAACGCGACGAGCGCGCGCTCTTGCTCACCCTCGCCCGCGAGGCCCATGAGCGTGAGTCCGCCTGAGCCTGTTGAGTGGGGTGGGAGTTCAGGCCGCGCGCTGTCGCTCGGCCTGTGCCAGGTAGTCGCTCAAGGCCTGTTGCTCCGCTGCGCTGGTGAACAGGCCGAGCTTGGTGCGGCGCCAGAGGATGTCGTCGGCACTGACCGCCCATTCCTGGCTGCACAGGTAATCGACTTCGCGGGTGAACAAGCCGCCACCGATGGCCTGGCCCAGGTCCTCGGGGCCCTCCACACCGTCAAGCAGGCGCCAGACACGGCTGCCATAGGTTACCGCCCAGCGCTTGGCGATATCGACCGGCAGCCAGCCATGGCGCGCCAGCAGGGCATCGACCAGGGCCTGCACGCTGGTCATGTTTTCACCGCCCGGCAGTGGCGCATCGGCGGTCCAGCTGCCGCGCATCTGGGTGAAGAATGGCTTGAGTTCGGTCATCGCCGACTCGGCCAGCTTGCGGTAGGTGGTGAGCTTGCCGCCGAACACCGACAGCAGCGGCGCATCGCCATTGCCTGCGGACAGCGCCAGGGTGTAGTCGCGGGTCACCGCTGACGGGTTGTCCGACTCGTCGTTGCACAATGGGCGCACGCCGGAGTAGGTGTGCAGGATGTCGGCGCGGCCCAGCTGGTGGTTGAAGTGTTCGTTGACCACCTTGAGCAGGTAGTCGGTTTCCTGTTCGGTGATCGCCACCTGGGCCGGGTCGCCGTTGTACTCGCGGTCGGTGGTGCCGATCAGGGTGAAACGGTCCAGGTACGGGATGCAGAAGACGATGCGCTGGTCTTCGTTCTGCAGGATGTAGGCATGTTCGCCTTCGTACAGGCGCGGCACGATCAGGTGGCTGCCCTGGATCAGGCGGATGCCGTAGGGGGCGTCGAGCTTGAGGTCATCCTTGATGAAGCTGGCGACCCATGGGCCGGCAGCGTTGACCAGGGCGCGGGCGCGGATGGTCTGCAGGCTGCCGTCGGCGTGCTGCAACTCGACCTGCCACAGGCCGTCCACCCGTTCTGCGCGCAGGCAGCGAGTGCGGGTGTGGATATGCGCGCCCTTTTCGCGGGCTGCCATGGCGTTGGTCACCACCAGGCGAGCATCGTCGACAGCGCAGTCGGCGTATTCGAAACCGCGGGTGATGGCGGGCTTGAGCGGGTAGCCCGGGCCGAAGCGCAGGCTGCGCGAGGCACCCAGGCGTTTGCGCTTGCCCAGGTGGTCGTAGAGGAACAGGCCGGCGCGGATCATCCAGGTTGGGCGCAGGTGCGGGCGGTGCGGCAGCACGAAGCGCATGGGCTTGACGATGTGCGGTGCCTTGGCCAGCAGCACTTCGCGCTCGGCGAGGGCTTCGCGCACCAGGCGGAATTCGTAATGTTCGAGGTAGCGCAGGCCGCCGTGGATCAGCTTGCTGCTGGCCGAGGAGGTGTGGCGGGCGAGGTCGTCCTTTTCACAGAGGAACACCTTCAGGCCGCGCCCGGCGGCATCCGCCGCGATGCCCACGCCATTGATGCCGCCGCCGATCACGGCGAGGTCGTAGCAGTCGAGGGGTTGGGGCGAAACGGGCTGGGACACGGCAAGGCCTCCTGGGCTGTTCATATCGAATATGAACATGAATGTTCGTTTGCGAAAATACTAGCGCAATGAACAGGCAGCCGCCAGCGGGTCTTTATAGAAAAAACTGATCAGATGACAATTAAATGAACATTTTCGAAAAGGCGGGGTGATCGGTTTGAATACTGCAGTGTCGCTGAGATCGAGCGCCGCCCGCGTGGCGCATCGCGGGCAAGCCCGCTCCCACATCTGTTTCGGGCCAATTATGCCTGTGAAGGTACCACCGCCCGCCTTGGTGCATGCCTCAAGTCAGGCGAGGCGTCAGTGGCGCCCACCTCAGTACCGCGTCGTATAAACAAGGCGTACAGCGATGAAGTCACAGGAGTGACTGGCCCGAAACAAATGTGGGAGCGGGCTTGCCCGCGATGCGCCGCGCGGGCGGCGCTCGATCTTGAGAGCGCTGCACATCTGTCGCCATGCACCTGGTGGCCCACATGCAATCGCAAGACAGGCCCCTGCCAGCCTCAAACCACCTCGAGGCGGATCTTGTACTGATTGAGCAGTTGGGTGAGGGCGGGGGTTGGGGCCTGGTCGGTAACCAGGCAATCGATCAGGCTGATCGAACCCAGGCGCACCATGGCATTGCGGCCGAACTTGCTGGAGTCGGCGGCGAGGATCACCTGGCGGGCGTTGGCGATGATCGCCTGCGACACGCGCACTTCCTGGTAGTCGAAATCCAGCAGGCTACCGTCCTCGTCGATGCCGCTGATACCCACCACGGCGAAGTCGACCTTGAACTGGCTAATGAAGTCGACGCTGGCCTGGCCCACCACGCCACCGTCGCGGCGCACCGTGCCGCCGGCGATCAGCACTTCGAAATCGTCCTTGGCGCCGAGGATCGCCGCCACGTGCAGGTTGTTGGTGATGATCTTCAGGTGGTTGTGGTTGAGCAGGGCGCGGGCGATCGATTCGGTGGTGGTGCCGATGTTGATGAACAGCGAGGCATGGTCGGGGATCTGCCGGGCCACTGCTTCGGCGATGCGTTGCTTTTCGTCGCGCATCTGGTCGGCGCGCATGGCGTAGGCGGTGTTCTCGATACTCGAGTCGTAGGCCGCGCCGCCGTGGTAGCGGCGCAACAGGTTGGCCTCGGCGAGCTGGTTGATATCGCGGCGGATGGTCTGCGGGGTGACGACGAACAGCTGCGCCATTTCCTCGATGCTGACATAGCCGCGTTCGCGGACCAGCTCGAGGATTTGTTGTTGGCGTGGAGGCAGATTCATGGGCGGTCCTTGGGGGCAGCCGGACAAATTCTGCAATGATGCCGTAGGAAGGGGAGTAGGACCAGCTTGGGTTTTTCTGCAGGCCGCCATCGCGGGGCAAGCCCGCTCCCACAGCTGAACCCGTGGGAGCGGGCTTGCCCCGCGATGGCGGCTTCAATCAGGCGTCGTGGTCTTCCCAATCGCGGGTACGGTCCACAGCCTTGCGCCAGCCCTTGTACAGCTTCTCTTTGGCCGCCTCGTCCAGCTGTGGGCTGAACTCGCGCTCGATGATCGCCTTGTCGCGCAGTTCGTCCAGGCCGCTCCAGAAACCGCAGGCCAGGCCCGCCAGGTAAGCGGCGCCCAGCGCCGTGGTTTCGCGCATTTTCGGGCGCTCGACGCAGGTGCCGAGGATGTCGGCCTGGAACTGCATGAGGAAGTTGTTGGCCACCGCGCCGCCGTCCACCCGCAGTTCGCTCAGGCGCTGGCCGCAATCCTGTTGCATGGCGTCGAGCACGTCGCGGGTCTGGTAGGCGATCGATTCCAGCGCGGCGCGAATGATGTGGTCGACCTTGACCCCACGGGTCAGACCGAACAGGGCGCCACGGGCATAGGGGTCCCAATACGGCGCACCCAGGCCGGTAAAGGCGGGCACCAGGTACACGCCGTTGCTGTCCTTGACCTTGCTGGCAAAGTACTCGGTGTCGTAGGCGTCGTTGACGATCTTCAGCTCGTCACGCAGCCACTGCACGGTGGAGCCGCCGTTGAATACCGCGCCTTCCAGGGCATAGGCCACTTCACCGCGCGGGCCGCAGGCGATGGTGGTGAGCAGGCCGTGGGACGAGGTGACCGCCTTGTCGCCGGTGTTCATCAGCAGGAAGCAGCCGGTGCCGTAGGTGTTCTTGGCCTGGCCGGGCTCTACGCACATCTGGCCGAACAGCGCCGACTGCTGGTCGCCGGCGATACCGGCGATGGCGATGCCGCTCTTGGTGTGGCCGTAGACCTCGGACGAAGGGCGTACTTCGGGCAGCATCTGGCGCGGGATGCCGAGGATGTCCAGCAGCTTCTGGTCCCACTGCAGGGTGTGGATGTTGAACATCAGGGTGCGCGAGGCGTTGGTGTAGTCGGTGACATGCACCTTGCCACCGGAGAATTTCCAGATCAGCCAGCTGTCGATGGTGCCGAACAGCAGCTCGCCGCGCTCGGCGCGTTCGCGGGCACCGTCGACGTTGTCGAGGATCCACTTGAGCTTGGTGCCGGAGAAGTACGGGTCGGTGACCAGGCCGGTGGCTTCGCGGATGTACTGCTCGTGGCCGTCACGCTTGAGCTGGGCGCAGATCTCGGTGCTGCGGCGGCACTGCCAGACGATGGCGTTGTACACCGGGCGGCCGGTTTCCTTGTCCCACACCACGGTGGTTTCACGCTGGTTGGTGATGCCGATGGCGGCCACCTGGGCGTGGCTGATGCCCGCCTGGGCCAGGGCTTCGACCATGGTCGCGCTCTGGGTGGCGAAGATTTCCATCGGGTCGTGCTCGACCCAGCCGGCCTGCGGGTAGTGCTGGGCGAATTCGCGTTGCGAGGTGCCGACGACGTTGGCGTCGCGGTCGAAGATGATGGCCCGAGAACTGGTGGTGCCCTGGTCGAGGGCGATGATGTAGTTCTTATCCAGGGTGTCTGTCATGTCGATGGCCTTGCACGAAATAGGAGTAGGTCAGGGCGTGGCGGGCGAAATCGCCCGGCGCTGGCGTCAGGAAACCTGGGCATCACCCTGGGGATTATCGTCTGTCTGTGGCTTCTCGGCTTGCGCTGTCGGCAGGTTGCGGGCAATCAGGCCGCGGTACAAGGCTGCACCAAGGCTCGCGCCGAGAATCGGTGCGAACACCGGTACCAGGAAATAGGGAATGTCACGCCCACCGGTGAAGGCGATGTCGCCCCAGCCAGCGAGGAAGGTCATCAGCTTGGGCCCGAAATCTCGCGCCGGGTTCATCGCAAAGCCGGTCAGTGGGCCCATGGCGCTGCCGATCACGGCGATCAGCAGGCCGATCAGCAGGGGGGCGGTGGCGCCGCGGGGCAGGCCGTTGTTGTCGTCGGTCAGGGCCATGATCACCGCCATGAGGATGGCAGTGATGATCACTTCGACCAGGAACGCCTGGCCGGTGGACAGCGACGGGTGCGGGTAGGTGGAGAACACCGATGCCAGCTCCAGGCTGGCCTGGCTGCCGCGCAACATGGCGTGGGCTTGTTCGAAATCGAAGAACAGGTTGCTGTACAGCGTGTAAACGAGCGCGGCGCCGCAGAACGCGCCGCACACCTGGGCGAGGATGTAGAAGGGCAGTTTGCGCTTGTCGAAGCCGGCGAACAGGGTGAGGGCGATGCTAACTGCCGGGTTCAGGTGCGCGCCGGAAACGCCGGCGGTGAGGTAGATCGCCATGCTCACGCCGACCCCCCAGATGATGCTGATTTCCCACAGGCCAAAGCTGGCGCCGGCGACCTTGAGCGCGGCGACACAACCTGTGCCGAAGAAGATGAGCAGGGCGGTGCCGAGGAACTCGGCCATGCATTGGGCGGATAGCGTCGGTTGGCGTAGAGCAGTCGTCATGTATGACCTCGGTTCTTGTTGTTGTGAGGCGCTGGGCGCTCGACAGCAAAGAGCCCGGGGTCAATCCCCATTGACGCCGGGCGGGTACAGGTAGTGCACTCTAAAAGTGCACCGTTTATTCAGAAACGAAAAAATATAGACAAGAAACGCTGATGTCAAAGGTCGAAAATGAACGCGTGGTCACAATCTGACAGCCAGGCCTGGGTTCGAATCGCCAGCCGCTGCTCTGGCGCGGGGGCTGTGCTGGCTGGCGTAGGGGATTTGCCCTACAGTAGCCGCCGAAACGTGATCGACTGGAGCCCCGCATGACCCCCGCCCTGGACCTGCTGAAGAAGGCGCGCGCCGAGCACCGCGTGCACAGTTACGAACATGATCCCAAGACCGCCTCTTACGGCCTGGAGGCAGCGGAAAAGCTTGGGCTTGACCCGTTGCGGGTGTTCAAGACGCTGCTGGCCAGTAGCGAGAAGGGTGAACTGCTGGTGGCCGTCGTGCCCGTGGTCGGCACCCTTGACCTGAAGGCGTTGGCCCATGCGGCGGGGGTGAAGAAATGCGAGATGGCCGACCCGCAGGCGGCCCAGCGGGCCACGGGATACCTGGTGGGCGGCATCAGCCCGCTGGGGCAGAAGAAGCGCCTGCGCACCTTTATCGACCAGTCCGCGCAACACCATGAAACTATTCATGTGAGTGCCGGACGGCGTGGCCTGGAAGTGGAGTTGGCTGCGGCGGTACTGGCAGAGCACACCAAGGGCCAGTTCGCGCAGATCGGCCGCGGATGATTCGAGCTGGGGCTCTGTAGGAGCGGCCTTGTGCCGCGAAAGGGCCGCAGAGCGGCCCCGGCGATCTTGGGTGTACTCGAGATCCTGGGGGCGCTGCGCACCCCTTTCGCGACACAAGGCCGCTCCTACAGAAGACCTCTGCAAGACAGTTACTCCTACTGGGTATGCAGCCGCCCGAAGATCTGTATGGCCACAAAAAACTGCACTCTGTCACTGTTCGCCCAGCGCACCTTGCCCCATGCTCGGTCCTCTATAACAAGGACAGAAGGACCGTGTCATGCAGTTGCACTTCCATCAGGTCGACGCGTTCAGTGATCGCCCCTTCGCCGGCAACCCGGCCATGGTCTACCACCTGGAGCAGTGGCTCGACGATGCCTTGATGCAGCAGATCGCCGCCGAGCACAACCTTGCCGAGACCGCGTTCGTGGTGGCGGAGGGTGAGGGCTATCGAATCCGTTGGTTCACCCCCGCAACCGAAGTGCCGCTGTGCGGTCATGCCACCCTCGCCAGCGCCCACGTGCTGTTCGAGGTGTATGGCGAGCAGAAGGCGCGCTTGGTCTTCCAAAGCCAGTCCGGGCCGTTGAGCGTGAGCCGTGACGACAAGCACCTCTGGCTCGATTTCCCGCGCATCGATCCACAGCCGCTGGCTGAGCCGGTGGCTGTGGCCGAGGCATTGGGGTGCGAGGTACAAGAGGTTTACCAGACCAAGGAGTTGCTGGTGGTGCTGGCTTCGGAGCACGCCGTGCGTGCTTGCTCGCCGGACATGGTGGCGCTGGCGAAGCTGCCGGGCCTGGGCGTGATCGTGACCGCACCGGGCGAGCAGCATGATTTCGTGTCGCGCTATTTTGCACCGAGTATCGGTATCCCTGAGGATCCGGTCACCGGCTCCATCCATTGCTCGTTGATTCCTTACTGGGCGGCACGCCTGGGCAAGCTAGCACTGCATGCGTTCCAGCGGTCGGCGCGCGGTGGCGAGCTGTTCTGTCGGCTGGAAGGGGAGCGGGTGAAGATCGGTGGCCAGGCCCGGTTGGTGGCCAGCGGTACCTTGATGCTGTGAGCGAAGGCCATCGCGGGGCTTGCCCCGCGATGGATTGACCCCTTAGAGCGCCGAACTGACTCGGCGCACGCCGTTCTCCTGGCGTGGCAGTTGCGCGGCAACGCTGCCAGGCACCGGGAACAGCACCAGGTGGTCGGCGGCCACGGCGATGCCGACGTCCTGACCCACCTGATGGTCGTTGTGGCTGGCGAAGATCGCTTCGAGCTGGCTGCCGGTGGGCAGTTGCAGGCGATACAGCGTCGAGGCGCCGAGGAAACTCTTGCCGATGATTTGCGCGCGCAGGGCACTGTCGGGCGCGTGGATGATGTCATCCGGGCGCAGCAGCACATCCACCGAGCTACCCAGCGCCATGGTGTAGGCACGGTTGCCGCGCAGTTCGCCGAGCTCGGTGCTGACTGCCTCATGGCTGCTCATCTGGCCTCGGATGAAGTAGCCCTGGCCGATGAAACTGGCGACGAAGGGCGTCTGCGGTTCGTGATAGAGGTTGTAGGGGGTGTCCCACTGCTCCAGGCGACCTTCCTTGAACACGCCGACGTGATCGCTGACCGCGAAGGCCTCTTCCTGGTCATGGGTGACCAGAATCGCGCTGGTGCCACGGCTCTTGAGAATGTCACGCACCTCGTGGCTCAAGCGCCGTCGCAATTCCACGTCGAGGTTGGAGAATGGCTCGTCGAGCAGCAGCAACTGCGGCTCCGGGGCCAAGGCGCGAGCGAGGGCGACCCGCTGCTGCTGGCCGCCGGATAATTCGTGCGGGTAGCGTCCGCCAAGGCCGGCGAGCTTGACCAGTTCCAGCATCTCGTCGACCACTGCGGCCTGGCGCGGGTGCTTGGCGATACCGAAGGCGATGTTCTGCGCCACGGTGAGGTGCGGGAACAGCGCGTAGTCCTGGAACACCATGCCGATCCGGCGTTTTTCCGGTGCCAAGGTGAAGCCGGCGCGGGAAATGACCTCGCCGGCCAGCTGGATCTCGCCGGCGTGCACCGGCTCGAAGCCGGCGATGGCACGTAGCGTGGTGGTCTTGCCACAACCGGACGAGCCCAGCAGGCAACCGATGTCGCCTGCGTTCAGGTGCAGGTTGAGGTTCTGGACGATGCGCTGCTCGCCGTAGCCGCAGGCGAGGTCGCGCAGGTTGAGCAGTAGGGGTTGACTCATGCGTGGTGGTAAGCCGGTTCTACAAGGAATTCGAGAAGGGCCTTCTGTGCATGCAGGCGGTTTTCAGCCTCGTCCCAGGCGACCGAACGAGGGTCGTCGAGCAGGTCCTGGCTGATTTCCTCGCCACGGTGGGCGGGCAGGCAGTGCATGAACAGGGCGTCGGGTGCCGCCAGGTCGAGCAATGCACGGGTGACCTGGTAAGGCGCGAAATGCGCCAGGCGCCGTGCAGTTTCCTCTTCCTGGCCCATGGAAGTCCAGACATCCGTGGTCACCAGGTGGGCACCGCGCACGGCTTCCTGGGGATCGCGGACGATCTGTACGCGATCGCCGCCCAGCTGCAGGAAGCGTGGATCGGGGTCATAGCCTTCGGGGCAGGCGATGCGCAGCTGGAAATCGAACTGCACGGCGGCCTCGATGTACGAGTTGCACATGTTGAAGCCATCGCCGACCCAGGCCACGGTCTTGCCCTGGATCGAGCCACGGTGTTCGAGGAAGGTCTGCATGTCGGCCAGCAACTGGCAGGGGTGCGATTCGTTGGACAGGCCGTTGATCACCGGGACCTTCGAGTGGGCGGCGAACTCGGTGAGGGTGCTGTGGGCGTGGGTGCGGATCATCACCGCGTCGACCATGCTCGACAGCACGATGGCGCTGTCGGCGATTGGCTCGCCACGGCCCAGTTGCGTGTCGCGCGGTGACAGGAAGATGGCCTGGCCACCGAGCTGGATCATGCCGGCCTCGAACGACACCCGGGTGCGGGTCGAGGACTTCTCGAAGATCATCCCCAGCACGCGGTTCTTCAGGGGTTCGAACAGCACGCCGCGCTTGCGCAGGTCCTTCAGCTCGATGCCTCGGCGGATCACACCGAGCAATTCGTCGGTGGTGAAATCCAGCAGGGAGAGAAAGTGCCTAGCGCTCATGATTGACTACCTTATCTGCAACGGTGTGCAGGTCGACCGTATGGGTTTTGTTGACAACGGGAGTGACCTGCGGCGTAAGCCGCACGGGGCGGACGGAATAGGGAAAGGCGCAATACTATAATTAAATGTCGCCTCAAACCAAGAGGGGAAACAGTGCGTCTGTATCAACGGGTGTCGTAACCCATTGCAGGCAGGCTGTTTTTTATTTGCTACAGAAGGTTGTACACGGCCCGGCGCGCGTTTGGCAAACGCGCCGTCGCGAATCGCCCGCCTGATGTCGCCCGATTCACGCCGCGAAGCGCGCTGGCGAGCCCGGCATGGCCAGCGCATAGTCGAACACCCAGAACAACAAAGGCAGAGGCGGCCATGACCAAGACCCTGCATCACCGAGCCTGTCACCTGTGCGAGGCCATCTGCGGCCTGAACATCGAAGTCAGCCAAGAAACCGATGGCCGGGCTCATATCAGCTCGATCAAGGGCGACCCTCAGGACCCCTTCAGCCGCGGTCATATCTGCCCCAAGGCGGTGGCCCTGCAGGATATCCAGGAGGACCCCGACCGCCTGCGCCAGCCGCATCGACGCCTCGGTGAGCAGTGGCAGCCGATCGGTTGGGACGAGGCCTTCGCGCTGGCCGCCGAGCGGCTGTGGGCGGTGCAGCAGGCTCACGGGCGCAATGCCGTCGCGGTGTACCAGGGCAACCCCAGCGTGCACAACTATGGGTTGATGACCCACAGCAACTATTTCCTCGGCCTGCTCAAGACGCGCAACCGGTTTTCCGCCACGTCGGTCGACCAGTTGCCCCAGCACCTGACCAGCCACCTGATGTACGGCCATGGCTTGCTGCTGCCGATCCCGGACATCGATCACACTCAATTCATGTTGATTCTTGGTGGCAATCCGTTGGCCTCGAACGGCAGCATCATGACCGTGCCGGATGTGGAGAAGCGCCTGAAGGCGCTCCAGGCCAGAGGCGGGCGCCTGGTGGTGGTGGACCCGCGTCGCAGTGAGACGGCGGCAGTGGCCGATCAGCACCTGTTCATTCGTCCTGGTGGTGATGCGGCGTTGCTGGCGGCGCTGTTGAATACCCTCTTCGCGGAGGATCTCGCCAAGGGCTCGCACCTGCCGGTCAACGGCCTGGCTGAGGTGCGTGAGGCCATTGCGCCGTTCGATGCAGAGGCCATGAGCGCACTGTGTGGCATTGCGGCGCGGGATATCCGCCAGTTGGCGCGGGATTTCGCCGCCGCCGAACGCGCGGTGTGCTATGGCCGCATGGGGGTATCCACCCAGGCATTCGGCTCGCTGTGCCACTGGCTGGTGCAACTGATCAACCTGGTCACCGGCAACCTCGACCGTGAAGGTGGCGCGTTGTGCACGACACCTGCGGTAGACCTGGTGGCCAGTACATCCGGTGGGCATTTCAATCAGTGGCAAAGCCGAGTCTCGGGCTTGCCGGAGTATGGCGGCGAGCTGCCGGTCGTGGCCCTGGCCGAGGAGATCCTCGCGCCTGGCGAGGGCCAGGTGCGGGCCCTGGTGACGGTTGCCGGCAACCCGGTGCTGTCCACGCCTAACGGGCGGCGCCTGGACGAGGCGCTGGCAGGCCTGGATTTCATGCTCAGCATCGACCTGTACATCAACGAAACCACTCGCCATGCCGACCTGATCCTGCCCTCGACTTCGGCCCTGGAGAACGACCACTACGACTCCACCTTCAATCTGCTGGCCGTACGCAATGTCACCCGTTTCAATCGGGCAATCCTGGCCAAGCCTGAGGGGGCGTTGCACGATTGGGAGATCTTCGTTGGTCTGGCCAAGGCTTTTGCCGCGCGGGCCCAGTTGGAGCTCAAGGGGACCCTGCCGCCAGCGCAGATGATCGATTACGCGTTGCGCAAAGGGCCTTACGGTGAGGCATCGACATTCAAGCTATCGCTGCAAACCCTCGACCAGTATCCCCATGGCCTGGATCTGGGAGCATTGACGCCGAACCTGGCTGATCGCTTGCGCACGACCAGCCATGCAGTCGAAGCGGCGCCTGTGGCCTTGCTCGAAGATTTGCAGCGCCTTGCCCGCCAAGTGCCGCCCGAGCCTGGCCAGTTGCTGCTGATCGGCCGTCGGCACGTGCGCAGCAACAACTCGTGGATGCACAACTTCCATCGGCTGGTCAAAGGCAAGCCGCGCCACCAGTTGATGATGCATCCGCAAGACCTCCTTGAACGCCAGCTTCAGGACGGTCAGACCGTGCGTATCCGTTCGCGTACCGGTGTGCTCGAAGTTCAAGTGCAGGCCAGCGAGGACATGATGCCAGGCGTGGTCAGCTTGCCGCATGGCTATGGACATGGGCGCCAGGGCGCACAGTTGCAGGTGGCCAGTGCGCACCCTGGGGTGAGTGCCAACGACCTGACGGACGAACGCTTGCGTGATGGTGTTTCCGGTAACGCCGCGCTCAATGGCGTACCGGTGCACGTGGACGCCGCCTGAAGATCGGCAAGGCCGAGCACGCCGCTCGGCTTTCCGATACAATGCGCCACCGTGGCGACGATCACGTCGCAAAGTTCAGCCGAGGTGCTTCATGGATATCATCGATACAATCAAAGAGCAGATCGCCAACAACACCATTCTGCTTTACATGAAAGGTTCGCCGAATGCGCCGCAGTGCGGCTTCTCGGCCAAGGCATCGCAAGCTGTGATGGGTTGTGGCGAGAAGTTCGCCTACGTCGACATCCTGCAGAACCCGGAAATCCGCGCCAACCTGCCCAAGTACGCCAACTGGCCGACCTTCCCGCAGCTGTGGGTGGCCGGTGAGCTGGTCGGCGGCAGCGACATCATGCTGGAAATGTTCGAGAAGGGTGAGCTGCAAACCCTGATCAAGGACGCGGCCGCCAAGGCCAAGGCTTCCGAGGCCTGATTCCAGCGTTTTATCGCCGGAATGCAAAAGCCCCGCAAATGCGGGGCTTTTTGTTGTCTTGGTAACGCGGGGCGCAAGGCGGCCCCGTGTTTCAATCGGCGAGCGTTATTCTTCGCCCATCTGCGACTGCAGGTAGTTCTCGAGGGTGATCTTGTCGATCAGGCCCAGTTGAGTCTCCAGCCAGTCAATGTGCTCTTCCTGGTCTTCGAGGATGTCTTCGAGCACATCGCGCGAGCCGAAGTCGCCTGCAGTTTCACAGTGGGCGATGGCTGCTTTCAGGTCGGCGTGGGCCTTTTTCTCAAGCTTCAGGTCGCACTCGAGCATCTCTTTGGTGTGCTCGCCGATCATCAGCTTGCCCAGGTCCTGGACGTTGGGAATGCCTTCGAGGAAGAGGATGCGCTTGATCAGCTTGTCAGCGTCCTTCATCGCCTGGATGGACTCTTTGTACTCGAACTTGCCGATCTTGTTCAGGCCCCAATCTTCGTACATGCGTGCATGCAGGAAGTACTGGTTGATCGCGACCAGCTCGTTTCCGAGGATCTTGTTGAGATGCTGGATGACGCTTACGTCGCCTTTCATGATGGGGTCCTGCCCTGTAGAAGTTGAGCCAATGAAAACAAGTTTGAGCCCGACAACTACCTATGTCAAACCTAAGTTATTGAATAATAAGTGAAATTTAATCGGAATAAGAATGTTTGTGAACCGCGTTAGAGCGCTAACTTGTTGAATTACAGGCATAAAAAAACCGGGCGCTGGGCCCGGTTCTTCAAAATAGGGTTTTTTACGCCGCGTTGAATTCAACGGGGTAGGGTAGCGCGGCCTGCTGGCTGAGCTGCAGCTCGGTCAGGGTTTCGCGTACCACCTGCTTGGCGAGGCAGGCGCATTTACCACATTGGCTGGCAACGTTGGTGGCGGCTCGAACTTCCTTGTAGCTGCAGCATCCTTCGTAGATCGCATCGCGGATCTGTCCGTCGGTGACACCGACACAGAGACACACATACATAAAGGCTGACCATTGCGGTTGGATTCGATGGGTTGGAGAGTAATGGTAATGAGAATGCTTGTCAAAGCACTTTCTGAAAGGGCCGTGCTTGAGCGACCGGTGGTACAGATTCGGCCTGTCACGATAAGCCGTGTATGATGGTCGGCCTTTGCCGGTTCCGGGGGACGCCGTTCCACCCGGGCAAGGTTTTCCACCCCTCATCAGGAGAAATCGCATGAGCGTACTCGTTGGTAAACAAGCCCCTGACTTCACCGTACCAGCCGTGCTGGGCAACGGCGAAATCGTCGACAGCTTCAACCTGGCCTCGGCCATCAAAGGCAAGTACGGCCTGGTGTTCTTCTACCCGCTGGACTTCACCTTCGTCTGCCCGTCCGAGCTGATCGCCCTGGACAACCGCATCCCTGATTTCCAGGCGCGCAACGTGGAAGTGATCGGCGTGTCGATCGACTCGCACTTCACCCACAACGCCTGGCGTAACACCCCGGTCAACAACGGCGGCATCGGCCAGGTCAAGTACACCCTGGCAGCCGACATGACCCACGAAATCTGCAAGGCCTACGACGTCGAGTCCGAAGGCGGCGTGGCTTTCCGTGGCGCCTTCCTGATCGACACCAACGGTGTTGTCCGTTCGCAGATCGTCAACGACCTGCCACTGGGCCGCAACATGGACGAGCTGCTGCGCCTGGTCGATGCCCTGCAATTCCACGAAGAGCACGGCGAAGTCTGCCCGGCCAACTGGAAGAAAGGCGACAAGGGCATGAACGCTTCGCCGGAAGGCGTTGCCGCTTACCTGAGCGAGAACGCTGGCAAGCTGTAATTGCCACGCGCATAAAAAAACCGGCCCCTGTGGCCGGTTTTTTTATGTCTGGACTCTGGGAGCGCTGCGCGCTCCTTTCGCGACACAAGGCCGCTCCTACAGGGGGCGCGATCTTCTGTAGGAGCGGCCTTGTGTCGCGACAGGGCCGCAAAGCGGCCCCGGGATTTCGGATCAGTCGTTGAAATCGCGCCAGCCGCCCATCTCTTTCCAGCGGTTGACGATGCCGCAGAACAGCTCGGCAGTCTTCTCGGTGTCGTAGCGCGCCGAATGCGCTTCACGGCCGTCGAAGTCGATATCCGCGCTCTGGCAAGCCCGCGCCAGCACGGTCTGGCCATACGCCAGGCCGGCGAGCGTGGCGGTGTCGAAGCTGGAGAACGGGTGGAAGGGGTTGCGCTTGATATCGTTGCGCGCCACCGCGGCGTTGAGGAAGCCCAGGTCGAAACTGCTGTTGTGCCCAACCAGGATCGCGCGTTTGCAGCCGTTGGCCTTCAATGCCTTGCGCACACCACGGAAGATGTCGGTGAGGGCGCTTTCCTCGCTCACTGCCATGCGCAGCGGGTGGTCCAGCTTGATGCCGGTGAACTCCAGTGCCGCAGCCTCGATGTTGGCGCCTTCGAACGGTTCGACCCGATAGAAGTAGGTGTGCTCGGGGAACAGGAAGCCCTTTTCGTCCATGCCGATGGTCACTGCGGCAATTTCCAGCAGGGCATCGGTGGCGCTGTTGAAGCCGCCGGTCTCGACATCCACTACCACCGGCAGGTAACCGCGGAAACGTTCGGCCATGGGGTGGCGCGAGCCGCTGCTGACCTGGCCGTCCTGTTCGTCGTCGTAGAGGTCTTCGCTCACGCGTTGTCCTCCAGCAGGCGCCAGCGCAGTTTTTCACCGGCGCGCAGCGGGATCACGGTGTTGTCGCCGAATGGCAGGCTGGCGGGGGCGGTCCATTCTTCGCGCACCAGGGTGATGGTGTCGGTGTTGCGCGCCAAACCGTAGAAGTCCGGGCCATGCTTGCTGGCGAAGCCTTCGAGCTTGTCCAGCGCGTTGCGTTGCTCGAACGCTTCGGCGTACATCTCGATGGCGGCGTAGGCGGTGTAGCAGCCCGCGCAGCCGCAGGCGGCCTCTTTCGCGTGCTGGGCGTGGGGGGCGGAGTCGGTGCCGAGGAAGAACTTCGGGTTGCCGCTGGTGGCCGCGTCCAGCAGCGCCACCTGGTGGGTGTTGCGCTTGAGGATCGGCAGGCAATAGAAGTGCGGGCGAATGCCGCCGACCAGCATGTGGTTGCGGTTGTACAGCAAGTGCTGGGCAGTGATGGTCGCACCGACGTTGGCTGGAGCGTCGGTCACGAACTGCGCGGCGTCGCTGGTGGTGATGTGCTCGAACACCACCTTCAGCGTCGGGAAGCGTTCGACCAGGCGACGCATGTGCTCGTCGATGAAGCGCTTCTCGCGGTCGAACACGTCGATCTCGCTGCGCGTCACTTCACCGTGCACCAGCAGCGGCAAGCCGGTCTCGGCCAGGGCTTCGATCGCGGGGAAGATATTGTCGATGCTGGTCACGCCGGAGTCGGAGTTGGTGGTGGCGCCGGCCGGATACAGTTTGGCGGCGTACACGATACCGCTGGCCTTGGCCGCGCGAACATCCTCGGCGCTGGTACGGTCGGTGAGGTACAGCACCATCAGCGGCTCGAAGCGGCTGCCTGCCGGACGGGCGGCCAGAATGCGCTCACGGTAGGCGCCGGCTTCGACGGCATTGCGTACCGGCGGAACCAGGTTGGGCATGATGATGGCACGGGCGAAGGTACGGGCCACATCACCAACGGTATGGGGCAGGACGGCACCATCGCGCAGATGGATGTGCCAGTCGTCGGGACGCAGGAGGGTCAGGCGATCGGACATTGGGGATTCCAGGCGGGTCGAACTCAGAAGCCAATGCTACCGGAAAACCCCTGGGCGAGCACGGCTATCAAGTTTTCCGACAAGCGACCGATAGCGTTGTGGTAAGCCGTCAGAATTTGTGGAGCCGCCCGTGCGCCAGCGTTATCTAGCCCTGTTCACTCTTGTCGCCAGCCTGCCGGCCGGGGCGCTGACCTTCCAGACCCGGGTGGAGAATGTCGCCTGGAAAGTCGAGGGTGACCAGTTCGAATGTCGCCTGGTCCAGCCGATCGACGGTTTCGGCAGTGGCGAGTTCGTGCGCCGCGCGGGTGAGCAACCGGTCTTTCGGCTGCGTTCCGACAGCAACGTGCTGGGCGCAGGTTCTGCCACGCTGCTGGCGGCCGCGGCACCCTGGCAACCCGGGCGTGGCGATGTCAACCTCGGGGCGGTGCGCATGGCGCGCAGCGGGGTGTTGTTCACCTCATCCCAGGGGCAGGCCAGCCGGTTGATCAATGGCCTGCTCGATGGCCGCAGCACTGTGGTGCGCAATTACACCGGCGAAGGTGGCCGGCCCATGGAAGTGCATGTGATGCCAGTCAGCTTCGCCAAGGCGTACAGCGACTACCAGGTGTGCGCGGCCAAGCTGCTGCCGATGAACTTCGACCAGATTCGCCAGACCCAGGTGGGCTTCCCGGGTGGCGGCATCGACCTGGACAGCTCGGCGCGTGCCCGCCTGGACGTGATCCTCGACTACTTGAAGGCCGATCCGTCGGTCAACGCCATCGAACTCAATGGCCATTCCGATAACAGTGGCAACCGGCTGACCAACCGCGACACATCGCGCCGTCGCGCGCTGGCTGTCGCCGAATACCTCAAGGCCCACGGCGTGCCGGAGTCGCAGATCACCGTGCGCTTCCATGGCGAGCGTTACCCGCTGGCCAAGAACAACAGCGCCGCCAACCGCGCGCGTAATCGCCGGGTGAACATTCAGCTCGATCGTGTCACGCCGGTCGAGAAACCCCAGGAAAAACCGGCTGCGCCCGTGGCACCGGCCGCCGCCGCCGTGCCTGCCACCGCACCGGCACAACAGGCCCCTGCGAAGAAGTCCTGAGTGCGACGACGGGTCGCGCTCTCGACAGTTCCTGTCGCTTTGTCATCACAAGCTGTCGCCCCACTGTAATTTTCGCCACAAGGTCGTTAGAATCGGAGGCTTTCCGTACAACCCCGTGGAGTGATGGCATGGCGGACGTAAAAAAGGTCGTACTGGCGTATTCCGGCGGCCTTGATACTTCGGTGATTCTCAAGTGGCTGCAGGACACCTACAACTGCGAAGTGGTGACCTTCACCGCTGACCTGGGACAGGGCGAAGAGGTCGAGCCGGCCCGCGCCAAGGCCCAGGCGATGGGCGTGAAAGAAATCTACATCGACGACCTGCGCGAAGAATTCGTGCGTGACTTCGTGTTCCCGATGTTCCGCGCCAACACCGTGTACGAAGGCGAGTACCTGCTGGGTACTTCCATCGCCCGCCCGCTGATCGCCAAGCGCCTGATCGAAATTGCCAACGAGACTGGCGCCGACGCCATTTCCCACGGCGCTACCGGCAAAGGGAACGACCAGGTGCGCTTCGAGCTGGGCGCCTACGCGCTCAAGCCAGGTGTCAAGGTCATCGCGCCATGGCGCGAGTGGGACCTGCTGTCGCGCGAGAAACTGATGGACTACGCCGAGAAGCACGGTATCCCGATCGAGCGTCATGGCAAGAAGAAGTCGCCGTACTCGATGGATGCCAACCTGCTGCACATCTCCTACGAAGGCGGTGTCCTGGAAGATACCTGGACCGAGCACGAGGAAGACATGTGGAAATGGAGCGTCTCTCCTGAGAATGCTCCGGACCAGGCGACCTACATCGAGCTGACCTACCGCAACGGTGACATCGTTGCCATCGACGGCGTCGAGAAGTCCCCGGCCACCGTACTGGCCGACCTCAACCGCATTGGCGGCGCCAACGGTATCGGCCGCCTCGACATCGTCGAGAACCGCTACGTCGGCATGAAGTCCCGCGGCTGCTATGAAACGCCAGGCGGCACCATCATGCTCAAGGCCCACCGCGCCATCGAGTCGATCACCCTGGACCGCGAAGTCGCTCACCTGAAAGATGAGTTGATGCCGAAGTATGCCAGCCTGATCTACACCGGCTATTGGTGGAGCCCTGAGCGTCTGATGCTGCAGCAGATGATCGACGCCTCGCAGGTGAACGTGAACGGTGTGGTACGCCTGAAGCTGTACAAGGGCAACGTCGTGGTCGTCGGCCGCAAGTCGGACGACTCGCTGTTCGATGCCAACATCGCGACCTTCGAGGAAGATGGCGGCGCCTACAACCAGGCGGATGCTGCTGGCTTCATCAAGCTCAATGCACTGCGCATGCGCATTGCAGCCAACAAAGGCCGTTCGATGCTCTGAACGTCCCGTTGAAAGAAACCCGGCCCAGGCCGGGTTTTTTTTTGCGCCGCGTTCAAGTATCGACATCCTGCTCGAACGGTGCACCTGCTTCCTGCATGGGGCCTGCGGAGAGGTGGATGCAGGTTCGGGTATCGAGGTTATAGAGGATCCAGCGTTTGGTCGTCGTGTGCTGTCGATCGATCATGCGCAGTACGTGGTGTTCGAACATCTTGCGGCTGTCCGGTCCGGAGATGGCGATGATCATGGCGCTCTCCTGCTCCCCGGCAGGTCTTGTAGGGGGGGGAGGGTGTTCGGGTCCCGCCTTGACCGACTGGGATGTAGGGGCCGCCGCCGCCAGAGGCTGAGGAGGGTTCTGGCATGTCGTCGTTTGTTCATGCTGCTCGGGGGCGAACAGCGACCCCGTGTTGAAGTTCAGCGTGAGGAAGAACAGCACGGTGAGGAAGAAGGGGAAACCCACCAGAAACCATGTATAGATCGTCTGGCTGTCTTCGCTCAGGAACGGCAGCGATGCCAGGGCGGAAGCCTCGATAACCCCAGCGAAAACAGCAATAAGAGTCAATGGACTGAATGATGGGTTGTTCATGATGAGCGCCTGGCATGCTTTGCTCATCAGTAGCTCGTTGCGCAAGCGCTAATAAGCGTCTTGAGTTTCCCGTTGTGGAACTAAAACCTATGGAAAATCTCAAGTGTCGTTATCTTTGTGAATAGTAGAAATTTCCTGCGCGATGTGTAACCCATGCGTGCTTGGAGTCTGGCTATCAGAGTGATAACTTTTGTACGACCATTTGCGCTATTGATGAAAATAAAAATCTGAAACAACGCTTTGTAGGAATATTCCTCAAATTGAGTGGGCGCCTTCCTTCTGTGCAAGTGCCAGGGAAACCGTCGCATGATTAATCGTTATGCTCGGTGATGGTGAATGTCGAAACTAACAACAACGCATATTATGGATATCGCATGAACAAAGTGCTGATCGTGGATGATCACCCGGTCATTCGTCTGGCGGTACGCATGCTGATGGAGCGGCATGGCTACGAGGTGGTGGCGGAAACCGATAACGGGGTGGATGCCTTGCAGCTGACGCGAGAGCACCTGCCGGACATTGTCATCCTGGATATAGGCATCCCCAAGCTGGATGGTTTGGAGGTCGTCGCTCGCATGGCCATGGCCAGCCCGGCAAGCAAAGTGCTGGTGCTGACATCGCAGGCACCTGGTCATTTCTCGATGCGGTGCATGCAGGCCGGAGCCGCAGGGTATGTGTGCAAGCAGCAGGAGTTGACAGAACTGCTGAGTGCTATCAAGGCGGTGCTTTCGGGTTACAGTTACTTCCCTAATCAGGCGCTGCACAAGGGGCGAACCGGAATAGTCGGGGGCAGCGAAGTGGAAATGGTCAAGCGCCTTTCGGGGAGAGAAATGATGGTGCTGCAGCAACTGGCTCGTGGGAAGAGCAACAAGGAAATCGCCGACAGCATGTTTCTCAGCAACAAGACGGTGAGTACCTACAAAACCCGGCTGCTGCTCAAACTCAACGCCCGTTCACTGGTTGATCTGATTGAGTTGGCGCAGCGAAATGATCTGGCCTGACTCGAAAAAGCCTCCGGTAAGGAGGCTTTTTCATGGCTTGGCTACAGGTCGTAATCGAAGTCGGCCAGCTGTTTTTTCAGGCGGCGCTCTTCCAGCATGTTGTCGATGGTCCGACGTTTGCTGAGGTTGGTCTTGGCTGGTTCGGCCTGCGGCTCCCCATCGTCGTCCGGGTTCTGGAAATCTTCGTCGATAGCCAGGTCTTCTTTATCGGTGCTCATGCGTCACTCCAAGCCAAAGGGCCATTGGCCGTCCTTATAGCGGGATTCAACGAGCGGGTAAAAAAGATTTTTTCAATCGAAGGATGAGTTTGTTTCTATTGCCTCAATCGTCGGATGTCTTTTGTTTGTACTCGCACAGGTCCTCGATACGGCAACTACCGCAACGTGGCTTGCGCGCCTGGCAGACATAGCGACCATGCAGGATCAACCAGTGGTGGGCATCGAGCAGGTAGTCCTTGGGCACGAACTTGAGCAGCTTCTTCTCCACGTCCAGCACGGTCTTGCCTGGGGCGATACCCGTGCGGTTGCTCACTCGGAAAATATGCGTGTCGACGGCCATGGCCAGTTGGCGAAAGGCGGTATTGAGCACGACATTGGCGGTCTTGCGGCCAACCCCGGGCAGTGCCTCGAGTGCTTCGCGGGTTTGTGGTACTTCGCCGTCATGCTGTTCGACCAACAGCCGGCAGGTTTCGATGACGTTCTTGGCCTTGCTGTTGTACAGCCCGATGGTCTTGATGTATTCGCTGAGGCCGTCCACCCCCAGGGCGTGGATAGCTTGTGGCGTGTTGGCCACAGGAAACAGGCGGGCTGTGGCCTTGTTGACGCCGACATCGGTAGCCTGGGCCGAGAGGATCACGGCAATCAGCAGTTCGAAGGGGGTGGTGTAGGCCAGTTCAGTCTTTGGGTCTGGATTGTCTTCGTGCAGCCTGCGAAAAATTTCCAGGCGTTTGGCGGCATTCATGGGGTCAAAGGGTTCCTTGACGGCGAGCTGAGGTGGGCTTGCGGCGCAGATGATTGTACAAGCCCAGCAGCAGGCCGAGCAGCATCAATGCACCCGGAGTGAGCTGCGCAAGGTGCAGGCCGAGGCCGTCAGCCAGTACCTGGCGGCCAATGGCCAGCGCCAGGCATGCGGCTAACAGGCCGGCAAGGGTGGTGAGCGACGCGCGCCAGCGATCGTTTGCCGGCAACAGACGGTCGAAGGCCAGGGCCTGAACGGCGAGCAACAAAGGGTAGTGGCCAAGCGACAAGGCCAGGGGCAGGGCCCAGGCGCGTAGCCCGAGTTGCAGGATGCTGGTGAGTGCGATGGACAGTATCAGGCTTGCCCACAGCTGGTTTGTGGGTTCGAGGCGGTTGCGCAGGGGGAGCATCAGCAACTGGTGGAGTGCGATCAGTACAGCCAGGCAGGTTGTAATCGACAAGGCCTGGATGATCGTCGTGGTCGCACCCAGCACAGGCGCCAGGCAGGCGATCAACCACCAATACCTATTCATGATTACCTTCCCCAAGCAGTGCTACTCGGTGTTCGTCGAAATAGCGCAAGGCATCCTGTAGCGCGTCGATCACTGCCCGCGACGTGACAGTTGCGCCCGCCAACTGGTCGAAGGCGCCATGGTCGCGTTTGAGTGCCCACGCCTGTTCGGGTGGATTGCCACGGGCCTTGCCGAGGAACTGGTCCAGCCAGCGGCGTTGCGGGTCGACCAACTGGTCGCCCAGCCCAGGGCTCTCCTGTTGGCGCAGGACGTGCACGCCAATGAGCCGTCCGTGATCATCGATGGCAATGAGCAACTCGATGGGCCCACCATAGCCCCGAAGTTCACTGTGCAGGAGGATTGCCACGGGTTTCTCGGTCAAGCTCGCTCTATAGCCGGCCAACAGACGGCTGTGACGCAAGGTCGTATCTGCCAGCGTTAGCGGGGTTTGCAGCGGCCGGTTGTCGTAGCTGCCAGGTGCGATCACGGCCAGCCATTCGCGCTCATGCTGCGCACGTTCGGCTTCCGCAATGGGCACGGCTGTCCAGTGTTGCCATGCCAGAGTGGCAGCCAGGGCCAGGGCTGTCACCAGCGCCAGCAACAGCGAACTGCGCACGTGCAGGTTCATGGGGCCACCTGCTGGCGGCGTTCGGCCCAGCGATCCAGGGTTGGCACCGCAAGGTTCATGAGCAGGATGGCGAACGCGGTCCCATCGGGCAGGCTGCCCCAGGTGCGCATCAGGTAGATCAGCAGACCGGCGCCGATGCCGAACAGCAACCGCGCCAGTGGGCGTCGGCAGCCGGAGACCGGCTCGGTGGCAATGAAGAAGGCTGCCAGCATGGTCGAACCGGAGAACAGGTGCAGCAAGGGTGAGCCATGGGAGTCGGACCCCGAACCGTTCCAGGCCAGCAGGCTGAACAGCGCAAGCCCCCCCAGCAGGCCCATCGGGGCATGCCAGCTGAACACCCGGCGGTGCAGCAGGAATAACCCGCCGAGCAAGAACGCCAGGTTCACCCACTCACTTGCGCGCCCACCGAGGTGGCCGAAGGCCGGGTGTTGGATGAACAGTTCGTCCATGGTCAGGCTGCGGTTGTGACGCAGCGTGTCCAGCACCGTCGGGCTGGCCCAGGCGTCTATCTGGTCACTGGCCGCGAAGCTCAGGTGCAGGCTGTCGAGCAGGCCGGGTGCCTGGCTGACCCAGTGACTCATCGGAAGCGGAAAGCTCAGCACCACGAAGGCATAGCCGACCATTGCCGGGTTGAACAGGTTGCGGCCGACGCCTCCGAATGCCTGCTTGCCCAGGCCGATGGCGACGGCCGACGCGGCCACCGGCAGCCACCAAGGGGCCGGGCTGGGCAAGGCAGCGGCCAGCAACACGGCGCTCACCAGGGCGCTACCGTCGGTCAGTGCCGGCGTGATCGCCTGCCGGCGCCAGGCCAGCAGCAGGGCTTCCGTAGCCAGCGCAGTGCTGGCACAGAGCAGCAGGTTGGTCAGCACGCCCCAGCCATGCAGCCAGAACAGCGCCAGCAGGCCGGGTATGCAGGCCAGCAGAACCAGGCCCATGGCGTTGCGCAGGCGCGGATCAGGCGTGGGCATCATGCGAGTAATCCGTTGAAACCGGAGAACGCCATGGCCATCACGCCAACACCGATCAGTTCGATGGGCAAGCCGCGCAAGGCCTGTGGGATATCGTCATGGCTGCAGCGTTCGCGTAAATCGGCGAACAGTGCCAGCGCCAGCCAGAACCCCATGCCGCCGAGCGCACCCCACACCAGCGCCTGCCAGCCGCTGATGCCATTGCTGTCGAGTTGCAACAGCAACCCCGGCAGCAGGGCATTGCCCAGCAACACGCCTTGCACACTTTGGGTGGGCCAGTCTGGCCGTGCGCACTTCAACAGGTATGGCAGGTACCACGCGAGTAGGGCGAGCAATGGCATGGCCAGCCACAGTTGCAAGGCTCGCAGTTCAAGAGGCAGCAGCAGGTACTGCTGCAGCAGCCAGCCAACAGGCAGCCCGATCAGCATTAGCAACGCGCTGCACAACCCAACCACGTGCAACCGAGTGCGATCGGCCAGGCTGGGTTGCAGCACCAGGTGATCGATCAGCGCGGCGCTGACCAGGACCAGGACGTAGTCGCTCATGAGGATGCCTGCAGCCTGACGATGCCGTGATTATAGGCGGCGAAGGCTGGATGAAGATGCCCCGGCCAGTGGCCGGGGCAGGGTGTCACTTGATGCGCTGGCCAGGCTTGGCGCCGCTGTCCGGGCTGAGCAGGTAGATTTCCTCGCCACCAGGGCCGGCCGCCATGACCATGCCTTCGGAGATGCCAAAACGCATTTTCCGCGGTTTGAGGTTGGCCACCATCATGGTCAGGCGACCTTCCAGCTGGCTTGGGTCGGGGTAGGCCGACTTGATGCCCGAGAACACGTTGCGGCGCTCGTCGCCGATGTCCAGGGTCAGTTGCAGCAACTTGTCGGCGCCTGGCACGGCTTCGGCCTTGACGATCAACGCCACACGCAGGTCGACGGCGGCGAAGGTGTCGAACTCGATTTCGGCCGACAGCGGGTCTTTGCTCAGTTCGCCGTTGCCGGCTGGAATCTTGGCTTCGGCGGCCAGCAGGTCTTCCTTGCTGGCGGCGACCATGGCTTCCACTTTGCTGAGTTCGATCCGGCTCATCAACGCCTTGAACGGGTTGAGGGTGTGGTTTTCCAGGCGCGACAGGTGGTCGTTCCAGGTCAGCGGCGCGACGTTGAGGAACGCCTCGGCGTCGGCGGCCAGCACCGGCAGCACCGGCTTGAGGAAGATCACCAGCTGACGGAACAGGTTGATGCCCTGGGCGCAGATGGCCTGGACTTCATCCTGCTTGCCTTCCTGCTTGGCCAGCGACCACGGGGCCTTGTCGGCGATCCAGGCGTTGGCGCGGTCGGCCAGGGCCATGATCTCGCGCATGGCGCGGCCGAAGTCGCGGCTTTCGTAAGCCTCGGCGATGGATGGGGCGGCGGCCAGGAAGGCTTCGGTCAGCTCGGGTGCGGCATCGCCGGCAACCATCACGCCGTCATTGCCCTTGTGGATGAAGCCGGCGCAGCGGCTGGCGATGTTGACCACCTTGCCAACCAGGTCGGAATTGACCTTCTGCACGAAGTCCTCGAGGTTCAGGTCGAGGTCGTCGACGCCACGGCCGAGCTTGGCGGCGTAGTAGTAGCGCAGGTATTCCGGCTGCAGGTGGTCGAGGTAGGTGCGGGCCTTGATGAAGGTGCCGCGCGACTTGGACATCTTCGCGCCATTGACGGTCAGGTAGCCGTGCACGTTGACCGCGGTCGGCTTGCGGAAGCCCGAGCCTTCGAGCATGGCCGGCCAGAACAGGGCGTGGAAGTTGACGATGTCCTTGCCGATGAAGTGATACAGCTCAGCCTTCGAGCCTTCATTCCAGAACGCATCGAAGTCCAGCTCTGGGCGGCGCGCGCAGAGGTTCTTGAAGCTGGCCATGTAGCCGATCGGTGCGTCCAGCCAGACGTAGAAATACTTGCCTGGCTCGCCGGGGATCTCGAAGCCGAAGTATGGCGCATCGCGGGAGATGTCCCACTCCTGCAGGCCCGAATCCAGCCACTCGGCGAGCTTGTTGGCCACCGCGTCCTGCAGGGTGCCGCTGCGGGTCCACTGCTGCAGCATGGCCTGGAAGTCCGGCAGCTTGAAGAAGAAGTGCTGCGAGTCGCGCAGCACCGGGGTGGCGCCGGAGATCGCCGACTTGGGGTTCTTCAGCTCGGTGGGGGCGTAGGTGGCGCCGCATTTTTCGCAGTTGTCGCCGTACTGGTCCTCGGCCGCACACTTGGGGCAGGTGCCCTTGATGAAACGGTCGGCGAGGAACATGCCCTTCTCAGGGTCGAAGTATTGCGTGACCGAACGGGTGGCGATATGGCCGGCATCACGCAGGCGGGTATAGATCAGCCCTGACAGCTCGCGGTTCTCGTCGCTGTGGGTCGAGTGGAAGTTATCGAAGTCGACCAGGAAATCAGCGAAGTCGCTGCTGTGTTCGGCCTGGACGTTGGCGATCAGTTGTTCCGGGGTGATGCCTTCCTTCTCGGCGCGCAGCATGATGGCCGAGCCGTGGGCGTCGTCAGCGCAGACGTAGATGCACTGGTTGCCGCGCAGCTTCTGGAAACGCACCCACATGTCCGTCTGGATGTACTCGAGCATATGGCCAAGGTGGATCGATCCATTGGCATAGGGCAGGGCGCTGGTGACGAGAATCTGACGTGGCTCGGACATGGTGGCTCGGCTACTTATCTGGCGACGGGGTAAAAATGAGGGTGATCGGCCACTATAAAGGGCTGGCGAAGATATTTCACCCTGCGAACGCATCTGCTGACGATTGACGGGTTAGCATAGGCGCCTGTTCCGTATCCAGTTTGCCAATGGGAGCCTCCATGAGTGCCGTCACCCGTGCCGCCGTCGAAGGCGTGCTTCGCCAGTACACCGATCCCTACCTGAACCAGGACCCGGTCAGCGCCGGTTGCGTGCGCGCCATCGATATCCAGGGCGCCCAGGTCAGCGTGCAGTTGCAACTGGGCTACGCCGCCGGCCTGTTCAAGGGCGGTTGGGCCCAGGTGCTGCAGACCGCGATCGAAAATCTTGAAGGCGTCGCCTCGGCCCAGGTCAGCATCGACTGCGTGATCGCCACCCACAAGGCCCAGGCCCAGGTGCCGGCCATGGCCAACGTCAAGAACATCGTCGCCGTGGCTTCGGGCAAGGGTGGCGTCGGCAAGTCGACCACCGCGGCCAACCTGGCCCTGGCCCTGGCCCGTGAAGGTGCCCGGGTCGGCATTCTCGACGCCGACATCTACGGCCCCAGCCAAGGCGTGATGTTCGGTATCGCCGAAGGCACCCGCCCGCAGGTGCGCGAGCAGAAGTGGTTCGTGCCGATCAAGGCCCATGGTGTCGAGGTGATGTCCATGGCCTTCCTCACCGATGACAACACGCCCATGGTCTGGCGCGGCCCGATGGTCTCCGGCGCGTTGTTGCAGCTGGTCACCCAGACTGCCTGGGACGACCTGGACTACCTGGTGATCGACATGCCGCCAGGCACCGGTGATATCCAGCTGACGTTGGCGCAGAAGGTGCCAGTGGCAGGCTCGGTGATTGTCACCACCCCGCAAGACCTGGCACTGCTCGACGCGAAGAAGGGCGTGGAGATGTTCCGCAAGGTCAACATCCCGGTACTGGGCGTGGTGGAGAACATGGCCGTACATATCTGCTCGAATTGCGGCCATGCCGAGCACCTGTTCGGCGAGGGCGGCGGTGAGAAGCTGGCGGCGCAGTATGGTGTCGAGCTGCTGGCCTCGTTGCCGCTGTCGATGCTGATCCGCGAGCAGGCCGACAGCGGCAAGCCAACCGCGATCGCCGAGCCGGAAAGCCAGATTGCCATGGTCTACCAGGAGCTGGCGCGGCAGGTGGGGGCACGGATCGTGTTGCAGGAAGCCGCGGCGCCGGCGATGCCGAGCATTACCATCAGCGAAGACTGAGCATCTGAAGTTTACGTGGGAGCGGGCTTGCCCCGCGATGAGGTCGGGCCTGGGATTACTCGTTTTAGGGGCGGCCTCATCGCGGGGCCAGCCCGCTCCCACGGTGACGCAAATGCCTGTTTGAGCAGGCACAAAAAAACCCGCCAATGGCGGGTTTTTTCTGAAAGCTAGGAAGCGAGATCGACTTAGGCGATCTGAACTTCTTCAGCCTGCATGCCTTTCTGGCCGCGGGTAGCGACGAAAGTAACAGCCTGGCCTTCTTTCAGGGTCTTGAAGCCGTCAGCTTGGATGGCTTTGAAGTGTACGAACAGGTCGTCGCCCGACTGAGGGGTGATGAAGCCGTAGCCTTTCTCGTCGTTGAACCACTTGACAACACCGGATTGACGGTTGGACATTTTTCTGTCTCCTTGGACAAAGTTGATGGCGGCCAGGAAAAACCCAGGCCGTAGAACTGAGTGCAAAGGAGCAGAAGGTGTCTTGGAGATGGGCCGATGTGAATCGTGCATCAAACAGATCTTCGGTGTCGCGTGCAGCACAGTGGCGACACCATAACTCACTTTCCCCAACCTGCCAATAACCGGCGAAAGGTTTGTCGAAATTCGGATCGGCGGTGGCTGCAAGCCCCGTCCGGCGGGGATTGTGGCCGGGGCAGGGGATGCGACTTTGCCGCAGGGGCACAGGACCGGTAAGATGCGCACCACGATTTTTTCACCTTGCACTCTCAGGACACCCCCGCCATGAGCATCAAATCGGACAAGTGGATTCGCCGCATGGCGCAGGAACACGGCATGATCGAACCGTTCGTCGAGCGCCAGGTGCGCGGCGAGCAGGACAGCCGGGTCATCTCCTTCGGCGTCTCCAGCTACGGCTACGACGTGCGTTGCGCCGATGAATTCAAGGTGTTCACCAACATCAACTCGGCCACTGTCGACCCGAAGAACTTCGATGCCGGCAGCTTCGTCGACATCAAGAGTGACGTCTGCATCATCCCGCCGAACTCCTTCGCCCTGGCCCGCACCGTCGAATACTTCCGTATCCCGCGCGATGTACTGACCATCTGCCTGGGCAAGAGCACCTATGCCCGGTGTGGCATCATCGTCAACGTCACCCCGCTCGAGCCCGAGTGGGAAGGCCACGTCACCCTCGAGTTCTCCAACACCACCACGCTGCCGGCGAAGATCTACGCCAATGAAGGCGTGGCGCAGATGCTGTTCCTGCAATCCGACGAAGAATGCGAAGTGTCGTACAAGGACCGTGGTGGCAAGTACCAGGGCCAGCGCGGCGTCACCCTGCCACGCACCTGACCAACGCGGGGAATTGTTTCCCCGCACGGCACTCCAACGAGTGAACAGTCCCGGCACGCAAGCAGCGCGCCGGCTCTCGTCAGGAGCAGCCCATGAAACTCGACCCCGCAATCAGCGCCAAGCTGGCCGTCCTGCAGCCGAACCAGATCGGTTTGCCGGCCTGGTCGCTGCTGGCGCATCCGCCAACACCGCTGCAGGCAGGCGGTGTACCGCACCAGCCAGACCCCGACACCCCGCAGCCCCCGGAGCCCGGCGAGCATCCGCCCATGGAGCCGGGCGAGCCGACCTTGCCCGACGAACCGCCACCCGCGCCCGTGGCCTGAATCAGGTTGTCACTGGCCACACCTGCCCGGCAGCGGCCAGGAACACCCGATCGTCCATCCCCGGCGACACGGCCCAGCCGCCGGTGAATTCACCGAAGGCTGGCAGCAGGGTCACCTGTGGCCCGACGACGAAGCATGGCAGGCGCAGGCATTGGTGCGCGCGCCCGCGCAGGTGGTACACCGGGTGCGCATGCCCAGCGAGTACCGGGTAGCCGTCATGTGGCGCGGGGTCATGCCGCAGGGCGAACGGTTCGAGCAGCCAGGGCTCGTCCTTGAGCATGAACCGCAAGCCGGCGGGCGGATCGCCGGCATGCCGGTCATGATTGCCCCGCACCAGTACGATCTCCAGTGTCGGGTGGCGGTCGCGCCAGGCCTGCAACGTGGCCAGAGTGGCTGGCGCCCGGCCCGTGCGGGCGTGCAGGAAGTCGCCGAGAATGATCAGCATCGCGCAACGGTGCTGCGCCAGCAGGTTGTCCAGCCGTGCCAGATTCGCCTCGGTGGTGCCGCGTGGCACGGGCTGGTGCAGGGCACGGTAGCTGGCAGCCTTGCCGATGTGCACATCGGCCACCAGCAGGGCCTGCCGCGCGGGCCAGTAGAGGGCCCGGTCCGGCAGCAGCCACAAGGTCTGGCCGGCATGCTCGATGACCAAGGCAGTCATGCGGGGCCTGCCTTGCCGGCGGCGATCTCAAGCTCGCTGACCATCCGTGCGATACGGTCGGCGAGTTTTTCGGTGCTCATGGTTTCGCGCATACCCTCCACCAGCAAAGTGAATGCCAGTGGGCCAGGCCGCCGCAGCGCCCGCAGTTCCAGGTATTGTCCGGCCATCTTGCGTAATTGCCGGTGCAAACGCTCGATTTCCAGCTCCTCGGCCAGCACCTCGTCGCGGGCCTGCCCGAGCAGCAGGTTAGCGGCGTCATGTTTGCGCAGCACTTCGAAGAACAGGCCGCTCGAGGCCTGGATCTGCCGCGTGCTTTTCTGCGCCGACGGGTAGCCACCGAACACCAGCCCGGCGATCTGGGCGATTTCGCGAAAGCGCCGCTGGGCCATCTCACCGGCGTTGAGGCTGGCCAGCACATCCTCCAGCAGTGCGTCGGTGCACAGTGCCGCCGGTAGGTGGCTCGCCCAGTCCACCGGGCTCGGGCTGAGCAGTTCGAAGCCGTAGTCACTGACCGCGATGGACACCGAAAGGGGCTGCGTACGGCTGACCCGCCAGGCGATCAGGTTGGCCAGCCCCAGGTTGGCCATGCGCCCGGCGAACGGGTAGAGGAACAGATGCGAGCCTTGCCGCGACACCAGGGTTTCAGCCAGCAGCGTGCGCGCCGTCGGTAGCGCCGACCAGCGTGCCTGCAACGCCAGCAACGGGCGCACCGCGCGCATCTCCTCGCCGTCGAAACGGCCCTGGGCTGCGGCGTCGAACTGCTCGACCACGGCATCGGCCAGCTCGCTGGACAGAGGCATGCGCCCACCGTTCCAGCGTGCCACGGCGGCCCTGCGCGCGTTGCTGCGGCGCACGTAGGCGGTCATGTTCTCGACCCGCACCAGCTCCAGCACACGGCCGGCGAACAGCAGGCTATCGCCCGGGCGCAGGCGGGCGATGAACGCCTCCTCGACACTGCCCAGGTGCTTGCCACCCCCGCCCTTGCTCCAGTATTTCAGTTGCACGCTGGCGTCGCTGACGATGGTGCCGATGCCCATGCGGTGGCGCCGCGCCAGGCGTTCGCTGGTCACCCGCCAGACCCCGTCGGCCTGGGCTTCCACCCGCTGGTAGTCGGGGTAGGCGCCGAGTGCGCTGCCGCCGTGGCGGACGAAGGCCAGCGCCCACTGCCACTGGCTGTCGCGCAAGTCGCGAAAGGCCCAGGTGGCGCGCACCTCCTCCAGCAACAGGGCAGGGCGAAAACCGCAGCCCAAGGCCATGCTGACCAGGTGCTGGACCAGTACATCCATGCACAGGCGCGGTGATTGCCGCGCCTCGATGTGGCCGGCGGCCAGGGCCCGGCGTGCCGCGGCCGCTTCCACCAATTCCAGGCTATGGGTGGGCACCAGGGTGATGCGCGAGGTACGCCCAGGGGCGTGCCCGGAACGCCCGGCTCGCTGCAACAGTCGGGCGATCCCCTTGGCCGAGCCAATCTGCAACACCCGCTCCACGGGCAGGAAGTCCACCCCCAAGTCCAGGCTCGAGGTGCAGATCACCGCCTTGAGCGTGCCTTGCTTGAGGCTGCGCTCCACCCAGTCGCGGGTTTCCCGGGCCAGCGAGGCGTGATGCAGGGCGATCAGCCCGGCCCAGTCGGGGCGTGCCTCGAGCAAAGCTTGGTACCAGAGCTCCGATTGGGCACGGGTGTTGGTGAACACCAGGCTGCTGGCACTGGCATCGAGTTCGGCAGCGACTTGGTCGAGCAGCTTCAGGCCCATGTGCCCAGCCCAGGGAAACCGCTCCAGCCGTGGCGGCAGCAGCGTGTCGACCTGCATGCGTTTGTCCTGCCGGCCGCGCAGCAGCAAGCCGCCCTGGGGGAGCAGCACGTCGAGGGCATGGGGAAGGTTGCCCAGGGTGGCGGACAGCCCCCACACCACCAGACGCGGCTGCCAACGGCGCAGGTGGGCCAGGGCCAGCTGCAGCTGCACGCCGCGCTTGTTGCCCAGCAGCTCGTGCCATTCGTCCACCACCACCATGCGCAGGCTGGCGAAGTCAGTTTCGGCCTGGGCACGGGTGAGCAGCAGGGTCAGGCTTTCCGGCGTGGTGACCAGGGCGCTGGGCAGGCGCCGGGCCTGGCGGGCGCGCTCGGCGCTATTGGTGTCGCCGCTGCGCACGCCCACGGACCAGGCGATACCCAGGTCGGCGAGCGGGGCTTGCAAGGCGCGCGCGGTATCGGCCGCCAGGGCACGCATGGGGGTGATCCATAGCACGTGCAGGGGCGCGTTCTGCTGGCTGTCGCCTGGCTTGGCGTAGGCGCGCAGCGCCGCCAGCCACACGGCGTAGGTCTTGCCAGCGCCGGTACTGGCATGCAGCAGGCCCGACTCACTGCGCCCGACCGCCGCCCACACCCGGCGCTGGAAGGCGAACGGTGTCCACTGGCGGATAGCGAACCAGCGGTTGGCGAGGTCGGTGGCGGCGGGCATGCGCGGCTTCCTTCGAGGCTGTGCATCTAGTGACCGCAGGCTAGCCCGTTTGGTTTTAGCGAATCAGTTGCCCAGCAGGTAACCGCTGCGGCACACCTGTTCCCCAGCGACATGGGCGACCACCATGCCGGCGGTGGCCATGCGCCGCACGCTGCGGGCGTACATCAGCCCGGCCTGGGTATTGCGCAGTGGCGTCACCCGGTCGCTGAGCGGGTCGATCACCTCGGCAATCAACTGGCCGGCTTCCAGGTATTGCCCTGGCTTGGCATGGAACACCAGCAGGCCGCCCAACGGTGCGGTCACCGGCTCCACCGCCGCCAGCGGCGTGGCCGGCTGGCGCAGCGCCGGCAGTGGCGCGGGCTGGCCTTCGATGACGCCGGCATGGATGAGGAAATCGAGGATCGCCTGGCAGTCCTGGGTCGCCAGGGCGTGGCTCACGTCAGCCTGCCCACGCAGCTCGATGGTTACCGAGAAGCTGCCCTGGGGGATCGGGAAGCGCTTGCCGAAGCGTTGCTGCAACTGCCACCAGACCAGGCTGAAACACTCGTCGAACGACTGCCCGCCGGAGTCGGTGGCCAGCAGGCTGGCCTGTACGCCCAGGTAGCGGGCCAGCGGCTCGACCTGGGGCCAGGCCTCGGGGGTGGTGTACAGGTGTTCAACGGCTTCGAAATCACAGTGCAGGTCGAGCACCATGTCGGCATCGCAGGCCAGGCGTTGCAGGGCCAGGCGTTGGGATTGCAGGGGCGTGCGCGCGGGGTGGGCGTCCAGGCCGCGGCGCAGGTACTCGCGGATCAGCGCCAGGTTGTGCGCCGGGTCCTGGGTGAGATGGGCCTCGATCTGGTCGCCGATGCTGTCCGACAGGTCGACGAAGTTGCGGTTGAAGTTCTCCCCGCTCTGCAACTCGAAGCGGCCCAGCGGCGCATCCAGCAGCACCTGTTCCAGCCCCACGGGGTTGGCCACCGGCACCAGAATGATCTCGCGCTTCAGGCGGCCCTGCTGTTCCAGCTCGCCCAGGCGCTGCTTGAGGTGCCAGGCCACCAGCATGCCCGGCAGTTCGTCGGCGTGCAGCGAGGCCTGGATGTACACCTTGCCGCCACCGCGCGGGCCAAAGTGGAAGCTGTGCAACTGGCGGGCGATGCCCGGGACGGGGGACAGCAGGTCGTGGGTCGAATGGTGCATGGGGGTCCTGATGGCGAAACGGTCTGCGAAAGGGGCCGGGATCAAGGATAGAAGCACAACTTCGGCTGGGGTGCATCCTTCATGGGGGCTTACCCGAGCAAGGCTTGCAGCGTGGTCAGGTCGTCGGCCTGCTCCACGGGCTTGTCGTGGCGCCAGCGCAGCATGCGTGGAAAACGCACGGCAATGCCGCTCTTGTGGCGTTTGGACAGCGCGATGCCCTCGAAACCCAGCTCGAACACCAGCGTGGGCTCGACACTACGCACCGGGCCGAAGGTACCCACCGTGGTCTTGCGGATGATCGCATCGACCCGGCGCATTTCTTCGTCGCTGAGCCCGGAGTAGGCCTTGGCGAAAGGCACCAAGGCGCGATCGGGCGTGCCGGCCGGGGCATCCCACACGGCGAAGGTGTAGTCACTGTACAGGCTGGCGCGACGGCCGTGGCCGCGCTGGGCGTAGATGAGCACGGCGTCGACGCTGAACGGGTCGATCTTCCATTTCCACCACAGGCCCATATCCTTGGTCCGCCCCACCCCGTAAAGGGCGTCGCGCTGTTTGAGCATCAGCCCCTCCACCCCCAGGCTGCGCGATGCTTCGCGCAGGCGGCCCAGCGCGGCCCAGTCGTCGCCGGCCAGCAAGGGCGAGAGCAGCAGCGGCGCCAGTGGGTACTGGCGCACCAGCTCCTCCAACTGCCGACGGCGCTCATGTTGCGGGCGGCTGCGAAAGTCTTCGCCTTGCCACTCCAGCAAGTCGTAGGCCTGCAACACCACCGGGACCTCGGCCAGCAGCTTCTTGCCCAGGGTCTTGCGGCCCAGGCGCTGCTGCAACAGGGCGAAGGGCTGCACGGCGATACCGGCGGTGCCGGGCTTCCAGGCCAGGATCTCGCCATCGATGACCACGCCGTCCGGCAGGCTCTCGCCCAGCGCCTGCAACTCGGGGAAGCGGTCGCTGACCAGCTCCTCGCCCCGCGACCAGATCCACAGCTGGCCATCGCGCTTGACCACTTGCGCGCGAATCCCGTCCCACTTCCATTCCACCTGCCAGGCGGCTGGCGAGCCGAGCAGGGCGTCGAACTGCTCAAGCGGCGCTTGCAGGGCATGGGCGAGAAAGAACGGATAGGGCTGGCCGCCGCGCTGGATGTGCTCGTCCTCCGATGCGGCGGCGATCAGCCTGAGGTAGCTGGCGGCGCTCGGGCGATGGCTCAGGTCGGTATAGCCCACCAGGCGCTGGGCCACGCGCTTGGCGTCGAGCCCGGCCAACTGCGCCAGGGCCCGGGTGACCAGCAGTTTCGACACGCCCACGCGAAAACTGCCGGTGAGCAGTTTCAGGCACAGCATCAGGCTTGGCCGATCCAGGCGCGCCCACAGCTGCGGCAGGCGCTCGCGCACGGTCTCCTGCGGGAGCCCACGCAACGGCAGCAGGTGTCGCTCCACCCAGGTGGCCAGCCCCTCGTCACTGCCATTGGGCTGCTCGGGCAGCAGCAACGACACGGTTTCGGCCAGGTCGCCCACGGCCTGGTAGCTTTCCTCGAACAGCCACGCGGGCAGGCCAGCCTGTTGCGTGGCCAGCTCACGCAGCAGGCGGTTGGGGACCAGTTGGCGCGGGCGGCCACCGGCGAGAAAGTACACCGCCCAGGCGGCATCGTCGGGTGGCGCGTTGGCGAAGTACTCGCGCAGGGCCTGCAACTTGGCGTTGCTGGAGGTGGTGGCGTCCAGGCGCAGATAGAGTTCGGCAAACGCCTTCATGCCTCGCGCACCGTCGTATCGTCCTCTTCGCCGTATTCGGTGGCGAATGCCCGCGCGTCCAGGCCCTGCTCGCTGAGATAGCGCACCAGCACCTGCACCGAACCGTGAGTGACCATCACCCGTTCGGCCCCGGTCTGCGCGATGGCCCACAGCAGGCCCGGCCAGTCGGCGTGGTCGGACAGCACGAAGCCGCGGTCGACTCCCCGCCGCCGCCGGGTGCCGCGCAAGCGCATCCAGCCACTGGCGAACCCATCGCTGTAGTCGCCGAAGCGCTTCATCCAGCTGCTGCCGCCCGCTGATGGCGGCGCCAGCACCAGGGCCTGGCGCAGCTGTGGGTCGTTGCGCGGCAGGTCGCCTACGTACTGCGTCGGTGGCAGCTGCACCCCCGCTTCGCGGTACACCCGGTTCAGTGGCTCGACCGCGCCGTGCACCAGCAGCGGCCCGATGCTCGCGTCCAGGCCGTGGAGGATGCGCTGGGCCTTGCCGAAGGCATAGCAGAACAGCACGCTGGCCTTGCCCTGGTCGCGGTTGGCGCGCCACCAGGCGTCGATGTCGGCGAACACCTCGGCCTGTGTCGGCCAGCGGTAGATCGGCAGGCCGAAGGTCGATTCGCTGATGAAGGTGTGGCAGCGCACCGGTTCGAACGGTGCGCAGGTGCCGTCGGCCTCGACCTTGTAGTCGCCCGAGGCGACCCACACCTGCCCCTGGTATTCCAGGCGCACCTGGGCCGAGCCCAGCACATGGCCGGCCGGGTGCAGGCTGAGGGTGACACCGTGATGCAGCAGGCGCTGGCCATAGGGCAGCAATTGCAGGTCGATGTCCTGGCCCAGGCGGCTGCGCAGCACCCCCGCGCCGGGGGTGGCGGTGAGGTAATGGCGGTTGCCGCGGCGGGCGTGGTCGCCGTGGCCATGGGTGATCACCGCCCGGTCCACCGGGCGCCAGGGGTCGATGTAGAAATCGCCGGGCGGGCAGTAGAGGCCTTCGGGGCGGGCAATCACGAGGTCCATGGCTGGCGCGTCGGTGGGGGCGTTACAAGGTGGGAGTGGGCGGGGCCCGGGAAAGTTCGCCTGCCTGGGCGTAGCCCTCGTCAACATGACTGGTTGTTGCGGCTGTCTGATCAGGCGCTCTTGAAAGTAACTGACGCTGCTGTGCAGTCCATCGCCGGCAAGCCGGCTCCCACCCCAAGGCTTGCGCGCCCTTTGTAGGAGCGGCCTTGTGCCGCGAAAGGGCCGCAAAGCGGCCCCGGCGATCTTGAGGTGTATTCGAGATCCTGGGGGTGCTGCGCCCCCGTTGCTTACTTCCCTGGCACCAGGGTCAAACGCTGGCTGCCATAAGCCTGGCCAAAGTTTTGCGGTTGCAGTGGCAAACTCATGAAGCGCCCTTTGAACCAGGCCTCCAGCCCGTCGCTGTAGTGGCGGCTGGCCGGGTTGCCGGACTGGCCGCTGCTGGTCAGCACCTGCAAGGGTTCGGCCTGGCCGAAGTCGACCACCATCCGAGCCGAGGCCGGCAGGCGGGTGTCGAAGTTGCTGCCCCAGGCATAGGGGGTGAGGGCCAGGGTGCTGAAGTCGCCCCCGGCAGCCTGCGGCGAGCGGCTGATGGTGTCACCCAACCCCTGGTAGTTCATCGCCGGCCAGCGGTACTGGTGCAGCTTGCCCCACTGCCAGGCACGGCGGTCGGCGCCCAGTTGCGCGGTGCCGGTGTCGATCGCGGCGGCCAGACTGCGGGCCAGGACGGCGGGCTTGTCTTCTTTTTGCGTGGTGTTGCGGTCATCCCAGAACGGGCTGTCCTCGCGCCCCAGCAGGTGATCGGCCTGGGCCGAGTACGACAGCTGGGCGTTGCCGACGAAGGCCTGCCAGGCAGGGCCGGATTCCGGGCCCAGCTCGTCGAGGAAGGTCTGGCGGGTGACTTCCTGGAGGAACAACGCATACAGCGCGGCATCGGCCGACACCGGGCTCATGCGGCCATCGAAGGCCTTGAGCCGGGCCAGCGCTTCGCGCGCCTTGTCGCGCTGGGCGGCGGGCAGGGCGTCGATGGCCTGCTTGAGCGGCTGGGCCATGCCGGGGGCGTCGAACATCTGCTTGAGTTTGTCGGCCAGCAGCGTCACCTGATCATTCTGCAGGGCCATCAGGCTGCGGCTGTCGTGGCGGCCGTTACCGGCCAGTTGCGCCAGGCGCTCGGCACGTTCGGGGTAGTACCAGCTGCTCGACAGCTGCATGCCGTAGCCCTTGGGCTGGCTGCGCTGGTTGGCGTGGCCGATGAAACCGGCGGCTGGGTCCTGGTCGTAGGGGTGGAGCATGGCGTCGGCATAGCCGTCCCAGTCGTAGCGCCCGTCCCAGCCTGGGGAAGGCAGCAGGCCCTGGCCATCGCGGCGGTTGGGGTAGCGGCCGCTGACCTGCCAGCCGATGTGCTCGGGTTCGGCGAACACGAAGTTCAGGGCGGCGGCACCGATTTCGCGGGTGCTGTCGAAGGCGCGCTCGATCGTGCTGGCGCGGGTCAGGTCGAACAATGCGTCGAGACTGCGATCATCCTTGAGCTGCGGCAGGTGCAGGGCCAGGGCGAGGCTGCCGTGGCCCGGCAGCAGGGTGCCGTGGCGGGTGTCGTACATCACTTCGCGCTGCGGGCGTTGGCCGCGCACCAGGAAGGTCTCGTTGCGCGCCCGGGCCTGCTGCCACTTGCCGTCGGCCAGGTAGCTCAGCTGATTACCTTGACGGCGCACCTGTTCGAGGAACAGGTCCTGGTTGTCGGCCATTACCGCGCTGGCGCTCCAGGCCACCTTGCCGTTGTAGCCGGCCAGCACGATCGGCAGGCCCGGCAGCGACAGGCCGGCCACCCGGTATTTGCCGGTGTGGATCTGCACCGGGCTCAGCGCCCAGATGGCCCGGCTGTCGCTGGCCAGCAGGCTCTTGCCGCTGCGGCTGCGCAGGGGGCCGAGGGCCAGGTTGGCCGAGCCCGGGCTGCCCAGCAGGCCGAGGTCGGCCAGTTGTTGCCCGGCGGCGGCCAGCGCGGCCAGGCCCGGCAGCTGGCTGGCCAGGTTCAGGCCCTTGAGTTTGTCGACTTCGCTGTCGGCCAGTGGCTCGTCAGGCGCGCCTGGGAGCAGCCAGGCGAGCTTGTCGGTGCCGACCTTCTGCGCCAGGGTCAGGGCCGACAGTTCCTCTTGCAGGTTCACCGACTGGCTGAAGGCGTAGAGGCTGAAGATCAGCGCCGAGTCCTCGGGCTTCCAGTACTCCGGGCGATAGCCGCTGCGGGCCAGCTCCGCCGGCAGCTTGTCGCGGTAGCGGAACAGGTAGGCGTTGACGCCGCGGGCGTAGACCTCGAAGAAGCGCTTGAGCCGTGGCGAGGCGTCGGCGTAGAGCTGGCCGGCGTTCTGCTTGAGGTTGGCAGCGCGCATCAGCCGGTCGATCTCCAGCGCCTCGGGCCCGGCCAGTTCGGCCAGCCGGCCCTGGGCCAGCAGGCGCATGGTGACCATCTGCCCGATGCGGTCACCGGCGTGCACGTAGCCCAGGCTGAACAGCGCGTCATGGAAGCTGCTGCTTTCGATCAGCGGCGCGCCCATGGCGTTGCGCCGTACCGAGACGTTCTGCGCCAGGCCCTTGAGCGGTTGCACCCCGGTGGTCGGTGGCACGCTGTCCTGGTAGCCGCCCATCTGGCAGCCAGCCAGTGCGAGCATGCCGAGCAACGCGGCGGCACCGCCGAAGCGGAGGCGGAAGGGAGGAAGGACGGGGGCGGCCATGGCTAGGCTCCTGCAGGGCGTGGCGGGGGTTGGAAAGGCGCTAAGGTAGTGAGCGCGCAGTCGCCGTGCAAGGTGCCGGGGAGGTTTATTTACCAGTGGTCATTGATTGCGGGGCAAGCCCGCTCCCACACCCGTCGCCGTGGGAGCGGGCTTGCCCCGCGATGCGTTGTTTGCTGCAGCGCGGATCAGGCGCCGTGGCACTTCTTGAATTTCTTTTCGCTGCCGCACGGGCACGGGTCGTTGCGGCCAACGTCCTTCAGGGCGTTGCGCACCGGTTCCTGGTGGCCGTGGTTGCAATGCGGGCCGTGCACATGGCCGTGGTCGTGATCGTGGTGATGGTCGTGACCGTGGTTGCAGTCGGGGCCATGGACATGGGGTTGCTGGGTCATTGCGGGGTTACTCCGGTAGAAAATCGCCGGGCATTATCTCACCACTGCGCGACAAGTGCAGGTCCCGGGGGATGATCAGCCCGGTGGCGAGGTCGCCCTGTAGTCGGTAGGGCAATGGTTGCTTGCTCTTGAGCAGCTTCGCCAGTGGCTTGAGGTGCTGCCAGAGGTTGGTCCGCGCGGTGATCTTGAAGGTGCGGCGGGCATGGCCGCCGACGCTGCGCCAGAGGCTGACGTCATCTTCGGCCAACACGATGTCGCCCAGGCGCACCACATAGTGCAGGTGGCGGATGAACAGGCGGCTGTCGTTGGGGTTGTCGATGCGCAGGTGCAGCACGAACTCCTGCTGGTGCAGGCGCATGCTGACCTTTTCCACCTCCACCAGGTGTACCTCGGGTTCGCGCCACCCATCGTCACCCCAGCTGGCGCAGCCCGCCAACGCCCCCAGCAGCAGGCCGAGCGACAGCAGGCGGGCGAGGGTGCGCATGGTCAGCTACCGAAATAACTGGCGCAGCATTTCTTGAACTTCTGCCCGCTGGCGCAAGGGCAGGGGTCGTTGCGCCCAGCGTCGAGCGGCACGGTAGGGTCGATGAAATACCAGCGCCCGGCATGCTGGACGAAGGCCGAGCGCTCGCGGTGCTGGTGATCACCCTCCAGGTCGTGCCAGCGGGCGGTGAAGGTGACGAAGGCATGCTCGGGTTGCCCGCCCAGTACCTCGGCGCTTTCCACCTCCAGCCCCAGCCAGGTGCTCTGCGCGCTCCAGGCGGCCATGCCGGCGCGGTCCAGGCCCGCCTGCTGGGCCGGCAGGGTGGTGGTCACCAGGTAGTCCAGCAGGCCGAGCACGTAGGCGCTGTAGCGCGAGCGCATCAGCGTCTGTGCATCCGGCGCCGGGGTGCCGGCGTGATAGTGCCCGCAGCAGGCGTCGAGCAGGTTGCCACTGCCGCAGGGGCAGACCGAGACACTCATGGGATCACCACCAGTACTTGCCGAAGTTTTCAGGGTTGGCCCAGAACCTGGCGTTGAGCCAGTCCGGGACTTGCTTGTAGTCATGCAGATCATAGGTGAACAGGCTCAGTACCTGCCCGTCGCGCTGGAATTTCTCGCTGGCCGACAGGGCCAGGGCGAAGAAGTCGGTGTCTTGCCAGCCGCAGGCGGCCAAGTCCGCCAGCACGGCAACCCGGCTGGCGTTGAGGTTACGGATGCCACCCAGCAGCTCCAGGCCGCCACGCTTGGGCAGGTGCTCCAGGCAGTCCACCAGCACGGCCAGGTCGAAGCGTCGGGCAGCCAGTTCAGCAGGCAGCGGCCCGGGTGCGGCCACTTCGATGCAGGTGTCGGGGTGGGCGGCGGCGAAGGCGTCCAGCGCCGGGAAGCGTGCACCCACCAGCAGCAGGTTGCGGGGCGTGAAACGCTCGAGCAGCGCGGCCAGTGCCTGTTGCGGTGTGCGTTGGGAGAAAACGTCGGTCATTGCCATTCCTCGTTCGGATCGCTCAAGACTAGCGGCCCCAGCCCGCCTGGCATAGAGGCAAGGCGCCGCGTCGTGGCTTATTGCTGGCAGAGCGGGAAACGGCGGTCTTTACTCCCAGAGCGTCGGTTTTGCACCGATCCCCCTAGGAGAAGCTACGAAAATGAGCATAGTACGCACAGCGTTACCCCTGGTTCTGCTCACCAGTGTGTTGACTGGTTGTGCAGGTTTGCAAAAAACCGACTGGCCGAAGTGCGCAGCCGTCGGCGGCGTGGGCGGCGCGGCCCTGGGCGCCATCGAAAGTTCCAGCTGGGCTGGCTGGGGGGCCTTGCTCGGTGGCGGCCTGGCCGCTGGCTACTGCTGGGCCCACGGTGATGGCGACGAGGACGGCGATGGCGTGCCGGACAGCCGCGACAAGTGCCCAGGCACCCCGCGCGGCGTGCAGGTCGATGCCGACGGTTGCCCACCACCGGCGCCGGTGGTCGAGGAAGTGGTGGTGCAGAAGGAAGAAGTCATCGTCATCCGCGACGTGCGCTTCGAGTTCGACTCGGCGCGCCTGACCGCCGGTGACAAGGAACGCCTCAACACCATCGCCACGCGCCTCAAGCAGGAAGCCCCGAGCGCCCGCCTGAGCGTCACTGGCCACACCGACAGCGTCGGCTCCGACAGCTACAACCAGAAGCTCTCCGAGCGCCGTGCCCACTCGGTGACCGAGTACCTGATCGAAGGCGGCGTGCCGCGTAGCAGCTTCGTTTCGGTGGTCGGTGCCGGCGAAACCCAGCCGGTGGCTGACAACGCCACGGCCGACGGGCGTGCCATGAACCGTCGCACCGAGATCAAGATCCAGCGCTGACGGCCCTGCGCCCGCGCCTTGAGAAGTGGCGCGGGCGCGTCTTTACTCCTGTGGGCCGGTAGCGGCCGGCGACACAGGAGCATTCAGCATGCGTGATTTGTCGAAGGCGGCGCTGCCGCTGGTGGTGGCCACGAGCCTGTTGGCGGGTTGCGCCACCCACAGCGATGGCAGCGCGCCCCTCAACCAAAGGACTTGGCCCATCTGCAGCCTGCTGGGCGGGCTGGTCGGCGGTGGCCTGGGCGCCATCGAGAGTTCCAGCTGGGCGGCCGGTGTCGGCGCCTTGGGCGCCATTACCGGTGGCCTGATCTGCTATGCCCAGGATGGCGACGAAGATGGCGATGGCGTGTTCGACCGTCGCGACCGTTGCCCGGACACTCCAGCCGGCACCCAGGTGAGCCACACGGGCTGCCCGTTGCCACAATATCCACCCTCTCAAGCGCCAGCTGAGCCTGCCGCGACGTCCGAGGTGATCACCTTGGACGACCAGGGCCAGGTCTTGTTCGCCTTCGACTCCGCCGAGTTGATGCCCGGCGCCCAGCAGCGCCTGCATGCGCTGCTGCCCAAGCTGAACGATCCAGCCGTGACCCGTGTCAAGGTCATCGGCTTCACCGATAGCGTAGGCTCCGACAGCTATAACCAGAGCCTGTCCGAGCGCCGTGCCAGCAGCGTGGCCGAGTACCTGATCAGCCAGGGGCTGGCGCCAACCAAGGTGACCAGCCAGGGGCGTGGCGAGGGCGAACCGGTAGCCGACAACGACACCGACGAAGGGCGCACACGCAATCGACGGGTGGAGCTGCACCTCAACTGACCCCTCTGGCGCGCACCCGGCGGTAAGGTTACTGTTGCCGACGCGGCCCGCTCGAACGGGCCGCGCCGACATAACAACAAATCACTGGGGGCGGGCTATGAAGTTCATCCTGGGGCTGGGCAAGGTCCTGACGGTGCTGTTCTGGTGGGTGGTGCTGTTCAACCTGCTCATGCCGCAGCCGTTGCCGCTCAATCTGCTCATCAATGCCACAGGCATCGTCTTGCTCACGCTGCATGTGCTCGAGGTGCTGTTTTTCAATGGCAGCCTGCGCGGGCGCAGCCACCGCTGGTTCGATCGCTTGCAGATCCTGTTGACCGGCATTTTCCACGTCATGTCCATCCCCAAACCTGAAGAGGCTTCCAGCCGTGCGTAAATTGATGTTGCTGGCCGCCCTGGCCGCGCCCCTGGCCCAGGCCGAGAGCCTCGAAGTTGCCGCCCATTCCATGCTGCGCCTGCCGAACAAGTCGGCCAGCGTGCACCTGGAACAGGTGCGCGTGGCCGATTCGGCGACCCTGTTGTTGCCGGCCAGCCTGACCGAATTGAAGATCGACCACCTGGAGCTGGGGCGCGATGCGCGCATCGCCATCGCGCCGGCCGAACAGGACCTGCGCATCAGTGCGGCCAGCGCCTCCTTCGGCGAAGGCAGCGAGATCAGCGCGCCAGGCGCACCGGGCACTTATGAGCGGGCCGCCCGCCCAGGGCGCAACCTCGACCTGCGCCTGCAAGGGCTGGAGGCCGAGCGGCTGGCCATCGATGCGCGAGGCGGTGCCGGGGCGCCGGGTTACTTCGGGCTCGATGGTGCCAATGGTAAGCCGGGGGGCTGCACCTGGGGCCAGGCCAGCCGTGGCGCCAACGGCGACAACGGCGGCAATGGCCATGACGGCGCTGCCGGTGGGCGGATTCGCCTGGCGCTGCCCGATGGCTTCCCACAGGAGCGCATCGCGGTCCGCCTCGATGGCGGCGCGCCGGGCAAGCCGGGGGACGCGGGCAAGGCTGGCAAGGGCGGGGCGAGCAAGGGCTGCCTGGTGTACAGCACCGCTGCTGGCGCCAATGGCCGCCCGGGGCAGCCGGGTGAGCCGGGTGTGGCTGGGGCAAATGGTGAGCTGATCATCCAGCGGCTGTAAGGGGGCATCGCTTTCAAGGTGTTCGCGTCAAGGCTGCCAGGTGCTCGCCGGGAGTCTTGCAGCGTTCTTGAGACCGAGCGCCGCCCGCGCGGCGCATCGCTGGCAAGCCAGCTCCCACATCTGTTTCGGGCCAGTTACTCCTGGTCCATCTCCACTGTCCGCCTTGTTTGTACGACGCGGTTTCAGCATTGGCGCTGATGCCGCACCACCAGACTTGAGGCATGCACCAAGGCGGACAGTGGAGACCTCACAGGATGGATTGGCCCGAAACAGATGTGGGAGCTGGCTTGCCAGCGATGCGCCGCGCGGGCGGCGCTCGATCTCAAGAACGCTGCAAAGCTTTCGCCAGGCACTTGGCCGACTCGCCCCCGCATCTCTCGGACACCGCCCATGGCCATGGTCTAGTCTGAACAGACCGGTACCGGCCAAGCCTCACCACAAGTGCCCGGACCGGACCACCATTGGAGTCCCCCGGGAGGTGCTCTCATGAGCCTGCTGCTTGAGCCGTATACCCTGCGTCAGCTGACCCTGCCCAACCGCATCGCCGTATCCCCCATGTGCCAGTACTCCGCCGTCGACGGCCTGGCCAACGACTGGCACCTGGTGCACCTGGGCAGCCGCGCGGTCGGTGGCGCGGGCCTGGTGATCAGCGAAGCCGTGGCGGTGACCGCCGATGGCCGCATCACCGCCGAGGATCTTGGCCTGTGGAACGACGAACAGATCGCTCCGCTGCAACGCATCACCCGTTTCATCACCGCCCAGGGCGCGGTCCCCGGCATCCAGCTGGCCCATGCCGGGCGCAAGGCCAGCACCTACCGGCCGTGGCTGGGCAAGCAAGGCAGCGTCAAGCTCGAGGATGGCGGCTGGCAGCCGGTGGGCCCGTCGAAAATCGCCTTCGATCCGCAGCACACCCCGCCGCGCGAACTGAGCAAGGACGAAATCCAGGACGTGATCGCCGCTTTCGTGGCCGCGACCGAACGGGCGCTCAAGGCAGGGTTCAAGGTGGTCGAACTGCACGCCGCCCATGGTTACCTGCTGCACCAGTTCCTCTCGCCCTTGAGCAACCAGCGCCGCGATGAATACGGCAGTTGCTTCGAGAACCGCATTCGCCTGACCCTGCAGGTCACCGAAGCGGTGCGCAAGGTCTGGCCCGTGGAGTTGCCGCTGTTCGTCCGGGTGTCGGCCACCGACTGGGTGGAGGATGGCTGGAACCCCGATGAAACCGTCGAGCTTGCGCGCCGCCTGCGGGCACTGGGTGTCGACCTGATCGACGTCTCTTCTGGCGGAACCTCGGTCAATGCAGAGATCCCCACCGGCCCCGGTTACCAGACCCGTTTCGCCGAGCGCGTGCGCAAGGAGTCGGAGATCGCCACCGGCACCGTCGGCATGATCACCGAGCCGGCCCAGGCCGAACATATCCTGCGCACCGGCCAGGCCGATGTGATCTTCCTGGCCCGTGAACTGTTGCGCGACCCTTACTGGCCGCTGCACGCCGACGATGACCTGGGCGGTAACAAGGCGACCTGGCCTGCGCAGTACCAACGGGCGACCAGCCGGGCCAACCCGATCCACGAGTCTGATCTGCGCGACTAAACGACCGCCGGGGCCGAATAGAGCTGTGATAGCCCCACTTTCGGCCTTTGTGCAGCCTTTCGCGGGCAAGCCCGCTCCCACAGGTACAGTGCGCCCTAGAGGACGTGTGCGAACCCTGTGGGAGCGGGCTTGCCCGCGAAAGGCTGCGAAGCAGCCGAGGCAGAGGGGGGACACTGGGCAGACGGTTTTCGCCACAGCTTTTGGCTAGGTCACGATGCCGGACGCCGGAGCGCCATCGCACTCCAGATAATCATCCACCGCTTCCTTGAACAGTGTTGGCAACCTGCGACGAGATCTTGCGTGGAAGCCAATGATGGCGTGGGTTGTCAGCACGCGACCAACCCATAGTCGGTCTTCTTTGCTGTACCTGACTGACGCGGTGAAACCACGTTATTTTATATGCCTGTCCTGTCAGCCATTCAGTCTCGTGGGACTCTACTCTATTGGAGTCGGCTTTAGGCTTTGTACGAAAAGTGCCTGCGCGACGATCATGCTGCGTTGAAAACAGGCTCGGAATGCTCATTTACAACCCGTAAACTCCGCTTCCTCGCCTGTTTTCGCCTTGCCTGATCGCCGCTCGGCGACTTTTCGTACAAACCCTAGGACGGTGATGAGTTTGGCGTGCGAATAATCCTGGATCGAGGCGCTGTGGCCACCTCGATCCAGATCATGCAATCAATGCTTGAACATCACATGCCGCACACAGGTGTAGTCCTCCAGCCCATACATCGACATATCCTTGCCGTACCCCGACTGCTTCTGCCCGCCATGGGGCATCTCGCTGACCAGCATGAAGTGGGTGTTGACCCAGGTGCAGCCGTACTGCAAGCGTGCCGCCAGGCGATGGGCGCGGCCGGTGTCGCGGGTCCACACCGACGAGGCCAGGCCGTACTCGGAGTCGTTGGCCCATTCAAGCGCCTGGGTTTCATCGCTGAAGCGAGTGACCGACACCACCGGGCCGAACACCTCACGGCGGACGATCTCGTCATCCTGCAGGGCATCGGCCAGTACGGTCGGCTCGAAGAAGAAGCCGCCGCCTTCGATCGCCTTGCCGCCGGTGACCAGGCGGATATGCGGCTGGGCGATGGCGCGCTCCACGAGCCCGGCCACCTTGTCACGGTGCTGGGCGCTGATCAGTGGGCCCAGCTCGGTGTCACTGGCGTCCTGCAAGCCGGGCTTGATGCTGGCCACCGCCGCGCCCAGGCGTTCGACGAACTGCTCGTAGATGCCGTCCTGCACGTACAGGCGGCAGGCTGCGGTGCAGTCTTGGCCGGCGTTGTAGAAGCCAAAGGTGCGGATGCCGTCGATGGCGGCCTCGATGTCGGCGTCGTCGAACACCAGCACCGGTGCCTTGCCGCCCAGCTCCATGTGCATACGCTTCACGCTGTCGGCGGTGGCGCCGATGATGTGTGCACCGGTGGGGATGGACCCGGTGAGCGACACCATGCGCACCTTGGGGTGGGTGACCAGCGGGTTGCCGACGGTCTGGCCGCGGCCGAACAGGATGTTGAGCACACCCGCTGGCAACAGCTGCTGCGCCAGCTCACCCAGGCGCAGGGCGGTCAGCGGGGTGAGTTCCGACGGCTTGATCACCACGGTGTTGCCGGCGGCCAGGGCCGGGGCGATCTTCCACGCCAGCATCATCAGCGGGTAATTCCAGGGCGCGATCGACGCCACCACGCCCAGCGGGTCGCGGCGGATCATCGAGGTGTGGCCAGGCAGGTATTCACCGGCCGCCGAGCCACCCAGGCAGCGGGCCGCGCCGGCGAAGTAGCGGAACACGTCGGCGATCGCCGGAATCTCGTCACCCAGCGCGGCGGCGTAAGGCTTGCCGCAGTTGCGCGACTCCAGCCGGGCCAGTTCCTCGCCATGGGCTTCGATCGCGTCGGCGATGGCCAGCAGTACGGCCGAGCGCTCCTTGGGCGTGGTCTGCGACCAGCTGTCGAAGGCCAGGTCGGCGGCGCGCACGGCGGTATCGACCTGGGCCTCGCTGGCCTCGTTGATCTGCGCCAGGGCACTGCCTGTGGCCGGGTCAAGTACGGTCCAGGCCGGGCCTTCGCCATTCACGAGACGGCCGTTGATCAGCATCAGGGTTTGCATCGGGGACTCCTCCAGGGTCATTTGCCGCTACCCGCAACGCTTTCGCCGCCACGGGTCAGGTAGTAGGCGCCGAGGATCGGCAGCATGGTCACCAGCATCACCAGCATGGCGACCACGTTGGTCACCGGCACGTCGCGCGGGCGGCTGAGCTGGTTGAGCAGCCAGATCGGCAGGGTGCGCTCGTGGCCGGCGGTGAAGGTGGTGACGATGATTTCGTCGAACGACAGGGCGAAGGCCAGCATGCCGCCAGCCAGCAACGCCGAACCGAGGTTGGGCAGGATGATGTAGCGGAACGTCTGCCAGCCATCGGCGCCGAGGTCCATCGACGCTTCGATCAGGCTCTGCGAGGTGCGCCGCAGGCGGGCGATGACGTTGTTGTAGACGATCACCACGCAGAACGTTGCATGGCCGACGACGATGGTGAACAGCCCGGGCTCGATGCCGAGGGTCTTGAACGCCGAGAGCAGGGCGATACCGGTGATGATGCCGGGCAGGGCGATGGGCAGGATCAGCAGCAGCGAGATGCCCTCCTTGCCGAAGAAGCTGCGCCGGTACAGCGCCGCCGAGGCCAGGGTGCCGAGGACCAGGGCGATCAGCGTGGCCAGGCAGGCCACCTGCAGCGACAGCTTGATCGCCTCGAGCACGTCGGGGCGGGCGAAGGCCACCGCGAACCACTTCAGGGTGAAGCCCTGGGGCGGGAAGCTGAACGCCGCGTCCTCGGTGTTGAAGGCGTAGAGCAGGATGATCAGGATCGGGAAGTGCAGGAACACCAGCCCGCCCCACGCCGCCAGGCGCAGGCCCCACGAGGCATGGTCAGAGTGCATCGAAGGCCCCCAGGCGTTTGACGATGGACAGGTACACCGCGATCAGCACGATGGGCACCAGGGTGAAGGCCGCCGCCATCGGCATGTTGCCGATCGCCCCTTGCTGGGCGTAGACCATGCTGCCGATGAAGTAGCCGGGCGGGCCGACCAGCTGCGGCACGATGAAGTCGCCCAGGGTGAGTGAGAAGGTGAAGATCGAGCCGGCGGCGATGCCCGGCACCGACAGCGGCAGGATTACCTGGGCGAAGGTCTGCCGGGGCCGCGCGCCGAGGTCGGCCGAGGCTTGCAGCAACGACGGCGGCAGGCGCTCCAGCGAGGCCTGGATCGGCAGGATCATGAACGGTAGCCAGATGTACACGAACACCAGGAAGCGCCCCAGGTGCGAGGTCGAGAGCGTGCTGCCGCCGACCCCAGGGATGCCCAATACGAACTGCAATGCCGCTTCCAGGTGCAACTGCTGGATGAACCACTGGGCCACGCCGCCCTTGGCCAGCAGCAGGGTCCAGGCGTAGGTCTTGACGATGTAGCTGGCCCACATCGGCATCATCACCGCGATGTAGAAGAACGCCTTGGTGCGGCCGCTGGTGTGGCGCGCCATGTAGTAGGCGATGGGGAAGGCCAGCACGGCGCTGGCCAGCGAAACGGCCACGGCCATGCCCAGGGTGCGCAGGATGATGTCGAAGTTCGCCGGGTTGAACAGCGCGGCGAAGTTGGCCAGGGTCAGGTCCGGCGTCACCGCCATGGTGAAGTCGTCGAAGGTGTAGAACCCTTGCCACAGCAGGTTCAGCAACGAGCCCAGGTAGATCGCGCCGAACCACAGCAGCGGCGGTATCAGCAGCATCAGCAGGTACAGGTTGGGGCGCCGGTACAGCAGGTTGCTCAGGCGCCGCAGCGGCGAAGCGCCCGGCTGCGGGTTCGCGGCAGGCAGGGCCAGGCTCATGGCTGGGTTTCCTGCAGCGCGGTCATCGCCTCGCGTGGCCAGCTGGCCTGCACCCGCTGGCCGGTCTGCCAGGGATGGGCTTGCGCCTGCCACTGGTCGTTGGCCTGGCTTACCGCGAGCAGCTGGCCGCCATCGAGCCTGAGTTCGAAGCGTGTGGCGCTGCCCTGGTACTGGATATCGTGCAACACCCCGCCCACCTGTACCTCGTAACTGGCGGCCTGGTCGCCCAGGCGGATGTGCTCGGGACGGATCGAGAAGGGCTGCGGGCTACCGCTGAGCTGTTGCGCCAGCTCCCCGCGCAGCACGTTGGAGGTGCCAACGAACTCGGCGACGAAGGTGGTGGCCGGTTTCATGTACAGGTTGCGCGGCGTGTCGACCTGCTCGATGCGCCCGCGGTTGAACACTGCGACCCGGTCGGACATCGACAGCGCCTCGGTCTGGTCGTGGGTGACGAAGATGAAGGTGATACCCAGCTGGCGCTGCAGCTTTTTCAGTTCACCTTGCATCTGCTCACGCAGCTTGAGGTCCAGCGCCCCGAGCGGCTCGTCGAGCAGCAGCACCCGTGGCCGGTTGACCAGCGCCCGGGCCAGTGCCACGCGCTGGCGCTGGCCACCGGACAGCTGCGCCGGCTTGCGCGCGCCGTAGCCGCCCAGGGCGACCATGGCCAGCGCCTCGTCGGCGCGGGCATGGCGCTCGGCCTTGGCCACGCCCTTGACCTTCAGGCCATAGGCGACGTTGTCGCGCACGTTCATGTGCGGGAACAGCGCGTAGTCCTGGAACACCGTGTTGACGTCGCGCTGGTAGGGCGGCAGGCCTGCGGCCTCGCTGCCATGAATGCGGATAGAACCGCTGCTGGGTTGCTCGAAACCGGCGATCAGGCGCAGGCAGGTGGTCTTGCCCGAGCCTGAGGGGCCGAGCATGGAGAAGAACTCACCGTCCTGGATGTCGATGCTGACCTGGTCGACGGCCTTGACCTCGCCGAAGGTGCGGGAAACCTGGGTGAACTGGACTGCTAGGGGCATGAGTGGCTCCGGCGGTGACATCTGGGGGCGCTTTGCGCCCCTTTCGCGACACAAGGCCGCTCCTACAGAACAGGGCCCTGTAGGAGCGGCCTTGTGTCGCGAAAGGGCTGCGCAGCAGCCCCGGTTCAAGCAATGAACATCCGCAAACAGGCTTGGCTATCGCCCGCCCATGATTGCGATGTAGTCCTGGGTCCAGCGGCTGTAGGGCACGAACTTGCCGCCCTCGGCCTGCGGGGTCTTCCAGAAGGCGATCTTGTCGAAGTTGTCGAAGCCGTTGGTCTTGCAGCCCTCGGCCCCCAGCAGATCACTGCCGGTGCACGCTGCCGGCACCGCTGGCAACGAGCCGAACCAGGCCGCCACGTCCCCCTGCACCTTCGGTTGCAGCGACCAGTCCATCCACTTGTAGGCGCAGTTGGGGTGCTTGGCCTCGGCGTGCAGCATGGTGGTGTCGGCCCAGCCAGTGGCGCCTTCCTTCGGTACCACGGAAGCCACCGGTTGTTTGTCGGCCTGCAAGCCGTTGACCATGTAGCCCCACGAACTGGTGGCGACCACACCCTCGTTCTTCACGTCGCTCATCTGCACCGTGGCGTCATGCCAGTAGCGGTGGATCAGCGGCTGCTGCTGGCGCAGCAGGTCGAGCACGGCCTTGTACTGCGCCTCGGTCAGCTCGTAGGGGTTCTGGATGCCCAGTTCGGGCTTCACGGACTTGAGGTAGAGCGCCGCGTCGGCAATGTAGATCGGCCCGTCATAGGCCTGCACGCGGCCCTTGTTGGGCTTGCCGTCAGGCAGGTTCTGCGGTTCGAACACCACGCCCCAGCTGGTCGGCGGCTCCTTGAACACATTGGTGTTATACAGCAGCACGTTGGGGCCCCACTGGTACGGGGTGCCATAGGCCTGGCCCTTGACCACGTACCAGGCACCGTCCTTCAGGCGTGGGTCGAGGTTCTTCCAGTTGGGAATCAGCGCCGTGTTGATCGGCTGTACGCGCTTGCCGACGATCAGCCGCAGCGAGGCGTCGCCCGAGGCGGTCACCAGGTCGTAGCCGCCCTTGGTCATCAGGCTGACCATCTCGTCGGAGGTGGCGGCGGTCTTCACGTTGACCTTGCAGCCGGTGTCTTTCTCGAAGCCGGTCACCCAGTCGTAGGCCTTGTCGCTTTCACCGCGCTCGATGTAGCCGGGCCAGGCGATGATATCCAGCTGCCCTTCGCCGGCGCCGACCTGCTTGAGCGGTTCGGCGGCCTGCACGCTGGCGGCGCCGGCCAGCAGGGCGCCGAGCAAAACGGTGGTGTGCACTGACATGATGTTCCCTCTTGTTCGAAATTGTGGTCGGGGCAGTCGTCAAGCAAAGCGGTGTGGCCATTGGCCTGTTGTTGGGGGTTATTCCAGGTGTTCGCCGTGGCGGGCCATGATGTGGCGCACCACGCTGTAGTCCTGCAGCGAATCGCTGGACAGGTCCTTGCCGTAGCCCGAGCGTTTCAGGCCGCCATGGGGCATCTCGCTGACCAACATGAAATGGCTGTTGATCCAGGTGCAGCCGTATTGCAGGCGGTTGGCCACCTGCATGGCCTTGTCCAGGTTCTGCGTCCACACCGACGAGGCCAGGCCGTATTCGGAGTCGTTGGCCCAGTCCACCGCCTGGCTCAGGGTGTCGAAGCGGGTCACCGTGACCACCGGGCCGAACACTTCGCGCTGGACGATCTCGTCGTGCTGCCGGCAGCCGGCGAGCAGGGTGGGTTGGTAGTAGAAGCCCGGGCCCGAATGGACGGCGGCGCCGGTCACCCGCTCGATGTGCGGCTGGCCCAGCGCCCGCTCGACGAAGCTGGCCACCCGGTCGCGCTGGCGCGGGGTGATCAGCGGGCCGATCTCGTTGTCCGCGTCGCGCTTGCCGGCAAAGCGCAGCGACGACACGGCGGCGCCCAGCTCGGCCACCAGGCGGTCGTGGATGCCGGCCTGGGCGTAGATACGGCAGGCGGCGGTGCAGTCTTGCCCGGCGTTGTAGTAGCCGTGGGCGCGTATGCCTTCGACCACCGCTTGCAGGTCGGCATCGTCGCAGACGATCACCGGGGCCTTGCCGCCCAGTTCCAGGTGGGTGCGCTTGAGCGTGCGCGAAGCGGCCTGGAGGATCTTCTGGCCAGTGACGATATCGCCGGTCAGCGAGACCATGCGCACCGCCGAATGGCCGACCAGGTGGCTGCCGACACTTTCGCCGCCGCCGCAGACGATGTTCAGCACCCCAGGCGGCAACAGTGCATTGAGCGCCGGGGCCAATGCCAGGATCGACAGCGGGGTGTGTTCGGACGGCTTGAACACCAGGGTGTTGCCCGCGGCCAGGGCAGGGGCGATCTTCCACGCCGCCATCATGATCGGGTAGTTCCACGGTGCGATGGAGGCGACCACACCCAGCGGGTCGCGGCGCACCATGCTGGTGTAGCCGGGCAGGTACTCGCCGGCCAGCTGGCCGGTCTGGCAGCGCACGGCGCCGGCGAAGAAGCGGAACACGTCGATGGCGGCGGCCAGGTCGTCCTGGCGCGCCAGGTGCAGGGGCTTGCCGCAGTTCAGCGCTTCGAGGCGGGCCAGGTGCTCTTGTTGGCGTTGCAGGGCGTCGGCGATCTCCAGCAGCACACCGGCGCGTTGCTGCGGGGTGGTCCGCGACCAGCTGGCGAAGGCGCGCTGGGCGCCGAGGATGGCGGCTTCGACCTGCTCATGGCCGGCCTCGGCGATGCGCGCCAGAGTTTCACCGGTGGCCGGGTTGAGGATCGGTTCGGCAGGCCCGCTGCCCTCGACCAGTTCGCCATCGATGAGCAGGGCGGTACACAGCGGGGTGGTCGTGCCTGGCATGCTGCGGGCTCTCTGTTCTTGTGTGTGGGCCGTTGAACCAGCCTAGAGCGCCATTACCCCGCCGACAAATTCGAAATACAGAAGGTGGCCTTCGATTAAATCGATGGCCGGCGCCCAGTGCTCGGCTGTTCACGGGCAACGGTCAGGAACGGGTCGACCAGCGCCGGGCGCGCGGTGCCGCGGCGCCAGGCCAGGCCGACGTCGAGGGTCTGGTGCAGGTCGGCCAGGGGCCGCGCTTCGATGATGTCGCCCTCCAGCGACCAAGGGCGGTAAGTCATGTCTGGTTGGATCGAGACCCCAAGCCCGGCCGCCACCAGGCTGCGCACCGCCTCGGTGGACGCGGTGCGCAGGCTCACCTGGGCCTGCAGGCCGGCGCTGGCCCACATGCGCCGGGCGTTGTGCTCCATCTCGTCGACGTTCAGCTGGATCAGCGGCTGCTCGGCCACGTCCGCCAGGCTGATGCTGTCCTGCTCCAGCAGCGGGTGCTGGGCCGGCAGCCACAGGCGGTGGGGCGAGTGGGTGAGCACTTCGGTCTGCAAGGCCATGCGGTCTTCGAGGTTGGAGAGGATCAGCACCGCCACGTCGATCTCGCCGCTGACCAGCAGGTGCTCGATGTATGGGCGTTCGTCTTCGACCACGCGCAGTTGCACATTGGGGTAGGCGCGCTGGAAACGGGTCAGCAGGTCGGCCAGGTAATAGCCGGCCACCAGGCTGGTGACGCCGATGGTCAACTGCCCGGACACCTGGTCGGTGCTCTGTTGCAGGCTGCGCTTGGCGTTGTCGACGGTGGCCAGGATCAGGTGCGCCTGGCGCAGGAACTGGTGGCCCTGGTGGGTCAGGGTCATGCCCTTGGCGTGGCGACTGAACAGCTGCACGCCGATGTCCTGCTCCAGCTGCTGGATGGCCAGGGTGAGGGTGGACTGGGAAATGAACACCGCCTGGGCGGCGGCGGAGATGGAGCCGGTCTCGGCGACGGCGATGAAGTGCCGGATCTGGCGCAGGGTCATCATGGCTGTGTTTCTTATTGGTTTTATGGATGGAAGGCAGTCTAGTTCGTTTTTATCGATTGCTGATGCAACATCTGGAAGCACTTGTCCAGGTGGCGAAGTCGGGCCGTGGTCCTACTCTAGTGGCCTCTTTTTCGTACATGCGAAGGTGTGCCAGATGAATACTCGAGGCCTGCTCGATCAATTGCTCAAGTCCGGCCAGGAACTGCTCGGCAATCAAGCCGGCAAGAGCACCGGGAGCAAGCCCGGTGCCAGCTCCAGCCTGAGCAGCCTGCTGACCGGTGCCGGTGGCGGCGCCCTGGCGGCCGGTGCCATGGGCCTGTTGCTGGGCAACAAGAAAGCCCGCAAGTACGGCGGCAAGGCGCTCACCTACGGTGGCCTGGCCGCCCTTGGGGTACTGGCCTACAAGGCCTATGGCAACTGGCAGGCACGCCAGGGCGAAGGCAACGTGCAACCGCAGACCCTCGATCGTCTGCCCCCGGCCCAGGCCGAGCAGCACAGCCAGGCGGTGTTGCGGGCATTGGTGGCGGCGGCCAAGTCCGACGGCCATATCGACGAGCGCGAACGCGCGCTGATCGAGGGCGAGTTCACCCGCCTGGACAGCGACCGCGAACTGCAGCACTGGCTGCACGCCGAGCTGAACAAGCCGCTGGACCCGGCCGAAGTGGCCCGCGCTGCGCAAACCCCGGAGATGGCCGCCGAGATGTACCTGGCCAGCGTGATGATGGTCGACCAGGAGAACTTCATGGAGCGTGCCTACCTCGACGAACTGGCCAAACAGCTGCGCCTGGACCCGGCGCTGCGCCAGGAACTGGAGAGCCAGGTCAGGCTCGCGGCCGGGCAATGAACCGGCCATTGGCCATTCAAGCCGGCAGGAACGCCTGAATAGCGCTGCATTCAGCCGCAAATACGCAGGAAGCCTGGGCTATACTTCGGCGATTTTTCCCGCTCGTATTGAATTCCTGAGGGCTGAATGTGAAGAACTGGACCTTGCGCCAACGGATCCTGGCAAGTTTCGCCGTGATCATCGCCATCATGCTGCTGATGATCGTGGCCGCTTATTCGCGGCTGGTGGCGATCGAGTCCAGCGAAGAAGCGGTGGGGTCCGACAGCATTCCCGGCGTCTACTACAGCTCGATGATCCGCAGCGCCTGGGTCGACAGCTACGTCACCAGCCAGCAGCTGGTGGGGCTGTCGAACCACCGTGAAATCACCACGGCCGACATGGAGCTGTTCAAGAGCTTCGACGAGCGCCTCAAGCAACACATGGCCAGCTACCAGGGGACCATCCGCGACAAGGACGATCAGCTCGCCTTCGACGAGTTCACCAAGCTCGAAGAGGGCTATGTGAAGATCGTCGACCAGGTGCTGGAAACCTATCGGCAGAAGAACTACGTCGAAGCCCAGCGGCTGATCGCCGACGTGCTCACCCCGGCCTGGGTGGACGGGCGCAAGCACTTGAACGGGGTGATCGAGCGCAACCGCGAGTCGGCCGATGCCGCCACCAACGAGATCGTCAGCGCCGTGGCCACCGCCAAGGGCAGCATGATCGTTTCGCTGCTGCTGGCCATCGTCGCCGCCGGGGTCTGCGGCTTGTTGCTGATGCGCGCGATCACCGCGCCCATGCAGCGTATCGTGCAGGCGCTCGACGGCCTGCGCTCGGGCGACCTGAGCATGCGCCTGAGCCTGGACCGCAAGGACGAGTTCGGTGCCATCGAAGGTGGCTTCAATGAAATGGCCGAATCGCTGGCCGGGCTGGTGTCGCAGGCCCAACGCTCCTCGGTGCAGGTGACCACGTCGGTCACCGAGATCGCCGCCACTTCCAAGCAGCAGCAGGCCACGGCCACCGAGACCGCCGCTACCACCACCGAGATCGGCGCCACGTCGCGGGAAATCGCCGCCACCTCGCGTGATCTGGTGCGCACCATGACCGAGGTCACCTCGTCCGCCGACCAGGCCTCGAGCCTGGCGGGCTCCGGCCAACAAGGCCTGGCGCGCATGGAAGAGACCATGCACCAGGTGATGGGCGCCGCCGACCTGGTCAACGCCAAGCTGGCGATCCTCAACGAGAAGGCCAGCAACATCAACCAAGTGGTGGTGACCATCGTCAAGGTCGCCGACCAGACCAACCTGCTGTCGCTCAACGCCGCCATCGAGGCGGAAAAGGCCGGCGAGTACGGCCGCGGCTTCGCCGTGGTGGCCACCGAGGTGCGCCGCCTGGCCGACCAGACCGCGGTCGCCACCTACGACATCGAGCAGATGGTGCGCGAGATCCAGTCGGCGGTGTCGGCTGGGGTGATGGGCATGGACAAGTTCTCCGAGGAGGTGCGCCGCGGCATGTTCGAGGTGCAGCAGGTGGGCGAGCAACTGACCCAGATCATCCAGCAGGTGCAGGCCTTGGCGCCGCGCGTGCTGATGGTCAACGAGGGCATGCAGGCCCAGGCCACCGGCGCCGAGCAGATCAACCAGGCGCTGGCCCAGCTCAGCGATGCCAGCACCCAGACCGTCGAGTCGCTGCGCCAGGCCAGCTTCGCCATCGACGAACTGAGCCAGGTGGCCGCCGGGCTGCGTGGCGGTGTGTCGCGTTTCAAAGTCTGACGCCGATGACCGACCTGGCCCCCCAAGAGGACCGCGCGCCCGGCGCCAAGGGCACGCTGTACCTGCAATTTCGCATCGCTGCGCAGCGTTTCGCCCTGGATGTGCGCGAAGTGATCGAAGTGCTGCCGCGCCGTCCGCTCAAGCCCATTGCCCAGGCCCCGGCCTGGGTCGCCGGGGTGCTGGCCCATCGCGGCACGCTGGTGCCGGTGATCGATGTGTCGGCGCTGAGTTTCGGCGTGGCCGCAGCCTCGCGCGGCAGCACCCGCCTGGTGCTGGTGCACTACCGGGGTGACCCGCTGCGCCCGCAGTTGCAGCTTGGGCTGCTGCTGGAACAGGCCACCGATACCCTGCGTTGCCGGCCCGAAGAGTTCCAGCCTTATGGCCTGGATAACGCCGAAGCGCCTTATCTTGGCCCGGTGCGCCAGGACGCGCAGGGGATGTTGCAGCGCATCCGGGTGGACGACCTGCTGCCGAGCGCGGTGCGTGAGCTGTTGTATCCGGCCGAGCCCGGGCAGGTGCCGGCATGACCGGGGAACGCTTCTTCCGCTTCCTGCAGGCGCGCATCGGCCTGGACGTGGAGTCGGTCGGTGCGCCAATGATCGAGCGTGCCCTGCGCCAGCGCTGTGTCGCCGTGCAGGCGGCCGACCTGGACGACTACTGGTTGCGCTTGCAGCAGTCGGTGACCGAGCAGCAGGCGTTGATCGAGGCGGTGATCGTCCCCGAGACCTGGTTCTTCCGCTACCCCGAATCCTTCACGGCATTGCTGACCCTGGCGCACAAGCGTGTCGCCGAGCTGGCCGGTGCCCGGCCGCTGCGGGTCCTCAGCCTGCCATGCTCGACCGGCGAAGAGCCTTACTCGATCGCCATGGCCTTGCTCGATGGCGGGCTCGCGGTGGACAGCTTCCGTATCGATGGCATCGACATCAGCCCCAGCTCCGTGGCCAAGGGCGAGCAGGCGCTGTATGGGCGCAACTCGTTCCGTGGCAGCGACCTGGCATTCCGCGAGCGGCATTTCAGCGTGGAGGGCGAAGGCCATCGCCTCGACCCGCGCGTGCGCCAGCAGGTCAGCCTGCAGGTGGGGAATGTGCTGGACCCGGCACTCGGCGAGCGCGAGGGGTTTTACGACTTCGTGTTCTGCCGCAACCTGCTGATCTATTTCGACGTGCCGACCCAGCAGCGGGTGTTCGAGGTACTCAAGCGCCTCACCCATGCCCAGGGCGTACTGTTCATCGGGCCGGCCGAGGGCAGCCTGTTGGCGCGCCTGGGCATGCGCCCGCTGGGGATCGCCCAGTCGTTCGCCTATGTACGGCAGGACGCCGTTGCGCCGGTGCCCGCGGAAAAACCGTTGCAGGCCATGCGCCCGCTGGTACCGCCGCCAAAGGTCGTGCCATTGCCCGCGCGCATCACTCGGCCAGCGGTATCGCCCCCGCCGCCGGCAGCGCCGCGCGAGAGCGAACCACAACTGCTGGCCAGCATCGCCCAGCATGCCAACGCCGGCGAAAGTGCGCAGGCACGGGCCGTGTGCGAGCGCTACCTGCGCCAGTTCGCGCCCAAGGCGCAGGTCTATTACTGGCTGGGGTTGCTCAGCGACACCGAGGGCGATGCCGCGCAGGCCATCACCCATTACCGCAAGGCGCTGTACCTGCAACCGCAGCACGAGGAGGCCCTGGCGCACCTGGCTGCGCTGCTGGCCTCGCAAGGCGATCAGGCCGGCGCCCAGCGCTTGCAGGCGCGCGCGGCACGGGTTGGCCGGGAGCCTGAACGATGAGCATGGGATACGACATGCAACTGATCGCCCACGATGACCAGGTCATCGACGATTGCTGGAACCGCATCGGGGTCCACGGCAACAAGCAGTGCCCGGTGCTGGAGCGGCATATCCATTGCCGCAACTGCGAAGTCTATGCCGCTGCCGCCACCACCCTGCTGGACCGCTACGCGCAGGTGCTCGACGAGCCGCTGGCGCTGGCGGCGGTGGAGGAGGGCGCGGTCGGCCGCTCCCTGCTGCTGTTCCGTCTGGGCGAGGAGTGGCTGGCCCTGGCCACCGCCTGCCTGGCCGAGATCGCCCCCTTGCAAGCAGTGCATTCATTGCCCCATCAGCGCTCGCGCGTGCTGCTGGGCGTGGCCAACGTGCGCGGCGCGCTGGTGCCGTGCCTGTCGCTGGCCGAACTGCTCAACGTGCCGGGGGAAAGCACCAGCGAGCGCGGCGGGCGGGTCATGCCGCGCATGCTGATCCTGGCCGCCGAGGGCGGGCCGGTGGTGGTGCCGGTGGACGAGATCGACGGCATCCATCGCCTGGACCCTGCGCAGATGCAAGACGGCCGCGACGCCGCGCACTTCACCGCGGCGGTGCTGCAATGGCGCGACCGCAGTGTGCGGGTGCTGGATGAGCAACACCTTCTGCAAGCTGTGAAGCGGAGCCTGTCATGACCCCGGAGCAAATGCGCGACGCTTCGTTGCTCGAACTGTTCAGCCTGGAAGCCGAGGCCCAGACCCAGGTGCTCAGCGCAGGGCTCATGGCCCTGGAGCGCAACCCCGCCCAGCCCGACCAGCTCGAAGCCTGCATGCGCGCGGCCCATTCGCTCAAGGGCGCGGCGCGAATCGTTGGTATCGACGCGGGCGTCAGCGTCGCCCACGTGATGGAAGATTGCCTGGTGGCCGCCCAGGAAGGCCGCCTGCTGCTCCGCCCTGAGCATATCGACGCGCTGTTGCAGGGCACTGATTTGTTGATGCGCATCGCCACGCCCGGCGATCAGGCCGGCGAAAGCCTGGTGCCGGCGTTCGTGGTACAGATGGCCGGGTTGTTGGAGCAGGCGCCGCTCGCCGCGCCCTTCGTGGCGCCCCCCGCGGTGCCCGCGCAGCTGGCGCAGCAGAACAAACCTGAGCCCGAGCCCGAAGCTGTCGCCGAGCAGGAGGCCGAGCCGCTCGCCGTGCCCAAGGCTGGCAAACGCGGCGCCGAGCGGGTGCTGCGGGTCACCGCCGACCGCCTGAACAGCCTGCTCGACCTGTCGAGCAAGTCGATGGTCGAGACCCAGCGCTTGAAGCCTTACCTGGCCACCTTGCAGCGCCTCAAGCGCATGCATGGCCAGGGCATGCGCGCGCTGGACGGGCTGAAGGCGCAGTTGGAGGACAGCGGCCAGGGCCCGGAAGTGCTCGAAGCCCTGGCCCAGACCCAGCAACTGCTGGCGGAGACCCAGCGGATACTGCTGCAGCAGGCCACCGACCTCGACGAGTTTGGCTGGCAGGCCAGCCAGCGTGCCCAACTGCTGTACGACACTGCCCTGGCTTGCCGCATGCGCCCGTTCGCCGATGTGCTGACCGGGCAGAGCCGCATGGTCCGCGACCTGGGGCGCTCACTGGACAAGCCGGTGCGGCTGGTGGTCGAAGGCGAAAAGACCCAGGTCGATCGTGATGTGCTGGAAAAACTCGAAGCGCCGTTGACGCACTTGCTGCGCAACGCCGTCGACCATGGTATCGAACTGCCCGAGCAGCGCCTGCTGGCGGGCAAACCCGCCGAAGGCAGCGTGCGCCTGCGTGCCTCGCACCAGGCCGGCATGCTGATCCTCGACCTCAACGACGATGGCGCGGGCATCGACCTTGAACGCTTGCGCCGGAGCATCGTCGAGCGCGCGCTGTCGCCGGCCGAGACCGTGGCGCAGATGAGCGAGGCCGAGTTGCTGACCTTCCTCTTCCTGCCTGGCTTCAGCCTGCGCGACACCGTCACCGAGGTGTCTGGGCGCGGTGTCGGGCTGGATGCGGTGCAGCACATGGTGCGCGAGCTGCGCGGCTCGATCGAGCTGACGCAAGTGGCCGGGCAGGGCTGTTGCTTCCACCTGGAAGTGCCGCTGACCCTGTCGGTGGTGCGCAGCCTGGTGGTCGAGGTCGGTGGTGAGGCCTACGCCTTCCCCTTGGCACATATCGAACGCACCCTCGACGTGCCGGCCGAAGCCATCGTGCAGATCGAGGGGCGCCAGCACTTCTGGCACGAGGGCCGGCACATCGGCCTGGTCGCGGCCAGCCAGCTGCTCAACCGGCCGGCGGCGACCGACCAGGGGCAGGGCTTGCGGGTAGTGGTGATTCGCGAGCGCGACCAGCTCTACGGCGTGGCGGTGGAGCGCCTGGTCGGCGAGCGGGTGCTGGTGGTGATGCCGCTCGACCCGCGCCTGGGCAAGGTCCAGGACATCTCTGCCGGAGCCCTGCTCGACGATGGCTCGGTGGTGCTGATCGTCGATGTCGAAGACCTGCTGCGCTCGGTGGACAAGCTGCTCAGCACGGGGCGCCTGGAGCGCATCGAACGCGGTGGCAAGGGTGGCCGGGAGCTGGCGCGCAAGCGCGTGCTGGTGGTCGACGACTCGCTCACCGTGCGCGAGCTGCAACGCAAGCTGCTGGGCAACCGTGGCTACGAGGTGGCCGTGGCGGTGGATGGCATGGACGGTTGGAACGCCTTGCGCAGCGATGATTTCGACCTGCTGATCACCGACATCGACATGCCGCGCATGGACGGCATCGAACTGGTGACCCTGGTGCGCCGCGACCACCGCCTGCAATCGCTGCCGGTGATGGTGGTGTCGTACAAGGACCGTGAAGAAGACCGGCGCCGTGGACTGGATGCCGGCGCCGACTATTATCTGGCCAAGGCCAGCTTCCATGACGATGCGTTGCTGGATGCCGTCGAGGAGCTGATTGGGGGTGCACAAGGATGAAGATCGCCATCGTCAACGACATGCCCATGGCCGTGGAGGCGTTGCGCCGGGCGCTGGCCTTCGAGCCGGCGCACGAGGTGGTGTGGGTCGCCGGCAACGGTGCCGAGGCGGTGCAGCGCTGCGCCGAGCAGACCCCGGACCTGATCCTCATGGACCTGATCATGCCGGTGATGGATGGCGTCGAGGCCACCCGCCGGATCATGGCCGAAACGCCCTGCGCCATCGTCATCGTCACGGTTGACCGCAAGCAGAACGTGCACCGCGTGTTCGAGGCCATGGGCCATGGCGCCCTGGATGTGGTCGACACCCCGGCGCTGGGCGCCGGGGACGCCCGCGAGGCGGCGGCGCCGTTGCTGCGCAAGATCCTCAACATTGGCTGGCTGATCGGCCAGCAACGGCCCAGCGCGCTGCGGGTGGTGTCCGCGCCGCTGCGTGAATCATCCCAGCGCCGTGGCCTGGTGGCCATCGGCTCGTCGGCCGGCGGGCCGGCGGCGCTGGAGGTGCTGCTCAAGGGGCTGCCCAGGGCATTCCCGGCGGCCATCGTGCTGGTCCAGCACGTCGACCAAGTGTTCGCCGCCGGCATGGCTGAATGGCTCAGCAGCGCCAGCGGCCTGCCGGTGCGCCTGGCCCGCGAGGGCGAACCACCACAACCGGGCCAGGTGCTGCTGGCCGGTACCAACCACCATATCCGCCTGCTGAAGAACGGCGAGCTGGCCTACACTGCGGAGCCGGTCAACGAAATCTACCGGCCCTCGATCGATGTGTTCTTCGACAGCGTGGCCCGCCACTGGACCGGCGATGCGGTGGGCGTGCTGCTCACCGGCATGGGCCGCGACGGTGCCCAAGGGCTCAAGCTGATGCGTCAGCAGGGCTTCCTGACCATTGCCCAGGACCAGCAGAGCAGCGCGGTGTACGGCATGCCAAAGGCCGCCGCGGCGATTGACGCAGCGGTGGAAATTCGCCCGCTGGAACGCATTGCCGGGCGCCTGATGGAATTCTTTTCGAAATGACGATATGTATTGAGTCGCGCCGCCTGGCCGGCAGTGAACGGGTGACTACGGATGACTGATCTACCGATCGAAGGCTTCACCACCATCAACGAAAGCGCGGCGATGGTCCTGCTGGTCGACGATCAGGCGATGATCGGCGAAGCGGTGCGGCGTGGGCTGGCCCACGAGGAAAACATCGACTTCCATTTCTGCGCCGACCCGCACCAGGCGGTGGCCCAGGCCATGCGCATCAAGCCCACGGTGATCCTCCAGGACCTGATCATGCCGGGCCTCGACGGCCTGACCCTGGTGCGCGAGTACCGCAACAACCCGGCCACCCAGGACATCCCGATCATCGTCCTGTCGACCAAGGAAGACCCGTTGGTCAAGAGCGCGGCCTTCGCCGCCGGGGCCAACGATTACCTGGTCAAGCTGCCCGACACCATCGAACTGGTGGCGCGCATACGCTACCACTCGCGCTCGTACCTCACGCTGTTGCAGCGCGACGAGGCTTATCGGGCCTTGCGGGTGAGCCAGCAGCAGTTGCTCGACACCAACCTGATGCTGCAGCGGCTGATGAACTCCGACGGCCTGACCGGGCTGTCCAACCGTCGCCACTTCGACGAATACCTGGAGCTGGAATGGCGCCGGGCGATCCGCGAGCAACAGCAGTTGTCGCTGCTGATGATCGATGTCGACTATTTCAAGGCGTTCAACGACAGCTTCGGCCACCTGGCCGGAGACGAGGCATTGCGCCAGGTGGCCGAGGCCATCCGCGGCAGTTGCTCGCGGCCCAGCGACCTGCCGGCGCGCTATGGTGGCGAGGAGTTCGCCCTGGTGTTGCCCAACACCTCGCCGGGTGGGGCGCGGCTGGTGGCCGAGAAGCTGCGCCAGACCATCATGGGGCTGAACATCGCCCACACCGTGCCCGAGGCGGGTTCCTACCTCACCGTGAGCATCGGCCTGGCGACCCTGACGCCGGCTGTCGGCAGCCATTGCCGCCAGTTGATTTCGGCGGCGGACAAGGGGCTGTACCAGGCCAAGAACAACGGCCGTAACCAGGTGGGGATTGCCTGAGCGCGTTATTTGAACGCTTGCGCAGTCCCCTGTAGGAGCGGCCTTGTGTCGCGATGGGCCGCAAGGCGGCCCCGGGATCTCAGTGTTAAAGCAGCTATCGCCAGGGCCGCTGCGCGGCCCATCGCGACACAAGGCCGCTCCTACAGACGGATCTGCCGCCATGCCACAGACTCGGGTATACTCGCGGGCTTTTCACCGAATTCGCACGAGAGCTGCCCGCCCATGGAAATCCAACCGATCCTGAACACCATCAAGGACCTCACCGAGCGTTCCCAGTCTATTCGGGGGTATCTTTGACTACGATCACAAGCATGATCGTCTGGTCGAAGTAAACCGCGAGCTGGAAGACGCCGCCGTCTGGAACAAGCCCGAGTACGCCCAGGCCCTGGGCCGCGAGCGCGCCATGCTGGCGCAGGTCGTCGAAACGCTCGACAAGCTGGCCAACGGCCTGGGCGACTGCAAGGACCTGCTCGACATGGCCGTCGAGGAAGGTGACGAAGCTGCCGTCAGCGATGTCGTGACCGAGCTGCAAGGGCTGGAGGAATCCCTCGCCCTGCTCGAGTTCCGTCGCATGTTCAGCGGCGAGATGGACCCGAACAACGCCTACCTGGACATCCAGGCCGGCTCCGGCGGCACCGAGGCCCAGGACTGGGCCAACATCCTGTTGCGCATGTACCTGCGCTGGGCCGACAAGCGTGGCTTCGACGCCACCATCATCGAGCTGTCCGAAGGCGAAGTCGCCGGCATCAAGGGCGCCACCGTGCACATCAAGGGCGAGTACGCCTTCGGCTGGCTGCGCACCGAGATCGGTGTGCACCGCCTGGTGCGCAAGAGCCCGTTCGACTCCGGCGCCCGTCGCCACACCTCGTTCTCGGCGGTGTTCGTCTCGCCCGAGATCGACGACAAGGTCGAGATCGAGATCAATCCGTCCGACCTGCGCATCGACACCTACCGCTCCTCCGGCGCGGGCGGCCAGCACGTCAACACCACCGACTCGGCGGTGCGTATCACCCACGTGCCGACCAACACCGTGGTGGCCTGCCAGAACGAACGTTCCCAGCACGCCAACAAGGACACCGCCATGAAAATGCTGCGGGCCAAGTTGTACGAGCTGGAAATGCAGAAGCGCAACGCCGCCTCGCAGGCCCTGGAAGACAGCAAGTCGGACATCGGCTGGGGCCACCAGATCCGCTCCTACGTGCTGGATGACTCGCGCATCAAGGACCTGCGTACCGGCGTCGAGCGCAGCGACTGCCAGAAGGTGCTCGACGGCGACCTCGACGAGTACCTGGAAGCGAGCCTCAAGCAGGGGCTGTAATCCGCACACCACCGCCGCGATACCGGGCCTTCGCCCGTATCGCGTGCCCTGCCCGACAGGGGCAACGAACACCTGATGGAAAGAATGACGACATGAGCGACCTCCAGACCGAATCGCAAGACCTGCAACAGGAAGAAAACGCCCTGATCGCCCTGCGCAAGGAAAAGCTTGCCGCAGAGCGCGCCAAGGGCAATGCCTTCCCCAACGACTTCCGTCGCGACAGCTACTGCAACGACCTGCAGAAACAGTACGCGGACAAGACCAAGGAAGAGCTGGAAGCAGCCGCGATCCCGGTCAAGGTGGCGGGCCGCATCATGCTCAACCGTGGCTCGTTCATGGTCATCCAGGACATGACCGGTCGCATCCAGGTCTACGTCAACCGTAAGACGCTGTCGGAAGAGACGCTGGCCGCGGTCAAGACCTGGGACCTGGGCGACATCATCAGCGCCGAAGGCACCCTGGCCCGTTCCGGCAAGGGCGACCTGTACGTCGAGATGACCAACGTGCGCCTGCTGACCAAGTCGCTGCGCCCGCTGCCGGACAAGCACCACGGCCTGACCGACACCGAGCAGCGCTACCGCCAGCGCTACGTCGACCTGATGGTCAACGAGGAAACCCGCCACACCTTCCGTGTGCGTTCGCAGGTGATCTCGCACATCCGCAAGTTCCTCATCGAGCGCGACTTCCTCGAAGTGGAAACGCCGATGCTGCAGACCATCCCTGGCGGCGCCGCGGCCAAGCCATTCGAAACCCACCACAACGCACTGGACATGGCCATGTTCCTGCGTATCGCCCCGGAGCTTTATCTGAAGCGCCTGGTGGTCGGTGGTTTCGAGAAGGTCTTCGAGATCAACCGCAACTTCCGTAACGAAGGCGTCTCGACCCGGCACAACCCTGAATTCACCATGCTCGAGTTCTACCAGGCCTACGCCGACTACAACGACAACATGGACCTCACCGAAGAGCTGTTCCGCGAGCTGGCGCAGCTGGTGCTGGGCAGCACCGACGTGCCGTACGGCGACAAGGTGTTCCACTTCGGCGAGCCGTTCGTGCGCCTGTCGGTGTTCGACTCGATCCTCAAGTACAACCCGGAGCTCACCGCCGCCGACCTGCAGGACGTCGACCGTGCCCGCGAGATCGCCAAGAAGGCCGGTGCCAAGGTGCTCGGCCATGAAGGTCTGGGTAAGTTGCAGGTGATGATTTTCGAAGAGCTGGTCGAGCACAAGCTGGAGCAGCCGCACTTCATCACCGAGTACCCGTTCGAAGTCTCGCCGCTGGCCCGTCGCAACGACGACAACCCGGCCGTGACCGACCGCTTCGAGCTGTTCATTGGTGGCCGCGAGATCGCCAACGCCTACTCCGAGCTCAACGACGCCGAAGACCAGGCCGAGCGCTTCCTGGCCCAGGTGGCCGAGAAAGACGCCGGTGACGACGAGGCCATGCACTACGACGCCGACTTCGTGCGCGCCCTGGAGTACGGCATGCCGCCGACCGCCGGTGAGGGCATCGGCATCGACCGCCTGGTGATGCTGCTGACCAACTCGCCGTCGATCCGCGACGTGATCCTGTTCCCGCACATGCGTCCGCAGGCCTGAGTGATCTGAACAAGCCGCCTTTCGAGGCGGCTTTTTCTTGCCTGAAGCTTTATGTTGTCTGTGTCGGCCCTATCGCTGGCAAGCCAGCTCCCACAGGTACTGCACACCTGAGCATTGTGGGGGCCCTGTGGGAGCCGGCTTGCCGGCGATAGGCCGGTACAGGCAGCAGATGACTCGAACCATGAGGTACCGCCCCGTGACACCCGCCATGCCCCACCCCGGCGCCGCCGGAATCGCCACCGCCGTTGCCGAGAGCGTGCAATACCAGGGCCGCAAGACCGCCCGCCAGGGCAGCGAGCAGCGCCGCCAGCAGATCCTCGACGCCGCCATGCGCATCGTCGTGCGCGATGGCGTGCGCGGCGTGCGCCACCGTGCCGTGGCCGCCGAGGCCGGCGTGCCGCTGTCGGCTACCACGTATTACTTCAAGGATATCCAGGACCTGCTGGCCGACACCTTCGCCCAGTACGTCGAACGCAGCGCCGCCTACATGGCCAAACTGTGGGCCAACACCGAAGTGCTGCTGCGCCAGTTGCTGGCCCAGGGCGACGGCAGCCCAGAGGCGCGGGTACGCCTGGTGAATGAAGTGGCGCGCATGACCGCCGACTACGTCACTCGCCAGTTGCACAACCGCCGCGACTTCCTCATGGCCGAGCAGGCCTTCCGCCAGGAGGCGCTGCTGTGCCCGCGCCTGGCCGAGCTGGTGCGCGCCCATGAGCAGATCCTGCTGCATGGCGCCCGGCAGATGCTCCAGGTGGTCGGTTCGCGCCAGCCCGAGCAGGACGCCCGGATGTTGACGGCGATTATCGAGCAGATGGAATATCAGGGCCTGCTCGAGGATGCGAATGCGCAGGCCGATGAGCAGATGCTCGCTATTCTTGTCCGATACCTGCAAATGGTGCTGGCATCGGCCTGAGCGGCGAACGAATTTTCAAGGAGAACCTGATGAAAGCCTGGCGTGTGGTGTTGTTGACCTGGTCATTCCTCTTGCTCGGCGGGTGTCTGGTGACCTTCCATGAGCCGCTACCCAGCAACCAGGCGGCGCCCAAGGCCCTGCTCGGCAAATGGAGCAGCAAGGACGCCTGGGGCGAGCCGCTGAAGCTCACGATCAGCCGCAGTGGCGGCGATGCCTACAAGGCGGTGGCCACCGCCAAGGGCAAGGCGCCCGAGGAATACGTGTTCACCGTGTCGCGCCATGGCAACCGCTGGTACCTGTCGGCCGGTGTGCCCAAACGGCTGGGGGGCAACTTCCTGATTGGCGGCTTCGATATCGTCGATGGCAAGGAGCTGGTGGTGTACAACCTCGATGTCGAGCAGGTGCAGCAGGCCGTGGAGAAGAAGGAACTGAACGGGCGCAGCATCGAAGTACCGGAGGAAGACGGCGAGGGCGTGCTGATCGACAGCCCAGCGGCGCGCGTATTGGCGTACCTGGATGACCCGGCCAATTCCGACCTGTTCGTAGAGGTGGCGCGCTTCCAGCGTTCCGGCAAATGACCGTATCGGCCTTTTCGCGGCTAACGCCGCTCCCGCAGGTGCAGCGTCAGGCCTGAGGGCTGTGAAATCCCTGTGGGAGCGGCTTTAGCCGCGAAGGGGCCGGTTCAGGTGTCTTGTACTAGAAAGGAGTCCCTCGGTGGACGAGTACCAGCAAACCATACGTACGTTGTCCGACCGCATCGTCGCCGCGCAAACTCCCATCCGCGTACTCGACGCGGTGAAGTGGGACGACAACATCCGCCAAGGCTTCCTCAAGGCCAAGGGCAAGGAGCCACCGGCGGTGGACCGGGCTTACTACCAAAGCCGCCCCTTGTCGTTCGACTCCAACGCGGTCAAGGCCGAGTTCCAGAGCATCGAGCGCGACATCACCCGCCAGCTTGGCCAGTTCAACCCGGTCGGGCAGATCATGCGGCGCATGTGCAAGGAGTACCGCATGGTGGTGCGCATGCTCGAAGCACGTGGCACCGAGGACTTCGGGCTGATTTCCCAAGAGCTGTATGGCGCTGCTTCCGACGCCTTCCACGCCGGTGACCCGACCCTCGCCGACCTGGGGTTGATGCTGTCGGACTACCTGAACAACATCGATGGCCGTGGCGACCTGAAGGACGAGCCGAAGAACCTCACCGCCAAGGAAGCCGTGGCGATCCTCCAGCGCCGCCTGAACAAGGTGTTCGGCGAGGCCGAGGAGACCATCCGTGTGTTCGAGTCCGACGGCATCGTCGCCGACGCCGCGGCCGGTGCCGACTACATCAAGGTGCGCGCCGACGCGATGTTCAACGCCCGCGACGTACGCGCCCTGGAAGTGCATGAAGGGCTGGTGCATGTCGGCACCACCCTCAATGGGCTGAACCAGCCGATCTGCACCTTCCTGGCCAAGGGCCCACCCTCGTCCACGGTGACCCAGGAAGGCCTGGCCATTCTGATGGAGGTGATCGCCTTCGCCTCCTACCCCAGCCGCCTGCGCAAGCTCACCAACCGCACCCGGGCCATCCACATGGTCGAGGAGGGCGCGGACTTCATGCAGGTCTACGAATTCTTCCGCGGCCAGGGCTTCGAGATGGCGCAGAGCTACAGCAATGCCAGCCGGGTGTTCCGGGGTTCGGTACCGAACGGGCTGCCATTTACCAAGGACTTGTCCTACCTCAAGGGTTTCATCATGGTTTACAACTACATTCAGTTGGCCGTGAAGAAGGGCAAGCTGGAGCAGATCCCCTTGCTGTTCTGCGGCAAGACAACGCTCGAAGACATGCGCACGCTGCGCCAGCTGGTCGAAGAGGGGCTGGTGGAGCCGCCCAAGTACCTGCCCGAGCAGTTCCGCGACCTCAACGCGCTGTCGGCGTGGATGTGCTTCTCCAACTTCCTCAACCACCTGAGCCTGGACCGCATTGAAGCCGACTACGCGAACATTCTCTGACGCTTGCCGTCACCTCGCCTTCGGCCTCGGGCTGCTGCTGTTGAGCGGTTGCAGCAGCTTGTTGTTCTACCCCGAACCCGGCCAGCCCTTCACCCCCGAGCGGGCGAAACTCGACTACCGTGATCTCACCCTCACCACCGCCGACGGCGTTCGCCTGCACGGCTGGTGGCTGCCGGCCAAGGCCGGGGTCGAGGTCAAGGGCACGGTGCTGCACCTGCATGGCAACGGCGGCAACCTGCCGGGCCATCTGGGGGGCAGCTACTGGTTGCCAGAGCAGGGTTACCAGGTGCTGATGATCGATTACCGGGGCTACGGCCTGTCCCAGGGCAAGCCGACCCTGCCCGACGTCTACCAAGATATCGCGGCGGCCATGGCCTGGCTGGAGCACGCCCCCGAAGTGCAGGGCAAGCCGCTGGTGCTGCTGGGCCAGAGCCTCGGCGGCGCGATGGCCATCCACTACCTGGCGGCGCACCCGCAGCAGCGTCAGCGTTTCAGCGCGCTGGTGTTCGATGGCGTGCCGGCCAGTTACCGGGCGGTGGGCCGCTATGCACTGAGTACTTCGTGGCTGACCTGGCCGCTGCAGGTGCCGCTGTCGTGGCTGGTGCCCGACGGCGACAGCGCGATCCGTTCCATCGAACAGCTGGCCAGCCCGCCGAAGCTGTTCTTCCACAGCATCGATGACAACCTGGTGCCGATGGACAATGGCATCCGCCTGTACCAGCACGCGCCACCGCCGCGGGTGCTGCAACTGACCCGCGGCGGCCATGTGCAGACGTTTGCCGACCCGACCTGGCGCCAGGTGATGCTGCGCTTCCTGGACGACCCTACGCACTTCAATGGCCTGCGCCGCCTGGCCGAAGTGCCCAACTACCCTGACGAGAAGAACAAGCAATGAGTGAAGAACGCAACGCCATCCCGCTGATCCTGACCGGTGTCGGCAGCATCATCGTGACGGTGGGAGCCCTCTGGTACTACGGCTACCTGCATTTCGCCAAGCCTGAGGACGCCCTGTTGCTGCAGGACTTCACCATGCTCAAGACCATCCCGGGCGAGGACTACAAGGTGTCGCTGGACCCGGCGCCGCAGACGGCGCAGTGCATCGATGGCGTGCTGGTGCTGTTCGACATGCAGCAGAAGGGGTTGACCGGGGTGCTGGTGGACAACCGCAAGCGCGCGGTGCGCTGCATGGGTGAGGAGACGCCGCAACAGGTGCAGTGAGTTTCACACCTGCTGGCCGCTGGGGACGCTCCCAGCCAATCCGAGCAATTGTCTTGTGTCGTTTCTAGTGGCCTCATCGCTGGCATGCCGGCTTCCACCTCAAGGCATGCATTTCTCCTGTAGGAGCGGCCTTGCCGGGGCGCCGGACCGGTCGGAAAGGGGTGCGCAGCGCCCCCAGGATCTCGAATACACCTCAAGATCGCCGAGGCCGCTTTGCGGTCTGTTCGCGACACAAGGCCGCTCCTACAGGGTTAGCGCTGAGCTGGACGTCGATGCGGTCGGTGTGGGAGCGGGCTTGCCCGCGAAGAGGCCGGTGCAGGCGATGAAAAATTGTCAGTTCACTGCAATCGTGATTGTGCAGTCGCGTAGACGTCGCCGTTCTCCCGCTTGCCGATAGCGATGACCAGTACAACCACGCGTTCGTCCATAACCCGATATACGAGGCGGTACCCAGCGGATTTCAATTTGATCTTGAAGCAATCCGCCATGGCGGTGAGCTTGTCCTTCTCCACCCTGGGGTGCATCAACCGCTCTTTGAGCTTCTTGGCGAACTGAAGCCGCAATTGCGGCTCGAGCTTGCGATACTCTCTTTGCGCTCGTGCGTCGAATTCAAGGTTGTAGCTTGGTGTCCCTTTCGGCCTCGGCAATGAGTTCATCGATATCCACTCTGATGGTGGGACCACCCATACGCTGGCGTACCAATTCCGCCAATTGCAGATCGTCAATCAGGTCCATCATTGCTTCGTAGCGCTCAGGCGGCACTGCATAGAAAGCAGGTTCGTTGCGATTGAGGATCACCACGGTCTCACCGTGGGCTTCGCGAATGGTGCCCATTGGATCTTTCTTCAGGTCGGTGATCGATGCTGCCAGATCGGCGAGGACAGGGTAGGTCATTGTTGTATCAATCCATTAAGGGGTGAAGGACAATGTCGCCAGTCTAGTGCTTCCAATGGTGCTTTTAAAGGTGTTCTTGACGACTGGCAAGCAAGAAAAACCCCGCCATCAAGGCGGGGTTTTCATGACAGACGGCAGGCCTTACTGCACCTGGCTCACCGCCCGCGGCATCACCGGCTGGTTGTCGTTGGAGATGGTCACCTCCACCCGGCGGTTCTGCGCGCGGCCGGAGTTGCTGCCGTTGTCGGCCACCGGGTACTCCTTGCCGTACCCTTGAGAAACGATACGTGCTGGGTCCACCCCGGCACGCACCAGCGCCATGCGCACGGCACCGGCGCGGCGCTCGGACAGGCTCTGGTTGTAGTTGGCCGAACCGACGCTGTCGGTATAGCCCTCGACGATCACCTTGCGCTCCGGGTTTTCCTGGAGGAATTGCGCCAGCTTGGTGACGTTGGGATAGGCGCTGCTCTTGAGCTCGGCCTTGTTGAAGTCGAACAGCACGTCGCCGAAGGTCACCAAGGTGCCACGGTCGGTCTGCTTGGCATTGAGGCTGTCCTGCAGCTTCTTGATCTGCGCGTCGCGAGCGTCCAGCTTGGCCTGGGCGCGCTGTGCGGCGGAGTTCTTCAGCTCGCCCTCAGCGGTGCGCAGGGCGATGGTCTGCTTGGCCACTTCGACGCGCTGGTTGGTGAGGTAGGCGAGCTGGTCGACCTTCTTGCTGTCCTCACGCTCCATGTACGCTCTATCGGCCTTGTTCAGCCAGTCCTGGGCATCCTTGGTTTCGAGGGCGGCCACCTTGCTCGCCTGCGGGTCACTTTGCAGTGCGGAGAAGTTGGTGCGGGCCGACTCCAGGTTGGCGTTCGGGTCGTGGGAGCAGGCGGCAAGGCCAACGCTCAGGGCCAGCAGGGCGGGAATCATGATGTAGTTGCGCATGGTGTTCATCCTTTGATCGTTAATGAAGGCTCAGGTGGCATGGCGGCCTTATTCGGCGCTGCGCAAGCCTTCTTCACGTACGTCCTGGACACCCTGGCGGGCATCCTGCACAGCCTTCTGGGCCTTGGCCGCCTGGGCCTTGCGCTCGGCGACACGGGCGTCCCATTCGGCTTGCTCGGCGAGCATGCGGGCCTGGTCGTACTGCTTGTCGTGCATGGCGATTTCGGCCTGCTTGAACTTGTCCTGGGCGGCCTTCATTTCCACGGCGGCGAACTCGGTACCGCCGGCACTGACCGCCGAGTTGACGGCCGACTGGCTGACGGCGTACTGCTCGGTGGGCGGCTTGCCGGCGCAGCCGGCCAACACCAGGCTGCTGCCCAAGGCCAGTGCGGCCAGCTTCAGCCCGCGAAGGTGAGTGGTGGAGGGTTTTGCGATGCGGGTCTTCATGGTGGTCAACTCCATTGGGTCACTCCTGTTAACGACGACGGCCGCAAGGGGCCGTCGCTGTTCCCTAGCCAAGGCGAGCGCTGCAACGCCCGTATTTGCAGGGTTTTGCCGTGATGGCTACTGGCTGTGACCGAGGCGTTTTTTGGATAGTTCAGAAAAATTGGTGTGCTAACGAAGTTTTTTTATGACTGATTGGTCAGTGCAAAAAGTGCGGAACTTTGCACGACGAGGGAGGTATGGCGGGCCTTGTGAGGCAAGGCCCGCAAGCAGCGAAGGTTAGTGACGTTCGTCTTTGGACGGGCTGCCGAGGGCTGCCAGATGACGGCGGGAGAGGGCCAGGAAGCGCGGGGTAGGGCCAATGTCTTCGTAGAGCGGATCACCCTCTTCGTCGGTGGCGATCACCTGCCGGCCTTTGATGTACGGGAAGCTGGCTTCCAGCTCTTCCAGGGCGGCGGCGACCAGTTCGCCCAGCAGTGCCTCGGCGCTGCGCTTGGGGTACATCTCGATCAGCGCGGCCAGGCGCGCTTCGGCTTCAAGGTCAAGGTGCAGGACATGCCCGGTGGGGCTCAGGCGTCCGGTGGCATTCTGTTCCCAGTGCTGGGCGAGTTCGCGGATTTTCATGATGACCTCTGTCAAAGCCTCGAAAGTGGCATTGCGTCGGATGACCTTCCTTCACTTTAGTTGCTTTGCCCGCACCCGGCTTGCCAGCCACCGCCCGGAATGGGCACTCTTGAGGCCATGCTGTTTCCTGGAGTGGAGAGGCCCGATGAGCGATATCGATCTGCGTTTGCGCGAGGATGTGCACCTTTTGGGAGAACTGCTTGGCGAGACCATCCGCCAGCAGCATGGCGAGGCGTTCCTGCAGAAGATCGAGGACATCCGCCACAGCGCCAAGGCCGACCGGCGTGGCGCGGGCGAGCAGTTGAGCTCGACCTTGGGCGACCTGGCCGAGGAGGACCTGCTGCCGGTGGCGCGGGCCTTCAACCAGTTCCTCAACCTGGCCAACATCGCCGAGCAATACCAGCTGATTCGCCGCCGCGACGCTGAACAGCCACCGCCCTTCGAGGCGCAGGTATTGCCCGAGCTGCTGACCCGCCTCAAGGCGGCGGGGCACAGCGACGATGCCTTGGCCCGGCAGTTGGCCAAGCTGGATATCCAGCTGGTGCTCACCGCCCACCCCACTGAAGTGGCACGTCGTACCCTGATCCAGAAGTATGACGCCATCGCCGCGCAACTGGCGGCGCAGGATCACCGTGACCTGACCCCAGGCGAGCGCCAGCAGGTGCGTGAACGCCTGCGCCGGCTGATCGCCGAGGCCTGGCACACCGAGGAGATCCGGCGCACCCGGCCAACGCCGGTGGATGAAGCCAAGTGGGGCTTCGCGGTGATCGAGCATTCACTGTGGCAGGCCATCCCCAGCCACCTGCGCAAGGTCGATGCGGCGCTGCATGCGGCCACCGGCCTGCGCCTGCCGCTGGAGGCCGCCCCTGTGCGCTTTGCCTCGTGGATGGGCGGCGATCGCGACGGCAACCCCAACGTCACCGCCACCGTGACCCGCGAAGTGCTGCTGCTGGCGCGTTGGATGGCCGCCGACCTGTTCCTGCGCGATATCGACTACCTGGCCGCCGAGCTGTCCATGCAGCAGGCCAGCGCCGCCCTGCGGGACAAGGTCGGTGACAGCGCCGAACCCTACCGCGCCTTGCTCAAGCAACTGCGCGACCGCCTGCGCGCCACCCGCGCCTGGGCCCATGCTTCTTTGACCACCACCCAGCCGGTCAGCGCTGCAGTATTGCTCGACAACAGCGACCTGATCGCGCCGCTGGAGCTGTGCTTCCAGTCGCTGCATGAATGCGGCATGGGCGTGATCGCCGACGGCCCACTGCTCGACTGCCTGCGCCGGGCAGTGACCTTCGGCCTGTTCCTGGTGCGCCTGGATGTGCGCCAGGACGCTGCCCGTCATCGCGACGCACTGAGCGAGATCACCGATTACCTGGGTCTGGGGCGCTATGCCGACTGGGATGAGGAGCGGCGCATCGACTTCCTCCAGGCCGAACTGAAGAACCGCAGGCCGTTGCTGCCTGGGCATTTCAAGCCTCAGGCCGAGACCGCCGAAGTGCTGGCCACCTGCCGGGAAATCGCCGCCGCACCGGCGGCTTCGCTGGGCTCTTATGTGATCTCGATGGCGGGCGCCGCATCCGACGTGCTGGCGGTGCAGTTGCTGCTCAAAGAAGCTGGGCTGACCCGGCCGATGCGCGTGGTGCCGCTGTTCGAAACCCTCGCCGACCTGGACAACGCGGGGCCGGTGATGGAGCGCCTGCTTGGTTTGCCGGGTTATCGCGCCGGGTTGCATGGGCCGCAGGAAGTGATGATCGGTTACTCCGACTCGGCCAAGGACGCCGGCACCACGGCGGCGGCCTGGGCGCAGTACCGGGCCCAGGAAAACCTGGTGCGTATCTGCCGCGAGCATCAGGTCGAACTGCTGCTGTTCCATGGCCGTGGCGGTACGGTCGGCCGCGGTGGCGGCCCGGCCCACGCGGCGATCCTGTCGCAGCCGCCAGGCTCCGTGGGCGGGCGATTCCGCACTACCGAGCAGGGTGAGATGATCCGCTTCAAGTTCGGTTTGCCGGGGATTGCCGAGCAGAATCTCAACCTGTACCTGGCCGCCGTGCTCGAGGCGACCCTGTTGCCACCACCGCCGCCAGAGCCTGCCTGGCGCGCAGTGATGGACCAGCTGGCCGCCGATGGGGTCAAGGCCTACCGCGGTGTGGTGCGGGATAACGCCGATTTCGTCGAGTACTTCCGCCAGTCCACCCCGGAGCAAGAGCTTGGCCGCCTGCCCCTGGGCAGCCGCCCGGCCAAGCGGCGAGCCGGCGGCATCGAGAGCCTGCGGGCGATCCCGTGGATCTTCGGCTGGACCCAGACCCGCCTGATGCTTCCGGCCTGGCTGGGCTGGGAGACAGCGCTGAACAACGCCCTGGCCCGAGGGCAGGGCGAGTTGCTGGCGCAGATGCGCGCGCAGTGGCCGTTCTTCCGTACCCGCATCGACATGCTGGAGATGGTGCTGGCCAAGGCCGACGCGCAAATCGCCGAGGCCTACGACCAACGTCTGGTGCAACCGCCGCTGCTGCCATTGGGTGCGCACCTGCGCGACCTATTGTCGCAGTCGTGCCAGGTGGTGCTGGGCCTGACCGGGCAGTCGGTGCTACTCGCGCACAGCCCCGAAACGCTGGAATTCATCCGCTTGCGCAACACCTACCTGGACCCGTTGCACCGCCTGCAGGCCGAGCTGCTGGCCCGTTCGCGCAGCCGCGAAGCCGCTCTGGACAGCCCGTTGGAGCAGGCCCTGCTGGTCACGGTGGCGGGTATTGCGGCGGGCCTGCGCAATACCGGTTGAGGTTGTCGGCTTGCGTTCCCGGCCGGTGAGCCATCCATCGCCGACCGGGAACACCAGGGTTGGTTGCGCCGGGCGCAACCGAGGGCTTTGCAGGCTGCGCCGGACGCTTTGCCGCCCCTTGGGGATGCTTGTCGGGGGGGCGGGCGCTGTGTATCTTGAGCAGCCTTTTGACCGATTTTGCGGTCTCGTCCGATTTTCCGGAGTTGGCCTTGTGCGCCGAATCCGTTGATTTGCATAGAAAAATATGAGGAGCACAAGATGCGCGTAATTCTGCTGGGAGCTCCCGGGGCCGGTAAAGGTACTCAGGCAAAGTTCATCACCGAGAAGTTCGGTATTCCACAGATCTCCACCGGTGACATGCTGCGTGCCGCCGTCAAGGCCGGCACCCCGCTGGGCCTGGAACTCAAGAAAGTCATGGATGCCGGCCAGCTGGTCTCCGACGAGCTGATCATCAGCCTGGTCAAGGAGCGCATCGCTCAGCCGGACTGCGCCAACGGCTGCCTGTTCGACGGTTTCCCACGCACCATCCCGCAGGCTGAAGCCATGGTCGCCGCTGGTGTCGATATCGACGCCGTGGTCGAGATCGCCGTGGACGACGAAGAGATCGTTGGCCGCATGGCCGGCCGCCGCGTGCACCTGGCTTCGGGCCGCACCTACCACATCCAGTACAACCCACCGAAAGTGGAAGGCAAGGATGATGTCACTGGTGAAGAGCTGATCCAGCGCGACGACGACAAGGAAGAGACCGTGCGTCATCGCCTGTCGGTCTACCACAGCCAGACCAAGCCGCTGGTGGACTTCTACCAGAAGCTGTCGGCCGCCAACGCCGGCAAGCCGAAGTACAGCCACATCGAAGGCGTCGGCTCGGTCGAGTCGATCACCGCCAAGGTGCTGGCAGCCCTGAGCTGATCCGCCACCGTGCGTCACGACGGCCCGCTTGCGGGCCGTTGTCGTTTATACTGCCGCTCTTTTTCCCTTCAAGCCTGGATACCGCGTTCGATGACCACCTTGCTGGCCCTGGATACCGCCACCGAAGCCTGTTCCGTCGCCCTGCTGCATGACGGCAAGGTGACCAGCCACTACGAGGTGATCCCACGCATGCATGCGCAAAAGCTGCTGCCGATGATCAAGCAGTTGCTGGCGGATGCTGGCGTGGCGCTGAGTGCGGTGGATGCCATCGCTTTCGGTCGTGGCCCGGGCGCTTTCACCGGCGTGCGTATCGCCATCGGTGTGGTCCAGGGCCTGGCGTTCGCCCTCGAGCGCCCGGTGCTGCCGGTCTCGAACCTTGCCGCCCTGGCCCAGGGCGCACTGCGTGAGCGCGGTGTGCAGCAGGTGGCCGCGGCCATCGATGCGCGCATGGACGAGGTGTACTGGGGCTGCTACCGGGCGGAGCAGGGCGAGATGCGTCTGGTCGGCCAGGAAGCCGTGATTGCGCCAGAGCGCGTGAGCCTGCCAGAAGGCCTGGGCAGCGACTGGTTCGGTGCCGGTACTGGCTGGGGCCTGGCCGAGCGCCTGGCGGTGCAGGCCACGGCCAGCGATGCCAGCGCGCTGCCCAACGCCCTGGATATCCTCACCCTGGCGACCTTCGCCTGGGCGCGTGGCGAGGCGGTGGCCGCCGAGCAGGCGCAACCGGTGTATCTGCGCGATAATGTTGCTACGCCCAAGGCGCGCTGAGGGGCATTTCGTCGGCTATCGCCGTTCGAGATAAAACCTTTTGCGCGAACTGTGGTCCAGTTATCAGTTCGGGCATTAGCGATGGATCTCTGATGCTGCTAAATTGCCATCATTGATCCTGAGTGCCCACTCCATGCGTATCGACGGCTTCTCCTCACAGAGCTACCCCATCAAGCGCCCGCCGCGCAAAGCGCCGGTGCGTGACGAGAGCATCGACGACGCCGAGATCATCGAAGAGCCGGAAGTCCAGGCCAGCCGCACCAGCCGCCGTGGCGGCAACCTGCCGGCCCGCCAGCAGGACCTGATCTTCCCTCGCGCCCGCGACCGGCGCACCGCCACGGCACTGGCCAGCTACCTCGCCACTGCTGGCTTCACCAGTGACTGGGAGATGGAAGTGCTGGGGCTGGACCTGTACATTTGACGGATGATTCCGTCCCCCCTCCCGTACTTTCTTGGCTGCCCCTCCTGGAGCGAAAACGCCTGGCGTGAGTACCTCTATCCCGCCGATGCACGCCCCACCGAAATGCTTGGCCTGTACAGCCAGGTGTTCAACGCCGTCGAAGGCAATACCACCTTCTATGCCCGTCCCGCACCTGCGACCGTGGAGCGCTGGGCGCAAGTCATGCCGCCTGGCTTTCGCTTCACCGCCAAGTTCCCCGGCGATGTCAGCCATGGTGGGGACCTGCGCGGTCAGCTCGATTCGGCGCTCGACTTCACCCGCCTGATGGCGCCTCTGGGGGCGCGGGTCGCGCCTTACTGGCTGCAACTGCCGGCGCAATTCGGCCCCGCGCGGCTGGGGGAATTGGCGCACTTTCTCGACGAGATTGGCGTGCCGGTGGCGGTGGAGGTGCGCAACGAGGCGTTCTTCGCCCGTGGCGCGCAGGAACGCCAGCTCAACCGTCTGTTGCATGAGCGCGAAGTCGAGCGCATCTGCCTCGACCCGCGCGCGTTGTTCAGTTGCACCTCGCGCGATCCCGGCGTGCTCCACGCCCAGTCCAAGAAGCCCAAGGTGCCGCCTCGTCCCTGCGCGTTCAGCCAGCACCCGCAGGTGCGCTTCATCGGCCATCCCGAGCTTGCGGCCAACGAACCTTTTCTCGACCCCTGGGTCGACAAGGTGGCGGCCTGGATCGAGGAGGGGCGCAGCCCCTATGTGTTCCTGCACACCGCCGACAACCGCCTGGCGGCGGCGCTGGCCCAGCGTTTCCACCAGCGCCTGATGGCCCGCTTGCCTGGGTTGCCCGCGTTACCGGAATTGCCGCGCGCCCCCGAGGTCGAACAACTGGGGCTACTCTGACGACACCTTTCACCTGCCGGAGGTTGAACCATGGATGTGCAAACCCTGCGAGCCGAAGCCTTCAAGGCGCTGCATGAGCGCGATGGGGCCTTCGTCATTCCCAACCCCTGGGATGCAGGTTCCGCCAGGATGCTGGCCAGCCTGGGCTTCGAGGCACTGGCGACCACCAGTGCGGGGCTGGCATTCAGCCTGGGGCGGCCCGACGCCGAAGGCGCGCTGACGCTCGACGAGACCCTGGATAACGCCAGGTCGATCGTCGATGCAACGGCATTGCCGGTGGCAGCAGACCTGGAGAATGGCTTCGGCGATCTGCCGGAGGACTGCGCGCGAACGATCCTGCAGGCCGCCGAGGCTGGCCTGGTGGGCGGTTCGATCGAGGATGCCAGCGGTCGCAGCGATGCGCCGATCTACGACTTCGAGCTGTCGGTGGCCCGTGTGCACGCTGCTGTGGAGGCTGCTCGGGGCCTGGCCTTTCCCTTCATGCTCTGCGCCCGCGCTGAAAACCTGCTGCATGGGCGCATGGACCTGGACGACACCATCAAGCGCCTGCAAGCCTACGCCGAGGCGGGCGCCGATGTGTTGTACGCGCCGGGGCTGCGCAGCGTGGACGAGATCCGCGCGGTGGTGCAGGCGGTGGCGCCAAAGCCGGTGAACGTGTTGATGGGCATGCCGGGGGTGCCGCTGAGCGTGAACCAGCTTCAGGACCTTGGTGTACGACGGATCAGCGTCGGCTCGTCGCTGGCCCGCGCCGCCTTGGGAGCCTTCCAGCGCGCAGCCCTGGAAATTCGCGAGCAGGGCACCTTCAGCTACGGCGAGCAGGCCTTGCCATTCGCCGAACTCAACGACCTGTTCCGCCGCTGAGCCACTATGCGCCTGGCATTGCTACTAGTCGGCCTGTCGCTGGTAGCGGGGCTGGCCTGGCAGCTGGGCTGGCGCCTGCCGCAAGCCTGGAACCCCTGGGCGGCGCTGGATGTGCGCCAGCCGCCGAACCTGCTGACCCCCTACAAGCTGGCGCGTTTGCGCGACGATCCCGAACTGTGCCGCGAAGTGCTGGGCACCTCGGCCCTGCGGCTTAAGCCACAGGCAGACAGCGCAGCGGGCACCGATTGCCCGCTGCGCAATGTATGGCGTATCGAAGGAGGCCAGGCGCGGCTGAGCAGCAGCTTCCTCGCCAGTTGCCCGCTGGCGGTGGCCTATGCACTGTTCGAACGACACGGCCTGCAACCTGCGGCGCAACGGGTGTTCGGCCAGCCGGTGGCGCAGGTCGATCACCTGGGCAGCTATGCCTGCCGCAATATCTACAACCGCCAGCAAGGACGGCTCAGCCAGCACGCCACGGCGGATGCCTTGGATATCAGCGGTTTTCGCCTGCAGGATGGGCAGCGCATCGCGCTGGCGCGGGACTGGCAGGGGGCGGGGCGCAAGGCCGAGTTTCTACGTCTGGTACGCGATGCGGCCTGCGACAGTTTCAGCACGGTACTGGGGCCGGATTACAACACCGCACACCGTGATCACTTTCACCTGGAAACAGGGCTGTGGCAGGTGTGTCGCTGAAATCAGGCGTGCACGCGCACGTTGTTCAGCACCACCGGGCGTGCCCAGTGGGTGTCGAACTCCAGGTCGTTCTGCTGCTTGGCCAGGGTGGCCTCGTCGAAAGGCTCGGGTGCCGGGTCGAGCAGGTTCTTTTCGAGTTCGGCAATGGGCAGGAACAGTGGGCGAGGGGAGGGGCCTGGGCCGGGTTCGGCGAGCGGATGACCCTGGCTCATGACCACCGGGCGCAGCCAGCTGCTGTTGAGGTCGAGCTGGCGCTGCTGCTCGATCAGTTCAGCCGCGCTGAAAGGTTCTGGCGCGGGCTCCAGCAGGTTGGCCTCAAGCTCCGCCTTGGGCAGGAACAGCGGCTCGGGTGGAGCGACCTCGGTATCCTGGACCGGCAGGGCGCGTTGCGCATCGATCAGGGCCAGCGCCCTGGCGCCGCCGATGGGTTCGCCGCTGTCCTTGTCGTACTGCGCCAAGGCCTGGCTGACGCTGTCGGTTTCCCCTTCCTGCTGCTCGGCCATGGCGCGGGCGAAGAAATCCTGCCACAGGTGGCTGACGCCACCCAGTGCCTGGGTATTCTGCCGACCGTAGTTGCCGACGGGCGACAGGTAGGTCAAGCCGATGGGAAGAGTATCTGACATGGCAGTCGCGCGCGTTGTGCTCTGGCAGAATAGCGAATACTGCGTGTATCGGCCGTGGCCGGGGTTTCATTAATTTATTTCGAGTGCGGGACCGATGGTAGAGCAAGAGCTGGGCACAGGTATCAGGGTCGAGGCGCTGGCCCCAGAATTCCAGGCACAGGCGGTGGCCTGGGCTGAGCGACTTGGGTTGCCGTTGCTGGACGAGGCGGCCGGATTTGCCGTGCAGGTGGGGGGCGATGGCCTGCAGATCCAGCAGCTGGGCCCACAGGCACCGGGCCCCGTGCGGGTGGATTTCGTCGAGGGGCAGGCAGCGCATCGGCGGTTGTTCGGTGGTGGCAACGGGCAGATGATCGCCAAGGCCGTGGGCATCGCCCAGGGCGTGCGACCGCAGGTGCTCGATGCCACGGCGGGGCTGGGCAAGGATGCGTTCGTGCTGGCCAGCCTGGGGTGCCAGATGACCTTGATCGAGCGCCAGCCGTTGATCGCGGCGCTGCTCGAGGATGGGTTGGCGCGGGCGCGCGGGGACCTTGAGGTGGGGGCCATTGTCGAGCGCATGCGCCTGCTGACGGGCAACGCTATCGACCGGATGCGGGGTTGGGAGGGGGAGGCGCCGCAGGTCATCTACCTTGACCCGATGTTCCCGCATCGGGACAAGAGTGCGCTGGTGAAGAAGGAGATGCGGGTGTTCAGGCCGTTGGTGGGGGATGACCTGGATGCGCCGGCGTTGCTCGAGGCGGCGTTGGCGCTGGCTTCGCACCGGGTGGTGGTCAAGCGGCCGCGCAAGGCGCCCATTATCGATGGGCCGAAGCCGAGTCATAGCCTTGAGGGGAAATCGAGTCGGTACGATATTTATCCCAAGAAGGCGTTGAAGGGGTGATTGGGTGTTGTGCCGGATGTTGTGATGTTGTGTTGATTTGTTGATTTGTTGATTTGTTGATTTGTTGATTTGTTGATTTGTTGATTTGTTGATTTGTTGATATTGTGGATGTTGGCTTTGGAAGATGTAGGTATATCCATTTTCTTGGGTGACGCTTATTCACCTTTCCGCCCTTACGGCGGCTTACTTTGGTCTTGGCCAAAGTAAGCAAAGCCGCTCGCTCCCATCATACGGCCCCTGCGCTGCGCTCCGGGGTCCCTTCGCTCCGGCGTCCTCCGGGCCCGCGCGGCCTCCGACTTGCTGCGCAAGTCTACATCTCGCGCCTTCGGCTAATGCCGAAGGGTGCTGCGCACCAGGGCCCTCCAGACGCCTGCGCTCAGCCTCCTGAAGTCGCGAAGTTAGGGGTGGCGCCTGTGCTGGCGTAAGCTGTCGCTAGTTGGATTAGTTGGGAACTCTGGATTGAAATCGCTGGCAAGCCAGCTCCCACAGGTAATTAACGCGCTTTCAAACTTGCGCTGTACCTGTGGGAGCCGGCTTGCCGGCGATAGGGCCCGAACAAACATTAAACAAGTTACAGCCAAACTTAGATGTCCGTATTACTGCTCTTGCTCTTGCTCTTGCTCTTGCTCTTGCTCTTGCTCTTGCTCTTGCTTCTAAGCGCGCAATAGTCCAGGCAACACAAATTGCGACTTCAGGAGGCCGAGTGGAGGTGACTGGAGGGCCCTGGTGCGCAGCACCCTTCGGCGTTAGCCGAAGGCGCGAGATGTAGACTTGCGCAGCAAGTCGGAGGCCGCGCGGGCCCGGAAGGCGCCGGAGCGAGGGGACCCCGGAGCGCAGCGCAGGGGCCGTATGATGGGAGCGGGCGGCTTTGGTTACTTTGGCCAAGACCAAAGTAACCCGCCGTAAGGGCGGAAAGGTGACTAAATGTCGCCATCGCCGCCGAATACGCATATATCTATCAAAACCAACACTATGAAAGCCGCAGCCGCAGCCGCAGCCGCAGCCGCAGCCGCAGCCGCAGCCGCAGCCGCAGCCGCAGCCGCAGCCGCAGCCGCAGCCGAAGCCGAAGCCGAAATCAGATCAAAATCCGCGAGCTCGCCACCGCCACCACCGCCAGCCCAATCGCCAGATTGACCCCCACCATCCGCCGAATGCGCCCGAGCACCCCAGCCCCCGCCGCCCAATCCTCAGCCTGCACCGCCGCACGCAACTCAGGCAGCAGCAACGCCTGGATCCGCATGAACAACGCGAACATCACGATCCCGCCGCCGATCATCACCTGCACATAGCGAGGCGCCGTCTCGAACCCGGCAAAGCGCAGGTGGATCATCCCCATCCCGCTGACAGCCAACACCGCCACCGCCAGCCAGACCCATCTGAAGAACCGCTGGAAAACCTCCACCCACAGCCGCAGCCGCGCCGGCCCTTCGAGGGCGGCAACCGTGGCCGGGCGCAGTACCAGCCAGGCGAAGAACATGCCGCCTACCCAGACCAGGGCGGCAAGTACATGCAGGGTGTAGGGCAGGGCAAAGGCGAGCATCCGGATCTCCATGCGGCACAAAGGGCAATAGCGGGGTATGATAGCCGGCCCATGCGAAACACTGAAAATATATCCAGCCTTCCGGGCGCCCGCAGACCATGATCAGCAACGAACTCAAAGCCACCATCCAGGGCGCCTACTCGCGTTTCCTCGAAGCCAAAAGCCTCAAGCCACGCTATGGCCAGCGCCTGATGATTGCCGAAGTGGCCAAGGTGCTCGGTGACATCGCCTGCGACGATGAAGGCCGACGCAGCGGCGAACCCGCCGTGGTGGCGGTGGAGGCCGGTACCGGTACCGGCAAGACCGTCGCCTACGCCCTCGCCGCTATTCCGGCCGCCAAGGCCGCCGGCAAGCGTCTGGTGATCGCCACCGCTACCGTGGCGCTGCAGGAACAGATTGTGCTCAAGGACTTGCCCGACCTGATGCGCAACAGCGGGCTGAACTTCAGCTTCGCCCTGGCCAAGGGCCGTGGCCGCTACCTGTGCCTGTCCAAGCTCGACATCCTGCTGCAGGAAGGCCACGCCCAGTCGGCCACCGCCCAGTTGTTCGAGGAAGAAGGCTTCCATATCGAAGTCGATGAGCGCAGCCAGAAGCTGTTCAACAGCATGATCGAGAAGCTTGCCGGCAACCGCTGGGACGGCGATCGCGACAGCTGGTCCGAAGCCGTCGAAGACCAGGACTGGGCGCGCCTGACCACCGACCACAGCCAGTGCACCGGCCGTCACTGCCCGAACTTCCAGCAGTGCGTGTTCTACAAAGCCCGCGAAGGCATGGGCAAGGTCGATGTGATCGTCACCAACCACGACATGGTCCTGGCCGACCTGGCGCTGGGCGGCGGCGCCGTGCTGCCCGACCCGCGCGACACCATGTACGTGTTCGACGAAGGCCACCACTTGCCGGACAAGGCCATCGGCCACTTCGCCCACTATTCGCGCTTGCGCTCCACCGCCGACTGGCTGGAGCAGACCGCCAAGAACCTCACCAAGCTGCTGGCCCAGCACCCGCTGCCAGGCGACTTGGGGCGCTACATCGAGCAGGTACCGGAGCTGGCCCGCGAGGTACGCACCCAACAGCAGTTCATGTTCACCCTCTGTGAGCAGGTCGCCGACTTCCGTGCCGGTGAAGACATGGAGGGCCGCGACCGCCCACGCTACCGCTTCGAAGGTGGCGTGGTGCCCGAGCAGATCCGCGAAGTCGGCATCGAACTGAAGAAGGGCTTCGCCCGCCTCAATGACCTGTTCACCCGCCTGGCCGACCTGCTCAAGGAAGGCATGGACGGCGAGAACAACATCGGTATCGCCAGCCACCAGGCCGAGGAGTGGTACCCGCTGTTCGGCAGCCTGGTCACCCGTGCCCAGGGCAACTGGGAGCTGTGGACCGCGTTCACCGCCGAAGACCCCGAAGACAACCCGCCCATGGCTCGCTGGCTGACCCTGGCCGAGACCGGCGCGTTGTTCGATATCGAAGTCAACGCCAGCCCCATCCTCGCCGCGGAGATGCTGCGCAAGAGCCTGTGGAACGTCGCCTACGGCGCCCTGGTGACCTCGGCGACCCTTACCGCGCTGGGCAAGTTCGACCGCTTCCGCATGCGCTCGGGGCTGCCGCGCGATGCGGTGCAGTGCGTGGTGCCCAGCCCGTTCGTGCACGGCGATGCCGGCCTGCTGCGGGTACCCGACCTGGGGGCAGACCCGCGGGATGCCACGGCGCACACCGCATCCATCATCCGTGAGCTGCCGAACATCGTCGAAGGTGCGCGCGGCGCGCTGGTGTTGTTCTCCTCGCGCAAGCAGATGCAGGACGTGTTCGACGGCCTGGACCGCGACTGGCGCAAGCTGGTGCTGATCCAGGGCAACCTGTCCAAGCAGGAGACGCTCAACAAGCACAAGGCGCGGGTCGACGACGGCCAGCACAGCGTGCTGTTCGGCCTGGCCAGCTTCGCCGAGGGTGTCGACCTGCCGGGTGCCTACTGCGAGCACGTGGTGATCGCCAAGATCCCCTTCGCCGTACCCGATGACCCGGTCGAGGCCGCGCTGGCCGAATGGATCGAGGCCCGCGGCGGCAACCCGTTCATGGAAATCGCCGTCCCCGACGCTTCGTTGCGCCTGATCCAGGCCTGCGGCCGCTTGCTGCGCACCGAGCAGGACCGTGGCGTCATCACCTTGCTCGACCGGCGCCTGGTCACCCAGCGCTATGGCAAGGCTATCCTCAATGCGCTGCCGCCATTCCGCCGGGAAATCGGCTGAGCGCCGGAGCAAGACGCCTTCCCCGTTGTCCATACTCGATCGTGAGCCCATGACGGGCTCTGAAGGAGAGCCACCGCCCTATGATCCGCCGTACCCTGCCTGTGATGTTCTCCCTGTTGTTCAGCGCGCCATTGCTGGCCGGGCAACAGACGCTGTTCAGTTTCGTGCGCCCAGCCTCGGTGGTGAACGTGACCACCCAGGACGCCACGTTGCCGCAGTACAACGCGGAACAGACAGCCGAGGGCGAGGTATTGCGGCGGGTGGTGTTCAACCCGGTGGCGCAGCCGACGTTGCGCCTTGCCCCGCAAAGCGGTGCCTGGGACTGGTCCGCCGGCCAGGCGCTGGCGTTACGCCTGCAGAGTGGCATGGACTGGGCACTGACCGTCGACGTGACGATACAGAGCAGCGACGGGCGCACCCTGACCAGTCGCATCGACTTGCCGGCGGGGCCGGCGCAGACGGTGATGATCCCACTCAAGGCCAGCTCGCCGCTGAGCCAGGGCATGCGCGCCGGGCCGCCCATGCCCTGGGTTCACGAAGGGCAACGGCTGTTGCTGACCAGTAGCGCTGGGGCGGTTGGCCTCGACCAGGTCACCTCGATCAGCTTGAGCATCCCCAGCCCCAAGGTGGCCCAGAGCCTGTTGATCGAAAGGGTTGGCCTGCAGGATGACGACCTGGCGTTCAAGGCCGCCTACAGCGGCTTGATCGATACCTATGGACAATCCACCCGTGGACGCTGGCCGGAAAAGATCGCCAGTGACGACCAGCTCAAGGCCGGCGACAGCCGCGAACAGGGGCAACTCAAGGCCTGGCTGGCCGAGCGCGACAAGCTCGGCCTGGATGCCTATGGCGGCCTGCTGGCCGGGCCGGCCTTCGAGGCCAAGGGTTTTTTCCGCACCGAAAAGCGCGATGGGCGCTGGTACCTGGTGACGCCGGACGGCCATCCGTTCTACTCGCTGGGGGTCAACGCCGTAGCGCCCGATGGTGGGCGCACCTACGTCGCAGGCCGCGAGGACATGTTCACTGGCCTGCCGGCGAGCAGCGAGGCACTGGCCGCGTTCTATGGCGAAGGCAACAACGACGATGGCAATGCCTCGTCCCAAGGGCGCAACTTCAAGCAGGGGCGTTGGTTCGACTTTTATGCCGCCAACCTCCAGCGCACCTATGGCAAGCCGTGTGCACAGGAGGCGGCTGAATGCCCGCCACCGGCCTTGGATACCCAGCGCTGGCAAGCCCACACTCTCGATCGCCTGCAAGCCTGGGGCTTCAATACCCTGGGTAACTGGAGCGAGCCCGCACTCGGCCAGGCCAAACGCATGCCGTACACCCTGCCGCTGTCGATTGTCGGCGACTATGCCAGCATCAGCACCGGCATGGACTGGTGGGGGCGCATGCCCGACCCGTTCGACCCACGCTTCGCCATGGCCACCGAGCGCGCCGTGGCCATTGCCGCTCGCGATCACCGCGACGACCCTTGGCTGATCGGTTATTTCGCCGACAATGAGCTGGCCTGGGCGGCGCCGGGCGATGACCCCAAGGCCCGCTACGGCCTGGCCTACGGCACCTTGCGCCTGACCACCGACGTGCCGGCCAAGCGCGCGTTTCTCAAGCAGCTGCGCGACAAGTACCGCAACCAGGACGGCCTGTCGAAGGCCTGGGGCATCGAGCTGAGCGCCTGGGAGCTGATGGAAGACCCGGGCTTCGAGGCCCCGCTACCCGACCCCGAGCACCCGGAGATCGAGCGTGACTACCAGTACTTCCAGCAGGTGTTCGCCGAAACCTATTTCAAGACCATCGCCGATGCGCTGAAGTGGCATGCGCCCAACCATCTGCTGCTGGGTGGCCGCTATGCCGTAAGTACGCCGGAGGCGGTGAAAGCCTGCGCCGAGTTCTGCGACGTGCTGAGCTTCAACTTCTATACCCTCAAGCCCGAGGATGGCTACGACTTCGCCCGCCTGGCCGAGCTGGACAAGCCGGTGCTGGTCTCCGAATTCCAGTTCGGTTCCCGCGATCGCGGCCCGTTCTGGCCTGGCCCACTGGAAGTGGCGCGCGAAGAAGACCGCGGGCCGGCCTATGGCAACTTCCTCAAGGCGGCCCTGGCCCAGTCGATGATCGTTGGCGCGCACTGGTTCCAGTACCTCGATCAACCGGCCAGCGGGCGCCTGCTCGATGGCGAGAACGGCCACCTCGGGCTGGTGGCCATCACGGACGTCGCCTATCAGGGCTTTGTCGAAGCGGTGCGGCGCAGCAACCTGCAAGCCGTTGGTCAGTTGCGCAAGGCGCTGGACAAACCTGCGCCATGACTGGGCTGCTGGCTCGGGACAGAGATATTTGGTAGCGACCACCGAGCCACATTCAGTAGGCAAACGCGCCAACTACTGAAACAATGCACGCCTTTTCCAGCAAGGTCGTACGGAGAGCAGGCGGGTGCAGATCCAGGGTCACTATGAGCTGAAGTTCGAGGCGGTGCGCGAGGCATTCGCCGCGTTGTTCGAAGATCCCCAGGAGCGTGGCGCGGCGCTGTGCATCCAGGTCGGCGGCGACACCGTGGTCGACCTGTGGGCCGGCAGCGCCGACAAAGACGGCCGCGAGGCCTGGCACAGCGACACCATCGCCAACCTGTTCTCCTGCACCAAGACCTTCACTGCCGTCACCGCCCTGCAACTGGTGGGCGAGGGCAAGCTCGACCTCGATGCACCGGTTGCGCGCTACTGGCCTGAGTTCGCCCAGGCCGGCAAGGAGCAGGTCACCCTGCGCCAGTTGCTCAGCCACCGCGCCGGCTTGCCGGCCATCCGCGAGCTGCTGCCGGCCGAGGCGCTGTACGACTGGCAGGCGATGGTTGACGCGCTGGCTGCCGAGGCGCCCTGGTGGACGCCCGGTAGCGAACACGGTTATGCCGCCATCACCTATGGCTGGTTGATTGGTGAGCTGATCCGCCGCGTCGATGGGCGCGGCCCGGGTGATTCGATCGTCGCGCGTACCGCAAGGCCGTTGGGCCTGGACTTCCATGTCGGCCTGGCCGACGAAGAATTCCACCGCGTGGCGCACATCGCTCGTGGCAAGGGCAACCCCGGCGATGCCGCGGCCCAGCGCCTGCTGCAGGTGACCATGCGCGAGCCCGAGGCGCTGTCGACCCGTGCCTTCACCAACCCGCCGGCCATACTGACCAGCACCAACAAGCCCGAGTGGCGGCGTATGCAGCAGCCGGCAGCCAATGGCCATGGCAATGCGCGCAGCCTGGCGGGCTTCTATGCTGGCCTGCTCGACGGCAGCCTGCTCGAATCCGAGCTGCTCGATGAGCTGACCCGCGAACACAGTATCGGCCAGGACCGCACCTTGCTGACCCAAACCCGCTTTGGGCTAGGCTGCATGCTAGACCAACCCGATGTGGCCAATGCCACCTTCGGCCTCGGCAAACACGCCTTTGGTCACCCGGGCGCCGGCGGATCGGTCGGTTTCGCCGACCCCGAACATGACGTCGCCTTCGGCTTCGTCACCAACACCCTTGGCCCCTACGTGCTGATGGATCCGCGCGCGCAGCACCTGGTGCGAGTACTTGCCAGCTGCCTTTGATCGGCTGGCGCGGGTATTGCCCGAAGCCTTTGACTATTCTCAGTGCCTAACGCTGAAAGGTGTGGGTAGAATTTCTTTCAATTTCATGGTGTATCGCTGATGTCTTCACATAAAACCTTAGCACTTGCCCTGTGCCTGACCATGACTGGCTGCGCCAGCCACTCCCAGGACAGTGCCAAAGAGGGTGGCCTGAACTGGTGGCCGTTCGGTTCGGATAAAGTCGCCGACAAGGAAGTGAAAGCGGCCGTCACCGAGAACGTCGCCAAGGCCGACGCCAAGTCCGAGAGCGACAGCCGCTGGTGGTGGCCGTTCGGTAGCGACGACAAGAAAGCCCAGGCCGCAGCGGTACCGAAGATCGACCAGAAGGCCACCCAGGCCTGGCTCGACCAGTACGAGCCGAAGGTGCGTGAAGCCATCAAGGGCAGCAAGTTCGAGCTGGAGCGCCGTGAAGACGTGCTGGCGGTGACCATCCCGGTCGACGGCTCCTACAACCCGGACCGTCCCAACATGCTGTTGCCGGTCACCCTGAGCCCGATCACCCAGGTCGCCAAGGCCATCGAAGCCGACAGCAAGACTGCCATCCTGATCCTCGGCCATGGCGACAGCAGCGGTGCGACCGCCGCCACCCAGAAGCTCAGCCTCGAGCGTGCCGCCTCGGTGTCGGCGATCTTCCGCCTCAGTGGCCTGCAGCGTGACCGCCTGATGCTCAAGGGCATGGGCTCGTTGATGCCACGCGCCGCCAACGACAGTGCTCCAGGCCGTGCGCTGAACCGCCGTGTCGAACTGCTGCTGACGCCACAGAACACCATGGTCGCGCTGCTGGCCAAGTACCAGCAGGCAGCTCCGGCACCCGCTCCGGCAGCCATGGTCGCTACCCAGGACGCCAAGCCTGTAGAAGCCAAGCCGGCTGCCAAGGCTACTGCCAAGCCAGCCGCGAAGAAGCCCGCGGCGAAAGCCAAGGCACCGGCCAAGACCACCGCCGCCAAGAAAAAGACCGCGCCGGCCAAACCGGCCGCGAAAAAGCCGGCCACCGACAAGAAAGTCGCCGCCAACAGCCCTGCGAAGACCAACTGATCGTCAAGGAAACGCAGCCATGACCCAATCCCTGGCCGATATGCGCCGCGACTACACCCGTGATGGCCTGGCCGAAGCCCAGGCCCCGGGTGAGCCGTTCGCGCTGTTCCACCAATGGTTCGCCGACGCGGTGAAGACCGAGCAGTTGCCGGTGGAAGCCAACGCCATGACCCTGGCGACGGTCGACGCCGACGGTCGCCCGCATTGCCGGGTGCTGTTGCTCAAGGCCCTCGATGCGCGTGGCTTCACCTTCTTTACCAACTACGACAGCGCCAAGGGCCAGCACATCGCGGCAAACCCGTTCGGCGCCATGACCTTCTTCTGGCCGGCGCTGGAGCGCCAGGTACGGATCGAAGGGCGGGTGGAGAAGGTCACGGCCAAGGAGTCGGACGATTACTTCCAGGTGCGCCCGCTGGGTAGCCGACTGGGGGCCTGGGCATCGCCGCAGAGCCGAGTGATTGCTGGACGCGAAGAGCTGGAGGGGCTGGTCAAGGCCACCGAGGCGCGTTTCTCCGATAGCCAACCCCATTGCCCCGAGCACTGGGGCGGCTATCGTTTGCTGCCCGAGCGAATCGAGTTCTGGCAGGGACGGGCCAGCCGTCTGCATGATCGCCTGAATTATCGGTTGGTCGACGGCCAGTGGCAGCGCGAGCGCCTGGCACCGTAACGAAGAAGGGCCGCAATGCGGCCCTTTTGCTTGCTGGCAAACAGCTTATCGATACTGCGCCGCTTCCCGCTCCAACCACGCCGCCAGCGCCTTGCGTTTGACCTTTTCTGTCCGCGCCCGCTCCAGCAACTGGAGCATGAATGCTTGCTTCGCCGGATCGTCCCCCGCCAGCGACAGCGCCAGGTCCCGGTCCATCCAGCGGCGCATGCGTACATACAGCCACCCGTGAAAATACAAGCCTGCGGCTGTCGCAACGACAACGATGAAGTAATCCATGGCTATTCTTGGTCTCACCTGTACGCCCGCAACACAGCCAGTGGCGGCTGTACCTGAGCTGAATGAAAACAATTTTATAACGTTTGCGCCGTGACACCTGTCAAGGCGAGGCGTCTAATGAGCACCTGAAACTTTTGGAGATATACCCATGCGTAAATCCGCTTTGCTGCTGGCCAGCTTCACCACCGTGTCGCTGCTGCTGGGCGGCTGCCAGTCGTCGCTGACCGGCGACAGCTACTCCCGTGACGAGGCCCGTCGCGTGCAGACCGTGCGCATGGGTACCATCGAATCGCTGCGTCCGGTCAAGATCGAAGGCACCAAAACGCCGATCGGCGGTGGCGCTGGCGCCATTGTCGGCGGCGTCGCCGGTAGCGCCATCGGCGGTGGCCGTGGCAGCATCGTTGCCGCCGTGATCGGCGCAGTAGCCGGCGGCCTGGCAGGTTCCGCCGCCGAAGAAGGCCTGACCCGCACCCAGGGCGTCGAGATCACCGTGCGTGAAGATGACGGCAGCACGCGTGCCTATGTGCAGCAAGTGCAGCAGAACGAGATCTTCCGCGTTGGTGAGCGCGTGCGCATCATGACCGTCGATGGCACCAGCCGCGTCACCCACTGATCGCCAGGCAAAAAGAACCCCGACACGGCATGGCCGGTCGGGGTTTCTTTTTGCCTGCTCGCTTTAGCTGAGGGCGGGCTTGCGGCTGGCCATGGCCGTGATCAGGTAACCGACCACTGCGGCGAAGAACGAGCCGGTGAGAATACCCATGCGGTCCATGCCTGCGTAGTCGCTGCTACCGGGTACGAAGGCCAGGGAACCGACGAACAGGCTCATGGTGAAGCCGATGCCACAGAGGATCGCCACCCCGAGCACCTGGCCCCAGTTGGCGCCGGCTGGTAGTGCCGCCAGGCGCAGCTTGACGGCGAGCCAGGTGAGACCGAACACGCCGACCGTCTTGCCGGCCAGCAGGCCAAGGGTAATGCCCATGGGCACGGGGTGAGTGAAGCTCTCTAGCGTCACCCCGGCCAACGAAACCCCGGCGTTGGCGAAGGCGAACAGCGGCAGGATGGCGTAGGCGACCCAAGGGTGCAGCGCGTGTTCCAGGCTCAGCAAGGGCGAGGTTTCGGCGTGCTTGGTGCGCAGCGGAATGCACAACGCCAGGGCCACGCCGGCCAGCGTGGCGTGCACGCCACTCTTGAGCACGCACACCCAGAGGATCAGGCCGATCACCAGGTAGGGGCCCAGCTTGACCACACCCAGGCGATTCATGGCCAGCAGCGCCACCAGGCAGGCACCGGCCAGCATCAGTGACAGACTGGAAAGCGTGCCGGAGTAGAACAGGGCGATGACGATGATCGCACCCAGGTCGTCGATGATCGCCAGGGTCATCAGGAACAGCTTCAGCGACACGGGTACACGCTTGCCCAGCAACGCCAGCACGCCCAGGGCGAAGGCGATGTCGGTGGCGGTGGGGATCGCCCAGCCGGCCACGGCGGCCGGGTTGTCGCGGTTGATGAACCAGTAGATCAGCGCCGGCACCACCATGCCGCCGATGGCTGCGGTGGCGGGCAGGATCACCTGTGAGGGCTTGGACAGGTGGCCGTCGACCACCTCGCGCTTGACCTCCAGGCCGATGAGCAGGAAGAACAGCGCCATCAGGCCGTCGTTGATCCACAGCAGCAGGGGCTTGGCGATTTGCAGGGCACCGACCTGCACGGCGACCGGCACTTCGAGCAGGCCGTTGTACAGGTAGGAAAGCGGCGAATTGTTGATGATCAGGGCCAGCACGGCGGCGGCGATCAGCAGCAGGCCGCTGGCAGCTTCCAATTGGAAGAAACGAGCGAAGAGGCTACGCACGGGTGAGGGCTCTCCAGTAGCTGGGTTGAAACGGGCGTACACCCTAGCGCGTGAAGATATGCTTTAAAACAAAAACTATATTCTTTTTTGTTATATGTTGTTGCCGGGTCGCTCCCAGCCCGTAGGAGCCAGCCTTGTTGGCGAACGGTGCCACCGCCAATAGCGGGCTGGCCCTTGTTCGCCAGCAAGGCTGGCTCCTACAGGGGGAGGGGCGCTCAGTTCAAACCGAGCATGTCCCGCGCTACAGCTTCGGCGATGCGGATGCCGTCGACACCGGCGGACAAGATACCACCGGCATAGCCAGCACCTTCACCCGCCGGGAACAGGCCCTTGAGGTTCAGGCTCTGGTAACTGGCGTCACGGGTGATGCGCAGCGGTGAGGAGGTGCGCGTCTCGATCCCGGTCAATACCGCGTCGTGCAGGTTGTAGCCCTTGATCTGGCGGTCGAAGGCCGGCAATGCCTCGCGGATTGCCTCGATGGCGAAGTCCGGCAGGCTTGGCGCCAGGTCGCAGAGAGTGACGCCCGGCTTGTACGAAGGCTCGACGCTGCCCAGCGCCGTGGACGGGCGCCCGGCCACGAAGTCACCAACCAGCTGCGCCGGTGCCTGGTAGTTGCTGCCGCCCATGACATAGGCGTGGGCTTCCAGGCGCTCCTGCAGTTCGATGCCGGCCAGCGGGCTGCCCGGGTAGTCGCGTTCCGGGTCGATGCCGACGACGATACCCGAGTTGGCGTTGCGCTCGTTACGCGAATACTGGCTCATGCCGTTGGTGACCACGCGGCCTGGCTCGCTGGTGGCGGCGACCACGGTACCGCCTGGGCACATGCAGAAGCTGTACACCGAACGGCCGTTCTTGGCGTGGTGCACCAGTTTGTAGTCGGCGGCGCCGAGTTTCGGGTGGCCGGCATACTTGCCCAGGCGCGCCTTGTCGATCAGCGACTGCGGGTGCTCGATACGGAAACCGACCGAGAACGGCTTGGCTTCCATGAACACGCCCTTGGCATGCAGCATGCGGAAGGTGTCACGGGCGCTGTGGCCAAGGGCGAGCACCACATGGCGCGAGAGCAGCTGTTCGCCGCTTTGCAGCACCACGCCGGTCAGTTGCTCACCGTCGACCAGCAGGTCGGTGACCTTCTGTTCGAAGCGCACTTCACCGCCAAGCGAGATGATCTCTTCGCGCATCTTCTCGACCATGCTGGTCAGGCGGAAGGTGCCGATGTGCGGCTTGTTGATGTAGAGGATCTCTTCCGGCGCGCCGGCCTTGACGAACTCTTCCAGCACCTTGCGGCCATGGTGCTGCGGGTCCTTGATCTGGCTGTACAGCTTGCCGTCGGAGAAGGTCCCGGCGCCGCCTTCGCCGAACTGCACGTTGGATTCAGGGTTGAGCACACTCTTGCGCCACAGGCCCCAGGTATCCTTGGTGCGCTGGCGCACTTCCTTGCCGCGCTCGAGCACGATCGGCTTGAAGCCCATCTGCGCCAGCAGCAGGCCGGCGAAGATGCCACAAGGGCCGAAACCGACCACGATCGGGCGCGCCTGCGGGGCGGTTTTGGCGTGGCCGACGAACTTGTAGCTGACATCCGGCGCTACGCTGATCTTCGGATCGTCGGCGAACACGCGCAGCAGTTCGTCTTCGTTGCTCGCTTCCAGATCGATGGTGTAGATGAACAGCAGTTCGCTGTTCTTTTTGCGCGCGTCATAGCTGCGCTTGAACAGGGTGAAACCGAGCAGTTGCTCATCCGCGATGCCCAGGCGCTGGACGATGGCCGCGCGCAGCTCTTCGTCGGAGTGGTCCAGGGGCAGCTTGAGTTCGGTGATTCGTAGCATGGCAGGGTCCAGTATCCCGGCCATGGGCGGCCGGCGGCTTTACACAAACCGCCAAGTATAAGCTGTTCGCCGCCCCGACTGGCAGGATAAAAACACCCGGCGATCAGAGGTCGCGGGCACCGCCGTAGTAGGCGCAGCCCTGCAGGGTCTTGCCATCGATGCGCAGCTCGGCTTTGAGGTGGCGGATGGCACCGGTGGCCACGTCGACGCAGCGTTGTGGCGCGACCCACAGTTCGACGCGCTGGCCATTGGCTTCACTGGACAGGCTCAGGCCACCGCCAGGCAGTTCTTCTTCAAGGAACGGCAGTGGCAGGGGTTCCTGGCCTACACGGTTGAGGACCATGCCCTTGCCGCTGGCCTTGATGTCCCAGTCTGGCTCGTGGCCGCTGGCGCGCAGGGTCAGTTGCTTGAAGTTGGGGTCTTCGCAGCCGTGGGCGGTGGGCTCCAGGCGATACAGCCGGGTCACCTCGATCTGCCCGTCGGTGTTGGCCTGCTTGCTCCCGGCCAGGCGGCCGCGCACATCGGCGAACAGCTTGTCGGCGGCATCGTCGGCCAGGTTGGAGGCCTCCTGCAGGATGCCGGTGGCGCCAGCATCGTTGATCACGAAGCGGCGGCTTTCATTGCAGGGCTTGAACAGCAGGTGGCCGCCACCGGCGCTCAATTCGCCCTGCATGCGCGTGGTGCCCAGGTTCGGGTCGACCGGTTTTTCGGCCAGCATCTGGCAGCCGGCGAAGAGGGGCAGCAGGGTGGCGAGCAGCAGGGGAGGGGTGAGGCGCATCGGGCGGGCTCCGGGGAACTGTGCAAAAGAGCTGGCCACGTTACTCAGGGTAAGCAGGGATCACAAGGCCCCATCGCGGGGCAAGCCCGCTGCCACGCTGTGGGAATGACTGGCGTGGGTGCGGGCTTGCCCCGCGATGGGGCCATTACAGACACCAAAAAAAAGGGCCCGAAGGCCCTTTGATCATTCAACCGCCGAGATACGCGTCGCGCACCTTCGGATCGGTCAGCAACGCTTCACCGGTACCCTGCATCACCACCTTGCCGTTTTCCAGCACATAGGCGCGGTCGGCGATCTTCAGCGCCTGGTTGGCGTTCTGCTCCACCAGGAACACCGTCACGCCATCGCGGCGCAGTTGTTCGATGATGTCGAAGATCTGCTGGATGATGATCGGCGCCAGGCCCAGCGAGGGTTCGTCGAGCAGCAGCAGTTTGGGTTTGCTCATCAGCGCCCGGCCGATGGCCAGCATCTGCTGTTCGCCGCCGGACATGGTGCCGCCACGCTGGATATAGCGCTCCTTCAGGCGCGGGAACAGATGCAGGACCTTGTCCAGCTGCTCCTGATAATCGCCCTTGTTGGTGAAGAACCCGCCCATGGCCAGGTTTTCCTCGACGGTCAGGCGGGCGAACACGCGGCGGCCTTCCGGCACTACCGCGATGCTCTTGCGCATGATGTGCGAGGAGCTCTGGCCGACCAGCTCTTCGCCCAGGTACTTGATGCTGCCGCTGTGGGCCTGAGGCGAACCGCAGAGGGTCATCAGCAGCGTCGACTTGCCGGCGCCGTTGGCGCCGATCAGCGTCACGATCTCGCCCTGGTTGATCTCCACGTTGACGCTGTGCAGCGCCTGGATCTTGCCGTAGAAGGTGGAAACGTTCTCGAACTTCAGCATTTACGCCTCCCCCAGGTAGGCCTTGATCACATCAGGGTTGCCGCGAATCTCTTCCGGCGTGCCGTCGGCCAGGGGCGTGCCCTGGTTGATCACCACGATGTGGTCGGAAATGCTCATCACCAGTTTCATGTCGTGCTCGATCAGCAGCACGGTCACGTTGTGGGATTCGCGCAGGTAGGCGATGAGGGCCTTGAGGTCCTCGGTCTCCTTGGGGTTCAGGCCGGCGGCCGGCTCGTCGAGCATGATAATGCGCGGTTGCGTCATCATGCAGCGGGCGATTTCCAGGCGCCGTTGCTGACCATAGGCGAGCGTGCCGGCGGTACGGTTGGCGAACTCGGTCAGGTTGACCTTCTCCAGCCAGTACTGGGCGCGCTCCATGGCCTCCTTTTCGCTGCGGCGGAAGCTTGGGGTCTTGAACAGGCCGGCGAAGAAGTTGGTGTTGAGGTGGCGGTGCTGGGCAATCAGCAGGTTCTCCAGCGCGGTCATTTCCTTGAACAGGCGCACGTTCTGGAAGGTCCGCACCACGCCCTTGCGGGCGATCTGATGGCCGGCCAGGCCCTGGATGGGCTGGCCGTCGAGCAGGATGGTGCCGCCGCTGGGCTTGTAGAAACCGGTCAGGCAGTTGAACACGGTGGTCTTGCCGGCACCGTTCGGGCCGATCAGTGCCACCACCTGTTTCTCTTTCACGGTCAGGCCCACGCCGTTGACCGCCAACAAGCCGCCGAAGCGCATGCTCAGGCCGCTGACTTGCAAGATTTCGCGGCTCATCGAGGCAGCTCCATGTGCGGACGTTGCATAGGCAGCAAGCCTTGCGGACGCCAGATCATCATCAACACCATCAGCGCACCGAACATCAGCATCCGGTATTCGCTGAACTCACGCATCATCTCGGGCAGCAGGATCATCACGATGGCCGCGAGAATCACGCCCAACTGCGAACCCATGCCACCCAGCACGACGATGGCGAGGATGATCGCCGACTCGATGAAGGTGAACGACTCCGGTGTCACCAGCCCTTGGCGGGCGGCGAAGAAGCTGCCGGCGAAACCGGCGAAGCAGGCACCCAGGGTGAAGGCCGAAAGCTTGATCACGGTGGGGTTCAGGCCCAGCGCGCGGCAGGCGATCTCGTCTTCACGCAGCGCTTCCCAGGCACGGCCGATCGGCATGCGCAGCAGGCGGTTGATGACGAACAGCGCCAGCAGTGCCAGCAGCAGGGCGACCAGGTAGAGGAAGATGACCTTGTTGATCGAGTTGTACTGCAGCCCGAAGAACTCGTGGAAGGTCTGCATCCCCTCGGCGGCCTTGCGCTCGAAGGTCAGGCCGAAGAGCTCCGGCTTGGGGATGTTGCTGATGCCGTTGGGGCCGCCGGTCCAGTCGGTGAGGTTACGCAGGAACAGGCGAATGATCTCGCCGAAGCCCAGCGTCACGATCGCCAGGTAGTCACCACGCAGGCGCAGCACCGGGAAACCGAGCAGGAAGCCGAAGGTGGCGGCCATCAGGCCGGCGATCGGCAGGCACACCCAGAAGCTCCAGCCCAGGTAATGCGAGAGCATCGCGTAGCTGTAGGCGCCGACGGCGTAGAAGCCGACGTAACCCAGGTCAAGCAGGCCCGCCAGGCCGACCACGATGTTCAGGCCCAGGCCCAGCAACACGTAGATCAGGATCAGGGTGGCGATGTCGACCGCGCCGCGCGAACCGAAGAACGGCCACACCAGTGCCGCGACGATCAGGCCGATGATGACGTAGCGCTGGGTCTTGGGCAGGGTGAGGTAGTTGCTGACGGCCGGCGGGATCAGCTTGCGATCCGAACGGCGGCCCATCACTGCGCTCCACTGCCTGTCGAACAGCACGCGCAGGAACATCAGCACCGAGCAGACGGCGATGATGCTGATGGTGAACGACCCTTGGCTGTGCACGATCAGGCTGATGCCATCGATGCTCAGTTTCAGGCCCAGCACCGGGAAGGCCACGGCCCACACCAGCAAGGCGCTGAAGAACGCCTGTTTGAGATTTCTGTTCATACTTTTTCAACCTCCGGGCGGCCCAGGATGCCGGTCGGCCGGAACAGCAGGACAAGAACCAAAAGACCGAATGCCACCACGTCCTTGTACTGGTCGCCGAAGATGTCGGCGCCGAACGCTTCGGCCACGCCCAGCACCAGCCCGCCGAGCATGGCGCCCGGGATGCTGCCGATGCCGCCCAATACCGCCGCGGTGAAGGCTTTGAGGCCCACCAGGAAGCCGGCGTTGGGGTTGATCACCCCGTACTGCATGCTCAGCAGCACGGCCGCCACCGCCGCCAGCGCGGCACCGATGACGAAAGTCAGGGCGATGATGTTGTTGGTGTTGATGCCCAGCAGGTTGGCCATCTTGATGTCCTCGGCGCAGGCGCGGCAGGCGCGGCCCAGGCGGGAACGGGAGATGAACAGGGTGAGGCAGGTCATGGCGATGAGGGTCACCACGAACACCAGGATCTGCATGTAGCTGATCAGGACCTCTTCAGCGCCGCCTGGCCCGAAAGAGATGCTCCCGGGGATCAGGTTGGGGATGGATTTGTCCTTGGAGTCCTGCGACAGCAGGACGGTGTTCTGCAGGAAGATCGACATGCCGATGGCGGAGATCAGCGGGATCAGCCGGTTGCTGTTGCGCAGCGGCCGGTAGGCGACCCGTTCGATGCTGTAGCCATAGGCACTGGTGACGCAGATCGTGGCGACGAAGGCCACGGTCATGAGGATGGGCAGCGAATGGATGCCCATCATGGCCAGCCCGGCGAGGGCGATGAAGGCCACGTAGCTACCGATCATGTACACCTCGCCGTGGGCGAAGTTGATCATGCCGATGATGCCGTACACCATCGTGTAACCGATGGCGATCAGCGCGTAGGTACTGCCGATGGTCAATCCGTTAACCAGTTGTTGGAGGAAATGGTAGATCTCAGGCATTACAGCGCTCCTAAAAACCTGATTTGCATTTCACTGGTGGGGGATGACCCCGGCCCATGTTCTCGTGGTCTTCGCCACGTGATCTTGTGCGGGCACTGCCAGGAAACCGCGGGTGACGGTTTTAAGATTTTCAGGTGGACCGGCCCCCGGATCGCGGGGATCAGGCCCATAGAACCTCGTAAAACAAAGCCCACTGCTCGCACAGTGGGCTTCTCGGTCAGCTATTAGTCACGCAGTTACTGAGGAGAGACTTCGGTCTTCGGCTTGCCGAAGTGCCATTCGTAGACCACGAACTTGAAGTCCTTCAGGTCGCCTTTGGCGTCGTACGACAGGTCGCCGGTCGGGGTCTTGAAGGTGCCGGCGTGGATGGCGGCTGCCACCTTGTCGGTGTCTTCGGACTTGGCTGCCTTGATGCCTTCGGCGATCAGTTCCACAGCCGAGTAGGCCGGGAACACGAACGGGCCGCTTGGGTCTTTGCCGTCGGCCTTGATGGCGTCGACGATGGCCTTGTTCGCAGGGTCGGCGTCGAACGATTTCGGCAGGGTGACCAGCAGGCCTTCGGAGGCGCCCTGGGCGATCTGCGAGATGGAGTCGTTACCCACGCCTTCCGGGCCCATGAACTTGGCTTTCAGGCCTTTTTCTTGCGCCTGGCGCAGGATCAGGCCCAGCTCTGGGTGGTAGCCGCCGTAGTAGACGAAGTCGACGTTGTTCTGCTTGAGCTTCTGGATGATCGAGGAGAAGTCCTTGTCACCGGCGTTCAGGCCTTCGAAGACGGCAACCTTGGTGCCTTTGCCTTCGAGCGTGGTCTTGACCGCGGTGGCGATGCCTTCACCGTACTGCTGCTTGTCGTGCAGTACCGCAACCACTTTCGGTTTGACGTGGTCGGCGATGTAGTTGCCGGCAGCCGGGCCCTGGGCGCTGTCCAGGCCGATGGTGCGGAACACCAGCTTGTAGCCACGGGCAGTGATTTCCGGCGAGGTGGCGGCGGGGGTGATCATGATCACGCCTTCGTCTTCGTAGATGTCCGACGCAGGCTGGGTGGAGCTGGAGCACAGGTGGCCGATGACGAACTTGACGCCGTCGTTGACCACTTTGTTGGCGACGGCAACGGCCTGTTTAGGGTCGCAGGCGTCGTCGTATTCCTTGGCTTCGAGCATCTTGCCATCGACGCCGCCCTTGGCGTTGATGTCCTTGATGGCCTGTTTGGCGCCGACGAACTGCATGTCGCCGTATTGAGTCACCGGACCGGTTTTTGGACCGGCGATGCCGATCTTGATGGTGTCGGCGGCAAACGAATGGCTGGCAACCCCGGCCAGGACCATTGCGGCGAACAGCTTGGAAATCTTGATCATAGTGCTCCACTCATTCTGTTGTAATTCTTATAGTCCTGGAGGCCAGGGCTACAGACCGGGCGGGATGTGCGGCTGGCTACGCCTGACCGCAACCCCACCTTCCCCCGGAACATGTCCCGGAAACTGTACCGGTACAGTGTAGAGCGCCGCCCGAGCGCTTGAAAAGCGGGTGAAAAGCGTCTGTTTCCTGGGGTGTCGCCTGGTCGACATAAAAATACAGAAAAGCGCCATCACTTTGCCTGTACTCTCGGCCCCACCCCACAACTTCGGGCCGAATCGACCAAATTACGTATTTGAAACCGGGTTTTTCTGCAAAAATGCCGGCCTTTTTTGTTGGCCGATCTTTGCGCAGGTAAACCCATGACTGATCAAGTAAGCACCCTCTATGCCAAATTGCTCGGCGAGACTGCCGTCATCGAGTGGAAAGCCCTGGAGCGTTTCTGGGCCAAGGGTGACCTGATTTGGGTCGACCCCTGCCTCGACCTGGTCGTCGTTGCCGAGGCGATGGCCGAGAATCGCAGCGAGATCTTCGCCAAGTGGCGCAGTGATGGCACTGTCGGGCCGGTTTCCACAGAGCAGGCAATGGACCTGCAAACCCGCGATCCAGAGATCTGGGCGGTGGTGGTTTCGCCGTTCATCGTGATTCAGGAAAAGAAAGCGGAATAAGCACGCGCTTTTTTAGTGCGCGAAATCACCCAGGCGCATCGCGATGGTGCGCGTTGACGCTCACGTAAGGTGGAAGTAAGTAACAACGGCGGGGTGATTCGGCGGGGCGGTAACAGTTTACGGCATGCGTAATGGGGCCGCGGAGCGGCCCCAAATGGTTTCAGTAATCCACGCGCCCGGTGTGGCTGTTGAGCGAGATGACCCGGGTCTTGCCGATACGGTGACGGAAGATCTCGCGCAGGTATTTCACCGCCTTCTTCACGCACTCGCGCGACAGGCGAATGTCGTTGATCGAGACGAAGCGGCTCTTGTCGTTGATCAGCTCGCGGTACTTCTTCTCATACATCGGTTTGATCGCGTACCAGTTGGTGTCGAGGATCTTCGCCGGGTTCTCGAACTCGTTGAGCAGGTCGTCGATGCGGTCCTCATCGAAGTGCTCGCTGGTGATGAACTCGAGGATGGCGTTGTCCATGGTGTCGTCGAACCGGTACGGATTGCGCGCGAAGCAGCGCTTGATGAACGCCACGATCAGGGTCAGGAAGTCGTCCGACAGGCACGGGCTCTTGGCGATCAGGGTGGTCAGCGACAAGTTGGCCGAGGCACCGATCACCAACGCGTAGCGCTTGAGCGTGGTGTTGGGGAACAGGCTGTTGAGGTGGGTCTTGAGCCGGTTCAGGTCCATGTAGGACAGCTTGTAGTCCTTGGGCAAGGAGACGATCGACACCACCGACGAGCAGTTCTTGAAGAAGTGCAGGTCGTGCAGGGCCGCGGCGTCGTAGCCCGAGGCCTGGTACTGCTCGAGCGCGGCGCGGTAGCGGCGCGATTCGATCGGCAACAGGCTGATGCCTTCGATGGCCTGGGTTTGCTTGTTGAAGTGCGGCAGGTCGATGGAGCGGAAGAACAGGTCGTCGATGTCCAGCCGCGGTTGCTCGCGTTCGAACACCTTGAACTTTTCCGACCCGGCCGGAGGGATTTCCGGTACCACCGATTCTGCGTAGGCGATGGCCACGGGGCCGGCCAGGCTCATGAACAGGTCGTTGGCATCCAGGCGAATGGTTTCGCCGATGTCGATGCCGGCGCGGCGGAAGTAGTTCTGGTCGTAGTCGGTGGTCACCGCCTGCGCCGTGAGGATGTTGAAGATCTGCTGGGAGATGTACTGGTTGGCGTGCTTCTCCATGGCGTTGACGTCGATGTTCTGGATCGTGCCGTCATCGCTTTCTTCGGCGTAGCGCATGATGTCGTTGGAGATCAGCATCATCGCGTTCCACGGGCGGATGCGGCCCATGACGCTGGCTTCGCTGCTGTCTTCGTTATCGAAGTTGTACGAGAAGTCCCACTCTTCCGACAGGTACTTGCACAGCAGCCGCCCGGCGTTGATGTGCAGGGCCTCGGACATTTCGCTGCGGTGGTCGGAGGCATTCGGCAGCACGCAGATGCCGCTGGTGAAGATCGGCTCGAAGACGAACGAATGCCCGCTCTTGCCGTCGTTCTCGTCGGCTGGCTTGGTATCGAAGGTCTTGTTCATGTACGAGTACTGCTGGGCCAGGCCAAACTCCGAGGCCATGCCCGAGCCGGTACCGCCGCCGGCGCTGAAGATGTAGAAGTACAGGCGCGACTGGTTGGCCTTGATGCCGCAAGAGTCGATCAGGTACGAGTGGATCAGCTTCCAGTCGGCGCTGGAGAAACGCTGGGTATCCTTGTTTAGGATGATCTTGGCCAGGTACTGGCCGAGGATCGGCGCGTTGCCGGCGCCGCCGGCGTGCACCTCGGACAGGTCCATGATCTTCATCTTGCTGTAGTCGCGCAGGAAACCGCCGCGCTCGCCCTTGCGCGAGAAGCGGATGCGCCCGGCGATGTCCTTGTCCAGGTCGCCCAGCATCACCAGCGGCTCGACCAGGAACACAGGCTTGGCACCCTTGTTCTGCACCAGGCGCAGGTTCTGGCGGATCCAGCGCGCAGGGCTGTAGCCGCCTTCACCCTTGAAGCGATCCTCGTTGTTGAACTCGTTGAGGAAGAAGGTGCGGGCGTTGTACACCAGCTCCGCCACGTCCAGCGCAATGTTCGAGCCGCAACGGCCCAGGCCAATCAGGCACACCGACGGGAACTGCTGCTCCAGGCGCAGCTGGTCTTCGTCTTCCACGTGCAGGTTGCGTGGGAACACCAGGTCGCGCAGGCCGTCGAGGTTGTCGAGGATGCGCTGGATGTCCTGTTCGGTGAAGTAGAGGTACTGCGCCGGTGTGCTGCGGGCCGCCGGCAGGTCTCGAGCACCGCTTGCGGTCAGCGAAGCGGGAAGGAGCGTCGACTCGGGGACCGCATTGGCAGAAGTGTTCGTAGAGGTCATAGTGCGCCATTTGCCTGGGAGTGTGGGCTTCCCGGTGATGCATGTCATAACGCTATCACGGAGAAATATCGCGACTTTATCAGTGCGTCTTTTTCTTGTGCGATAGGGGATTTCCCTAGCCCCTCCATGGTTTTTTGCGAATCGCACCTGCACTGCATCGTCCGTTCGTCACGCTTCTTTAACTTTCTGTCTGGAGTTGCTCATGAGTAGTGCGTTGCCTTCGCTGGGTTTTGCCGGGATCGGCCTGATGGGGCTGCCGATGTGTCGCCGCCTGTTGGCGGCCGGCTATCCGCTGACGGTGTGGAACCGCAGCCCGGACAAATGTGCCGAGCTGGTGGCTGCGGGGGCGCGCCTGGCCGCCAGCCCTGCCGAGCTGTGCAAGGACACCGATGTGGTGCTGCTGTGCCTGGCCGACACCGCGGTGGTGCGCGACGTGGTGTTCGGTGAGCAGGGCATCGCCAAGGGCGGGCGCACTGGCCAGCTGCTGGTGGACTTCTCCAGCCTCGAGCCCACCGCCACCCGCGAGATGGCCGCGGAGCTGGCAGCCCTGTGCGGCATGGCCTGGTTGGATGCCCCGGTGTCCGGCGGCACGCCAGGAGCCGAGGCGGGTACCCTGGCGATCATGGTGGGTGGCGAGGCGGATGACCTGGCGCGCGTTCGCCCGGTATTGCTGACCCTCGGTCAGCGGGTGACGCACATGGGCGCGGTGGGTGCCGGGCAGGTGACCAAGGCGTGCAACCAGATGATCGTTGCCTGCAATGCGTTGGTGATCGCCGAGGTGGTGGCGCTGGCCGAACAGTCAGGGGTGGATGCGCGGCTGATCGCCGAAGCCCTGGCCGGTGGTTTCGCAGACTCCAAGCCCTTGCAGATCCTCGCGCCACAAATGGCCGAGAGCCGTTTCGAACCAATCAAGTGGCATGTACGCACCCTGCTCAAAGACCTCGATACTGCGGTCGGCTTCTCCCGTGAGCAGGGTTCGGCGACACCGCTCAGTGGCCTCGCCGCGCAATTGATGCGCTTGCATGGTAGCCAGGGTTATCTGCAAAAAGATCCGGCGACCCTGGTAGAGCTGTATCGGCGCAAGGACTGAGTTCGCAGGCCTGGCGGTCCAGCCGTTGCAGCACCGCGCGCAGTTCGGCAAAGGGTACCGGCCGGCTGAGCAGGTAGCCTTGCAGGTAGTCGCAGCCGTGGGCGGCGAGGAATTCACGCTGTTCCTGCGTTTCGACGCCCTCGGTGACCACTTTCAGGTGCAGGGTGTGGGCCATGATGATGATGGCCTGGACGATCTCGCGGTCTTTCTGGCTGGCGGGCACATCCTGGACGAACGAGCGGTCGACCTTGAGCACATCCAGCGGCAGGCGCTTGAGGTAGGCCAGCGATGAATAACCGGTGCCGAAGTCGTCGATCGACAGGGCTACGCCCTGTGCGCGAATGCGCTTGAGCAGGCTGATGGTGTGCTGGATGTCGCCCATCAGGGCGTTTTCGGTCACCTCCAGTTCCAGCTGCAGGGGTGAAAGGCCGGCCTGGAACAGCGCCATCTCGACTTCGGTGGCCAGTTCTTCACGCCCCAGGGTGAGCGCCGAGCAGTTCACCGTGACCTTGAGGCCGCCATGGCCAAGCCGATTGAGCCGGGCCAGGTCCTCGCAGGCCCGGCGCAGCACCCACAGGTCGAGTTCGGTGATCAGGCCGTTGGCCTCGGCGATGCCGATGAAGCGGTCCGGGCCCAGCAGGCCGTGCTGGGGATGTTCCCAGCGCACCAGGGCTTCGAGCTTGGCCACCCGGCCGCTGCGCAGGTCGAAGATCGGCTGGTAGTGCACGCGCAGGCCCCGTTCCTCGAACAGCGCCACGCGCAGCTCTTCCTCCAGTTGCAGCTCCAGGGTGGCGCGGGTCTTCAGGCCGCTGTTGAAGAAGTTCAGGCTGTTGCGCCCGCAACCTTTGGACTGATACAGCGCGAGGTCGGCGTGCTTGAGCAGTTCCTCGGCACTGGTGCCGTCGTCCGGGTAGATGCTGATACCAATGCTGGTGGTCATGACCATACGCCGGCCACCCAGGTCGATCGGTTCCTTCATCCGCTGCATGATCCGTTGTGCCAGGTGGCGTGCCTCGTCGCGGCTGTTGAGCGTGGTGACGATGCAGAATTCGTCGCCGCCGAAGCGCGCCACCAGGTCGAGGCCGCGGGTGGCCGCCTTGATATGCCCGGCGATCACCTTGAGCAACTCGTCGCCCGCGGCGTGCCCGAGGCTGTCGTTGATCCGCTTGAAGTGGTCGATGTCGAGGAACATCACCGCCAGCATGCCCTGGCTGCCGGCCTGTTCGGCCAGCCGTTCGGCGAACACCTGGTTGAAGCCTCGGCGGTTGACCAGGTTGGTCAGCGCGTCGTAGTGCGCGGCCTGCTGCAGCGAAGCGCGGGCTTGGTCGAGTTGGCTGAGCAGCACGTTGACCCGGCGCAGGTCGTGCTCTTTGCTTTGCAGTTTCTTGTCGGCCAGCGCCGCGCTGATGCTGCTGCCACTGATCAGCAGGGTGATGAAGGCGATGGTCAGCGCCAGTTGCAGGCTGTTGTCGCCGGAGGTCAGGCGTAGCGCGGTTTCGCTGGGGATCACCAGGGTCATCGCGGCCATGCCGGTGAAGTGGGTGAAGATGATGCCGCCGGCCATGAGCAGGCTGGCGCCGCACTTCATCATCAGGTTCAGGGTGCCGCCGCCCTGTCGGAAATGCCCGGCCAGCAGCAGCGCCACCAGGCTGGTGGCCACGGCGATGGCCAGCGAAGCCAGCAGCAGTTCACCCTGGTAATACTGACGGGCAGTGGTTTGCAGGGCGGCCATGCCGGTGTAGTGCATCAGGCCGATGCCCAACCCGATGAACAGCGCGGTGCGCAGGTAGTGGTGCAGGCGCATCTCGCCGCGGTCGAGGCTGTCCATCGCCAGCCAGGCGGCCAGCAGGGCGATGAGCAGGGACAGGCCGGTGAGCGGGACGTCGTAGTGGATCTCCAGCGGGGCCTGGAAGGCCAGCATGCTGATGAAGTGCATGGCCCAGATCCCGCCGGCCAGGCAACAGGCGCCGAGGATGCGCCACTGCCGGCGCGCCAGGCGGTCTTCGCAATGGCTTTGCCGCTCGGCCATGTCCAGTGTGGCGAAGCAGGCCGCACACGCGACGGCGAAGGCGAGCAGCACCAGGTAGGGGTTGTGTCGGCAATCGAGGATGATCTGTCCGGTGCTTGGCAGCCCGGCGAACAATTGCAGTCCCAGCCACTCCATTGCAGGCCCCTTTGTCGCGTTCGCACTCGTCCCCACAAGTGCGGCTGGAGACTGTTCCTGCTGGAGTATAGGAACGAGTGTTTAAGCCTTCCTGATTAATGGCACTTTGGTTACTACCATTTGGATATGAGGCTAATAGCGCGGGGGTCTAAATGGAGAGGCGCCCCATCGCCGCGGTTCGCCGCTGCGGCAAGCCGGCCCCACAGGGATTAGTGTGGGAGCCGGCTTGCCGGCGATGGGGGCAGAGGCGATATTGCGGTCAGCCAGCCACCAGCACGCGGATGGCCTCCAGGCGCAGGGCCGCCTTTTCAAGCGCCGCCAGGCCGTCTTCGCGCTGCTTGCGCAGGGCGTCGATCTCGCTGTCGCGCACGCTCGGGTTGACCGCCTTGAGTGCGGTCAGGCGTGCCAGCTCTTCGTCGGCCTCGGCGGCCAGGCGTTGGCGAGCCTGCGAAACACGTTCGTCGTGGGTCGGCAGAATCTTGGCTTCGCCGGCGCCGATGCGCTTGGCCAGCACGTCGCGTTGGGCCTGGACGAACTTGTTGGCGCTGGCCTTGGGCACGCTTTCGAGCTGGTCGTTGAGGGTCTCGAAGGCCACTCGCGCGCCGAGGTCGTTGCCGTTGGCATCGAGCAGGCAGCGTAGCGCCGCCGGGGGCAGGTAGCGGCCCAGCTGCAAGCTGCGTGGTGCGACCACTTCGCTGACGTAGAGCAGCTCGAGCAGCACGGTGCCGGGCTTGAGCGCCTTGTTCTTGATCAGCGCCACCGCGGTGTTGCCCATCGAGCCGGACAGCACCAGGTCCATGCCGCCCTGCACCATGGGGTGTTCCCAGGTGAGGAACTGCATGTCCTCGCGCGACAGCGCCTGGCCGCGGTCGTAGGTGATGGTTACGCCTTCGTCGTCGCCCAGCGGGAAGCTGGCGTCGAGCATCTTCTCGCTGGGTTTGAGCACCAGAGCGTTTTCCGAATGGTCCTCGCTGTCGATGCCGAAGGCGTCGAACAGGGTTTCCATGTAGATCGGCAGGGCGAACTGGTCATCCTGCTCGAGAATCGCCTCGACCAGCGCCTGGCCTTCACCCGCGCCGCCGGAGTTGAGCTCCAGCAGGCGGTCGCGGCCGGTGTGCAGCTCGGCTTCCAGGCGCTCGCGCTCGCTGCGCGCCTCGGCCACCAGCTTGTCCCAGTCTTTTCCGCCTTCTCCCGCCAGCAGCGCCAGCAGGCGTGGGCCGAACTGGTGCTGCAGGGCGTTGCCGGTCGGGCAGGTGTTGAGGAAGGCGTTGAGGCCTTCGTGGTACCACTGGAACAGACGCTCCTGCGGGCTGTCCTGCAGGTACGGGATGTGCAGTTGGATCGTGTGCTTCTGGCCGATGCGGTCGAGGCGGCCGATGCGCTGCTCCAGCAGGTCGGGGTGGGCTGGCAGGTCGAACATCACCAGGTGATGGGCGAACTGGAAGTTGCGGCCTTCGCTGCCGATCTCGGAGCAGATCAGCACCTGGGCGCCAAACTCCTCGTCGGCGAAGTAGGCGGCGGCGCGGTCGCGCTCGAGGATGCTCATACCCTCGTGGAACACCGTGGCCGGGATGCCGGAGCGCACGCGTAGGGCATCTTCCAGGTCCATGGCGGTCTCGGCGTGGGCGCAGATCACCAGGACCTTGGTGCGCTTGAGCATCTTCAGGGTGTCGACCAGCCAGTCGACCCGCGGGTCGAAGCGCCACCAGCGCTCGTCGTCAGCGGGCTCGCCCTGGGCCTGGAAGGCCACTTCCGGGTACAGCTCGGCACGTTCGCCGGATGGCAGGGCGGCATATTGTTCCGGGTTGGCCAGCGGGTAGGGGTGCAACTGGCGCTCGGGGAAGCCCTGGATTGCCGCGCGGGTGTTGCGGAACAACACGCGACCAGTACCGTGGCGGTCGAGCAGCTCGCGGATCAGGCGAGCACTGGCCTGGGTGTCGCCGTCGCTGACCGCGGCCAGCAACGCCTCGCCTTCGGCACCGAGGAAACCTTCGATGGTGGCGTGGGCCTTGGGCGACAGGCGGCCTTCGTCGAGCAGCTCCTGCACGGCTTCGGCCACCGGGCGATAGTGCTCGCTCTCGGCGCGGAACGCGGCCAGGTCGTGGAAGCGGTTGGGGTCGAGCAGGCGCAGGCGGGCGAAGTGGCTGTCCTGGCCGAGCTGTTCGGGGGTCGCGGTGAGCAGCAGCACACCGGGGACGACTTCGGCCAGTTGCTCGACCAGGGCGTATTCGGGGCTCGCCTGCTCTTCGTGCCACACCAGGTGGTGGGCTTCGTCGACTACCATCAGGTCCCAACCGGCGGCGAACAGCGCGTCCTGGGCCTTGTCGTCGTCGACCAGCCATTCCAGGGCGACCAGCGCCAGCTGGGCGTCCTCGAACGGGTTGCTGGCGTCGCTTTCGATGAAGCGTTCGGCGTCGAACAGCGCGACCTGCAGGTTGAAGCGCCGGCGCATTTCCACCAGCCACTGGTGCTGGAGGTTCTCCGGTACCAGGATCAGTACGCGGCTGGCGCGGCCGGACAGCAGTTGGCGGTGGATCACCAGGCCCGCTTCGATGGTCTTGCCCAGGCCCACTTCGTCGGCCAGCAGCACGCGCGGGGCGATGCGGTCGGCCACTTCGCGGGCGATGTGCAACTGGTGGGCGATGGGCTGGGCGCGCACGCCACCCAGGCCCCACAGCGACGACAGCATCTGCTTGCTGGTGTGTTGCAGGGTGTTGTAGCGCAAGGAGAACCATGACAGCGGGTCGATCTGCCCGGCGAACAGGCGGTCGCTGGCCAGGCGGAACTGGATGAAGTTCGACAGTTGCGTCTCGGGCATCACGCGTGGCTGGTTCTGCCCGTCGATGCCGTGATAGACCAGCAGGTCGTCGATCACCTCGACTTCGCGCACGGTCAGTTTCCAGCCCTCGAAGTGGGTGATCTGGTCGCCCGGCGAGAAGCGCACGCGGGTCAGCGGTGCATTGCGGAGCGAGTACTGGCGGGTGTCGCCCGTGGCCGGGTAGAGCACGGTCAACAGGCGGCCATCCTGCGCCAGGATGGTCCCAAGACCGAGCTCGGCTTCGCTGTCGCTGATCCAGCGTTGCCCCGGTTGATACTGCTGCGCCATACTGCCAAAACTCCCGCGATGAAAAAGCCGACTATGTTAACGGATCGGCTTCGCCAGACCAATGAATGTGAAGAGTCTAGCGTGTTCATCGACGAACACCGTCCCGCCACGAGGGCCCTGCGCCGACATGTTTGCCAAGCACCGCTGGTTGAACGTCACCCTGGCCATGGGCAGCCTGGCGCTGCTGGCCGCCTGCGAACAGAAAACCTTCGAAGTCCTGCCACCGATCCCGGTCGAGCAACTCGAGGTGTTGGGCGTGCAGACGCCGCTCAAGAGCGTGCACTTCCATGACCGCGAGGGCGAGGGCTTGCTGGTGCTGAGCCGGGTCGATGGCCAGGCCACCGACCCCGACACCGAGGAAGAGGTCGACAAGGTGGTGCTCAAGGCCACCCTGTACGGCCGGGCTGCCAGTGGCGACGCGTTCAAGGCGCGCTGGCAGATCGAGCAGGAGACCACCTGCGCCGGCCTGGACCTGGATGTCGACTTCTATAGCGACGTCAGTGACGTCAGCGACCTGAACAAGGATGGCGTGGCCGAGGTGACCGTGGCCAGCCATGCGTTCTGTGGCGGTGGTATCGACCCGCACGACATCGCCATCGAGATGCGCGAGGGCCAGGCGGCCTACACCATCACCGGCCAGTCGCTGATCACCCCACCTGGCGAGGATCCGTTCGGCGGCGAACGTGAAGACAGCGCGTCATTGAAAAATGCCCCGCAGGTACTGCGCGAGCATATGGACGCGGTCTGGCAGCAGGTCTACAAGCGCCCCTGGAGCGAGGCTGGCAGCGCGCCCGACGACGACCCGGACGACGCCGCCGAATAGCCCTGGCCTATACTCAGCCCCGTGCGGCGCCGTGACGGCCCGCACACCTTCGCCTGAAGGGATTCAAGGCGGCCTGCCACCGGCCGACACAGTGGCTACAGGAGAACATGCCATGCTGCCGCCCATTATCCCGCTCAGTGCCGCCCCGGTGACCTCGCAACACGACCCGGTCAAGCAACCGCCGTCCATCCCCCCGGTGGTGCCGGCGCAACCAGCCTCCAGCGACGGCACCATCGACCTTCGGCACCAGCGCGATCCAGAAGAGCAGGCGCTGTTGCTGCGCGATGAGCAACGCCGTCAGCAGCAACGGCGTGGCAAGGGCGATGAAGAGCGCTTCGAGGCGGTGCCCGGTGACGAGCTCAATGCCGACAATACGGTGCCGGTGGCGCCGATGGGCGAGCGTACACGCCAGGGGTTGCTGGTGGATATCGAAGTCTGACTGGCCAGCGCCGGCGCTTGCCGTCATCATTGAATTCTCTGCTGTCCGTCGAGCCCGCCATGAGCCAAGACAAACTGATCGATTTCGGCGCCGAGCGCGCCAAACGCATCCATGACCTCAACGATAAACGCCTGAACGACATGCGCCAGGCGTTCGAGCAGGCCATGCCGTTGCCTGGGGTGAAGAAGAAAAAGCCCAAGGGCAAACCCAAGAAGCGCTGAAACTTGATGCAGGTCAAGCCTGCACCCGCCTCGCGTGCCCGGCCTCGGGCACCTTTGACTCCGGTCAATTTTCTCCCTTCCAGCTTTGGTTACCTTGCACCCATCGGATGACGGCACACCAAGGGAGGGGCCGACATGTTCTTCGACAACGTGGTGATCGCCGGTGTGGTGACGGTTGGGCTGATGCTGGCCTTCTTTGCCGGTCTGGGTATTTTTATCTGGAAGGATTCGAACAAGCGTAAGCAGCGGTGATCCTTTCTGATTCATGAGCACGCAAGGCATTTAGGGCGACTTCGGTCGCCCATTTTTTTGTGTGTTGCGATAAGTTGTTGAGTGGGTTGTTTGGTTGTTTGGTTGTTGGTTTTGGAAGTTGTGAGTATATCCATTTGCTAGGGTGACGCTTATTCACCTTTCCGCCCTTACGGCGGCTTACTTTGGTCTTGGCCAAAGTAAGCAAAGCCGCTCGCTCCATTCATGCGGCCCCTGCGCTGCGCTCCGGGGTTCCCTCACTCCGGTCTTGCTCCCGGGAGTACGCACCGAAGGGCCATCCATGGCCCATCGGTGCTCGACGGGCATCCATGCCCGTCGCCTCCCTCCGCAAGCCCTCCGATCGGCCTCCTGAAGTCGCGAAGTTAGGGGTGGCGCCTATATTGGCGCTGCTGTCGCTCGTTGATTATTTTGTTGAACTTCAAATTGCAATCGCTGGCAAGTCGCAGCGGCGAACCGCAGCTCCCACAAGTACTGCGCTGAGCTCGAAACTCACGCGGTCACTGTGGGAGCCGGCTTGCCGGCGATGAGGCCATTACAAACAACACATCAATAACAATTAAATACGATCCGCTCTTGCTCTTGCTCTTGCTTCTAAGCGCGCAATAGTCCAGTCACCGCCAAACGCGACTTCAGGAGGCCGAACGTAGGACTTGCGGAGCGGGGCGATGGGCATGGATGCCCGTCGAGCACCGATGGGCCATGGATGGCCCTTCGGTGCGTCCACGCGGGAGCAAGGCCGGAGTGAGGGAACCCCGAAGCGCAGCGTAGGGGCCGGATGATGGGAGCAGGCGGTTTTGCTTACTTTGCCCAAGAGCAAAGTAAGCCGCCGTAAGGGCGGAAAGGTGAATCAGCGTCTCCATGCCAATGGATATTCACGCAATACCAACACCCACACACTAGATGCTCGACCTCGACCTCGACCTCGACCTCGACCTCGACCTCGACCTCGACCTCGACCTCGACCCTTACACGAAGATGATTAGCTAGCTAATTAATTGCCAACATCTTATCCTCCCCCTCGTTGTCTATCGTTCTTCAAGTACCCCAACCTCCCCAAGGTCCGATTCGTGCCCATCACCCTCCAGGCCCTGTTCGCCCCCAGCAGCCTAGCCCTCAAGTTCGCCATCAAGACCCTGCTCGGTGGTGGCCTGGCACTGTGGCTGGCAATGCGTTGGGGCCTGGAGCAGCCGGCCTGGGCGCTGATGACCGCGTTCATCGTCGCCCAGCCACTGTCGGGCATGGTGGTGCAGAAGGGCCTGGCGCGCCTGGCAGGCACCCTGGTCGGCACTTTCATGTCGGTGGTGTTCATCGGCCTGTTCGCCCAGACCCCCTGGCTGTTCCTGCTCACACTGGCACTGTGGCTGGCCCTGTGCACCGCCGCCTCGACCCAACTGCGCAGCGCCTGGGCCTACGCGTTCGTGCTGGCTGGCTATACCGCGGCAATCATCGCCCTGCCGGCCATCGATCACCCCCTGCAAGTGTTCGACCAGGCCGTGGCGCGCTGCACCGAAATCTGCCTGGGCATCTGTTGCGCCACCGCCACCAGCGCGCTGATCTGGCCGATGCGCGTTGAGCAGCAGCTGGCCGAGCAGGCACGCCAGGCCTGGCACAACGGCCTGCTGGCCACCAGTGCCATGCTCGGTGGCGAAGACGAAGCCCGCAAAGGCTTGCTGGAAATCCTCGGGCGCATCGTCGCCATCGACGCGCAACGCGAGCATGCCTGGTTCGAAGGCAGCCGTGGGCGTCAGCGGGCGCGAGCGATCCAGGGTTTGAGCCAGAAATTGATGGTGCTGTTGCGCCTTTCGCGCTCGGTGCGCCGGCAGTGGCGCCAGCTCGACGAAGCGCAGGCGGCGCACCTGGCGCCTTGGCTTGAGCAGGTCCGCAGCTTGCTGGCCGCGCCTGACCAACCAAACCTGCTGGTGCTGCGCCAGCGCCTCTGGGACGCCGCCCACGACGAGCGAATCAGCCCCGCCGAGCACTATTGCCTGGCGCGCCTGACCCTGCTGCTGGACTACGCCATGGCCGCCACCCAGGCCCTGGACGATGTCGAGCAGGGCAGGGCGCCCAAGGAAGTTGCGCAAAGCTTGTCGGCCCACCGCGACCTGTCGCTGGCGCTACTGTTCGGTTCGCGCAGCGCCATGGCCTTCCTGGTGATGAGCAGTTTCTGGCTGGCCACCGCCTGGCCCTCGGCGCCGGGCGGGCTGGTGCTGACCTGCGTGGTCTGCAGCCTGTTCGCCAGCCGCGAGAATGGCGCGCAGATCGGCTTGAGTTTTCTGCGCGGCATCCTGCTGGCGATACCGGTCGCGTTCTTGGTCGGGCAGATCCTGCTGCCGCAGTGGAGCAGCTACGCCATGCTCTGCCTGGGCATGGGCGTACCGCTGTTCTTCGGGGCGCTGGGCATGGCCCATCCGCGCACAGGGGCGACCGCCACCTCGTATTGCCTGCACTTCATCGTGCTGGTGGCACCGCTCAACGCCATGCATTTCGATGTGGCGAGCATGCTCAACAGCGCGCTGGCCATGCTGATCGGCGTCGGTGCGGCGGTGCTGGCCTTCCGCTTGCTGGTGTTGCGCCACCCGGCATGGCTTGGCCGGCGCTTGCGTGCGGCCACCCAGGACGACCTGGTGCGCCTGACCCGCCGTGAGCTGCGTGGCGCCGACAGCTGGTTCGGTGGGCGCATGGCCGACCGCCTGATGCAACTGGCGCGGCATGCCAGCGAATTGCCGGCGGCCGAGCGCAAGCGTTGGGACGATGGCCTGCATGGTCTGGATATCGGCGATGAACTGGTGCACCTGCGCATGTGCCTGGCGGTGGCCCAGGCATCGTTGGGCAGCGCCGAACGCCAATATTTGCAGCAGTTGGAAGCGGTGCTGGCCAGCGGCCCGGCGCCCGGCCGGGGGCAGCGCCTGGATGCCGCCAGCGAACAGTTCATCGAGGCGCTGCATCGCCAGCCACCCAGCGATCCGCTGCGCCTGGCCGAGGGTGCGGTGCTGCAACTGCGCAAGAGCTGGGGCAAATGGTGCCGCTGGCAGGAGGATACCCATGGGGTTGCGTGAGTGGGCGCTGGGCGGTGTGCTGCTCAGCCCGTTCTTGATCTATGTGTTGCTGGCGCTGCTGTTAACCGGCCTGCTGCGCTTTGCCGTGCAGGCCACCCCGCTGGGGCGCTGGATCTGGCATGAGGCGCTGTTCGACGTGGCGTTGTTCGTTTGTGTCCTGTACCTGGTAGTGCGTCTGCTGGGGCCATTGTAAGGAGTAAGTCGATGCGTGCAGCCGTACGTACCCTGGTCACCCTGTGTGTGGTGATCCTCGCCGTGTTCGCCGGCTATCAACTCTGGCAGTACTACATGCTCACGCCCTGGACCCGGGATGCGCGGGTGCGCGCCGATGTGGTGGTGATCGCCCCTGATGTTTCCGGTTGGGTGAGCGCACTGAAGGTGCATGACAACCAGCAGGTCAAGGCGGGCGACTTGTTGATGACCATCGACCGCGAACGTTTCCAGGCCGCCTTCGACCAGGCCACGGCCGTGGTCGAGACCCGCACCCAGCAGTTGCGCCTGCGTGATCGCGAGGCGGCGCGGCGTACCGCCCTGGGGCCTGATGCGATCAGTGCCGAACTGCGCGAGAACGCCCAGATCAACGCCGCCGTCGCCCGTGGTGAACTGCGTGAGGCCCAGGCCCAGTTGCAGGTGGCCAGTATCAACCTGGCCCGCAGCGAAGTGCGTGCCCCGCGCGCGGGGCATATCACCAACCTGCGCCTGGCCGAGGGCAACTTCGTCAACACTGGGCAATCGGTGATGGCGCTGGTGGACGACGCCACCTTCTATATCCAGGCGTATTTCGAGGAGACCAAACTGCCACGCATCCGCGTCGGCGACCCGGTCAAGGTCTGGCTGATGGGCGCGGGGGATTCGATGCAGGGGCATGTAGAGAGCATCAGCCGCGGCATCACCGACCGCAACTCGACGCCGGACGGGCAATTGCTGCCTGAGGTGGAGCCGACCTTCAACTGGGTGCGGCTGGCGCAGCGGATCCCGGTGCGGATCCGCCTGGATGCGATCCCCGAAGGGGTGACCCTCAGCGCTGGCATGACGGCGAGCGTGCAGGTGCGTGAGGAGCAGGTCGCGCGGTAATTGACCGGCAGCCCTCGCGGGGCAAGCCCGCTCCCCCGACGATCTGCTTGAGCCGTGTGGGAGTGGGCTTGCCCTGCGATGGCCCACCTTCCATCAAGGTTGCTGCGCGGTGGCCGCCAGCACGATCTCGCGAATGCACACGTGTTGTGGCTGCTGGTAGGCCCAGACGATCGCCCCGGCCACATCCTCCGCCGCCAGCACCACGCCGCCCATGTCATTGGCTTTCCACGCTTCGTAGCCGAGCTTGATGCTTTCGTCGGTGGTATGCCCGAGCAGCTCGGTCTCCACCGCGCCCGGGGCGATAGTCACTACCCGCACATTGTGCGGCGCCAGCTCTTCGCGCAGGTTCTCCGACAGCCCGTGCACGGCGAACTTGCTGCCGACATAGGCCACATGGTTGGGGAAACTCTTGCGCCCGGCCACGGAACTCACGTTGATCAGCGTGCCGTGCCGGCGTTCGCGCATGCCGCCGACCAGCGCATGCACGCCATTGAGCAGGCCTTTGACGTTGATGTCGAACATGCGCTCCCATTGCTCCGGATCCTGTTCGTGCATCTGCCCCAGCAGCATCACCCCGGCGTTGTTCACCAGTGCATCGGCGGGGCCGAACTGGGTTTCGGCTTCCTGCACGGCGGCAACCAGCGCGGCACGATTACGAATGTCCACGGCGCGGCACAGGCAGTTGGGCAGCGCCAATTGCTCCAGACGCTCCAGGCGGCGGGCGATCAGCAGCAGCGGGTGACCGGCGGCAGAAAACAGGCGGGCGGTGGCGGCGCCGATACCGGAGCTGGCACCGGTGACGATGATCAGTGGTTTGAGCATGATTGCCTCCCAGGCATAATCGTTTTCGATGGTAGAAAGTGTAGATAGTCATCTGCACCCTGAAAAACGGCTTATTTCTCTGGCTGGTATCGGTTTTAACTATGGATATACGTCATCTCAAGGCCTTTATCGCGGTCTTCGAAGAGCGCAACATCACCGCCGCCGCCCAGCGCTTGTGCGTGGCGCAGCCGACCTTGTCGGTGACTATCCGCCAGTTGGAGGAGGATCTGGGCGCTGCGCTGTTCATGCGCCAGGCCCGGGGCGTCGAGGTCAGCGAACAGGCACGCGAGCTGTACCCGCAGGCGTGCCGGATGGTCGCCGAAGCCGAGGCCTTGCGCCTGCGTTTTCGTCAGGGGCAGGCGCGCGCGCCACTGGCGTTGGGTATCGAGGCGGATATCGCACCTGCCCAGGTCGAGGCCTGTGTGCGTCTGGCTTCGCAGGCAGTGGCGGGCCTGCAATTGACTCTGCTTGAGGGATGCGACGGCGATGCGCGGTTGGCCGACGAGGCCCAGCGCTGTGAGGATGAATTGTTCCTGCCCTTGTGGGAGGAGCCCTTCGTGCTGGTCTGCGCGAAGGGTAACCAGCCCGCTGGACGCTGGGTCAGCTGCCCGCGGCATTCGTCGCACCAGCGCTTGATGGCGCTCTATGGTGAGGGTGAGCAGGTCGCCCAGGCCGGCTCGTTGCAACTGACCCTGACCATGGTCGCGGCTGGCCTGGGGGCGGCCTGGCTGCCGCAGTCCCTGGCCGAGTCGCATCCCGGGGTGTACTGGCAGCCGGGCAGCGGGCTGACCCTGCGCCGCCGGGTGGGCCTGTGCGTGGCCCACGAAGCCTTGGCGCTGCCCGCGTTGGCGACCCTTTATCAGGCCTTGGTCCGCGCCTGAACCGGTTTGAGAGTTCAAGCGCGGCTGCGCTTCAACGCCTCAGAGGAACATCCCGCCAGAGACCTCCAGGCGCTGACCGGTGATCCAGCCATTGCCGTCTTCCAGCAGCAAGGCGATGGCCGCGCCGATGTCGTCGGGCAAGCCAACCCGGCCCAGGGCGGTGTTGCCGGCGATGAAGTCATTGACCTGGTGATTGTCGCGCACCACGCCACCCCCGAAATCGGTCTCGATGGCGCCCGGGGCGAGGATGTTGACGCGGATACCGCGAGCACCGAGCTCCTTGGCCTGGTAGCGGGTCAGCACTTCCATCGCGCCTTTCATTGCTGCGTAGGCGGCATAACCGGGCAGGGCGAAACGGGTCAGGCCGGTGGAGATGTTGACGATGCGCCCACCGTCAACGAGCAACGGCAGCAAGCGCTGGGTGAGGAAGAACGGGCCCTTGAGCTGGATGTTCAATAGCTGGTCGAACTGCGCCTCGCTGGTGTCACTGAATGGCACGTTCAGGCCGATACCGGCATTGTTTACCAGGAAGTCCAGCTGACGGCGGCCGAACTGTTGCTCCAGGGTGTCGCCCAGGCGTTCGACAAAGGCGGCGAAGCTTGCGCTGTCGCTGACATCCAGCTGCAACATGGCGGCGCGTACGCCGGCCTGCTCCAGCGAAGCGGCCACGCTGCGGGCCTCGTCGGCCTTGCTGTGGTAGGTGCCGATGATGTCGATGCCGCGGGCGGCCAGGTGCTCGGCGGTGTTGCGGCCCAGGCCGCGGCTGGCGCCAGTAATCAGGGCGATTTTGCGGGTCATGTCGGTTACCTCAGGTGCGGTGGTTGTTGCTGTCAGGTTATTGATCGGACTTATGCTGTTAAATCCACCGAAACCGGAAATACTGTTCGCAAATTCTGGACAATAGGCACTGCCAATGAACAAGTTGGAACTGTTGCGCACCTTCGTCCGGGTCAGCGAGCTGAGCAGTTTCACCCTGGCCGGGGACAGCCTGGGGTTGCCACGCTCGACCGTCTCCGAACAGGTGCGGACGCTCGAGAACCTGCTGGGTACACGCCTGTTCAACCGCACCACACGCCGGGTGCAGGCGACCCAGGACGGCGTGCTGCTGTACGAGCGCAGCAAGGACCTGCTGTCGGGGATGGATGAGATCGAGAGCCTGTTCCGGGCTGACGATGCCGAGTTGGCCGGGCGCCTGCGGATCGACCTGCCGACCATGATGGCGCGACGCATCATCGTGCCGGCATTGCCGCAGTTTCTTGAGCGCTTCCCACGGCTGGAGGTGGAGATCAGTTGCACCGACCGTCAGGTCGACCTGCTGCGCGAAGGCTTCGACTGCGTGATGCGCATCGGGGCACTGAGCGATCTGGACGTGGTGGCCCGGCCGGTGGGGCGGCTGAGCATGCTCAACTGCGCAAGCCCCGGCTACCTCGAACGCCATGGTGTGCCCGCTACACTCGAAGACCTGGCCAGGCACCGGTTGGTGCATTACGTGCGCAACCTGGGCGCGCGCAGCCCGGGCTTCGAGTATGAGCTGGACGGTGAATTGCGCTTCCAGGCGATGGGCGGGGTGGTCACGGTCAACAACGCCGAGGCGTACTCGGCCGCATGCCTGGCCGGGCTGGGGCTGATCCAGGTGCCGTCGGTGGGGGTTGCCGAGCACCTGCGCCGGGGCGAGCTGGTGGCGGTGCTCGAGCCCTGGCAAGCGCGGGCGATGCCGGTGTCGCTGCTGTATGCGCGGCAACGCCATGTGCCGCGCCGGGTCCAGGCATTCATGAACTGGCTGGCGCTGTTGCTCCAGCCCCAGGTCGATCTGCCGCAGGGCTGAAAAAGCCTTGGCGAACGGCGTGATGGTTGCGTTAGGCTGGCACCTGCGCGTTGCCCGCCAGAGGCGACCGCTTGTGCCCGGCGTGCGTCACTTCCGAATCATTTGCGAGGTAACGTCATGGCCATCACGTCCCAGGACATCTGCAACGCCGCCGATCAGCTCAAGGGCTTCGTCGGTTTCCACGGCAAGCGCGGCACCCATATCGTGCGTTTTTCCGAAGATGCCTTCGGCATGGATGTGGCCGACGCCAGCATCACCCCCTGTTGCGAATTCGTCTGGCGCCCCGAGGCCGGGCAGCGCATGGCACTGTGTCGGGCGCGCCTGGCGTTGCTGCTGGGGCAGCATGTGGATGACCGCCTGAACATCGGCGAACCCCTGCGCCTGTACCTGCACCGCACCGACCTGCCGGAGATCGTCGCCGAACGGCGGCTGCGCTGAGCCTGGCTCAGCCGGCACCGTGGCGTTGCTCATGGCCGGCCAGCAGCGCCTCGAAGTCAGCGCGGTCCACCGGGCGGCTCAGGTAAAAGCCTTGAACCTCGTGGCAGCGCTCCTTGCCCAGCGCCTTGAGCTGTTGCTCGGTCTCCACTCCTTCGGCAGTGACGGTCAAGCCCATGGCCTGGCCCAGGTTGATGATCGCCTGGACCACGGCCCGGTCGTTGCCGCTCTGGCTGTTCAGGCCGGCGATGAAGCGCTTGTCGATCTTGATGCTGTCGAAGGGGTAGGTGCGCAGGTAGCCGAGTGACGAGTAACCGGTGCCGAAGTCGTCCATGTTCAGGCGCACGCCCAACTCCTTGAGCGCGAGCATGGTACCCAGGGCGCCTTCGATGTCGTTGAGCATGACGTTCTCGGTGATTTCCAGTTCCAGGCGCTGGGCCGGGAAGCCGGTTTCCAGGAGGATTTCGCGCACATCGGCAACCACGTCGCTGCGCGAGAACTGCGCTGGGGACAGGTTGACCGACACCAGCAAGTCGCCTGGCCAGTCGCGTGCGGTTCGGCAGGCCTCGGCGAGCACCCAGCGGCCGAGGGGGACGATCATGTCGCTCTGCTCGGCCAGCGGGATGAACGTGTCCGGGCCAAGCAGGCCTTCCTGCGGATGCTGCCAGCGCAGCAGTGCCTCGACCGAGACGATGCGCAGGTCTTCCAGGCGGTAGCGCGGCTGGTAGTGAAGGACGAACTCATGCTGCTTGATCGCGCGGCGCAGGTCGTTCTCCAACTGGCGGCGATACTGGATCTGCTGGTTCATTTCCGGTGAGAAGTAGCGCCAGGTGTTCTTGCCGTCGGCCTTGGCCTGATACAGGGCGATGTCGGCGCAGCGGATCAGTTCACCGGCATCGAAGCCTTGGGCGCGGGCCTGGGCGATACCCAGGCTGGCGCCGATGTGCAGGGCATGGTCTTCGAAGCTGATCGGTTGTTGCAGCCGCTCGATCAGGCGTGCGCAGAAGCGGTCGATCTCGCCGCGGTGGTCCAGGCCATGCAGCACCAGGACGAACTCGTCGCCGCCCAGGCGTGCCACCAGGTCATCCTCGCGGGTGGCTTCGCGCAGGCGCGTGGCCACTTCCTGCAACACGGCATCGCCTGCGGCGTGGCCGAGTGAGTCGTTGATCGGTTTGAAACTATCGAGGTCCAGCAGCAACAAGGCCAGGGGCGGCCCTTCGTTGCCACGCAGCAGGGCCTGTTCCAGGTGACGCGAGAGCTTGTTGCGGTTGGCAAGGCCTGTCAGGGCGTCGTGCATCGACAGGTGCTGGATGCGTGCATGGGCGGCCACTTCGTCGGTGATGTCGCTGGCGGTACCGCGAAAACCGGCGAGCTGCCCGTCGAACAGGATCGAGCGCGCGGAGATCCGGCAATAGCGGCTTTGTCCGTTGGGGTCGCGGTAGGCGCAACGCAGGTTGGCCAGCTGTTGCGGGTCGCTGTCGGCCTGGCTGTCGAGCCAGGGCAGCAGGGGGGTGGTGTCGCAGGACAGTAGCTGGTTGAGCGGCTGGCCGAGCCAGTCCTCGGTACGGTAACCGGTGACACTGACGAAGCGTTGTGACAGGTAGGTCAGGCAGTGATGCCGGTCGGTTTCCCAGATCCAGTCGGAAGCCGCCTCGGCCACGGCGCGAAAGCGTTGCTCGCTGGCCTCCAGGGCACGGTTGCTCTGTTGCAGGCGCAACAGGCTCTGGTCGATGGCGCGTGAGCTGCGCAAGGCATGGCGGAACAGGTAGAGCAATACCAGCCCTATCACCAGCAGCACACCGAGCAGCGGCGGCAGGAACCCCCGTAGTAGCTGGCGGCCTGGTTGCGGGCTGTCCCAGGTCAGGTGGAACTCAGTGCCGGCGAGGTCGATGCTTGGTTGCTGGCCGGTTGAGCTAGTGCTCTTCTCCAGGCGCAGGCCGGCCAGGCCAGCACCTTGGCCAAGCAGGGCGAGCTTGGTGTCGGTCAGTTGATCGATGAACAGCATCACGGGGGCATGGCTGACCTCGCTTTCCACCACCTCTTTGTCGGGGCGAACTGCGGCGGCACTGAGCACTGCGGGCCAGCCGTTGAAGCGTACGAAATGGGTGATCTGCTCGCGGGCCGGCGCCGCCTGGCGCGCTTCGGCAAGGATCGGCCCGAGCGCCGTGTCGAGGTAGGCGGTGGCGGGTGAGTCGGTGGGCTTGCCCTTGAACAGGGCGTAGGTGGTGCCGCCGTCCCCGACCACGAATACCCCTTCATAGCCGCTGGCACTGTACAGCGACTCGCCCACGTTCTTCTCGTCGTAGGCCCACTGCCAGTCGACCTTGTCGGCCATGTGCTCGAACGCGGCATCCCATACCGCATAGCTGGAGAGGAACTGGCGCGAGGCCTGCAGCCGTTGTTGCAGCGCCTGGTTGGCCTGCAGGCTGCTGCGCGCCTGCTCTTGCCGGTCAAGGGTGGCGGCAATGTTGAACAAGGCGCCGAGGGCGATCAGGCAGGCCAGGCCGAACAGGCCGCAGAAACCCCCGACCAGGCGTCTGACCTGGAGGTGGGAGGTGGGCTTGGTGTTGAGAAGGTCGACGTTGCTGTCCATGCGCGAGCGGCTCCTTCGCCTGCAGCCTCCCGCCCAGGCCCGGGGGAAGGTTCAGTCAGGATAGGCCAGCTTGAGCGTCGTGAGGTCGTTGCGGGCGAAATTGACCTGGTCGCGACCCTGATGCTTGGCGGTGTACAGCGCCTTGTCGGCTTCTTCCAGCCAGTGCTCGGGGGTGGGCTGGGCAGGGCGGAAGGCTGCTAGACCAATGCTCAGGCTGATACGCAGGTCGGGCAGTTGCGGGTTGCGGTAGGCGCCGACTTGCTCGCGCAGGCGCTCCATGGCCAGGCAGGCGTGAGCCTCTTGCGCGCCAGGGAGGATCACGCAGAACTCGTCGCCGCCGTAACGCCCGGCCTGGTCGTCCTCGCGCAGGCAGCGCTTGAGCGCCTGGCTGAGCTGGCGCAGTACGCAGTCACCGACCACATGGCCATAGGTGTCGTTGATGGTCTTGAAGTGGTCGATGTCGATCAGGGCCACCACCGCGGGCAGCTGTTGCTGCTGGCAGGCCTGGAACCTGAGCAGCAGCAGGTCTTTCCACGCGCCGTGGTTGAGCAGGCCGGTGAGGCTGTCGGTACGGCTCAGGGCACTGAGGCGGCGCTTGTGTTCGGCCAGCTTGATCGCCAGCTGGTAGCACACCCAGCCAAGGGCCAGGGGATAGAGGGTGAGCATGGGCAGGCAGGCCAGCACTTGCAGCGGCGTCGCGTTGGGTTGCAGGCCAAAACCGAGCAGGGCGCCGGCCAATAGCATGCCTGCGAGTTGGGCCAGCAAACCCTGCAGCAGCAGGCGCTTGCCGCCAGCGGCGACGTTGTTCATGGTCATCATCGACAGGATGGTGACACTGGGCAGCGGGTTGAACTGCATGGCCGCGGTCCAGAAGCCGCCCATCAGCGAGTCGAGCAGCAGGTTGCGTTGCTCCGCCTGGTAGGGGGTGTGCGAGCGTAGTGCCCATTGGTAGGCCAGGTGAGGCCAGAGCAGGCCGTTGAACAGCAGCAATGCCCACGCCCAGTTCGGCAACTGCAACGGTGCCACGGCGGCCATTACGCTGAACAGGCCGATACCGAGCCCGATGATGCGCGGCAGGTAGATGCGCCTGACGAAAGAAACTCCCTTGCCGCTGCGGTTGTCGTTCATGGCTATCGTTCTTCTGTGGTGCGCCGTTTATCGCATAACTCGTATGAATATTGTTGAACAATCATTCATGGGCGAAAAATGACCTTACAAGCCATTTCACGGTTGATCCGATGCCTGTGGAGTAACATGCACGCTTTCCTCTTGCTCGGAGTGTTCCTGCTCATGGCCCCCTTGGCATCCTCCGCCGGTGAGCCGGCACCCTACCGCGACGGGCGCTTTCATAATAAGGCCGAACTGCCGCAGGACGGCGCGATGAAGAAGCTGCGCATCGGCCTGAAATACCTGCTGCTGCGCAAACCGCCCGAGACCCGCCCGTCGGGTGAGTTGGGGCTGCAGCCCGTGACCCGCCAGCAGGTGCTCGATGCGCCGGATCACAGCCTGTGGCGCCTGGGCCACTCCACGGTGTTGCTCAAGCTGCGCGATCGCTTCTTTATTACCGACCCGGTGTTCGCGGAGCGGGCCTCGCCGGTGCAGTGGGCGGGGCCCCTGCGCTTTCACGCGCCGCCGCTGGCGCTGGAGGATCTGCCACCGCTGACCGCGGTCATTCTCTCCCATGATCATTTCGATCATCTCGACGAGGCGGCCATCCGCAAGCTGGCACCGCGCACCGAGCATTTTCTGGCCCCGCTGGGCGTGGGGGACCTGCTGGTCGAGTGGGGTGTCCCGGCGGCGAAGGTACGGCAGCTGGACTGGTGGCAGGAAACAGAGGTTGAGGGGATACGCTTCGTCGCCACGCCGGCGCAGCACTTCTCAGGCCGTGGGCTGTTCGACAGCAACCGTCGGCTGTGGGCCTCGTGGGTGATGATCGACCAGGACCTGCGGCTGTTCTTCAGCGGCGATACTGGCTACTTCGAAGGTTTTCGGGAAATCGGCGAGCGCTATGGCCCGTTCGACCTGACGCTGATGGAAACCGGCGCGTACAACGTTGCCTGGCCCAATGTGCACATGCAGCCGGAGCAGAGCCTGCAGGCGCATATCGATTTGCGCGGGCGCTGGTTGCTGCCGATCCATAACGGCACGTTCGACCTATCTATTCATGGTTGGACGGAGCCCTTCGAGCGCATCCTTGCCCTGGCCAGTGTCGCCAAGGTCCAGCTGAGTACGCCGCAGATGGGGGAGCGGGTCAGCCTCGACTCGCCCCATGCCGGGCAGAACTGGTGGCGGCCACGGCCAATGCGTCAGCAGGGCAGGGGGGCTGAGCGGGCGGTGGCGAGCCACTAGTCTTTCTTTGCGGGCTGGCCATCATCCTTGAGCAGTTGTGAGGGCGGCTTGCCGCTGTCACTTCGCACTTGCGCATGACTGATAAGAGCAAAGATGAAGCTGCCGCCGATGATGTTGCCGGCCAGGGTGGGCAGCGCGAAGTCCAGCCAGAAGGCAGGCCACGTCGCTTCGCCGGCCCAGGCCAGGTACGACACTTCGACCGAGCCCACTACTATATGGGTGAAATCGCCCAGCGCCATCAGGTAGGTGATGGTCAGGATGATCCAGATCTTGGCGTGCTCCATTGAAGGGATCATCCATACCATGGTGGCGATCATCCAGCCCGAGACGATGCCTTTGGCGAACATCTGGCTGATGTCGTTCTCCATTACTTTGCGCCCCACGTCGAGAAAGGCGATATCGGTCTTGCTGTCGAAGATTGGTAGCTCCAGCATCACCCACGCCACCAGCAGGGTGCCGGTGAGGTTGCCGAGCAGGACAATGGTCCATAACCGGAGCAGGCGACCAAGGTTGACCAGGGTGGGCGTGGTCATGACCGGCAGTACCGCCGTCAGGGTGTTCTCGGTGAAAAGCTGCTGGCGGGCCAGGATCACGGCGAGGAACCCTGCGCTGTAGCCCAGGCTGGCAACCACCTGGGCGCTTTCGCCTTCGGGCAGGCGTGCGTAGAACAGCCCCATGGCCATCAGCGACAGGCCCATGGTCAGCCCGGCTGCCAACGCCGACCACCACAGGGCGGCGAGGGTACGCTCCAGCTCCTGATCGCCCTGGGCGCGGATGATCTCATGCAGTACCGCGGCCCGGGGCGGCTGGTTTTGGCTGACTTCCTGCTCTTCGTCTGCCGACAGGCCCGGGGTCTTGTCGCTTTGTGCATCGCTCATGGTTGCCAGCCTCCGCGAGGGTGTTTATCTACAGAGCGGAAGCGGCCTGAATTAGTTGCTTGGTGATATTCAAATGTTTTTCAGATCAAGGTGTTGACTCTGATTTCAAAGCGCGTATTATTCGCCTCCTCGCAGCGTTGAACGCAGCGGGGAAGCAGTAAGTAGTTGAAGTTGAAGGTGTTTTGAAAGAAGTAGCTTTGAAAAAAACTTCAACGAGGCGATTGACAGCAGGTTGTAACGCTGTATGATTCGTCTCCCGCTACGAGAGATCGCAGCGAGTCAAGTGTTTGAAGCTAAACGAGTTTCTCGGAAAAACTTCAAAATAAACGCTTGACACGAAATGAGGAAAGCGTAGAATCCGCGCCTCGATTGAAGCGAAACGCTGAAAGCCAACCGCTCTTTAACAAATTGAATCAAGCAATTCGTGTGGGTGCTTGTGAGTACGGACTGATAGTCACAAAGATTATCAGCATCACAAGTGGCCGTGCGAGAAATCACATAGTCATTTGAGATTGCTGAGCCAAGTTTAGGGTTTCTTAAAAACCCAAGCAGTATTGAACTGAAGAGTTTGATCATGGCTCAGATTGAACGCTGGCGGCAGGCCTAACACATGCAAGTCGAGCGGATGACGGGAGCTTGCTCCTTGATTCAGCGGCGGACGGGTGAGTAATGCCTAGGAATCTGCCTGGTAGTGGGGGACAACGTTTCGAAAGGAACGCTAATACCGCATACGTCCTACGGGAGAAAGCAGGGGACCTTCGGGCCTTGCGCTATCAGATGAGC